>CP060220.1:0-1200000 GCA_023898385.1 Pseudobdellovibrionaceae bacterium | reverse complement strand
ACAGGTGAAAATGCCCTGATGGGATATACCGATGTAGATATAGTCATTTCTGTTGATAGCTCCGGCTCCATGTCGGATGAAATTCAAGAATTAAAAACGCAGTTAAGTACATTTATCAGCACTTTAACTGACCAGTTAAACCTGCGGGTGATGGTGGTTTACGGTCGGGTGGCTGAAGAGCCGTTCTTTAGTGGCTGCTATGATTTAAACAAACAGCTTGATGTGGCAGCTCGTGATGCCGTAGTTGCTGAAGCTCAAACCTTCATTGATGGTATTCCGACCAACGTCAACGGTGAAAGTCCCATCTACTTTGGGATTAAGACTTATGCGGATCATACACCCAGTTGTTTCAGACAGGATTCTTTAAAATTCTTGTTTGCCATAACCGATGAAGATGAACGCAATGTGGGCGATGCAGGAAGTACTGACATTAATAACACCACAAAAACCACGTACATCAATCAATTAAACGCATCTGGTATCATGACCTTTTCGGTGGTGCATTTGCCAACGGGTAACGTGTTGAGAGATATTTCTGAGGCGACTAACGGCAAAACCTATGCCTTCTCAAACAGTTTGGCCTCAAATTTAGCTGAATTCGCCAATGACATTAAGTTAAAAGTAAGTCTGCTTGGAGCTTTAGACTTGGCAACAGAGCCAGTGGTGGCCCAAAGTGTAAGGGTGATGATTGAAAATGGTCCCGAGTTAGTTGAAGGCACAGACTATAACTTGTCTACATCCCTCACTAGTGTGTCTTTGACGGAGTCAGGTTTAGGCAAAATCGATTCCGTGGGCAAAAAAGTAATTGTTAATTTTGTAAAGGCCTCTCAATTAAATCAAATATCAGCCACCCACGTACCGATCAATGTGACGGTGAATTCGGTAGATCAAGGGGCGTGTGCTGCTGTTTCAGGCGGCGGTATGGCGGAAGTGGTTTATGGTTTATCCTCTTGCGTGAGCGACTGGATGGGTGGCCCATGGCGTTTCCAAGTGGTGGGTATTCCATCTAAACTCGAGGTTCGCTTAGACACAGTGGCCGCCTTACAAGCAGAAGACGTAAGTGTGTGGCTTGGCAGCACACAGCTGGATTCTTCGGTATACACGTTTATCCCTGGTGACAATAAGGTCATCGTGGACCACTCTGTGGTGGCCTATCTACCAGATAGTGAAGTGCGGGTGAAGTATGCCACGGATCCTCAGGCGATGCAGGGATTGATTATCCCCTTGCCTGACCTCCACCAAATTAAAGGTGTTTATTTCAACAATGCCTTGGTTGCCGAAGGTGTTTGTTATGATGTATTCACTGACGCCATTAAGTTGCTGGATTGTCCGCAGATTGTACCGGGGGCGGAAGATTTCTCAGTGTCCGTTTCGTACTCAAGCTTTGCTTCGGATAATTTTTCAGTGTCATGGCCAGGTGAGGCTGTGTTAAATACCGTTCGTGTGAGGTCGCAGGACAATTCATTTAATGTGCGAGGCATGGACTTAACAACTGTCGACGGTATGAACTTCCTCTTGCCGGCGCCCATGGAGCTAGTGGGAACAAATCTTCATATTAGCTATTTGACGAATGACAACTTCAAGTTTTTGCTGTCTGACAAGCCCAGTGAAGAGCATCACCTGATGGTTTATCTCAATAAGAAAGTCTTGAGCGAAACATTGTTTTCAGTGGTTCGATCAAAACCTTATGCGATAGTGATTGACTCCAGTGTGGCATTGCAGCCTGGCGACAGTGTGGCTGTAAAATATCAACGATAACATCAAATTGCTTAATTACATTTTTGCAATTTTTCTCTAAACGGCGCCCCTGGCGCCTTTTTTCATTTTCAATGAACAACGGGGTTTACACACTTTTATTGCCCCTTTAAGTTTGTAGAACAATCAACACGTTACAGAATCTGGGGGGGATTATGGGGGCGTCTAAGGCTTTTTTGGGCTCTATGCGAGCTGTGGTTTCAATTGTTCTCTTAAATTTGGCTCTTTTCTACGGTGAGGCCCAGGCGGTATGCCCTACGGATCCCAATATCCCGTTTACCCGATCGGGCGAAAGTGGCGAGGCCTATGAGTTGGGTCGGCAAGACGGGATATGGGTGATCCGAGCCACTGTGCAACTTCGATATTCCCATTATTTTTCTGCTGAAGAGCTTGAAGAAGCTCGAGGCATTATGGAGCAAACCCGCCAGTGGATTCAAGATTACTATGCTCCTTACGGCTTTGATCTTCAGATCACCTTTGACCATGCTTATTTCGATGGCTCGTCCAGAAATTCATACAACACCCCGAAAAAAGACAGCTTTGTGGTCTACATTCGGCGTAACACCGGATATCACATGAAGAGTGTGTATTGGGGTGTGAACCGGGATTTTGATTTTGTTGAACGAGCCGTTTTGATCACGCACGAGTTTTCACATCTGTTAGGGCTTAAGGATGAATACCAATCAGCTATTGGGGCGGCTTCACCCGAAGAAGAGGCGAGCTATGAAAATGACAGTTTGATGAAAAACACAGATCATCCACAGCCTAAACTGTATCCCCGGCACATGAAGACCATATTGCGACCCATTTGTACGTGAAGAGGCGTTGGCATTTTGGCGGCTTGACCGCCAAAATGGTGACGGAATTAATGCATTTTATGATCTTTGACGCGGGTGATTAGGTTGCAGTGAGGGCACTTGGCCTCTTCTCTTAAAGTGTAATCTTCAAGGTAGGTGACCACTGAAATCTCAAGCTGAGTGCTGCATAGAGCGCAGTTATTCTGCCGTTCAATAAACACACGATGTTGTTTGCTCAATTTATCCACACGATTTGCATTGGGCTTGGTGGCATTTTGCATCACTGGCTCCTTCACCATTTTCTGTATTCTGCAAATAATCTATGCAAAAATAGATCACAAGACTTTTGTCTCAGCATAGGTGCTTTGAAATGTTAGAGCGACAGTGTCCGGTATGTGGCAAAAAATCACTTTCTAATGAAAACCCTTATGGGTCTGTGGTGTGCCTTTCTTGTGGTTGGATGGAGAGTGAAGTGCAGTCACTGTACTCCGCCATGGAGATTCTTGCGCGGGTGGGCCGTTGGTCAGCGATAGTGGGACTTGTTTTCGTGTTGGTGGTGTTGGCCGTGCAGTTGGTGTTGTGGGGACCACATGCCTTTGAAGTGACCTACTTACAAGGGCGAATGCTTTTAGGGCAAGAAACCAGAGAGAATCGACTTGAACGCGGGGCCATTTGTAATTCTTTAAAAAAGCACGACTGCGCAGTGAAAATATTTACTCAATTGGTTGAGCAAAATCCCATGGACCGTACGGCTCTAGCAAATCTTGCCATTAATTATGTGCAAACTGAAAAATCTGAAAAGGCACAGCCGCACTTTGAAGCCTATTTTTCTTTGGGGGGCTCAGGATTTGATGTGATGTATTGGTACGCAAAAAGTTTGCGAGATCTAGGTGAGTTGGACCGGGGTCGTGATTGGCTCTATTACTCGCTGGTGCAGAACTCCGAGTATGAATCTTCAGCTAAAGAACTCTTTCATGAACTTGTTGACGACGGTCGCCCCTATGAAGCGACAAGCCTCATAGGTTCACTCACAAGCGGCAAGCCCGAAGGCTCGGGACATTGGAACAACCTTTTAGCTCGCCTCTACAGCAAGCCCATTGTATCTGATGAGGCAAAGACCATTTATCATGTGCCCTCATTGGATCGTCGTTATCACTATGTGCCGGTGCAATTGAAAGAGCAGGGGCGTCCACGGTTTTTTGTTTTATCCCCGAAAGAAGCCTACACGTTAGTGGATGAAGATATCGTCATTGAAAATCGTCTAACTATTCCTGAGGATGCCGCGGTGGTTGAGGTGAGTACACTAGACGGTCAGAAATCAGCCAGGAAAGTCACTTTGCCCTACCTCAAGTTGGGGCCCTGGGAGTTGGGCGCGCAAACCGTGTTGGTCTGCCGCGATTGTCGTTCATTGATCGGAGAAGAGACGTTGTCAGACTTAAAATTAGACAACTGGCAGCGCCACCACACTCAGTTTTATACTTTGTCTTCGCGAAAGGAGATACCATGACTAGAATTTTAGTTTTCATGTGGGCTTTTTTGCCGACCATAGCAGGGGCAGGGGAGCTTAATGGTGTGAAAATGTCAGACTCAGATTCAGTGGCGGGAGTAAATCTAGTTCTAAACGGAATGGCTTTAAGAAAGGTCTATAAGTTTGGAATCCCAATCAAAGTCTATGTGGGTGGTTTGTATCTGCCCCAAAAAAGTGCTGACTCCGCAGAGATCGTAAAAATGAGCGGCCCCAAACAAATAGTCATGGAGTTTTTGCGAAGTGTGGATCGCGAAAGTTTGGTCAATGCCTGGCAAAAGGGGCTCATGGGAAATTGCATTGAACAGGATTGCCAAGTGTATAAAACCCAATTGTCGGAGTTCAATCGATTGATGGTGAATGTTCGAAAAGGCAACAAGATGACTGTGACATTTTTAGAGGATCAAGTGAGTGTGGTTACAACAGGTCCCAATGCGAAGGCCGGAAAAGTCATGTCATCGGGATTTAGTAAGAATCTTTTGGGACTGTTCATTAACGATAAACAGCCCATCTCAAAAGAGTTTAGACAGCAATTGCTGGGGATGGCTTCCAATTAGTGGAAGCCAATGTAATTAGAGTGAGATTAAGCTTTTCTAGCGGCGTAATATTCTGTGAATAAGCCCGCATCAAACGAAAAGGGCACATGCTCGGCACCAGGCACAGCGTGCACGATACCCACGTCTTTGCCGTTTTCTTGCTCTTTGCGAAGAAAATCAGGCACTTCAAGGCGTGGATTTTGTTGAGCGCGCAAAACAATCTGGTTTTCGTAGGCTTTTTCTTTCAGTGATACCTTTGACCCTGGTGTCACAACAAACGAAGAGATGTTCACGGGCTTGCCGTCAACAAGAACATGTCCATGGCTCACAAGTTGACGGGCCGAACGAATGCTTGGAGCAAATCCTAAGCGAAAAACCAAATTGTCTAAGCGACGCTCAAGTAATCCCACCAGTTTATTCACCCAGTTGGCACCAGCACCTTTTTTTGAATTACGAATAAAGCGTCGGAGTTGCTCTTCTTTTAATCCATAGTGAAAGCGGATTTTTTGCTTTTCTTCCAATCGCAATGCGTAATCAGAGAACTTACGTCGTTTGTTGCCATTCTCTCCGGGGGGGTAAGGACGACGATCAAGAGCGCCCGGTTTTCCAAGTCCTGGGAGTTCTGTGCCAAATCGGCGTTGAATTCTAAAACGGGCCACTTTACCTGGTTTTTTCATAAGTCTTCCTACTCAATTCTTATTAGTCATTCGCCAGTTCATTAAGCTTAAGGCGTATACTAAGAAACCCCTGAAACTGCAAATCCTTTTGCCCAATCAAATACATACAACAAAGCGACCTGAGAAAGGCCATGGAACTGGCCTGGTCGGTGCCGAACCCCCATGATACCCTCTAGGGCATGGCATATAAATATCAGACTTTTGAAGCTGATTCCTTGGATTTAGACCCAGAATCCCCATTTTTTCTTGATCACGTGGCGCGTTATTGGTGGGCGGCAGAACAGGTCAAGGGCCTGAGGGTGTTGGACTGCGCCTGCGGCAAGGGCTATGGCACGTACATTTTGTCGGGGGCGGCCAGTCAGGTGGTGGGGGTTGACCTCAATGAAGAATCTCTTCAAATGGCCCGGCGGGTATTTACCCGTGAAAATCTTACCTTTCAAAGTCAGGATGTGTTTACCCTGTCGAAGCTAGGGGAGAGTTTTGACGCGATCACAGCTTTTGAAGTTATTGAGCATATTCCTCATGAAAAAACCTCTTTGTTTCTCAACAGTTTAAAGTCGGTTTTGAAACCTGGGGGAAAGCTATTGCTGTCTACGCCCAATCACGATGTGGTTTTAAAAAGTGGCGTCGTGGTGCCAGAATTTCACATTAATAATTTTCGATCTGTTGAATTGAAAAAAGCGCTGGAGCAAGAGTTTTCAAATGTCACGATGTTGGGGCAGTTTCGTCAAAGGCAGGGTTTGTCACAGCTCTTGTTTGATTGGGATTTTTTAAATCTGCGACACCTGGTCGGTGGCTTCAGGAAGCGGGCCAACCGCAAAAAATCAGAAGTTGCCGGTCATTCGGTGGCGTCGTCCAACACCTACCGAAGTCCAGACGAGATAGTGAATCTATTTGCTCAACCGCCTACAGAAGCCTCTGAATACCATTTTAGTTCTCGCCATTGGCGGCAGGCGGGGTTGAGTGTAGCCATCTGTCAAAAATAGATTTTTAAAAACTTCGTCAAACTCTTAAACGCCCATTGAAACACCGCCTCCTCGACCATTGAAGGGGATCTGCTGAATTATCCATTGAAGTTAAAGTCTTCCAAAGCCTCCTGCCGATACTTCTATATAAATAGCAACACTTTTTAAGCCTGATTTTAGGGCGGGTTTTTTTGGATTCATGATGAAGCAAGGACCTCGGTTTTCAATTCGATATAAATTTCTGGCAGTGACCACAGTGCTATTGGTTTTTTGTGTGGGGATTTATCTGATACTGGCCACTGAAATCTACAAATCCGACAAAAACGAGTTTGTTTTCGACTATCATCGCAGCCTTGTTTCGAACCTGGCCACTGATGTGGACACACTCTTTCAGGGCGTGACAGACAAGGCGCGCCTTACGGCTTACTTTTTTCGCGAGGAGCACCGGCAGGCGCGGCCATTGATCGAAGATCTTCTGAAAAAAAACTCGCACATGGTTTACGTGGCCGCGAGCAGTGACTTCAGCTCTTTGGACAAAGAATTTTATGTGGATCAGCCTTTTTTAAAAACCTATGGCCTAGGCGAAGATTTTTTCAAAAAAGGGTTAATAGAAAAAAGGCCCATTCCCTACCTTCGGCTTCAGGAGAAGGGCGAAGCCGTTTGGGCCGCCACATTACCAGACGGGGCACCCCTCATTGGGTTTGGAAAAAACGTCATTGAAGAAAACGAAAAGGGCCAGCCTGTGGCTCAGTTTGCAGTGATCGTTTATGTACACGCCGATCAATTATTGCAATCGGTGCAAGATGAAAAACAAAATGAAGTGGCAATTGTTGCCTCCGATGGACAAGTCCTGGTCCATGCAGACAGCCAGACTATGTCGGGGGCACGACCCTTTCAATCTGAACTATTAGCCATATCTCAAAAAAGTCCGGTGCAAAAGGGAGTGCAGGATTACCTTGCAGCAGACGGGCAACGGCACTTGGGAGCCTTTGCCCGGGCGCGAGGCGGGCAGATGATTGTTCTTTCAACAATTGCAAGTGCCCAAGCCTTTGCTGTGGTCGATAGGCTTGTTTATAGGTCGATGATATTTGCGTCCATTGTTGTGACCCTGGCGTTTCTTGCGGCCATCTTGTTCTCGCGCTCCCTCACCAAGCCCATTGAGCGGTTGGTGGCTGGGATGAAAAAAGTTTCGCAAGGAGATTTGACCACTCGAATCTCAGTGAAAAGCCAAGACGAAATTGCAAGCCTTGCTGACTCTTTCAATTTGATGATTATTGATCTGGAGAGTTCTCGTCGAGAGCTTGAAGAAGTCAATAGGGATCTTGAAAGGAAAGTGAAGGATCGCACCAAAGATCTTGAGGATAGAAATCGCGCCGTAAAAGAAGCGCAAGAGGCTTTGTTAAAGAGCACTCGCCTGGCTGCCGTGGGTGAAGTGGCCGGGCAGGCCGCCCATGAAGTTTTAAATCCGCTAACCAGTATAATCAATCGCACTGTTCGTGTAAGCAGAAAACTTCAAGAAGATGTGAGCGCAGAGATATCATTGCTTTCTGAAATATGTTCGGCATGGCGGGATGATTACAGTTCCGGCGGCATTGAAAAGCTCATGCAATCTTGGAAGCAAGAATCTACGGTAAAAACCGGCGCAAGCTTGCTCGAAGAAGATCTCGCAAACTTACAGGTCGTTGAAGCCAATCTTGAAAGTACTATGAAAAGCCTTGTGGATGATACGGGTTTTGTTTTGCAAGAAAGTCAGCGCATCAGCCGCATTGTTAACTCTATGCGTTCGATGAGCGCGATAAAGGGTGATTTGGTAAAAGTTCCTGTGTTTCCGCTGTGTCAACAGTCCGTAGCGATTATGGAAGACTTGGCTCAGCAAAAGGGCATTGAAATAGCTGTGGAGAATCTAGCCAAGGCCAATTTGGCGATGGTGGACGAAGACGAGTTCATCCAGGTTATGACAAATCTCATACGAAACTCCATTCAAAGCATGGATGAAAAAATCTGGGAAAAAACTGAGCAGCCAAAGGTGATTATAAGAATGACCAACTCGGAGGAACAGTTGTTCATTCGTGTGATTGACAATGGTGCCGGGATTTCTACGGAAAACCAAAATAAACTATTTAAGGCGCAGTTTTCAACAAAACCCAAGTCGCAAGGTACGGGCATTGGATTGAATATAAGTCGCCGATTGACTCGCGCATTTCGAGGAGACCTAACACTGGAGTCTTCGGTGCAGGGACGAGGTGCCGTATTTCTCATCACCTTGCCCCTTGCCACTGTTGGAGAAGAGAGGTTGTCTGCATGAGCCAGCCAGCCAAAAAAATTCTTCGACCAATGAGCTCTCCTCCAGCAAGAAAGCCTGGCGGGGTCTGGAATCAGCGAATTCTCATTGTGGATGATGAGCCGGGGATCACTGCCGGGTACGAAGAAATTTTAGTGTCCACTTCCGCTGACAATGTTGTATCGATGGCACGCTCCAGTCGACGGGCGCAGAAGTCTGAAACTGCAAAAGCTCCTTCTGGGACAGGCGGACAACTTGAAAACCCCTTTCAGTTTGAATTGACCATATGCCACAGCGGAGAAGTGGCATTTAATGAGGTGCAAAAGGCCATGGGCGAAGGGCGGCCCTTTGCCATGGGATTCTTCGATGTGAAACTGGGTGAGGGTATGGATGGCTATGAACTCTTTAAAAAAGTTCAAGAAATTGACCCCAAGTTCTTTGCCGTTTTTGTAACGGCTTACAATGATCGCAGCATTGATTCGATCAATCAATTTCTAGGGATAGATCGCGTGGACCATTGGGATTATCTCAACAAACCATTTACCGCGGGCGAGATTCTGCAAAAGGCCAGAAACTTTGTCAGTCTATGGAATTTGCGAGAAGAGAAGCGCCTTCATCAGCAAGACATGGATGAGGCGCAACGTCGTCTGCTCAATGCCGAACGAATGACATCTGTGGCAACAGTGGCGCGTGGAGTAGGACACGAATTCGGAAATATTTTAATGCAAATTATGGGGCAGGCTGAAGTGGCGCGCAGTAAGCCGCCGGAGCAAATGAAAAAGGCATTGGATAAGATTTTAGACGCCTGCACGCGTGCTGGCGATATTCTGGACCGATTTAAGGATCTGTCTGAAACTGGCGAAGAAGAGGCCCATAAAAAAGTTGAGCTTTTGCACAAAATTTTGGATGAAGCCATTGAACTACTGGAGCACCAATTTCGGTCAAACAATGTGAAGGTTTGTAGAATCAAAAATGACCGGGTCGAGGCCGAGGTTAATTCCACTGGCATATTGCAGGCCATCGTCAATCTTTCTATTAATTCCATTCACGCAATGAACAAGTCAGGTCAGATTGACTACAGCATCATCGATGATGGCGACATGGCAGAAATACGAATTCGCGACTATGGGCCGGGGATACCTAAAGACATTCTTCCAAAAGCCACTGAACCATTTTTTACAACCAAAGGAAAAAACGGTACAGGGCTTGGATTGGCCATTTGTAAGGAAATCATCGAGATAGATCATCAAGGGCAATTCATTTTAAGAAATCATGAAACAAAAGGTTTAGAAATAGTCATGCGCATCCCAAAGAGGGCGATTGAGGAGGGACAACATGGGTAAGGTCAAGTGCGATACGGCAATCCTGGTAGTTGACGATGATGCTATGGTTATGGATGTGCTAGTGGATTATCTTAAAGAGTTGGGGATGACAAACATTACTCAAGCTAGAAATTCTACTCATGCATTAAAATTACTGCAAGATCCAGAGTTCAAAGTGGAGCTGGTGCTTTCTGACTGGGAAATGCCACAGGTCGATGGTTTAACCCTATTAAAAGCCATTCGAAAAAATCCATTGCGTCGGCGTTTACGATTTATCATGGTCACAAGCCAGCGTTCAATGGAAAGATTTAAAGTCACGCAAGCCGCTCGGTGGCAGGTCAGTGCCTATATTCTTAAACCCTTTCGACTTCATCTGTTAAAAGAAAAATTATGGTCGGTAATGGGTTGGGAACAGGACAAGAACAGTGAAAAGGTTGGCTAAACTCATTCAGTTCTATCAACCTTTTGCCATTGCAATTTTTGCTTTGCTGTTTATTTGTGCCTCTCCGTATGAGGTGTTGGCTCTGGAGGTCACCGAAGATTTTTCTTCTCGGCAACATTTTGGTTCATCCGAACTTGTATGGAATCAACAACAACAAATTCTGCATCCTCCAATTATCGTGAAAGATTGGGACGACGGCGGTGGAGTTCAAAGTACTTCCGTCGATGTGGGTGACGGCGACCACGGGGAATTTTCTATAAATACTTACGCTCAATTTAGTGAGTCGGGTGATTTATCAGGTCAAGTGATTCGCATAAATACTGACACCTTTCCGAGTTTGCATTTTACAACCTTTGATCTTGCCGCCGGTTGGGTTTTGCAACCCACGGGAGCCTCACCACTTGTGATCCGTGTGCAGGGTGACGTGGTCATTTCAGGCACCATTAATTGCAGTGGCGAGAGTGGCGAAGATATTTCAAGTAATAAAACGCAAATTAATTCCGGAGGCGAAGGTCGATGTGCTGGCGCTCGTGGCGGCGACGGGGGTTCTGATATTGTGATCCCCACAGCAGGCAGTGCGGGCGGTGCGAATGTTTCAGGCGGCGAGTGGGGCCCAGCCGGGTTGGCCACCGGCGGCCAAGGCGGCGGCGGCGGTGGTGGCTACACAAAGGCTGGTTTGGCCGAAGACGCCGTGGAGGGTGATGATTCAACGGGCGGAGCCGGTGGGGTTGCAGGCACGCAGTTTCGCGACGATGGTTTTGCCATTGCCCCGTGGTCGGGTGGATCCGGCGGCGGTGGTGGAAGTGCATTCACCGACCTTGGAGATCCCGCCAATCATTCAAGTGGGGGTGGCGGCGGAGCCGGAGGCGGATTGATATACATAGCCTCGGGGGGGAACATTCTCATTTCAGCCACCGGGTCGGTGCTGGCCAATGGAGGCACCGGAGGTGGTACGCTGGGCACACTGAAAGCGGGCGGTGGCGGCGGTGGAGCGGGTGGCTCAATAATTCTATTCGCTGCAGGAGACATAAACATTTTAGGTTCGGTATCGGCTCTCCATGGGAACGGCGGAGTCAGTAATGGTGGTGATGGTGGTCGCGGATCTTATGGTCGAACCTGGGTGCAAGATAAGGATGTGCCCTCGGGTAACCTTGAAACACCCATCACGCAGTTGAATCTACCTGGCGAAATAAAATATGAGACGGGCGTTGATTATCAGGTCATATCGGGCGCCATTGATTTATTAAATACACAACCTGAAGTGACCGCGGCGTCTCTCGTTTCAGAAAATTCAGTCAATGGCAGTGTGGATTTTGAGTTGGCATTTTCGGCATCAACGGCCGAAGAATCATTCACGGGTTGGCAGGCGGCCTCCAGCTTCATCGATGCGGTGCCGCGCACACGGTTTATGAAGTTTCGGCTTTTGGTCAATAATACGGACGATACCACACCGTTGACCCTGAGCGGCTTAAGCGTCACTTACAATGGATACATGCGGGAGGATTTTTCTTTTACAACAGGTTGTGGATCTATTCACAATGACCAGCCTCCTCCCATAGGATGGGTTTTCTTTTTGATCTTTCCGCTCATGTTGTTGTTGACGCTTCGTTTTTTGGATATCGATTTCTTATCTCAAAAGGCATGATCACCCACCCTTTCAGTCGATCAGGTTGGCGGCCAAGAACCAATTATAGCCACCTTAATAAATGCACACCCCACTTTTAGCTACGTGTTAGTCTCAATAGGGTGATATCGTGAATCTTAGTTGGGGGCAGTTAATGGTGGCCAAGATAGGGTTTAACCAAAAAACTGATTTTTCGTGGTGATAGACCTTCCGAATTTTCGCTTCGAAGATTTTGTTTCAAGTATGGAAAATAACCAGTTTTGGGTAGTGGATGACGCCATTTCTAAAGAGACTCAGGCCTCATTGCTGGAAGCCGCTAAGTTCCATTTTCAAAAAGGTGAATTCATTCCGGCAAAGATTGGTAAAGGGGCCCAAAAAAAACGTGTCAAAGAGATTCGGGGAGATCTTATCTATTGGATTGAAAAATGGGACGATCCGGCGCTGACCTATTGCCAAGAATTGTATGAGCAGCTTTTGACCTTTGCCAAGCGGGGCCTGTATTTGCCTATAAAAAGATACGAGTCGCATTTAGCCTATTATGCTGTTGGTACTCGTTATTTAAAGCACGTCGATCGGCATGAGACCAATCCCAGTCGGGTTTTAAGTTCAGTTTTGTATTTGGGTGATTGGAAAAATGGTCAAGACGGTGAGCTCGTGCTGTACCTTTCTGATGGGAGGCCGTCCGTGTCACTTGACCCCAGTCCGCGTCGTTTGGTGGTGTTTGACAGTCGGTTGGTACACGAAGTGCGGCTGACAAAAGTATCTCGATGGAGTTTAACTACATGGTTTAGGGATGATGTGCATCCGCTTTTGCATCTCTAAGCACCCACATGAAACAGGTTTACCAGTTCCATTGTAAAAACGCGCTGGAGCGTCCCAAGAAGGCCGTTGAGCTATCGGGGCCGAATAAGAAGTCTATATCTATCAGCAGGCCCAAGTACAAAGGTGTTTTCTTCCAAATGCCAAGGTTGTAATAGATGTTGTTATTTACTCTAGGGTGCCAGTACTGGTGACCGTAGTTGAGGCTTAAGGTGTGTTCCGAGTGAAGGGGTTTTTCAAATTCTATTGTGGTGCGTGATCCCACTCCGTAGGTCCAAATGTCAGTGAGGTGAACACTTTCTAACCCCTGTCTCTGAACCAGAGGTAAGTGATTCAAGGTCAATCCCCAAGACCACGAGGATGTTTTATCTTGGTAAAAGAAATCGCCATTGAATGTCCACGAAACCAAATTTGACTGAAAAGGCAAATCACTGGGGGTGGTTGGTTTCCAATTGAATTCAGCATAATCCAATCGAGTTTCTATGAAGTGTTGATCTCGAAGGGGCCATTGAACCGCCGCGGTCAAAGCCGGAGAGGTGAATCCGCTTAGTTTTGTATTTACATTGTCCGGTGCCCTATAGTCATAAACGAGGTGAGGCCAATGCCATCGAATAAACCCAAGGATTTGAAGGGGCGCCTCTTGTGACACTAACATGGCTTCAGCGGCCGGCGGTTTGTCGGTGGCAATTGCAGGTAAAAGGCTTTTTTGTGGGGGAGCCGTCGGTGCAGAGGGTTCATCGTCAAGATGTAGATTTTCAGGTTTTGTTAGGTCCACTTTTTCGGGTTGGCTAAAGAGGCCCATTCTCCCATTTTTCTCGCCCCCGGCCACTCGCCAATAATAGATGCCCGGTTTAAATCCGCGCCATAAAAACTCATTGCCTAAAACTTCCGTCACCACTTCGGGGTTGAAAAACTCAGGGGTGGATGAAATCTCAATGGCATAGTAATCGGCTCCCGCGACGGTATCCCATCGAAAAATCACAGAGCGCGTGGCCTCAACAGAAGAGGTGGCGTTGGCCACGGGTAAAATCTGCGTCCATATCCAATGAGCGAAGACAGGCAGACGATTGATTTGCTGGCGACTTTGGGGTGGGGGAGATTTTTTTACCTTGGGAGGGTTTTCGTTTTTCGGGCTTGGTGTGGCCTGCGCGGGCTCTCGGAGAATTGGTGCGTCTAATGGGTTAGAAACAGAGTACAGGCGACTGTTGTAAAGAGGAGGTATGGCAGATTGCTCGTCATCAATACCGATGACGCGCCAAAAGTGCAAACCCTCTTGAGTGAGTCGCAAAGAGTAATGATTGCCATTTTGGGTTTGGCTATGAACTAGAGTTTTAAATTCACTATCCTGGGCGATTTCGATGCGGTAGCTTTCGGCTTGTTTAATGGGACTCCACGAGAAAAGAGTTTCTAATTTGAGATCGGCACGGTGCCTGGGCAGCGGTGAGAAATACACAAGTTTTTCAGCTAGCCAAACGTGAACGGTCAGTGTGCGACTCACACCGGTGTCATTTTCTAGAGACAGATGGTGAGTGCCTCTAGCTAACTCCATGTCGACCTCATGGTGCTGCGGTCCAACGATAATATTTGGTTGCAATTTGTTTGCAAAGACATGGCGGATTTTACTGGGCGACCCAGACCATGTCAGATGCACAGTTGCAGAGTCGGCATGAGTGTAAACTCGACTCTCTAATGGCGGCAACCATTTGAGATCTTCACTCAAGGATTGGGTTTGTTCCACGGCCTCTTCGTTGACTGTGACTCGTTGCCCCTCGTGAAAAACTTGGGATTTTTCGGGTTGAGTTTTATTAGCCATTGCAACATGGCCCTTACTCACTTCGAGCTCTAATTTTCCGTCAATGCGACTTCGCAAACTTAAATCAGAACCAGCTTGGGCTTTTAGCGTCCAGTCTTCAGTGGAAAGTTGAAAACTTCTTTTTGATCGGGACCTCAGGTCACCCCTTGCAAACTTCAATCGAAATTCTCCGGTGTCTTTTTCTGGTAGAGGCTCAACCACAATGAGGGTGTTTTCATGAAGCTGGATTTTGATGTTACCATCAAGGTTAAGCTGAGCAGAGCTTCCATCAAGTGTTAACACCGAATCAAACCCGCGCACCTGGTCACCTTGTTGGGAGTTTTGCCATAGCATTGAATTTTGTGATCGCCGTCGCACCTGTTGGTGGGTGACATGGATGTTTCCAATGACCTGGCCGGTCGTGGATATGTGTTGTCCTTCAGGCAAAAGAGGGGTGGGCAGCATGCCCAAGTCAGCCAGCAAGATGAAAACTTCAAATAAAAGTAGGGCGAGTCCGCCCGAAATGAGATAGCGATCCACAGTCTCTTTTCGGCGTTCTCAGACAGGATCTAAAATCCAGGACATAATAAAGATTCCTTGCGTTAGACCTAGGTCCATCTGACCTAGTCAAAAGGAGTAAAGCAGACGTTGCCTTTTTGGTGGGGAGGCAGTTATTCTACCAAAGTGGAACATGAAGAGAACCTATCTGAAAAAGTAAATGCAAATGATGCTTCATCGGCTCGGATCCTCATCGTTGAAGACGATGAAAACTTGCTGGAATTGATGAACGAAGCCATCTCTGCAGCCGGATATCACACGAAAATGGTGGATCGGGCCAAAGATGCCTTGGAAGTGGTTAAATCCTTTAAACCCCATCTTGTAGTGACAGACAATGACATGCCAGGAATGACGGGGCTACAAATGCTCAAAGAGTTTCGGAGTCAAAAAAACTATGTCAGCGTTATTTTTGTTAGCGGTAGAACCGACACCAACTATGTAGTTGATGCCTTACGGGCCGGTGCCAATGACTACATTAGAAAACCCTTTAGGTTTGAAGAGTTAATCGCGCGCATCGAATGTAGCTTGCGTCTCAACGAGGTGCATGGCGAACTTTTAGAGGCCAATCAAAAATTGCACGACATGGTTGATCATGATTATCTCACCGGCCTGTTTAATATGCGGTCCATGTATGACAAAATTGACTACGAGTTAAAGCGAGCCCGTCGGCAAAAGTCGCAAGTGGCGGCAATCATGCTGGATATGGATCATTTCAAAAGAGTAAATGACGAGCATGATCATTTGTTTGGTAGTCACGTGCTCAAAGCCATGGGTCGATTGATAGCAGCCACCATGCGAGAAGTGGATTTGGCCGCTCGCTATGGCGGTGATGAATACTTAATTGTACTCACGGACACCGGCGAAGAAGGGGCCGTGGCCTTTGCCGAGCGCCTTCGAAAAGTGGTTGAAAGTCATACTTTTCGTGAAGGCCAGCACACCATTGATCTGACTATCAGTGTGGGGGTGGCCCTCTCTATTCCTGGCGAGGAAGATTTAGATGCTCGGTCTTTGGTGCGCCAAGCGGATGCAGCCTTGTATCAGGCGAAAGAGGCCGGACGTAATAAAGTGATTGTGTCGGTTTAGGGCGCTTCCGAAAAAAAGCAAATGGGGTCAATTCCTTAAAAAAGGCTATTTTAGACTACTTAATTAGCCCATTTGCGCCAAAAACAGTATTTTTGGACTATTTTAATGGTCTAATTTTCAATCCAAGCTTGCCGACCAATAGACTAGTTAAGTAGTCTAAATTTGACTCAATCACAAATTTTGGCATAATAAAGTAGTCTATGGAAAAAACCATCGAATTAGAAATTTTTGTTAACGGACAGTGGTGGGACCTCGCTGAAGTAGAGGTCTCAAAGCCTTTTTCTGTAAAGAGCTACAGAGAAAAAGGTCAGCTGCAATACAGCTTGGATTATTTAGATCGGTTTATCGACCAACTTCATAGCATCGGCCTTTATGCGGCCAGTGTAAGATACCCTCTGAATTACGGATTTATCACAGAGCCCCATTGGCCGGCATTTTTGCTAGATCTTATTCCAACGGGTGTAGCCAGACTCAATTGGCTCAAGCGGTTAAATCTTAACGATGGACCTGAAGCTGATTTCGAACTGCTAGCCAAAGGCGCCATTAATCCTCCAGGAAACATTCGAGTAAAACCAGAAGACAATCCTTTTGCTCGAACTAACAGCCACAGTGGTTTTGACTATGAAGAGGTTGTGGGTCGAGGCGTTGATTTTATTGAGTACGCTGAAAATATGGGGGCGATCGTTTCTGGAACAAGTGGCGCACAAGGGGAGGCTCCAAAATTCTTGTTGGTAGAGGACAAAAACGGCAAGTGGCATGGCGATGGAGCCATCAAAGACGAATCCATTGTAAAAAGTTGGTTAATCAAGTTTCCGCGGGGAAAAAAACAAAGAGACTATGAAATTCTAAGACTTGAACAGATCTACTATGAAGTGGCCACAGAACTAGGGGTGAGAGTTTTTGGTCCCTTGATCTGGGATAGAGACACTTTGTTTATCCCGCGCTTTGATCGTGGCAAAAACGACAGCAAGCAGGTGATTAGATTTGGTCTTGAAAGCTTGGTTTCAGCTATGGGGGTGGCCGAGTTTGGAGTCTCAAAAAAGAATGAAGAATATTTGGAAGTGATCAAGAAATTCTCCACAAACCCTGTGGACGACATGAAAGAGTATGTGTTTAGAGATTTTTTAAACATAGTCATGGGTAATACGGACAATCACGGCAGAAACACGGCTTTTATCAAAACAGAAAAGGGTATTGAACTTTCGCCTCTATTTGATTTTGCACCTATGGTTTTAGATGACAGCGGGATTCCGAGGGTATCTAAGTGGCAGGACGAAGTTTACCACATTCCTAATTTTCAAAGCATTGAGGGCAAACTGGTAGAGCTGGGCGTGCAAAAAAATATGGTAGTGGCCTTTTTTAAAGAGCTGCACGAAAAAATCGGCAATGTACCGAATCTCCTTCACAAAAAAGGCGTAAACAAAGAGACCTTAAGTTTTGTTACAAAAAAATATGATGAATTTATGACTGCTTTTCAAACTTATCTGGATTCGCTGTGAAATCAAAAAAAACCACAAGAAAACAATTGCGAGAAGAGTTAAATCAAGGTGTTCAAAGTGGCGAACTGGAGCTGCCAGAAGCGCTCATTTTGTTGCGAAAAGTCTTAGGTAAAAGCCAGCTCGAATACGCTCAAATGGTGGGTGTAAGTAAAAAAATCATCAGTGACTTTGAACTGGGAAGAGGCAACCCCACCATATCAACCTTAAACAAAATATTCGCGCCACTGGGTGTGGAAATGGGCCTGGTCACCAAGCGCCGCTAGATGCGTTCACTTCAGCTCACTTTATTTAGATGGACCCAGCTTATTATTTATTGAATTATGAGAGCTCGATAAATCTTGTGAAAATGCAAGCAAGAGGAGGGCGGCCATAAAAAAAGCCGACCATGTCGTGATACACCTTAATACCCATAGGCAAAAACATCCTTGATGCCATCGTTGTCGTCATCGGCCGTGTAAAAGAGAAACTTGCCGTTAGGCGTGTCTGTCGTACCTAATATGGCAATGGACTGATAGGTGGTGTCGTTGATTTGGCCATAGGTGAGACTCGATGTATTGGCCCAAAACAGTTCAAAGAGCTCATCTATGTGGGCATCGGCGAGATAAAAAATAAGATCACCATCTTGTTTTGGGCCCGTGATATGATAAATGTTTCCACCAGAGACAAATGGTGGGTTCAGTGGCCCAGAGATAGAGTTGGCAATAATATCCCAGAAATAAAGTTGGTACCCGCCGCCGGCGCTATTTGACTTTAGTGTAACTTTTGTGGGGTCTTGGATGCCGCCGTAGTTTTGAAACGTATACCCGGTACTGCCGGGGTCTAAGGGTGTTCCCCCTGTAACGCCGATTGTAGAGCTATTAAAAACTCCGTTGTCATAATAAATTATGGTCGCTGGATTGATTTGCGTAAAATACAGATAAAGGGTTGCAGCTGTTATGTCATTTTGTCTCACAGCGCTGGTGGCTACACCCGCCTGGGCGGTATACAAGTGAATTTTAAAATCGCCCTGCTGATCGGCTGCATAGAAAATTTTGTTGCCGACTTCTAGGTAAGAAAGATAGCCGTAAACGCTGCCCGCAGAGGAATTACTCAGCAGTGTCTCACTCGCAGCGCTGCCAATAATGGCACTGGCAGCATCTATGTAGGGCTGGGCACTAGGGTTTGTGAAGTATATCACCTGGGTGGAGTCAGCGCTAATTTTTGCAGATGCTGGCCTGTAGCCAACACCAGCAACATTGGTATTCAGTTTTACTGGGCTTGGGGCTGCAATGTTTACTGAATACAAGTCTCGGACACTCGCCGCCATGCTATGGGTATATACAATGGCAGTCTCATCTGGGGTGAGGTGAAATTCGTCAATGTATTCATTTGGCGGAGTGACTGCGTTACTGATTCGAACTCCGCCTGCGGTACCAGCCTCAAATCTGTAGAGCTCACTACTATTACCAGGGGGGTAGGGTGCGCAACTGGCAATCACCGTTGTAGAGTTCGACAATACTTTACTTGCACTGCAACTCATGCCTTGTGACAAATTTGTTAAGGTTGAGCCATCAATATGCACAGAATAAAGATCGCTAATATCTTCATCATCGATATTAGCTCGAAAAAAAATTGTTTGGCCATTATCCGAAACTTTTTGAAGGTAAAGTGATCGCCCTGCTGGAAGGTCAGGTGAAACGATAATTGATGAAAAATCACTCAAGTCCGTGACGTAAATGACGGGATGACTTTTACTCGCTATACTTGCCTGATAAATAATCCGGTTGTGACTAACGATTTCATAAACTGTACCCGGCGAAATCAGGGTTTCCGGTGAAACCTTTCGTATTTCAGAACCAAAAAAATCCATGTAATACAAATGTTCAAACCCTAAACTCTCTCGGTCTTGGGTAAATAGCAGTCCATGATCACATATAGAGGACCCGACCGAAGGCGTAATCATCGATGCTGTGCCCTGGGCGGCGGAATTTGACGTCACTTTGGCAGCTCCCCGCTTAAACGTGACATCTACGGTTTCGCCCAAGCTGTCGGTAACAACAATCACCACATCGCCGTTAGAAAAATTCGGTGTATAGACACCGGTCGTTATGTTAACGGACCCGGGCCCAGAGGCAATGGCAAACTGGTAGGGTGGCACACCGCCCGTGGGTGCCAACGTAATAGGTTGATTGACTAAAGCCGGCACTCCGGGCACGGCTAACGGAAAGGCTGAGGGGCTGGCGGTATTTCGCACTCGTCCTGATATTCTGTTGTCTGCAAGTTGGCATGCAGAAAGAAAAATAGCCACCAAAAGAACAAAGCCACCTGCTAGAACGGGCCTCATTAATAGCTTCAAAGATTTTATGACGTTCACAAGCATGGCAAATCAACCTAAATACACGTCAAAATAGACGGTGAATTCCAATGTTTTCGTTCAATGTTATTTTAAGCCACGAGGCCTAAAAACCCCACAATTTTTTTAAAAAAAGCGGTGTCAAGACAAGCTCCTGCGAACGACAAGCCCAAGCCTCAACAACAGGCACCGAAAGAATCTCAAAATGAGTCATTTGGGTAACCCGAATTATTTGGGCGACACGTATGTCTTTGAATGTATACGCCTTATTAATCGGGCTCGACCATCGTTGGCCGTAAGGATTCTCTATTCAGAATAGTCACTCAGATTCTCATCGGTTGAATTTAGTTTCAGTTATCTCTATGAAATTGACGGCGCCGCAAGCAGCTGCCTTTAAAAAAGACACCACTTTTTTGTATATAGAGTTCATGGGGTTGATTTTGCAGATAGGTATTCGTCGAGGTGCTAGATGGATTCTGATGAAACAGTTTTTATTTGCTACCCCCAGCTCCAACGTTCTTTAGTGCCCCTCAGAATTATCAAAAACAAAAACCACCTCAGTGCCGACGTCGCCTTTTTTAGCCGTGTAGTAAAAGTAATGATCTTTAACGCCGTCTTTGGCGCGGTCAGGATCTATAAATCGAATGGCCTGTGAAAGAGTGAGAAGGCGTTCATGTAAATATTCAGGGCTGACAGATCCATTGATATAAAGGGGGGTGGCCGTCTCCGGAGCTTCGAGTTCTATGCCATAAGAGTGGTCAAGATCTCGTACTGTGGCAATAAAAGCCGTGGTGGCCACGATCAATGTTCGTTTCTCGTTAATCGTCTCAAAAATTAATATTTTTCCCGTTTTTAAAACTTTCTCAGATTCGCCAGCTTTGAGGATTTTCGCCAATTTTTCATTGACCGAATCCACTGTCACCCCCGATGGATCAGGCGGTGAAGCGGTCAGTTGGTCAACGTAGGCCTTGATCTGGTCGATATGGTGGTTGGCCGTGATCCCTTTTAACGAGCTATCGTCCACATGTTCACCGGCATATACAGAATAGGAAATGCCCATTCCACTTTCATCGGCTTTTAAGAGGTCTCCGCATCGAGCCTCAATAGGTGTGATTACATACACATCAAAATAGGGTTTTTCCTTTGGCACGGTTCCATTTTCGTCGCCAAGTTTGATAGAACCCCATCCGTATGCGGAGCATGATAGTAGAAAAAGTGTTCCAAAAATAATCGTTTGCTGAATAAATTTCATAGGATCCATTTCTCAAAACGCGGTGAGTCCGACCTTATCGAAGGGATTGCAACGGTTATACCAGATTCCCAGAAAACTGCGGCCCAGGTGGTCCTAGGGCGTTTTTTCAGGGAGTTGGTTTAATGTCTTTGAGTGGAATCTTAAGAGAATAATGCCCACAGCAAAAAAAGCGAGAATCACTAATATTGATGATCGCGGGTTGTTCGTGGCCTGACTCACATAGCCCACAAGCACGGGGCCGAATATGGCAGAAAATTTTCCTACGGTATTAAAGAAACCAAAGTACTCAGCCTCTTGGCCCTCCGGAACCATCTGTGCATAGTAGGATCGACTGAGCGACTGAATACCTCCTTGTACAAGGCCGATGGCTCCTGCCAAAAAATAAAATTCATACACTTGTTGCATGTAGTGACCCCACGAGGTGGCGACAATATAGATGGCCAGCGCTAGATAAATGCCTTTTCGCGCCCCAAAACGTTCGCCAAAAAATCCAAAGGCCACCGTTGCTGGAAACGCCACAAAGTTGGTGATAAGGAGTGCCGTGATTAGATTGTCAGTGGGAAAACCCAGTGCTTTACCATAGTCCACAGCCATTTTGATCATGGTATTAACACCATCTATATAAAAGATGTAAGCAATCAGAAAAAGCAGTAGGGCTTTATGTTGACCCACCGATCGAATGGTGAGGGCCAGTTGTCGATAGCTCTTAGCAATCAACTGCCCATAGGACAGCGTTGATGCGGCGCCGTCCTCCTGCACCATAAAAAATAGGGGCAATGAAAAAATCGCCCACCACAAAGAGACCGTTAAAAATGAATAGCGGATACCTTCGGCAGCCGAAGAAAAACCAAACCATTCGGGTTTTGTAGCCATCAGCACATTCACCACCAGCAAAAGGCTGCCACCCAGATAACCGAGCGCATAGCCGAGGCCTGAAACAAAATCCATCTTCTGACGACCCGATACAGAGACAAGAAGAGAGTCATAAAAAATATTGCTTCCCGCAAATCCCATGGCCGCGAGGGCATAAAAAGCTAAGGCCCATTGCCAATCCGATGCCGGGGCGAAGAATAGGCCGGCTGTGGTTAATACGCCAAGGGCAGTGAATAATCCAAGAAATCTTTTCTTTCTGCGGCCGGCATCAGCCATGGCTCCCAATATAGGTGCGCTCACAGCAATGCAAAGACTAGCCACTGAGTTGCCCATACCAAGTTCAAATGTGCTTTGTGTGACCTCTACACCCGAGCGCCAATATTCTTTAAAAAACACAGGGAAAAAGGCTGCCATCACCGTTGTGGCAAACGCCGAGTTGGCAAAGTCGTAGAGCGACCAGGCTAAAATTTGGCGATTATTTCTTTGCGCCCAGTGATTTTGCCCAGTCTTTCCAGGCTTGGAGTTTTGGTTGTCGCTCTTCATCGGAGTCGTCTTCGTTGATAATGGGCCCTTTTGGATTTCGCACGCGCAAGGCCGTTGTTAAATAGTTTTGCACTTCAATACTATTGGTTTTCTCTAGTCCGGCAACCAGGGCCTTCATGTTGTCATCACTGGGGTGTTGGCGCAAAGTCTGAGCGGCGCGTATTTTCACTGTGTTGTTTTCCTCAGGATCAAGTACTAACTCTTGCATGGCATGCTTGATGCTCAGCCCCCAGGCCGAGCCCAGCTCAGAAATGGCCTCAATGCGTTTGTCAGATTCTAAAGCTTTATCACGAATGGTTTTTAACTGCACAAAATAGCTATCGCGCCATTGGGCCAAACTCATATCAAGAAACATAGACCAGGCATTGGTGCCTTCAAGCCATTCCGTACCAGGCCGCTGAACGACCCATTGTTTATCTGTAATTCGATAAAATTTGTATTCCTTATCAGCCGTTCGCAATGTGAATCGACTGTTGTCGTGGGCTCGAGAGTCAGGATCGTTGAGGATTGCGGGGTGAATATAAACATCCGGGGTGTACTGCTGAATCGCATTTTCAAAATTGACGAAATAATCCCAGTTCACCGAAAACTGCGGATCTTGACTTCGCCATTCGCCCTCGATCTTTTTGAAATCCAGGAGCGGCCGGCCCTGCATTTGAATGACAAATCGATCGCCTAAGTTGATTTGATGTTTTTGGTTTTTCAACAACCAATTCCTATGCAGGGGGATATAATAGATCCCGTCCCCGGTCAGGGTCAGGCAGTTGGTGCCGTTGCTGATGATTTTTTTCTCTATATAAAAATGACGCTTGATGGTTCTATTAAAGGACTTGGCGCGAACCGAAAGATCCGGTCTCTCGGGGAGACCCTCACAGGCATCGGCAAACTCTTTGCCGAAAAAAGGTGCAAATGATGAAAAAGTGCCAAGGTCTACGGTGGACTTACCCAGCTGGGGTCCGTACTCGCCATTTTGAACTTTGAAGAAATCAAGCTTCGAGCCAAAGGTCCATTCTTGAACCGGTGGCGCGTCGTCCGCATTGGCCTTGACTCCTGCGCCGAGGACGAGAAGTGTTGCGACCATTAGGACTTTTGCATGCCTGTACGTGTCAATACCAATGTTGAACATATTCGTATTGTCTCACATTTTGACTCAATTTTTAGCGAATTTTAACATATGTTAAAAAAAAGCAGAAAAAGCCGCCCGTAGGAGGACATCGTGGAACTTTTGGATCAGGTCAGTGGATTTTTATTAGGCACAAACGTGTCGTGGAGTGTTTTAGCAGCTGTGGTGGCATTTGTGGCCATTGCTTACCTGGGCATGCCATTTTTGGTTTGGACCATAGCTATTTTTGCGGTGCTGTTGGGCTTTTCAGCACCATTTTGGCTGACACTGACTTTTGCAGTCGTTGCAGTGATTTTTAACGTTCGACCACTGAGAAAATCCATGGTTTCCGGTGCGTTGCTGAAGGCCATGAAGCCCATCATGCCAAAGATTTCTGAAACGGAAAGAACCGCGTTAGAAGCGGGCGTGGTGTGGCGTGAAGCTGATTTGTTTTCCGGAAAACCAGATATGCAAAAACTGATGGATGAACCCTATCCAGAACTTACGGTTGAGGAGCAAGCCTTCATTGATGGACCCGTGAACCGGCTTTGCGAATTGATCGATGATTGGAAGGTCTGGAAAGAGAGAACTCTTTCTGACGAGGCCATGGACTACATCAAAAAAGAGAAATTTTTAGGGATGATTATTCCCAAAGAGTACGGTGGGTTGGGATTTTCAGCACTTTGTAATTCAGAAGTTGTACAAAAACTTTCAAGCCATTCAATCACCGCGGGTATAACAGTTATGGTGCCCAACTCATTAGGGCCCGCAGAGCTTTTGATCCACTATGGAACCCAGGCTCAAAAAGATAGATACTTAAGAAAATTGGCAACGGGTGAAGAGATCCCTTGTTTTGGTTTGACTGAGCCCATGGCTGGTAGCGATGCCGGAGCTATCACGTCCACTGGAGTCTTATATAAAGGGGACGACGGCGAAGTTTACCTTAAACTGAATTGGCAAAAACGTTGGATCACGTTGTCGCCCATTTCTACTTTAATTGGGTTGGCCTTTCGCTTAAAAGACCCTGAAAACATCCTTGGTAAAGGCGTTGATGTAGGAATCACTTGTGCATTAATTCCTTCCCATACGCCCGGAGTTTGGGTGGGTCACCGGCATGATCCCATGGGATTACCATTTAACAACGGTCCCACAGAAGGCCAAGATGTTGTAGTGAAAGCTGAGGACGCCATCATTGGTGGTGTGGCCAATGCCGGCAAGGGCTGGACGATGTTGATGGAGTCCTTGGCGGCCGGGCGAGGCATTTCATTGCCCGCACAGGGTACTGGCGGTGTGAAGTTGGCCTACCGAGTTCTGTCGGCCCATGCCAATACCAGAAAGCAATTCGGAGTGCCCATCGGCAAATTCGAAGGCGTGGAAGAGCCATTGTCTCGCGTGGGCGGTATGGTTTACTACATTGAAGCTCTGCGAAAATACACGATCAGCGCATTAGATCAGGGAGTGAAACCCCCCGTGGTTACGGCCATGACAAAATATAATGCCACTGAATTTGGTCGACGGGCAGCCACAGATGCGATGGATGTACTCGGAGGCCAGGGGCTTTCCATGGGGCCGCGAAACGTGATGTCTATTCCTTACTTCGGGATGCCCGTAGCGGTGACAGTTGAGGGAGCCAATATTCTGACTCGAACCTTGATTGTATTTGGACAAGGGGCATTGCGAGCGCACCCTTATGCCTTCAGTGAAGTGGATGCGGTCATTAGCGGAAATGCCGACGCTTTTGATAAGGCCTTTTGGGGGCACATTGGTCATGTCACTCGAAATTCGGCGCGTTCATTTGTGTTAAGTCTCACTCGCGGTATGTTTGCTTCGCGGGGTTACGGGCAGGGTATGGGGCGCTATTTCCAAAAGTTAGTGTGGGCATCGGCAAGTTTTGCCATCATGGCCGATTTTGCTATGGGCCTTTTGGGTGGAAAACTAAAAGTGAAAGAAAAACTAACGGGCCGATTTGCAGATATTCTTTCGTGGATGTTTATTGCCACTGCGGTATTAAGACGGTTTAAAGCCGAAGGTTGCCGGGAAGAAGATCGCCCCTTTGCTGAGTATTCTCTGCAAGTGGCGTTTTCTGAAATTCAAAGGTCATTCGACGGTATTTTTGATAATTTTGATGTGCCCCTATTGGGTTGGTTTTTTAAGGGCCCCATTCGCTGGTGGTCGGGGTTAAATACAATAGGTATTGCACCCAAAGATAGCCTGGGTCAGGCGGTGGTTTCATCGATGTTGGCAGATACCGATCAACGAGACCGATTCACTTCTGGTATTTATGTGCCCGAGGATACTTCTACCGGTATGGGCCGCATTGAAGCCGCCTTTCACGCGGTGAAAAAGGCTGAAGGTTTAGAGAAAAAACTCAGAAAAGCAGTGAAGGCAAAGAAGCTAGCCAAAGGGCGAGGTGCTGAATGGTTGGAGATGGCCGCCACACAAGGTGTCATTAGCCAAGAAGAGAAAGCCCAGTTGCTTGAAGCTGAAAAATTGCGTTGGGATGCCATTCAAGTGGATGACTTTAACTGGGATGCCTATACGGCCACCACAGCCAAGCCCTATGTACGGGATCCATCTGCAGCTAAGTAGGGCGCAATTCGCCTGGCTCAATGTCCAGAATAGTGAATACTATTAAGGCAGGGGCACTGTATCTCCGATGAGACAGTGAACCCTAACCTTAGGTATTTACTTATGTCAGACGGCTCAGCCGCAAAAAAAATCAATTCAGGTTATGGCTCTATTTCCATAGAGGATTTGGGTTCATTTGACGAGTTTCCAGAAGATGTTCTGCTTCATCTTAAGCGCGTGGCGAAAGTGGTTCGAGTGCCTGAGGGTACAGAGGTTTTGCATCAAGGCGAAAAAAACGACACGCTCTACTTTCTAGTGTCAGGCAATTTGGAAGTGTTCGTTGATGGTGGTCGAGTGGCCAATTTAAGTCGGCTTGGCGACCTCATTGGCGAAATGTCAGTGATCACAGACCAGCCCGTCGCAGCCACAATTATTGCAAAAACACCTGTGGAAATGATCACCATTGACTCAAAAGAATTTTTAAACACGACTCCAGACAAAGCCGAAAAGGTTCAATATATTCTCTATCGCGTATTTGCCACCATTCTCATTGATAAACTGAGAATCACCAATCAAAAGGCAAAGGCCCTTGAAGAGACAATGGCTGAGCTGAATGTGACAAAAGATCAACTAGAGCAAGCCAATGAGCTTTTAGAAAAAAAGGTCGAAAAGCGAACTAAAGATTTACAGAAAAAAACAGAGGCATTGCTGGCCTCCTATCAAAAACTTGAACAGCAAAACGCGGCCCTTACGGCCAGTCACAATAAAATTGAAGAACTTTATAGCACCCGCAAGTCCACATTCAAAAAGCTTGAAGAATTACTTGAAGACCACTTGCGCCCCCTGAAGGTTGCACTCAACGGTATGATGGGAACAGCAGACACCCATGCCTTGCCTGGTTTTCAAAAAATCCTAAAAGAAGTCGACGAAGTGACTCGCCTACTAGAGCCAATCACTGACCTCTATAATAGTGAAATGGCTATGGAGCACACCCGTGTCCTTTTGGCTGAACCCAGCCGCAAAGATCAAGTCGTTGCAAAATTGGCCCTGGGCGGAACCGGAGCAGAACTCGATATTGTTAGCACCTTAAAGGAAGGCCAGGCCAAACTGGCTGAGAACAGTTATAACATTGTATTTGTAGATCGAACTATGTTGTCTTTGGTGGACGCCGCTTTAGCCAGCAACCCGAGTACAAAGTGTGTCTTTATGACATCTGAAGAGATTCCTAATTATTTACCAGATTTGAAAAGGCAAAAAACATTGCCAAACCTGGTATCCAGAGACGCCAATGACCGACGATTCACAGTGAAGAATATTGTAACCACAGTGTCAAAATTAATGAGCCGGGATATTTTTGGACTCGAAAAGTATCTTTCATGGGGTGTCGAAGTTCACGAGCACCCGGTGGTTTCAAGTGAAAGTCGGCGAAACTTGATTACTGCAGCGGATGATTACTTCACATCATTGGGCCTGCGGTCCTCATTGCGCGATAAGTGTCGTACGGTTTTAGAAGAACTGTTGATGAATGCCATCTACGATGCGCCAGTGGATGCAAACGGAAAAGCAAAATATAATCATCTATCCAGGCAAGAAGAGATACACTTGCCGAAAGAAGAACAGGGGTTGCTGCGTTATGCCTGCGACGGAAATCTGATGGCCGTTTCAGTGTCTGACCCCTTTGGCGCATTGACCGGCCAAACAATTCTCAATTATCTGGATAGCTGTTATGGTGGTCGAGCCGGGGCGTTGAATGTAGAAAAAGGCGGCGCTGGACGGGGACTTCACCAAATCGTAGAGAACTCCAATCTTGTGGTTTTCAATGTGGCCACCGGGCAACGAACAGAAGTGATTGCCCTGTTTAACCTTGAAAAACCAAAAGATATTATTGCCTACCCCTCCTTTCACTTTTTCTCGTACTAGCCTCGCCCACGGTAACCGACTGAAATATCTGGCTTTTTTGCCGGCACCAAATTTCTATCTAAATATTGCTATGGCCACAAAATGGTGTTAAGGTGCTCGACCTGTTAGGGATATTTCCCCATTATTTTTAGCTCCAAGTTGAGAAAAAGGGCCTGAGCGATGAAAACTGACACCCATCCTGAATTTAGACCAGTGGTTTTTAAGGATCTTTCCAGTGACTTTGCTATTTTGACAAAGTCCACTTTGAAGGCAAAAGACACCATCAAATGGGAAGACGGAAACGAATATCCCTTAATCAAGATGGACATCTCAAGCCACTCTCACCCGTTCTATACAGGTCAACAACGTGTAGTCGATGCTGAAGGACGAGCAGAGAAATTCCGTAAGAAATACGGTCGCAAGTAAGACTCAAATCCGTTGGATGTAAATACGATTCATAAAAGTCGGGCCACCGGCTACATGCTGACGGCAGTGCTGTTTTTTGCTGTCGTGCATGCTAGCGTGAAGCACCTCACGCGTATTCCTTTTTTTGAATTGGTATTTTTTCGGGCTTTGATCACCTTTGTAGTCTCTGCAGCGATTTTAAAATGGCGCAGAAAAAGCCTGCGAGGCAACCACTACCCTTTGTTGTTGGCACGAGGTGCGGCAGGAGCTGTTGCATTAACCTTGTACTTTTTTACATTACAAAAAATGCCGCTGGCGACGGCGGTCACCTTACAACATCTTTCTCCAGTATTTGCATTGGTGTTTGCTGGTTTTTTGCTCAAAGAAAAAACCAGCAAGTGGCAATGGTTGGCTTTGGTTCTCGCGTTTTTAGGTGTGCTGTTTGTGAAGGGGTTTGATGCCCGCGTGAGCATGGGCGAAGTGGTTGTGGGGGTGATGGCTGCCGCATTTTCAGCTTTGGCCTATAATTTTGTGCGCATGCTTAAAGATTATGAAGATGCTCTTGTGGTGGTGTTTTACTTTCCACTAGTGACATTGCCACTCATAACTCCGGTGACCCTGTACTATTGGGTCCCGCCCACATGGAGTGAATGGCCCTGGGTGTTGGCCATCGGTCTATGCACGCAGATTTCACAAGTGTATATGACAAAGGCCTACCAGGCGGCGCCGCTATCCAATGTGGTTATCGTTAAATATCTAGGCATTGTCTTTGCGTTGGCCATTGGCTGGCTGGCCTTTGACGAGCCAGTGCAATGGTTAAGCTTCTTGGGAATGATATTGATTGTATTAGCCGTGCTGGTAGGCAGTCGCCTTAAGGGCGCTCCAGTATCGCAGTAACACCCATTCCGCCCGCCGTGCAAATTGAAATCAGTCCACGACCGCTGCCTTTTTGCGCAAGAAGCTTTGATAGGCTTGCCACAATTCGTGTGCCCGTGGCCGCAAAAGGGTGACCCAAGGCCACGCTGCCACCCTTAACATTTAATTTGGAGCGATCAATTTGTCCCAGTGGTTCTGTACGGCCCAATTTTTCTCGGCAAAATTCAGCAGACTCCCATGCCTTTAAAGTGCATAAAACTTGTGCCGCAAAGGCTTCGTGAATTTCATAAAAATCAAAGTCTTGAAGTTTCAATCCAGCTTGATCCAATAGTTTAGGAACGGCATAGGCGGGCGCCATGAGTAACCCTTCGTCTCCAACAAAATCCACAGCAGCCGTCTGAGCAAATGTCAGATAGGCTTGAATGGGAAGACTTCGTTCTTTCGCCCACTTCTCTGAGGCCAGTAAAACGCATGACGCGCCATCAGTTAAAGGAGTGCTGTTGCCGGCAGTCAATGTGCCGCGCTCACTTCGATCAAATGCGGGTTTTAGTTTGGCGAGTTTTTCTTGGGTGGAGTCGCCTCGCACATTGTTGTCTTTGCTCAATCCGTGAAACGGAGTGATGAGGTCATCGTAAAAACCTTCTTCATAGGCTTTTGCCGCCTTGAGGTGACTATCAAGTGCCAGTTGATCTTGATCTTCTCTTGTGATCTTCCATTGCTGAGCCATTTTCTCACAACTTTGGCCCATGCTTAAACCCGTTCGAGGCTCGACCACACCAGGGGCAACGGGGATCAAATCCTTTGGGCGAAGGCTCATGAAGACCTTCATTTTCTCCAAGGCCGATCGAGCTTTAAAACTTTTTAGCATGGTGTGAGCAAAGCGTTGGCTGAACACAATGGGAAGGTCGCTATTGGTGTCTGTGCCGCCGGCGATACCCGCATCAATTTGTCCTAACGCTATTTTGTTGGCCACAAGAATAGACGTCTCTAGGCTTGTGCCGCAGGCTTGTTGAACATCATAGGCGGGAGTGTGAGCAGACAACCCTGAACTTAAAGTCACTTCTCTTGCGAGGTTCCAGTCTTTTGAGTGTTTCATCACAGCACCCAACGACACTTCACCGAGAGTCATCCCCTTAAGTGAAAACTTGGCGACCAACCCCTGCAGGGCAGCCGTCATTAGATCTTCATTAGAAACGCCCATATAGGCTGACATAGACCGGGAAAATGGAATACGGGTACCGCCAACTACGGCAACTTTTCGTGGGTTCATAAAGGTCTCCTGGAAGATGAATTGTCAGTACATGTGTGTGAACAAACGCTAAAGAGTGCTTGTGACCCGACCAAGGTCATGATCCATCGAACATTCAACAGCATTGTCGCTTGCACAAAATGCCAATCATGAAGGGAAAGCGCCTTTAAGTCACCATTTTGTTTGTTTAAAGAAACATTGGGCCTACAATTGTAGATTGGGGAGTTTCTACTATGGCAGCAAAAAATCTAAGTTTTAGGCAGCGAGCGGATCAGTTTTTATCGGAGGCGAGCAAATATAAATTGGGTTCTCTTGTGACAGAGCAGCCCCATGAAAAAACGCAAAGCCTATCTTTGTGGGCCAGTACCAATCTGCAGCGCGCCGTTGAGGTTCTAAAAGAGCTGGATGTTGAAGCGTTGCAGGTGGTCGAAAACAAGTTAGCTGAAATATCACACATGCATTTAAAAGTTTCTAGTGTCATGGCCTCTGGCGGGCGCGTTTTTCTCTGTGGTTGTGGGGCTACCGGACGGTTGTCGTTGACTCTTGAATATCTTTGGCGTGAACAAAACCCCGGAGATGAACGGGTACAGGCGTTTATGGCGGGTGGCGATGTGGCTCTTGTTCACTCTATTGAAGGCTTTGAGGATTTTCCAGAGTACGGCGCCAAGCACCTTATGCAAATGGGATTTACAGACAATGACCTTTTAATTTGTACCACTGAAGGTGGAGAAACACCTTACGTGATTGGTGCAGCCGAAAAAGCAGCTGAGATTTCTCGGTATAAACCGTATTTTCTCTATTGCAATCCTGATGAGGTTTTGGTCAATACCGTTGAGCGTTCTCGTCGAGTTATTGAAAATCCAAAGATAGAAAAAATAAATCTCTGCGTGGGGCCAATGGCACTGGCGGGCAGCACGCGCATGCAAGCCTCCACAGTGCTGCAATTGGCTGTGGGTTTAGCCGTGTTGAGTGAAAATGAATCTACTTTAAGTGAAACCATGGAACAAACAAAGCGGGCCATAGGGCAAGCCAATGTAGAATACTTATGTGATTTTATTAAAAAAGAATCAGATTTGTATTTGCGGGGTGAGAATGTTTTGTATCAGGCTCACGACTACGCCATTACGGTTTTTACTGACACCACTGAGCGGGCGCCCACTTTTAGCTTGATGCCTTTTGAAAACGAGCTATCCAATCGAACACCATCGTTGTCCTATATAGTATTGCCCACAGCTCGTGATCGAAACGAAGCGTGGCACCGTTTACTCAATAGGTCCCCGCGACCCTTGGACTGGTCTGGAGTGAATGCGATGACCTCGCCGAGTTACCTATCCAGTTTTGATTTTGGCCAGTCGGGAATACCGGCTCGGCAGAGGCGACTTAAGGATCGAATGCAGGTGCCCTTTCGTATCAAAAAAGAAAGCGGGGGGATTCAGCTTGAACTTGATGACATCAAGGCCGAGTTGCCTTTATCCCTTGGATGGGCACCGTTGACAGAGCATCTGCTTTTAAAGACTCACTTAAATATTCACTCAACATTAGTGATGGGGCGCATGGGCCGGTATATCAATAACCTCATGACCTGGGTGTATCCAAATAACGGAAAGCTCATCGACCGGGCCGTGCGCTATGTGCTCTATTTGTTGCATGATGATGGGTATGATGGAATCTCTTATGAAGAAGCCACTTATCAATTGTTCTCTGAACTAGAGAGTCTCGGAGAGGGCGAAGCTGTAGTCCCGAAGGCCGTGGCTCAATTAAAGATGATGGTTTAATCGCATCCTTCGGGGTGCGTCCTATTTGGCGTACTCCACAGCCTGAGTTTCTCTCACCACAGTGACTTTAATTTGGCCAGGGTAGGCCATCTCGTTTTCAATTTTTTCGGCCACATTTGAGCTGAGCTTCAACGCCGCCCAATCGTCAACCTTGCGTCCGTCCACAAACACTCTCACTTCGCGTCCGGCACTGACCACATGAGCGTCCACAACGCCTTCAAAGCTGCTGGCAATATTCTGCAAGTCTTGCATTTTTTGGGCGTATGAAACCACCGTTGATCGACGAGCTCCAGGGCGAGCTCCCGAAATGGCATCGGCCGCGATGACCAAATGGGCCAGGTCTGTACTGGGCGTTTCGTCATAGTGGTGCGCTCGTACAGCATGAACGATATGTTCTGCTTCGCCGTGTTGCTCGATAAAATCAGCACCGATAACTGCGTGTCCTCCATCGCGACTGTGATCCATGGATTTTCCTATGTCGTGAAGCATGCCCGCTCGTCGTCCGTCTTTTTGGTCCAGACCGAGTTCGCTATTAAGTAAGCCACACAAAAAACCCACTTCGCCACAATGAAAATACTGATTCTGAGTGAAAGAATAGCGATACCGAAGTGCACCCATCATGTTGCGAATCTCAGCATGCAGATCTTTGAGTCCCAACTCTTTGGCAATTTGATTTCCGTCTTTGCGAATTTTTGAGAACAATTCGGATTTAATTTTTTGAACAATTCTTGGAATATCTTCGATGCGCATTTTCTTTTCTCGAGAAATGCGCTCCACCGATAAACGTCCCAATTCACGGCGAACAGGGTCAAAGCCAGAAACCGACACGGTGCTATGTTCTTCGTCAAACACTAGATCCACGCCACACGCCATTTCGATGGCCTTGAGGTGAGATCTTTCTGGGCCGATCACATTCGATCGTTGTTTGTCGTCAGACAAAGGTACGTGACCAGTTCCTCGTTCTGGGCAATAGGGTCTTGCAAATCGATTCAAGGCCGTAGTTAAAACCTGCTTGGCCCGCCTTTCAGCAGACTGCTGAGCTTCATCCACCATCTGTTGACTCATTTTGCTCGATCGAATGATGGCCTGACTTTGAATTTTTTCAATGAGCTCCGCTTTGAGGTGATCAGCCGGCGTGTCGGCTTTGGTTTCAAGTTTTGACTTCAGTGAACTTTGCAGCTCCCGGAGGCGTTCTTTCAACATTTGATATTGAGACTGTTGATCACTGACTTTTTTGTCGTATTGATCCACTCTTTGTTTACGTTGGGAGTATTGGTCTTGTTTAATCTTAAGATCATGCTCTAGGGCGTCTTGCTGATCTTGAATGCGGTCTTGAATTTGACTCACTTGATGCTGACGAGATTCAAGTTCTTCTTCGGCCTGCCCCCGAATTTCCTCTTCGTACTCCTCCACATTCTTTTTGGCTTCCGCCATAAACTGATCAGCCGTCCACTGAGCTGTTTCTAAAATATCCTGGGCCTCACGCTCCGCCACCCGGCGCACGTTCCTGCGGACAAAATACCGTATCAGCCACATGGCCGAAAACCCCACCACAAAAGAAATGCCTACAACAGCAATCTGCATACTCATTATCCAAAAGTTAACAAATTCCCCAGTGCTTTCAATAGTCTTTCAGGGCACTGGCCACCTCGACCCCTTTGTATAACATAGACAAAGGGCCTGGGGCTCAGATTTCCACCACCCTAACGCCTCGTTTCATTAGCCAATCTAAACGAAGAGCCGAAGTCGCTGGGCCACTATTTCTCGTGGGGCTCCAGGCTGCCGCCCGTTTTTCACTTCGTCACCCTGATGAATCAAGAAAAGGGGACTCTATATTTTGGCCGTCATGAAGCTCGCAAAACTGTGTGTCAAAAAAGAAGACCTTGAGGTCTGAACTGACCTCGGACGACAGTTCCTCCGGCAAATAGGAGGCTATTGGTGGGTCCTGATGTCGGTCTCATTTCTAAGACTTAGTCTCACATTTCGGACATGTAGGTGCTCAAATGAAATCTATTCAACTAACAGGTTTTTTTGTGGGATTTGTCCGTGGTACGGATACTGCAAGATGTGGCTCCTACTATCAACAAAAAGGAGTTGAATATGAAAAAAACAAATAAAAAGCTATTGGCATTTCTTGCTACGTTGACCGTGGGTCAGGTCGTTGAAGCCAAAACGGATTCAGCAATCTACAAGGTGTCGACGGTAGATTTGGCAAAGACTGTTTCACAAATAGCCGACGCAGGATTCGCTATTGAAATCCAGGCTATGGATGATGGTGAAATGCTGGTTAAGATCAAAGAGGGCGGCGATGTCGCTGAGTTCATCAAGGACGGCGAGTATTTCGGCGAAGCCAATGTTGAACTGACAACACTGGCTGGCCGTTGCCCCCCGAGCACTATGCCGTACTAATTCAATCGAACAAGCCCATTTAGGCCTAATTTGCGTTAGGCCTAAACTTGAAGGAGTGTCTGTGAAAGGTTTAAATTTAGATTCAGAACAATGGGCGTCACACGAGCTTTTCTCAAAGCCCGATCTATATGAGCTATTGCTCTGTCACAACTACGATGTGTATTTGAAAGCGGTGGCAGCTATTCTTGGGAAGCGGGGCCGTGTTATTTACCCAGGCTGTGGCACGGGTAAGTTTTCAAACCTGTTGGCTGAATCCGGATTTAAAGTCCTAGCTTATGATATTAACTCAACCGCAATTCGATACGCACAAGCAAAACACTCACATGCAAATTCTGTGTATTTTGTGGGCAGCATGTGCAGTCCAAGCAAAGAGTCAAATGCAAACTTTGATGCACTATTAACCCTAAACAACACATTTAGACACCTGCTGTCAAACAACGAGGTGTATTTGTTTTTAGAAAAAGCAAAAAACAATTTGAGGGTGGGGGGTGATCTTCTTATTCACCTCGGTTTTATGAATGAAGGTGGAAATCTTGATGAAACAAGAAGTTGGTCTGTCAATTTGCGGAGCAAAAAAACTCAGACACTGACAAAAGTAAATGTTTCATGGACGGTGTCGCCTATAGATAATCATCTGACTCAAGAGGAGCTAAAAGCCGAAATAGAAAAGCCTGACGGCCAACAGGCAGTTAAATCGTTTCAGTTCAACCAGCGACGCTGGAGCTATAATAATTTACAGAAACAATTGAGCTCTCAGGGCTTTAAAATTTGGGGATTGTTTGATGACTATGGTAACAGGCTTTCAGTCGATCAAGTGGTCAACAAGAATGTTTTTGTAGTGTCAAAGAGAGTGGCATAATGGGATTTCCTCGATTTATTTTTCACAACGCAAAAGGTGTCGGATATATTTTGAATTCTGACGGGTCGTTCACGCAAGGGGACACTGCTAGTTGCATAAAAAAAATAAATGCTTCCCCGCCACGGAGTTTGAACGTCGTCAAGTCAAAATATCACTTACAGCGGTTACAGATTGAACTGAATGTCAATTGCAACTTGAAATGCCTGCACTGTTATTCACAGTCTGGACCGGGTCAGAACAAGGGATTACCCTTTGAACAAATCAAAGATATCATTGATGCGGCTCATGGGATGGGTGTTCTGGCTATCGATTTGACTGGAGGCGAGCCGTTGCTTCGAAAGGACCTGTTTCAGATTGCCAAATATATCAGATCCAAAGGAATTTTTGTGAGTCTGTTCACCAATGGAACCCTATTGAGTCAAGAGGTTGCCGATAAGATTGTGGAGGCTGGAATTCAGTTTGTGCAAATTTCACTAGATGGGAACTCTGCTGAGACTCACGATGCGTTTCGCCAATCAAAAGGCGCTTTTGAAAAATCGGTTAGAGGTCTTAAGTTATTGAAGAATCGAGTCAAAAATTTAAAGGTAAACATTGTTGTAAACAAAAAAAATCAACATGAGATCAAGGGCCTTACTGAGTTTTTGAGTAGAGAGATCGGCGTTGGCTACGGTTTGGATAGGCTGATTCCGGCTGGCCGTGCGCTGGTAGATAGAGAATGGTCACTCTCAAATCAGGAGTTCTATAAATTTGTTGTTGAAAATTTTGGCAACCAAAGTGCGGTGACCAAAGTTTGCGACTCCCCCATTCAAATGAGTCATCTTGCACCTCATTGTGGCGTTGGCAGTTTCTATATGTACATTAAGTATAATGGTGAAGCTGTTATTTGCCCGACAATGACCCCTGCGGAAGGCAGCAGTTTTTCATCCGATAATGTTGTCAGTAAAGGATTGAAGTATGTTTGGGAAAACGGAAGTATATTTGAAAAGTACCGCGGAGTTCAGTGCAAAAATATTAATATTTGTCCGGCGGCTCGTGACTGTCGAGGTGGCTGTCGGTCTAATGCCTATTTGCTCCATGGCGATGCCAGTTCGCCAGATGAATTGCACTGCAACCTTAGTAAAAACGCAACAGGTGACTATATTGCCTACTTGGAGAGTTACAAGAATGGAATCTACTAAATCACTTTACGATTTCCCTGAGGCTTATGATCTTGCGTTTAGCTATCGAAATTATGAATCCGAGGTGGATTTTGTGTTGAGCCTTTTTTCGGGTAAGATGCCTAAAAACGCTCTTGAGGTAGCGGCTGGTCCGGCGAGTCATGGGCTTCAGCTGGCTCAAAGAGGACTCGAAGTTGAGGGGTTAGATTTGTCTACTCAAATGGCTCAATATGCAACAAAGGTGTTTTCAGAAAATGGGTTAAAAATTAATTACCATTTGGCAGATATGGTTCGGTTCTCACTGGATAAAAAGTACGACTTGATAATAAACATGGTGGATTCCGTAAGTCATATTCATGAACTGAACGACTTGAAGTTGCACTTGGCAGCAGTTTCGAATCACCTTTCAAAAGGTGGGTTGTACGTAGTGGAGGCGGCCCATCCTAAAAGTTTAGACCTTGTTGATACGACCATGAGCGAGTGGACCATGGGAAAAGAAGATTTCAATGTGACATTTAAATGGATGGCCCTAGACACTCCCTCGTCGTTGCACCAGAGCTACAACGCCTTGGTGTCAATGAAAATTGTACGAAACGGAAAGACTTCAGTAGTTAGTGAAACATTTAACGCAAGAGTTCACACACTCGAGGATTTTGCAGAAAGCGTGGGCGGTGGCCTGAGCCTTAAGCATGTTTATGGCAACTTTGAAAAGGCCCCTTTAGATGATGAAAAATCGTGGCGTATGATACTCGTCTTCGAAAGGGTTAATTGATGTCCGTTTTATTCGTGCCCTTTGACGGGACTTCGAAAAAACAAATTTCAGCTCGGTCTTGTATTCTGATGTATGATTTGTTTAAAAAACAGTCGTTGCTGTCAGCGAAGGTTGTGAATTTGAAAGGTTCAAATCCCGGAACATTCGATCAATTTTTTCAGGCGCTTATGGGAATTGAACAGCCGAAAGTGATGGTGGGCGGTGAACATCTGCTTACCTACTATTCATTTTTATACTTTAAGTCGCTTCTTTCACCAAAGAAGTTGAAGTTGGTGGTGTTTGATGCCCATCATGATGCCTATACTAATCAGCACCTTTCCCATTACAGTTTCATTGATTGGCTGGTGCATATGCATGAGGTTGAAGTTCTCATCTTGGGTTTACGGCATGAGCCGGAAAAAATGAATAAAAAGGTAAAGTATGTTGCTTGTGGTGAAAATCTTGACGAGGTGAAATCTAGAATTAGAGATTTTATCGAAGCCAATCCATTTTACCTCAGCGTAGACGTAGATGTAATTGACCCTACCGACTTCAAGTTTTCAGCATTTCCTGTGGAGGGCGGGATGTCTTTGGGAGAATTTGAGGCCCTTTTCGAATTTTGTATTGCCCTAGAGCCGAAATTTACAGATTTCGTCGAGTTTGGCATTCAACACCAAGATTTGTGCAGCAAAATGGTCTCAAGAAGTATTCAATGGATTGAGCGAGCCTATTCCAAATAATTCAGGTCATTCAGGGGTCTTTTACCTTTAGTCGGGGCCCTGAGCTCATTAGTTCACTGTGCCACAGTCAGGTTGCCTGGGCCCACGTATTGTTTTGCGGACGAAGGTCTTGGAGAAGTATTATTCTTCCTTAAAACGTTGAGTTTCATTAGTGAAATGTGGATTCGGACTCAATTAATTTCTAGGTTCTGCCGATTCAAGGGTTGAGTAGAAAAGGGGATTACGGGTGAGCGACAGCATAAAGGTGTTTAAAAAGGGCGATATCCTTTTTAAAGAAGGCGATGTTCTGGATAAAGTTTATTTTATTCAGTCAGGCCGCATCACACTTCTTATTGAGCGTGGCGGTAAAAACATTGAGCTAGATCAAGTGGCGAACTCCCAAATTCTGGGTGAAGCTGCTGTTTTTGGTAATGCTAAAATGCCATTCACTGCCGTGGTGTCCACAGAGGCAAAAACCCTTGAAATCCCTGTGGCCGTACTGAAGGCGCAAGCGCACAAGATTCCCGCAGCCATTAAATTGTTATCTAAGGCCATGTCTGATGAAATTCGGCGGGGGAGGAACACCATTCGGTCATTTAAGATGGATCAAGATCCGCGCCCTTGCCCGCAACGGTTTATTCCGCGATTGTTTGCTACCTTAAATTTAGTGGCCCACCGAATGGGCAAATCTCCAGAAGTGGAAAAGCCAAAGGGGTTCACTCCTGGCAAACCCAAAGAGGAGTCTAATATCGACACCAGTCGATTTACTGAAAACGATATCATTGTGGGCTGGAACAGTCTTAAAATTTATACAAGTCGTATGTTTTTAGAGTCGCATCAGAGAATGGAAAATGTCCTGATGATCTTGTCAAAGCTTGGTTATCTTACATTGAAACATGAAAAACTGGAAGAAGACCTCGAAGAGGAAATCACTGAAATTAGAATTCACAATATGGAGATCATCGAACTCTTCGGTGAGTTTTATCAGCACAACTTGTTCAAAGCCGGCCGAGCCGAGGTGATTTATGTTGACCCCTTGGCTGTGCAGGTGGCAGCGGCCTTTGTGGAGCTCTCCGATGGCGCAGAGCCAGACCGAAATGGCGCCGTCGAGTTAGAGTATACGAAACTCCTTTCTGATCTTAAAGAGGAGTATGCCATAGAAATTAAAGACACCCACCTTAACGTCCTTGAGAAAAAAGGATTGTTTATTAAGCGCAAAAGTCGTGAAGAGGGTGTATTTATGTCATTTGACCGCGAAGAGTTCCAACGCCTGCACTCCTATTGGCAAATCATTTACGAAATAGATAAGTGGAATGACAAAGGGTTTATTGACATGAAAGAGGATGTAACTCTTAGAAAAGTCAAAAAGAAACCCAAGTGTCTTGAGTGCAACTCGCCCTTTGAGGCTGGTCAAAATTTCTGCGGCAACTGCGGTGCGAAGTTGCCAGAAATCACAGAAGAAGCTGCTTAAAAAGAGTGTGGCCTTTTTAGGGTTCATTGAGGCATCAAAACAACGCTTCCAATCTCGGATATTCTATCCCCAGCGATGATAGGCCGGATGCCCCGGTTTTACGGCCACAAATGTACCCCTACAGGTAGCACAAAGGTCATCACCCGAATATAGCTCACCCTCCACAACGACCTTCTTGTCGGTGGCCTCCACAGGCCGCGCTTTCAATCGAATCTTTTTGTCTGAGGGTGTGGGTTTTAAAAGTTTAATTGAATATTCGGCGGTCACAGTACAGGGTGGTTGCTCTAAATTATTTTCTTTCATTAGTTTAATGGCGGCCGTCCAGTTGCTATGGCAATCTAGAAGCGAACCAATAATGCCGCCGTTCAACATGCCAGGGAAGGCTTCATGGTGAGACTCTGGCAACCATTCAGCAACAGTGTTGTCATCATGACAAAAACTTCGAATTTTTAGTCCCTTAGTATTGGCAGGTCCGCAGCCAAAACAAATACTATTGGGGGCATAGGTTTCTTGAAGACTTTTTTCTGGTTTTTTATCATTCATTGGGGCCCTACCTGGGTTTTTCGATTTAGCACTCTACCCTTAGCTGAAATCTCAATTTGAGTCTAATGACTGAGAATACTTTGGGAATTTGTCGGGGTGCGCTATCCTATCGGAAGGGAACTTCCCGTTGGGGCGGGAATATAAATAAAGGGGGACGTTAATGGCATTATTGGTAAAAGATCTGCTGCCTTTGGACATGCCGAAGGTAAGAACACTCTCACCAGATACCACTGTGTACGAAGCAATTGAAATCTTAGCTCGGATTGATAGTGGGGCTCTACCCGTTGTAGAAGGCGGCAAGGTTTTAGGAATTCTCTCAGAGCGGGATTACACGAGAAAAGTAGCGCTTGAAAACAAACAGTCATCTAAAATTCTTGTCCATGAAATCATGTCAGCGCCGGTGGTGAGCGTAACGTCAGAAACATCGGTGGAAGACTGCTTGAGTTTAATGAACAGTAAGCAAATTCGACATTTGCCAGTCATAGAGCGAACGGGCGAACTGGTGGGTTTTATTTCCGTTTTGCACGTGATTAGTGCACTACTAAATGGAGAGCGGCAAGTGGTGTCCGAACTTAAAGAATACGTTTCACAGACCTGGCCTTTTTAATGTTATTCTTTAGATGAAGCATAAAGTTCGCGAATCCAACTTCGCGTGTATTTTAAAAATGACTCGTTGATGCCAAAATATAAAAATGAACAGTGATAGCTGTTTTTGCTGTTCTCATCTTTTTGGCTTTTATAGGCCCTAGCGCAGAGGTTCTGATCAGGAGCCTTTTCGAAAATACTGCCATGCAAGTACAGAAATGTGCCATCAGAAAATGGCCTGGGGTGTTTTATTGTGGCGCCATACTCAGAGAGACTTTCTAATTGCACAGGTTTTGCGGCATAGGCCACGATAGAAGTCTCTTTCCATCCGATATTCGTAAAGTTGTAAAGTGTGAAAGAAGCATTGAGGGCCGTAGAAATGTGAAACAGCAGGCGTGAGTTCACCACAGGTTTGAATAGCAAGCCGTAGGCTTTGCTGTCGATATATCGACGAACAGGAAAGCTTTCAGCTTCTTGAGCGATGACAACGACCTTGATTTTTCCAGAAGGCGGCAGTAGGCCAGCTTTGCCCGCAAGTTCATTCACGTTGTCGATCCACGAATCAACATTCTCTGGCAGAAAAACATGATTGACCACGATCATGTCTATCGATGTGGCCTCGTGATAGGTAGAATAGGCCTCAATTTCGGCTTGATTCGGCAGCTTAATGTTTATTTGTAAAGATTCATGGTCTTCAAGTTCAGAAATTTCCACTTGCCCTATTCGCGCGGACTTATCAGCATATTGAAGCCCGATGTTTCTAGCTGATTTTTTGTTGACCGAAAGAGTTTTGAATATTTCCTCAAGCAGTGTTTCAGCTTCGGAATTGGCAAACAGTTCCATCCAACCCCGTGAAGAATTAAATAAATCCTCGACGGCATGCCCACAAACTGTTGGGGTATCTACAGGTTCTGTATCAGATTTTTTTTCTTTAGAGTCTGGGGGAGTCAATAGAGTGATCAGCTCTCGAGTGTCCTTATTGATTGTCCAGCTGAGAATGTCACTATAGATATCTTCAGCCTGCATCAGTTCGTTAGCTGATTCAAAATCTGCGCTGGCTCGTTTCGGATTCAAGTACCGCTTTAAGAACATGTAGTAGGAATCTTCCACGAAAACCTGTACGGGACCAATTTCTTTTAAAATGGACTGACTGATACTTTCGGCTGTGCGCTCTTCCACTTCGATGATGGCAATGTTTCGAGGTCGGCGATCTTCGTCCGAAATAAATAGATTGTCTGGATTAAATTCAAAATCCTCGGCATTTTGGTTTTTGAGAGGTTTGAAAAAACGATCTTCGGCTAAGTATTTTCGAATCATCGTCAATGCATGTCGATGAATTCCGAAGAACATAAAGTAAACCCAGTAACGGCCTTTAGTGTCAGGATTGGGTTTTGAGGCAATGGATTTGGCATAGACTTCGATGGTTTCTTCGTGTCCAGGGAACCTAAAGTAAAAATGGCTGCCCACACCATTTGTCAGTGGCACGGCATTGTCCACCACAAAACCGAGGTCAGAGAGTTTCACAATCTTGGTTTTTTTTGAGATCTCAATTTCAGCATCTACTTTTTGTGTAAACAAAAAACTTGGTGAAATTTGTTTGGGCAGAGCTAAAACGATTTCCATTTTTTGCAAGAAAATCAGGCGATCGATCGGCAGACAGATGAGGTCGTTGATCAGAGGGCTAACCAGTTTGCCCTTTACCGTGCCGTCGTCTTCGTACTTGGTAGCCACAAGCTTAGTGAACCCTTCTTCGGGCCACAGGTTGTATGTTTTTAGGTTTTTTTCAAGTTCCATGGCCCAGGCGGGGGTGTCACGAATGCCGTCATTTCGAAAGATGATAAGGTCAATGTTACTTAATTTTTTTAAAGCCCCGTCATCTTCATCTTCCACTTCGTCGACCTTAGCATCAACGGGTTCAGTGGCATCTTCAGAAGAGATATCGTCAGTTGACCGGGATGGTGTTCGGTCTAATACATAATAGAGCTCTTTAAAAGTGTCATAGGAGCTAAACTCCCGCACCGTGTGAGGTTCCTCCAGCTCTTTCAAGTATTGAATCATTTCGCGGCGGACTTTAGCATCCGGCTCGATCAAAACGATGTTAGCTATGGTATCCCCCCGGGAGTAATTCCGATGAAGCCAGTCTTCCGAGCTTTGAGACCGGCCAGAACCCCGCGCCCATGGGTCTCACGATGTGCATGGCGTATCCGGGTTGCGGCACGAAGTGACGCAATCCGAAGACGACATGCGGCCACTCGTGTCGACCCATGGGCGCGGGGTTCTGGCCGGTCTCAAAGCTCGGAAGACTGGCTTCAACCCTTCAATATTATTGCATCTGGTTTACGGGGTGACAATGGTTGTTGTTTAAAGGTCAGGGGTAAAGCCGCTCATTTTTCCAAAGTCCCTGGTCTAGCCAGTAGTGAAAGCGGTCATGGAAACGGTGGGGACGCCCAATCCAAAACTCAAAATCCTCGACCTTTAGCAAGTAGCCACCCCAGTGATCGGGGCAGGGGATCTCTTGATCGGCAAATTTCTGTTCCACAGTATCGTAGGCTGTATCAAGGGTGGCTCGGCTGTCTACCGGCTGCGACTGCTTTGAGGCTGTTTGGCTGATCTGACTTTCGCGGGCCCGTAGTTTCCAGTAGCTCTGTGATTCGCTCCTTGGGAGCTTTTCAGTGCGACCTTTAAGGTTGATCTGTCTAAATAAAGGATCCCAATAAAGTGTAGCGGCAGCCCAGGGTTGGCCTTCAAGATCTTTTCCCTTGTGGCTTAGGTAGTTGGTGTAAAATACCACACCGTCAGGTCGAATCTCTTTGAGTAATACAACTCGGGTAGATGGGTGACCTTGGGAACTAACTGTCGCTAAGGTCATTGCGGTGGACTCTTTTAGGCCACAATTGGCGGCCTCATTCATCCATTGAGTTAAAATATTAAAGGGATTTGGGTCCTGCAAAAAGTTGTCTGTATTGGCGGTCATGTTTTCACCGGCTTTCTATGGTTAATCATACGGCAGTACACCTTGCGGTTTTCAGTGATGTCGATGTCACAGGCCTTCACCACGTATCCGAAAGCGTCAGTGCCTAATCTTTTAGCTATACTTCTAATAGCGTCAACAGGCTATAAGGAGTGCCCAAACCTAAACCCCACTCATTCCGAATCCCAATAAACCGCCCATTTTCTGGGACTCGTTAAAAAGGGAATCGGGCCGACGGGGCCCCTTTTTTACACGTGCGTTGCAATATTTGTCATGGCTGTACAGTCCATTGACACGGAAAGCCGCATCAATCCCCAGATAGAAGGTCGGGCCTGCTAAATTGAGTTGGCACAGAGCATGAATAGGTGTTTTCGAGCTACGGCTTATTGAACTGTAATTTTTTCTCGCCGAAGAGTTTACCGTAGAAACGCGGACTTCGGTGATATATACAAATGACATCGTCATCGAGGAGGAAGAAAGATGAAAATGTTGGTAGTCCTTACTGCTGCTATTACTGCATTCGCGGGAAGCGTGGCCATGGCCCGTCCAGCCGCACGTGTTGAAGTTAAACCTGGTGTTTCACCTGTACAATCGGTTCGACCCAGTGCCACTGTAACCAAGTTGGCGGATTATATTCGTAGCCCTAAAGCGGTTGGTGTTTTTGGTGCCGGCGATATGACTAAAACTCTTGATAACCTCAATAAAGTCGTAGCTTCTCAAAGCGACGCTCGAGTTTCTAATGTGATTTCTAAAATCACTGATAAAATGAAAGAAATTAATAGCGATTCCAACACGGCTGATGATGCAGAGATGAACGCCCTCTTCTCAGCTCAACTTGAAGCCATCGGGTACATGTACGATCTTCCCTCAGTTAAGAGTGTTCGTACCTTGGATGGTCAGGTTCAGTTTCAAGCTGTAGATGCTGGGCGATTCGGCACCTATATCGATGCCAGCTATGGATTGAAAGACTTATTGGCCTCTGAAATTTCAAAAGAAGACAAGAAAAATGCATCCTTAGCATTGTACTCACTAGCTACAGGCAACGAGGTTTTCACTTTAGATAGCGAGACTCGGCAGGTTGCAAAAGAACTCTTCACTCACTTTAGCAGCTATCGTCAGGCTGGTCATGATACGGCCACCGCCACGATTTATGCTTTAGACAAAATGGGCTTGTTGAAGAACGCCACTCGCATTGCTTCAGCATGTGCTGGAAAATAAGAGTTGAAAAAAAGACGACGCTCGCCCCTCCTCGCGGGCGTGAGTTTGAAGAAAGCCACCTTAATGGGTGGCTTTTTTTTTGCCAGAGCGGTGACAGATTTGGGCCAGGGATTCATGGAAGGGGTCAATGGCGGGGTTGAAACCTTATTTAATTGATTCTGGTGGTATCGTTCTTGCTATTTCTAGAGTTGGAGAAGGGTGAAATATGACCGCTAACTGCTGGAAATTTCGAAATTTTTTGATGCTGATGACGTTGATGTCTTGGCTCATGGGGGCTTCTTTGGCCCAGGCGGGCTCTTCTGGTCAGGATATGGTGGTGAAAGTGGCGGCCCAAATGGTCCTCGAACTCAGCGATGAGGAGCGCCAGTTTCTCATGGAATTTCGCGAGCATCTTCGCGGCCTGCACCAGTCCAGCACCTTTGATTTACGCAATGAAATTAAGTGCTTACAAGATGGTGAGTGGCGCTCCTGGGGGTCAGATTGTCATAAATGGGCCGAAAAAATGCCTGAAATTCTCAGCCAGTATTCAAAAATGCGTGTGGCTCTCAGTTTGGCTCGGCCCCAGTTTCGGGCTGAAAGTGCGCAGTTGATGATGAAAGATGCCAGAACGCAGTTTCACTCCCATCCCCAGCACTTTTTTGATCGGTGGGCGGTGGATCTTTTTGGTGACTTGCCAGGTATTCCGAAGATGGATCCACTTTCACTCTTAGAGACCGCGGCGGCCCAGGCGGCTTTTCAAAAGTATGTGGATGATCTAGTGCTCGAGCAGGAGACTCGGTGGACCGATCAGCGCGGGGCGAATACGACTCCACAGGCCCCTTCCTTGTGGGTGAATGGCAAAGAAGTTAAGGAGTTAAAAGGGCGTATTTTGTTTTACGCCAAAAATGCGGCTTTTGCGCGAAAGGACCTTTTTCAAAAGCAAATGTTTGAGGCCTACCTTTCTGTGTTTAATGAGAATCCTTACTTTTTTTGGTTTCGCCCTGAAAAGGGCGCAAGTGAACTGGATGATTCGCTTTACCTTTCTTTGGCTGAAGCGCTGGCTTCTTCTTTGAAAATGCAGGAGAAACTCTTCTCAAACCTCTTTGATGGTACCAGTGATGCAGATTTATTTTTACTTTTGGCCTTTACACCGCAGGTTGAAACATTTGCCCAAATTGTGGGCCCGAATTATGCCGAAGATCGGGCGATCGGTCTCATGTCTGATTTGCTGGCCAGATACAAAAAATATGAAATGTTTGGAGACTTATCTCTTGTTGGTGCAGTGGTGGGCGTATCTATTGGTAGTGGACGGCTGGTGAGTAAAACGCCGGTGGGCCGTGTGGCTATAGGTTTGTTGACGGGCATAGGAGCTAACTCTACCTTTTTGACCATCACATCAGGCCGCTATCATCAGGCCTTTAAGCAAGTGGCGGCATCGGTAGAATATCGAGATTTATTGAGAACAGTCACAGATCTTTATGGGCTCGGCGATAGCATGGCTTGGGAAGTGTTGTTGTACGGTGCGGGCAGTGGAGTGACCGATTTAGTGAGCCTTGCGAAAAACCGTTGGTCACAATTTAAGAAATTGGGTCCGGGGGTGTCGATGAACTCTGAATTGAAATCTAAAAATAAAATAAAATTTAATGAAGAGCCAGTGAATCAACACCTGAACGAAGGTGATGTGGATTCACGATTGGCACCAATGTCTCAGGGAGAGTGGAATCATGCCACACAATAAAAGAAAAATATTAATCTTTGCGGCAAGTCTTGCACTAGCGTCGGGAGTGAATTTTTATTCAGGCTCTGCCAGTGCCGGGTTGAAAGAATTGACAGAGTCATTTGGCAGTTGGCTGCCCGGAGCCAAGAAAAACAAGTTTGGGTTGGATAAACCTCTCCATGGCGCGACCACGTTGAACAAAGTGGATGGTTTGCGCAATGTGGTTAATGATACTTTTGTTCAGCACTATATGATGGATATGACGACACAAGCGCAAAGTTACAGTCGTGTTGTGGGACAGTCTGAGCCCTATCGGCAGCTTCTCGAAAAACTTGTGGATGATAGGTATCCATTTATTATGTTGGTCGGCGGCGATAAGGCGGGCCGAAACTCTTTGGTCCAACACTTGGCGAAGGATTTAGCTGATAAACAATTGCTTGATCCATGGCTCAATGGACGCCGAATTCACAAGGTGAACTTTGCCGCCGGTCTGCAAGACCTTTCAAAATTCAATACTTTTATCAAAGCTATGGCTGAGGCCATGCAAAAGAACGTGGAGAATACGATTTTTTATGTGGACTCCATTGATACTTTAGCCCGTTTGCCTGAACACCAGAAATCAATGGCCATGGAAGCTTTTGAGATGATTCAATCCAGCGGCGGAAAGGTGGTTTTTCGAACAGAGAATCCAAAAATGATTTTGGAGCTTTCGGGTAAGAATACCAATTCCTTTGCTAGCGTCACATTGAAATCTCTAAAAAAGGGAGATATTTACAGCGTTCTTAAAGACAAACTCTCTGCTTTTGAAACCAAGCACCAGGTGAAGGTGAGTGATGAGATGTTGCTTGATGTGGTGGATCTCAGTGATCGGTTTTTAGCTGGAAAGCCTCAGCCAGGGTGGGCATTGTGGTTATTAGAAGCCGGTATGGTGGGCCGACGAACGAAGTTGCAGCACCCAGAGTTAATGCTCAAAGATTTGGACGATGAAATTAGCGACGCTCGTGGAGTTTTGGATTTTGAATCGAGTCGGCTTAAAGATCCAGACACGGGTGAGTCTCGACCCTATTTTGAGAAAAAGCATAAAATAGCCTCTGACCGAGTGGAGTTATTGGAAAAGCGTCGAAAAGCGCTCGCTGAACAGGTGGAGCTTCTTAAAAAATATATAGGTGCCGAGAAAGAGGGCGCGGGCTCCGTGGGCGGCGCCGGTGATAGTATTGTCGGGACAGTGATATCGGCAGAGAAAGAGGCCCTTCGCCAGCAAATAGATGGGTTGGTGAAAGCCTCTGGATATACCACCGAAGATCTACTTGATTTCACTAAATCTGATTTGGCAGACGTGCTGGTTAAACAATTTAATGTGAAGAAATCAGATGTGATGAAGTCTATCTCAAAAGACGAAATTGAGGCCTTAAAGGCAGAGCATAAAAGTCGAATCATTGGGCATCGCGTCGCCATTGATGAGCTTTGGTCACAGGTTTCAAGAATATGGAGATCGGGGCGAGCCAGAAATAAAGTGCCATCGTTTTTGTTTTTAGGTGTGCCCGGTACGGGGAAAACAGAAACCGTGAGGCAGTTTATTGATGTAATAGGTGCCAAAGAAGTTTTAGAGCGAGGTAGTGACTTTGTTAGTGAATCTGATGTCACAATGCTTCGAGGATCGGCCCCTAGTTTTGTGGGTTATGAAGAAGGTTCTAAGCTTTACAATGCATTTGCTAAGAACTCACGTAGTATTCTTTTATTGGACGAGGTGGAAAAGGGCCATCCATCATTGCAGAACTTTTTGTTGGATTGGATTCAATCAGGTCGCTTGCAATCGCCTCGGCAAATTGATCCCGAGATGATTACCGATCAAGCAATGATGATGGCTACGGCCAATACGCTCAAAGATTGGACACCTCCCCCTGGATTCTATGATTTGAGAATGGAAGAACGAAAACAAATATTAAAAGATGCAGTTAAGGCGGAGCAGGCCCGTGGATTGGCTGAGGGAGCGCATGAACTCACTGACCCATTCTTGGATCGAATGACGGCGATCTTTCACTATAGAGGCCTTGATGCCCAAGAAACTGCGCAGTTGGTTCAGCTTCAATTTAGAAAAGGCGGATCATTGTTTGATGAGTTTGAGGCCGCAAATATTGAAGTTAGTGTTTCTGATGAGGTGTTTGAATACCTAACAAATCGAGTATTTCTTCGAGAGGGACAAAGTGCTCGGGGAGCCGTTGAAAATTTAGATCAAATAGTGAGTGAAGTTTTACATGATGCCAAGGACGCCGGTGAGGTTGTAGAAGGTTACATTTATCGATTGGTGATTGTTGATGATGAGCTTCAGTTTGTTCGCATGGATGTATCCCCGCGTTTACAAGAAGGGGTATCCGAGTGATCACTCGTCGGCTCTGGAGTTTTAGCCTTTCAATAATGCTAGTGGTGGAGTCACTATTGGTGTGGCCCACTATGGGCGTTGCTGTGGTCTCAGAGCCCCATGATTTTCAGTACCAATCAGGTGTATCAGCAAATGGAAACTCTCTTGATTATTATCGCGCACTCGGACTTCGACCGGGTGATGCAGACAAGGTCGTAAACGACTCGCTACGACGAAATCCGAAAGCCCTTTTGCAGAGTGGTTTTTCTCAATCTGCAGAGTTTCAAAAAATGTTGGCTGAGCCCATAGAGTCGTCCCGGTTCCAGCAACTGTACCGCGATGCAGGTTCATCTCTTTATTTGCTAGAAAAGGCCTCCGGTCTCAATTTATCAGGGCAGGGCGGCGAAGTTGAGAAGGCCTACAATTCCTTGTTAAAACAACAAACAGGCGTTGGCCATGCTGGTAAAAATGCCCGTGAGCGTATGGCCGTGAGTGAAGAGTCCCTGCGACTGTCTTTAAGGGCTCACTTTCAGGTGATTGCAAAATATCAAGGTGACTTTGGCAAACAGGCTCTTGATCTCAGAAATCAAGCGGCTTTAGCCCTTCGCGATCCCCATGCTCGATTGGAGTATAAAGCGCCTCAGGGTCGATTGGTAGTATCCACCCCTCGGTTGATGTCTTTAAAAACTTGGAAAGCCAACAAAAACGGAAAAGTGCGACTTCAGTATTTCAGTGAATCCGGCCAAAAGCAGGATTTGTATTTGCGAGCCCCCCATGTGCCCTCGGACGAAAAACCGTCGGAGCTATTAAAGAAGGTGGGAGGCGGCGCCATGTCCTTTGGGGCCGTGTCGGCTGGCTTTATGGCGTTGTTGTCTGCGTGGTCGGCCTATCAGATGACCACGGCCTATGACAGAGATCCATTGCATTTTGAGAAGAATATAAAATTATTTGCCGAACCCACGTACCACTTGGCATTTGCATCATTCTTAGCTGGTAAGTCAGGGGCAGATCATCTGCAGGCGAAAATGTTGAATGACAACGTCCGCATGGTCTACCAACTGGCTAGTCATAGCGGAGAAAAGCTTAAAGCTTATAGTCCCCAGGCGTACAATCAAATTTTACAAAGCAGTATGAGAGGTATCAATTTTTGGTCTTTCGGGGCTGGCGCTATTTCTGCTTACACAGTTTATCAGATGGGTACGTACCTCAATGCCTGTGTGGATTTGACCAGAGAGTATGCACGTATCAATCAACTCGCCCAACCTACGGAACATGTCTCCGCATTTCAATCAAAAGTCGTGGACCGACCCATGAGTCCTTACGAGCGAGAGCGATTGGGGCAAGTATGCGATCAAGGTTTTCAAGAGTTTGTTGTTGAAGGTGTGTGGGCCACTGTGGTGCCATTGGTTGCCGTAGGATTGATCAATGCTTTACCGGCTTTGCTTGAGAAGGCAGGGGATGTGCGCCAGCGGGTGTCTGGCCAGATGCCAACGGCTCGCCCCAGTGTGGATGTCACTTCATTGTTAGAAAAATCTCGATTTGTTTGGAATGGCCGGGCTCTTTTAATAACTTCGGGCTATCTGGCAGCGTTTTTAGTAGTGTCGGAGGTGGTGCGCATGGGCATAGATCATGTACGCTACTCAAAAAATTACAGCGAGGACTGGCGTGATAGTCAGCAGGCTATTCGCGAGCAGATTATGAGTTTAAGGCGCAAGCAGTGGGAACCAGATACAAACTGCACTGATTGTGATCCCATGCAGATTTATGCGGAGTCGATTCCGCAGTCTCTCAAAGGGGCAAAGACATGGATCGGCTACCGAATTCAGCCTCTGGATGCCATGTTAAAGTCTTGGCAAGAAAAAACCTATGGAGCCGTCAATAAAATGATGGCCGCTGATTTACTTTACTGGAGTCTTGCCGATCAGGTGTTTTCTCGAAGAAAAAAAGCCGTGAGTGAGCCATTAGTGGTGGGAAAGGACTCATTTGGACATTTTTCTGCGAAGACTTTGTTGGCTAATAAAGATGCCAATGAACCACTCTTTCGTTCGCATCCCCTATTTGCTGTGAAAACGGGATTAGATGGGCTGGAGCAAGACAGTTTTTCGGAGATCACTTTAAACGATAATGGCCTTGTGAATTATTCGGCGGACCCTGGTCAATCTGAAGATATCGATTTAAATGAAAAACAGCTTCGGTTTTTACAAAAACTAGGGTTGTGGGTTTATGCCACCCTTTTGCCAGGAAAACTGGATAAAGAGACCGTGCGCGGACTGCAGCTTTTGAAGGTGCGAGGTCTTGTGCCGCGTGCGCCAGGTGAAGATGAAAAAATCACTTGGACCAAAGCAGACATTCAGTTTGCTCGAAGATTTGCAAACTTGGTGAGCCGGGCTGACTTAGAGAAGTCTCTTCAAGCTGTTTCTGAACTACGTCGTGAGTTAGAGGCAAAATCGTGTCAGCAAGGGTCGTTTTGTTCGGCTCATGCGATCAATGCAAAAGTGCTTTCCACGAAAGTGTATTTCCATCCAGAAGGTCCGTTTTTGGGCGCTGGTTCGGAAAACCCTCATATGTTTGGAGTGGAAGAAGCGGATGGTCAATTGATTGTGGCTCCAAAATCCCTCGGTCCAGGGCAGAAATTTCTCGCCTCATTTTCCAACGTATTTCAAAAATTTGGCGTGGACATGAGATGGCATCCGGACGAAGTCAATGGCATGCCGATGGAAAATATGACTCATTATATATTAACCCAATCCATTTGTGGGCCATCAGTCAATGAGAACGCCGGTTTTAAGTGGAGTTGGTGGCTGTCTGATGGTTATGAGGTGCCGAGGCTTCCTTTAAGATCGGGTGATGAACTTTGTCGCGATCTAAAGGGTTATGTGGATGCCAGCGAGTTCAGTGAAGTGGGTTTGAGTGATAAAATTCCGCCCACCGCGGCCTACAACCTGTATCACAATATTTCTAATCGCGAAGGGACTCGTCAGTACGATGGTATCGTGGAAGCGTTATTCTACGAGATCGATGAAAAAGAAATGCAAGGTGGGTTTGAGTCTTGGTGGAAGAAGAGTGTGTACGATGAGTTTGAAAAGTATATAGCTCAACGTAATGACGAATACCAAAAAGGATACGCTCAAGTTGTTGAGGAGCTATTTAATGATGAGGGTTTTAATCGAATAGCCGAGCTGCCGGATGGCGTGTTACCCTTTATTCATCAGGCCGTGGATTTTTACTTTGATGATGTGCTAAAGCCTGTTTTTGTGGACACAGCCCCTCATAAGTGGGGAAAACCGGCGGATTTAGACTGGTTGGAGTCTCGAAAGCAGCGTTGGCACGCTTGGATAGATCGTTTGCCTCTTGGACATCGTTTGGATGAAAAAGAAGCGGCCAATTTAGACAGTGAGATCACTGATTTGGCCACGGAGCTTGTGACCATGTTTTCTTTTGAGGACACTTCTGCGGATGCTGCGGCCCCTCCAGAAGCTTTGTCTACGTTGGGGTTTTCTTTGAAAGATCCTAGTCAAGTGATTCGTCAGCAAGCGGCAGAAGCAGCCCTCGATAGTCTTGTAGATTTGAGCAATTACCTGACGTCTATTGCCACGCAAGGGGATCTATTTAGTCACCAGGACAAGTACCGGCAATTTCTATTTCCTGAAGAGCCTGTATCGCAATAGTTCAATCGGTTCAGGAGATTTTGAGTGATGAGGTGGTTTTCTCTGCTGATGGAGCTCTGTCCAGCCTCTTGACACGCCGTTACGGCAAGCCGTTGGGGAGTCAATTCTTTATTTATGCCCACCTTAATAAATCTTAAACTATTGTTTTATTTGTGTTTGGGTTATTTCATAATGGTGAACGTTTATCTTTAGCAAATGGGGTGTTTGTGGATCGGTTAGTTGATGGATTGCCAGCTTTTGCAGTGACCGCCAAAAAACACGGGGTGTCGTTGGGTCGTCGACCCATTGAAATACTTCAAATCAATGTGGGTAAGTTGTGTAATCAAGCCTGTTTACATTGTCATGTGGAGGCGGGTCCAAAGCGCACGGAAGTGATGGAAAAACCCACCTTTGATCGACTGCTTGAACTTTTGCGAGGCTCAGATTCCATTCACACTGTGGATCTTACGGGTGGGGCGCCGGAGTTGAACCCCCATTTTTTCGAGTTTGTGGCTGCTGTGAGGGCGATGGGTAAGGAGGTGATCGACCGTTGTAACCTCACTGTTCTTTTTGAGCCAGGGCAAGAGGACACGGCGGGATTTTTACGAGAACACCGTGTGCAAGTTGTAGCGTCACTGCCTTGCTACTCACAGGAAAATGTGGAGAAGCAGCGCGGACGAGGTGTGTTTGATAAAAGCATCCGAGCCTTGCAATGGCTTAATAGTTTGGGTTACGGAAAATCCGGCACCGGTTTGTTGTTAAATCTGGTCTACAACCCTGGAGGTGCTTTTTTGCCTCCAGAGCAAAAAAAACTCGAACAAGATTATAAACAGCAACTGAAAGATCATTTTGATATCGAATTTAACAACCTTTTTACCATCACGAATATGCCGATCAAAAGATTTTTGCATGATCTTGAAAGGCAAAATCGCCTTGAAGACTACATGCAGCTTCTCTTAGATAATTTTAATCCACAGGCGGCAGAGGAAGTGATGTGTCGAAATTTAGTGTCCGTGGGATGGGACGGGCAGCTTTATGATTGTGATTTCAACCAAATGTTAGATCTTCCGCTGGCTTTTGAAAAACAATCTATTTGGGATATTCAATCGCTCACTGAGATCATAGATAAGCCCATCGCGTTGGGCGATCATTGCTATGGATGTGCTGCCGGCTCGGGGAGTTCGTGCGGTGGAGCCTTGGCGTGAGAGATGAGGTGCTAAAGCAAGTTTCGGTGATTGTGCCGGTGGCGCCGGCTGAAAATCTGTGGACTCGTTTGCTATTGGACTTGCGGGATCTACCGGCAGAAAGTGAAATTTTGATCGCAAGCCCAGAGCAGCCCAATGAAGATTTGTTGAATCGAGTCAGAGGCAAATTGAAGGCATCAATTCATTGGGTCGTCTCAGAAAAGGGGCGAGCCAAGCAGATGAATGCCGCTGCGAAAATGGCAAAGAATAATTACCTTTGGTTTGTCCATTCTGACACTCGGTTTGGGGCAGAGGCATTGTCTGGTTTAAGTCGGGCCTTGATCGAAGATCCCATTTCACTTTGTTATTTTGACCTTCATTTTGGTGATGATGGTCCTAAGCTCATGAAACTCAATAATTGGGGCGTGATGTTTCGCTCAAGAGTGTTGAGAATGCCATTTGGTGATCAGGCTTTTTGTTTGCCGAAACACATTTTTTGGAAATTAGGCGGATACGATGAAGGCGTGAGTTGTGCTGAAGACCATCACTTGATTTGGCAGGCTCATAAAGGTGGGATCCAAGTTCGATCGGTGGGCGTATTTATCAAGACGAGCGCAAGAAAATACACTCGTTCTGGCTGGGCCCACACCACATGGAATCATGTGCGACTGACCGTGGAGCAAGCCACTCCCCACGTGCTGGATCTTATTAAAGAGAAAGTGCGACGCCCATGAGAATTGCAGTGGCCATCTTTGTGAAAACGCCAGGGCTTTCGGATATTAAAACTCGCTTAGCTAAGGGTATTGGCGCACAAAAGGCGGCTGAGTTTTACCTTCAAAGTGTGGCCACAACGGCGATGAAGGTGAAAAAGTTTGCAGAATCTCAGCCTGATGTGTTTCCGTTTTGGGCGGTGGCGGAAGAAAGCGGATGTGATCATCCCCTTTGGAAAGAGTTCCCAACTATATATCAAGGGATGGGTGGGCTAGGGGAGCGCCAATACAAAATATTTTCTGATCTGATTAATACTCATGATGGAGTTGTTTTAATCGGAGCCGATTGCCCGCATATGCCAACAAATACACTTTCGGATGCCGCAAAGAGCTTGTCCCCATCAGGAGAGAATTTTGTCATCGGCCCCGCAGAGGACGGCGGGTATTATCTCTTTGCCGCCTCAAAACCAGTGGCTCAGGAAATTTGGACGGGTGTCACCTACAGCTACGAGCACACAAGAAAAGAGCTAGAAGAACTCCTCCGCCCCCAAGGACACATCATTCATCTTCCCGAGCTATTCGACATCGACACCAAAGCCGAATACCAAAAGGTATCGGATTACATTTGGTAGCAAGTATGCGTCATGATCAGCAGAGTTGATTGGGGTATTGCCAAAAGGTATCGGATTCCCGTTGGTAGCAAGTATGTGTTATGATTGGTAGAGTTGATTGGGGTATTGAAATGCCTGCAAAGGGATCATCGACTTTTATAAACGATGCCATGTTGGCAATTCTAGGCAAAAATTAGGTATTGAATCTTGTGTGTTAGGAACTTTTTTACAAGTTTTGAAGTTCAGGCATTATTAATAACTATCGTCTCTATCTCGATCATCGTGAACAATCACTAGTTCACGAAAAATGATACCGAGTCGCTACCGAAGAGAATCCGATACCTTTTGACACCTTTTGGTGGCAAATTTTGAAGTTCAGTCATCAACAATAACAATCGTCTCTGTCTCAATCGTCGTGAATAGCTACCAGTTTACGAAAAATGACGCCTGGTCGCTACCAAATGTAATCCGATACCTTTTGGTGGCGCCATTTTGTCACCGATTTTTTGGCACTTTAATTGAATAAGTCCCCTTTGCGACCTTGTTACAAGGTCCGTGTCCGAAGGGGAGGATTTCATCACTATGCGTTTGGGGGAGGGGAAAGAGTGTTTTTTATTTGTTCTGCTCACGAGTTACGTGGTGTTATTTTGTCCGGCCACAGGGTTGGGGGACTTGGGTAGCGCCATGGGTACTGGGGCGAAGTTGAAAAAGTCGAAATGGTCTGTGACGGCCACAGTTTTGGCCATGTCCAATGCCTACGAGTGGCAGTCACAGGATCATGAGGGGTCCGGTAAGCTTTCTTTGTCGCTAATGCGAGGAGGCGACAAAATGGATGTCTATGCTGTGGCCTCAATGATTCAGCAGTTTGGCGGCTTTGATGAATATCACATCTCAAATGCCGTATTGGGGGTCAAAACAAAATCAAAAAAGGTGATAGGAACAGCAAAACTCACACATGGCTTCAGTGTGACATTGCCCACTTACAAAAAGCAATATGATGAAAGTTCGTACCGAGGGGGCATCGCGTATGTGCCCACAGTTTCTTATCAAAAAGGCCGGTGGGCGGCCTCTGTAGCGGCTCAAGCTCAAAAAAACTGGCACTTGTATGATCGTTCGTCACAGGGAATAGGTAATATTGAATATTCGGCCGCCGAAAGCTTATCTCTAGCCTACAAGTTCAGCAAGCGTTGGGAAATGGAATTGAGTTTCGAGTATATATCTGGAGTGAGCTATCAGGGGAGCTTTCATTCTCAGTATTCAGCCGGACAAAGTATGGCCTTTGCGCCGGATTCAAATACAAAAGTTGCCATAGGGTTATCAAGTGGTGGCAACGCCTTAGATGCCAGTGGGTCTCGCAATACCATCAAATGGTACGACCAGTATTCAGCACAATACTATGGGGCTATATCGAAAAGGTTCTAGAGATTATCCAAAATAGGGGAGGATAGTATGTCAGGGGGCGTGGGTAAAACACAATTAGTAGGGGCCTTTTTCCTGTTCATCGTCGGATGTACAAAAGAGCTTCCCTATCAATCCGTTGAAGACAAGTTTGATGATGTGTCAAAATCAATGATTGATACAGAAGTGGACTACTTGTATGTGCCGAGCACCGTTAACACCACACGCACGTCAGCGGCCTCTCGTCCCTATTGGATGGGAGATGCAAAGCGGGTGCGGTTTGTGTTTTCTGAAGATGCACTTAACGTGATTGAAGTCGAAGCGGACGATCGCTTTCAAGCCAACAATCTTAATGCAAAACCTGTATTGTCTATCCCTATTCAGCATGTGGACTATCGGTGTCGCGAAGATGCCTACGGAAAATGCACACATCAAGAAGAGCAAAATAGTGCTCTAACCTGGGAACAACGCAATTTCTTCAAGCTGGAGCCAGCTAAATTAGCTCTTAAAGAGATAAACTTTCTTCCCGTCACATTAAAGAACCTTTTTAGCTCATGTTATAATGAAGTGGATTCTCAATTTTCTGATGCCGATATGAAAATTGATCAAGATTCTCTAAACATTAAAATTGAAAAGACATTTAAAACGTCCATTGACTGTGCTTCTGACGGTTTAGAAAGTTTGTCGGATTTAACATTTAAAGTTCAATATCATTACTCATTTGCGAAATTGTCCGCGCTGGCTTCGAAAAATTACAAGCCCTATGAATACACTTCCGTTGATGAGAGAACCTTCGGATTTTTCTCAACAAAAAAGCGCACGCTAGGTGTAGACAATAATGATGTTATTGATGGTGAAAAACAATATATGGATCGATGGAATCCAAAAAGAAGCGTGGTCTATTACCTGAGCAGTGCGTTCACCGATCCAAAATATGAAAACATTAAGACAGCCACCAAAAGTGCAATTCAGACAATCAATGCCGCACTGGTCAAGGCAGGAGCTGAGATTCAGATCGAGTTAAGAGATCATGATTCGAATGTCGACCCAGGAGATATCCGGTTTAATTCTATTGTGCTAGTAGAAGATCCACAGGCTAGTGGAGTTATCGGGTACGGTCCACATGCTTCAAACCCAATGACTGGAGAAATTGTTCATGCACGCACTGTCATGTATCTTGGCACAATCAAAAAGTACATTAAGTACACCTATAATGATATCATTCTTGAGCGGATCAACGAAATCAAAAACGCACAAAACACTCAATCTCTAATGGCGTCGTCCTCAGCGGTCAATCATCCTCAAGGCGATTCTTCACGAACAGGGCCGCCATCATTTAAGGGTTGGTCATCAAACAAGAGAGATTTCGTAGAGTCGAATCTCGACGAGAGAAAGCTCAAAGCTGTGGCCACCGACGCTCTTTCTTATAAAGAAAATAAAGTTGATCTAAAAGACCGGATTGAGTTTTTGTCAAGAACGTCGAACTATCCGGCAGAGCTTTTTAATTTTCATCATGCTATTGATGGTGGCATTGACGAGGTAATCGCTAAAGTGGGACTTAAAACATGGAAAGACCTTTCAGATGATGAGCAAGAGTTAGTTATTGAACGGCTGCTCCCCCATGTTTGGGTGCCAACATTAGTGCATGAGTTTGGCCACAATCTGGGGTTGAGACATAATTTTGCTGGATCTGAAGACAAAGACAATTTTTATTCAGCCAGAGAACTTAGTGACTACGGTTTTAAATCCGAGTTTAAGTACAGTTCAATTATGGACTATGCTTATTCGTCAATAAATGAACTTCCGATTTTAGGAAAGTACGATGTGGCAGCCCTTCGATATGCCTATAAAGAAGAGGTGCAACTTAAAGACGAACAATATGTCAGTGTTGAAAAGTGGAAGGCCGGTGATGTTGGAGATATTAAGGGCTATCAGTACTGCACCGATGAGCACGTAGGTGCCAACCCCAATTGCAATCGATTTGACGAGGGGACCAGCTTAGTAGAAATTGCAGCCCACTACATCAAAAGCTACGACAAAAGATACGCCAGAGCTTATATGCGAAATGAACGACGCCATTTCAGTCTCTATCAAGATGCCTCCCATGCAGGTTCTGTCTATGGACAATTTATGAACTTGAGGATGATGTTTGAAAGATATGAAACAGTGAAGAATATGTTTAGCTTGCCGGATAACTCGCCGGTGTGGGAGCAGTATGAATTTCTGAAAGATCTCAAGCAGGCCACTTTGCTTTCTGCAAAATTTTTCACTGAGGTGATAAAAACTCCTAATTTGACCTGTGCCGTGGTTCATCAGTCCGCTCAAAACCAAGTGTTTTCAGCACCACTTCAAGCCTTATCGGCGCAGGCGGTGAGTTGTTTTGATTCTGAAAACGTGCAATTGGCACCGGGCTACAGTGTGATCGGGCAAGGGGGGCGTTGGTTTCAATCGAAAAAAGACCCCAATAGTATTAATCCCTATGTGGATCAGATTGATGTGCGAGGAATTTGGATAGATAAACTTTTGGCTACAAGATTTCTCCTAGGCACGTCATTTGGCAACACCACTTTGGATAAATACGAAGATACTTACCTGCAAATGCCCGAGTTGAAAAGCGAGATTGCGGACGTCGTAGAGTCAGTCGTCCTTGATCGAATCCAAGGCGTGATTCATTTTGCGACAAAAGAGGGTGAAGGGTTTTCGCTCAAGGGTGAGTATCAGTTGTCGGTAGCCCATGAAATTCCTGAGCCACTGTCAGAAAGCGTGTCGAAATTCTTTGGGCTGCCTTCGGGTCGGGTGGACTTTAGTAGTCAAGTGATCCGAGAGCTCAAGGCTCTGGGCAAATCAGAGAAAGTGTCTACAGAAGTGCGGCACTTGCTGCGGTCTTTGCGAGTTTTAAGAGCATTGCCACAAGATGGCCGAAATCTTGATGAATACATCTATGTGGATACAACCACTGGAGTCAGATATCTAGCCCTCAATGAGGCCTCCATCGCGTCGAAAGTAATAGGCGGTTTGAAGGCGGGGCAAATTCTAGATGCCACGAGCGAGGAAGACATTCAGTTGGCCATGGCCTATTTGTCTGGGCAAGAAGGGGTCGACGGCTCGGGAGTGTCAAAAGCCGTTCTTGAGTTGGGAGTTGATACTCTCAGTCGGTATCAGTCTGGCCGCTGGCCCTCGCAAGACTATTTTGAAGTCTTACTCGAGGCCATGGCCGAGTGAATTACATGAGAGTGTAGCTTGGCCCGCTGCCACCTTCTCTGGGTAGCCATCGGGGGCCAAGCACATCAGTGGCTTTGCAGTCCACGCAATTGGGGGCATTAACTACAAGTTGATCCCCCTTTCGCTCGTAAACGCCGGCGGGGCACATGTGAGAATAAAAATCTGCCAGTTCCGGAGAGATGTCTTTTCCTACAATTAGGTGCTGAGGAATATCATCTCTGGTTTTATTTCCTGATTGATAAACAGCATCCACTTTACTGAGCCCAATATTTTTTTCATCAGGATTTGTACTGAATATTTTTTTTTCATCACCGTCGCTCAAATGGTCATGCCCACCCCCGGGGAAGGCTCCGCCAGTGGCCGTCATGAGGGCGGCCTTTAGGCCTCCCAAATAGAATCCTGATTTAAAAGCATGCCGCATGTTTCTGACCTTATGAAGGTCTTTCCATATAAAACTGTCTTTTACTGATTTATCATAACTGCTCAAAGTTTTGCCGGAGGTATCGCTAGCCTTTAATGCTTTAAATGCGGCGCGGGCGGCGAGAACCCCAGAGTGCATGGCATAGTGAATACCTTTAAGGGCGGGCACATTCACCATGCCCACGCAGTCACCGGCCATGATCAATCCATCGCCATGAAGTTTTTCTGGAAAAGCGTTTAGTCCACCCTCGGGGATAGTTTTTGCGCCCCACTCGACCAGTTCACCACCTTCAAGGTATTCACTAAATAGGGGATGTTTTTTAAGAGACTGCAACATCTGGTGTACGTCAAGGTTGTGTTCTTTGTAGTCAAGTCCCACAACCAGTCCAATAGATACAAGATCTTCACCCATAGGGTACATCCAGCTTCCGCCAAATGCAGATTTTGGTAAAGGCCATCCCAGGGTATGGGTTACGTTTTTAGGAACTTTCTTTGTTCGCCAAACCTCTTTCACGCCCAAAGCAAAGATCTGAGGGGCAGGGGATGTGATTTTTTGCTCCGCTAAGTAAGCTTGAGTCAGTGGTCCGCGGGTTCCTTCAGTGAGTACGGTGATTTGCGCGGCAATATCTGTAGGCGGCATGTACTGATCTGTCTCCTTGCCTTCGCGGTTCAGGCCGGCAGCTGTGGTGCGAACGCCAACAACTTGGCCGCCTTGCATGAGCAGCGAGTCGGCGGGAAAACTAGTAAACATATTCACACCCAAATTTTCAGCCTCTTGTCCCAGCCAACGAACCACTTCACAAAGTGAGGCCACTTGGTTGCCGTGATTGTTCATTGTAGGAGGGGTGGGAAGGGGAACTTTGCCTGTTTCCGTGAGCATAAAAACATTGTCGCCTTGAACGGCTCCCCGCAGGGGCAGCTCATTAAGCGGTTTTTCGGGGAAAAGATCTTGAAGAACCTTTGGATTCATCACGGCACCAGAGAGAGTGTGGCCACCCAAACTTTCAGCCTTTTCAAGTACTCCAATTTCAATTTCGCCAAGGCCACCGCCAGATTCATTATCTGCTTTTACAAGGCGAGCTAACTCGATGGCGCCACAAAGCCCGGCCGGTCCAGCACCCACAAACACAACATCCAACGGGACAGCTTCATCACTGAGCGTTGGATTTTTAACGATGAGTTTATCCATTGGCAAAGGGGCTTGAAAATCTGAGGGTCGAAAGGACTTACCATGGGCCATTAATGATTCTCCTGTTTTTTTGAGCTCTAAAAGTTAACGAATTCTGAGGAGTTTAGGAACCTTGTTTCGGCCTGCGACTCGATGTGTTAGTGGGGAATGTGAATTTGGACTTGTGCGAGGCCGTCGGGTCAGGCAGGAAAAAGAAAAATAATAGAACTATTTATTTTTCTTTCGCTCAAAGACAAATGGTGACAGTGCGGAAAATAAAAATATTGTGATCACCCCTGGGATGTACCAGCCAAATAGATAGGGAAGGCCCAAATTGGCTTCACTCCAAAGAGGTAGTCTTGTGTTTACAATAACCACTTGATACATTAAAAAAATACCTACGGATAGAGCGACCCAATAAACTATAGACAGACCAGCAAGATAGGCCCCTTTGATTTCTGGAAACTTATCAATGAAAACAGAAGCTATCCAGGTCAACGGGATTACCCAGAAAAGGGTTTCTAAAAACGCAAAAATCCAAAGATAAGGTTTGTGTAGAAAGTCGTTGAAAATAGGGCCATGTAGCTCCTCGCCAACAAGCAATGCAGCTAGCATCACTCCTCCGCCAATTATTGAGTAAACAAAATATGGTTTCAGTTTATCCACTCACACCTCCCGAATAGGGAAAGTCTAAGCGACCAAATACTGAGAGGCAAGTTCCATCAAAACCACATGAAATCAATCTTAACTCGACTCTCAAAATGAGTTGGAAGCTGGGCAACGGTTTATTCACAGGCTTACTTTGGTGTCCAGCTTAAAGTGATTTCATTGGTTGCCATGAAAAAGGGCTTAAAAAGCCAGCTGCCGTGGGAATGCAAATCGATTTTTCGTCACCTCTCTTATTTGCCGATGGGGGTTTTCTGCGATGTTCGTTTTGGATAAAGGCAATGGCCATGGCAAAATCAATAGTTAATATCCACACGAACAGAACAGGTCTTGGTCGATCGAATTCGGATAAAAAAATGAAACAAGAGATACATTTTCTGCCCGGGCAGAAAATGAAATCAGGAAGTTTTTAGTTCTATGATTCAGAGGTTGATACCCGAGCGATTTGCCCAAGATTCTGTGAGTCACAAATTTTGAATCAGGGGGCCACTCACCTTTTGGCGCATTGGCGTTAAGTTAGATACTTTTTAACAAAAATATTTGACAGCTTTTTCGACGATCCTAAATGGCCTGCCATAAAGTATAATCAGTCGAACGTTCAAAAAAAGAATATGGTGCCCAAAAGCACCCCTAAAAGGGCACTTCGTCGCTTTAATAGGTGTTCTCTTTGCAGGATGATCCCTCTTGAAAAAATCGCTGCGAAAATTAGGTGTATAAAGGAATTCGTAAAAAACAACCTAAACTATAAAAGGGAGTGATTATGGGCTTTAAGAATCTTCGCGAAGCTAAGCGATCTCTGAACATCAAAGAATTTCGCCGTATCCAAAAGAAAGCCGAAGCCGCTGTATCTGATTTACAAAGTTCTGAAATTAATCTCATCAAAACTCTGCAGCTGGTCGAGGACAATATGGTGCATAGATGGTGTGGGTACAATTCGTTATTTGAATACGCGGTTCAGTGTCTTCGTTTGAGTCGGTCCCAAGCTTATATGTATGTGGGATTGGCAAAAGCCACTCGTAAATATAGTATGCTAGAGTCGGCCCTCGTAGAGAAGAGGGTTACACCAAGCAAAGCCGCTCGAGTCCTTTTTGTGATCCCGGCAGATAGTGAGCAACAGTGGGTTTTGAAGGCTGCCGCTCTACCCAAAGCCGAACTAGAAAAAGAGGTGGCAAAGATCAACCCGAAAAAAGTGCCTGGTGAACGAAGTCACTACCTTACTTCTGACGTGATCGAAATGAATACTCCAGTGAGTGAAGACGTTTATAAAAAGCTGGTAAGAGTTCAAGACCTAATATCAAGTTCAACGGGTCAGGCCGAATCCATGGAAACTGTATTTGAAAAAATGGCCGACCTGTTCTTGCAAAAAAATGATCCCGTCGAAATGGCAAAAAGACGTCAACATATAGCAGGGTTATCCCCGCAAATTTCTCGTCCGGCGATCAGTGCTAATGGAGATCGCCTTGCTATTCCAAAAGAAATTGAACATCAGGTTAATCTGAGGGACCAACGTCAATGTCAGCATCGTTACCCATCAGGACAAAAATGCCCATTTAAACGCTGGTTGCATTTGCATCACCGTGTACCAGTATTGCAAGGAGGTGAGCTCAGTGTTGAAAATTTGATTACGCTGTGTCCAGCTCACCATGAACTAGCGCACCTTTTGATGGAGGAGAAAAATCGAAATGAAGGATCTTTGTTTGAATATTCTGCCCGGGCAGAAATTTAGGGTTTAGAGTTGGTGGAATGGGCAAGTAAGCTTGCGAGAATATTGTGCCTGAGCAGAAAATTATGTTTCTGGGCTTGTTGGTCAGCAATTTATCATCGACTGTCTGCCCGGGCAAAATTTTAGGATTTAGAATTGGCGGGATGAGCAAGGAAACTTGCAAGAATATTGTGCCTGAGCAGAAAATTATGTTTCTGGGCTTGTTGGTCAGCAATTTATCATCGACTGTCTGCCCGGGCAAAATTTTAGGATTTAGAATTGGCGGGATGAGCAAGGAAACTTGCAAGAATATTGTACCTGAGCATAAAATTATGGTTCTTGTCTTGTTGACCAGTTAACTTTTATCGTTTTTCTGCCCCGACACAAATTTTTGTATTCAGAAATGTTTGGCTGGCAAGGCACGGTGGATATTGCGTCCCAAAAAGTGCAGCTCTTGCGTAAATCACAGGCCCAGCAAGTTCGCGGGCAGGAAACGGCCCTCCGACACTTTGAGTCGCGATTAGGGGTTTGGCATTGGTGGTATCCACTTGAGAGGTCACAGTTATTAACATGGTCGCCGACTTTTTAGAAATACCACCTGAATAGCCCGAGTTTGGCCCATTTTCCTTGGACATTTGGGTAATTGACGACATTGGTGCGGCGCGAAACCTTGGGCTACTGATATTGGAACAAAGTACCTAAATGATAGTGAGCCCTGGTATTGTATTAAAATATGCGTCCGTACACCTTGATTTTGTCACCTAAGTTTTTTCCCATTGAAGATGGACTGGGTCGTTACACCTATGAGTTTTTTGAAGCTCTTAAGCGCGAGCTTCCGGAAGGCTCTGTTCAGGTGCTCACCAGCAACAATGACCAGATCTTTGAGGCGACAAAGTCGTGGGAGGGGATTTTCCCCATTGTTGGTAAATGGAAATTTTGGCATTTAAGGCAGTGTTTTAAGACTCTTTCTAAAAAATCTAAACCTGAGAGAGTTCTAGTGCAGTATGTCCCCACCATGTACGGGCCCTGGGGCGGGATTAACTTTTCTTTTATTTTTTTTCTTTGGTATTTGCGTTGGATTCAACGGGTAAAATTGCAAGTGATGTATCATGAGTTGCATTATCCGCTGTTGGGTGATTTGAAGTCCCTGGTGATTTTCTCAGCCCACATTCTAATGTTGGTCGGCAGTGGGGGTGCGGCGAATCAGCTCTACGGATCTACGGCTTATAACACGCGGTTTTTAAAGAAATTGTTTTTTGGACTAAAGCGCAAGGTTTTCCATCTACCTGTGGGCTCTAATGTCACTGTGAGCCCAATCTCAGAAGCAGAAAAAAATGAGCGGCGAAAAAAAATCGCTCCCCATGGCGAGATGATTTTGGGGTGTTTTGGCACCTTTCACCCTTCAAAAAACTATCCACTCATTATTCAGACTCTGTCTGATTTTTTGGCGTCCGGCGGAGCGGCATTAAAGCTGGTCTTTGTCGGCGCAACCACAGAAGATATATTAAAAAACCTGCCAACCATGTTACAGGCGTCGGCAAAAAAGTTTGTTGTGGGTACGGGATTTTTAAGTATCGAGGAGGTGAGTCATACTTTACAAATCATGGACGGCTTTGTGGCTTACTTCATTGACGGCGCCACCACTCGACGAGCATCAATGTTGGCAGCACTTCAGCATGGTGTGCCGGTGCTGTCGACAACAGAGGCCCGAGGAGATGAGTTGTTTAAGGGTTTAAACTTTATGACTCTATTGCATCATGAGCCGAAATTGTTCTCAATTCAGATGACTCATGCATTAAAGCAAGGGTGGCCACTAAAACAAAAGAAGCAGGGCGTGGAGCCCATTGTGCAGTTCTATGATGCGCATTTTTCATGGGACATACTGGCTAAGAGCTATATTTCTTACGGATAAATTTTTGCACGGGTTTGCTAAACAATCGGTGAAACAGAAGGGCTGCCAAAATTGCTGAAATAATAACTATCAAAATGTAGAGCCAAGGGTGTTTGCTAAATCCAAACCGAACATACGCGCCGACAAAAACTTGGTGAACAAGATAGATTTCATATGACACGACACCAACAGCAACTAGAATTTTATTTGACAGCCACCGGCTTAATTTATGGTCCCTATTGAGTGCCAACAACAACACAAAAAAGGTAAATGCCGGTGCAATCAGGGTATAAATAAAAGACCAATAGAACACATCTTCATTAAGATGGTGCAATCCCGCAGTGAGCAGAGCGGCAGCTAGAGACAGCCAAAGAGTGAGTGGTTTTCGAACCCATTTCCATGCAGCCATATGACTGAAATACATCCACCCTAGGCATCCCCAAATGATGGCATCCATTCTTAAGTGGCTATAAACCTGCAATTGCGCAGGAGTGATGGATTCAGGAGAAGCGAATGCCAGCGTTCCTCTCCAAGCAATCGAGCCTAGGGCTGTCATAAGCAAGAGGCCTTTAAGATTTTTGTTGAAGAGGGCAAATCCTAACATAATAAATATATAAAACTGCTCTTCAAATGCGAGAGACCACATCACGTTAAGTGCGCCGGGTATGTCGCCAGCGGTGTGAAACTTCGCATAATTGTATAGATACAATGGCCAAGACCAGATAATGTCAGAAACAGATTGAAGTTTTGCATAAAGGGACTTGTCGGCAACGAGAGCCACCACCGTCAGTCCCAAAAGGGTGAGATAATAGGGTGGGAAAATTCGACTGGTTCGACGAATGAAGAAATCATAGAGCACAGTTCTTTTAGAGTTCTCAGGGGCTCTTTCTACACATTGCCAAAGGCTTCGCGTCACCAGAAATCCGCTCACGGCAAAAAACAACTCAACTCCGAGGTCCCCGCGAAGTCGTATGGCCTCAAGCCATGGCGGAACCGAGACGGGGAGGTGGTGCAACACCACCCAAATGATACTAATAGCCCGAATGCCATCGAGCATGGGAAAGTAACTGTGGAGAGAGTCGTTTTTTATCATAAAAACATTATAAACTGGACCGGACTCAGGTCAAAGGAAGCGTTATACTGATATCTCAAACCGGCAGCGGGGAAAATGTCATGATTCGAGATATTGTAAAAGGTATGGTGCCAGATAAATATCACCGGCGACTGTATGAAGCCTGGAACGACTACGTCAGTGGTTGGGCCAGCTTACATTATTCACAATTTGGTGAGGACATCATTATCAATTATCTCTTAGACAACAAGTACGGAGGGTTTTTTGTGGATGTGGGGGCATTTCACCCACGGCATTATTCAAACACCTACTTTTTCTATCGTCGTCGTAAATTTCAAGGGATAAACATTGAGCCAAATCCGGATGTGATTTCACTATTTCGACGGATGCGGCCTCGAGACACAAACCTCAATTGTGGGGTGGGGGCAGAGATTTCTCGACTTGTTTACTACAAAATGCAGGATCCCCTATGTAATACGTTCTCCCAAGAATACGTGCAAGTTTGTCAGGCTAGAGGAGTAGAAGTTCAACAAAAACTTGAGGTGAATGTGGCCCCATTAAGGGACTTGCTTCATACTCATGTGCCCAAAGGTCGTGAAATCGATTTTCTGTCTGTAGATGTGGAAAACTTTGATCTTGAAGTTTTGCAGTCTATGGATTGGCAATCCTACAGGCCAAAAGTCGTGGTGGTTGAGGATCACGAATATACATTGAGTCATCCCGAAGCGCCCAGTCGAATTTATAGCTTTTTAAAAGACAGAGACTACAGTCTAAAGTCGGTGTGTGCCTATTCTTTGATTTTTTTGAGAAACGGCGCTTAGCGGTTAAAACCAAACAAAATTTTGCCGATAAGTTTCTATGCGTATTTTACACGTGGGCAAATATTATTACCCCCATCTCGGCGGCATTGAGACGGTGACTCGAGATCTGTCTGAGGGCTTGGTGGCCCATGGGCATGATGTCACAGTCTTGTGTTATTCGGAAGATGGCCGGTCAGATAAAGAAACAATAAATGGTGTTCACGTGGAGCGAATGTCTCATATGGGGGTATTGGCATCCCAACCATTAAGCCTATCATTCGTGAAACGCCTGATTGAAATTGCAAATGACTTTGACGTGATTCACTTGCACTCGCCAAATCCTTTGGCCGAATTAGCACTCGGTATAATGAAGCTTCGTGGCATTTTGGTCACAACCTACCACTGCGACGTTGTCAGGCAGAAATGGCTTTTGCCCTTTTATAGGCCATTTCTAAAACGGGCGTTGAATAAATCTCAAAGAATCGTAGCGGCCACCCAGTATCATGTGGAGTACAGTCATACCCTAAAAGATTATGCCCACAAGTGCGATATCATTCCATTTGGTATTCGAGAAGATGCGTTGATACTGAACGAACAAGGTCAGCAGCTGCTCGAAGACAACAAAAACCGCTTCGGATCATTTTTGCTTTTTGTCGGAAGGCTTGTGCCCTATAAGGGGTTACATATTTTGTTTGAGGCTATGCAACACATTGAACAGAAATTAGTTATCGTTGGCCGAGGCCCAGAGAAGCCAGCGCTTATGGCCTATGCCAAAGAATTAGGCATCGACGATCGAATCGAATTTTTAGGACGGGTAGAGGACAGCAATGAATTTGCTTCACTTTTACATGGCTGTGAATTACTCGTTTTACCTTCAATAGACAAGAGCGAAGCATTTGGTATGTCTATGGTTGAGGCGATGGCTTGTGGAAAGCCTGTTGTTTCAACATCGCTCGAATCGGGAGTGCGCTTTGTGAATGCAGATGGTGAAACGGGATTGCAGGTGCCACCCAATAACGCCAAGCTGCTCGCCCATGCTATTGGTAAATTATTATCTGATGATTTAATGCGATCAAAAATGGGGAAAGCCGCGCGTCTGCGGTTTGAATCGCAGTTTCAATCCGCAGAGATGATAAATAGTTATTTGGCGCTATTTGAAAGCTTATCAGAACAACAAAAGATCAACGATTTACGCCAGGTCAGTTAGGGCTCCACTCCATTAGGAACAGAAATCAAAGTAGTATTGCGATTTGTTGCGCAGACAGATTTGACAGGGGGCTGTTTGCAGGCTTGACCTTGTTAGAGCCGCCTTGATAATTGTCGAATTACGCTATTTTTTTTTGCTAGTAATAAGTATATACTAGTATATACTTAAGGCATGTTTTTGGTCGAGGTTTGTCGGGCTTTGAAAGCTAAAAAAGTTCGTTACGCTATAGTTGGGGGGTACGCAGTGGCTCTGCATGGAGCTGTGCGGGGAACCGTTGATATAGATGTAATCATTCAAATTTCAGAGGCACAATTTGTTAAGGCTGAAGCCGCGTTGAAATCTCTTGGGCTCACGCCCCGACTGCCAGTGTCTGGGCGGGAAGTCTACCAATTCCGTGAGGAGTACATTAAAAATCGAAACCTAATAGCGTGGTCATTCATAGACTACAAAGATCCGTCCAAAATCGTAGATATCATTTTGACTGAAGATTTGAAAAAGTTAAGTGTAAAAAACGTCAAGGTGGGCCCTGAGAGTTTGCCCGTGCTCGCTGTTGACGACCTCATCAAAATGAAAAAGAAATCGGGCCGTAAGCAAGATCTTGAAGATATTAAAGCATTGGAGGCGTTGAAATGAAAACCGTCCAGTACTTCAGTAAAGAGTATCTTGAGCAGTGTCGAAAAATGAAACCGAGAGAAATTCTTAGGTTTTTGGAAGACTATCGCAAGCTACACACAAAACCCTCGAAATCAAAACTCATCAGCCTAAAGGTCGACGAAAGGTTATTAGAAGTATTTCGCAAAAAAGCTGAGCTGCATAATGTAAAATACCAGACAATGATCAAGAAGCTGATGCAAGATTGGGTCGATAAGCAAAAATAAGGTGCCCATCAAAGAGATTACAGTTTTTAAAACCTAGCATGTAAAACTTAGTACGGCTCAATTTGATCATAAACCTTGATAATTCCATCGACCATAGCTTCAACGGAAAACCTTTGCGACACTGCAGCCCTCGCTACTTGACCTATTTTTTCACGCCGTTCAGGATTGTCCAAAAGATGCTTTACACTTTTTGCCATGGCATCCACATCACCCATGGGGTACAGCAGGCCGGTAACACCGGGATCAATAATTTCTGTGGGACCACCCTGATTGGCAGCCACAACGGGGCGTTCGCAGGCCATGGCCTCTATAATCACGCGGCCAAAGGCTTCTGGTTTTGTGGAGGCGTGAACGACAATATCTAAACCTTGCATGGCCACTTCTGGTGGATCAATGTATCCAACCAGATGCACCCGTTGTTGTAGCCCCAGGGATTTAATTTGGGCCGTCAGTTGGTCTTTGTAATTTTCGTCGGAGCTGGTGTCATAAATAGGGTCACCCACAATAATGAAATGAGCCGTGGACCCCTCGTTAACCAGTTGTTTGGTCATTTCGATAAACTGCATTTGACCCTTCCATTGAGCTAGAACGGCCACGATTCCCACCAGGGGAGTGGACTCATCAAGCTTGAGGTGGTCTCTAAATGTGGAGCCTTTTTTAGGTATAAATCGATGAACATCAATGCCGTTATAAACCACATGGGCAGGATGTGGGGCGAGAGTGTGGGCCGTGCTTTTCGAGTTGGCCACGAGGTGAAAGTTTTTTTGTCGGGCCATTGCACGCAGCAGCTTTAAGGTCAGACCCTGCGGCAAGATGTCGCGCAGGTGGCAAAGCACAGGCGTTTTATGCCACGGCAAAGTTTGGCCGGCCAACAAATGGCACTTAATTCCCGAAGTATGCACAAGATGGGGAGACGAAGTTTTTAATAGTTTTGTCAGCTGATTAACATATTGAGTGATGTGGGGGAGCTGAGGGAGTGCCTTTAGCGTGTCATTCAAAAAGTTTTGTCTCGACACCTTTAAAAATTGATCGGGAAAGGGCAGTACTTCAAATTCGATTTTATTTTTTTCTAATACCTCCACCATGGGGCCGCCCGATTGCGGGAGAATTACCCAGGGCGTGTAACGGCCATTTGATTGCCGATCCAGTCGGGTCACAATATCAAGTAGGCTTCGTTCGGCGCCGCCTAGATGGGTGGCTATGGTATAAAACGCCACTTTCACAGTTGATCCTCTATAAACTGGCGGGCGAATTTCTCGGCAATGTGATCCCAGGTGAATTCAGACCGCACCCGCAGCAGGGCCGCATCTCCGCGTTTTTTTCGCTCAACGGGGTCAAGCAGCACTGACTTTAATGTATTGGCTAGTTGATCTGGATTTGAGGGGGGCACAAGCCAGCCGGTCACTCCGTTTTTGATAGCATCGGGAATGCCGCCGCTATCTCCTCCAATTGATGGTTTGCCACAGGCAGCCGCTTCTAAAAATACGATTCCAAAACCTTCCGTGGCCGGTAAGTTGAGATCCTCTCTTGAGACTAGCAAAAATACGTCGCAAACATTGTAATAGTCTCGGAGATCTTGTGGATGTACGGCGCCAACAAACTCCACCACGCGGTCCAGTTTATAATTAGAACTGAGCTGTCTCAGTCGGTTTTCATCTGGACCTGTGCCACAAATCAAATACTTCATGTAGTGAGAAAGGGGAGAGAGCTTTGCCAGCGCCGCCAGGACTTGATCGACTCCCTTGTTGGGCACCAGGCGGGAAATGGTCAATAAAACAGTTTTTCCCTGCAGTTGGTGTTTCTCTATGAGGTTTTTGGAGGCATTTTCGGGATAGAATTCTTTTGTATCTACTCCGTTAAATACAGTGACGATTTTCTCAAGGGGTGATTGGGTGTTTTGATGCACAAGATGTTTTGTGTAATCACTCACGGCAAAAATTTTTTTTGCTCCTCTAAAGCAGCGATATTTCAAGCCCTGTAGGGACTGCCTTATTCTTTTTTTAAGTGTGCGGTTAGATTCTAAAACTTCAACGGCGTGGGTTAAAATGTAATAGGGGGTGGCAATGCCCCATAGTGAATTTGCCGCGGCAGTGGCCAGAGCATCGGGCAGCCACAGGGTGTTGAGTATGGCATTCGGCTTAAACTCTTTAGCGGCCCGTCGAATTCTCCATGAAAAAGGAGTGACAGCTAAAAACGCCTCGTCCGGAAGGGTGACTCTCTTTACCGGAAAAGGTCGACCTTGGTCGTGATGCTTTTCGTCGGGATGATGAGGGGCTAAGACTAAAACGTCCATGTCATCCCGGCGGGCGAGGGCCTCCGCCAGGTGGTCGGCGCAGGTGGCCACTCCGCCCAGGCGGGGACGATAGTCGAAGGCTGTGATCAGAAGACGAAAAGGTTTTGCCATAATATACAGCAATTATTTCTTAAAAAAGAAAAAGGGTCCAGAAATTCTCTAGGAGAGTTTCAATAGTGAGCGGTTGTGGCAGAATAAACCTATGAATCTACGTCAGCAGTACATTTTTGCCGCAGCTTCATTTATTGTTTTTGTGCTCGGTCTGTCTTTTAATTATCTCGATCTCAAATCCTGGTCCATGATTGGACTGGCGGCTTCGGGGCTCGCCGCTTTTTTTTTTACCGCTCAAAGTCGCAACATTTGTTGTATTTCTCTATATAGGATTTGACGGCTTTTTTAAGGTGATTTCAAATTATCACCCCTTCGTGCATGTGGGGGCCGATATCCTGGTGGTGGCCCTTTGCGCAAAGGCCCTTATTGAAAACTATCTGTATCGAAGAAAGCCAGAGCGACTGCCTCCCTTTACACTTCTATTTGCCTTCCACTTTTTTTGGGTGCTGATTAATATTTTTCACCCCTATTCATTGAGCTTATTTTCATCGGTGGCGGGCGCTAAAGTGTATGTGTCCATGTTTACTCTCTACTTTTTTGGCTTTTACTTGGTGAAATCGGTTAAAGATGTACACTTTTTTATTTGGCCCTGGATAGGGATCACGTTGGTCCATACATTTACTGGTGTTTATCAGGGGCTAACCGGGCCAGACAGTGTTTTGGCTCTACACTCTAGGTACAGTGTTCAGCTTTCAAAGTTTGCCGATCAAGCCTTTCGCCCTTTTGGTTTGACTAATTTGCCCGGGGCTCCCGCCGTATGGATTTTCTTAGTCACACCCCTAGTCGTATATATGATTTTTAACAATCGCTCGAAGCTCATGCGTGTGTTGATGATCTTAGCGGCTCCATTTTTGGGACTAACACTTGTTCTGTGCCAAGTGCGCTCGGCTATTTTCAAAACCCTTTTTGGGGTAAGTATGTATTACCTGGGCAATCTTGTGCGCATAGGTCGGCTGTCGTGGCGAAGGGCCGCATATAACTTTGCCCTCACAAGTCTATTGGTGGGATCAACCTTTTACTTTTTACCACAGCTGACCAACTACGCCGAAGACTCCTACGCTGAGAACGTTCGAGCGGTGAAGCGGTCGTTGACCACCTTTGAATATGATTCCATGAGCCATGCCAGAAGGGGAGCGTGGGAGCGGTTCACCAAGTATTTAGTAGAGGTTCCTTTTGGGGCGGGTCTTGCGCGTGTGGGGGCTGCCGGTGGTGCTTTTGAGAAGTTAAGAAACCGCGATCCCTATTTTTCAGCCGATCATTTTTTTGCTGATAATTTTTGGATTGCCTCATTGGTGGAGCTAGGGTTTCCCGGTATGTTGCTTTTAACATTTATCTTGTTTGGAATTCTCATTCGAGGATTTTTTAGTTTGAGAGATCAAAAAGACCCACAAAAGCGATCCTTGCAGCTTGCCATATTGTCGGCATTAACAGCTAGCGTTGTAGGTTTATACGGAGCCGAAGGCGTTCTCTATAACCCTGAGTCTAGTTTCTTTTGGTTTTTCTCGGGTGTTTTGATGAGGTTATCCAGCGACGACTGAGTCATTATTGCGGGATAAGATATCAGTTGAGAGTAGCACGAACTCTTTGGCTTTAAATATTACAATCAAAATGCATGGAGATATTCTTTAGCAACCAGTGACCAGGGTCGGGCACTGGCTGTTTTGAGGCCTTCATTTCTTAAGGATAATGCTTTTTCAGGGTTTTCAAAAAGTTCTTGAAGTATTTCATGAATGTTTTGAGGTTGAGGATTTTGTGGAAGAAAGAGGCTGTCTGACTGATTGGTGAGGATGTCGCAGACGCCGGCATTTTCAGAAACCACAAGGGGCACTCCACATGCCAAGGCTTCCAGGCCCACAAGTCCAAACGGTTCATACATGGATGGCATGACCACCGCATCAGCGCTGCGGTAGATGGGGGCCATTGTGGACTGCGGCCCCAAAAAATTCACCCGATCAGAAAGTTCCAGTTCACGACTTAGCTTTTTAAAACTTTGAGGGTTTCCGCCGCCAACCACAGAAAGTTTAATTTTAGGGTTATGAAAAAGGGCTAAGGCTCGTAGTAACAAGCTTAAACCTTTTCGCTCATTGAGAGCTCCTGCAAACAGCACGTGAAAGTCTTTTTCATCAATGGAGTGTTGGTGACGCCACTGCTGTCGCTCGTGACCATTGGGGTCAGCTAATTCTTGAGGCTGAAATTCAATATTGTTCACGCCATGGGGAATAACCGCGATGTTTTCAGCTTTGATGTCGAGGTGGTGAATCAGTTCATCTTTAATGTTGCTTGAAATGGCTATGAATTTTTTGTCGTTGGTAAAAATGGCCCTTTCCATGGCCACTTTGTATTTTCTAAGCATCTGATGATAGGGGCTTGCCTGTGTCTCGTTCCATGCGGATTGCACAAAATGGACATGTATAACATCTGACTGCGTGGTGCAGGCGCCAGCCGCGTGTACTTGCGTATGGGGTGCTAATGTGGATTTTAACCATCCCGTTTTTTGCTGAAACCAAAGGTCTTTTATCGGCAGGGGTCTTCGGATTAAAGGTTTAATAGGATGGAAACTCACCGTGCCCCACTGCTCAGGACGAAAGTCGGTAAAGGTGTAGGCGAAAATATCCACCGGTACCTGATGGCTTAAGTGCTTTGCAATCTCAAGCGTGCAGCGGTCTTGTCCCCCTTTTAAGTTGAGATCGTGGATGACCACAGCTATGCGATGGGGCTTGCCAGTTGCTTCAGACAAAAGTTCTCCCTGGTTGAAGTTTAATTATATCGGTATGATTGAACTTTGAACACTAGATTTCATCGGATAAGTTTTGGAAAAAAAACTCAGAGTCTTAAGCATTGGCCATTCTTATGTGGTTTCCGTCAACCGATCTGTGATGCGGGCTATGGCGGCAGACCCGAGCTTATCTGTCACTGTGGTGGCTCCGCAGTTCTTTCACGGCTCGCTGAGATCTTTGTATTTAGAACCCGAGCCCAAGGGGTCGAGTTTAAATATTGTTGGCATCCCGGTCCAGTGGAGTGGAAAAATACATCTATTTCGCTATGATTTGAGCCTTTTAGATTGGCTTTTGGAGCAACAAGAATTCGACGTGGTCCATGTGTGGGAAGAGCCATATATTTTTTCAGGTTACCAACTGGCTCGCTACTTTAGGCAAAAAAATATTCCCTTTGTGGCATGGACCGCTCAGAACATTGTGAAAAAATATCCGCCACCCTTTAGTTTTTTTGAGAAAAAAGTGTGGAACTGGTGTTCTGCATGGGTGGCCTGTGGCAACTTGGTATTTTCTGAAATGGTGAAAAAGGGCATGCCACAATCGAAAGGATATGAAATCCCACTGGCGGTGGACACAGATTTATTTTTGCCACTTTCCCCTTCGAAAAAACAAGACCTGCAAGCACAGTTAGGTCTTAAGGCACCAGTGATAGGGTTTTTGGGGCGTCTGACTGAAGACAAAGGATGTGAGATCTTGATGGGGGCCATTGAAAAGCTCCCCAAGGACCTGCCTTGGAGTTTGTATATTATGGGCACGGGGCCTTATGAAAAGACTCTGAAGGATTGGGTCGCGCGGCGGGGTTGGGCCTCTCGTTTGCGTCTGGAGTTATTGAAGCATGATGAAGTGCCCGCGCGATTGCCGGCAGTGGATGTGCTGATGGTCCCTAGTCAAACAAGAAAAAACTGGCGAGAGCAATTTGGCCGCATGCTGGTTGAGGCTTTCGCATCGGGCGTTTCAGTGATTGGAAGCAACTCGGGAGAGATCCCCTTTGTGATTGGCAATTGTGGGCAAGTGGTTCCAGAAAGCGATGTGGAGGCTTGGGCTGCGGCACTTGAGAGATCATTGAGGCAGGTTGAAACAAGAAACCAATTTGTCGAATGTGGATTGGAGAGAGCCAAAGTATTCTCAGCTGAGAAAGTGGCTAGGCAATATCGAGACTTATTTATTGAGGTGGTTCGGTGAAGTTCAGTGGATTCAAGGCCACGCTCAATGAAGTGGCAAGGTCACGTTTACTGAAAGCCGTTTCAATGATCATATCGGCTGATTTTTTACGGGCTGGTCTTGGCTTTGCGATTTCTATTGTTGTACTAAAAAATCTCGACACCGAAAGTATCGCTTTGCTTTATCCCTTAGTCAGTTTGTTGATGATTGCCACTCAGTTTGGTGATTTGGGGCTTTCGGGCTCGTTTATTGCTATTGTCTCACCGAAAATCCTCTCTGACCATAAAGGATCGCAAAAGCTTTATAATGGTTTTTTTCAGATTAAGTTATTACTGAGTTTCGTTGTTTTGCTTTTTGGATGGATTTTTGCCCCTTTCGTGAACTCCTATTTTTTTGAGGGACTTGCCGCCCATACGATGTGGATTCGTTTGACTTTGGTAGCTGGGGTGGCTTCGATTGTGGCGAGCTTTTATGCCACTAAACTTCAGTCAGAAAAAAGATTTCGGCACTTATCCATTTTAAAAGTGGTGCCGACTGTAATGAAATTCGCTGTTCTCGTTATGGCACTAGGTTTTTTTCAATTGGATTTTCGTTGGGCATTTGTGGCGTTTATGATGGTGCCACTTGTGAGTTTGGTTTTAGGCGGGGTCGTCAATAGTCATACCTTTTTGCGATATCGATCGCCACTGCTTCAAACGTTCTCTGGTCATTGGGTGTTAATTTTTTGGGTGATGATTTCCATGGTAGCCAATGTTTTGTTCTCACAAGCCGATATTCTTATGTTAAAAGCTTTGTCCTCCGTTGACGAAGTGGCTCGTTATGTGGGGGGGCAGCGACTGGCGGCGGTCTTTCCGGTGATCAACGCAGGCGTGATGACGGTGCTTTTTCCTGTGGTGAGTGCCTACAAAAATACTTCTGAAATGAAAAACTATGTCAAAAAACTATTTGTCTTACTACCTATTGTTTTGTTTGGCGGGCTTATTGTGGCCATGTTGGCCCCATGGATTATCGAGGTCATATTAGGGGTCCGATACGAGAGTTCGGTGATTGTATTTCAGATTTTAGTTTTTCAATTTGCCTTTGGTTTTTTTCTTAACCCATTGACCTTAATGTTATTTCGACTCAATAAGACGCATTTTTTGGCAGGCCTTAATATAGTTCAATTGATTTTAAATGTCTTGGGTAACGCTTATTTAATCCCTCAAATGGGGGCAATGGGGGCCGCGGTCACCACTCTAGTTATACCCATAGTAACGGCAGTGTTTTTATTTTTTCCCTTGCGCCAGGGTTTCAAGGCATAAATTTTCTAAATCATTCATCATGCGTGCGGCAGAAAATAGTTTTTGCGCTCGCAGCTGAGCTTGGTGTCCCATTTCTTTGCGCCGTTCGGGGGAGCTTGCCAGTAAAACCAACTTTTCACTCAAATCATGGGCGTCACCTGGTTCAAACAATAAACCCGTATCAGGGGCTTTCACAATGTCTAAGGGGCCGCCTGATTTCGGAGCAATAACGGGTTTGCCCAGGGCCATGGCCTCAGTTAGAGTGAGGCCAAAGGGCTCGGGCGTGGTGGAGGCATTCACAAGTACATGGAGGTTGGCGAGGGCCGTTGACGATTGGGCCGTGAAGCCGGGCCACTTAACGTTGAGCCCGCAGGATTCAGATTCAGCTATGAGTTGTTGGGCGTAGGGCGTATCTAAGGGCTCGCCCCAAATGACGGCAACGATTTTCAAAGTGGGCTTTGTTTTTTTTATGTGTTTTAGGGCTTCAATAAGAAGATGTACACCTTTCCAGGGTTGCAGGCGACAGAGCATACCCACCACAAAGTCATCTTCGCTGATTTGAAGCGTCTTTTTCATTTGCTCCACATCAGCCAAATAAAGCGTGTCCCTCGGGTCATCGCTTCCAAGAGCGAGGACCTTTACTTGCCGTCCAGAGGGTATAAAAACAGATATTGTTCGTTCCACACGCTGTTGTTCTTTAAGTGTGTGTTGAGAGTTAACCAACAGCAACTTATGGGGAAGGGTGGCCGCCAATTGATCCATCCACCCACCCACGGGACCATGTTGAAACCAAATATGATGGACCTTTGTCAGTGACGTCGCAGGTCCAGCAAATAACGCCGCATAGGCCATACTGGAGTGCACCAGATCGGCCCCCGTTTTTTCTGCCACCGTTTTTAACCACAAAACAGTTTTTATATAATGATCCGGGCGGCGGAGTCGGGGGATAAAGGGGCATTGATACACAGGAGCTTTATTCTGTCTGAGCCATTCAGTGAGGGGTCCTGGTCGAAAAACAGCATAAGAAGGTGAAAACTTTTGAGGATCATGGTGTTTCCAAGTGGATTTAAGAAACGTTTCAACGCCGCCAACTCCAGAGTTGGGGACCACATAGAGAATAGATATTTTTTTAACAGAATCGGAGCTGGCGCTGCGGTCGATAGGGGCCTCCACTTTTTTATCTCACCTATCAAGAGTAGATTTGCAAAGAGCGTGAGTCAATTTGCAGTGATTGACGAACGTCACATTGTGTTTGAAAATAAAAACTCACACCCCAACTGGGATTTGCCCTGATTAGAAAAAGGAACAGGCCGGTGAGTTCGAGCAGTACATTAACTGAGCAAAGGGTGAAGGCGTCCGAGATGAGCGACGGCCGAAGCCACGATGTGATCTACCAACGTTGTCTGCAGTTGATAAAACAGCATGATTTTTCTGGAGAGGCCCTCGACTTTGGTGCCGGGCGTGGAGCCTTTTCGGAGGTTCTTTGGCAATCACAAAAATTTCAAAAGGTCACTGGGGCCGACTTGCTACCCAGACCCAGTCAATTGCCTGAAAGTATTCAGTGGCTGCATCTTGATCTAAATAATGAAACTGGGCTGCCCTCAGAAGCTTTTGATGTGGTAGTTGCACTGGAAGTCATTGAACACCTAGAGAATCCGAGGCTTGTGGCTCGGCAATGGTTTGAGATGTTGCGACCCGGTGGGCATTTAATTATGAGTACGCCAAATAACGAAAGCCTCCGGTCTTTGCTGGCTCTTTTTTTAAGGGGGCATTTTGTGTCCTTTTCAGATCGCGATTATCCAGCCCATATTACAGCTCTGTTAGGTCAAGATCTGCAGCGAGTATTGAAAGAAGCGGGATTTAAAAATATTCAAACGTATTACTCCGAATCAGGAGTCTTACCAAAATTCACAAACATCACCTGGCAGACGGCATCCTTTGGTTTGTTGGGGGGGCAACGTTTTTCGGATAATGTCTTTGTTGTGGCAGAAAAAGCTTAGTTACCCTGATTTGAGATATAGATAGCAGTCAGCGCCATGGTGAGTACCGTACTGATGACACCCACAACGACCACAGTATTGTTGTTGATCCACATTTTTTCTTCGGGAACAACGATAATGTCATTGGCTTCGAGAGAGTAATAGTTGGTGTTTGAACCACTAATGATATCATTCAAATCCACTTCAATTCTTTTTTCTTGCCCGCCAGTTTTTCGTTTGATCACTACATCAGAGAGTAGCGCCTCTGAGGTGGGGCCACCAGCATAAGATAATAGATTAACAAGATCTGTGCGCACAGGCACGTGGTGAATGCCGGGTCTGCGAACAGCGCCCCAAAGATTCACCTTCATCAGTACAGCGCCTTTTCGTCGACCGGAGATAAATTCACTGCCTTGGTTTGCGGTAATAATATCATCAGACAACGAAAAGCCTGTGGTGAGGTCAGCAGCATAGGCTTGGCTGATTGGAAATAGAAAACTTAAGAAAATTGCAATCAGCCGCTTCATGAAAAGTTAACCTGTTTTTGAGTTTTTAATGTTGCTAAGAAAGTCAGCCAATTCGGGATCAGCGCCAGGGCGATGTCCGTTGTTGGTGGGGCCCTGGTCATGATATCCGCGGTGGTAGGGGCGAACATAATACGGCACAATGTATTCAGAGGCTTTCACGTTATTTACGATACCATAAATGCGTTTGTAGGCGAGTTGCAGGATTTTATTATGGGCATCCACAAGTTGTTTTTTCGTGGTTTTTCGGTAACTGGAAACCATAAGCCCAAAGTCTGAAATACTCGCAAGAATAGCGGAGTCCACAACGGCGTTGGCCGGTGGTCCGTCAAGTACGATGTAGTCGTATTGACCACGGAAGTGCTCAATGAGCAGGCGAAATTTATCGCTGCTTAAAAGTTCGGTGGATTTACTCAAGTCAAATCCTGCAGTGATTACATCGAGGTTTGGAAATACATTTGAGACTAAAATTTCATTAATAGGGGTGTTGAACTTGAGTAGATCTGCTACGCCCAAGTGAGCCGTCAGGTCAAAGTAAGGACCCACGGCCGGTTGTCTCAAGTCACAGTCGATCAACAGGGTTTTTTTGCCCAGTTGGGAAATACACACGGCCAAATTGCTGCAAACAAAAGACTTTCCTTCACCCTGGTTGGGACTTGAAATAGTGAATACTTTTGCCGCGTTGCCATGTTTTACAATGGACTCCAGTTGCGCCCGGATATATTTAAAAGCCATGGCTTCCAGTGACTCAGGGCGATTGTTGCATACGAGGAGGTTTGGCGAACCCACTTTTACATGCCGATGCCCAACGATATCTGTTTTACTCATGTAGGGAACTTCGCCCATATAGTGAAATCCGCAGTCTTCCACGTCGTCTCTTGATTTTACCGACGGATCAAGCAGCTCAATGGCTGTGATAACGGCTGTTCCGAAAAACACGCCAAGTAAAACTGAGAAAATCAGTTTAACAATCAGTGATTTCTGCGGAGTGGCCCCGGGGAGGGACGCCATCTGTTCGGCGCGGATGTCGCCCACCTGTGAAGCTCTTTGTATTTCAAGATCGCTGAGTTTTTTCTTAAGCTCAGTGAAGATGCTGTATTCAAGCTGTACGGCTTGGTCAAGTTGCATGTATTCCTGTTCGAGGCGGGGCAAAGTTTCAATGCGGCGACGGGTGTGACCCAGCTCTGTTTTTAAAGTGGAAATTCGCGCTTCAAGTTCGCGGTTTTTTTCTTTAAAATCTTTAATTTTAAGTAAAGCTTCCTCGGGGTCCACATCAGTTTGCTCTGAGGCGGCCAATGAATTGGCGCCTGATCCTGAGCGTTGAGCTTCGCGCATAGTTCGTCCCAATTCTTCAGAATGTCGATCAATTTCTTTGTCTATTTCAACGATGCGCCAGTGGTCTTCTTTGTATTCTTGTTGAATCATCAAATCTCGTTCACGCTTGAGATCACCAATCTTCTTTTCAAGTAGGGGGATGTGAGCGCCAGCAGTGAGTGATGTGGCCTGAGAACCACTAGAAGCCAGTTTGCTTAAATAGTTTTTTCTTTCTTTTCTGAAGTAGTCGATCAGTTTATTGTTCTCTTCAATTTGGAGTCGAGCACCTTTTAACTGGGTTTCATTTTGGTGCAAGAGAGCGGCAAGGCCGTCAGCTTGTTGGGTCGAAGAAATAATATTGTGCTTCTTTTTAAACTGCACAAGGTCCAACTCTGATTTTTTCAGTCGGGCAGTGGTGTCAGAAATCTTTTGGGTGAGATATTCTTCAAGTCGTGTGATTTCGCCGCTGCTGCGTTCTTGTGATGACTGTACGATGTCTTCTGCAATGGTATTGGCAATTTTTTGCGAGGTGTATGAGTCAAGTGTTGTGACTTTGATAAAAATCAAATTGTTAAAGTCAGTTTCATATTCAACTACACTTTTTAAGTAGCTGACGATGGCTTCTACGGGAACGTAGATCTTTTCTTGAGATTGATCCCAAGGAAGCTTCACATTTTTGTGTATAACATGGGTTATAAAATGACCCCAGTATTTTCGTTTGAGCAGACTGACGTCTTTAGGTGCAATCAGGTTGATTTTTTCAAAGCTGGTGTCAAACTTTAATTGGTGCGCAATATTATATAAAAAAGTATCTGATTGTAGGTGGTGTAAATAGCTATCAATGCGTTCGCTGGCAGAAGGGGCGCCCATGCGTTGCAGGTTCATTATGTCTACAACTTGTGGCCCTTTTGGCGGCTCTACTACTAATGTGGCTTGTGCTTTAAATTCAGGAAGATTCAGTAAGTGGCCAATGAGGGTGCCCAATGTAGTGATGGCCACCATCAAGTAAATATACTTTCTCTGCAGGCGAACGATATTGAAAAATTCGCTAAATCCCATGCGTTTGCGTTGATGTTCGTCATCACGCAACGTCACTTTCTTTCGCTCATTTTCCCTGTCAGGTTTATGGTGTTCTTTTTCCATCAACTTCTCCAACTTACCCAACTCTTCGACAGGTCTAGGAGAAGACTTTAACAATTTGTGAAAACTAGACGGAAGTCGCCATTAGCGCATGCCAGATATGGACAGGACGTGCCACTCATTGTTGTACAGACGAAAGCGAACATTTATGTCAAAAAGCTGTACACCAAAGTCTTGCTTGTATCGACTTTCGTCGGAGTGGGTGTTTCGGTAAATGCGTGGCCTTGGATCTTGTTGAATGGTTTCTGTGATGAGACTTTGCCAGTCCACAGATGGATTGAGCGTCTGCAGTCTTTCAAGTTGGGCTTGCGCCTCGGTGCCAAATTGAACGGGCCATTGCTTCGGACGAATAACCCGCGTCCAGCCCGCCTGGGCCTTTAGGGGGGCGTCTGTTTCGGGAAGGTAGGGTTTGATATCCAGCACGGGCGTTTGGTCTACGATGTCAACTCCGCTTAAGATAATTTTATCTTCACAGACTTTTTCTATCTTTGCCAGCGAAAGACCAATGGGGTTGGGCCGAAGTGGGCTTCGAGAAGCAAAGACGCCGACGCGTTCTCCATTGAGTCGGGGGGGTGCAATTTTGCCCTTAACATTTTTATTTGAGTTAAGATGAAAAACAAAAATAATCCAAAGATGAGAGAAATCATCAAGCCCGCTTAATATGCCCTCAGGGCATCGATCAGGATGCAAAATCAACTGGGCAGGGGCCGAAGGCACTAAACCAGGTTGTCTCGGAGTGCCAAATTTTTCTTTAAAACAGGATTCAATATGCCCAATGGGAAGAAATTCCATTTAATCTCCGAAGTGGATTCGTAACAGAATTTAATTTATACTCCTAGCAGTGGTGACAAAGAGAATACAGAGAAATATTTTTAAGGCCTTGGGTTTTTTGTTTGTGGGCTTAGGGTTAGTTGGCGCCGTGCTTCCAGTGATGCCCACGGTTCCTTTTTTACTGGTGGCGGCGTTCTTTTTTTCAAAAAGCTCGCCCCGCTGGCATCACTGGCTTTTAACGCGGCCCCGTGTAGGGCCAATGCTCCGAGATTGGGAGCAATATAAAGTCATCCGGTTGCGGGCCAAGGTGTTGGCCTCCGTGGTGATTGTTGCTGGGTCAGCGGGCACACTGTATTGGGTGCCGTTGCCGTTGTGGGCGCGATGGGGCTATGTTTCTGTGATTGTGTCAGTGCTTGTTTACATTTGGTCAAAGCCCTCGGCCCCACCTCAAGAAGTGCAAGACCAATTTCAATCTTGAATTGTGAAGAATTTGTCATTAGAAAAAGGATCTGCCTGATTAAGCGTAAAGGGGGATTCATGTTAATACTAGGCCTAGATTTTGAGACCACCGGTCTTGATGCCACTGAGAATCGCGTGATCGAAATCGGTGCCGTGGTTTGGGATACCGATCGACGAAGACCTGTGCAGCTTTTTTCAGAATTGATTAAGCCCGAACCCCATATTCAACTCCCGCCTGAAATCACAGAAGTGACAGGGATCACCCAAGAAGATATAGACCGCTTTGGTGAAGACGGGGTGGCGGCTTTTTCTCGTTTGCAGGATTTGGTGAGTCAATGTGACTATGTGGTGGCTCACAATGTGAGTTTTGATCGGTCCTTTTATGAAAACGAGTTGATGCGTTGTGGATTTGTGGCTGATCCATCAAAACCATGGATCGACACTTTGTATGATCTTCCTTTTTCGAATCGGGTGTCATCCAGAAAACTCACCCATGTGGCTGCCGATTATGGTGTGTTTAATCCCTATTCCCACCGGGCACTTTTTGATGTGATCACCATGCTACAGCTATTGTCTCAGTTTGATTTTGATGAGGTGTTGGTGCGGCAAAAGAGTCCCAATGTGGAAGTGGTGTCTCATGTGACCTATGACGAGCGCGAAGAGGCAAAAAAGATGGGATTTCGATGGGATGCCGGTCGTCGCATTTGGGTGAAATCCATGAAAGCCTGCGACGCAAATCCCGGAGTATTTCCCTTTGATATCAGTGTGCATGAGCTCAACTAAAGGTAGGGCTCAAGCCACTTTCTTGGGGCAATCTTAGCGCCGAGCAGAGATAAAAACGTAAAGGAACCGCCTAGTTTTCGATCTAAAAACATAGTTTGGTGGGGAGGTACGCGCAGGTGAAACGCAGAGATCAAATCACGGCCTTTTTGCACCACTCGTTTAGGTAAGTCAGAGTCTGAAAAATCGTAGATGATGTCATCCATAAAGGGCTCGACGATCAAATCACAAAGATCTATGTAGTGTTGGCGTAAAACATCAGAATCTTCAGGCAGCACAAAACCAATTTTCTCTGAGGCTTCCATGAGCTGAGACCGGTCTTTTCTTGCGGCCGATAAAACCAGCTGTCGATAGGGTTCTATAAATTCAGGTTCCACATTTCGAGTGGCACCAAAATCAAATAAAACCAGTTGGTCACGGTGGGGGCCTGGTTTGATTAGGTAATTGCCCACATGGGGGTCGGTTTGCACCAAGGCCCAAGAAAAAAGTTCTTCAAGGTACAGTTTAAGATATATCTCAGCCACTTTGTTGCGGCGCTCTTGCGGCCATTGGCCCAATTCAGGGCTGGTCACGCTGACCCCTTCGATGTACTCAGTGGCGAGCACTCGCTGAGAACAAAACTCAGGAAAGGTTTTTGGAATGAGATAGTCTTCGTTGCCTGCCAAATGCGACCGATATTGCTCCATGAGGCGGAGTTCGCAAGTGTAATCCATCTCTTGATTTAACATTTCGTTCACTTCCGCGAACAAAGAGTCGGTGCGCTCAGATTTAGGCAACAGCTTTGCCAGTTGCAACATGGTTTTAAGTGCTTTCAAATCACTGTGCACGGCTTTGTCGACTCCGGGATATTGAATCTTCAACGCCAACCACTGGCCACTGGATTTGTGTTGGGCTTTGTGGACTTGACCGATGGATGCGGTACCTATGGGTGTTGGGTCTACAACCAGGGCCTCAAGTTGGCTTCCCAATTCTTGGTGAAGTTGCTTTTTCATCACTGCCCAGTCCACAGCGGGTGAATCTTTTTGTAGAGTGCGCAAAAACTCATTGGCCTTTGGAGGCAAAAAGTGCTCGCCGTAAACAGAAAGCATCTGTCCCACTTTCATTGCGCTGCCTTTGAGTTGCCCCAATTCGTCAGCCCAAAGTCGGGCTTGTTTTTTTAGATATTCTTCAGTGAGACTTTCCCTGTTGTCTTGATTCATCCAAACATCAAAGGAGGTGGCGGCCGCCTGGGCTCCCGATTGGACAATCATTTTGGCAAGTTTCATCTGCCGCGAGAATACACCGGTTTTTAATCGAGAGATTTTTTTTGATGCCATCAAGTGGGTCCTGCAGTCCTAAGGCGTGTTGCTACTAATTCATCGGCCATCTGGTCAAGATCAGTAAGGCTAGGGACAAGTACCACTTGGTCGCTCGCGGGGCCATATAAATTAAGTTGAGTGTTTTTTCCGCCCACCCAAATTTGAAAGGGATGTTTCACCAAATGCACGAGTTCACGGATGTACTCACCTAATGTAACCTTTTCTAACTCAGGAGGAAGAGGCGTGTTGCCTAACACCACATGCGTGATTTTTAGGGCATTCATGGCGTCCGCTAGTGCCGAGGCTGGAAGATTGGCGCCAAAGTAATGAGTGCTAATGCCGTGATGACGAAGCAGCACATTTGACAAAATGATACCAAACTCATGAAGGTCACCCTCTCTGGTGGCGAGGGCCATTTTAACGGATGCGCCATCGAAGTTTGCAGCGACCAAGTTCACATGCAGTTGTGAAATTTGGTCACGCAAGATAGCTGAGAGGGCGTGTTCCTGCGAGACGGACAGCTCACCAATTGAAGACAAGTGCCCTACTTCAGCTAGTAAGGGCGAGATAAATTCCACAACAAAGGAGCGGGCCGCCATTTGATTTCTCGCACGAAATAAATGTTGGGCCACCTGTGTGAGTTTGTAGTCGAGAAGGTCTTGCAGTAGTTCTCTGATCCATGGTGATTGCTCGGCCTGAGCACTTAGACTTAATTGCCGGGGCGCGGGAAGGGTCAATGGGGTTGACGAATTTGTCTTGGTGGCTTCGGGTGTTCGTTGGATTTGGGTCACTAAGGTGAGCAATTCACTATCGGGGAGGTTGGCGATTCGACCGATGGTGAACCCATGGTCCACAAGATTTTTTAAAATCCGCAGGCGCTCCACGTCTTTCACTGTATAAGAGCGTCGACCTGAAGGTGAACGCTGGGGGGTGACCGCATTATAACGACGCTCCCAGGCGCGCAGCGAGTGGGCTGAGATATTGGCTAGTCGAGAAACTGTGTTTACGGTCAATAGACCCATGGCTTTGTTGTCCATAAAAGGCAGTCTATTTTTCGCCTGCATGGGTGTCAAATAGTTGTCTAAGTTAATTTGACAAAACTCGATATTGGCTCGTAGGATCAAAATGAATGGTACAAGGAGACTTTTATGCGGGTATTGATGACCGGGGCCACAGGTTTTTTGGGGCGACGTATTGCCTATTATTTGCTGAAAAACGGTCACAGTCTGGTGGTGCTCACGCGGTCTTCGAAGAATTTCAGCGACCGATTTGATCTGCCCTGTGAAGTTCACGAATGGGCGGGGCAAGGCCCGTTGCCTGAGGCGGCCGTTCAAAATGTTGAAGCTGTGATTCATTTAGCCGGAGAGCCTGTGGCGGATAAGCGCTGGTCGGAGAAAGTCAAATCTGAGATTCATCAGTCGCGAGTTCAGGGTACAAAAGATCTCATTCAGTCCTTAAAGGCTTTTAGTGTGGAGCCCAAAGCGTTTGTGTCTGCCTCAGCAATTGGTTTTTATGGGGACCGGGGTGATGAAATTCTCGCTGAAGAAACCGCGCGAGGTGATGGATTTTTGTCCGAGGTGTGTGAGGCGTGGGAGGGCGAAGTTGAGCGAGGGTTCACACAAACTTCTACGCGGTGGGTGAGTGTCCGCATTGGTGTGGTGCTAGGTCATGGCGGCGGAGCCTTAACTCAGCTCGATCCCTTGGCTCGAAACCAGGTTTTGGGGGCTCTGGGAAGTGGCAAGCAGTGGATCAGTTGGGTGCACCTGGATGATGTCGCACGCCTTTTTGTTTTTGCCATGGAGAATTCTGACGTGCGGGGAGTGATTAACGGGGTTGCGCCTCATCCGGTTTCGAATCTTGATTTTACTAAGGCATTGAACGCTCGTTTTAACAGCTGGACATTTTTGCCTGTGCCTCAAATGATGTTGCGGTTCTTGAAAGGAGAAATGGCCAATGTACTACTTGGAAGTCAAAGGTGTGCCCCAGAAAAAGCATTATTGGCCGGCTTTGATTTTCGATACTCTTCATTAGAGGAAGCCCTTTCAGAATTATACCCCCACGATGGGGCACAGGTTTTGGAGTTTCAACAGTGGGTCAATAAAACACGTGAAACTGTGTTTCCATTTTTTGCCGATGAAAACAACTTGCAGACCATTACTCCACCCAATTTGAGTTTTCATGTGATCGGTAAAAGCACGTCCGCCATTGAAGAGGGCACCTTGATTGATTACCGATTGAAGATTCACGGCGTGCCGGCCCGTTGGCAGTCAGTGATCAGTCAGTGGCAACCGGAAGATCGTTTTGTGGACGAGCAGACAAAGGGGCCTTACCGTTTTTGGCATCACACGCATTCGTTTGAGGATTTGGCTGGTGGCACGTTACTGGTGGACCGAGTGAGTTTTAAAGTGCCCCTTGGCTACCTGGGTCAACTGGGGGCTTCGTCCTTTGTGCGGTCCGATGTGAAGAATATTTTTTCATATCGGCGGAAAAAAATCCGTGAGCTTTTTGGTCTGAACAAATAGGCTTTTCAAATAGGATTTCGCGGTACCCCCAAGTGGGGGATTACCTTTCGAAATGGTAAACAAGAATGTCCAGCTATTTGTTCGCCCTAGGGGCCAATATCAGTTTTTCTGTGGCCTCTTTGGTTTACATGACTTTCTCCAGGCAGGTGTCGGCCTACTGGATGAATGCCTTTAAAGCTTTTGTCGCATTGATAGCCAGCTTCTTTGCCGTATTGATGATGGGCGGGTTTAATGATCTCGCCTTAAACTCACTCGGGGCCTTTTTGCTCAGTGGATTTATTGGACTGGCTGTGGGAGATCTTTTCCTGCTCAGTGCCTTTGTGCGCCTCGGGGTCACTCGCAGCTTGGTGTTATTTGGTTTTCAGCCCGTATTTTTAGGATTTTTTGGTTATTTGTGGCTAGGGCAAGAAATGGACGCCAGTAAACTTGTGGCCATTGTGTTTTTGCTCGGCTGTTTGTTTTTGTTTTCGCTAGAGAACTTTAAAAAAACCGCTCGCTGGGAAATCAAAGGGTTATTGTTTGCACTGGTGGCGGTGTTGATTGATTCTGCCGGCGTTCTTTTAAGTCGATACGGGTTTGATAACGCTCCTCACATTGGGGCTATTGAGGGCCACTTTTATCGCTGTTTAAGTGCCGTGTTGGGTTTTTTCATATTTAGTCAATTTTATCCCTTGGGGCTCTTCAAAAATCTCTATCGGTGGTCAAAAAAACAACAATCGTTGATTGTGGTTGCCAGTTTTGCGGGCACTTTTTTGGCTTTGTTGCTTTATCTTGAGGCCATTAAAGGCGGGCATTTGGCCAGTGTGGCAGCTATAGGTATTACGGGTCCTATGTTTGCGGCCATTGTTGAGTGCGTTTATCGAAAAGAATGGCCCAGTCGGTATTTGCTAGGGGCCTTTACCCTGTTTGCCGCTGGATTTTTTATTTTACTCGGCCAATCATAGAGTGCGTGGACGAAGTTTTTTTGCGCTGCAGGGTGTGACGGATCTCTTGCATCAACGTTATTTGCAATATTAAAATTCTTTAATCTTTATGAGGGGGTATATATGAAGCGGTTACTCGTGTTTTTGGCTGGCCTGATTTATTCTGCGGTGAGTTTTGCTGCGGCACCATCGTTTACTAGTATTGATGGAAGTGATCTTGAAAAAATAGTTGGAGATTTCACATCGAACTTTGCATTCACGTCGGTGTCTCCGGCGTCCAGTCTTGGCACTGTATTTGGCGTGGAAGTGGGTGTACTCGCGGGTTTATCTCAAACACCGGGTGTGAATGATTTAGCCAAGCAAGTGGATCCCAATGCAGACATCGCCGGGATTCCTCACTTGAATCTTCTAGCGGCTGTATCAGTGCCCATGGGAATCACAGGCGAAATCAATTATTTTCCAAGTATGGACTCTGGTGATTTTAATATGAGCAACTTGGGTTTAGCGGTGAAGTGGACGATGACCGATTCTATTTTGAGTTTGCCTCTGGACTTGGCGTTGCGGCTTCACTACACCAATAGTGAGCTTAAATTTTCGCAAACTGTTAACTCAGTGGCGACGGATGTGGAATACGCCAGTACTTCGTATGGTTTGACTGCCGTGGCGAGCCGCAGTTTTGTTGTAATTGAGCCCTATGCCGGCCTTGGATTTATTTCGGCCAGTGGTGACGTGAGTTTGACAAATGCTCTTGCTGTTGCCGACTTTTTTGATCCCAGTTTGACCAGCGGAACAAGTGCCTCAGCATCGAAGTCAGGCATGCAATACTTCGTGGGTGCCCAATTGAATCTTTTGTTGTTCCGATTGGCGGCTGAAGTGGGGCAGGTTCTTGATAGCACCAAGTACACAGCGAAACTTTCATTTAAATTTTAGTTCAACATGAACCTATCGTGGTATGCCCGGTTACCTCAGTTTCCGGGCAAGCTTTTTTTAGGGGGAGCCTTACTTAAGTTAAGCCCCCCGACATCCGCCTTTGTCACGCAGACCATGCGACCTGGTTTTCGTTTGAATCTTCGCCTCAAGGATCGCATTCAGCGTCGTATGTTCATAAAAGGAAACCATGAACCTGAAACCGAAGTGGCCTTTCGACCACTGGCCAAAAAAAGTCAGGTGTTTTTCGACATAGGTGCGAACATTGGATATTTCAGCGCCTTAGCCGCCAGTGAGAACCCACAAATTCAAATATTGGCCTTCGAGCCCATGCCGAATAACAGAAAAGAATTTGCCGGCAACATGGAACTCAATCAGTTCAGTCATTACGAGATCTTTCCCTACTGTTTGTCTGATCAAGAAGGGGAGGTGAGTTTTGCCTCTTTTGGTGAGTCCGAGTCGGGCTGGGGACAGGTAGTTTCTGAGGGTGAACAAAGAGGGCAGGGCGAGACTATAAAGTGCCAGGCCAAAACCCTGGATTCTCTTTGGAATGAAGGAGTTCTGGGTCATCAACTTCCCGACTTGATTAAAATTGATGTGGAGGGGCACGAACTTCATGTGTTGCAAGGAGCTGTAGCCATTACTGAGGCGCCGGGCTCTCGCGTATTTTGTGTGGAACTCAACGAGCCCAACTTAAAGCAAGCGGGCACCTCTGCCCAAGAAATACTAGTGTGGTTTTCTGATCGTGGCTTTATGGCCCATATGTTAAATCGAAGAGGGGATTTAATCCCCACCACAGAGTTTAAAGAAGACTACCCCTATATGAATTACTTTTTCATAAAGTAGCGGAAAGGTATCCTCCAAAAGGTATCGGATTACTTTTGGTAGCAATAGCGCGTCACCAAAGTGACGCACCATTGCTACCAAAAGTAATCCGATACCTTTTGGAGGATACCTTTTCCTTATTCCGCTTTTTTCGGTGCGGCTAGCTCCCTTAGGTAGTTGAGATATGTGAGGGCGCTTGGGGGCATGGCTAGTCCGCCGCTTCCTGAGAAGTCGAAATACATGATTTCTTCATAGCGGGTGTAGCACTTCATGGAAAGTTCGCTATGGGGAAGTTGGTTGATACAAGCTTTGTAGTAATACTCATCCAGTGCAGAGAGGCGATCGGATTTTTGACCTTCATAGGCTTGACCTAGCAAGAAGTACGCTTCGGCCGCTTGGGACTTGCTCGGCTGGCTTCGAAGAAATTCATGAAGCAGGCCTGAGGCCCGTAAAAAGTGAATGTAAGACAAGCCTTGATTCACTAGGGTTTGTTTTTTGTGAGCTTCGTCTAAAATTTTCTTAGCTACAGCCAGCTTGTCTTTGTCTTTTAAATTTTTCAGTCTTTTTTCATCAAACTTCCATTTTACAATTTGTCGGCGCCAACTACGGGCATCGTTTTTTAAAAATAAGGCGCGTTTGGGCGTAGATAAAATCTGATCGGTGAGGGCTAATGCCAGATCAGGGTCTTTTTTAACCCTAATTGCCAAGTTCAATGCATTTCTTGCGGCCTGTTCCCATGCAAAGGGGGTTTTCTCGTAGGATCGAGGGTCGTTCAGGACATTTTTGTAAACTTCTAGTGCACCGTTAAAGTCACGAACAGCCAACATGATCTCGGCTTTTTCGTTGGGTTCAAGCAATTTAAGTCGCGGATCTTCTTTCCAGGTGGCCACTTCAGGTCCCCAGGTGCCACGTGTGTGACACTGAATGCAGTAATTGGTGGCATTCTTGAGGACATATCGCGAGTAGCTTCGCTTGCCCAAGCGCAAACCTTCAGCGGCTGTCGAGAGCTCTCTTTCAAAGCTTGCTGCAATGAGTTTAAGGCTTGGATCTTTATCGATAGCTGCCGCTTTTTCATGGTTTTCATTCAAGTCTCGAGCAAGCTTTAGCAATCGATCAGTGGACTTTTCTATACGATGAAAATTTTCAGGTTGCTCAAACTGGTCTTTGCTGACTACGAGTGGGTAGATTTCCATGAGCGTAGAAGAGAGGCCATGCATGTTGCTTTGCCAAGAGCTGTCAGGGATATCAGGAGACGAGCTTTTAGAGCTGCAACGAGCCACCACAGTTAAAAGTAGAACGGGTATCACGAGTCGAAAAATCCAATGGAAGACGGTGTATCTCATAGAAACATTCCCCTTTTTTGTTAGAATAGGGCGGACGTAGATAGAAGACAAGGTTAGGTGGTTGCTGAGGAGCGGCAATGAGGCCCGACTCCGACTCAAAAGCCAGCGGTTTTTCGCTCATTGGGTGGGGTTTAATTTGATTTTGGCTGCCAATACTGTCATTAATCATCGTGAAATCATTGAAAGGACATAAATATGAAACAAATCCCTCAAATTAGTAAGTACATGACCGTGGTTCCTCACACTGTAGACTATGAGCAAACCATCGATAAGGCAGAGACCCTTATGCGAGAAAACAACATTCGCCATTTGCCGGTGACTCGAGCCGGAAAGCTTGTGGGTCTTCTCAGCGATAAAGACGTCAAGTCTGTGTTGGCATTTGCGGGAACCGACCCGGCCAAGGTAAAAGTGGGTGATGTGTGTGAAGATGAAGTATTCACCGTAGAGCCAGCGGCAACCATTGATGAAGTGGCCGAAATTATGGCTGAAAAGAAATTTGGAAGTGCTCTTGTTGTAGATAACAACAAACTGGTTGGAATTTTCACTGTGATTGATTCTTTGCAAGCCTTGGCCGAAGTGACCCGGCAGAAGTTTCATCGATAAAGGTGGAAGTTTAATTTGTATTTGTAATTGTCGAAAGGTGGCTTGAGAAATGGCAAAACAAAAACAGCTGACAGCGGGATCGATCATTTGGGCTGTGGACCCGGCGGCCGAAGACCCAAAGGTGAATCAAAAGGTGGCCGGCGCGCTTGAAACTTTGGCCTCGCAAACGGGCCTGGAGATCAAGCCTGTAACGGTGATTACCGAACGGCAGAATGAACTTTTGGTTCATATGTTGGAGCGGGCTGAACTTTGGAGTTACGAATCAGCCATCCCCGACATGGTGATGGCTTTAATCAAAAAATTAAAGCTAAAAAACATCAAAGCACCGGTGGTTCTCACTTCAAAAGATTCGGGCCGAAGAAATGCAGTCAAGAAACTTGTGGATTTTGCGAAAAAGCAAAAGGCCAGCATGATTGTGGTGGGATCCCATTCGCGAAAAGGTCTATCTAAATTGTTCTTAGGAAGTTTTGCTGAAACTCTTTGTCAGAGTTCCACAGTTCCGATTTTGGTAGTGAATCCAAAGACAGCCAGTCCTTCGGAATTTAAAAACATCTTGTTTGCTACAGATTTCTCAGAGCCATCAGTGAATTCGTTTAAAAACATTTTGCCAATGGTAAAAAAAATGCGCGGCAAGGTGACAATCTTGCATCAAGTGGAATTCCCGTTAATTCCCATATCGGAGTACGAACAATTTCGATCACCTAGCGGGGAAGTGATGGCAAAAGAATACGCAAAACGTCAGAAAAAGCTCTTTGGCGCGAAAATGAAAAGGCTTCAAGATTTGGCCAAGGCTGCTGGTGTACCTGCAAAAGTCATGATTGAGGATAAAATGCAGGCCGTATCGGATTCCATCGTGCAATTTGCAAATCAACAAAAAATGGACGTGATCGTGCTGCCCACTCAGTCGGGACCAGTGAGCTCTGTGCTATTGGGAAGCGTGGCTCAGCAGGTTTTGCGAAGCAGTGAAATTCCTGTGTGGATCGCACAAGCGTCAAAATAAATTTCGTTAAAGGAGTAAAAATATGTCTACGCCTACAGTTAAAGATTTCATGACAGAAATGCCTCACACAATCAATGAAGACCTATCGCTTAAAAAAGCCATGGAAATGATGCACGAATATGGCTGTCGGCATTTGCCGGTTTTGCATGGCGGAAAAGTTGTGGGAATATTGAGTGATCGTGACATTAAGTTGGTTTCCACTTTTTCAAACTCAGAAGAGTTGCCTGTGAGTGAGGCTATGACAGAAGATCCCTATTCGGTTTCTCCGGACACACCGTTAAAGGTCGTTGCGGAAGAGATGAATAAACACCGATTTGGAAGTGCCGTCGTTGTGGGTGCGAACAACAAGCCAGTGGGAATTTTCACTGTGTCAAACGCCCTAGAGGCCCTAATCAGTCGGCTCTAGGTTTTTCTACTCGTCTCATTTTTTAGAATCATTTGAACTTTTAAACTCTGGCCTCGACCTCCGTCGGGGCCTTTGTTTTTGTCTCCCCAATTCCATGCTTCAATAGACTGTCACAGAAGCCGCGCCGACGGATTTTCATTTGGCGCTGATTGGGGGGCAAATGGGACGGTCAGCATTAGCCATAGGTGTTTTCATTCTGGCACTTACTTCGTCAAACTTCAGTGATGCCGCTGATTGGTCTGAGCGGCGAAAAATTCCCTCAGGTGGGGTAAGTAACCCTTTTGGTTTGGCCGAATCAGAACTTCCTGAAGGCATCAGTGCCGGACGTGGTCATGGACTGCGATATCCAGTGGGACCAACAGGCTTGTTGTTACCCTATGAGGCTCTTAAAAACTTTTATGAATCTAACGATGAAAATCTATTAAGGCGGTGGCTTCGAAAGTTAATGCCGTGGGTGGCGCAATTTAAAAGTTTTGATCAAATGGCAAAGGCCTTGGGCCTTTATCACTATCCTGAATCAGAAGGGGATGGAGCCTATTACATTCCTTACCCCGAGAGGGAGGGAAAGCCCAGCTACCGCATGGGCATAACCTTGAGAGAGATAGGTTCGGACACAGCTTTCACCGTCAGCTGCGCGGGGTGCCACGCTGAAAAGTTATTTGGGCGACCTATTTTGGGGTTAACCACTCGGTTTCCACGGGCCAATGAGTTTTTTGTGGCTGGCACCAAGACGTTGACTCAAGCCTCTTCGTTTATGTTTCGCATGGCCACAGGGGCCACTGATGGCGAAATAGAAATGTTTGAACGAAGCAAGTACCGCAGTCAGTTTATTGGAAGTCGAAAGCCGCAGGTGCTGGGCCTTGACACTTCACTAGCGCAAGTGGCCTTGTCCGTGGCCCACCGAAACCCAGATGAGTATCTCACGTTCAGCGAGGAATATGCCACAAATCCTCGGTCAGAGCCACTAGCTGAGGTGCCTGCTGATAGCAAACCTGCGGTGTGGTGGAACGTGAAATATAAGAATCGATATTTGTCCGATGGATCCGTGGTCTCAGGCAATCCGGTGTTCACGAATTTTTTATGGAACGAAATAGGTCGGGGTGCTGACCTGTACGAGCTAGAAAGTTGGTTAGGTGAGAATGAAGAAATAGTAGAAGAGCTGACAACGGCCGTGTTTAGTGCAGAAGCTCCAAAATTTACCGATTTTTTTCCAGTCGAACATTTTGATCTCGATCGTGTTCAAAGGGGTGAGCGAATCTATGTTCGTCGCTGTTCAAAATGCCACGGGGAGTATGAAAAGGGTTACCATCAGCCGGGGTCGGAGAGTGGGTCACTTGAAGAGCAGCTAACAACCGTTCAAGTGCACTATCTTGAGCGGACCCCGGTGAAAAATGTGGGTACGGATCCGCTTCGGTGGCAGGGAATGCGGTCGTTGCTGGCATTGAATCAATTGGCCATATCTAGTAAACACGGAACAGTGATTAAAGCACAAAAAGGCTACGTGCCGCCACCGCTGGTAGGGATTTGGGCAAGGTGGCCTTATATGCATAATAATTCCATGCCGAGTCTTTGTGCGGTACTCACCCGCAGTGAAGAGCGGCCCAAGGCTTACTGGCCGGGGCCGGCCAATGATCCCGGCACTGATTTTGATAAGGAGTGCAATGGTTATCCGTTGGCCGAAAATGTACCGGCCCACTGGAAACAGCGAAGTGAGGCTTTCTACGACACGGCTCGCGCGGGGATGAGTTCGATTGGGCATGATGAAAATATCTTTATTAAAAATGGAAAGGAGATATTATCAACCCAAGATAAGCGGGATCTTATTCTCTATATGCAAACTCTGTAGTTGAAGCCCAGGAGTGAAATAATGGCGTCCGTCCCTGTACTTTCTAAATCTGAAGCCACCCAGAAAATGATGGCCTTGACCCACGACAATCAAAAAAATTATTTGGCCATGTACTCTTCATGGCTGGGTGGAATTGTGAAATCGCCGGCTTTTATGTGGGTGCCAATAGATGATCATTTGGTTCATCGCGGTGATGGCGTATTTGAGGCGTTTAAGGTGCTTAATGGAAATTATTTTTTACTCAAGGAGCATCTTGACAGATTGGAGCGATCATCAAAAGCGATTCAAATGGAATTACCTATGGATCGAAATTCGTTGGTGGATGTGATTAAGCAAGTCTATGCGGCTGCCGGCCCAAAAGACGTGCTGTTTCGGCTCTATGTCTCGCGCGGCCCTGGAGGGTTTTCAACCAACCCCTATGAGTGTGTGGCCAGTCAGATTTATATTGTGGCCACACGCTATCAACCAGTGGTTACAGAAAAATATGAAAAAGGGGTGCGCGTGGGGCGAAGTGATGTGCCAATCAAAGACGGTTGGATGGCCAAGGTGAAGAGTTGCAATTATCTTCCTAATGTGATGATGAAAAAAGAAGCTGTGGATAAGGGTTTTGACTTTACAGTTTCGTTCACTCAAGAGGGGCTTCTTGGTGAGGGATCCACAGAGAATATTGCTTTAGTGTCTGAAGATGACGAGCTTTTGTTCCCGAGTTTTGATCATACTTTGCAAGGGACCACGTTAAAAAGGCTTGAGTTGTTAGCCGCCGAACTTGTGAAATCAGGAGAGCTTGTGGCTGTTAGAGAAGCTTCCATTTCCATGCAAGATATAGAAAATGCCAAAGAGATGATGTTAATCGGAACGACCCTTGATGTTTTGCCAGTGGTGGAGTTTGCAGGAAAGGCCGTGGGAGCTGGAGTGGTGGGGCCCGTGGCTCGTCGATGCCTAGACCTTTTGCGGAAAAATATTGCATCAAGTTAAAGGATTGGAGACCATGAACCTGTGGGATTCGAATCGGTAGAAGACTTTATAGACGAACTTCATTTTCAAAAAGGCGATTACCTTTTTATTGAAGGTGATGAGACGCAGTTTTTTTACATCATTAAATCAGGAAAAGTTGAAATTTTCATGACAGACGATGAGGGGAGCAAAATCCCTCTGGCTGTTGTGGACGACGGCCAGGCCATTGGAGAGTTTGCACTGTTGCTTGAAGAACCTCGTTCAGCCACTGCCCAGGCCCTGACAGATGTAGTGTGTATTAAAATTGCAGCGGAAGGTTACAAGTCTCTGCTGGAAACACTTCCTGATTGGGCAGCCTCGATTTTAGAAAGTTTAGTGGTGCGTTTAAAGGCGACTGACGAAATTATTCGAAAAGCAAAAATTGTCGATAAAGACTTAGAGAAAAAAATTGAGGAGTTACGGGGTGAGTGAAATTCGAAGTATTAAAACAGGGTTTTGGGTGTTGTGGAGTTTGGTTCTAGCGTTTGGAGCACAGGCTTTGGCGATGGAAGCTCCGCCAGTGGATCGTGACCAGTTAACGTGCGTAGGTTTTGTGAGCTATGTGGATGGCAGCTACGAGAAATTGACGCTAGATGTGGCTAGCTACGATAAAGATTTTCTCGACGCCAAGACAGAAGAGATTTCGTTTTTAGTGGATATGTACTATCTGCCCAAGCAAGCTGTGAACCTGATGATATATGATCTGAGAAATGCAGCTTACACCACTGTGGTTGCGGGTTTTCGGCCCATCGCGGGCTCGAAGAAAATTTATGAGGCTCGTTTAACTTATAAGCCACCTCAAGATCCCCTCATTGAGCAAGCTCAATTGGTCTGTGTTGTAGACATGGATTTGTGAGGGCGGCCATATTACATAATCTTTATTGATTTGATTTCAATTTGCTGATACACACTCAAACTTGTTGAACGTTAGTTCTTTGGAGTGAAGCATCGTGAGGTCGTCATCATTCGATCAAGACGCGCTATTGGCCTTAGCCGAGATTCAAGAGCGTCTTAAATGCCATTACCAATTGCGGGTCGAGCTGAGTGTTTCGGTCGAGCATCAGGCCAGCCAGTTGTGGTGTGAGCGCCATGTGGTTGCCCCACTGGGTGATCATGCTGCCAAAATAGTCGGCCACAGCCACAATGCGGGCGAGGTGATTGATGTCAGCCCCCCTGAGGCCGCTGGGGTAGCCCGACCCGTCCCACGCTTCATGATGTTGCAAGATCGCATCGACAACGTCTTGTGGAATATTCGAAAGATTCTTGACGATATCGACGCCCAAGGCGGGGTGTTGAGTGAGAACTTGCATTTGCGAGTGGGAAAGGCTCTTGTCGAACTCAAAGATCTGCTCCGGCAGGCGGGCCATACCCACATCATGCAAGAGGCCAGCGAGACCAGCCTGAGTCAATGTGTCGCGGGCCTCACCGAAGATAGTGCGGGCTAGTAAAATCGAAAAAATGGCCGTCATCATAGAATGACGAAGATAAAATCCCTTGCTCTTGGCAAGCTCTAGAAATACCGGAAGGTTGCCCGCCTGTTCCAGTGAGAGAGCGACGTAGGTTTCTACCACATGTTTTGACTGTTCAAGATGGGCCGGCGTCATGTTGCCGGTGGCGTAGACCTCTTTTAGTGTTTGCGTTGAGAGCTCATCCACGAGGCCCTTCAGCGTGGGCAAGTCTATGGGGCGTTCGGATTGTTTTTTGACAACCTGTTGATCGAGAGTGGTGAGAAGAGCGTGGCGATCGCTTTCCAATACGTAAAACTCTTTAAGGCCTTTCATAATATAATCGTCGACCAAAGAGGCATCTAGTTTTGCTTTCGGGCCGAGGACTCGTTGAATTTGGCCATTGATGAGGCGCACGTAAATGGCAAAAGGGAGAATACCTTCAAGACGATACAGATTTTGAATGTTAACAGGAAAAACTTCCAGTTCTTTATTCAATTTTTATGTCCAAGTAAGCAAAAAAAAAGCCCAGCCGCTTGCGGCCGGGCCTTATCCATTAACGGTTCAATTAGAAGATGAACGCTAGGCCAATTTTTGGCTGAAGGGCAGAGAGGCCATTGTTAAACGTGTTATTATTTTCGTCTTCAGTGTAGGTCCAAGTGCGGTAGTCCAACTGGGGGCCAAGGGCAAAGTTGCTAGCCACCATAAAGTAGTAGCCAAAATCAACGCCTATGCCTGTGCCTGAATAATCGTTACTAGCTCCTGTTTGATATGTGGCACTGAGAAAGTAGTGAGCTTGGAGAAAAAAACCACCGCTGTGGTATCCAATAGAAACTCCATACCCTGTGGGGCCAACGGGTTGATCGTTAACCGTATTCGAGTGTCCATCCATGATGGCGCCAAGATACAACCCTGAGGGTAAACCGTATCCCAGCTTTAACGAGTATTCCAGCGTGTTGGAGTCAGCGCTGCCCCAGTCACCCGAAGTAGCTTGCTGTTGGTAGTTGAATGCAGGGTTAAAATGAAAGCCCATATAGGCTTCGCTTTGTTCAGCGGTAAAGCCCATAATGGCTACCGTGAGCGCCAACGCGCTGATGTGTAATAGTTTTTTCATGGAGGTCCTCCTGAAAGTGTTGAAGTTACTAAAGTGGGCAAATCTAATATTACAGACAAAGTCTAAGTCGCTTATGGTCAAGACGCAAACCAAAACCCAGCCCAGACAGAAGTCTAGGTTTCTCTGGTGGGCTGATAAAGGGCATTTGACAGAAGTTTTCATGTGACAGTTGAAACCAGGGGGTGCAGGGTGAAAGGCATGCGGGGGTGTCTTTGAGAAATCGGTTAGCTGTTTTCATAGGGGTGATAGTTTTTACTAGCTGGGCTCACAGTTTAGAAAATGCAGGGCCGCGCGAGGCGATCGTTGCCGATTTATCCATGCTAGAAAAAGTCGGTGTGGCTCCAAAAGCGGTATCAAATGAGTTGGGCCTGGGAATGGCTTTAGCCACAAGTGATCAGCAAAAAATGATATCGCAAGTGGCGCATGCAGATGGTCGATGCGGTGGCTATGAAAAATTATTTCTAAGCCGTCAACAAAAAATGCAAGGGATGGCCATGTCTTCGCCCTCCTTATTTGCAAGCCTCATTGATCATAATCAAAAAAACAAAGCCTATGAAAAACGATTTCGACTATTTAACTCATCTGTGACTCTGGATTACAGCGCTGACGTGGCCGAGGCTGTTTCGCAGGTGGACTTTACTAAAATTAAAGAAACAGTGGAGTGGTTGTCTTCATTCGAAACTCGTTACCACCTCAGCAGTACTCCAAATAGGCACATCGACCCTTTTGTTCAGCGACTCAATCAAATGGTGCAAGGTTTAGATTTTAATGTGGACGTGGAGCGCATCAGCCATTCATCCACCCGCCAAGACTCCATTCGGGTGCGCATCCCCGGGCTGCAAAGGTCTCAAGAAATTATCGTGCTCGGTGGGCATCTGGATTCGATCAATCAAAGTTGGGGGGATTTAGCGCCGGGAGCTGATGATAATGCTTCAGGGTCTGCTGACCTTGTGGAGGCCCTGCGAGTGATTTTGGCCCATGGGCCGCTTGATCGCACCATAGAATTTTTTTGGTATGCCGGCGAAGAGACAGGACTTGTTGGCTCAGGTGAAATAGCTCGCGAGTACAACGCGACCAACAAAGATGTGGTGGCAGTATTGCAGCTAGATATGACCATGGTGGCCGGCGAGGGGCGGTTCACCATGAGTTCAATGACAGATTACACAAGCAGTTGGCTTCGTGAATATTTTGGTGAGCTCAATCGCCACTACATTAAGGCTCGCGTGCTTGAAGGGCGATGTGGATATGGCTGCAGTGACCATGTGTCTTGGTACCGGCAGGGATATCCGACGTTGTTGCCCTTTGAAGCCAGCTTGCAGACGTTCAATCGAAAAATCCACTCTGTGCGAGATATCGTAGATAGCGATTCTGATTTTCAACATGCAGCCATGTTTGCCAAGATAGCTGTGGCTTTGGGTCTCCAGCTGGGCAACTCAACGGATCGTCAGCCGTATTAAATCGCCTGAAACAATTTAAGGATCAAGCCCGGTCGCGATTCGGTCATTGACCTGGCTCAAGACGCCATGGCTCGTAAGCAAAGCGCCATTTGGGGCGAGTATGAGGGTCCAAATGAATGTTGTCGTGACAGTGCTGGTGACGGCACGAGAGCTGAAATATTGTTTACAAGTTTTGCGTTTCAGTTGCATTTACTGAGTCAACAGGCCCTCGATAAAGGTCTATCTTAGAGTGATTGAATTTTTTTGAGACAAGTTTGTTTCATTGTGAACATGACATCCTGTGACGTGTTGTCAAAAAAAGGCCTTAAGTTTTTACAGGGCCAAGGGCTTAACACAAAATCTTCAACATTCCACTGGCTTATTTTGATCTGGTTTGGAGGACCTCTTGCAATTTAAAGGCATGAATCCCCAGGCGTTTAACGCGTCAAAAGGATTTGGGCTTAAAAAATGTGGGAGGGACGTTATGAAAATAACTCAACTAATAAATAAGTGCGCACACCTCATGGTGGCGCTAACAATGGTGACTGCGGTGGGCTGCAGTCAAGGGTTTCAGGCTGAAGAGTCTTTGGTCAATTCAGCCAGTCGGATAGAAGATGATGCGTTAGCAAAGGAGTTGGAGCTCGGGATTACCGCAGCTGATGCCGATCTGGTAAACAATTCATTAAAAGAGGCACTGGATGCCCTACAGAATGTGGACCAGTTATCTCCAGGTTCGGCCACCTCAGGCAGTGCTTCGGGATTAAAAGGCGTGATCGAGCGTGTGTTTGGTCTGCTTTTTGACAACCTGGGCGTGGTCAAAGACAAAATCCATATGGCGAGAGAGAAAATCTTAGCACAAATGGCTCGCTTAAATCCGGCGCTACCCATTCATGCTGAGGCTATTGCCCGCATGCAGGAACTTCTCGATCACCTCGATCAGTTTGAAACGAAAATCGACGTGGCCGTGGAAAAGGTGCTTAGTAAAATCGAACGGGTGTTTGATCGAATTGACGATGTGATTGCCCGCCTTGACCCAGGCAAGGTGCCCCATCTGGTAGCCATCGTGGCTCTTGAGAGCTTGAAGTATCAAATAGAAGAAGTGTTTAACGAGATGGTGGCTCGCTACCGCGCATCTTAACACGACTTTCTTGTCCAATGACAGGCGGGGAGCTACAATATCCCCGCTATGTCCGAAGAACACCCATTTATCAGATATTTTAATCGCGAACTGAGTTGGCTAAATTTTAATGAGAGAGTCTTGCACCAGGCTCGCGATCCCCAAACACCGCTATTAGAACGAGTCCGGTTTTTGTCGATATTCACCTCAAACCTAGATGAGTTTTTTATGAAACGGGTGGGGTACTTAAAGCGGGTCATTGGCCGAGGGCTATTGCAGGTGGGCCATGAGGGTTCAAATCCAATTGAGCTTGAGAGGCTGATTCGCGAAAAGGTTCACGCCCTTCTCGAAGTGAGGACTCACTGTTTTTACGATGAGATTGTGCCCGCCTTGGCAGAGCAGGGCGTGGTGTTTTTGAGCTGGAAAGATCTGTCTGAGTCAGAAAAACAAGCCGCTCAAGATTATTCAAGGCAAAAAGTGTTTCCCATATTGACTCCACTTGCCGTGGATCCTGCCCATCCCTTTCCGTTTTTATCGAATTTATCGGTGTCTTTGGGTGTGCGTTTGCAACACCCTCAGCGAAAAGACCACATGTTTGCCCGAATCAAGGTGCCTAGTGTGATACCGCAGTGGGTGCTAATTGAAGGCGAGACCTCTCCACCCACTTTTCGACTTTTAAGTTTAGTGGATCTCATAACACATAACCTCGATGAGTTATTTCCCGAAATGGAGATTCTCAACGTCATGCCCTTTCGGGTGACCCGAAATGCCGACATCGACCTGTTGAGTGATGATGTTGAAGACCTTGTTGACGTGGTCGAAGAAGAGCTCAGGCAGCGTCGTGTGGCCTCAGTGGTGCGACTAGAATGCGCCGATCAAACCGACACACCGATTCTTGAGATGCTGCAAGAAGAACTTGAGATCACTCCAGCAGACATTTATCAGGGGAGTGGTGAGCTCAACCACTATGCTTTGAATGAAATAGCCGCATTGCCGCTGCCGCAATTGAAATACCCGCCCCACCATCCGGTGGTGCCGGCTGCTTTGCATGATGAAGGGGTGACGATTTTTAAGTCTCTAGCCGAGCGTGACGTGTTGGTGCATCACCCCTATGAGAGTTTTAATGCCAGTGTGTTGCGATTTATTGAAGAAGCCGTGAATGATCCTCACGTGCTAGCGATAAAAATGACCCTATATCGGGCGGGTGAAAATTCTCCCATTATCCCCTTGCTCATTGAGGCTGCCGAAAAAGGCAAGCAAGTGGTTGTAGTGGTAGAATTGAAGGCCCGATTTGATGAAGCCAGAAATATCTATTGGGCTGAAATGCTAGAGAAAGCCGGCGTTCACGTGGCCTACGGTATGGTGGGAAAGAAGGTTCACAGTAAGATCATTTTAGTGATTCGCCGAGAGGGTCAAGACTACCGTATGTATGGACATGTTGGCACAGGAAACTACAATGCCGATACGGCAAGGTTCTATACAGATATCGGTCTTTTTACTTGTGATCCGCAAGTGACATCGGAGATGATTGATATTTTTAATTTTCTCACAGGGTTGTCCTTAAAGAAAAACTATAAAAAATTTCTAGTCGCCCCTTTAAATATGGAAAAGCGATTTTTAGATTTAATTCAAGCAGAGGCCGAACAGGCTAAAAACAGCCGGCCGGCGCGGATCATGGCAAAAATGAATAGCCTTGAAGACCAGCGTATTTGTGATGCGCTCTATGAGGCCTCGCAAGCGGGAGTAAAAATCGATTTAATTGTGCGCGGGTTTTGCACCATTAGGCCAGGGGTGAAGGGTTTGAGTGAGAACATTCAAGTGCGATCCGCTATCGGGCGCTTTTTAGAGCACTCACGAATTTTTTATTTTCAATCCGGAAAATCTGACCCCTTGGAAGGTTTGTTTTTAATGGGCTCAGCTGATTGGATGTATCGCAACTTAAACAACCGAATTGAAACCATTTTGCCGGTGACAGATTTGAAAAATAAAAAAGAATGTTGGAAAATTCTGACCTATATGTTGGAGGATCAGCAACAGACTTGGCAGCTTCTTGAAGACGGAACCTATCATCCGCCGGCGCCGGTGCGGGAAGAGGGTTTGTTGGGGGTGCATGATCGTTTTATAGCCAGGTACAAAAAACGCTCTGAAAAACAAAAGAAAAAGCGGGGTTCACGGTGAGGCTGCTAATTGTCAGACATGCCATCGCCGAGTCGCGCGATTCATTTATGGCCACCGGTGAAAGTGACGAGGCGAGGCCTCTTACAAAGGAGGGCATGGAAAAAATGGCGGATCACGCAGCGGCCATGCATGCTTTGTTTCCGGAAGCGGATCAATTTCTTGTAAGCCCGTTGCGGCGCGCTCAACAAACAGCCGAAATTCTAATAAAATTCTATAAAAATGTTCCCATGGAACCCTCGCCGCTATTAAAGCCAACGGTGGATCCGGTAAAAACAGTGTCAATGCTTTCAGAGCAAGAAAACAACCGTTGCCTTTTGCTTGTGGGTCATCAGCCTCATCTGGGAGACTTGGTGGGTTATCTCTTGACCGGTCAGGTGAGGCCCATGTTTGATATTAAAAAGGGAGCCATTGTAGTTCTTGATTTTGACGGTCAACTCAAACCAGGGCGGGCGCATTTCCAATGCTTGATGCAGCCAAAAACACTTCGAAGGTTGTGCGAAAAAATTCATGGTGGGCACCGATGAAGGTGGCCATTATCGATCTTGGTACAAACTCTCTGCGTCTAGATGTCTATGAATTATCAGCCGCCGGTCACGCCGTAAGACGAATTTATCGAAACAAAGTGATGGTGCGACTAGGCGATGGCGTATTTGAAACATCTGAACTTTTGCCAGAGGCTAAGCAGCGGACACTTCAAGCGCTGTTAGATTTTAAGCACCTCATCGAAGCCGAAGGCGTGGATCGGGTTGTAGGGTTTGCCACAAGTGCAATGCGCCAGGCAAAAAACTCTAAGGCCTTTGTTCGTCAGATTAAAAAGCTCACAGGGTTTAATATGGAAGTCATTGACGGTAAAACCGAGGCCGAGTTTATTGCCAAAGGCATTCTCAGTAATGAGGTGTTACCGGCCAGTCTGGTGGCGCTCATTGATATTGGCGGTGGCAGTACAGAAGTGAGTATTTGTCACAAAAAGTCGGTGATTGACTCGTTTAGTTTTGATCTTGGTGCCAATCGCCTACAGCAAATGTTTTTGCATACAGTGCCGCCGCAGAAGTTGCCTTCAGGAGAATCACCGGTTGAGGCTTTGCGCGCTTATGTAAATGAGCAAGTGGCGCCTCTTGTGCAAAAGAAAAACTGGCCATCCATTGAGGTTGTGATCGGATCCAGCGGTACAATTAGGGCCATTGCCAAAATCTTAAGAAAAAAAGACGTTCCCATTGACCCATTCAAGCGCAGTAGTCTTGCCACGCTGATTGAAGAAATGCTGCCCATGTCGCGGGAGCAGTTGCTGCTGTTGCCGGGTCTTGAGGCGAAGCGAGTGGACCTTATATTGGCCGGCTGTGTGTTGCTCGATGAAATTCTAAAAGTTTTAGGGTGCAAGAAAGTGTATACCACTTCATTTAGCCTGAGAGATGGTATCCTTGAGGCCGAGATGGAAAGATTTTTAGCCGCCCAAATCAGAGCTTAGAAAGTTCTTCAGAAATTTTTTGTACTTCAAATTCGGTTTTGTTTTTTTCAGATGAAATATGGCTTATGTCCCAATTTATAGACTCAAGTTCAGACTTTAACTCGGGTCTTTTTCGAAACTTCATTTGATTCAATAGGTGTTGTTTGTGGCTCTGTTTTTGGGCGAGTCTTTCAGTCTGGTCTGTGAGCAAATCTTTTTTTATTTTCAACTGCCGACTTAAATAGGTTTTACGGCCTTGATTGTAAGAGGTTAAAAAACCAGCCTCGCTGGTTGGGGGGCAATGGCCTTGATAGGGGTTACCAGAAAGCCCCACAGTCATGCCGTTTTCCGGGGAGCAGAACGAGGCGAGCCCGGATTCATAAGCTTTTTCCATCTTAGAGTAATTGTGGTCGCGACAGATGGGAAAACTAAAATTTTGTCCTTCTTTGCCAAGCGCATGAGCTTTTTTGGGATCACAAACGTCATCCCGAACCGCTTTAAATCCCCGATCCAAAGCGGCGTAGTCAACAAAGCCCTGGGCAGACTCACATTTTTTTGTGAAAAAATCTTCGTTGATCATTTTGCCCTGCTGGGCAAGATCACCGCCGCGCTTCTGCCAATTGTGTTCTTGGCAGTTTTCTCGAACTCGTCCAGAGGCACAGCCAGCGACGAGCCCTAACACGAGACAGGCCACAATTGATTTTAATGCCGAATATTTGCTCATGACATTCATCGTAGGGATGTGGTGGAGAAATGTCATCAATTAACCGGCCCAGGGCTGCCTAGGTTTTAAGCAGGTTGGGCGAATATGTTGCCATACTTATGGCCGTCTTAATAAGATGGCCCCGACACAGTGATGGAACTGAAAAAGGAGTCCTTGTGCCATCAATCACCCAGCTCGAATATTTATTGGCCGTCGACCGGGAGAGGCATTTTGGCAATGCCGCAAAGGCCTGTCATGTATCCCAGCCCTCGCTGTCAGCGCAAATTCAAAAGCTGGAAGAAGAGTTGGGAGTGGTGGTTTTCGACAGGTCCCAAAAACCTATTCTCACCACGTCTGTTGGCCAAGAAATCATCGATCAGGCTAAGAAAGTGATAGCCGAGCATCGCAAGCTATCGGATGTGGCCCATGAGGCTGGAGGTGAGCCCCGAGGGCCCTTTCACTTGGCGGTGATTCCCACATTGGCCCCCTACGTGCTGCCGCTGTTTTTAGGAGAGTTTGCCAGTCGATATCCGAAAGTGAAATTGAAAATCAATGAATACAAAACCGACGACATTGTGCGACTCCTGCTTGAAGACGAAATCGATGTGGGTTTATTAGTGACACCCTTGGGCGACGATCGAATTATTGAACGACATTTGTTTTTCGAACCCTTTTCTGTGTACGCATCAGAGAACCATAGGCTTGCGAAAAAAAAGTGGGTCACTGAGGGGGATATTGAAGACCACGATTTGTGGCTGCTAGAAGAGGGACATTGTTTTCGTGAGCAGGTGCTGAAGGTGTGTTCTCTTGAGCCCTCACACAAAGTCTTAAAAAATGTGGAGTTTGCGAGCGGAAATCTAGAAACTTTAATGAACCTCATCAAAAAAAATGTGGGATACACATTGCTGCCTCAGTTGGCTGTGGATCAACTCAGCGCACAAGAAATTCAGGCCCATGTTCGTCGATTTAAAAAACCAGTTCCCACTCGCGAAGTGAGCTTGGTGCACAGTCGCAGTTTTCTAAAGGAAAACATTATAGAAGCCATGGAATCTCTCATTTTGAGTCAGCTTCCTAAGTCCATTAAATCATTGAAACGTCAAGAAGTTGAGGTTGTGGATATTTACTAGGGCGTCAGAGTTGTCGGCAGCCCACCTCATGGAAATCAAATCAAACCTATTAACGCACTGTACTTTAATAGGCACAGCCTATGGAGCCATTGGATCTAAATATTAGCGAGAATCCATCATTTGATTTACTGTAAAAAATGTATAGAAAGAATATTCCATCAATATAACTAGGAGGATACATGGAAACTCTCATTAACAAGAAATTACCCGAGTTTAAAGCTCAGGCCTATCACAACGAAGACTTTAAGACGGTGACTCAAGATAGTCTTGCCGGCAAATGGTCCATCCTTTTCTTTTATCCCGCAGACTTTACTTTTGTTTGTCCTACGGAGCTAGGGGACATGGCTGACCACTATGCAGAATTTCAAAAAATGGGCGTGGAAGTGTACTCGGTCAGTACAGACACTCATTTCACTCACAAGGCATGGCATGACACTTCTGAGACCATTAAGAAAATCAAGTACCCCATGCTGGCTGACCCCACCGGTCACCTATCACGAGCTTTCGGCGTTTACATTGAAGAAGAAGGTCTGGCTTACCGTGGAACTTTCTTAATCAGTCCTGAGGGGCAGATTAAAATTGCTGAAATTCATGACAACGGAATCGGACGAAACGCCGATGAGTTGATGCGAAAGGTGCAAGCAGCTCAATTTATCGCTAAGCACCCCAACGAAGTGTGCCCGGCCAAGTGGCAACCCGGAGAGGAAACTCTAAAACCAGGGTTAGATCTAGTGGGTAAAATTTAATCTATAAGTAGATAGTCGGAGTTGAGAGGAGAGATCTCCTCTCAAACTCGATGTCGTGCAAAAGGGAGGCGAAAATGGCGATGATCGATTCACAAATGAAAGAACAATTAAAAGCTGTTTTTGCAAAACTTAAAGGTAAGATACAGCTCATCGTCAGCGAAAGTCAGCATGCAAAACAGTCAGATTTACTGCAAATGTTAAGCGAGCTGGCAGAGACTTCTCCAAATATTGAAGTGGTGAAAACCACTGAGTTAAGCCCTTCTCCAGGGGTACGACTCACGCATAATGGACAAGACACGGGAGTGGCTTTTCGTGGTGTGCCCAGTGGGCATGAATTCACGTCTTTGGTTCTATCTGTTTTGAATGCAGATGGACTGGGTAAGTGGCCAGACGAAATGCTTTTAAATCGAGTTAAAAGCTTAAAAGGCCCTGTGGACATAAAAACCTTTATCTCATTGACCTGCGAAAATTGCCCCGACGTTGTGCAAGCGCTTAACCAAATGGCATTGGTGCATCCTGATTTTCGTCATGAAATGGTTGACGGTGGCGTTGCCACTGAAGATGTAGAAAAATTAAAAATTCAAGCCGTCCCCACGGTAGTTGCTGGTGATAAAGCCATCAGTGTGGGTAAGGCGGGTTTTTTGGAGTTGCTTGAAATATTAGAAGAGACTTTCGGTACGGACAAACAACAAATATCAACGCCAAAAGACCTTGGGCACTATGATGTGGCCGTAATTGGGGCCGGCCCGGCAGGAGTGTCAGCGGCCATTTATTCAGCTCGAAAGGGGCTAAAGACTGTGGTCTTAGCTGAGCGGGTGGGTGGACAGGTGCAAGATACGAAAGGTATTGAGAATCTCATATCTGTTCCATATACGGAAGGTCCACAGCTTTCAGCGCAAATGGCAAAACACATGGCCGAATACGAAATCCAAGTTTTAGAACATAGGCGAGTTGAAAAAATGGAAGCCGGTGAGACACGAAAGATTTCTTTAACCAGTGGTGAGTTTTTGGATGCTCGTTCTGTGATTGTGGCCACAGGTGCCAAGTGGCGAGAACTCGGTGTGCCGGGTGAAAAGGACTATCTGGGTCGAGGTGTGGCTTACTGCCCCCATTGCGACGGGCCCTTTTATAAGGGTAAGCGCGTGGCTGTTGTGGGCGGTGGAAACTCTGGCGTTGAGGCCGCTATTGATTTGGCTGGCATCGTGAAGTCTGTGGTCATGGTTGAGTTTGGTGAAAAATTGAAGGCCGATGAGGTTTTAGTGAAAAAACTGAAATCGTTACCTAATGTGGATATCATCACCATGGCCCGCACCACTGAAGTTCGAGGCGACGGCGACAAAGTCGTTGGGCTCAGTTATGAGGATCGAAGCACAGAAGAGATTAAGTTAATTGATCTGGATGGAGTCTTCGTACAAATTGGTTTGATACCCAACAGTGGTTTTCTAAAAGGGGTAGTTGAGCTTACGAAATATGGTGAAATTATTGTTGATGAGAAATGCCGGACCAATGTAGAAGGTGTGTATGCAGCAGGTGACGTGACAACCGTCCCGTATAAACAGATAGTGATTTCCATGGGCGAAGGGGCAAAAGCGGCGTTGGCTGCCTTCGAAGATCAAATGGTGTTATAAGGATGGACCGATGTGGAGAATACCAGTGGTCGAATGGGATGTTAATTCGCCTTTTTTAATGAACCTCTTTGAAACCTTCGTGCTTGTGGCGCTGGTTGTGCTGGGTCGCTGGTTGGCCATTCGGCGAGTGCGCCGGGCGAAGCCACCCAGTCAAAGTGTGTTGCGCCAATGGGAGCGTCTCACCAGAAATGTATTTCTGGCTCTGTTATTTCTGGGTTTGATTGCGATTTGGGCCGAGCAAATTCAAGCCGTGGCCATTTCTATGGTGGCGGTGGCGGCAGCCCTTGTGATTGCCACGAAAGAGCTGATTTTGTGCTTTATGGGTGGCGTACTTAAAGGAAGTACTCGCCCCTTTGAAGTGGGAGATCGCATTGAAATTGGTGACCTTAGAGGCGATGTGGTAGACACCAATATGTTCACCACCACGCTTCATGAGATCGGGCCTGGTCGCCGCATTCACCAATACACCGGTCGCATTATAGAAGTGCCGAACAGTTTATTTTTATCCACGCCGGTGATCAACGAAACTTCCCGGCAAAAGTATGTATTGCACACGTTCACCGTACCCATGGATATGGAGCAGGATTGGCGGCAGGCGAGTCAACGTTTACTTGATTCGGCCAACCGGGTGTCCCGAGATTATCTGGGTGATGCGACAAAGAGCCTCAGCTCCATGGCTAAAAAACGGGGCGTTGATATCCCAAAGGCCGAGCCCCGCGTGGCCTGGCATTTTCCAGAAGCTGGCAAAGTGGATTTGGTTGTGCGAATGCCTGTGCCGAGCTTTAGTAAGGGGCGTGTGGAGCAGGATGTCCTTCGTGATTTCTTCGGAAAGTCGCCGAAGTGAGTCCTCGCCGGCTCACTGAGAGCCTTTAATTTTCGAATAGATGATGACTCTGTCCGCAGCCCCGGGTTACTATGAGGCGTCAATTGCTGTGGACAAAGAGGAGTATGACGTTTGGACGCCAAGTTGGAAAAGTTTGCCCTTGAACCGGGACGCATCGTGGGTGGGCGTTATGAGGTCCTTGAACTCTTAGGATCGGGGTTTGAGGGTGAAGTTTATAAGGTATCAGAAAGCTACACCAATAAAGAACGTGCAATTAAGCTTTTTTATCCTCATCGAAACAAGGGCTTTAAAGTCAGCATTCGATATGCCAATAAGCTTGATAAGCTTCGCTCCAGTCCCATTGTTATTGATTATTTGTCCCATGAAGTGATCTGGCTAAAGGGCCAGCGTGTGGCCTGTCTCACTTCAGAGTTGATTATCGGAGAACCGCTCAGTCAGTTTGTGAATCGGCAAAAGGGAAAGCGGCTTGGGATTTTTCCGGCCATTCATTTGTTATATTCTATCGTGCGCGGGGTGGAGTCTATTCATCAAAAAGGCGAGTATCATGGTGATTTGCACGTCGATAATATTATGATTCGGCGGTTCGGTTTAGAGTTTGACGTTAAAATATTTGATCTTCATCATTGGGGTGACTCTAAAAAGGACAATCGTGACGAGGATGTAGTGAAAATCATCCGGATTTTCTATGACATTTTAGGTGGCCAAGCTCACTATCATAAAATGTCGCCTTCGATTAAATACATCGTTTGTGGGCTTAAGCGCAGCCTTATTCTGAACCGATTCCGATCAATTTCTGCACTACGAACCTATTTAGAGATGATGGATTGGTCGGATGCCGTTTAAAGAAGTTATCAATTCAGATAAGCCCAAGCACGAGCTGTTTGATCTTGGTGATTTTCGGGTGGGGTACTTCACCGCAAAAAGTAAATCCTATGATAAGGCCAATGAAGATGTCCTGTTTCTGTTAGAGAAAGATGGGGCCATCATCATAGGTGTGGCCGATGGGGCCGGTGGACATCCACGGGGACGAGACGCGGCCTTGGCGGCTGTGGATTCAGTAGTTAATGAACCAAAGCTTTTTAAAAATAGTGAACTTAACCCCTTTCGGGTCATGGAGAAGGCCAATGACCAAGTTTTGGCGCTAAAGGCCGGCGCCCGGTGCACTTTGGCCTTTTATACGATTCATGACAGTTGGTTTCGGAGTTTTTCAGTGGGTGATTCGGAAGTGGTCTATTGGAACTCTGTTGGTAATGAGGTTTTTTCTAATATCCCTCACTCCACAGTGGGATTTGGTGTGGAGGCGGGGTTGATTGAGCAAGAGCAGTCTTTGGACGATCCCGAGCGCCATATTGTGACAAATCTTATGGGCGATTCTTACATCAGAATGGAAGGTTCTAGTGGCATAGAAATGAAAAAGGGGCACACGGTGCTTATTGGTACTGATGGGCTTTTTGATAATATTTCCCATGAAGCATTAAAAGATACTGTGGCTAAGGGAGATTTCGACGGAGCGTTCAATAGCTTACTTGAGACCAGCCAGGCGCAGGACCCCGAGGGTTGGAAAAAGTACGACGACATAGCTTGGGTTTTGTTGCGAAAAGTTAAAAGTTAATGGGAATAAGATGATAAGAAAAAAACCTCTAGATGCAATTGGTTGGCGAGAGTGGGCGGAGTTACCTTTGTTGCATGTCCCGCACATCAAGGTCAAGGTGGACACTGGGGCGCAGACATCTAGTTTGCACGCAGTGAGAATGCATTTGTTTACTCGGCGTGGGCGTGATTATGTTGAATTTGAGGTTCACCCAGAGCAGCGGGGAACCTTGGGCAGCGTAATTAACCGGGTGCCCGTATTAGAATATCGCCATGTGAAAAGTTCTAATGGTCAGGTGGAGCGACGTCCGGTAATTGTTACGGATATTGTGATGATGGGGCAGCGTTGGCCCATTGAGGTGACTTTGACCAATCGAGCAAATATGGGCTTTCGAATGTTGTTGGGGAGGCAGTCGTTTCGAGGGCGTTTTGTTGTTGATGTGGGGCGCTCCTATTGTGGTGGAAAACCAGCGGTGAAAAAGCGAGCGAGGGTTTAAGCGATGTTTAGTAATGAACTGGAGGAGAGATGAAACTGGCAATCTTATCACGCAGCCCTAAGTGTTATAGTACAATGCGATTAAAGCAGGCTGCCGTTGAGCGTGGCTACAAAGTAAACGTTCTGGATGTCTTTAAATTCGCTATCGATTTGGACGAAGGCCATCCCGACCTTTACTATAAAAACAAACAGATCACTTATTTTGATGCTGTATTGCCGCGAATCGGAGCCTCGGTCACTTATTTCGGCACGGCCATTGTTCGACAGTTTCAACAAATGAATGTGTATTGCGCTAACACGGCCGATGGAATTATCGTTTCCCGAGATAAACTGCGAAGTCTGCAAACGCTCAGTCGTCACAACATTGGCATTCCGCGGACAGCATTTGTGCGCGATAAGTCAGATATACTTCCGTCCATCGAGCGGGTGGGTGGAGTTCCCGTTATTATTAAACTCATTGAGGGCACTCAAGGTATAGGAGTGATGTTGGCTGAGTCTAGAGAGACTGCGATCTCTATGATTGAAGTTTTTCAAAGCCAAAAACAAAATGTGTTGATTCAAAAGTTTGTTGCGGAAAGCAAGGGGCGAGACATTCGCGCTATTGTGGTGGGTGATCAAGTGGTGGCGGCTATGCGTCGGGTGGCGCAAGGGCAAGAATTCAGAAGCAATGTGCATCGAGGTGGACGAACCGAGGCCGTGACATTGGACGAGAAATACACCGAAGCGGCAGTAAGGGCGGCACAGATTATGGGTCTTCGAGTGGCCGGTGTGGATATGCTTGAAAGTGCGGCGGGTCCTCAAATTATGGAGATCAATTCCTCACCTGGTTTAGAGGGTATTGAACGGTGCACGAAGCTGGATGTGGCAGGCTCCATTATTGAATACATTGCGGCGCAAGTGGATTTTCCAGAAATAGATATTCGACAGCGGCTAACGGTGAGTAAGGGCTATGGCGTGACAGAGCTCTATTTGCCAAAAGGGTCTAAATATATTGGGCAGACCATATTAGAAGCCGGATTGAGAGATCGTGACATTAATGTTTTAACGCTCTATCGCGGTGGCAAGGTGATCCCCAATCCCAAACACGAGCGGGTGCTTGAACCCGAAGACCGCTTACTCTGTTTTGGAAAGCTTGAACTTATGAAGGACATGGTTCCAGAGAAGACAAAGCGAAGACGTCGTCCAAAACCATCCCGCTTGCCGAAAAATCTAAATTTAGGTTCTTAGCTTTCGAAATTGGCCGCCGGCGAGGGTGACAGCTTGGACCATTTAAAGTCTTTGGTGGCCAGTTTGTATCGGTTCATCAACTTGTTGAGTTGTCGGGTGCTGATGCCTGCTGTTTCTGCGGCCTTGTTTATTTTTCCATGGGTACTGGTCAGCAGTTCTTGCAGGTAGGCCCGCTCAAATTGGCTCACCAATTTTTGTCGGGCTTCGGCCAGTGGCAGAGTGGTGTCAATGGGCAAAACTGTGGAGGATTGGTCCACTTGCGCAATTTCAAGCGGTAGATTTTGTAAAGAGATCTTTTTACTTCGTTCTAAAATGTACGCCCGCTCAATCACGTTTTCTAGTTCTCTGACGTTGCCGGGCCACAGGTAGCTCATTAACGCGTTAAGTGCTTCTGGATCGGCTCCAATGATATGCTTTTGATGGGTGCGATTGAGCTTTTCAATGAGCGACTGCATAATAGTGGGGAGATCCGCCATACGATTTCGAAGTGGTGGAATCGAAATGGGAAAAACGTTGAGACGATAGTAAAGATCTTGCCGAAATTTCTTTTCATCGGAGAGAAGTTTTAAATTCTCGTTGGTGGCGACGATGATGCGAATATCCACCTCAACATCAGTTTCGCCTCCCACCCGTTGAAAAGTAGAATCTTGAATCACCTGTAATAATTTGATTTGGGCTGATGGAGAGAGAGTAGAGATTTCATCAAGAAATATTGTGCCTCCATGGGCCAGTTCAAATTTGCCTAATTTTCGCCTCAAGGCCCCGGTGAAGGCGCCCTTTTCATGACCAAATAGTTCACTTTCAATGAGAGACTCAGATATGGCTCCACAATGCACTTTAATGAATTGTTTGTTCTTTCGAGAGCTGTGTTGGTGAATGAGTTGGGCGAACAAAGATTTTCCAACGCCTGTTTCACCGTTCAAAAGTACAGTGGATTTTGTGGGGGCCACATCTTGCACACGATCCAATACGATTTTCATCTGCGGGCAGGTGGTTGCTACTACATTGTCGTAGTCCTGGCTCCAAAATTGATCGCGCAAATATCGAATCTCGGCTTCTTTTAGCCGAGATTCGAAGAGTCGATCGGCCATGAGCTTAAGTTCAGAAGCTTCTACGGGCAAAGTGAGATAGCCCGAGACAGTTTCTGATGCGAGTTCCACGGCAAAGGGGACAAGGTGATCGGGTGTGATGATGACTGTTGGTGTTTCCACATGGGGAGCCAACAGTTCATTCAAGGTGTTCTTAAATGTTTCAACGCCCTGAACGGGGCCTGCCTGAAGTAACGCCAATTCTATGAACGCCATGTCAAAACGCTTTTCACGCAGGAGGCTCTGGGCCGCATTCAAAGAGGACACCCTGGTAATTTGATAGCCGGGGCCCAGATCCTCATCAAGAGGACTCCATGGTTCAGTGACGGATGAGATTAACAAAAGATGTCGCAATGAAAACACTCCACAAAGCCAATATGTGGATAGCAGTATGCCAAAATCTTTTTAGCCCAGATAGCAAAAACAGCATTTTAGAAACAAGATCTGGTAGTTCCGATAGGGTGCGCCAAATGGATTCTACTGCGTTTTCACTTGGGAACGTTGTTTGCAATTCATATGACAATACGACGGGTTACATCGCTAGTTTTTTTAACGCTGTAGGTCGATAGCTGAGGTGGGGAATATCGAAATCATGTCCAATTTAGCAGCTGGTCAGCAAGAACTCACAGGCAAACTTGAAGTGGCCGCCCATGACCTTGATGGCTCAGTCCTGGCTGTTGAGCTGGTTTTGAACAATGGCATGAAGCTATTGGTGGCGGACAATCCAAAGGGTGAAGCCTTGTTGCGAGCGGCGGGGCAAAAAGTGCGAATTAATGGTGAAGTGAGTTTTGAGTGCTTTGGGTTAATGGTGACGGTGGAGTCCTATTGCATTCTTTAGAGGAGGAACAGGGGGTTCTCTTAAGAACTTTTGGTTCCTGTTTTTTGTCTCCAGATCCTTCGAATTTCGTTTGGAGCTGGCGCAGAAATTGCCCTTAGAGAAGGGGTAACACTTGAGAGAGAGGGTATGGTTCAAGGTTTAACGAGGGTGGCCGGAATTATTAGTCCCTGCGATTGGGATGAGGCGGGTAATCCGACGCAACTGCAGGTGTGTACACCGGGCGAGATTGACTTCACCCTTGAAGACAATGATGTGAGCCGGCAGCTGTATGACCATGTTCAAAGGACCATGGTTTTATTCGGCACGATCTATGAAGTTGATGACGACAAGTATTTTAAAGTTTTTCGTTTTGAAGCACACATAAAACCATAGGGGGAATGAGATGATAAAATACCTTTTACTAACAGCATTGATTCTGGGCGGAACTCCATCGTGGGCGCAAGACGGCGAAGACTTTGCCGACGATTTTGGCGGCGATGAAGTGATGATGGAAGATATGAATGACGAGCCTGCAGAAATGAAGAAAGAAGCGGCTCCGGCTGAAGCACCTAAGGCGAAGGCTGAAGTGAAAAAAGCGGCTCCTGCACCGGCTAAGGCTAAGAAGGCAGCGGCCCCGAAGGCAAAAGCTAAGGTCGCCAACAACGCTAAAACGGCTAAAAAAGCTCAGAAAAAAGCCAAGGCCAAAGCGAAGAAGGCTCATAAGCAACAGACAAAGAAAAATCAAAAAACTAAAGCAAACTAATTAACGATCCCAACTAAGGAGGGAATCATGAAATTATCAAAAATTTTAGTCGCCACAATTGCCTTTGTATCAATGATGGGCTTGGCAAATGCCGGCGATCACAAAGATAAGTCACACAGTGACTCTGATCATAGCACTATGGATTCACACGATTCTGATTCAAGCTCAGACTATGACAGTGACTCAAGCAGTGACTACGACTCTGACAGCAGCGAATCTGACTCTGGCAGCGACGAGTAATTGATATTGATAAAAGGGTGCCTGATCGTGGACACCCTTTTTTTTATTCAATTGATTTCGATTTAGTGGTAAATAGATTTATTTCTTAAAACTAAATAGACATATTTTTTTTCTACAATCGAGCTTTTGCCACTCTTTTTTCTGCGGTTATGAACTGAAAGAAATGAGCAAAACATTAGGTGCCGCCGAATAATTTTCGATGAAATGATTTTGGTAGACCATTTTTTTCGTGATGATCTTTCCCGATTTATCCTTGTCCACGTGACTGATTTGTACCCAATTAAGTATTTCTGTAGAGTCAATAAGGTACAGTTTATCTGTTCAGAAAATATTTCAAAAAATGATTTTCTATAAAGATTAAAGCGGGTTCCAGATGTTTTTTTGCAATGGTTTGCCAATTTCTGCTTGTTTTTGGTGCTTTGACCGTGCAATAGGCAGCCCAGGTGTGTTTTTTTTTGGTAGCCTTTAAGCAAGGGGGTTTTTGTGAAAATAGCTTTGATTTTTTACGCACTCGTCAGTTTTTCGAGTGCCGCGTGGGCGGTGGAGCTGTCTAGTCTTAATCTGGTGTCTCAAAATGCGACCATGAGGTTTGATTGTCCCTCAGAATACACGCATGTGTTGAAAGATCAGTTTTGCAGTATCGACGATTTTGGCAAGAGTGTTTCTCAATGTTTGTCAGATAGTATCCCTGATAGATTAGATTTACCCAATACGATCACCCATTTTTCAATGAATAAAAGTGGTACGGTTAGGCTCGAGATCGTTTTGAATGACCGAAGAGCGCGAACTATGTACATTGTTATTCCAGGGGAAATTGGCTGTGTAACAAGGGCCCAGAAGCTAGATTGAAGCTGGAAATCTGCCACTACTGAATTAGATGAGTAAATCCATAAATCAATTTGGACCACAAATCAGAATTTCCACTCAGTAACATTCTTTTTCCGTGCGCCTTCCTCTGAAGGATTACTTTACGACAGATATTGTTGTTAAAATACGATCGACATCAAGTTCACCATTGTCACTGCTCGTCGTAGTGATCGTCCACTGAATGAGAAGTTTATTTGCTTTGCAATAGGCAGAGCCAGTCACTAGAGGTGCATAGTGAAATTCCTCAGATCCATTTTCAGAAACATATTTCCGATAACTGTCATGAGTTTGAAACGTCGTTAAAAAAAAGAGTTATTCTCCCCTTTGCAGATTGAAAAAAACCGGTCCGTTTAGAAATTTACTCGCTGAAATTGCCAAACCCTAGGTTGCCATGAGCTACTTCGGCCCGACTTATCTGATGCGGGACTTAACACTTTTACTCTTGGTTTTTTATCATAGCAGCAGCTCTCAACTCTGCTGGCGGGAGCGTTCAGCTAGGGACTTCTGGGACACGGCATGCGAAGCTGTACAGCTGCAGCATGTGGCCGTCCTTCGTTTTAAACCCTAGTGCTCGTTAATATACGTCTCAAGTCCTTGAAATCTACCGATGGCCCCGAGGCTCGCCGACTCTCGTGCTGGAGAGGGCACTTTCTCCTTTCTTAATTCAGCACCGCTTTATTTCACTGTCTCCCGTCGGCACCATAGCATGTTGTGTGACATAAGATTGACTGCCAAAACTGGGGTTGAATAGAAAAAAGGCCAGAGTTAGAGCCTCAAAGGATCTCTTTGTTTGAAACGCAGGTCGAGCGAGTAAATTTCTATGCAAAAGGGTGACTTCCCATTTTGAAACGTTTTCTGCCGGTAATTTTTGTTTGCAATAAAAACATAATTTCGTGCCCGCTAAATACATTGAATTCAGTAAACTTCGAGAGAAGCACTGGAAGAACTGTAGCGTGAAATACTTTTTTCCACCTAGTATCTTTTTTTGAGTCCATAAATCACGGACAAACCTCAACAATTTCCATATTGCCATCATTGTTTGCAGAAAAAACGTAACCCTCAGAGAAGTGAATTTCATAAGACCTGTTACTCAAGGTCGTTGTCGTAAGTGGAGAAGGTTGGGCAGGATCAGATATATCAAAGGTCAGTACCTCGCCACCGGTTCCAGATCCCGTACCAATAAATAGTTTTTCTGCGAAGCCATCGATAGAGCGATAATCGTAAGTGCCGGGCGAAGTGGTATGCACGATAGTGATATTGCCGGGGTCTGAAATATCATAGGTGTTCAGCACTTTTATAACCTTGTCAATGCCATACAAGTATCCATTGGTGGAATAGATCTCGTAGGCTGAAATATTGGGCACGGTGAGGCTGCCAAGAACAGCTGGGTTCACTGGATCTGAAATACTGATTACAAAGAGTTCTGTGGCTGAGGCTCCGATGATTGTATCGCCATCTATTTGAATATGTCTCAGGTTGGCGCCACCTAAGGTGTTTGTAATGGTAGGGGCACTGGGATTAGATATATCAATTACATAGAGGCCGGCACTACTACTGCCAACATAAGCGTACTGGCCCCTTGCAGCAACTGACCAGGTTTCGCCGGAAAGATTTAATGTTCCGAGAACGGTAGGCGTTAGGGGGTCACTAGCATCTGCGACCAAGAGCCCTCCCGAATAGGTACTTGCAAAGAGAGTCGAGTTGTCTACAAAGATGTCTAGGATATCATTGCCTGAGGGATCAATTTGTCCTGGACCTGTGTTGGTTGCAATATAACCCTTGTTGACAGGGGTGCCTGGCATGCTGACATCAATGATTTGCACTCCAGTTGTAACTCCAGTGGTGCCAAAGTAGGCATGAGAGTCGCTGACATAAATACTTTGTCCAGATGAACCACTTGCATTGAGGGTAGTGTTAATCATTGGGGCTGTGGCAATGATACATAGTGGAGTTGATTCAACTGGTGGAGTCGGAGGGGGGGCTGGCAATGGATTTGATGAGTCTGGGTTAAATTTCCCTGAAACGGCTGTTTCTCCAAGTTTGCAGGCAGTGAGTCCCATATTTAGAAAGAGCAAGAGGCCAAACCCTGTTATGAAAGATAAGAATTGAAAAGGTACGTACATAACACTCTCCGCTTTAAAGGCTAATGGTTTACTTTTCTTTATCGGCAGAAGCGCTAAGATCTTTAGGCCTTTCGGTCAGAAATTTTAGGCTTCGGTTGATTTTGTCAGTGAAATGGCGGGAAACGTTGATTTTACTTGAAAAACTCCAAGTCTTCTTGGTGAAATTTAAAGTCTCAAATTAAGAAACACCAAGAAGAACAAGGAGTTAGCAATGCGTCTTAATTTAGATAAACTGCGAAGAGAAGCCAAGAAATTTCGAAAAAAAGATAAGATTCTCACTTTGAGACTACTTGCGTTGATAGAGCTAGCTAAAAGGGAACATTCTGGCAACCTTTCGGACTTAGACTATGAACTTGTGGGTCTGGAAATCGGTAAATCTGGCCGTACTGTTTATCGCTGGAGAAAGAGTTACCTCGAGGGTGGACACAGAAAACTAACGCCAAGAAAGGCACCAGGGCGACAAGCACAGGACATCACTGGCTGGACGGCTTATCACATCAGGCGATGGCGCAAACTCTGTGGTTGGGGCGCTGAGGTGATACAAGCCCACCTCAAACGTTACCTTGGAGTGGAGCTGTCACTGTATCGTATCCATCGGTTTTTGAAGAACGCGGGCCTTGTGGGCTCTAAGAGGCGTGCAAAGCCGGCGTCTAGCCACACCACCGTTGTGAAGGTAGAGTTGCCAGGAGTGCACACGCAGATCGATGTTAATTGGCAAACAACGCTCCTTGAAAACGGCAAGAAGTGTTACGTCTATAACTTCGTTGATCACGCATCGAGGTGGGAGTTTAAGAGGGCCTATGAAGGTTATGGTCACTGGGAGACTGAACGCTTTATGATTGAACTACTAAGAGCAGTGCCTTTTTGGATAACCAGCACTCAGACAGACAATGGCGTGGAATTTACGAATAAATTTGTCTCACGAATCGACGATCCTTTGCCGCATATTTTGGATGAACTATGCGATGAACACGGCATCAGGCACAGACTCATACCTCCAGGAGAAAAAGAGCTTAACGGGCTTGTAGAGCGTTCACACCGCATGGACGATGAAGAGTTGTTCCATCGAGCAAGACCGCAAAACATCGAACAGCTTAATGAATACCTCGAACAGTATTGCCAATGGAAAAACTCTTGGCGGCTCCGAAAAGCTCTCGGATGGAAGTCTGCTAACGAGTACCTCTTGCAGTACCCTCAAGTGCTAAAACCCGGGGCTAAAGAAAAATTATTGGCTGCCGATACCCAAAGTGAGACAACCATGAAGGCAGCCTAAGTCACTGACACCATCAACCGCAGTCTACATTTCGGTCAGAAATTTTAGGCTTCGGTTGATTTTGTCAGTGAGCGAATTTTTTAGGCAGTGATTGAATCAAAATGAGAAAAAGAAGAGGTGAAGCGCACCGTTGCAACAGTATCGTATTTTGGTCTCAATATTGAGTGCGTCAGCGCATAGGAGAGGGCGCCTGAATCGGGTCACGGCCATGTGAACAGGCTTAAGTTGTGGCCCTTTAAACAAAAACATTGTGTGGGTGTGCATTTTACTCCGTAAAATGCACGGCGGCCGTGCTTATTGCTCACGGAGAGGATACTGAAGTTGGAGCTTCGTCCGTATTTAAAATACGGTTTCCTCGATTATAAGCCCTCATGCTAAACGCCTCATGCTGAGACGTTTAGCATGAACATAGATTAGAGTAAAATATTTAATTTGCATTAATATATGAATACTATATACTAATGAAAACAGGATATTTCACAAGTTGGAGTGTAACTAGCTAAAATGTCTAAAATAAACCTTGAAAACTACATTTCTGATTTACAAAAAAATGGAAGGTCTCATTTTATTCGATCTGAGGCGCTAAAAGCCTGTCAGATGAGTAATTCTAGCTTCCAAGCAGCCCTGAGGGAGCTTTCTAAAAAGGGGATGCTATTAAGCCCTAAAAAGGAATTTTATGCCATTGTACCCCCAGAATATAAAGACCGCCCCCTCCCACCTGAGCACTATATTGACCAACTGATGAATCATTTGAATAAGACTTACTATGTGGGCTGCCTATCAGCAGCAGCAATTCATGGGGCCGCTCACCAACAGCCCATGGAGTTTCAAGTTATCACCAAAGGCCCCCTCAGAAATATAGAGCTAAATGGAATAAGAATTTTGTTTTCCTCCAAGAAGAATATTTCAGACATTCCTACAGAAAAAATAAAAACCAAAACTGGCTTCATGAATGTATCGACCAAAGAAGTCACTGTTTGTGACCTAGTAAAATATGTCGAAAAATCTGGGTATTTAGACAATGTTGTAAATACCATAATTGAAATTTCAAAAGATTTGCGAGCCAGGAAATTAGGCTCAGTTTCAAAGCATTTTGAAACCACTGTATTGCAGAGATTAGGATATCTCATTGACACCTATAGCGGAGAGGATGAACTCACTCGCTTTATACACGAAGAAGTAGAAAGACGAGAGCCACAGTTCATACCACTTGCAATCTACTCAAAACAAAAAGATGGCAAAATGAATGAAAAATGGAAAATTAAAGTTAATGAAGTAGTGGAGGCCGACGTATGATCCCACAGGCACATATCATCAGCTGGAGAAGTGTTGTGCCCTGGCCAAGCGATGCGCAGGTTGAGCAAGACCTTGTTATCTCCAGAGCACTGGTTGAAATATTTAATCAGGACTTTTTAAATCAACAACTGGCTTTTAGAGGCGGCACTGCACTTCATAAGCTTTTTATTGATGATAAGAGTCGCTATTCAGAGGACATTGACTTTGTAGTTACCGAAGATCAAGACTACGGACCAATAATAGATGCACTGCGCTCCACTCCACTCTATCTCCTTGGCTTGGGAAGCCACAAGTAGATACAAAACCTACAAGGATAATTTTACGCTTTAACTTTGAATCAGAGATACCGCCAGTGCAAAAGCTTAAATTGAAAGTAGAAATCAGCACACAAGAGCATTTCAATATACTTGGCATCAAAGAGCATGATTTTGAAGTTGAAAACCCTTGGTTTTATGGAAAAACTAAAATTAAAACATTTGATGTAAACGAACTTCTCGGGACAAAACTACGCGCACTGTACCAGCGTAAGAAAGGCCGTGATCTCTTCGACCTGGATATTGCTCACGCCACATTAAACGTAGATCCAGAAAAAATAATAAAATGTTTTGGTGAATACATATCGAAACAAGATTTAACTATTTCCAGGGCACAGTTCGAAGAGAATTTACATTTAAAGAAATCTTCAACTCCATTCTTAAATGACATAAAACCACTACTTCGCCAGGGTCATCTGTACGATATGGAAACAGGTTTTAAACTCTTAAACGAAAAGTTTATGCCCCTATTAAATGGTGACCCGTGGAAAGGAAATAATAATTAGTTTTTTGGGGTTACCAACAATTAAGTGAGAGAAGAGCCAGAAGAGCCAAAGAAATTAATGGAGCGGGTGATGGGATTCGAACCCACGGCCTCAACCTTGGCAAGGTTGCGCTCTAGCCAGCTGAGCTACACCCGCAGTCTTTGAACACAAGAGCCCATCGTTTTAAAGGGCGCCTGATGGGTTGTCAACGAATCGCCCACTTAGTTTTTGCGCAACGCCATCAGTCAAATTCTTCATCAATTTCAAAGGGATCCTTTGTTTGGGTTTCCGATTTTGGTTGTGGTGAGACGGGCTTTGGCGCTTCGTATTTGGTGTAAGCGGCCATGGAGAGTGCTCCCGGTGGTGTGCTTTCTTCGTCTTTCACCAAGGCATAGATAAGGGCGTTCACCGGGTCCATATGTAAATGCGAGGCGATTTCGCCCTTTAGGCGAATGCGCCAGAGCAGCTGGCCCGTTTCAGGGTTATTAATGCAAATTCGGTTTTCAGAGCAGGGGCTCCATAAAGACCAGCCCTTTTGTTGAGGTAGCATTTTAAACTTGGCGGCTGAGGATTTGCTCAGCGGTACAAGCAGTGGCACTTGCTCAGGGCGGGGGTCGTTGGTGTTGTATCTCCAGTGCCCATCTCCTGTTTTTAGATCGATGACCTGCAAGTAACCCGAATCCGTGCGAATGGCTCCTTTGGTGCTTTCGGGGATGACCACAAATGGAGATTGGGTTCCCGATTTAAGCGTGTATGTCCAGCGCAACTCTCCAGTGGAAAGGTTTAGCCCATAGCTTTGTCCGGAGTCGTCGGCAAAAACCACCAAGCCGTCGTAGACTAAGAGGTCACCAACGCCCTTCGACTCGGCATTGAAGGCCCACAGCACATCGCCATTGTTTCCGTTCAACGCTACAACTTGCCCGGTTTTTGTCCCCGCAACAATGACGTCGCCTTTTTTATTGCCAGCAATGCTGGTGTTCAGCACATGTTTAACGCTGTTTGAAACCATTTTAATGGCACCGGATGCGGCATCAATGGCCAGTAAAGAGAATTCATCAGCTCCGCTATCGGGGGTAAAAGACGTGGCAAAAAGGGTGTCTCCTTTGAGGAGGGGGCGTCCAAAAAATTCGTAAGGGGTGGGCAACATCCAAACCACATCTCCACTCCACCTTTGAAGAGCAAAGATTCTTCCCTGAGTTGTTGTGACGATGACGAGCTTCGAGTCCACCGCAGGAAGCCCCGGTATCTTTTCTGAATCGTCAGCGGTTTTGAAGTACCAAAGAGGTTCGCCCACAAGGTTTGCAAGCTGCAAGGTTTGCCCAGCATCAAGAAGTGAAAGCGTGTGGGGATACGAGAACAGCCACTGTTTCTCTACGGGTGTTTCCTTTAGAGGTTGTGGCCACATAGTGGCATTTTCCCGATAATAGCGGTGATCAAAAGTGGCCGTGTCACTGGGGTCATGGGGAGGAGGTTCGCTTTGGGTAAATTCGCGGTGTGGGATTTTCCACGCCTGCGGAGTTGTGTCTTTGTAATTCTGCATTTCAGTAAACAACGCCTCGTCTTTTAGAAGCACGGTGTTTTTTGAAAACACAAAGGCTACAATGCCTGCAGCGTAAGCAAAATAAAAAATAGTTACCAGAACTCCAAAGCGGCTAGGTTGAGGGTTCATAGGGCCTCCCGCTTTTGACACACGTCTTGACTGGTATAAATCACAGAATACTGAGCCTCCGAGTAGCCGCGTTTTAATAACACCGTCGCCAGGGTGGAAAACCCAGGTTCTGATTCTAGCTGTTGGCAGAGCTTTCCGGCATGTAGCAGGCGCAGGTCAACGTTGCAATGGGAGGTGTCTCCTTCTGGTCTAAACAAATCTTCGGGCAGCGCCCGAATGCCATTTTCAAAAATGGCATACCCATACTGCTGGCAATCAGCCGGTATGGTGAGCTGATTCATTGTCACTGGGGTGCGCAAGGATTTATTGTATGAACCCCATAGGGGTAGGGATTGGGCGGCGACAAAGAGAGCTATCCAAATGGGCACCCATATTTTTGTGGGTTCCGGACGCACATAAGACTGGTAAAGAGTTTCCCGTTCAAAGCGGCGTCGCTCAATGAAATAAAATATGAAAAACAAAATGAGAAGGTTAAGCACCAAGGGCCCAAAGGGCTTTCCAATACTCCATTGAACCATATTCACCACAATCAGGGTGACGATGGCCCCGGAAAGTCTTTGTCCCGATCGAGACATGATCATGGGGGCGGCAATGATTTCTGCCATGACAAAGGCTGCAGCCATCCACTCAAGAGCTTTATGAGAGAGTGAATAAACGTCCTTAAACCAATATCCGCTGAGCCAATCCAGATTGGACTTCAACACACCATCGCTCACATAATAGGCTGCGATCAAACCACCCATAAGATGAGGTTTACTTGGGAACAGTAGAAAGCTCGTGTTTAGAAATAACAAGAGCGTGTGAGTGTTGCTAGCCAGGCGTTTGTCGCCCAAGATGAAGACCACAAGAAGTAAAAAACTAATAAGGCTCATCCACCAGGCCAACGTAAGGCCACGGTTAAATAAAAACGCCAATGTGGCCAGGACAGCAAGCCCCATATAGATCCAAAGGACAGGAGCCGCATCTGGCAGAAATAAATATTGTAAAGGCATACAGCCCGAAAAAAAGCTCCAACAAACTTGAGGCCCGCGGGTCCAACTAAAAATGGATGGCGACGTGTAGATCCACGTCACTCCAGAGATAACATGGCTGATGGCGAGCACCGCCCCCAAGTACCGAAGCGCCCAAGACCGCTCAATCTCCCAAAGATTTCGTTTTACAAATTCCATACTAGAGCCTGGTCACCTGTTGAGTGCTGGTCGATTTTTGTAGTATCCCCATGTGTATTCCACCCCCGAAATTAGACTTAATACGACGCTGATCCATAGGCCGTAATAGCCGATATCATGCAATGAGAGATCCTTAAACAGTTCGTCCGAGACAAGTAAGCAGGGGATAGCGGCCATTTGAAATCCCGTCTTCCATTTGCCAAAGGGTTTTGCAGCAATAATCACATTGTTGCTGGCGGCCACTGAGCGCAACCCACCAATAAAAATATCTCGCGCCAACAATAAAATGACCATAATGGGATCCACTTTATGGGCATCAAGCAACAAGATGAGCACAGTCAACACGAGTATTTTATCGGCGATCGGGTCCATGAATTTGCCCATGGCACTTTCTGCTTGATAAAGACGGGCCCAGTAGCCGTCAAGCCAATCAGTGATTGATGTGAGTATAAAAATCACTGCGGCAATCAGGCCGGCATGAGGCAGCGGCGACATCAAAATCGCCACAAGCACCGGCGCCATTAAAATGCGAGCGTAGGTCGCAATCATGGGCAATTGCTTTTTCCATGGCGGGATGTTTTGCAAAGTTGACTCCTTGGCGGGCCGGTATGAAAATCTAAGCAATCAATATATGGGTGCGTAACAAGGAAGTCACACGATTAATCATAGAAGCCACGGACGTAAATTAGCTCTTGCAGGCGCTCTGTTGACCCAAGCATTTTTCGGCCCATCGTTTGCCGCAGAACGGCAGGTGGCCGATGTGAAAGGACTCCCTGAGCGGGCCGCCTCCCAGGCGTCGAGTTTTGTTTCGGTGGAGCCAGAAGTTTCTCCCTTTTGGAAGCAGAAGAAAAACGTTTACCGAAAAATCAAAGACGAAAGAGCTGTGGTGGTCCTCGTCAAGTCTGATGAAAATTTAGGAGACATGAAAAATCCGAGTAAATTATTGATGCAAGGGGCCGGGCATATTCGTGCGTCTCGCGGGTTTGCCTTTAACGTGGCTAAAAACTTCGAAGACCTGCCAAAAGTCAGCTCCACCATCCAGGTGGCCAAATTTGACACTCACCGAAACATGCTCCACTTAGTCACTTCTGCGTTGGGGTATGAGGCACAAATGTGGTTGCAAGTGGATTTGCGTGAAAGCGAAAAGGGGAGTGATATTCGCTTTGTCATTCGTAGGGGTGTTTTTACCGGAATGACCGGGGTCGTCAGATTTAGTGAGGTGGGTCGAAAGAATACGGAAGTATCTTTGGTGGCTGATTATCGATATAAGGAGTTGCCCGTTCCTAAATTTTTTGTGAGTTTCGGATTGGAAGTGGTTCTACAAAGAGTGGCTATTAAAATGCGCTCCTATATTGAAGATCGTTATAAAGAGGCCACTAGCACTTAGCTTGCGATGAGTGACTCATCTCTGGAGGAAAACATGGATAGAAATTTGGCCCTAGAATTTGTGCGTATCACTGAGGCGGCCGCCTTAGCCTCGTCTCGATTTATGGGGCGTGGCGATGAAAAAGCCGCTGATCAAGCCGCGGTCGATGCGATGCGAAAAGCGTTTGATTCTGTAGATATTGAAGGGACCGTCGTCATCGGAGAAGGCGAGCGCGACGAAGCTCCCATGTTGTATATTGGCGAAAAGGTGGGGCGAAAGAATGCGGACTGTCCGGCTATAGATATAGCCTTGGACCCTCTTGAAGGAACAACCATTTGTGCTGAGGGCAGTGACGGTGCCACATCGGTGATTGCTGTGGCTGAAAAAGGAAACTTTTTGCATGCACCTGATGTGTATATGGATAAGATTGCTGGTCCGCCGCAGGTAAAGGGTTTGATCGGCCTAGATAAATCGCCGGAAGAGAATATTCGAATTGTAAGTGAGGCTCTAAATAAGCCGGTGGAGGATGTGACGGTTGTTATCCTTCGTCGTCCTCGGCATGAAGAGCTGATCGAGCGGGTTCGGCGCTTGGGTGCGCGCATTCGACTCATTGGAGACGGCGATGTCTCAGCGGGAATAGCCTCTTGTTGGAAGGGTTCTGGAATTGATTTGCTGTTGGGTATCGGCGGAGCACCAGAAGGGGTGATTACCGCAGCAGCGCTTAAGTGTTTGGGCGGTGATTTTCAGGGGCGATTGGTTTTTCATAGGGATGATCAAAAGGAGCGGGCTCGTAAAATGGGCATTGAAGACTTTGATAGGATCTATTCGCTCGACGAGTTGGCGGCTGGTGATGTGATGTTTTGTGCGACGGGTGTGACAGACGGGCCTCTTTTAAAAGGAGTGAGGACGTTGCCGAACAACCGGGCGTCCACACACTCAGTGGTGATGCGTTCAAAAACCGGAACCATTCGCCATGTGGAGGCGGAACATAACTTTAACGTGAAGGCCTCTTACTCCTAAGTCGATGGAGAACTTGCTATGGCGAATATAATTAAATGCTTTAACTGCGGCGCTGAAATATCCGTGGACGGTGTGGTGGGTCGAAGAGAAGAGTGTGCCAGCTGTGGGGCCGACGTGCATGTGTGCAAAAACTGTCGGTTTTACGACACGGGCTCTTACAATGAATGTAAAGAACCTTCAGCTGATGTGGTTCGAGAAAAAGAGCGCGCTAATTTTTGCGATTATTTTGAACCCGGTGGCCATCAGCAAGGGAAAAATAAACAAGATGAGTTAAAGGCAGCGGCTGAGGCATTATTTAAGAAGAACAACTAAGGAAAGCAACCAGGGGGGCACAGAATGTTACGATGGATAGGAATGGCTTTGCTGCTTATGACGAGCGGGGCCCAAGCCAATGTGGTGGGATCGGACATTCAAAATTTCAATCCTACAACAAATGGTCTTGATTTTGTCACGGTGGAGTCCTCTGAAACTCTTGAGCCTGGCGTGATCAATTTAGGTCTATTTCTCAATTACGCAGTGAACGTGTTGCCGAACTACGAAAACACCACCACCCAAGAGCGCACCCGATTTCAAGATAGCTTGACCGGTATGGACTTTAACATGGGAGTGGGAATCTTAGGCCGCTGGGACTTTGGCTTAAGTATCCCCCAGGTGTTGTTGCAATCTAGTAAAGATGAAAATGACGTGGTTCGCGGAGAAATTGCCCAGACGGGCCTTACAGAGTTGAGGCTTAATAGTAAATATCGTCTATGGGGAGCTGACGAGTCGGGCGGCGTGGCCATAGCCGGTGGTGTTAATTTTAATCAAATCATTGATAACCCGTTTGCTGGGCAAGGAGCTGGCCCCACGTATAACTTGCAGCTCATTTACGACACCACCATGGGGCAAAATGCAGTGGGCGTAAATGCCGGCTATCGAATGCGAAACCCCGGCACGTCTGTGGTGGCAGAAATCGAACCGTTTAAAGATCAGTACATTGTTTCGTTTGCTGTGAGTCGTATGATTGAATCTTGGCGCAGTAAGTTTATCACCGAGGTGTATGCCGGTTTTCCGGCGCAGTCATCGGCGACCGCCTCGGATCGGGAGCTCTCCTCGGTGGAACTCGTCGGCGGCATTAAACACGATCTCTATGAGAGCTTGGCCTTACATGCCGGTGGCGGAACAGAGTTGCTGCATGGATCCTCAACTGCAGATTGGCGAATCTATGCCGGTCTGAATTGGGTCACTGATATGTTGGTCCGATCAAAAGAGACAACACTCTATCGCAAAGACAAGGCAGGTCAGCTTGAGTACGGGTATTTTGGGTCTGCAGTACCAGCATTCAATCAAACACCTCAGCTGGGAATACAACGTTTTGTGGCACGCAATGTGTTGTTTGAATTTGACTCCGCCGACGTCAAACCAGAATTTGCGAAGGTGCTTGGGCAGCTGGCTGAATACGTATCGAAAGAACCAGTATTTAAAAAGTTAACTATTGAAGGGCATACAGATTCTACAGGTCCCGCGGCTTACAACCAAGATTTAAGTGAGCGCCGGGCTATGGCTGCAAGGAATGTTTTGATCAAAGATTTTGGACTTCCGAAAGAAAAAGTCTTTGCCGTGGGGCGTGGTGAAGAGCATCCCATAGCTGACAATACGAATTGGCAGGGGCGAGCTAAAAACCGTCGGGTGGAATTTATCGTTGAGCGATAGGGCGAGCCTGAAAGCGACAATAATTTGCCTGATAAACGCCGCAGAAGGTGCTTTTTCTGACGAGCGACAGTGTTCTAGTAGACAAATTATTGCCGCTTTTAAGCTAGATGCAGTCGTTGTCTTTGGCTTGCGTTAAGATTTCAATGGCTGCACTTCGAATGTCAGGATGAACAGTGAGAGTGCCTATGCCTTGGGCAATAGGAAACCAAGTGTGTTCGATAATATAAGGCTCTCGTTGGTCCATTTGTTTTTCGTCGGGAGTATTACTCTTCAATTTAGCAAAAAAGTAGTCGGTCGTTGAAAAATACTCTTCGCCTTCCCAAAAAAAGGGGTGGCTTTTTTGTACGTGGATATTTTCATACACTTCTATTTGGTAGCCAGTTTCTTCAAAGGTTTCTCGCGCAGCAGCAGTGGCTGGTGATTCGCCTGGCTGAATCTCGCCTCCTGGAGGGATCCAAAAATAGTTCATACTGACATGATCAAGTAAACGAACGAGAAGTAAACTTTCTTTTTCGATGCATATGGCCGTGGCTCGGAACCGATTCTTCATGGGTTAAGTCTAGTGCAAGAAATCCTCAAGATGTAGATTTATTCGTTGGACTCGGCTATTTTATCGGAGTAACTCCACTTTGATCGGGGAGGGGATAAGTTGAAAAGTACAATTCGAATTTTTCAAGCTGTTGTGTTTTATGGGCTGTGGCTGGCAGTGGCCCATGCCGATCCTGTGGTTCAAATTTTACCCCTGCCCCAAATGCCAGAAGTGGTGACTGAGTTGCACTGCGAAAATATAGAGGAAGTCCCCGCTCTCTATGCTGAATTAAAAAAGCAAGGGGATGCCGTAGTGGCTCAGTATGTTTTGCAGGTGGCCACGGTGGTGGGAGGCTGGCCCCACACTTTAAAGGGAAAAACCAATCTGGGAGAGTCTTTGCGTGCATGGACCGAGGCCGTTGAGGCTATTGATAGTCATGCAAACGCACTTAGTGAATTTCTTTATCAATTTATTGATACGTGGCCCACTTGTGAGGGGCAATGGGATCATTGGTATGACCGCGATTTTTCTGCCCTAGAAGTGTATTTAGATCGGATCGGAGAATTTGATTTTGTAAACCTCAATTACGTTCAAAGGTTAACAAAGTTATTAGAACAACTCCAGGATGAACTCAATCAAGCTGAGTCAGAGTTGGATGAACTCGCCCCGGCCACAAAACAAAAGTGGTATGAAGAAAGCGGTTACTTAACAGAGTTTTCTCAGTACTATAAAAGCGATGCTGAATTCTTAGATGATGAATTTCGAAAAGCATTAACGGGGGAGCCGCCAGCGGGCGCGTTGTAGCATTGAAAAAAGTTTTTTTGAAAAAACAGGAGGCATAATGGCAAGTGCAAAAACCACTGAGGTGTTCCCATGCACGGTGGAACAATTTTATGCGATTATTACAGATTACGAGAATTATCCGGAGTTTTTGTCAGAGGTGAAGCAGTGCCGCGTCGTGGGTGAAGAAAACGGTCAAAAAGTAGTAGAGTATGATGTTTCCATGATTAAAAATTTCTCGTACCGTTTGGCTATGACTGAAGAAGTAAACAAAAAAGTCAGCTGGTCATTTGAGTCGGGCGATATATTTAAGTCTCTGCAGGGGTATTGGGAGCTGGAAGATGAAGCGGGAAAATGTCGGGCCACGTATTCGGTCGAGGCAAAATTTAATCTGTTCGTGCCAGGTCCAGTGGCCAAAGCCTTGGTCAATGTGAACCTGCCCAATATGATGAGCAGTTATCACAAACGAGTGGCAGAACTTTACGGTTAAGGCTGGACTAGGGTAGGGATTCTATTTTACTACCATAAGAATTGACTCTGTTTTGCCGAAATAGAGTTATGGGTTCTTTTCTGCTCTCATTGGCATCAGTGATTTTATTTTGTCTGTGTAGTCATCAACTGGCTCGCGCCGTTGTGCGGCCTGCTGTTTTGGTGTCGGTCCCGAATTTTTCAAAGCGAGCTTTGAAAATAGAGCGATACTACAGAATCCTCGCCTGGGGATTGATGTCTGCTGTGCTGATGGTCTCAATGATTTTGTCTTTTCTTGAGACCTTTCAGATCTTTCTTTAATTCAAAAAAAGAGGCGCCCGTTATTGGGATAGAGGCTCACGCACAGAGTTGCCGACTCGTTCTTTTGAAATGGTCTGAGCCGTGTAGTTTTCATGGGCATTCGTGTAGTCACGGCGTTTTAAGTATTGGCTGATTTCTACCGGCTCTAAAAAAGGCGATGTATTGAGGTATCCAGAAATAAACTCAAGCGGATTTTCCCGCCGTTCAGAGAGGCTTTTCATGGCCATTGCTGTTTGATGGATAAATTTCCAGGCCTGAGCTTGTTCTGCCGTGGCACTCACCTTGGCCATCTTTTGAAGGGTGATGTGGAAAAAGCCAGAGAGCTCTTGTCCCTCATAGTGGCTGTCGCATTGAAAAATAAGCTGATCGATAAATTGAAGGCGGTATTTTTCTTCTAAGAGCAGCGTCCTGAGGTTTAGAACTTGAGCGTTGACGAATTGAGCGGAGCGCGAATCGTCAAAGACCTTGGCCTCCGGCGGGGCTGTGTTTTCTGTTGCAGCGAGGGTTGAGGTGATTTCTTTTTCAATATTGTGAAGTCGTTCCAGGTGCCGAGTTTTAATTTGGGTGAGGTCTTTGATTAGGTCAGATTTATTCATAACGGCCCCTTGCGCGGAAAGAAGGGGGAGGGCCGGCAGTACTACTGCCAGCCCGATAATTAGGGGGATGGGGGATATTAAAAATCTAAAAAAAACAAACATGTTGTTTTAGAGTATTGCAATGGATTGGCCTAGTTGACTCACCCCAGATCAAACCAATTGGAGATGAGGGCCAATAGGCTTTGTGTGACAAATTTTGTTGGTCGGCTGACCAGGGGCCAGGTGCGAGAGGTAACTTTTGATCTCCCTCCATGGGAGTGATAGGAAAACTCCCATGGAACACGGCGCTCGTCATAACGAAAAAAGACCTCTAGAGGCCTTTGAGTATTCTATTCTCAGATCACTAATGCCTTTGGCGCTTTCTCAGAGAACGCTGTTTTTGGGTGTTTCCGGTGGGTTGGACTCTGTGGCGATGATGCATATTATGCATCGATTGGTGCCATATTTAGATTGTCAGATGGCTGTTATTCACGTGCACCACGGGAGGGGGTCAGCTACTCAAGAAGAGTTCCGGCGTGGCAGTTATGATTTTGTGAAGTCTCTCTGTAAAGAGTATCAAGTCCCATTTCATAGTAATTTTCAACCACCTGGTACTTGGACTTTAATACCTGAAGCCCCCCTGCGGGCGGAAGGGGAGCTGCGGGAGATTCGTTTTAAAGTGTTTGAGGAAGCGATGAAAAAGGCGCCCCCTTCAGGAAATCCCCTGCTGACCTTAGCTCATCATGCGGATGACTTATTAGAAACCCGTATGATGCGACTGATTCGCGGTGTGGGTCCGCAAGGGGTTCAGGCCATGGTGAATTACGATGGGAAAATTTTAAGACCTCTACTGACATTATCCAGGAACTCTTTTGAGTACGCCGTTCAGGGTTTAAGGGTTGGATGATCTCAAATGAAAAAATTTGGAGCCCCTTCGCAACTGGATGCGTCATAAATGGTTACCTGAATTGGAGAGTCGACAACCAGGGGCTGTGCAACGCCTCGGACAATCCTTGCAAGCACTGTCTGAGGCGGGGCCGAACGCTGAGGAGTCATGGGCAGAGGGTGTTTTTTCAGGACCGAGTTTCAGTCGCCAGTTCTACCTAGAATTGAGTGTGAGTGGGCAAAAACGGCTATTGGCTCGATTCATGCGTCAACAGGGGATGAAAAATTACTCGCAAAGCCATATCGAAGAAGTTTTAAAGCGCCTTGACAAAAGTCAGAAAGACTTCACATTTTCACTACTTAAATATAGTTGGAAAGTGAGTCCAACAACAGTGACAGTCACGCCTATACAGCGTTGAGTCCAGTACAGTTAATGACAACAAGTTTGAGCTCATTTCGGCGGCCGTGTTATTCTAAAGAGGCCTAAGATACGGCCACTTTAAAAGGGAAGGTCAATATGCGAACATCACAGAAAACTCTAGCTATGTGGGCTATATTTGCCGTGGTCATTGTGCTTTTGTATCAAATGTATGAAGTGCAAAACCGTGAAATAATCCGTGACTTCAATTACTCAAAGTTTGAGCAAGCGGTTAAGAATAAAGAAATCAAAGAAGGCAGCATTGTCTTTCGCGATGGTGAGATTCTTGGCGAAATTGATGCGCCGTTCTTGGAAGGCTACCGCGGTAAACGCTTTCAAATTGTTGGGAATACCGAAACCGATGGTGGGTACAAGCTTTTAAAAGATAACGGATACATTCCCAATTATGAAAGAGCTGATAACTCGCTTTTGACCTCCGTGTTTTTAAATTGGCTGCCCCTTATTTTAATTTTCGGTTTGTTTATTTTCTTGTTCCGTCAATTGCAGGCTGGTGGTGGGAAGGCAATGAGTTTTGGCAAAAGTCGAGCGCGACTACTCACCGAAAACAAAAACAAAGTGACTTTTAAAGATGTTGCCGGTGTGGAAGAGGCAAAAGAAGAGCTTGCAGAAATCGTTCAGTTCCTAAAGGAACCTAAAAAGTTCACCCGCTTAGGTGGACGAATTCCCAAGGGTGTGTTGTTGGTGGGGCCCCCAGGAACAGGTAAAACATTGTTGGCTCGCGCGGTGGCTGGTGAAGCCAATGTTCCCTTTTTCACAATCTCTGGATCCGACTTCGTAGAAATGTTTGTGGGCGTGGGTGCAAGCCGAGTGCGAGATTTGTTCGAGCAAGGAAAAAAGAATGCACCCTGTTTGATTTTTATCGATGAAATCGACGCTGTGGGAAGACACCGTGGTGCGGGTATGGGCGGTGGCCACGATGAACGCGAACAAACACTGAATCAGCTTCTTGTAGAAATGGATGGTTTTGAAAGTAATGAAGGTGTGATCCTCATTGCGGCGACAAACCGCCCTGATGTCCTTGACCCGGCGTTGTTGCGACCAGGCCGTTTTGATCGACGAGTCGTGGTGAATAAGCCAGATCTTGTCGGGCGCGAGAAGATTCTCGGTGTGCATGTGAGAAAAACACCTTTGGCTTCTGATGTTGATCTTGAAAAAGTGGCTCGCGGGACACCTGGGTTTAGTGGTGCCGATCTTGAAAATCTAGTGAATGAAGCGGCCTTGATTGCCGCCCGTGAAGATAAACATAAAGTGACCATGCATGACTTCGAAAAAGCCAAAGACAAGGTCTTGATGGGTTCAGAACGCCGATCAATGGTCATTAGCGAGGAAGATAAGCGTATCACCGCCTATCATGAAGCGGGCCACACACTGGTGGGCAAGAAGCTTCCGGGCATGGATCCCATTCACAAGGTATCTATCATACCCCGTGGCATGGCGTTGGGTGTGACTCAGACACTTCCGAAAGAAGACACTCTCAATCTGACGAAAAGCAAGGCGACAAATACCATTGCGTTTTTGTTTGGGGGGAGAGCAGCTGAGGAAATTATATTTGAAGATTACACCACAGGTGCGGGTAACGATATTGAGCGGGCCACTGACTTGGCACGAAGCATGGTTTGCGAGTGGGGTATGAGTGAGAAAATCGGACCACTAGCCCTTGAGCGTCGAGAAGGACCGGTCTTTTTAGGCATGCAATCAAGCCAGTCCAAAGAGTATTCGGATTCAAAGGCTGAGGAAATCGACAAAGAGGTTTATCGATTGGTGACAGAGGGTCATGAAAAGGCCAAGCAAATTCTTCGGGAAAATGTAGATGTGCTTCATAACTTGGCAAAAGCTTTGCTGGAGCATGAAACCATTGACGGCGAAGAAGTAAATTCTCTTATTGAAGGTATGAGTCTAGAGGAAATGTCAAAGCGACGGGGCCACCTTAAAGAAAAGATGGCTGCTGAGCAAAAAGAAGCCGCTGAAAAAGCAGAACAACAAGAGCGACTTGAAAAATCTAAGAAAGAAGACCCACAAGGGGGACGAGACCCCATGGGAAATCCAGGGCCAATAACAGCATAGGGAAACATTGGGGCTAGAAACTTGGTTTGAGCAGCTAGAGACCATCGGTCGAACGTTACATTTAATGGACGTGTTGGACTTGTTTTTGGTGTGGCTGGTGTTTTACCGGGTTTTGCTGCTGATTCGGCATTCAGGAGCGATACAAATCCTCACGGGGATTGCGGTCTTGGCATTGGGATTCAAACTCAGTGGTTGGCTTGAACTCCACACACTTCATCTTATACTTGAGATGTTTTTTTCAAACCTCTTTCTTGTTGCCGTTATTTTGTTTCAAGGCGAGATCCGGCGGGCGTTGGCACAAATAGGCAGTCGACCGTTTATGGGGGGGCAAACCTCTATTCAAGCCTCTCATGTCATAGAGGAACTGGCGCAAGGGTCCATTCAATTGGCTCAGAAGGGTTGGGGGGCTTTGATTGTGATCGAGCGGGAAATTGCCTTAGATTATTTCGTGGAGCCAGGAACCACCATTGATGGGGAAGTGCGAGCGCCAGTGATCAATTCTTTGTTTCATCCGGCAAGTCCATTACATGATGGTGCGATGATCGTGCGTAACGGCCGCATTCTATCAGCCGGCAACTTTTTGCCGTTAAGCAAAAACCCAGCCTTGGATAAAAATTTAGGAACCCGGCATCGAGCGGCTATTGGTCTCACAGAAGAGACCGATGCTGTCGTATTAGTGGTGAGTGAGGAAAATAAATCAGTGAGTGGGGTTCAGTCGGGAAAACTCAGCACGGAATTGGACCATAGTGGATTACGCACTTTTCTTTACGAAATTTATGGCATGGTGCCGGGCTCAGAGGCGCGGGGGAGTTCATGAAACCCAGAGAAACGGGAGCGTTGCATTGGTTGTTTGAGAGCTGGCAATATAAATTGATTGCCTTCGTATTGGCTTTTATTGTTTGGCTAGCCGTGTTGGTCGGTCGAATCAATGAGAGAACTATTGAAAGCATCGGCGTGCCCTTGCATGGGCCGCAAACAGAGAGTGTAGAGCATGAGTGAGTCAAAAAGTAATTCAAAGAAAAAGACATCTAATTCGTTGGTCCCCAATAAACCTACCACCGGACAACGTCCGAGGCTTTTTGGTACCGATGGTATTCGCGGGACATCGGGCCGTTTCCCCATGACACCCGAGGTGGTGGTAAAGGTCGGCCAGGCCATGGGATACCTTTTGCGACAAAACCCCAGTCGTCGAGGTGGTGGGGCTCGTACGGTGCTGATTGGTAAAGACACTCGATTGTCGGGCTATATGATTGAGCAGGCATTGGCCAGCGGCCTCAACTCCATGGGAGTGCGCGTGCAGCTGACCGGTCCACTGCCCACGCCGGGAATTGGGTTTGTTGCGCAAAATATGCGAGCTGATGCAGGGATTGTGATTTCCGCATCCCATAATGCTTATTATGACAACGGCATTAAGATATTTGGACCTGATGGTTTTAAAATTCCAGATGAGATGGAGCGTGAAATTGAGCGGCTTGTGTTTGAAGTGGATCTCAATGGTATGCTGGCTGATCCAGATGAGATTGGTCGCAGTCGCCGAATAGAAGATGCGGCTGGTCGATACATTGTGTATGCCAAAAATGCGTTTCCCCTAAATTTGAGTCTTGATGGTTTGAGAATTGTTTTGGATTGCGCAAATGGCAGTGCTTATCGAGTGGCTCCAGCTATTTTTGAAGAATTGGGTGCTGAAGTGATCGTTCTGGGCAATGATCCCAATGGTTTCAATATCAATGATAAAACTGGAGCGCTATACCCAGATAAAACGGCCCAGGCTGTATTAAAATATCGGGCCGATGTGGGCATCAGTCTTGATGGTGATGCAGACCGAGTGATTATGGTGGATAACAAAGGTCATCTCGTGAATGGAGATCATATCCTAGCTATTGCTGCGATTCATTTGGCGAAGAAAAACAAATTGCCAAAAGAGACAATCGTCGCCACGCAAATGAGCAACATTGGCTTGGATAATCTTCTCAAACAATATGGCGTGAAAGTGGTGCGAACCTCTGTGGGTGATAAGTATGTTGTGGATGAAATGCGCCGAAATGGTTATGTGCTGGGCGGAGAGCAATCGGGTCACATTATATTTTTAGAACACAGCACGACGGGTGATGGATGTGTGGCCGCACTTAATGTGCTTGCTGTGATGCAAGCTGAAAATAAAACATTGGCTGAGCTCAATGAGCTGATGGTCGATTTGCCCCAAGTATTGATCAATACGCGTGTGGGTCATCGGCGTGAATTGAGCGACTTGCCCGGATATAACCAACTGATTGTTGATGTTGAAAATAAACTAGCCGGGGCTGGCCGCGTGTTTGTTCGATTTTCAGGTACAGAACCCGTGGTCCGCGTGCTCGTCGAGGGGCCTGATAAACGATTGATCAGCCAATATGCTGAAGAGATTGCCTCTTTTCTGCAAAAACATTTAGCGGATTAGATAGGGGAGTTTTGCATGCGATTAGCCACGGTGAGCCAGTGTCGCGAAGTGGATCGAATGGCCATGGAGGTTTATGGTTTAAGCGGCGAGGTTCTAATGGAGTCCGCAGGTGCACTGGCGGCGCGTGAAATCGACCAATCTTTCTACCCCGAACTGCAAAGGGGCCTCACCAGTATAGTATGTGGACCTGGAAACAACGGAGGCGATGGTTTGGTGCTGGCAAGGCACCTGCACTCGGCAGGGCATCGAGATGTGGTAGCCTTTGTCTTGGCTCCTGAGGGGCAGCGCTCTGAGTTATTTAAAGTGCAACTGCATCGGGCGGAGCTGCACGGGTTGCGCGTGGTGGATGTGCAAGCGAGTCCTGAAAAACTAGAGCAGATCAAAAGTTCATCGCTACTTATAGATGCTCTTTTTGGCATTGGATTGTCGCGTCCCTTAGAAGGCGAGTGGTTGCAGTTAGTAGACCTAATGAACTCTGTGCGGGCTCCGCTTGTGGCATTAGATGCGCCGTCGGGTTTGGATTGTGACCGCGGTGTGGTGTTGGGGGCCGTCGCGAAGGCCGATATGACATTGGCTTTTGGTTTAGCCAGGCCGGGATTTTTTACGGCCGATGGACCGCACAACGTGGGACGCCTTCGGGTGTTACCCATCGGATATCCTTTTGAGTGTTTAAGAGGTGTGGCCACTTCTCATTTTGCATTTACCGAAAAATTAGCCAGACGATATTTACCCCGCTACGGTGAGCGGTCTAACAAAACGGATCACGGTCGGTTGTTGGTGTTGGCTGGCTCAGAGGGGCATTGGGGAGCCGGCGTACTAGCAGCCGGAGCGGCTTATCGCGTGGGTGCCGGTCTTGTGACTTGGGCGAGTTTTGATTCCCCCCATCGGCAGATCGTTGATGCCCCTGAAATACTCACAGACGTCATTAGTGAAGAGTTGGTTAAAAGTAATCACTTCCAAGCTGTGGCTGTGGGGCCAGGGTTGGGCATCAATGAGGAGACGGCCAAAGTCATTAAATGGTTAAAGCAGTCAAAAGCTCAGGTGGTTTTGGATGCCGATGCGATCACGGCTTGTGTGAATTTCAACTTGTTCCCACTTCCGGAGTCTTGGGTGTTGACGCCTCATGCTGGTGAATTGGCCCGAGTTATTGGCATGGAGACTTCTGAAATTGAAAAAGATCGTTACCATGCGGCGTTGCTAGGACATAAAAAAAGTGGCGCCCATGTATTGTTAAAGGGATATAGAAGTATTTTAGCTTATCAAGATCGTTACATGGTGATCACGGCTGGTAATGCGGCGTTGGCCACAGCCGGAACCGGAGACGTGCTTACAGGTATGATCGGGGGCCTATTGGCGCAGGGGTTAGAGCCCGTTCAGGGAACGGCTACAGCCACCTATTTGCACGGTCGAATGGCCGATGAGTGGGTGAGAGTGGGTAAGCATCAGGCCGCATTGACGGCTTCTGATTTACGAGACCAACTTCCCCTCTTGATGGGTCGAATGGTTGACGGAACACTGATTTAGGTAGTTATGCGAACATTACACAAAGAAGAAACAGTATCCATTGCATCGCTTTCGGACCTTGAAGCCTATGTTGGCGAGTTTGTTGGCCGCATTGGCCCCCATGCGCTGGTGTTACTCAGTGGGCCCTTGGGGGCGGGTAAAACACAGTTTGTGCGTTATTTCGCTGGGGCCCTGGGAGTGCTCGATGTGAGTTCGCCAAGTTTTGCCTTGCATAATGAGTACGTGTTGCCAGACACGACTATAGATCATGTTGACCTTTATCGCTTGGGCGATGAGATGGACTTAGAGAGCATGGGATTTTGGGATCTATTTGAAAAAGATCATGGTTACATACTGGTCGAGTGGGCTGATCGCATTGATAAAAATATGTTTCCGCCGCAATGGCCTGTTGTAGAAGTTCAGATTATTGCAGATCGAAAAGTCGGAGACACTCGCATATTGCAGGTCAGGCACTTCGCTTAGGCCGCGTTCACCAATTTATTTTGAATAGTTTCTAGAAGGTGGGCCGCCATTTTTTCAGTTTCAATCAGAACTTGATTGGTGAAACTTTCTTTTGTGCCGATGCACAAAAGCATTCCAATCATATGGGCTCCAGATTTAAGCGGAACCAAAGTCAAACTCTCAGGCAATTCGGCAAAACCCCAATTTTGAAAGTACTGATTGTTTGCGGCACTCTTTGCCATATGACCATGATAGGGCATACCCGTGCGATGAACGATTCTGAAAACGCTAGGTCGACTTAAATCAACGGGCTGAAAGGCCTCGTCGCTGGCGGGCTGCAGCTGGGGGTCCCACTTCCAAAGATTGAGATTTTCTCCGTTGTAGACAAGAATTTGCGCGGCTATAAAATTTTTATGAAGCTTGTTAAAGAAATACAAGGCCACTTCATTCTCGTTATTGGCGGCATCGGCTGACTCTGGGTTTGGAATTCCCACAAGGGAATTTTCTCGGGATAGGGTGGCGGCAGGCGCGGGTTTCTTTTGCGCGGGGGTAGGTTCAGGGGCCGCAGCAGCTTCAGGCCTTGCCTTTTGTTTATGGGTTTCAGACTGGGAGAATTCACCCAGCCCTGACTGATCTAGCCGGGTTTTTATAATCGAAAGGCCTTCAGGCTCTAGTTCTTCAATCGTGGCGGCAGATGGGCTCATATCAGGTGTGCCCATGCCCTGGGGAGCTAATTCTAAATTAGCCTCGCCGACGGTGCCAAGATCAAGCCCGTCCATGACTTCAATTTGATTTTGAGTGGCTTCAATTTCTTGATCAAATAGGGCTGCAGGATCACTGTTCGTGGAGTTAGTGGTTACTTGTGATTCGCGGGAAGGAGTGTCAGCCATAGTGGCTTCCACTTCGGTGTACTCAGAAGTTTCAACGCCCTCAAACGAGTTGTCATCAATGGCATTGAGATCGAGGTCCGATTCAGAAACTTGTGCTTTCGTTACCGTTTGTTGGTGAGCCTGCATCTGGGAGCGCGTCATGGTTTTTGTTTTTTCAATTTCTTCATGGAGTCGGTTCCAATAATCAGACAGCGCATGGGGTGAGGCTAAGATGTAGCGTACAGGAAAGCTCCAATTCACCTCTTTTGGGGGTTCCGTACAGGCAACAAACACCACACCATCCCATTGATCCACCGGCACCATTTGGGCCGACCAATTTGCCACAGATTGAATGGTATTCCAAAGCTCTACGCTAGGAGTATGCAGAAAGTATTCATTAGCCGCGCTAGGAATTTCGTAGAAATCCCGAGCCCAATTCAAATAATGATCCAGGGACAGCTTCTTCTCGCTCAGAGCCCAGAAGGTTACAGAAACGCCTTTAGGCGTGGCCTGGATCCATTGATCATATTTTTCTGGAGAAACCTTAAGTGGCTCAACCCATGGCTTTAACATCTTCATACAACTATCCTTCGGTATTTCCTCGAGAAACCTTAATATGGTGGGAGGAATTTTCACCCCAACTTGAGGCCAAGGTCGGGTTATGGTAGCTTGCCTCGATATGACAACCCCCATCAAGCTCTTGTCTGAGCCCCAACGAGTCTATCTCGATCACAATGCAACGACCCCGTTGGCCCACGGCATAGTCGATGCCATGCCCCAGTGGCTGGAGAAGTGGGGAAATCCCAGTTCCATACATTGGTCGGGTCGCGAGCCCAAAGCGCTGCTAAGAAACAGTCGGCAGGCGGTGGCTCAATTTGTGGGTGCGAATTCATTAGAAATTGTATTTACCAGTGGGGGCAGTGAAGCCAATAACATGGCTTTGAAGGGTGTTTTCTTTCCTATTTTGCAAAAAATGCTCTCGGGCGAAACACCTCCGAGACGAGAACTTGTGATCAGTGCGGTGGAGCACCCCAGTATTGTAAAGGCCGCTGAGTCGTTGCAAGAGTGGGGCATAGTGGTTCACCGGGTGCCGGTGTCTCGGAACGGAGAGCTTGATTTTGAATTCCTCACCTCTGTAGTTAACGAAAAGACAGCTCTGGTCTCGGTGATGTACGCAAACAACGAGACTGGACATTGTTTTCCCATCGCTAAAATCTCAAAATTGGTGCGGGAACAGGCGGGGGCTTTATTTCACTGCGATGGCGTGCAGGCCCTGGGTAAGGCGGCAGTGGATGTGAAGCGTTGGGGAGTTGATATGGCCAGTTTTTCCGGCCACAAGTTTTATGCATTAAAGGGCTGTGGCTTCTTGTACATTCGAAAAGGTTTAAATTTGCCGTCACTGATTCACGGTGGGGGCCAGGAGCGACGGCGGCGAGCGGGAACAGAAAACACCGTGGCCATAGCTTCTTTAGGTTACGTGGTAGAGCATTGGGGCTCGCATGTCTCAAGTCAAAGAGAGCGGCTGGCAGCACTCCGGGATCAAATGGAAGATTCTATCTTAGAAAGTATTTCTGATGTGACCGTTGCCGGCCGCGAAGGCAAGCGAATGGGCAATACGTCGAGCCTGATGATTGCCGGTGTGGATGGAGAAAGTCTTCTGATGAACCTCGATATCCTTGGGTTTTCTGTGAGCACGGGGGCCGCGTGCAGTTCAGGCAATCCAGAGCCGAGCCCGGTGCTTTTGGCTATGGGATTGAGTCGAGATGAAGCACAATCCTCGTTGCGTTTGAGCCTGGGATGGGGCACAACCGAGGGCGAGATTAAGCGTTTTGTAGAGGCGTTGGTCAGTGTCGTGGAACGACTGCGGTCGTTTGTCGGTGGAACAGAGGAGTCTTCCAATGGCTGAAAAAAAGCGAGTGCTGGTGGCCATGAGTGGTGGAGTGGATAGTTCTGTGGCGGCGGCCTTGCTTGTCGAGCAAGGGTACGAAGTTGTGGGCGTGACCATGCAAGTGTGGGATTACTCTCAAAGCGAGTGTTCCATGGAAGAAGGTCATGGGACCTGTTGTTCAAGTATTGATGTTGATGATGCCCGGGCCGTGGCAGACCACCTTAAAATACCTTTTTATGTCGTTAACTGTGAGGCCAAGTTTAAACACAAAGTGATAGACGATTTTGTTGAATCCTACAGCCAGGGTCGTACGCCAATTCCATGTGTCAACTGCAACACGTATTTAAAGTTTGATCATCTCTATCAAAAAATGCGTGAGTTGGGTTGTGATTACTTGGCGACAGGTCATTACGCCAAAGTTCAACCAAGCCCTGTATCAGGTCGACCGGCCATCGTGACCAGTGCAGATACTTGGAAAGACCAAACTTACTTTTTGTTTACTTTAAATCCTGAGATTATTCCGCACCTGTTGTTTCCCGTTGGGGATTGGGAAAAGCCCCGATTGCGTGAGTACGCTGAAGAGCACGGTTTGCCGGTGGCGAACAAAAAAGATTCCACGGGAATCTGTTTTATCGGAAAAACCAACTATGCAGATTTTGTGGAGCGCCATCTGGCCACAGACTCGATCAAGCCGGGTCTTTTGCGCCGGTATCCCCAAGGTGAGATCCTGGGTGAACACAGCGGAATTCATCGGTTCACCTATGGTCAGAGAAAAGGTCTTGGTGTATCAGATTCGGAGCCCCTCTATGTTGTAAAGATCGATGCAGACACAGCTACGGTATGGTTAGGTCGCGATGAAAGTCTCTACAGCCGAGAACTCGATATTTTTGACACTAATCTTTTGGATGAAGTCGAAGAGGGTGAGCGCCTTAAAGTGAAGATTCGATTTCACCACGGTGGCTCGTGGGCCCATATCACTACAAAAAACCAAAAAGGGTCGTTTCATATTGAGTTTGAAGAACCCCAGCGGGCCATTACCCCAGGTCAGGCCGCAGTTTTTTATCGGGGTGAACAACTTGTAGGTGGTGGATGGATCAGATAACTCTCCCCATCAAAACATACGGTTGCAAGGTGAACTCCTACGACACAGGTTTGTTGCAACAAAGACTCAAGCCGCTTGAGGGTTATGAACGCCCCATATATATTTTAAATACCTGTGCTGTGACCGCCGAAGCGACAAAAGAAGCCGTGAGGGAAGTGCGCCGAATTAAAAGAAAATCACCGAATACCTTGGTGGTGGTCACTGGCTGTGCCGCACAAGTGGACACCGACCAATTTGAGCAGCTCTCTGAAGCCGATCTGGTTGTGGCCAACAGTCATAAAGGTGATTTGCACGAAATCATTTTCAATCACCTCAACGGACACAGTGAGCAGAAGGTTTTTAAATCAAATATTTTTAAAAAAGAAGATTTAGAGGCTGGCGGGGGACAAGAACATCAACACACGCGCAGTTTTTTAAAGATCCAAGATGGATGTAATAGTTTTTGCACATTTTGTGTGATTCCCTTTGCTCGCGGAAAAAGTCGAAGCATTCCTGTAAATCAACTTGTGGCCAAGGTGAACGAGTTGCACACTCAAGGTGTCAACGAAGTGGTGATCACGGGAGTCCATATTGGGGATTATGAGGACGACGCTGGTGGCCGCTCAAACCGTTTAGAAGATCTCATTGAGCAGATGCTCAAAAACACAAAAATGCCTCGATTTCGGGTGTCTAGTCTTGAGCCCATTGAACTGACTCCAAGACTGTTAGATTTGTATGCTGATGATCGTATGTGCCGGCATTTTCACATGAGTATGCAAAGTGCGCAGACAAGAGTCCTTAAGGATATGAAGCGAAACTACGGTCAAGTCGAAGTCAAAAACAGTCTGATGCAAATATATAATCGCTATCCAGAGGCGTTTGTGGGCATGGATGTGATTGTTGGTTTCCCTGGTGAGACGGAGTCTGAATTTCAGGAGACCTACGATTGTTTCAGTGAGTTGCCGTGGACGCGGATTCATGTATTCCCCTATAGCCCGAGGCCAGGCACTTATGCGGCCCGCTTAGAAAACCCAGTGCCTCGCCACGAAATATTAAAACGAGCCCAGCGCCTTCGAGAACTGAGCGACGGGCGATATGCCGAAAAGGCTCTGTTACAAGTGGGATCGATGAAGCAGGTTCTGGTTTTAAAAAGTCCTTCCTATGGCGCAACGGGATTGGCCCGTGACTATTGGCCTGTGGCGTTTGAGGCTTCTGACGTGGAGCCTGGACAAGAATTGTCGGTGAAGATAAGGGGATATGACTATTCCTCGGCGTCGCGATCTGAGGGGTGCTTAAGTGGTGAAGTTGTTTATTGAGGAGACGATAATATGAAAAACGAAGCAGATCGACAGATGGAAGAAGAGCATGCACAGTGGAAGGCCGACCACGAAATGTGGAAGCGAGACATTGGACAATGGCGGTCGGATCATTTTGAAATGCAGCGAATGCTTGTTGAGATTGAAAACGCAGTTCGCACCTACGAGTCTCTGCTAGAGGACCATGAAGAGGCAATGATCAAGCATGAAGCTCATATCAGGGGCCATGAAAATGCCATGTTGGTGGGCACAGAGAGTGGCGAGACCGCCGGAGAGCTAGTCCGTGCCCACGATGAAGAGGGCCAGCGTCATCAACATCAGTCCACCCATCACGAGGCCTTCAAAAAGCGCCACGAAGTGCTTTTTCAACACATGAAAGCCCTCTATCAAGAGGTTTCAGAGTCCTGAAAAGGGGCCTGATCCGCGCTGTGCGCGGATCTTGAGAAATCTTTCAGGCCTTGATCGCCGATGATTGACGCCAGGCGTATAAATTGGTAACAAGGCCCGTAATTATTTTTAGTATTTGAGAGAGAAATTCTCTCCCTATTGGGCTTATCAATATTGGCATTGATAGAGAGGACCCATGATGACCTTAGAACAGCAATTGCAGTATCAATTTGCTCGCTCCGAACTTCTCGAGCAGGCACTCACCCATAAAAGCTATCACAATGAAAATCGAGAGAATTCAGTGGGCCACAACGAGCGCCTCGAGTTCTTAGGCGATGCCGTGATAGATCTTTGTTTGAGCCAGTATCTGATGGAGAAGTTCCCCGATTTTCAAGAAGGGGAGCTGTCAAAACTACGAGCGAGCTTGGTCAATGAAAATACTTTGGCTGAAATGGCCGGTGGGTTTCAATTTGATGAACTTCTGAAGTTGGGAAAAGGTGAAATTAGATCGGGCGGCGCTAAAAAACCTCGTCTTTTGGCTTCCGCTTTTGAGGCGGTGGTGGGTAGTGTGTTTTTGGATGCGGGCTACTATCCTGCTCAGGCTCTGGTGGTGCGGTTATTTACCCCTTATTTAGATGATGATCGGGTGAGGACTCTCTATTCGTCAGACTACAAAACGCGCCTGCAAGAGTCTTTGCAGCAACAGCTGCAGATGACACCCGAGTATAGTGTGATTGATGAAAGTGGCCCGGATCATCAAAAAATGTTTGTGGCCCAGGTCCGAGTGGGGGACCGAGTTTTGGCGACGGGCTCAGGAAATAGTAAAAAATCTGCCGAACAGGCGGCTGCGTGTGAAGCGCTAAAGGTGGTTGTATGAGTTATAAAGCAGGATTTGTAGGTCTAGTCGGTCGTCCTAACGCCGGCAAAAGCACCCTGGTTAATTATTTAATTGGTGAAAAAGTAGGTATTGTCACAAGAAAACCACAAACCACACGGCAAAAGGTTTTAGGTGTTTACACAGACGAAAAGATGCAAGCTGTGTTTGTGGATGCTCCAGGTAAAGTGCAGGCAGATAGCGGCCTGAACTTGTTCCTGAAGCAAGAGCTAGAAACTGTTATTTCTGATTCAGATGTTTTGTTGTTGGTCGTGAGCGTGGACGAGAAGTCGCCTGAAAAGATAGACGACATGATCGAAATGGTGGTTGCCAGTAAAAAGCCCTGGGTGGCGTTAATCAACAAAGTGGATATGTCTCAGTACCGGCATAGAGTGCAGATCATAAAAGACAAATTGTCGGCGCTCAATGTGCCTGTGTTTACGGGGTCAGCAAAAAAGGTTGATCGGTTTAAGGATCCGCTGTTTGAAGCGTTAAATGAGAGATTGCCAGAAACCAAAGCGCCGCTTTTTGATAAAGAAATCTACACCACTCAAAATATGCGAGAATATGCTTCAGAAATTATTCGTGAAAAATGTTTTTTAAGTTTGCATCAAGAAATACCCTACGGGCTTGCGGTTAAGATAATAAAGTTTGTTGAAAATGAAGGGCCAACTGTAAAGATCTTTGCAGAGATTTTACTGAATAAAGAAAATCATCGCCCCATGGTTGTGGGCTCTGGCGGAACTTCGTTGCGTAGAATTGGTACGGCTTCTCGAAAAGAACTTGAAAAAGTTTTGGGCCGAAAAGTGTTTTTAGACTTGCACGTGAGAGTGAAAAAAGGCTGGGTGTCTGACGAACGTACAATGATGGAGTTGGGATATGTCGCACAGTAATTCAGGTCGCGTCACACAAGTTGCATTGATTGGGCGCCCCAACGTAGGTAAATCAAGTCTGTTCAATATTCTCACTCGCAGTCGAAAAGCGGTCGTGAAAGATCAGCCTGGTGTGACTCGTGATGTTCTTATTGAGCCCGCCGACTGGTGGGGGAATTGTTTTGATGTGTTCGATACGGGCGGGATTACAGATGCTACCGATGTATTTTCTCCGCTCATAAAAGAACAAGTTTTAGCAACGCTTGAAGGTGTAGATCTCGTTGTAGTGATAATGGACGGGCGGACAGGACTGCTGCCCGAGGATCGAGATATCGTTCGTATAGCAAAAGAAAGTGGAAAGCCATTTATAGTCGCAGTTAATAAGATAGATCAGATGCACGAGGCGCAGCTAAGGCTTTCCGAGTTTTACGAGTTTGGTATTGATTTGATACCCTGTTCATTTGAGCAACGGCTTGGGGTCGACGAGATCGTTGAATGGATCAAAAGTCATTCTGCAGAAGCTTCTGAAAGCACAGTGCGCCAGGGTGTTCGCCTGGCCGTGGTGGGTAAGCCGAATGTGGGTAAAAGTTCACTTTGTAATTATTTGCTTCAGCAAAAGAGATCTCTGGTCTCAGATCAAGCTGGAACAACAGTGGATGCGGTGGAGACCCAATTCACCTATGCAGATCGAGATTATATTTTAGTAGATACGGCCGGTTTGAGGCGTTCAGCTCGACGTAAGAACACGGATGATGGAGTTGAGATCCTATCTGCTTTTAAGTCACAAGAGGCCATTGAAAGAGCGGACATAGTTTTGCTCTTAGTGGATGCAACTGAAGGGCCTTCGGATCAAGATGCAAAAATTGTTCAATATGCCAACGAAAAACATAAGCCTATTATCATGGTGGCTAATAAAATTGATTTAGCTCGAGAGATTCGTCCTGAGCCGAAAAAGTGGTTCCGTCTAAAAGTGGCTGAGCAGTTTCATTTCTTTCCTGATATCCAGGTGGTGTTTACAAGTGCCTTGTCGGGCACTGGGGTGAAAGATTTATTTGCCTGCGTTGATAGTGTGTGGAGCAAAATTCAACTTAAGATATCAACCTCAGAGTTAAACAACTTTTTTTATGAGACGATTCGCCAGGCTCCGGCTCCCGTATGGGGCACAAGAAACGTGAAGTTTTACTACTTGACTCAAACCGAGCAGAAGCCGCCAAGCTTTATTGCATTTGCCAATCATCCGCAAGGAGTGACTCCAGCCTATAGACGGTTTTTGACCAACAAAATCAAAGAACGTTGGAGCCTCCAGGGCGTTCCTGTGCGCATGTTTATTATGAAGAGTGGGGCATGAGGCGAAGCTATTGGGGCACCCGTCTTGGGTTTTACCTTGCAGCGATTGGGTCGGCCTTCGGGCTTGGCAGTCTATGGCGATTTCCCTACGTGGTTGCAGAAAATGGGGGTGCGGCATTTATTTTGTTGTACGCGGCCCTGGTGTTTCTGATTGGACTCCCATTGATCGTGGGCGAGTTATTAATCGGTAAGTTGTCTCGGCAAAGTTTGGTACCCGCTGCCAGACAAACCCAAGGGGATCGTCCAGGCGGCGCTTTTCGCCCGCCTTCGGGTGAGCCGTTGGACCGGTGGCTTTCAAAAGCGGTGACCCATGCGAGTCGGCTCAGTTTATTTCTTTGTCTTGTGGTGTTGTCTTATTACGCCGTGGTGAGTGGGTGGGTGCTGTATTTTTTTATGAAATACTTGATGGCTTGGCCAGGGCTGATTGCCATGGAAAGCAGTGAGGCATTGAATCTTTTAAAATCCAAGGGTTGGTTGCAGGTGTTGTTGGCTAGCGTTCATCTGCTAGTGGTGATAGTGGTGGTGGCCCGCGATGTGGAAGAGGGTATTGAGCGATGGGTGGGATATATGATGCCGCTCTTTGTGGTGTTGTTATTGGCTCTTATTGCCAAGTCTTTAACTTTAGAGACGAACACGGTGGCTCTTCGGTTTTTGCTGTATCCTGATTTTTCAAAGTTGACCCTGTCCTCTTTGGGACATGCCGTCGGTCACGTGTTTTTTGCTTTAAGTCTGGGTTTTGGGACAATGGTGACTTTTGGCAGTTACTTAAGAAAAGAGTCTTCCATTCCCATTGCCGGGTTTCGAGTGGCGACATTAGATTCTTTTATTTCCATATTTGCCTGTTTATTGATTTTCCCTTTGGTCTTTTCTATTTCTGAGCAAGTGGATGGGCCGGAGATGCTTTTTAAAACTGTGCCCACCTTTTTTGCCCAGATACCGGGTGGTGATTGGTTAGGTCTTGCATTTTTTCTTTGTCTCTATTTAGCCTCATTGGGCGCCAGTATAGGTCTATTAGAAACAGTCGTGGCCAATTTAAATGACTGTTACCGTATTCCGCGTCCAAAAGCCGCGTGGATGATGGGGTTGATCTGTTTTATAGTGGCCTTATTCCCGGCATTGTCATCCACGGCACTGAGTGAGGTGACATATCGAGGTCGAGGGTTTTTAGAATTGTTGGATGCGGCTTTGATCAACTGGATTTTGCCTCTGCTAGGGTTAGTAGTGAGCCTGTTGGTGAGTTATTGGATGAGTGATAAAGTGCGACGCCAAGAATTTGTGGATGCGCAAAGTCCAGTGTCGGCACGACTTTATTCGCATTGGCGCTTTGCTTTAAAGTGGATTGTTCCCGCTGTTATTATTGTGTCGTTAAGTTTACAGGCTGTTCATCTTTTTAGAAATTAACACCAAGAATAACACTGGCATTCATGAAGTCACCAGCCAATTTGATTCCCAATGGTTCGTTGGTGTCTAAGACAGCATTAGTTCCTTCATCCGGAAAGTTAACCAGTTGATAGGTTCCCTGTAGGCCCAGATACATTTTTCTTCGCATGAGCGGTAGCTCAATTCCCAGTCCCACATCAAACCCAGTGGCTTTGTCTTCACCAAAATTAGTGGCTCCGTCAATAAATGACTTTCTTGATACTTGAGAGACTCCACCCACTAAGTAGGGATTCAATATGGCAAGACCGCGGGTCACGTTCTGCGTGTTTAAGTAGTACTTCAACGATAGGCTTATTGCCGAAATAGAGGCTGAGCCAGTGATGGTGGGTGTGCTGCTATTGGGAATTTGATAGCTTACCGTATGATTGCTGCCGGTTTGATAGCCAAGTTGAAAGGCAAACCGCAGATCAAAGAAGTAACTGAGAAAAACACCAAAGGTCATGGAGTTTTGAAAAAACTGTTGCCACTCGCCGGTCATCATTCGCATGCCGCCGGTAAATCCTATTGTGAAAAAACGACCGTGCCGAAAGAAATTGATGTCAGCCTCTTCTTCTGTGGCTTCGTCAAACTCGCTGTAATCAATAAACGGGTCGTAGGCGTCCACTTCGGCTTGGGCAAATTCATAGTTGCCGAGGGCGCGGTAAGAGGCCAAAGAAGTTTGGCTAAAGACCAACACAGTGAAAAAGAGCAACAACGCTGCAAACAAACGGTTTTTCATTAGGACCATGGCAATTCAACCCCTTGTGTCCTTATGTTAGCAAGATCAGGTAAGAACTCGCATCATATTTATGCGATACTGGGCTGTTGACCCTCTGCTTTGGTCGAGGTGCGCCTAGGTTAATTATTGTCAAAGCCCCTTAGAACTTCGATGAGAGCATTCAGGGCGTCAGTGACGGTGAAGATTCCCATATAGTCATTTTCTGGATCTAGTACGATGGCGCTGCCAAGTTTCTTTTCTGACATTTTAAAAACCACCTCATCCAAAGAAACATTGGGGTCTACAATATACACTTCACCAGTCATAATGTCTCCGGCCCGTAGGCGGCCGGCTTCTTTAAATGTGGCTGCTAGCTTAAGATCACCATCACTGATTATGCCCACAGGTTGATTGCCGTCGATCACGGGCACGTGTCGAATCCCTTCTGTTCTCATGATATCCAGAATTTCACCCACCATCGTGTCTGGTTTCACTGAAATGGGACTGGGTGTGCTGTACTCTTCGACGGGAATTTCTTTAATTCTCTGTAATGGCATGGTTAACCTCCGACATAAGGCTTTTCATCACATAAGCATTCTAGGTTTATCCATATCAATAAACTTTAAGATTGGCACCACAGATACTTGAAAATCTTAAAGAATTAAACCAGAAGGCGGCTTTTGGGTCTGGTCTGATTTCAAGCCAACTTGACAATCTGCACCTAAGGGCAGTTCAATAGATAGTGCGAAATCCAGATTCGACGTTTCAGCCAAGGAGGGCCTATGATACGCGGGATTTGTATAGTCATAGCAATGACTTTTTTTGGGCAAGGCCAGGCCAACGGCGATCCACTCCCTTCGCTTTTTTGGGTAAAGGCAAAAGCCGCCAATAAATATGAGCGAACGCAATTGTCTAATATGGGTTTGTCTATTGAGGGTGTCGGAGATGAAGCGGTCACCGGCTTTGCTATTGAATCCGAGGTGGAACAGATAAGAAAGCAAGGTCTTTTGATTTCAGTCCAGCCCATGGACGAATCTTTTTTAGATTTTCCCAGTGATGATGAAGAGTTTCACAATTATTCGGAGTTAGTTTCTGAAATAAAAACTCTCAGCGATCAAAATCCAAGTATTTTTAGTATGCAATCCATAGGGAAAAGCCATGAGGGGCGTGATATTTGGGTTATCCGTATTGGGATGGATGACAGTGCGGATAAACCGGCCGCCCTATTCATGGGAGGCCATCACGCCAGAGAACATCTTTCGGTAGAAACACCTTTGAACCTAGCTAAGTATTTGGTGTCAGAATACCGCAACGGAAATACCAAGGTGGCGTCATGGGTTCAAAACCGAATTGTGTACATCATACCGCTAGTTAATCCAGATGGCGCGGAGTACGATATTGAGTCTTGTTCGCGTTACTGTATGTGGCGTAAGAATCGATCTCGAGACAAGGGGGGCAGCTACGGTGTGGATTTGAATCGCAACTATGGCTATCTATGGGGAACTGTAGGGTCAAGCCCCAATCCCCGCAGTGACACTTACCGGGGGCCGTCAGCTTTTAGTGAGCCAGAAACCAAGGCCGTAAGAGATTTTATCGATGCCCGCCCAAATATCACCACACTATTAACTTTTCATAGCTTTTCAGAACTCATACTTTACCCCTGGGGTCACACCTACGATGATGTGGCTAATATTAAAGACCGAGAGCTATTTCAAACCATGGCTCAAACCATGGCGGGATGGAACAACTACACGCCTCAACAGAGTTCCGACCTCTACCTGACTAGCGGTGACACCGTTGATTGGGCCTACGGGGAGCACGGCATTATTGGTTTCACCTTCGAACTGGACCCCTCCAGTATGTGGGAGGGTGGATTTTACCCAGGGCAAAGCTATATTGACAGGGTCTTTCAGAAAAACATAAAGCCCTTAGAGTATCTCATTGAGTATTCAGACAATCCCTACAGGGTGCTTGAACCAGTGCACTTTGCCTATGGATTGAGCACACCGTTAATTGATTGAAAACCCAAATCAATCCTGTTAGTTAGAGGGCCAGACTAGGTGCAGCTCACCGACAGGATGAGGTCCTCAGCGGGACACCCGCCCAAAACCCATCTGGCACGAGTGGCCGCATGTCGTCTTCGGATTGCGTCAACCAAAGGTTGCCGCAACCCGGATACGCCATGCACATCGTGAGATGAGTTTTGGGCGGGTGTTCCGCTGAGGACCTCATCCTGTCGGCGAACTGCATCGATCTTAGTGAAGGTTTTTTGCCTTCGAAGAGGAGCGCGGGGTGGCCCTTGATTATAAAAAAGCTGGCGTAGATATAGCTGCCGGCGAAGCATTGGTTGATTGGCTTAAATCAGAATCCCAAGGTTCACAGCCCCATCAAGAGCGTTTGGTCTCAGGTATTGGTGGATTTGCAGCGCTGTTTCGAGCGCAGTTTCCGGAAATGAAAAAACCGTGTTTAGTCAGTGCCACCGATGGCGTGGGAACCAAGTTAAAATTAGCTGTTGAGTTTGATCGCTATGAGGGTATTGGGCAGGACCTTGTGGCCATGTGTGTGAACGATCTTATTTGCTGTGGGGCTCGGCCACTTTTCTTTCTTGATTATTATGCCGTTGGCCAACTGGATTTGAATCGAGCCAAGGTGTTTCTCTCGGGCTTACGCAATGCTTGTGTGGAATCAGACTGCGCACTCATTGGTGGCGAAACCGCTGAGATGCCCGGTGTGTATCAAGGGAAAGATTTTGATTGTGCAGGATTTGCGGTGGGCGTAGTGGATGAGGATAAAGTTCTTGGTGCCCATCGCGTACAAGAAGGTGATGTCCTTGTGGGCGTGCCTAGTTCGGGGTTTCATAGTAATGGATATTCGCTCTTGCGCCAGGTGTTTGTAGAGGATCGAAGCGAGTGGGTAGATGAATTGTTAAAACCCACTGCACTGTATGTGAAGGCCTTGCATGAGGTGTTGAGTGTTTCTGATCAAGTGCATGCGGTGGCACATATTACCGGCGGCGGTATGGATAATCTTTTGCGCGTGTTGCCCGATGGGTTTTCGGCAATACTTCGCCCGTGGGATATTCCAAAACCTTTTAAGGTGGTGCAAGAGCGGGCGCAGTTAAGCCAGGAACAGCTTTTAAAAACTTTCAACTGCGGCGTTGGTATGATCTTGGTGGTTTCGCCATCTCAGGCCAGCGCCATTCATCAGTCTCTGCGCCGTTCCGGTTTTTCCAGTTTTGACCTTGGAGAGGTGGTGGCCTCACCAGGACAGGAGAAACAATGGCAACTCTAGGGCATAAGCCAGATGTGGTACTTGTGTCGGTTTTTGGCCGCGGAAATTGGTTGGCCGCAGAGTTAAAGAATGAAGGTTTTTCTGTCACATTAATTGATCTATCAGGGTCCATGGGCCGTTGGGCTCCGGAAGATTGGGAAGGTCCATTTGGTCTTTTTCGATCTGAATCGTTGCGGCCGTCTCAGTTTTCACGATTGATTGAAGAGGATTATCAAGATGCCATGGACCGGGGTTTTGCCGTCTGGTTGAAGCAGGGGCCATTGGAGCTAACTGGCCCCTTGACGGGATTTATGTTAGATCGCCTCGATGTCAGTGATGAGCTTCGTCACTATTTGATGGATTTTGACTCGGCCAATGAATCAGCAAAGAGCCAATGGCGGCAGATGTTTCAAGATAGGCCCTTTCAATCCACGTGGTTGGCGCAATTAGCTCACAACCTGGCCAGTCCTGTGTTTATCTCTAGTGCTCAATCTGTGACTCGTGGTCGGCCGTTACCTTTATTTTCTCCTTTGTTTGTCCGTCGTGTGACTCGTCGTGGTCGAGAAAAATCTTTGGACTGGCTAGAGAGTATTGGCGTAACGGTCCACCGCGATGCAGAGGCGGTGGACTTAAACATCCAAGGTCGGCTGATGCAGGGAGTGGAGATTCAAGGTAAACATTCGGGCTTTGTAGGTGGCGAAAACTTTGTGTGGATGCTGACAGGAGAAGAAACCGCTCATTGTCATTCTAACTTAACGGCGCAGCTTTTTCCGAAAGGATTTGTCAGTCCTAAGTGGGGATGGATGCGTTTTCGACTTCGGGTACAAGAAGGGCCTTACCTTGACAGTATGCCGGGTTATTTTGTGCTTATTAATGACCTTTGTTTGCCGTGGTCTCATGCCAACTTGAGTGTGGTGCAAAAATCTGTGAGTGCTCGAGATTTTGATTGCTGGGTCAGAGTGCCCACAAATCATCGATTTCAAAAAGAGTATCTCAGTAACATTGGTGATGAACTGGTGCGACAGTTTTCTGAAAGACTGCCGGGGTCTTCGCCTGAAGTTTCTGAGATGCCTCAAGATTACAAATACGACTCTTCGGAGTTAGGCCCGCCGCGGTTTCCCGTGTATGAGCCAGAGGATATAAAGAATATCTCTCGAACTGTAGCTTCTAACTTGTATTTTGATGGTCCTGAGCTGTGGGAGCTTTTGGATTGGACAGGCCAGTTTTCCCATCAAGATAAAGTGCTGTCACAGATTATTGACTGGCGAGTCCGAAAAGAAAAAGCCTCTGCAAAGTCCGCCCAAGAAACCTCAAAGGAGGCGAGCCTGTGATTGATAGGTACACGCGAAAAGAAATGGGAGATATTTGGGACTTGGAACACAAGTTTCAAACTATGATGCAAGTCGAGATTGCCGTGGCGGAAGTAGAAGCGGAGCTAGGCATGATACCTAAGGCGGCAGCACAGGCAATTAAAAAGAAAGCTCAATTTTCTGTAGAGAGAATTGCCGAGATTGAGAAAACGACGAAACATGATGTGATCGCCTTTGTCAGTAACTTAGCTGAAAACGTTGGGCCACACGGGCGTTATATACACTATGGGCTCACCTCATCAGATGTTATTGATACCGCACTGAGTTTGCAAATACGCGATGCCTATTCTGTTTTGAAAAAGTCCATGCAACGCTATGAAAAGGCCTTAAATCGCCAGAGCAAAAAATATGCAGACACCCTATGCTCTGGCCGAACCCACGGCATGCACGCGGAGCCCACCACGTTTGGTCTAAAGCTGGCTGGGTTTTTGGCAGAATTCCAACGCAACAAAGCCCGTTTGGATCGTGCCGTAGAAGGGATATTGATTGGAAAGCTCAGCGGGGCAGTGGGTACCTACTCAGCCCTCGGCATGAATGTTGAGAAAAAAGTCTGCAAAAAATTAAAGTTAAAACCAGAAACCATCGCCACACAAGTGATCCCCCGTGATCGACATGCCGAACTCATGAATGCCATCGCCTTAATGGGGGCCGGCCTGGAAAGAGTGTCCGTGGAGCTTCGACATTTACAACGCACAGAAGTTTATGAGGTGACGGAGGGATTTAGTAGGGGTCAAAAAGGGTCCAGTGCGATGCCTCACAAAAAAAATCCCATCAGTAGTGAAAACTTGACGGGCGCGGCCAGGCTGCTTCGCTCCTATGCTCAGGCCGCCATGGAAAACGTAGCACTTTGGCATGAACGAGATATCAGTCACTCCTCTGTAGAGAGAGTGGTGTTTCCAGATGCCTTTATTTTGTGTGATTATGCTCTAGACCGAATGGCTGGCGTTATTGAAAATATCGTGGTCGATAAAGATCGTATGCTAAAAAATATGGATTTGTCGCAGGGACAGCTCTTTTCATCTCACGTGTTGTTGTTGCTCGTGAAGAAAGGTCTTTCTCGGGAAGAAGCTTACAAAATGGTTCAACGGTTAAGCCATGCCTTGCAGCCAGGAGACCATCTGCGCGATCAGTTATATGCCGATAAAGAAGTGCGAGATCTGCTTTCTAAAAGTGAGATTGATGAGGTCTTTTCGGGCAAGGCCCATAAACAGCAGATTAAGAAACTGATTCAAAATGTGACTGCAGGAGGCCAGACGTGACTTGGACAAAGGGTGAGTTTCAATATGAGGGCAAGGCCAAGCGCGCTTACTTAGTGAAAGAAGACGAAGGTAAGCTGTGGCTAGAATTTAAAGACAGCCTTACCGCTTTTAACGGGCAAAAAACAGGAAGCTTTGCCAAAAAAGGAGCAATCAATTGTCAGATCACTGCTTTGGCTTTTAAGGTTTTGAAAGAAAATGATGTGCCCAGCCACTTTGTAGAGCAAGTTTCAGAAACCGAAATGATCGGCGACAAATTAAAGATCATTCCCCTTGAGGTGGTGGTGAGAAATCGGCTGGCGGGGTCAACGGCGAAAAAGTTTGGCATTAAAGAAGGGTCTCCCTTAGAGCAACCCCTTGTGGAATTTTACTACAAAAACGATGATTTGCAGGATCCTTTTGTCAGTGATGATCAGGCGTTAATGCTGAAAGCTGTTTCTGAGCAAAAAAGCTTAAATGAACTTAAAGATCGAACAAGACGGATCAATAAAATCTTGTTGAATTTCTTCGCCAGCGCTGGGCTTGACCTTGTGGACTTTAAGCTAGAGTTCGGTTGGAGCGCCAATGGTGAAATGGTGCTCGGAGATGAAATCACGCCAGACACTTGCCGCCTTTGGGACAAGGTGAGTGGTGAACGTATGGATAAAGATCGTTTTCGTAGAGATTTGGGGAATGTTGCAGAGACATACCAAGAAGTTTTAAATCGCTTAAAGGCATGTTGGGAGTAAGAGCAGATGCGAATAGGTGTAAAGATTTTGCCACGGAATGAAGTTTTGGATTCACAGGGGCGGGCAGTGGAGCGGACGTTGGCCCATCATGGAAAGTCCCTCGAGTCGGTCCGGGTGGGAAAATACGTGCAACTTGATATCGATGCCCCCACCGAAGAGGCCGCGCTAGAAAAAGCAAAAGAGGTTGCGGAATTTGTGCTCTACAACCCACTCATAGAGTCTTACGAGCTGGAAGTATTGTCATGAAGAAGCGATTGGGGATAGTTCGATTTTTAGGAACCAATTGCGATCGCGATATTTGGCAGGCCGCAGAGTTAGCTGGGCTTCAACCCGAGTGGCTTTGGTACCAAGATCAATTTGATGCCAAAAACTATTCCGGCTTGGTCATTCCTGGAGGATTTAGTTATGGCGACTATCTCCGTTGTGGGGCATTGGCCGCGAAGGCGCCAGTGATGAGTTCGGTGCGGCAGGCGGCCCATCAAGGCGTTCCGATTTTGGGTATTTGTAATGGCTTTCAGATTTTGTGTGATTCCGGTCTGTTGCCTGGCGCCTTGGTGCGTAATGAAAGTTTGCGGTTTGTGGATCGCTGGGTGGGGCTTCGTCAAGTGAATAGATGTTCTCATTGGGCGGGCGCTACAATGGCTGATGAACTACGATTGCCTGTGGCCCATGGTGAGGGCCGGTATTATGTTGAAGAAGATCAGCTGAAAAAATTGTTTGATGATGAACAGGTATGGTGGACTTATACGGAAAACCCCAATGGCTCGATCCATGATATTGCCGGTGTCATGGATAAAACAAAAACTGTGGCCGGTTTAATGCCTCATCCCGAGCGAGCGGTTGCGGATTGGATGGGAAGCAAAGCGGGTTTGCAGTTTTTTAGCACTTTGGTTTAAGGCGAGGTGAATTTTGAATCTTTCGGAAAAATTGCAGCATTACAGAATCAACGAGCAAGAATATGCGCAAATTGAAAAAATATTGGGTCGTCCCCCAGAGGGTCTAGAATGGCCTGTGTTCTCAGCCCTTTGGAGTGAGCATTGCAGCTACAAAAGTTCTAAGGTTCACTTAAAAAAGTTTTTTTCTAAAAACGACAGAGTTCTTGAAAGTTTTGGGGAAAACGCCGGTGTTATTGATTTGGGTGAAGGCGAAAGAGTCGCCTTTAAGATGGAAAGCCATAATCATCCCAGTTTCATTGAGCCCTATGAAGGTGCCGCCACTGGAGTGGGTGGCATACTTCGAGATATTTTCACCATGGGAGCCAGGCCGGTGGCACTGGCCAACTATCTTTGTTTCGGCGAGCCTTCGGCGGACCGTATGGAGGCTCTTGTTGATGGCGTCGTCCGTGGCATTGGTGGATACGGCAACTGTGTGGGTGTACCCACGATTACAGGACAAACAGAATTTCACTCTTCCTACAATGGCAATATCCTGGTGAATGCGTTTGCGTTGGGTTTATTTCGGCAGGGAGAGAAAGTGTTTACGGCGTCGGCCAGTGGAGTAGGCAACTACGTGGTGTATGTGGGAGCTAAAACAGGTAAAGATGGTGTGCATGGAGCCAGCATGGCCAGTGAGTCTTTTGACGAAGACAGTGAGAGTAAAAAACCCACCATTCAAAAGGGCGATCCATTTTTTGAAAAGCTCCTCATAGAAAGTTGTATTGAAGTGATGAATGCCGGGCTTGTAGAAGGTATTCAGGATATGGGAGCGGCAGGGCTGACCAGTTCTAGTTTTGAAATGGCGGCCAAGGGCCGCGTGGGATTTCAGCTGCATCTAGATAAGGTGCCGGTGCGCGATTCTTCCATCACGCCGGAAGAGATTTTGCTGTCAGAAAGCCAAGAGCGAATGCTCTTGATATGCAAACCAGAAAACTATTCGGCCCTACAGGCGAGATTTCATCACTGGGATCTAGACGCGGAGGTCATCGGTGAGGTGATTGCAAACCCTGTAATTGAAATGCACTGGCACAATGAAAAGCTTGCCGAAATTGCACCTCAAAAAGTGGTTGATGAGGCTCCTGTTTATGAGCGTCCTTTTGTAGAATGGACACCAAAAAATCGGGTGGACTCCCCAGCGAGTTGGCCTCACAAGACCTACAAAAACAGCAGCGAACTGTTAGAGGTTTTAAACAGTGCCATGGGCGGTGGTCGAAATTGGGTTTTTCAACAATATGATCAGCGTGTGGGTGGTAAAACAGTTCGTGATGCGGAATCTTCTGTTGGAGTGATTCGCTTGCCCGACTCAGGCCGAGCCCTTGGCGTTGTGTTGGGCTGTCGTCCTCACGTGATGCGGTTTGATGCTGAAGTGGGTGGACAAGATGCCGTGGCGTATCCGGCTTTAGAGCTCGCAGCAAAGGGCTTTTTGCCATTAGCCGTAACGGATTGTTTGAATTTTGGAAACCCAGAAAAACCTCATGTTATGGGTGAGTTTGTGGCTGCTGTTGAGGCAATGAGCGAGCAATGTAGAGCTCTTAATGCACCAGTGATCAGTGGTAACGTGAGTTTGTACAACGAAACTTTGGGCGAAAATATCACATCCACACCATCCACGGGTGTGGTGGGTTTATGTGATTCAGTGAGCGATATTCCTAGAGATCAATTCGTAAACGAGGGCGACAAGGTGTATTTACTGCAACTGAATCAACTCACGCTGAATGGTCTTCGTGCAGAGAATAAAGGCGATGCCTTGCAGGGTTTTGGTCAATTAAACGCAAGCCAGCTGGCCGATGCCGTGGACGAGCTGCGACAGTTGGTGCTTAAGGGGACCATTTCAGCAAGCCGTGTAGTGGGTAAGTTTGGTCTTGGCTATGCGTTATCTCGCATGTGTCTAGGCGGATGGGGATGTGAGGTTAACACCAGCTTACCTTTGGCAGAAGAACGTCTTTACGAAGTTGTAGTCACAGGCAAGGAGCCTCTTCCACCTCTAGATATTTGGACGTCTACGGAACTGGGTTTTGTTGCGGGTTCTCAGTTAAAGGTGAATAGTGTTTTAGAGTGTCCCATTGAGGATTTAAAAAAGGCCTATATGGGGTCTTGGGAGAAACATTTTGCGAACTTGGCGTGAAGAATGTGCAGTCATGGGCGTTTGGGGTGATCCTGAAGCCAGTCGAATGGTTTATCTTGGCCTTTACGCTCAACAACATCGTGGCCAAGAATCCGCAGGTATTGTGAGCCTGAGTGAGGGAAAACACATTCATCACAAAGGCCTGGGGCACGTGGGTGAGGTTTTTCAAGAAGATGATTTAGAGCGCTTATCTGGTTTTGCGGCCATCGGGCACAATCGGTACTCCACAACGGGAGTGAATCAGCTCACCAATGCCCAGCCCCTAACGGCCCAGTTGTTTAACGGTCCTGTGGCCATTGCTCACAACGGGAATATTGTGAATGCCCACTTCGTTCGCGAGCAGCTAAAAGCAGAAGGGGCTATTTTTCAGGGCACCAATGACACCGAGGTGTTGCTGCACCTTGTGGCAAGAAACCCGAGCAACGATTTAATAGCCTGCCTTAAGCATGCGGCCCAACGACTTGAGGGGGCATACAGTACAGTGGTCTTGAATAAAGATCGAATGGTGGCCATGCGTGATCCCAGGGGTTTTCGGCCATTGGTGTTGGGAATTCGAAAGCTTGACGGTGGTAGTGAGTCTTACGTGATCGCCTCAGAAACCTGTGCCTTTGATCTCATTGGAGCCCGCTACGTTCGAGAGATAGAACCTGGCGAAGTGTTTTGGGTGGATCAAGATGGCGAGCATTCCGAGCGTTTTGCAGACCTTCCTGAAAAAACGGCCTGTTGCGTTTTTGAACACGTTTATTTTTCAAGACCGGACTCTGTGGTTTTCGGCACCAGTGTTTATGAGAACAGAAAAAACATGGGCCGTATTTTGGCAAAAGAGCATCCTATAGAAGCAGATATTGTTATGCCCGTGCCCGACAGTGGCGTGCCCGCCGCCCTTGGTTACAGCGAAGAAAGCGGCATTCCATTTGAGTTGGGTATTATTCGCAATCACTATATTGGGCGTACATTTATTCAACCCAGCCAATCTATTCGCAGCTTTGGAGTAAAGATCAAACACAATCCTCAGCGCCGCGTACTTGAAGGCAAACGAGTGGTGGTGGTGGATGACTCATTGGTGCGAGGGACCACTAGTCAAAAGCTGATCGGGCTCATCAGGCAGGCCGGAGCCAAAGAAGTGCACTTTCGAATTGCATCACCTCCCACAACGGGGGCCTGTTACTACGGCGTGGACACTCCAAAGCGGTCAAAACTCATTGCCGCCACCCATAGTACGGATGAAATCCGCCAGTTCGTCAACGCCGACACACTCAGTTACTTGAGTCGCGAGGGCCTCATGCAAGCCGTAGGCGGCGAACGCACAGGCTATTGCGCCGCCTGCTTCGACGGCAACTACCCCACAGACCTATTCGGCCTAGACTAATCAAAAGGTATCCCTTCCCTTTTTGCGTTGCGGGTGGTCATTCGGTTTTTTAGGGGCAGTCCTTATTTAGATTTTTGGATGCATTAGTGGGTTTGATCATCGCCTTTCGCGGTTTAATTTTGGTCATTCTTACTTTTCGATATGGGAGGTCCCGTTGTTCGATTACTTCGTCCAGGTCCTCATCGCATAAACGGGGGGGATGTTTAATGTATCTGTAGAGTGGGGACGGGGTGATTTGCCGGCTTGCAACGCAAAAAGGAAAGGGATACCTTTTGGGGTGGAGGTTCGTCTATGGAACAACTGTTTGGTGATATGTGGGATGATTATTTAAAGCTCAACCCTTTGGCGCAGAAGGTGTACCGCCTTTTTACGGAACGAGGGGAGGCTGTGGTTAATGATCACATCGCTCTTCGCACATTTAACTTACCCAAGGTGAATATGGATCGGTTGGCAAAAGTATTTGTTGAAAATGGTTATGAAGAAAAAGGCCAGTATTCCTTTGAGGCAAAAAAACTCAACGCCAAACACTATGAGGCAAAAGATACTCGAGCGCCCAAAGTGTTTATAAGTGAGTTAAAAGTGGAGACTTTTTCGAAAGGATTGCAAGACAAGGTGGCTCACTTTGTAGATCAGATCGATGAGTCAACTCTTTTAGACTCTCACTTTGTAATGTCGGGTCGCCCATGGACGCTTTCGTACGCGGATTATCAAGCCTTGCTCAGTGAAAGTGAGTATGCCGCTTGGCTTGCGGCCTTTGGGTATCGGCCAAACCATTTTACGGTGTACGTAAACGCATTAAAAACGCTACCGAGTATTCAGGCAGTGAACGACTTCTTGGAAGAGCACGGAGTTAGTCTCAATTCCTCGGGCGGAAAAATAAAAGGCACTCCCGAAGAGGGTCTAGTTCAATCCTCCACATTGGCCAATCATGTGGTGGTGAAGTTTAGTGACGGCGAGCGTGAAATTCCATCGTGTTATTACGAATTTGCACAGCGGTTTCCAATTAACGGGAGCGAGTACACAGGTTTTATCGCGCAGAGTGCTGACAAGATATTTGAAAGCACCAATACATCAAAAGATTAGAAAGCCCTTTCTTGCGAAAGACTATTGCTCGGAGAGGCTTTTAAGTGACAGCCGACAATGGGCATCGTAGTAGTTGATCACGGCTGGCCCATTTTCTTTTGTGTAAGAGTATTCATGGCGAAAGTGCCGCTCGAGTTGATTGGGGTCTTCGGGGAAAAGCTCCCAATAAATGGGGCGATCAAAACCTGTTTTTGTATCAAGATAAGCCCAGTTGCCAACGGCGTTTCCCGTAATTTCAACAACTGGTGTTTGGTGAGCCACTTTGTTTGCATCAACCCACTCGAAAAGTTCAATCTTGACGTCATCCACACCAAAAGTGCCCACCATGTGATCCACATGAGCCGACAGACCGGCCATGCTGGGCCAGGACTGTGGATCATCGAGAAGCTCAACATCCACAATGCGAGTGGCTTTGTCTATGTTGCCGAGGTTGTCATCAACGGTCAGTTTAAGTTGGCAGCTGAGTTTAGCTGATGAGTATTGGGATTTTAGCAAAGAGAGGCCAGAAACCAGTTTGCCACTGGGGGCCGTGGTTCCGTCCCCATTTGATTTTGAGTTGTCGGTGCAGGCAGTAAAAAGTAGGCAAAGTAAAATAGCACCCAAGTGTTTCATCCGTGAATCTCCTGTTGAATGGGTCTTTTAATAAAATGCTAACATGGACTGGTGAGATTGGTATTGCCAAATGGATGTTTCAAGGGATTTGTGTACATAACGCGTCAAACAGGGGAGGCCAAAGGCGACACATCCCCCTTTCTCTCCGCCGGCACGAGTGGCCGCATGTCGTCTTCGGATTGCGTCACTGTCGTGCCGCAACCCTTCTAAGGAATGTTCGTGCCCTCCTGCGCCGTGCAATTAGCACGGACGCATCAGCGCTCGAACTTGAGTTCATTGATTTGCTGTTCGGCACCTTCGGTTGCCTCTACATCAAATCAATGCGCCATGCACATCGTGAAGCGGAGAGAAAGGGGGATGTGTCGCCTTTGGCCTCCCCTGTTTGACTCGGATTTTGTTTTTTCACTTAGTTTGGTTTTGTGTTTTCCTTGCGCTAGTGTTTGCTATGGATTTTGTTGTTCAGGTCTCTTGATTAATGTCTTTTTGGTTGGATTTTCAGGTTTGAATCTCCGTTTTGTGGATGCGACTCTGGCTTCTTACCGGCTTTTTGTTTAACCTAGAGTTCGCATCTTGGTGTTCACTTCACCAGACCCATCTTTGACAACGGACCCTTGTCGAGGGATCATGAAAAAATGGCCGTGCAATCTTTGATTTCAGAGTTAAATTTAATGGAGAAACTGGCATCTGCTCACCGGTGGATGCCGCTAGAGTCCGGCGATATCGTTGATATTGTGGCGCCGGGTTCCGCTTGCACTCCGTCAGAGCTAAAAGGCGCCGTTCAGTTTTTAAAGTCTTGGGGCCTCGTGCCTCGCTACCCAGCGAAGTTGTTTGGTCGAGATGTTTTTTGTTCGAATACTGACGAAAAGCGATTCCAGTTCTTGAAGCAAGCACTGTATGCCCGTGATTCTAAAGCCGTTTGGTGTTTGCGTGGTGGGTATGGAGCCATTCGGTTATTGCCCCAGCTAGAAAAATTGAAAAAACCAAAGGCTTCAAAACTTTTTATTGGTTACAGCGATGTGACCACACTTCATCATTTTTTAAATCAAAAATGGCACTGGTCCACGATTCATGGACCCTTGCTCGCCCGAATGGGTGCGCCGGATCTGCCAATAAAAGAACGGCGAGAGCTACAGAGTCTTCTTTTTGGTCAGTCGCCTGAGATCACCTTTTCAGGCTTGCGCCCCTTGAATGCTTTAGCCCGTAAGAGCCGATTGATTTCTTCCACAGTGGTGGGTGGAAATCTCGTTGTGGCACAAAGCCTTATGGGCACACCATGGCAGGCCAAAACCGCAGGTGGTATTTTATTTTTTGAAGAAGTGAGTGAGCGTGGTTACAGAATTGATCGAATGCTTGAGCATTTAAAACAATCCGGTCACTTTGATCGTATTAAGGCCGTGGTCTTTGGTGACATTGTCGGTGGTAAAGAGCCCAATGGCCGTTCACTCACCAATAAGGCGGTCGAGCGATTTGCCTCTAGTGTGAAGTTTCCGGTTTTGCGGGGGGTGAAGGCCGGTCATGGAGCCGTACAGCGGCCCGTACCTTTTCTCACTCCAGCTTGCCTCACTCTCGGCGCTAAGCCAAAACTAGTTGTGGCCTCTGGGGCCCTGGCATGAATGAGTGGACAAAACAGCTGGAACAAAAAATCATTGAATTTACAGGTGACCATTGGCAAGAGTACACTCCAAGTCTTCAGGTAAGTGGTTTTTTCGAGGGGCGAAAAAAAATCAATTTAAAAATGGGGCCCGACTATGAGTTTTACGATCTGGCTTCTTTGACGAAGGTGATTTTCACCGTCAGCGCAGTGATGCGACTGGTGGATGACGGTTTTAACTTGAAGCAATCGGTATCAGGCTTATTGCCATGGTGGCGGCACCAAAACGTGACGGTCACCCATCTTTTAAGTCATACTGCGGGCCTCACTTGGTGGAAACCATTTTATAAAACGATCAATAGAAGGACTAAACCTTCGCAGCGATGGGCCAGTTTAAAGGGAGAGCTTGCAAAGCAAACCCCTTGTATTGAAACTGAACCCCTGTATTCGGATCTTGATTTTTTGTTGTTAGGATTTGTATTAGAGGCGGTGACAGGTCAGACCTTAAAGGAGCTTTGGGAAGACCAAGCCGTCCGCCTGGGTTTGGGTCAAACGCACTTCAACTACTGCAACAAACCCAGATATGAGCGCAGTCTTTATGCTCCCACCGAGTCATGCTCGTGGCGCAACAGATCTTTGCGTGGGGAAGTTCACGATGACAATGCCTGGGCGCTGGGTGGGGTGGCACCCCATGCTGGATTATTTGGACCCATTGCCGATGTTGAGAAGTGGGGGCTCGAGCTTCGCAAAAGTTATTATTCTTCAAGGGGCTCCAAGCTAGCGCGAAGTGGTACGGTTCGTCGGTTTACAAGAAGGTGTGCCGGGGATTGGGGTTTAGGGTTTATGAAGCCCACGGAAGGTCGTTCCTCTGCCGGTCAGTACTTTTCGTCCTCGTCTTTTGGTCACACTGGCTTTACGGGCACTTCATTTTGGTTTGATCCGAGGCGAGATTTTATGGTGGTGATTTTGTCTAATCGAGTGTGCCCTAGTCGCGAGAATAAAAAATTTATTGAGCTTCGTCCGAAAATACACGATTTTTCTTGGGAAGTGGTGCGGGAGTCTATGCGATGAGCGATGTTTTTAAAAATTTGAATCCAGGCAGTCATGTTCACTTGATGGGAATTTGCGGCACAGCCATGGCGAGTCTGGCTGGCATCCTGCAAGAGATGGGCTACAAAGTTACAGGAAGTGACCAGAATGTGTATCCACCCATGTCCACTCAGCTAGAGAAATTGGGTATAGCGATCATGCAAGGGTACAAAAAAGAAAACCTTGAGCCGAAGCCTGATTTAGTCATTGTGGGCAATGTGATTAGTCGTACCATGCCAGAAGCGGAGGCGCTTTTGGCCTCAGAGATCCCTTACACCAGTTTGCCAAAGGCCATGGGTGAGGTGGTCATATCAGGTCGGCATTCGCTTGTGGTGTCTGGTACTCACGGCAAGACAACAACCACGTCGATGATGGCCTGGGTGGCTGAAGTCTGTGGCAGAGATCCGGGGTTTTTGATTGGCGGCATTCCTGAAAATTTTGAAAAGTCATTTCGAAAACCGCGGGGGGAATGGTTTGTCATCGAAGGTGACGAATACGACACAGCATTTTTTGATAAAGTGCCGAAGTTTATTCATTACAAGCCGGAGTACGTGATTGTATCAAGTCTCGAGTTTGATCATGCTGATATTTATAACAACCTTGAAGATATTAAAAAGGCCTTTCGCCAGCTGGTCGAACTAGTGCCTCCCACAGGCTTAATTGTGGCCAATGCGGATGATAAAAATGTCATGGATGTTGTTACTTCGGCCAAGTGCCGGGTTGTCACTTATGGTATAAATGGCGGCGATTATCAAGCTGCAGACCGAGCGGTGATGGTCGGCCGCAATCAATTTGCTGTAAAAACCAAAGAGGGGCGTGTGGCCGATCTCGCTATTAAGCAGTTTGGTCCCCATAATACATTAAATGCACTGTCCGTGTTTGCTTTAACCCGCGAGTTGGGTTGGCCTTTAGGGGAGGTGCTGCAGGGATTGGCCACGTTTAAAGGGGTCAAGCGGCGCCAGGAAATCATTGGTGAACCCAATGGAATTACAGTTATTGAAGATTTTGCTCATCATCCAACGGCGGTAAAGTTGACTCTGGCTACAATGAAAGAGGTTTACCCTAAGCGGAAAGTTTTTGCCGTTTTCGAGCCCCGATCGGCCACCTCACGAAGAAAAGTATTTCAACAAGACTACATTGAGGCTTTCAAGCAAGCCGATGAAGTGATTTTGTCTGAGCCCTTTGATCAAAGTAAAATTAAAGAAGAGGATCGGTTTTCATCAGGTGATTTGGTCACAAGCCTCATGGGTGCAGGTGTGCCATCAAAGGTGTTTCAAAGTGCGGATGAGATCGTTGAATACTTGGGCGTTACCGCAAAGCCAACCGATGTTATTCTCCTTATGAGCAACGGCGCTTTCGGAGGCATTTACGGAAAACTTTTAAGCCGACTCTCTTGAGAAGAAAGTCCTTTTTAATAAATCATCACCCGATGATTCTGTTGATCGGCCACAAAAAGGTGGCAGCCATCGAAATAAACGTCCGTCGGTTTTCGCAAAGTTTGCGCTCCTGCGCCGCCGCCTTGGTTGATAGAATTAGAGATAAAATTGGCTTGGCCAATTACAGTGTCGGCGTTGGCGTTATCGGCCGTCGGGAATTGGTTGTAAATCAAAACTCTATGGTTATTGGAGTCGGCGATGAAAATTCGCGTGCCATCAGACGCCACGCCATGAGGTTGACTGAGCGTGTTGGCAGCAACGCTGCCACCCTGATTGCTGCTGTGAGAAGTCAAGTCGGGTTGATCAATTACAAAATCAGCGGCGGCACCATCAGTTGTTGGAAAACTATTATAGACGAGCACGCGGTGGTTGTAGCGATCAGCAATTAGTAGGCGGGTCCCGTCCGTCCATACGCCAGCCGGCTCATCACAGGTTGAAGCCGTGGCACCCCAGCTTGCAGAAGTAAAATTGTTTTGGCAAACAACTCGATTGGCCGCCTGTTGATCCGTCAGCGGATGCTCGTAAAATAGGACCCGGTAGTTCCATACATCAGCAAATACGAGCGCTTCGCCAGGAATAGCAAACAAAGTGGGGTAGCCAGAATGCTGACTGGTAGCACTGACGCCACCGTTATTGGCTGTGTTTGTAACAAAATCCGGCTGCCCTAAGACGGTGTCGGCGGCTTCGGCATTGGTACTCGGGAGACCATTCCAAATCAACACCCGGGCATTGTTATTGTCGGCAACGGCAAAATAAGTACCGTCATACACGGCCCGTCGTGGATTTTTTAGTGATGAAGGCCCAAGTCCACCATTGTTTGCAGTGTTCGATACGAAGTCAGGCTGACCCAGCACCAGGTTGGCGCTGGCTCCATCCATCGAGGGAATGGTGTCAAATATCAAAACTCGATTGTTATTCTTATCACCAATAAGAAGACGCGATTGATCGGCAAATACACCATCGGGCGTATTCAATGTCGCCGCCGTAGGTGTTGAACCCGCATTAGCCGCAGCGGACAGAAAATCAGCTTGTCCAACAACGACGTTGGCATTCATTCCAGTAGTAAAAGTAGTCGGCGTGCCCGCGCACACATAGTCAAAACCGGCAGGTGGCGCTGGAGGTGTTGGTGGTGGAGGAGGAGGGGTATTGTTGTCTGGTGGATTAGAGTTATTGCCACCACTATTATCAACAACTCGTCCACTAATGGTCGCCGAACCCAACTTGCAGGAAGTTGAAAGTAACATGAAGAAGGCAAATATAAAAAACAAAGACGATCTAAAATATACGTGCATGAAAATCCCCAGGACAACAAATAATTTAAACGGCACTAATTTACGAAATATTTAGGTACCTCAATGCTGTATTACATATATGATAGGGGAAAAATAAAAAGGGTCAAACTTTAGCCAGGATATAATATTCACCCGCGGTTTGGTTTCAGCTGGCGGCTCATTTTGAGATGGATCATTAGGGTTGTTGCGGTTCTAGATGGACCTGTGTATTGGCCTTCGCGACGAAATGGGTTTGAATGCTCCAATTCTATTCGGATGAATTTCAAATGTGGGAGTCCCAAGGGTTATCAGGCTATTGTTGCATCTCGACGGCCCCAGCGTCACAGCCGGATCCGATGGGCCGCGGGAGGCCCCGTTGGTCGGTGAGTGTGCCACATTGGTCAGAAGGGATGATGTCTTTGGCTGGGCTCCCGAATTGCAGCAAAACTGTGGGTGTATAACCGCCGTTGTCGACCAGGCCTGCTGGGTCAAGCAGTGGATCTGTTGAGGCTAGATCTGTGGAATGATTTAAACCACAGGTGTTCGCATGATCGATATTGTACCCAAGGCTTGTCAGGCCCACCGTTGTTTCGCATGCATTCGAACTCAGTGGATTATGAAACACGTTGGCTAGAAGATCTATTTTAGCCGCACCTTCGCTGTATAACATTGAGAGAGTGCCCGAAGACAAAAATGTGTTGTTTTCTAAACGCCAGGTGTTTTGTGGAGAGCCAAAAGGCGCTACATAGCTAAGTAGAACTAAATGATTGTCTTGAGCGGAAGCTACAAAAGTTGAGTTTTTAATAGAGCAATTCTTGGTAAGGTCTTTCGTGCAGTAACCGAGCAAGGCTATTCCTCCGCCGCCGATTTTGCCGTTATCAATAAATGTGGAGCCTTCAATATGTATCTCTGACCCGGGCTGGTCGTATCCTCCGATGGAGCCACCAGCCCAAAATTCACCCACGGTATTTCCAGAGAAGTAGCTGTCGATAACAGTCAAAACGTGATCATCGCGACCCACATGAATGGCGCCGCCATTTGAGTTGGAGATGCTGCTAGCCGAGTTGCTGATAAATTGACTTTGCTCTGTCGTGATAACAACAGGATTTGTCGGATCGGCCCAGATGGCTCCCCCACGGCCCGAGGTGACAAGGTTACTTTCGAACAGGCACCGCGTGAATTCGTAGGAACCGTCCGACAGGTAGAACGCGCCGCCGTTACCCAACCCATTACCGTTTTTAAAAGCCATATCGAAATATGATACTTGTGCGTTTGTATTCACAGCAGACAAGTAAAACAATTTTGTCGAGTTGGCCCCATCGATGACAGTGGAGGATGAATTAACACCCCGGACAAAAATTTTATTTGAGATAGAGTTCAATTGAATGGAGCTCGTGAGAGTGTAAGTGTTTGCGGGAACTGAAACTTCCACGGTGTATGGACTGAGCGCTACGGCCTCCTGCAGGGCGGCCCGCAGGGAACATTGGTTGTCAGCGTCCAAGCAAGCCTCATCACCTAAGGCGACATCGTTGGCATTGGGTAGCGTATCACCGGTTGAGTCCACAACTAGTCGATAGCCGACTTCCAGTGCAAATGGGGTGCTGGCAAAACCTCCCGGACCCATGGCCTCTAGTGAATAGGTGAGGGCAGTGGTCGCCGCAGTGGGAGTGCCTGAAATAACTCCAGTGCGGGTGTCAAAGCTAAGTCCTGTTGGTAAGTTATCCGGTGTGAGCGCATATGAATGGACCTCTCCTAATACTGTGGGTGTGAGATTGACAGCATCACCGCGATAAAAAATCTGATCGGCAATGGATTGTACGGCCGGGACCGGGGAGAATCCCGGTGGAGTTTGAGAGGGGTTGATTTTTCCGGCGATTCGATTATCGGCAAGTTGGCAACCAAAGATAAAAGGTACTGTGAGAGCGATCCAGAGAAGGCTTAACAACCGGGGGAAGATTTGGTTTTTGAATGACAATAATTTGGTAATGAATTTTGGCCACCCGGTCATTCAGCGCCTCCATCCGTGATGGTCCAGCCGCGGCCAATGAGATTGGCCCGCGCGGTGGCAGCAGACGTGTTGTATTTGGCCCCGCCGCCGTCGAGAATAATGCTGTTGTAGGGGCTTGTGGCTTCAATGCGAATGAGAAGGTTTGAGTAGTTGGTGGTGGAAATTGTGGTTGCATTCAGAAATTGAGTGTAGTCTACAACTTTGGTGAAATCCCACGAAGTGAAAATTGGATCTACGTTCGGTGATAAACGGAACATTCTAAACATCGTCGTTACATTTGCAGTATTCCAGTTACTGGTATCAGGATTGGCCGCTGATGCGAAATAGAACATACTATCCATGTTGCTGACACCAGAAGTATCCCATTGGCTTGTATCAGGGATGGCGACGGTGGCTCCATAAAACATTCGGGACATATCGTTTACGTTTGAAGTATTCCAGCTGCTGGTGTCAGGATTTGCGGATGCAGCGTATTGAAACATTCCGCGCATATTCGTCACCTGCGAAGTGTCCCAGTTGGTAGTCACAGGGTTGGCGTTCGTGGTGTTGTCAAACATGTAGTTCATCAATGTAACTTTGGATGTGTTCCAGTTTGCCGTGTTGGGTGTGGACAGAAAGGCATAAGAAAACATATAGGACATGGACTCCACATTTGAAGTGTCCCAATTCGTAGTGTCTGGGGTCGCGTTGGACGCGAACCTAAACATTGTTACCATGCTTGTCACTTGGCTCGTATCCCAACCCGATGTGTCGGGGTTTGCCGCCGTTGCATATTCGAACATACCTGACATGTCCGTCACTTGACTGGTGTCCCAGGTAGATGTGTCGGGTGTCACAGAGGCAGAATTGAAAAACATACCCGACATACTGGTCACCATTGACGTTTCGCCCCCGTTGAAGGAGGTCAAATTAGTACAGTCTGCAAATGCATGGCTTAGGTTTCGCCACCCCACGGCCCCCAGCTCAGGCACGGTCAACAGTTTAGTTCTGTGGGCGGCACCTAGAAGTCGCCACGCCTCCACTATGCCTTTGATGGTTACGGTATACACACCTGAAGTAGCGTAGACGTGCGACATAGCCGGATCATCCCACGCAGTGATATGGTCCTGACTCAAATCACCCCAATCAATTTCGAAATCGTAGTTAAAACCATCAACCAGTGGGATAGTTAATGTTTCACCATTTGTGGCGATCTGCCAGGTGCTAGTAAATGCCTGCACCGTGTTGGCCACTTCCACTTTAAAAACTTCTGAATCATCAAGTTCACCATCAGAGGCAATGATCTTAAGCTCAATGTCGCCCACCATGGAAAATCCAGGAACCCAGTCAATTACTCCGGTTGCGGTGTCAAAGGAAAACCCAATAATATCTGAGCAGGAATTCGTATTTGAGACAACACCATCAACGACCATGTCATAAAAACACGAGTAGGTGAGCGCGTCGCCGTCGGAGTCCACGTCATAACCCGAACTTGCAGCATCAATGACAGGGATGGCAGTGCCCACCACTTGACCAAGAACATCACCGATGGGATCTAAAACCGGCGCGTGATTGACAACATGGGGCAGATGGGAAGTCTGTTGAATGCTGCCTTTTATTGAATTATCCGCAAGCTGGCAGTTTGTCATACCTGTGAGAAAAATCAGCAAAAGAGTTTTCGCCACGAGGCTACTTCGTATTCTCATCGCAACTCCGGATAACTGACAGTTTCATTAATCGACCAAATGTCTATAAAGTTCCAGTTCACAAATGTGGATTGCTGTTTAAGTTCAGCCTTGGCCTTTTTCGCGATTTGCGCCGTATTACCTAGATCGCCTTCGCTGCGGTCGTTCAGTGAAGGGTTATCTTCGTTGTTCCAATAGTTGCTTGAATAAGTGGCGGTTTGGCCACTTTCTGCTCCGATCAATCCACCTTTGGATCCCGCGCCCGTGACCACGCCCAAGGAATATGTGTTCGTCAGCGTCAGTGCCGCATTGAGGTCACCGATGAGTCCACCGGCTTTATTGGGGCTGCTGACATTTCCTGTGGCAAAACAGTTTTCGATGGGACCTCTGGCGACACCCACAAGGCCTCCAGCCGTCGACGTGGTCGCCGTCACGCTGCCTGTAGCACTCGATGCGGATGCGATTATTGTGGCAAATGAGGCAAGGCTACCAACAAGGCCACCCACCTGGCTGTCTCCTGAGACATCGGCTTCAGCACGAGATTGATGGACGCCAGCTTTTTCGAGAAAATTATAGTTTTGATTGAGAAACCCATTCTGGCCAAGGATTCCGCCGACGGCCGCGAAGCTCCCCGTGACGGTACTGGTTGAATCCACTGTAACTCGATGAATTTCTGCGGAGTGCCCAGCGGCTCCACCTACAATATTTGAGCCAGAGATAGAAGTGTTTTCTACCGAGCTGTCCATAACGGTGATGCAGGATCCACATAGGCCTCCCACGTAGTTTCCGCCCGCAATAGAGGAGTTGCGAAGGTGCACGTTGAATAACCGAACGGGGCCGCCACCATTTTGACCAAAGACAGCACCGGCGTGAGAACCACCGGTTGCACCTGAGAGGTTGAAGTTTTCAACGTTCAAATCTTTTACAAACATGGGTTTGTTTCTGACGTAGGTACTGGATGAGCCAATGAGGGCGTTGTTGCCTATGGTAACATGAGTGAGGTGGCTCAAAATATGGTTTTGTCCATCCACGGAACCATTGAATCCTTCCCATGGCAGATAGGGCTCAGAAAGCAATGTGAAATCAATGTCCGCAGTGATTCTAAAATTCATGCCATTAAATAAAATATTTGTTCCAACACTGTTAAACTGATCAGCTGTTGCAATTAAGTACGGGTCATTGGTGGTGCCGGATCCTCCAGCAAACGGATTGAAATCAACCCAGGCAAACCGTGGATACTCACTCGCATCAATGCGCCAGAACGCTTGATTGTCGCCAACCACTGAGGCAAAGGCCCATTCATTGGGGTAGGGGCCGCTAAAAGTTGTAGATGTTTTCATTTCAGATGTGGTTTTACCAAAAGTATTAATACAAGAGGCTGTGGCAAAGCCGCACATATTGGTGATGCCACTTAATTCTTTATCCCAAAATGTGCGTTCAATGACTCCTGAGCTAAAGTGCCCGCCGGCGATGCCGCCTTGTTCGGCTCCGGTAAAATTGGTTTGCCCGGCGAAAAAACTGTCCCGAATAGTAGCGTTTGCGACGTATCCGGCGATACCACCGGCCCGATTCACGTGGTTTGTGACTGTGCCCAGCGCGTACACATAAATGAGTCCATCTAGAGAGGAATGCCCAATCACGCCACCCACATACTCATCGCCTTCCACATCCCCTGTGGAGTAAGAATAGCGAATATAACCATCGGCATAGCCCACAAGGCCGCCTACTTGTACAGTTCCACTCACATTGCCCGTGGCCCACGAAGCATATACTGTTGTACCCACCCACGGCCGTTGTCCATATCCAAGCAATCCACCCACATTGGCACCCGAAGATGTCACGTCGCCCGTAGCATGACTATTTGCTATTAAAGCATCATTGCTATTGCCGACAAGTCCTCCAGCCGTTGATGTGGCAGTTACGGGGCCATGGGCCGCAGAGAGCGTGACATGGTAATCGTAACCGCTGCTAGCGCAATAGTATCCGGCCCGCCCGATCAATCCTCCAACACCATCACCTCCAGACACCGTGGCATACGACACTCCCTCAGAAACATAGAAAAACTTGCCACACGTGGGCTTCCCGTAACCGACAAGGCCCCCGATTCGATCACCCGTACTTGTCACTGAGCTTGTACTATCGATTTGTGAATTAAACACATTTCCATCAATGATGCCGACCATTCCTCCGTAGTCGTCGCCACTACCGGTGATATGTACTCCGCTGAGTTGAATGCGGATAAGACTGGAGCCTGTGTCGGCCAACCCAACAAGGGCACCGACTACATTGCCACCTCCAGCATCGATGGTGAAGTCTTCGATATGAATGTTTTGTAAAGTGGCGCCTGAGGTTTTGCCGAAAAGGCCGACGTTGTCAGTCCCGTCAATTGTCAGTACATAGTTTTTAATGGAAAAGTCTTGGCCATTGAGTTGGCCAGTAAAAGCAGTGGTGTCATTGCCGATGCGATGAAATGTACTGGCTCCTAAATCGCCCAAGTCAATATCGCGCCCTAATACAAAGAATTTGTCCCAAAGGGAGTTGTCTGCACCCAAGGCATCTAGTTGCGCGGCCGTTACTAGAACGTACGGGTCAGATTCTGTACCATGACCAAAAAATGTGGGGTCTGAACCCGCGTAGTTGTCGGGTGTGATTGCGGGCGGAGATGGTGGAAGCGGTGGCGTCGTTGAGTTGTCTTTGAACTGCCCGTTGATGCGATTATCCGCAAGCTGACAACCCGTGGTCCATGTCACCATTACACTTGTTAGAAAAATAAATAAAAGGTGTAGCTTTCTCATGCATCTCCCGGAAAAACGCCATTCATAATAAAGATGAATTCCTATCGGCGGAAAGGTCCAGTTTCTGAAGTATCCAAAGGCAAAAAAATCGCACTTTTAAATTTATTTGGGGCGCCTCGAAGTGCGTTAACAAACTGTGGTTACAAATTGCCTCAAAATGAGAGTTGCGAGTTATTTTAAGGGCTTACTTTCGGGATTTTGGCGTTCCGAAAAACAGCTAAAACGAATACGATGCGAATTACGATCGTGATGGTGTGGCCCCAATAATTCGTGGTTGTCTCGAAATGAGGCGACCCAATCCATACTCCCAAAATCCCATAGAATTTGGGAGTATGGTCAAGAGACTAGCTAACCCATCAAAATCACGAAGCTTTTTTTGTTCGGAGCGAGAGGGGCGGGTAAGTCCACCTTTGTCAGGGATCAGTTTTTAGGCAACAACGGAGTGATTCTTGACCCTCTTGATCCCGATCTTGAGGAACGCTTGTCTAGAAACCCAACAGATTTAATTGAGATCGTAAAAAACCTAAAATCAATTTTCTATGTCTCAAATGACAAGCAGGCACTTAAGTCAGGCTCTGTGACTTGTTTGCATTGGAGAGATTTTCTGTCGTGGTTTCGAAATATATAAAAAATGTGCGTAGTTTGAATCTGTGAAGGAACTTTGCTGTCTAGTTCTGAAGGTTGAGATGACTTTTTTTACGGTCGGGTGGCTTCGAATTGCAGCAGGGCTTTTAGGCTTGCGGGCATGATGTCGATGATTTTCCAGTGCTGGTTCACGGAGGATCGGACTCTCGGTTTTTCACCGAGCAAAATTTTATAAACTTCGCCGTTGATTTCTTTTAAAAACCAATAGGTGATTCGTCCGCTGTTGGATTCGCTTTGCACCGTAAAGGCGGCGCCATCTGGGTTTTTGGCTTGGTAGTCTGAAAATGCGGCGCGCAGGTCGGAGTTGGAAATGCCCAGCGTGTGGCGAATGCGCAACAGGGCACTACCGTTAATAGACAAATACTCTTGGGAAAAGGCCGAAGATGGTTCCACAATAAAAAGTTGGTGATAGTGACTGTCGCGGCCCCGTTCAAACGGAAGACCCGTCGTCGAAGAGCTTGAAAAGTGAGGGCGGGTGGCGTGGGTCTCTGTGAATCGAACTTTTAGATTTTCATACATGAGGTCAAAGAAGTAGCGAATTTTTTTTGCTTGCTTTGGATCGTCCATGGAGACCACGCGAAGATCCAGCACTTTCATAATTCTTTGAGAGGAGTCTTTGTTGTCACCGCGAAATTCCGACTCCACGCTCGTGGTCACCATCTGTATAAGTCGATTTTTAAACGGCACTATGGCAAATTTTAAGTGATGGACTCCGGCATCTACTTTGATGTTTGTGAAATCATTTCGATCGAAATAACTGCGAAGGGTGTTTAAATCTTGAGGTTCGATAAAATCGCGGTGATTGGAAAAGAAAGCAGAAAGGTCTGGCGCCGAATAGATCATTGTCCCATTCGAGCCAGGAACAGAAGCCGAATGGGCCAGAAGGGTCCTACATAAATTGCGTCGGGGCACTGCCGGCTTTTGATAGACGAAGTCGGTAGCCACTTGCGAAAGGCGAATGTGGTCATCTCCAAAAGGGAGCGGAGTTGCTGAAAAGGCAATCTGACCCCACATAGATACCAAAATGGCTATTAAAATCATTGGCCTCATAGGGGGCCAAATAAGCACAACCCATGCCAGGGTCAGCGCCCGTTGGAATGGGTTTGGCTGTTAGATATTCAGCATGAGCCCCAGAAATTGTCACCGGCGAGTGCCCCCTCTCGTTCTAAATCTGCGGGGTAGCCTCCCGCGTCCGAGCTAGACAATATTGGATCCGCCATTGTACTGTCTTTGCGCCGCATTACCAAAGGGTGGGCGCCGCTAAAACGTGAGGGGTTGCAATGGGTAAAAAGCTCACTCCCTTGATGGAGCAGTATTGGGAGATTAAATCTCAGCACCAAGATAAAATATTGCTGTTTCGTATGGGGGATTTTTTTGAAATTTTTTATGATGATGCCGTAACGGCTGCACCCCTATTAAACATTGCACTCACATCTCGAAACAAAAAATCCGGGGATGAAACGCCCATGTGTGGAATGCCCCATCACAGCGTGGCAGGCCCCATTGGGAAGTTGTTGGCCGCCGGTCACAAGGTTGCCATTTGCGATCAGATTGAAGATCCAAAGCTGGCCGTGGGTATAGTGAAACGGGCCGTGACTCGTATCTTGAGTCCCGGCATGGTGTATGATCCAGATACGCTTGATCAACTCTCGGCCAACTACCTTTGTAGTTACGATGAAAAAACCATGAGTTTTCTGGAAGCCTCCACGGGGGAGGCGTTCTATTTTCGTCTTCGGCGAAAAGATGATGTGACAAAACTCCAGGCCGTACTAAGCCCCGCCGAAGTGGTGCTATCGTCCCAGCAGAAATCCACACTATTGAAAGAAATAGGGGCGGCAGCCAAGACCATAACAGTGCATGATTTCGAACAGGTGCCTGAAAGGTTTCAGCGGCTGCCAGAAAGTGCCAAGCGCTTGGTGGCCTATGCCCAGTACATGCAAGGCCCCGAAGTGTTAAAAACTCTCTCGACCTTCGATGAGCGGCAGCTGCAAAAGCGAATGGAGATGCGGCCCACGGTTTTGCGACACTTAGAAGTTTTTAAAACCTATAAGGGCGAAGACAAGGGGAGTTTGTTTTATGCCATTAACCGCACAAAAACTTCGGCTGGGGCCAGGTTATTAAAGAGTTGGTTGAACTTTCCGCTCACCGATGTGGAGCTAATTGTGGAGCGTCAGGATCGGGTGCAACAATGGGTAGAGGGTCTTCCAAAACTTAAAGAAGTTCGGCAGGTTCTCTCAGGCATGGGCGATATAGAAAGGCGAATCGGAAAGATCGCAAATCCCAGTTGCCATGTTCACGATGTGTTGGCGTTGGCGCAAGCATTAAGGGCCGGCTTGAGGGTGAGTGGCTACTGTCCCGGGCTTGAAAGACACCAGGCTGACACCGCCTTAGGTATAGTGAATGATGTTGAGCGAACACTTGTTGATGAACCGCCAGTGCAAACAAAAAACGGTGGTTTTGTTCGAGCGGACTTTAGAAAAGACCTGCAAGAACTCATAGAGCTATCAGAAAACAGTCAAAAGCTTTTGATCGATTTAGAAGCGCGCGAACGGGAATCCACTGGCATATCCAGTTTAAAAATTAAATACAACAACGTCTTTGGTTATTTTCTTGAAGTGACCAACACGCATAAGGATAAAGTTCCTGACCATTATAAAAGGAAGCAAACTTTAGCCAATGCCGAACGATATTTGACTCAAGAACTTCAAGAATTAGAAGATAAAATCCTCTCAAGCCGCAGTAAGCGGGTGGAGATGGAGCAAAATATTTTTTCTGATCTTCGACAAAAAATTCTAGCTGCCACTGTGGATCTAATGGACTTAGCCAGGCATTGGAGCGAGCTTGATGTGATCAGTTCTTTGGCTTGGTTAGCTCTTGAATACAACTACACACGTCCCAGCTTTTCAAAAATCCAAGCCTTGCAGCTCGATGGAAGTCGACACCCTGTCGTCGAGCAGGAAGTTTCAAAACCCTTTGTGCCGAATGACATCAAGCTCGGTGCGGGTGAGTGTCTTTTGCTCACGGGCCCTAATATGGCCGGTAAGAGTACGATCATGCGGCAAGTGGCCGTCACGGTTTTATTGGCTCAGATGGGATCATATGTGCCGGCGCGATCGGCCGTGTTGCCCATTTACGATCAGATTTTTACGCGCATTGGGGCGAGTGATTTTCTTGCCGAAGGTCTGTCTACTTTTATGGTGGAGATGCAGGAGACGGCGGAGATTCTTCGCGACGCCAGTGAAAATTCACTAGTGGTGTTAGACGAAATCGGTCGCGGAACAAGCACTTACGACGGCATGAGTTTAGCGCAAGCTATATTGGAGTTTTTGGTTTCTGAATGTGGTTGTATGACGTTCTTTGCGACCCACTACCATGAAATCACCCAACTGGACCGAAAGTATCCTCAAATAAAAAATGCTCACATGGCTATTGATGAATCATCGGCCCATGCGGGGCAGGATATTTCCTTTTTGCATACGCTCAAAGAGGGGCCCGCCAATCGATCTTACGGGATTCAGGTGGCGCAACTGGCAGGACTCCCCAAAAAAGTCACCCAACGAGCTGCACGAATTCTAACAGGCCTTGAGTCGTTCGGTGTGGTTCCAAGCAATACCGACCAGATGTCGTTACTTGATGCCGGCGATGGGGCCACTTACCCCGAGGCGGAGGCAAGTCCGCTTCTTGACGAGATTCGCGAAATCTCGTTGCCACAACTCACACCCCTAGAGGCTTTAAATCAAATAGCAAAATGGCAAAAAGAACTTTCTTAACTAAGTCTCAGGTCGCTGAATCAAAAGAGCGAGCACCGCGGGGTGCTCAAGAAAGTGCCGCATTTTCTTTGTGGTTGGGCCAAGCACTCGAGGCAAACTTGAGTCAACTCCCTCACTGGAAGGAGGCCGGTCCTATTGCCCTAGGTTCTTGGGCCCGCAATGAGCTTTGTCCAAAATCCGATATTGATTTGTTGCTGGTGGGAGATGAAAAAAAAGCAGCCGCATTCACGGCTGCTGCTTTGAGTGAGGGGTTGAATCTTCGTTGTCGCATACCTGAGGATATTAATGATTGGACAAGGGGTGTGGCGCCATTTGATGTGTTAGCCCTCCTACATGGGAGGCCCTTTTCTGAGAGTGCGGCAAAAGCCCTGCAAGAACAGCAAGTGCGAATTCATGCATGGGCGGCTGAATTTAAGCGATCTTTGCGTTCGGCCATGAGTGAAGAAAGAAAAAGTCGTGGTAAACGCTATGACTCTGTTTCAAATTATTTAGAGCCCAATATAAAATATGGACCGGGTGGTTTGCGCGATCTACAACAGGCCCTCTATGTGTGGGAGCTTGATGTTAAAAAATTTAAAGACAAGATGGTATTTCTTCATCAGCTGTCGGCCAGTAAAAGTTTGCTGCTGGCCATCAGACAACAGCTGCATGTTCTTGGGGGAGAAGAGTTACTCACGGGGCCATTACAAAAACCATTGGCCGAGGCCTTTGGTTTTGAAAATGTAAAAGACTTTATGCGTGAGCTGCAAAATCACTTAAGTGAAGTGAGTTTTTATGCCGACTGGGCTGTGGAATGGGCCAAATCTGGTAAAGCCACCCGAGACAACCTAGATAAGGTGAAGATCCAATCCTTGGCCGATGCTTTTTCAGCTCTCCATCAAAACTCATCGGTTCTCATGCAAGAAAAGGTAAGAAACAGTAGCTTCAGTATCGAAAAAGATCCGCATCGAGTGGGGCAGTGTCTCCATCGTTATTACCATGTGGATTGTAGTGAAAAAGAGCTTCTGGCTCTTTTTCGATCGCAAGTGATCGCCAAGTGTCTGCCAGAATTTAAGTTGGTGCAGGGTCTTGTGCAGCACGATCAGTATCATCGATTCACTGTGGATGCCCATATTCTGCAGGCGGTGAAGGGTGTGGTGCGGGTGTATCGTCGCCCCACTTCATTTAGAGAGCTAAAACATGTGAGTAAAGGCTTGTCCGACTGGGATTGGAAAGTTTTGCTTTGGGCAGCTCTGTTTCACGATTTAGCCAAGGGTCGTGGTGGCAATCATTCGAAAAAAGGCGCACAACTTGTACGGAAGATTTTTCGACAGTGGCAGTTTTCTGAGAAGATTACTGAAGAAGTGCAGTGGATGGTGGAAAATCACCTTGTGTTGTCGAGTGCGGCTTTTCGGCAAAATCCTCACTCGCCTTCAGTGTGGCGAGATCTAGATCAAAAAGGGGTAAAAGGAAAGCGTTTGCGGCGCTTAGCTGTTTTTACGGCCATTGATATTCAAGCCACCAATCCGGATGCCTGGAACGAATGGAAAGAGCGACTGCTATCAGATCTAGTAAAAGCCGTTGAATCACCGCGAGCCACTAAGTTTATGCGGCTTCTGGCTATGGCTAAGGTGGAAAAAATAAAACTAAGTCCTGATTTCTTAAAAGGAATGGATCCTGTGGTGGTGGAAGAACTGCCATTGTCATACCTGTTGGCCGACTACAAGTATTTGCGTCGAGGCAAGGGGGATCTGGAGCCGCTTGTGGTGAAGGGGGCGACTGGCGACATATGGGTGCGTCTGCACCGGAGAAAAGACGAGCCAGGGTTGTTTCTGCGCTTTGTGCAGATGTTGTATGGGGCTGGGTGTGCCGTCCGAGAGTCTTCTGTGCAGACTTTTGATATCTATGGCGCCTACGATTGGTTTAAGGTGAAAACCAATAAAAATGTTAATCAGCTAAAGAAAATTCTGAGATCAATACAAATTGAAGAACGCCCGGATCCGCAAGTTGTTTTTGATAAGATTTCGTTAGTGAGTGAAACTGCCGATGAGATGATCATTAGCTTTCGTGGGAAAAACCAATCAGGCGCATTGTATGCCGCCGCATACGCGCTTTTCGAACAGGGCCTACAAGTGAAGTGGGCCAGAGTGCACACCTGGGGGCAGCAAATAGATGATGTTTTTTGCGTGGCCAATACAGGTGGATCGTCGCCGGTATTGGATCTCATTCGGAAAAAGTATCTGGTTGTGTGATAGAAGTTTACGGTTCGTAAACTTCTATCACAGTCATAGTCTCAGCGATTTCATTGAAATTGCGGGTGGATGTCACCGTGGCAACGCCATAATTGGCCCCCGCCCATGTTCCCTTTGAGAGGCCAATTTTCGTGATAGGTCCGCCCGCCGGAGGCATGGGTGCCACATTGTTGGCAACCACGTCATGATTGGACACGACCCCAGAGCCATTTGTGTATCGACATCGGTGCACAAACATGGATAAAGTGTAGTTTGTTCCAGATCCGTAGCCGTCACACTCGTATTTAAAAGATTGAGGGGATCCCTGAATAAATAATCGGGGCATATTAATGGTCACAAAGATCTGCGCTTCATAAGTGATTGATCTGGGATTGTCTCCAGTAAAGTCGTTAAATGTGTGCGTAGCGTTCGATCCAGCGAGGTCTAGATCAAGGCGAGGCTTTCGACAAAATCCCTTCCCGCCCTTTTGTAGTTCACCCTCTGTTTGTCCGTCTCCACAGGTGATGCGGCATTCATTGCCGCTGCACGTGAACGTAGAGGTGTCAGTTGGCGGATCCCAGCTAAATCGGTTGTAAACGGTGACAAATGAGGATGCGCTTGGCACCCACTCACCTGACGAGGGGTCAATCACATCCACGCGGTATTCACCGGCATCATCCGTTTTCACAACGTCAATTTTATAAATGGCACTGGTTGCACCATTGATTTGCTCTCCATTTTTATACCAGCGGTAATCAAGTGAGCCGGTGCCCGTGGCCCGCTTGGCCACGATTTCCAAAACCAATTCGCGGTCTTTGTCGGCGGTTTTATCTCCCAGATCTTGAACAATCACAGGAGGGCCAGAATTTGATGATCCCGAGGAGGAGTTGTTGCCGTTATTATTAGACTGGCTGCCCTGATCCAGTTTTCCATCAGTGGGGGCCTGTAGTGGTTCAGCACAGTTTTGAAACGCCAATGCGATGGCGCCCACGCTTAATATCAGCAGAGTCAAATTTCGATATCGCTTCGAAAGTGTATTAAACTGAGACATATTCCCCCTCCAGTCTCAAAAATGCCTATTCGTCTGTGATTATGACACTGCAACTGTTGGGCCGGCCAGCAGAAAATGGCAGGTGGCTGACTGAAGTTCGCTGACGAAAGTCTAGACACTGTCTATGAAAAATTAGACAGAAGGGCTGGTTTTTTCTTTCTGGGAGCCTAAGTCTGAGATAATAGATGTCGATGGCGGAGATTGCCGACCTTATGAAGGATTTTAAGTGAGCAAGATAAAGTCTTGTTAAATTGTCCACGCTGTGCTGACGACTCTGCGATACCGGATTCAATTAGAGCTTAGTGTTAGTCACATTGCGATACCAGATCCAGGTTGTGTTTGTCATATTGCGATACCGAATCCAGGTTGTGTTTGTCATATTGTGATACCGAATCCAGGTTGTGTTTGTCATATTGTGATACTGAATCCAGGTTGTGTTTGTCATATTGCGATACCGAATCCAGGTTGTGCTCGTCATATTGCGATACCAGATCCAGGTTGTGTTTGTCATATTGCGATACCAAGTCCACGCTGTGTTCGTCACATTGCCATACCGGATCCAAACTTTGCTTGTCGCCACGCGATACTGGCCACGCTATGTCAATCATTCTGCGCCACTGGATTCTTGCCGCGCTCATCATCCTGTTATGCCTCTTTCCTAAGTTTAATTTTCTGCCCGGGAAGAAAATTTGTATAAACTGGCCTAGTTTATTGTTGATCCATTCGTCCAAAAGACAGCGCAAATAGCGCCAGTTCACGGTGTAGTCGGACAAAGTGTTATCAAATTATCTGCGCTGTATTGGACACCAGGCGACACCGAATCCATGCTGTGCCCGTCACATTGCAAAGCCGGATCCAAGCGGTCCTTGTCGCCACCCGATACCAGTCACGCTATGTCAACCATCCTGCGACATAAAATCTATGCCGCTCATCATCCTGTCATGCCTCATTCCTAAATTTAATTTTCTGCCCGGGCAGAAAACGGGGATATCGACCAACTCTCTCAACAGCAAATTCAATTCGACTCTTCTCACCTATCTAGTGATAATCCCAAAAATCTCAAAAAACACTTTCTGCCCGGGCAGAATATTCGTACTTGGTTTTTGGTAACTGGCCTTGTTCCTCCAATAACAAATGCGCTAGTTCATGATGGGCCGGGCAAAGCGTCATTAAATTATTCGCACTGTGCTCGCCACCGAGCGACACCGGCACCCGATGATGCAAATGCAACCATCTCCTAGATTTGCATTTTTCACCGGATGGGTAACGGTGCTGGCATTGGCGTTGATCTCTTAAGTTCACTTGATGCTCGATTTCTTTTGGTATGGGCAGACGATCCCCCATGGCGGTGATGGCGGGATAGGAAGTCTGTATGGATAGCTTGCCTTTATCTTGACGTCTTTTTGCTTTTTCAACGGGATCATTCTTTTGCAGGAATAGGTCGGCCATTTTTTCAAATACAGTTTCCAAAGATACGGCCAGTCCCGTTGAGCTGGATAGCAAATCCTGAACCTGCACCAGTTTTTTATAAACATCTTCACTCACCGGCGTTTTCATTTCGATCACGTTAGAAGTGAGATAGTGACTGCGTTCACCAGGCACCTTTTTCGGGTTGATTTTTGCCACTTCTTTTTCAAGCTGGGTTTTTGGTAGACTGGCAGCCTTTAAAACCCACTCTTGCTCATTATCGGTTGTAATCACTGAGAGAATCCGAGCGGCCTTACTTGGCGTCACCCGTTGGTTAACAAGAGCGGATTCCAATTTTTTATACTGCCGGGTGGCTTTTGCCAATCCCACATACATATAAGATTGGGCTCGACTCAGGCGAAGGCATTGTACGGCGTATTCAAATAGCGAATTATATCCACACCATCTATGAACCATATTGTCTTCAACCAATTGAAGAGTTTGAATAAGATTAATTTCTGACTGCTGCAAATGGGAAACTGCGGCTTCCGCTTGCTTTTGAATGGAACGAAATTCTTTGGTGCTCAAAGAGCGTTTAGCTTCGCTAAGATTTTTAAAACCCATGATCACTCCTTCTGTAAAAGTAAGCGGTTTGTTTTATAGAGCACCTTTATACACCCTGTATTTGCAATGATGTTTTCGAAGGAGGTCAAACGCAACGGTGAACCTCAGTCAGAGTGACGAGGACGCCTATTAGAGGTGTGTTTTTATGGTTGTGATCTTTTTTTGAATCTACGTCTGATTAAACTTTGTGACGGGGCGATTAGGGTGGTCGAAAATGGTGTCAAATAATTTTAAAAAAAGATTTCGTCTTGACGCCAGGCTAATACAGGTGAAATTGCCGGCAAGCTAACAAATTTCGACAGCCTCTACCAGAGTGTTATTAAATGTGTAGACAAAATATTGTTCCGACCATTTTCTGCCCGGGCAGAAAGTGCAGTTTGTTGTATAGGCTTAAATGTCGAATCGGGTGGTTTAAAAAAATTGAAATGTATTTGTTTTTAAGTTGGCACCCATAAACCGATATGCCGATAAGCCGTTGAGCAAATGATCAAAGGAACTGATAATCCAGCAAACCAATAAGCCAATAAACCAATAAACCAATAAACCAGTAAGCCAGTAAGCTAGTAAGCTAGTAAGCTAGTAAGCTAGTAAGGTAATAAGCCAGTAAGCTAATAAGCCAGTAAGCTAACAAGCCCAAAGTCGGCAAGTCAATAAACTAGATAGACCCTTAACAAGCTCGTCTATCGCACATTTGTTGTGTAGACGAAGCAATGCTGGCACCATTTTCTGCCCGGGCAGAAAGTGCTATTTGTTGTATAGGCTTAAATGTCGAATCGAGTGGTTTAGAAAATTTTGAAATGTATTTGTGTTTAAGTTGGCACCCATAAGCCGATAAGCCGATAAGCCGATAAGCCGATAAGCCGATAAGCCGATAAGCCGATAAGCCGTTGAGTCGTTGAGTCGTTGAGTCGTTGAGTCGTTGAGTCGTTGAGCAAATGATCAAAGGAACTGATAATCCAGCAAACCAATAAGCCAATAAGCTAGTAAGCTAACGAGCCCAAAGTCGGCAAGTTAATAAACTGGATAAACCCTTAACAAGCTCGTCTATCGCACTCTTACTGTGTAGACAAAGTAATGTTCACACCATTCTTTGTCCGGGCAAATTTTGGCGGGTTCGGCCAGACCGTTATTAAAAATATAGACGAAGAAATGCTGGCACCAATTTCTGCCCGGGCAGAAAGTGCTATTTGTTGTATAGGCTTAAATGTCGAGTCGAGTGGTTTAGAAAATTTTGAAATGTATTTGTTTTTAAGTTGGCACCCATAAACCGATAAGTCGTTGAGTCGTTGAGCAAATGATCAAAGGAACTGATAATCCAGCAAACCAATAAGCCAATAAGCCAATAAGCTAGTAAGCTAGTAAGCCAGTAACCCAGTAACCCAGTAAGCCAGTAAGCCAGTAAGCCAGTAAGCTAACGAGCCCAAAGTCGGCAAGTCAATAAACTAGATAGACCCTTAACAAGCTCGTCTATCGCACATTTGTTGTGTAGACGAAGCAATGCTGGCACCATTTTCTGCCCGGGCAGAAAGTGCTATTTGTTGTATAGACTTAAATGTCGAATCGAGTGGTTTAGAAAATTTTGAAATGTATTTGTGTTTAAGTTGGCACCCATAAACCGATAAGCCGATGAGTCGTTGAGCCGATGAGTCGTTGAGTCGTTGAGTCGTTGAGTCGTTGAGCAAATGATCAAAGGAACTGATAATCCAGCAAACCAGTAAGCCAGTAAGCTAGTAAGCTAGTAAGCTAGTAAGCTAGTAAGCTAACGAGCCCAAAGTCGGCAAGTTAATAAACTGGATAAACCCTTAACAAGCTCGTCTATCCCACTCTTACTGTGTAGACAAAGTAATGTTCACACCATTCTTTGTCCAGGCAAATTTCGGCGGGTTCGGCCAGACCGTTATTAAAAATATAAAAAAACTATTTTGAAACCAGGGCAATGAGAGCGTCGTAGTGTGAGTTAACCCTATCGATTTCTCTGGAGTGCAGTTCAATCACATCGATAAGGGTCTGCCGCTCTTTCCCTTTGGCTGTTCGCAATTCATCTTGTTTTATCAGTATGATGGATTCTGCTGCACTGACAGCCGATTTTCGAGAAATTTCAAATCGCTCGATGGCATATTCGACTTGTTCTTGAGTCAAGGCGATGCCGTCGGAGGTGCAATCCAGCATTTTAGAAAGTCGGCCGTTTTCAAGAATTTCAATGAAAAGTTGCTTTTGTTCAGGTGTGGCGAACGAGATGCTAGCAGCCTGGTCAGCGATTTCAGCTGTACTTTGAGTGAGGCAAGTCTCAGCCGAGGCGAGTTGAAATGAGGCAAAGGCTAAGGGGGTTGCGATAAACAATTTGAGGGATTTTCGCATCCGGGGACTCCTGGTATTACGGGATCAATATTTAACGATGAGACACTACTACAGTTGTTGGTCAAATTCTACGACTCGCAAGGGGCCGTGAGAAAGTTTCAGGGTTATATAAACGATTGGCATAGTGACCGTCAGGCGAGTCGTTACAGCGTGTTTTACAGGAGTTGGTGTTCATCGTTTTAGCCCTCATTGAGTGGTTTTTTTGGTAGCCTCCTTGATATGGTGGCGCTCAAATTATGGTTAGCAGCCAAATTTTGGGCCAGGCGGATGGGCACACAGGATTAGTGCGGTGAAATATTATAAACAGGGCGCATCAAGTAGCAAATGTTTTTTCGGTTAGTAAAATGGGAAATCTCCCGCATTTAGTCAGTAACCGTTTAAAATCAGGGTATTTTTGCTCGACTTCGGGGTTGAAAATCAGGCCAAAAATGGGGGAGTCATCTTATTTCACGCTGCCAAAAAATCCAGTCCAGTTTTTTGTTTGGACACGGTTTTTGGGCTTGCGTGACTTTCAAATAGCTGACAGACTTTTATATAGGTTGTCGTAGTTTTTTATGAAGAAAGACTGTGGCCGTTTAACGTTAACCATATTGGGGAGGGAGCAAGGATGCTCAGAGATATACTTATCCAAAAGGGATTATCCAATCGCGAGTCCGAAGTGGCCGAACTCGTAACTAAGGGTCTGTCAAACAAGGAAGTTGCAAACCAACTATTTGTTACGGAGAAGACGGTCAAGTTTCACCTGACTAACATTTATAAAAAAATGAATGTGAAGTCTCGCGCTCAGTTGATTGTATGGTGTTTGCCACATATGCAATTTGTTGAGAAAGAGCAAGGTGATGCTGGTGTTGTTAATCAGGCGCCTGCTGCGAATAGCATTCCTGCTGGCAATGCCACTGTTTCTCAGCCAGAAAGTGTTGCTACCATTCCTACGATCACTCCTGGAAATGGCAACAACTTCGGCTCTGGACACAACACAGGTTCTTTTGGTATTTAAGCCAAAAGAACTTAGGTTAAAACAATCGTTTGTTATGAATGGGAAGCCCGTTTCAAAATCTATTGTGACTATGACTGAGATGGTGCTTCCTGGTCACACCAATTCACTCGATAGCATCTTCGGTGGTGTTATTATGTCGTGGATGGATATCGCCGCTGCGATCTGTGCGCAGCGGCATTCTTCTTTGCCCGTGGTCACAGCCAGCGTGGATGCCCTTAATTTTGTGGCCCCTGTCTATAAAGGCTGGGTGGTAAATCTCAAAGCCAGTGTTAACTATGCGCATAAAACCTCCATGGAAATTGGCGTACGAATAGACGCGGAAAATCCAATTACAGGTCAGTGTTTTCATACGGCCTCGGCTTATTTAACATTTGTTGCACTGGGCGTAGATGGTAAGCCCGTATTGGTGCCGCCGGTCATCGCCGAAACCGAAGAGCAAAAGCGGCGCTATGAGGCGGCCAAAAAGCGCAGAGCTATTCGGATTCAACATCGATAAAGCTCACAAAAAGACTGTTCCGGTGGGCCACGAGAGGCCTTAACGCCTTGCTTCGTAATGGCGATGCTGGTAGCTTTCCTTTATGGAATTATCAGTGGACGTTCAGTACTTCATTCTCCTTGCTGCCCTTTTGTTAGTGCCCAAAATGCTATTACGATTTGGAATTCCCACGGCTCTTACGGCCATGGCCTTTGGCGCGCTGACAGCGCATTTTTTGGGTTGGTTTCAGGGGGATCAAACTCTTTACCTATTGTCCACTTTGGGTATCACATCTTTGTTCTTATTTGCCGGTCTTGAGGTGGACGTTGATGAGTTAAAACGGGATGCCAATGTTTTATTAAAAAACCTTTACACGAGTTTAACCGTTATATTTTTATCGGCCTGGGGTTTGAATGTGGCTTTGGGGCTGCCCTTTCGGGCGGCGCTGGTTTTGTCTTTAGGGTTAACTACACCATCTACCGGATTTATTTTGAATTCTTTAAAAGGCTTTCATTTTACACCCAATCAAGAGTATTGGATCCGGTCCGCGGCCATTGCCAAGGAGATTGTGGCTCTTGGCCTGCTGTTTTTCACTCTTCAGAGTGAGTCGGTGAGCGAATTTTCTATTTCATTGGCTGTGATTTTGGCGATGATCTTTTTGTTACCCGTGGTCTTTCGGTTTTTCTTAAAAAGAATTGCCCCCTTTGCACCTGACTCAGAGGTGGCGTTTTTGATCCTTATTGCGCTTTTGTGTGGAGTGATCACCCGAAACCTGGGGACTTATTATCTTGTGGGGGCTTTTTTAGTGGGAGTGACTGCGGCACGGTTTACCCATTTTATTAGTCACAAAAAGTCAAAAAAGCTGCTCTATGCGGTGGGCATGTTCTTTTCGTTTTTCGTGCCGTTCTACTTTTTTAAGGCTGGCTTGAGTATCACTCAATCTATGTTCACGCTGGAAGGGGTGTTTTATGGGCTGGCCTTCTTGTTGATATTCTTGCCTGTGCGGTATTTGTCCGTGGTGGCTTCAATCAAGTTGTTTCTTCCCAATTCTTGGGAGGATCGAAATGAAATTTCTGTATCGCTCTTGCCCACGTTGATTTTTGGTTTGGTTATTGCGTCTATCCTAAGAGAGCAGTTCAGTATTCCATCAAGTGTGATTTCTGGATTGGTGTTATACACGGTAGTGGCCAGTGTGATTCCGAGCTTGGTTATGCGAAAAGCGCCACCAGAGGAGTATGACAGTACACTGCGCTGGGAGAGTGGACTGACTGAGCCGTTAGCTCCAGAAGAAATGTAGATTTTATCGCCCCACTCCCAGTGAGGCGATATCTCAGTCATTTCAATTATTGGTTGGGTCCCAACAAAGAAATTTGTTTGATCACAGTTTCAGTTTTATCTTTTTCTTTTATTGTCATCTCAATTTCGGCATAGGCCTGGCCTTTGCCCAAAGTGAAAGACTTTGGCGACTTTATAAAAATATGGGTTCGCACCATGTCGCCACCAGCTGGAACATCCACAGGGTTAATGGGGCTCACTAACTCCAGTTGTTGATCAACATATTGCTTGGGTAGAGTTAACTCGACCTTCACATCATCAAAGGATTGATTGTTAAGGTGTATTTTAAAATGATTGGTGACGATTTCAGTTCCATCGGATTGGGTGATGAGGCTAAATGGCTCCTCGCCGCGGATCACGGCTAAGTGAAAATTTTGACGAGTATTCAGCGAGTAGCTCATACCTGCAATAGCTGCTACCAGCAAAACTGCATACAAAGCAATGCGCGGTCGAAACTCAAAGCCGTCAGAGGTTCTGTTTTCGGTGATGTTGCGTTCTGAGTCGTACCGAATAAGGCCTTTGGGTTTATTGACCTTCTCCATGATCTCATCACAAGCATCAATGCAGGCGGTGCAGGCAATGCACTCCATTTGTGTGCCCCGCCGAATGTCCACTCCGGTTGGGCAAACTTGAACGCAACGATAGCAGTTCACGCAGTCGGCTTCTTCGCCTTTAGGTGCTTTACCTTTTCGCGGTTCGCCGCGATTGTAGTCGTAGACCACATTTTTCGATCGAGGCCCCATCAATACAGACTGAAAGCGCCCATAGGGGCAGGCAATAATGCAAAACTGCTCACGAAACCACGCAAAATCAAACAAGATAATGCCGGAAGTCACCAGAATAATCAGAAAGTTGGTCCAATTTTCAGCAGGCTTATGTTGAACCATTTCCACGAGGCGATCAGCGCCCACAAAATAGGCTAGAAAGCTGTGGGTTATGACCAGAGTCACTGCCGTAAAAAGAATCCATTTTAACGAGCGTTTAAAAAACTTTTTAGCATCCATGGGCGCATCATCGAGTTTTCGCCGCTCAATATGATTGCCCTCAATTAACTCTTCAATGCGCCGAAAAACGCCATCGATAAAAACTGTCTGCGGGCAGGCCCAGCCACACCAAACGCGCCCCCACAGGGCGGTCATCAGTGCCAAGCTCATTGTGAGTATGGCCAACACAAAAAAGATCATGGGCGCATCATGCGCCCAAAAGGTCACACCAAAAAGAGCAAACTTGCGACCCGGCAGATCCAGTAGAACCGCCTGTTGGCCGCCGATTTTTATCCACGGGAGGAGAAGAAAAATGGCAATGAGAATAATCTGTGTCACTGTTCGCCATTTTCTAAAAAAGCCTCTCACTTGAGCGGGATAAATAAAAAGACGCCCCCCCATTTTATCCAGGGAGGCGAGACGGTCTTCAGGAAGTTCTAACTTGTTCTTGGCCATGCAGCAGTCCTAGTAGTTGTCGAAAAGCGTGCCTTCGTCTTTTTTGGCATTGGGAGGGTTGGTGCCTTTCATCTTATAGATATAGGCAGCAAGACCTTCAATCTCAGCATCAGGAATTATATTCTCCCAAGGCGGCATGCCTTTTTCTAAGACACCTTTGTGAATCACATTCACAATGCCCGTGACTGTGCCGCCAGTGTGAATCCAGTATTTGTCCGTGAGGTTCGGACCAATGCCCCCTTGTAACTGTTCTCCGTGGCAGCTTTTGCAATTCTTATCGTAAGAGTCACCAGCTTTTGCCATAAGCTCGGTGTCTAGACCTAAATTCGCTAAATCCGCGTCGGTTTTTTGCGGCAAGGCGGCCCGGGCGGCTGCCACTTCAGACTGGGCCTCAGCCTGTTGCTGTTGTACTACGGCCATGTCTTCAGCTAAAATGGCATCAGAGCTTTTTCCACCACCATCCATCTCATAATAAAAAAAGTAGATGGCCGAAAAAATAATCGTGGCGTAAAAAATAAATAACCACCAATCAGGCAGGGGATTGTCTAGCTCTTTAATGCCGTCATATTCATGGCCAGCGATTAATTTTTCATCGATATTTGTTTTATCCTCGCTCATGCTGTTCATCCTTGGTTAATGGCAAGTGAGCCATTTGGTCATAGTGTTTCTTGGGTTGTTTCCGATACACCCACCAGATAATTCCTAAAAAAATAGTGAAAGTAACCAGTAGCCCCACCAGGGTCCAAAGCCCTGGTGGAAGGTGGCGCAAAGATTCGCGCAACATACTACCGACCTCCTCGTGTGCCGAGGGACTTCAAGTAAGCAATCAGTGCTACAATTTCTTTTTTGTAGAGATCAGCTCCGCCATCAGCACCTTTTTCTACAAGTTCTGCCGCAAGTTCTTTAGCGTGTTCTTCGGCTAACTTATCTGCATCTCCCACTTCAGCCTCAGAATAAGGAACGCCTAAGGTTTTCATTACTGAAACCTTTTTTCGCAAACTCATAAAATCTGTGGATTTGGAGTACAGCCACGGATAGTTGGGCATTAGAGAGCTCTCCACCACTTCCCTTGGGTTTCGCATATGTTTAAAGTGCCACATGGAATCGGGGCGGGATTCACCCTCGCGAGCCAAATCGGGTCCGGTTCGCTTTGAACCCCATTGGAACGGACGATCATACATAGATTCTTCAATGGTTGAAGCTTCGCCAAATCGGGCCACATCAAAAGAAAGTTTTCGAATCATCTGTGAGTGGCAGACGTAACAGCCCTCTCTAATGTAGATATCACGACCTGCCAACTCTAGGGGCTTATAGGGCCTTGAAGCCTTACTTTGATCCACAAAGTTGTTCATGGACATCATGGGAATATTTTCAGCAATAGATCCCACAACGATGGCCAAAAAGGCGAGCACGCTAAACAGAGTCACAGCCCCTTCAAGCCAACGGTGACCCTTGTCACTCTTATCTTTAGCGCCAAGGTTAATCGAGTAGGCTTTCGCCTTTTCATCCTGCTGGTCGCTGGGCGCACCTTTGATGGTCTTTGCGATGTTGTAGATCATGATGAGCATACCAACTACAAACAGCGTTCCACCAAGAATACGTGCGTGATAGAGCGGCACAATTTTCATGACGGTTTCAACAAAGTCAGGGTAGGTGAGTTGTCCATTGGGTTCAAAAGCTCGCCACATCAAGCCCTGTGTGATTCCCGCAGCCCACATAGAAATATAATAGAGTAAAATTCCAAGGAGACCGATCCAGAAATGATAAGTGGCCAGGGTTTTACTGTAGAGCTCTGTTCTCCAAAGCTTTGGCACTAGGTAATAGACCATACCAAATGCTAAGAAGCCGTTCCAGCCCAAAGCGCCACCATGAACGTGGCCAATAATCCAGTCTGTGTAGTGGGCTAAAGAATTCACTGATTTAATTGAAAGAAGCGGTCCCTCAAAAGTGGACATCCCGTAGAAGGTCACTGCTGTCACTAAGAATTTCACCACAGGATCGGTGCGCAGCTTGTCCCAAGCTCCACGTAAAGTCAGTAGCCCGTTGATCATGCCACCCCAGCTGGGAGCCCAAAGCATTAAACTGAAAATCATTCCTAGAGTTTGAGCCCAGTCTGGCAAAGCCGTATTCAATAGGTGGTGAGGGCCTGCCCAAATGTACAAAAAGATGAGGGCCCAAAAGTGAATGATTGAAAGTCGATAACTGTAGACCGGTCGATTTACGGCCTTTGGGATATAATAATACATCAATCCTAAAAACGGCGTGGTTAAAAAGAAGGCCACAGCATTGTGACCGTACCACCACTGCACCAAGGCATCTTGGATGCCGGCATAGATAGGGTAACTTTTTAAGAAACTCACAGGGTATTCGAGTGAGTTAAAAATATGAAGTACTGCCACCGTGATGATGGTCGAAATGTAAAACCAAATGGCCACATAGATGTGTTTTTCACGGCGCTTTGCCAAAGTTCCAAAAAAGTTGATGGCAAAGATAACCCACACCAAAGCAATGGCAATATCAATGGGCCACTCTAGTTCCGCATACTCTTTGCTTTGCGAAAAGCCCAGAGGCAGGGTGATCGCTGCGCTCACGATAATAAGCTGCCAACCCCAAAAGTGAAGATTACTTAAGGCGTCTGAAAACATCCGTGTTTTCAGCAGGCGTTGGGTTGAATGATAGACACCAGCAAAAATGGTATTTCCAGCAAATGCAAAAATGGCGGCATTTGTGTGTAATGGACGGAGCCGCCCAAAAGTGACCCACTCGAGGTCAAAGTTAAACTGCCAAAATGCCATTTGCAGTGCGGCCCACAGGCCGGCCGAAAAAGCCACAATTCCCCACACGATGGTGGCCAAAACAAATTTTTTGACGATAACGTCGTCATAGCTGAACTCTTCCAGTTGACCAGAATGAGTCTCAGCCGTTGATGCTTGGCTCATAGTTGCTGTCCTTTCTTTGTTTATCCCTTTTATTTTCTTTTAAATTCAAATTCACTTCATCAGCTAATATGCGGTGAGCGGGGGTTTCTAGGTCATCAAATTGACCGTCCCGCGTGGCCCACAAAAAAGCCACGACAAATCCAATCACCAAAAGCAATGTCACTGGAATCATCAATAACAGTATATTCACGCCAGTTGCTCCCGATGTCGACCCATTTCTTGTGTTGGAAGAGAATTGGACTGCCAGTAAGAACCTTTGCGCGAAAGTCGGCGTAAAAAGTAAGTGCCGTAAAGAGACGACATGACGACAATGGCCGAACTAATGGGCATCAGAACCGCTGCCACCAAGGGGTTAATAAGCCCCAATAAGGCTGAAATGCCGCCTATAAGATTATACACAATTGAGATATAGAGATTTCGTCGCACCACATGCATGGTGTCTTGGCCCAGTTTAATAAGGTGCCAAATGGGAGTGACTCCGCCAGTGGCCAAGTAAATGTCTGCAGCTTCAAGACTTGATTCCATGCTGCCTTGAACGGCGACACTCACATCAGCTGAGGCTAAAGCCAAAGAGTCATTGGCGCCATCTCCCACCATCAATGTCTGCGGGTGATCTTTAACCCATTGATGTTTGGCTTCTGGAGACATGTCTGCCAATGCCTGGCGAGCAGAAAGTGAAAGTTCTTTAGCTAAACCAAGCACCGCCTCTTTGGCATCGCCAGAGAGAATCATTGGTGTGGCGCCGAGCTCTTCAATGTGTCTCAGCGTGCGAACAGCGTCGGCCTTGGGCTCATCACCAAGAACGGCCACACAAACAAGTTGATCGTCAGCATAGAGCCCCACTCGGGTCACAAAAAAGTCAAACTCGCGGCGCTGTCGTATGCGGCTAGGGGCCGCTTGCATCGAGTACCTGCGACTTTTGATGGTGGCAAAAACACCGCGACCTTCGATTTCTTGCCAATCTTCAAGGGCTATGGCGGGGAGCGATTGCACGAAGGGGGCCAGTTCTTTTTTTAAGGCTAAGGCAATAGGGTGTTGCGAAGAAGCTTCTAGCTGATGAATGATTTGCTGTTGCTCAAGACTGGGCTCGCCATAGTCCCAGCATAGAAATTTAAACTCACCCCGCGTGAGGGTGCCCGTTTTATCAAAGGCCACTAGTTTGATTCGAGAAAGTTTTTCCAGCACAGCCGCATTTTTAATGAGATAAGAATTTTTGGCGGCTTTAATCAATGAAAGGCTTTGCGTTAAAGGTGTAGCAAAGGCCAAAGCGCACGGGCAGGCTAAAATAACCAGTGCCAAAGCTCGTCGTACAGCTTCGTTGGCATCCACAAAGCTATAGCCCACAAAGAACAAAAAACCGGCGGCAAGCACAATGATTGTGAAATATTGGGCCACTTTATCCACAAGCGAAGTGAGCGGCGTTTTATTTTTGAGTTCAGATTCTATTTTTTCTAAAATTTGCCCTACTCGGGTACGATGGCCCATCTCTGAAACCGTCATTTCCACTTGCTCTGAAACCACCTGACATCCGGCATACACGGGTTGTCCCGCTATCACCTGTTGTGGGTAAGACTCTCCTGTGAGTACCGCTGTGTTAATGTGAGCTTGCGCTGACAGGAGAATGCCGTCAGCCGGCAGCCGTTGCCCTTTTTTAAGGCGAATACGACTCTCTCGCACCAGGGCGGCCGGAGATTTTAAGACATATCCCCCTTCGCTATCATCCCAGGCTTCCACTTCTTCAGAGGTGAAAAAGGGTTGCAGATAGGAGCTCGATAGGTAACTTTGTTGCACTCGTTTTAGAAAATAGCGGGCCGCCAATAATAAAAAAACTAAAGTGGCCAGTGAGTCAAAATAGATATCGCCTTGGCCTTTGACAGTGTGATAGGTGCTCAACGCCCCGCCAACGAGGAGGGCTGCCACAATAGGTATGTCTATGGACGCTTTTTTGTTTTTTAGGGCGGACCAAGAAGTTTTATAAAATGGCACGGCACTATAAAAGACCACAGGAAGAAACAAGGCAAAACTCAGCCCCTCAAAGATTCGAGCCAGCACTCCTTCGGCTCCAGCATAAATCGAAATAGTCAGTAACATAATATTTCCAGCGCAAGCGCCAGCCACACCCAAGCGGCTTAAAAGCTCCCGATTTTCTTTTTTTTGTATCAGCTGGGCTTGGTCGTTGGATTTAATAGGGTGAGGAGTATAACCCTGATCCTTCAAGGCTTGGGCGGCTTGAGAAAACCGGCCGCCAGGGGCAAGGTCAACCGTGGCAATGTTTTTACCAAACTCTAGGCGTATGGCAGCAATGCCTTCCACTTCTTGGGGGAGTTGTTCAATGCGGTGCACACATCGAGTGCAACTGACGCCCTCCACAAAAAATTGCATACGGCCGTGATGGACAGAGTCAACGTAGGGGCCATTAAAGGTCGGGTCATCAAGAAATAAATAGTCGTTGCCACCAATGGAATGGGGCGCTTCCAAATTATGCATCATAAATATCTTTCGTGGTGATTTTTTTAACACAACTTGCGAAAAGCCGGTATGTCTAATGTTTTACGGGGCGGCAAATCCAAAGATTCAAGGCGTATATTTTGGAGCGAATTGTTGGGCCGGGGTCTAATTCAAATCTGTTGTTGGGGGTTGCTGAAGGGGCCGGATCTGAGTTTTTAAAAAAACCAAATTCAAGTTCAATTAATTTGAGGGGCTTTGGTGATTGAAGTGGGAAAAGGTAAAAAATGCGATTGACGTTCTTTGTAGCGATTTTTCCAGGCAATATAGTGTGGCTGGAGTTTCAATGAAATTTTTATGTAGGTATTGAGGGGATGTATGGCGAGGTCTTTTAGGATATTGGCGGAAAAAGTGGGCCCGGTTGGAATGGCCCTTGTGGCCGTAGTTTCTAGTGTGGCTGTTTATTCAGTCGGTTCATTTTACATGACTTTGGCAACGATGGCTTTTTGTTTCTTAATAATAGGGTTAATAGTTCGCTCAAAAAAACAGATGCACGTGCTCTTTATGGGATTAGGTATAGCATTGGATTTTGGTGTTGTATTGACGCTAGAATTTTCACGTTCAGCTATAAATACGGTGTTCACCGAAACGATGACAGTGTTTCAGTATGGACACGTTGTTTTTTCAACCCTTGCGGTACTGTTGTATATTCCTGTGGGCATATTGGGTTATCGACGTTTTAGGGGGGCACTGCGTTCGGCCAGGTCTTTGTCTTTGCACCGCAATCTAGGTGTTGTGGCCTTTTTGTTGCGCGCGCTGGGTTGGATTTTGATGTTCAGTCTGGTTGATTAGCCATTTGCTTTTAAATCCCCACGGGAAGTTTGGGCGTCCCAGAGTGGGTCTTCTAAACGAGTGTCCTTGAAAATGATTGGCTGGCAGAGTGCGTGCGCTATGAAAATTGGAATTGCGTTCGGATGAGTTTTTAGTTCTGGTCTAAAGGTCAGATTTGGTGTGTGCAAAAAAGATTGGTTTCTAGTGATCAGCGAAAAGACGAAGTTGTGAATTGAATTAGCCTAGGTCTAAAATTATTTGGGTCCAGGGTACAAATTTGTCAGAAATTGACAGACAATTTGGTGAGTACACGAAGGATATAACATCATGGCAGAAGGCAAGGTCACAATGTTTAGGACAGCAAATATAGATTCAATGATGGTATTTTCCTTTAACCAGCAGATCGTGCCGCAGAGTCAGGGCGTGCTGGTTGACGCCCTCAAAGAGGCCATTAAGACGGCCCCGGAAGTTGGAGTTAAAACCGTCGTCGTGGATCTGGCCGGCCAAGGGCAAATTGATGATACGTTTTTTCGACAGGCCATGCCGGTAATTAAAGACCTAAAAGAAATGGGAATCGCATTTTACTTGGTCAATGTGCCTCGCGAGGTCAAAAAACTTTTAATAGACTATGGAATGAATGTAGCTATTAAAATTGCGCCATCTATTCGATCATTGCGATCAAGTTTGGGTGCGCCTAAGCCAAATAAAAAAGACGCTGTTTTAGACGTGGACTTTATTAACGTATTTATTGATGCTGCATTGAAGACCCTTAAGATTCAGTGTTCCTTTGAGGTGCAAGCTGGCAAGCCGTACCTTAAGAAAGAGAGCTTGTCAGAGCCATTGGCTATTGCGGCAATTATAGGCCTAACAAGCCCATCATTTACTGGATCGATAGCCTTGGGCTTTCCGAGTCAGGTTTTTCTAAGAATAATGAGTAATATGTTGATGGAAGAATTCACTGAAATAGACGACGAGTTGCAAGACGGTGCTGGTGAGCTGTTAAACATAATTTTTGGTCAAGCCAAGGCCGCCTTAAATGAGCGGGGCTATGGGTTAGATTTGGCCATTCCCTCGGTTATTCGTGGCAACGACTTAAAGGTGACACATATGACAAACAGCCCCGCGATTATTATACCCTTCACTTCTGAAGTGGGGCCGCTTTATATCGAAGTTGGCATTGATCGTGCCTAGGCGGCATTAGAGCCATAGCGTTTTTTGTAAATGGCTTCAAGACGTGACTTCAAATCATTGGCTGAAAAAGGTTTAATCAAATAGTTGTCTACGCCTGCCACTATTGCTTCTTGGACCTGTCCGGCCTCGTTCTCAGCTGTGATCAAAAGAAAGGGGATGTTTTTAGTGGACTCTTCTGCGCGAACTTTCTTTAAGAGTTCGATGCCTTGCAGATTTGGCATGTTCCAATCAGATAGGACCAAGTCAAATTTGGAGCCAGGAGTGGTTAGTTTTTCCCAGGCATCTTTACCATCAACTGCTTCAGTGAAATTTTTGAAACCCAAGTTCATGCAGGTTTTCTTGACTAACGCTCTCATGGTTTTCATGTCATCGACTAAAAGTATGTTAATGTTTTGGTCAAACATGATGCATCGTCCTCATAAAAAAGTTTGTACATAGGAGTTATCGGCAAGTGCCATTTTTACTTTAGGGCAGCCTCCACAAGTTGCGATCTAAGGCTAGTTTTGTTGTCTTTTTATCCAAATCAAGATTAGGGCTAAATGCGCCCAAATAAGACTCTAAAGTTTTTTCATGTAAATTTCCGAACAAGGAGCATGAGGAGAGCTTCTATGAAGAGACGTCAAAATAATCGACATATATCAGGTATGCAGCAAAACCAGATTCTGGATTATTTTGTTGATTGCCATCGATTGCGCGACCGAGCCAACCGATTGCGCCGACAGGTTGACCTATTTCGTGAAATGGCCATGAATTCGAGCATATCATCCGGACAGATCGGTAGTGATTTGCGACTGTTTTCTGAGTTAGCCCGCCAGATCAATAGCAATTCTGAACAGATGGACGAAACATTGGCCGAATTGTTGATGCAGACCACTTTGGCCACAAATAAGTTACTGCGAGCCTTCAGCAAAACATTGATGCTTGAAAAATTTGACCTTGCGTTGTCCTACATGGACCAGAATCCCAATAAAGACCTCGTTCGTGAGGCTCGTGGCAATGTAAGCAACAATATTTTGCAAACTATGGTTTCAGCTGAGTATACAGAAATTCGTGCCATTCAACATGTCCATCACCGCCTAGTGCATTTATCTAAACGAATGTGGGTGACGGTGGTGAATTTGCGTATGGCGGGTCGCAATTTGCGACCCGATGAAGAAACGCAGTTTTTACCAATAATTGAGGCTATCCATAAGGGTCTTGAAACTTTTGATGCCGAGCTTGCAGATCTTATTTCAGCAACCAATTTAGTAAAAGTTGCCCTTCATGGACAAGAGTTTAGCGGACAGCAGGAGGCGCTTCATGCAGCATAGAAAACTATTTGATGACGGCAATCATTCATGGATGGCTTTTGGCCGCGACCCCCAGCGCGCCCAGTCGATCATCGATACAAATGAGTACGTAATTATGAATAATGGAGAGGCAATGATCCTTGATCCTGGCGGCACAGAGGTGTTTCCTGTGATTTTGAGTCAAATGGCTGAGCAGTTTGATCTAAAGAATGTGAAGTCGTACTTGTGCAGTCACCAGGACCCAGACATCATGTCATCACTTCCTCTATGGATGGCTTTGACACCTGACGCGAAGATTTACCTCTCTTGGCTTTGGGGAGGATTTGTCGCCCACTTTGGCAATGACTACGCAAACAACTTTGAGCTAGTTCCCGATGAGGGTATGACGGTGAGTATCGGCCAAGCTCAACTCATATTAGTGCCAGCCCATCACTGCCATTCGGCGGGAAATTTTCATTTGTATGATCCCAACGCAAAAATACTTTTCTCTGGAGATATGGGGGCCGCACTGGTTCCGCCGGATGCTCCTATGGTGGTGGATGACTTTGATGAACATGTGAAGTATATGACCAAATTCCACAAACGCTGGATGCCTTCAAATCACGCTCGAGATGAATGGTTGCGGCGGGTGCGCAAGCTGGACATTGACATGATATGTCCTCAACACGGCAGTATTTTTCATGGTCAGGATGTAAAGCGATTTTTAGATTGGATTGAAGATTTACGTGTCGGTGATTTAGCATCGTAAAAAAGGAGCAAGATAATGTCTGCAATAGGCAAAAAAAACCAACTATTATCCTCAGAAGAGGCAATGCAAAGTGCTCGCGCCACCCAAAAGACGGCTAAAGAGTTGGTGGACACTGTAGCGCGAGTAGAAAAAACTCTAGAAGTGGTTAAAGAAATAGCCGATAAGACAGATCTGTTGGCGCTTAATGCCTCTATTGAAGCGGCGCGAGCAGGTCAAGCGGGCAAAGGTTTTGCTGTGGTCGCTGATGAAGTGGGTCAACTTTCAGAGAACGCCCGAAACTCCATTGCTAAAGTTGCAAGTGAGTGTGATCGAGTTCGCGAACTGGCTGATAAGCTGCAAAGATCTATTGACGCTCAGTGGAGTCATTACAATTCGCAGCACACTGAAGCCGCATAAGGGAATACTCATGGGCGAGTTTGACGAGTTAGTACAAGAGTTTCTAGAGGAAGCGAGAGATATTATCGATGGCCTTCATCAAGCCATTGATAGCGCAAAAGGTCAGCCTGGCACCAGTGAGCCGTGGGCTGAAATATTCCGAGGAGTACACACTCTAAAGGGCGCAGCTAGCATGTTTCAGATGACGAATGAAGAATCTCTGTGCCATCAACTTGAAAGTCAGCTGGCAGAAATTAAAAGTCAACCTGCACCAGTTGATAACGTCATAATATTGCAAATCCGCAAAGAAATTGACCGTCTCGAGGGAATGTTGTTTCCAAAGGTTGAGCCCGAAAATATTGAGGTCTCTATTGAGAGTGCGCGAACTGGTGAAGAATTTGTGCGGGTACCGTTAGGGCGAATCAATGACACGCTTAGTGGTGTGCTTGAAGCGTTTATGATACGCAACCAAATCAAACATTTAGTTGACCGGCATCGAATGTTACTTGAGGGGGCCAACGATTTCTTACGAGAGTGGGAAGTCTTGGATACGGCACTTCGGCGCACAGTGGGTGAGCTCGAACGCACAACTATGAGCATGAGAATGGTGCCTATAAAAGGTTTGTTTACGAGAATGGGAAGGATAGTGGAGCAGTATGCCCACGAAAGTGGAGAACCCATTGATTTTCATGTGGCCGGCGAAGATACGGAGTTAGATAAAAAAATCACTGATGTTCTTGCGGAGCCCCTGGTTCATTTGATTAGAAACGCCATGGATCATGGCATTGAAGAAAGTATTGTTCGTCGTGGCTTGGGGAAATCACCAATAGGGCAAATTCGTTTGCAGGCCAACACTGTTGGTAACGAAATTTTAATAGAGGTAAAAGACGATGGTAAAGGGATAGATGCAGCACATATCCTGCAGTCAGCGCGCGAAAAGGGCCTCAATGTCGAAAACATTAGTACTGAAGCCGAAGCCCTAGATCTTATTTTTACGGCTGGATTCTCTACATCTGCTCAAGTAACCAATGTTTCTGGACGTGGTATTGGTATGGATGCTGTTAAAGCAGCAATAGCTGATCTTGGTGGAGAGATTCACTTGGCTACAAAGCCTGGCGAGGGCACGACCTTTCGCATTCAAATTCCAACAGGTGTATCTGTGGTGCCTGTCATTTTGGTCGGGATAGGTGATCAAACTTATGCCATAAACACTCATGACTTGGCTGAGGCCAGACGTTTTTCAGTGGAAGAGTTTAAGGTTTCTGGCCACAAACAACTTTTGTTGTACCGCGATAAATTTATTCCCTGCTTTGATTTAGAGCAGGAATTTGTCTGTGCCAAGACCAGGGTGTTTGATGTCGTTAGGCATGAAATTCCGGTCTGTGTGGTTCGTCAGAACAATGAGTATGTAGCATTTTGTGTTTCTGAACTGTTTGGCAACACTGAACTGGTGCTGCAGTCACTTCCAAAAGCCAGTCCAGATATACCGTTTTTAAATGGTGTTTCGGTGCTTTCAGATGGACGACCTATTTTTGTTATGTCTATGGGGCGATTGTTTGAATTGTTGCGGCGAGGCGGAATTCGTGAGGGGTATCAAAATGCAGAGGCAGCGTGAGTCTGAAAGTAACAATGGGATCTATATTCACTTCTCATGGAAAAATTACGTGATGGCTATGCCTGTTGAGCTTGTTGCTGAAATTGTGGAGAGTCACCAAGTCGTGCGTTATCCAGTAGAAGTTCCGGGCCATAGGGGTGTGGTGAGTCTGCGCGGGGGTATCGTTCCGGTAGTGGATCCTCGACTCGTTCTGGGTGATGTCGCTATTGAAAAATCTGATGATCATGTTCATAGATTTGTGGTGGTGGAAGTCAGAAATGGAGTTCGTTTGTGCTTAATGGCCGAAGATGTGGGTAAGGTGAATATATCAACTGCTGAGATTTATGATCAATCGACGGTGGCTATTCATGGTGAGCCGGTTCGGATTTTAAAAGCAGAAGATTTTATTAGAGTGATGGAGATATCGGCATGAGCTCATCAGCATACGGGTCCATTAAGAAATTAGAATATGATGAATTGGACTTATTTCTACATTTCCAAGTAACTGGTAACGATGATGCACCATGGTTTGCGTTTAACGTGCAAAAAATAAAAGAAGTAACAGAAGAATACTCAATGACAGCATTGCCGCCACAGCATGCTCCATTTGTTGCAATAATCGATCTGCGCGGCACAGCTATTCCTGTTTTAGACGTGGCTGGATTCGTGGGGGATGATCACGCTCAGGCCCCCAGGAAACGTGTTTTAATCTGCGATATTCAGGGTTATTATTTGGGCATCTTTATTGGCCGTACCGGGCGAATTTTAGACCGAAGAAACTCCGAGCACTTGCCGCTCCCAGAGGCCATATCGAGAGTCAATACATCGTTTGTAAATGGATTAATTAAGACCAGTGAGGGATACGTTTATACATTGGATATAGAGGCTATCTTAGAAAGTTTAGATATCATGCTAGATAAATCCACCATTGCTAAAGATGTTCATCCTAGATTTCAGGGGTTGCGGGCTCTTGTGGTCGAGGACTCCAAGTTGTTTCAGAAAAAGACCAAGTTATTATTTGAGAAGCTCGGACTTGAGACGGTTATGGCTGACAACGGAGCTGATGGTCTGAAGAGGCTAGAAGAGCATAGTTATCGGTTTGATTTTATTTTTTCAGATCTGGAGATGCCCATTATGAATGGCATCGACTTTATTCGAGAGTTAAAAAAGCGTCCGCCAGCCAGGGATATCCCTATTTTGATAAACTCAAGTCTATCAAATCCAGCATTGATAAGGGATATTGAGAATGAGCAACTTGGACGTTATATTGTGAAGTTCGATGAGGATCTGATCTACAAGGAACTGGATATCTTGTTGGGCAAAAAGCCGGCCCGCAATGAGCCACAATGACTAAAAGAAGAGCCTGTCACCGCGTAAGATAAGACTCCCACCTGGATATTTGGGTGGGGTTGAGTGCCACCGTACAAACTGTACCATGGGGGCTAGCTTCGCTTTTTAAGATCTGGCCGTCTTTCCCTAGTTCGTAAATCAAATGTTCGTCTTTCTTTGAAAAATAGAGTTCAACTGTTTGTTGAAGGTTTTTCGCCGCTTCGGCCATGAGGTGTTTGAGTTTTTCAAGGCCACGTCCTTCAACGGCGCTGACAAACACGCGAGGAAACGCTTTAACACTCATTTGCCTCTCAAGGGGTGCCACATCCACTTTGTTGAAGGCGTGAATCAAGGGTTTGTCGTCCCATTTTAAGTCTCGCATCAACTGTTGAACGACCTCTTGTTGTCTTTCCATTTGCGGACTTGAAAGGTCGATGACATGGATGAGTATGTCAGCCTCGGCCGACTCTTCTAAGGTGGCCTTAAAGGCTTCAATGAGTTGGGTGGGGAGTTTTCGAATAAAGCCCACAGTGTCAGTGAGTACCGCCAGTCCTACATCAGGCAGCATGATTTGCCGAGTTGTGGGGTCAAGGGTGGCAAACAGTTGATCTTTTGCCAGAACCTGCGATTGAGTCAGTTTATTTAATAAAGTGCTCTTGCCACTATTGGTGTACCCGATCAAGGCAAAGCTGGGCACATTTTGTCGCTTTCGCTTGGCCCGATGTTGTTGTCGATTTTTCTTTACGTCTTCAAGTTTTTTGCGAATGACTTTTACGCGCTCGTTGATGCGCCGGCGATCCAGCTCTAGGGCGGATTCTCCAGGGCCTCGAGTGCCAATTCCTCCAGCCTGCCTTGAGAGAGAGCCATGCCACCCGCCCACCATTCGAGGTAGTTGATCGAGCATTTGTGCTAGCTCCACTTGTAATTTTCCCTCATAGGTTTGGGCGCGACTGGCAAAGATGTCCAAAATTAATTGACTGCGATCAATGACACGAATCCCCAGCTCGGCTTCGAGATTTCGCATCTGGCTGCCCGAAAGTTGATGGTCAACCACCAAAAGCGTTGCTGTAGTGGTGTCGGCCATTTCTTTGATTTCTGTGACTTTTCCAGATCCCATCAGAGTACTTGGGTTGAAGCTGGGCAAAATTTGAACAATGGTCCCAACCACCTCGCCGCCGGCGGCATAGACGAGGTCTTCGAGTTCGGCCACACTCTCTTTGATTTCGGAAAAATCATCTTGTTTCAGGCCAATGCCAGCAACTAACGTTTTTTCTTTTTTTGTTTCAGTCAAAAAACTATTGGCCATGCGTATAGGCTTGAGTTTCAAGTGCGGTGAGCACAATAGTGTTTATGACATGATCCACGGTGCAAGTGCGTTGGAGTACGTTAGCTGGTTTTTTTACTCCCATTAGAAAAGGTCCCAACACCTCTCCGCCACTGAGCTGTTGCACTAATTTGTAAGAAATATTGCCGGCCTCTAAGGTGGGGAATATAAGCACGTTGGCGCCTCCCTTGATGTCACAAAATGGAAAAATTCGATCCACAATATCAGGGTTAATGGCTGTATCGGCCTGCATCTCGCCGTCCACGATCAAATTTGGCTTAAGGTTTTTGACGATTTGTGCGGCTTTTTTCATTTTATACGGAATCTCTCCGCGTCCTGAAAAGTTGGAGTAGCTGAGCATGGCAATACGCGGCTCAATGCCAAAATACTTCGCCACTCGTGAAACATTAATTGCAATATTGGCCACTTCCTCTGCCGACGGGCTAATGTTCACTGTGGTGTCGGCAAAAAACAACATGCGATCATCAATAAGAACCACGTTTAATCCCGAAGCCACCTGCCCTCGTCCAGTGCCGATAATCTGTAAAATGGGTTTAACACATTCCGCGTAATTTTGGGTGGCGCCAGAAATCACTCCATTGGCTTCGCCCATTTCTACGGCCATGGCCGAAAAATAATAGGGGTTGGCCATTAAACGCTCAGCCTCAGAATACATAATTCCTTTTCGTTTTCGTTTTTCATAAAACGCACTGACAAACTCTTTGTATCTAGGATGTCGGGAAGGATGAAACACCGGCACGTTTGACAGTTCATCAAGTTCCATCTCGGCAATTTTCTGCCTCACTTCGTCTTCGTAGCCGAGTAAAATGGGGTGGCAGATTTTTTCTTTAGCAATGGAGTTAATGGCTTTTAAAATTTTTGAGCTGCGGCCTTCCGGAAAAATCAATGTGGGGATATCAGAGCCCGTTCGCCGGCAGTGAGATTTAATTCGATTGATCGTGGTTCTAATAAAACCGCGGCGAAAGCTGTTTAGGGCTTCTAATTGTTCCCGGTAGGCTTTGAAATTTTTGATGGGGTTTTGCGCGACACCTGAGTCCATGGCGGCCTTTGCAACAGCCGGAGCTACATACATCAATACGCGCGGGTCAAAGGGTTTCGGGATAATATACTCAGGCCCAAAATGAAAGGCCTTGTTATCATATACCGCCGACACACTATCGGGCACATCTTCACGAGCCAGTTGAGCTAAAGCATTGACGGCTGCAATTTTCATGTCTTCATTGATGCAGGTGGCTTGCACGTCAAGGGCGCCCCGAAAAATCGAAGGAAACCCCAGCACATTGTTTACTTGGTTAGGGTAGTCCGAGCGACCCGTGGCAATGATCACATCATCTCGAGTTTCTTTAGCTAACGTCGGGTCTATCTCTGGGTCGGGGTTGGCCATGGCAAAAACAATGGGTGAGGGTGCCATAGTTTTAAGCATATCAGGGGTCATTACTCCGGCCACACTGAGGCCAATGAACACATCAGAGCCATCTACGGCATCGGCCAAGGTTCGCCTTTCAGTGGGTGCGGCGAATTCTGATTTATATATATTCATCCCCTCTTTTCGGCCCTCGTAGACAACACCTTTAGAGTCGCAGAGGAGAATGTTTTCTCTTGTGGCGCCCATGCGAACAAGCAGTCGGGCGCAAGCGATGGCCGCAGCACCAGCTCCGTTAAAAACAATACGGGTTTCTTTGAGCGCGCGATGGGTCAATTCACAGGCGTTGATCAGGGCGGCGGCATTGATTATCGCCGTCCCATGCTGATCATCATGAAAAATAGGAATTTTCATTTCTGCCGACAAAGTTTTTTCAATTTCAAAACAAGCCGGTGCTGCGATATCTTCAAGGTTAATGCCGCCAAAGGTAGGCTCTAGTGCTTTCACTGCGGCAATAAACTCTTTGGGATCTTTTGCATCCATTTCGATATCAAAGACGTCAATACCGGCAAACTGTTTAAATAAAACGCCCTTACCCTCCATCACTGGTTTTGCGGCATAGGGACCGATGTCACCTAATCCGAGCACGGCCGTGCCATTTGTGATCACAGCTACAAGATTGCCCCGTGTGGTGTACTTGCTGACGAGCGCCGGGTCTTCTGCAATGGCTCGGCAGGGAGCGGCAACACCAGGAGAGTAGGCCAATGAGAGATCATACTCTGTGTCACATTTTTTACTGGATCGAACGTCAACTTTTCCAGGTTTTCCTGAGGCGTGGTATTCAAGTGCTTCGCGGTCTAAATTTTTTGGCATAAAGGGTCCTTTGTCGTAGAGCTAAGTTAGAAGTGAGTGTCCATGTCTGTCAATATTGACAACGAGGGTGTGTGGGGGCAGGCTTCAAAAAGGGAAAAAGAGGAGTGCCTAATGTCTAGTGAACGTGATGTGGTGATCGTCGATGGAGTAAGAACCCCCTTTGCCAAAGCAGGTGCGGACTTGCGGGATGTCCATGCGGCAGAATTGGGGTCGGTGGCGTTAAAAGAGCTTCTAGCTCGTACGGATTTGGATGTATCTGAGGTGGATGAGGTCATTATCGGCAATACCGGTAACCCGTCGGATGCAGTGAATATTTCGCGTGTTGTTGCGTTGCGTTCGGGGATTCCGCAGAAAACCTCAGCCTTCACTGTGCACAGAAATTGTGCATCAGCTCTTGAAAGTGTGGCCACGGGCTACGATAAAATTCGTTCCGGAACCGTTGACACGGTGGTGGCGGGTGGCACAGAGAGTATGTCACAGCTGCCGCTCCTTTTTAGTAAAAAGTTTGCCGATGTGTTTGGTGAATTTGTCTATGCAAAAACGGTGGGCCAAAAACTTAGTGCTTTAAAGAAAATGAAGCTGAACTATCTCAAACCTCGCATTTCGGTGATGGAGGGTTTGACCGATCCCTTTGTGGGAATCAACATGGGGCAAACCGCTGAGATTTTAGCTAAAGAATTTGGTTTGACCCGTGAAATGCAAGACCAGTTTGCCGTTGAGAGTCATTTAAAGGCCGTGAAGGCCATGGAAGAGGGGCGCTTAAAAGACGAGATCACGCCCGTGTTTTTGGCTCCCAAATACAAAAAAATTGTTGCTGATGACGTTGGGCCACGTAAAGGCCAGTCCATGCAGCAATTGGGTAAACTAAAGCCTTTTTTTGATAAAAGATACGGCACCATCACTGCGGGCAATGCTTGCCCTATTACGGACGGCGCAGCCATGCTTTTATTAATGAGTCGAAAGCGTGCTAATGAATTGGGCTACAAGCCACTTGCGAAAATCAGAAGCTATGCTTTTGCAGGGCTGGAGCCCGAGCGAATGGGGCTGGGGCCGGCTTATGCTACGCCATTGGCATTGAAGCGAGCGGGATTAACTCTTAAAGACATGGACCTCATAGAGTTGAACGAGGCCTTTGCGGCTCAGGTGATGGCTTGTGAAAAAGCGTTTGCCAGCGATCAGTTTGCCAAAGAGAAGTTGGGTTTGGGTTCTGCCGTTGGTGAAATTGACCCCAGCAAACTTAATGTGAATGGAGGAGCCATCGCACTGGGACATCCCGTAGGAGCGACGGGCACTCGATTGGTGTTAACATTGATTCGTGAAATGATGAGAAGTGATAAGCAGTTTGGTCTGGCCACTTTATGTATTGGTGGTGGGCAAGGCGGTGCGATGATCGTAGAAAGAGAGGCGTAGGCCATGAGCATTCAAGAAAGTATTCGGTGGACAGAAAAAGACGGTGTGGCTGTTGTTGAGTTTGATCTCATAGGCGAAAAAGTCAATAAGCTCTCTTCGCCGGTGATGGTTCGGCTTGATGAAGTGTTGGCAGAGATTGAAAAGTCCTCGTGTAAGGCTGTGGTGTTGTTATCAGGAAAGCCCAATATATTTATAGCGGGCGCCGATATTGATGAAATCAAAAACATAACCAAAGAAGAGGACTTCAAGATATCTATTGAAAAGGCCCATGCCATCTTGAATCGGCTTGAAGATTTGCCTATGCCGGTGATTGCCGCTGTACATGGGGCCTGCGTGGGGGGCGGCTGTGAGTTGATCATGGCCTGCGATTATCGTTTGGGGTCAGACGATGCCTCCACAAAGATTGGTTTACCTGAAGTGCAGTTGGGTATCATACCTGGTTTTGGTGGGTGTGTGCGCATGCCCCGGATTATTGGTTTACCCAATGCTTTAGATATCATTCTGGCTGGTAAAACTGTGCCCAGTCTTAAGGCTGCTAAAATGGGGCTGATCGACGAAATGGTCCCGACAACGCTCCTTGAAGGTCGGGCCATGGAAATGGCCCGTGAAGCTGTGGCGGGTCAGCGGGGCAAGCGGCGTAAACAGTTTAAGCCAAAAACCACAATGGATAAGTTTCTTCATTCTATGGTTGGGCGACCAGTGGTGTTTTCGCAGGCGCAAAAGACGGTGATGAAACAATCAAAAGGTTTTTACCCAGCCCCGTTAAAGGCGCTTGAGGTGATTAAAAAAACCTACGGAATGGGCAATCGCAAAAAAGCTTTGGCTATCGAGACTGAGGGTTTTTGCAAAGTGGCCGTCACAGATGTGAGCAAGTATTTGATTGATTTGTTTTTCATGATGGAAGACGTGAAAAAACAAACGGGAGTGTCTGACACAGCGGTGAAGCCTGAAAAAGTCGAGCACATGGGCGTGCTTGGGGCCGGTGTGATGGGCGGAGGCATTGCCTATGTGGCCGCCGACAAAGGTATTGATGTTCGCATGAAGGATATTTCTAACGAGGCATTGGCCATTGGATTTAAATCGGCCCGTGACCTGTGGGAAAAGAAAATGCAGCAGCGACGGATGAATAAGTACGAGCTGGCGCAAAAAATGAGTCATATCAGTGGTGGTCTTGATTATGCAGGATTTGGTCATATGCAAGTCGTGGTTGAGGCCATTGTCGAGGATATGAAAATCAAGCAAGCTGTCATTGGCGAAACAGCCAAACACTGTCCTGAGGATTGCATTATTGCCACTAACACATCTTCATTAAGTGTGACAGAAATGGCAAAGGGCCACCCGCGACCTGAAAATTTTGTTGGTATGCACTTCTTTAATCCTGTTCATAAGATGCCTCTGGTGGAGGTGATTCGCGGCGAGCAGACCAATGACCGTGCGGTAGCGACTATTTTTGCTCTATCAAAGAAAATGGGAAAAACTCCCGTGGTGGTTAAAGATGGTCCCGGTTTTTTGGTTAACCGCTTATTGCTACCTTATATGGGTGAAGCTCTTTTCCTATTGGAAGAGGGGATGAGTGTAGAGAAAGTGGATCGTTTTTACACTCACACCTTTGGTATGCCCATGGGTCCTTATCGTTTGCTAGATGAAGTGGGCCTGGATGTTGGAATAAAGGTTTTAAAAATATTTAAAGCCTCATTGGGCGAACGCATTCAGGTGTCAGAGTTAGCAGAAAAGCTCTCAGCCACTGACCGTTTGGGTCGAAAGAATAAAAAAGGTTTTTACATCTATGATGATAGAGGCAAAGAAACCGGCGTAGATGGTTCCATATATCAAGAGCTTGGGCTGAAGGCGCCCACAGACCCTCTAACAGAAAAAGAGTGTTTGGAGCGAGGGATGTTTCAGATGATTAACGAAGCCTCTTTGGCTTTGATCCAAGACAAGATCGTGAACACACCTCAGGAAGTGGACCTGGCCATGATTATGGGCACAGGGTTTCCACCCTTTCGAGGAGGCTTGTTAAAATACGCCGATTCCGTTGGTAGCGAGTATATCGTGCAAGAACTTGAAGTCTATGCGCAACGTCTGGGTCAGCGTTTTCGTCCGGCGCAACCACTTGTGAACTTGGCAAAGTCCAATCGCTGTTTCTATGGCGATCGAAAACCAGTAAATGGTGTAGCGGAAGCCGCAAAGCCAGTGGAGACCGTAGAAGGGCAAACGCCGGTTACTGTTTAAGGGCTACGCACTTGGATCAATTGGTTTGCCTGTTGCCGGTCTAAGGTGCGCTATTGGCCGGTGCGGGCCTTATTCGGCTTTTTTAAAGACTTTCCAGAGTCGATCAATGTCTTCTTTCAAGAGCTTTTTTAAAAAAGAAGTATAGGGCACTCCTTGGGCCTCAGCCAACTTCTTGGCTTTTAACAGAGTATCACTCTGAAGACGCATATTCACTTGTGTCGACTTCAAAAGGGGTATGTCTGTGCGTTGTTCAGCACTTCTTTCTATCTCGGCAATTTGTTTTTTGGTTAAGCTCTCAAGCTTTGATTTTGTTTTCATGCATTCCCCATTATTTCTTTCGCGTCTTGCGACGATAGACGCTCACCACGCCTAGTATTTCCAGTTTCGCGCCTTCAAACAGCCATATCAGGCGATAGATCTTGGCGGGTTCACCCCACTCGATGTCGGCTGCATAATACTCAAGGCCGTTGGTTATGGAGTCTGGGGGGAAGTCTCCACCGTCAAGTGCCATAACAAGATCTAAGATGATTTGGTCGTTCAAATAGCTGCCGTGCTTTTCAAGATAGTGGCGTCCGATCAGAACTATTTCGACGTTGTGGCCGTTGACTGTGAGTTCGAGGCTGTACTGGGTGGGTTTTTCGTCTGCCATATCCTATACATTATATAGTGTAATATATTGATAATACAGCTTTTTTATCGGCAAGGTGTATAGGATCATGTGTTGCAAAAAAACTCAGTTGTTCTGGGTGCATAGGTGGTTCGTCGCGCCCAACTTCGGGCCTTTGTCGAAATTTATGTGGGCTGCCACACAAAACTCTGGGTCGAATTTTGAATATGGACGTGAAGCTCCGGTTTTGTCAGGCGGGACACATGGTTGACGAAGTGTTTTTTTAATCCAATGCCAAATAACAAAATTCTGCCCGGGTAGAAAATTAAATTTCAGATTGAGGTATGGCAGGATGGTGGGCGAAGCGTGTATTCGGTGTCGCATGGTAGCGAGCACAGTGTGAATAATTTAATAATATTTTGGCCGGCCCGCCATGAATTAGCGCATCTATGGACAGGGGCCATAGGCTGTCTAAAAAATGGACAGCCCGATGCCTCTCTGTGGCAGCGCCAAGGGGCTTTTGGCCCACCGGCCGCCAGATCGAATCTATGCGGGGCTTGAGGCCTTTTTTTAGGCCTGCTCCTTGCCTTTCTCTTTGTTGAAACGCTTATGCGAGGAGAAGAGTGATGAAAAACACGCTCAACATTTTATTGATAGCTATTTTGGGCCTAGCCCTTACGGCTTGCTCAGATAAGAAAAGCAAAACTCGAATTGATATGTATCGCGGTGATCGAGTGGGTGTTGGCGGTCCGGTGAGTCCAGGCGCTCCAGGTAGCCAAGTTTCCATGTCCACTTTAGGATACATATATAATAATGGCGGCTACGGTGGCACATTCCAAGATCGAGTGGATGGATTTATTTCTGCGACAAATGATCCTCTTCAGGTTCTAGGCTATGTGGATATTCAAGGCACAGGACTTTATTTTAATGGTCAGCTGAACCTTCAAAATGGGTCGTTCAATCCCTATGGATACACCAATAGCGAAATCCGTGGCGGTCAAATCAATTTAATTATTTTTGACTCGGTGGCCTTAGAGAACGGCGGCTACGGTTTGGAAATTCCTTTGGGTAATGCCACCGGGCGAGTGAACGGCAATCAAGTGGAAATCACCGTGGGTGATAACTACGGAACAGTCACTTTTTATGGCATGTTGAGCACGGGTGGAATGATCACTGGTGATGTGAGCTACAAAAACACAGCCCACTGGAATGGCGGCACGCCGGCTCAAGGCTCATTAGGTCGGTTTGAAGTTAACGCCTGTAACTTGTTTCGATGTCAATAGGTGGTGGGCGAAAGCCCAACACAATATACCAAATCCCCTTTGCGAATCAGTTTAATTTCTTCGACCCATCATGGGTACTCGTTGCCGAATAAATAATTCTTAAAATGATAAAGCGGGCGTCAATGCGCTGTGCAAAGATGCCAATATTTTAGTCAGAGTCCTTTTCTAACACACCGTAGTTAAAACTCACGACCTGGCACCTTTGGTTTTTCTGAGTTAGACTTTTTTCCATGAATTTCAACTTTGATGCAGACACACTCAATTCGTTAGTGGGGGGGCTTTATTCGCTGTCCATCCCTCGACTGAATGTTCATGATCTTGATCAAGCCTATGAATTTGCACGTTCCTATGGTTTTGATCTGCGAAATGAAGAAGATCGACAGAAGGTCTATGGCTACCACTCACGAGCTGTTACCTACATGCGCTCAGAAATTCTCACAGAAGACGAGAAGATCCCCGATGTTTTGGCTGATCCGAAAAAATTAGGAGACCTTGGTAACCTGTTGGTTTATGCCAGCCAGCGTGGCGGGCGTGAGCCTTCATTGCAGTCTTGGGCTTGTGCATTGCTTAAGGTCATGCACGTTTTGGTTCACTTAGATAGTGACCTGTTCACCAAGTTTTCTTCGCCCATTCAAGAGCAGATTTTGCGGCCCATTCAAGCTCATATTTATAACGATCCTGTGCGGGGTGTGACCCTGGGGCCGGCCTCTGACCCTGAATCCATTGTGCTTAAAAAGTTCGATGTGAAGGCGTTTAAAACCTCCTCGTCTTCTATAACAAAACTTCTGGCAAAGCCTGACGTGGTGGCCTTTAGTCTTCTCGATAAGGTCGGGGTGAGGTTTATCACCAAGCATTTGTTTGATGCCTTTCGGGTGATGCGATATCTATCTGAAAAAAACATTGTGTGTATTCCTCACAATGTGCCCGATCAGTCTAACAACACCCTTTACCCAACAAATCTGTTTTTACAGGAGATGGAAAACTTAACGGGCGATCAAAAGATCACTCCCGAAGAAATTGATCAGCGATTGGTGGCACGTTTAGAGAGACATCGTGAAGACGCCAAATACCTATTGAAACTGAATTCTTTCTCAAGTCTTGAGTACAGGTTTATTAAATTTATCACCCGTCGTATGATTCGTGTGAAAAACGACGGAGGGCAAGGCCCCGCATTTACATTCTTTTATCCCTTTGAAGTGCAAATTGTCGATTATCAAACCTATCTTGAAAACTTGAGTGGCAAAGCCTCACACGACAAATACAAAGCGCGCCAGAAAAAAGCGGCCAGGCAGAGAACTCTTGCGTGGGCTGAGTCAGGACAAAGGGAAGAGTGATGGCAACGGGTGCGCAGCCGCCGTGGTTAATTCGGTGGATCAGTTACCTGCGCAGTTTTACGGCCTCAATAGCCACGTTGACGATCATTGCTGTCTACGGATTGTGTATGATCGTTGCGGTTTTAGTCACTCGAAGCCAAAAAGTGGGCGATTTTTTTGTGCGAACCTGGTCGCAATCCATGATGTGGATGTTCAATATAAAAGTGGTGGTTCGGGGTTTAGAGAATCTTCCTGACGAAGGCTGCTTATATATTTTTAATCACTCCAGTCATTTTGATATTCCTATTTTTCATTCAGTCATGCCGCAAACCGTGCGATTTGGAGCAAAAATTGAGCTTTTTAAGTTCCCTATTTTTGGTCACGCCATGCGGGTGGCCGGTGTTTTGCCTATTGTGAGGCACGATAAAAAGGCTGTTTTTAAAGTCTACGAAGAGGCCATTTCTCGAGTAAAAAAGGGTGAGAAATTCATATTGGCGGCCGAAGGCACTCGCCACACCAAGCCGGAGGTAGGTCCTCGATTCAAAGTGGGGCCGTTCTTATTTGCCATCAATGGGCAGTTTCCCATAGTGCCTGTGGTAATTGTTGGGGCGCATGGAGTGCTTGAAAAGGGTCGTTTGTTTGCCATGTGGGGGCAATGGAGAAGAACTGTGTCGGTAGAGTTTTTGTCCCCGGTCAGCACCAAAGGATTGAAGGCCGAAAATCTTACGGAGTTGCAAAATCAAGTGCAAAAAGAAATGATAGAGGCGTTTCAAAAGGGTGAGAAATTGATTAAAGCTGGTGAAGTATGAATCAAATAGTCGTTGTTGGCGTGGCCCTTTGGGCTTGTTTTAGTTCGGTGACATGGGCTCGGGAGTCGGTGGGGGAGTTTACACTTTCTGAGCTGCACGTGCGGGCGACTCTGCAGGGAAAAGAAGGCCGGCAAGCTGAGTTTGGTGTGGGCGATTCAAGTCTGGGCGTGTCTTACAATTGGGATGATCAGATCCTAGCAAAGGTGGTCTTAGGTGAGCTAGAGCTTCGTAGTCGACCTGGGTTTTATACTCAAAATGGTTTAGACGAGGCTCTTGGTTTTGTCGAAGGATACGCCGAGTACGTGGGGCTTTACGGCAAGGTTCGAATGGGGCTGTTGCCCTTGGGTTTTGGTTACGAAGGGAAGCAGAAAGAATCAGAAATCCTGCGTCCACGGACGTTGCTCTATGAAAAAGGCCTGATGGGCCTAAGAGACATGGGGTTGAGTCTCGAGTTTTCGCATCAAGGTTATTACACAGAATTAATTGTCCACAATGGCGAAGGGTTTACCAATGCAGACCAGTTGTTGTGGTTTACAGCCCACTGGGGGCGGCGCAACAATTTTGATTTCGAGTGGGGGGTGTCGGCACAGACGGGCCAGACGAATCCATTGTCTACATCAGGAAGCTCATGGTCGGGTGTGGGGTTTAATCCCAATGCCGAGTCCAAATGGCGAATGGGCCAGGCTTATGCGAGGTGGTATTCAAAGTCCTGGGATATTGTAATGGCCGGCACCATGGGGGCAGTGATTCAATCGCCAGACCCCGTGGAGGGGTTTTGGCTCGCCCATGTAGATATAGATTATAAGGCGCAAGAGTCGTGGACAGGTCTTTTTCGGTACCAGGCCTTTGATGCCTCAGATTTGGTGACGGACGACCTTGCGCAGGTTTTTTCTCTAGGTCTGGCCCGGCACAGCAGCTATGGTCTATCTAGTGTTTATATTGTAGGAAGCAAATACGTGGATGAGCAGAATGATCTCTTTGATGATCGGCTCGAAGCGGGATGGCGTCTTCGCTACCCTTAGTAAGGAGTGTTTATGAGTTTTAAAAATGTGGGCGTCATAGGCGCAGGGCAAATGGGAAATGGCATCGCCCAAGTCGTGGCCGGCCGTGGAGTCAACGTGATAATGATGGACGTGTCTGAGGCGGCCCTTGAAAAAGGAATTTCTACCATTGCGGGAAGTTGTGATCGCTTGATTAAAAAAGAAAAGATGTCGGGCGACGAAAAATCTCAATTGCTCTCCCGCATAAAAACAACCACGAAACTTTCAGATTTTGCCAGTTGCGATTTGGTCATTGAAGCTGCCACCGAAAATGTAGACTTAAAGCTTAAGATTTTTTCTGAGGTGGATGCCGTCTGCGGCAATTCAGCCATTTTGTGCAGCAACACTTCGTCTATTTCGATTACCAAAATAGCAGCAGCCACAAAGCATCCCGAGAAGGTGGCTGGCATGCACTTTATGAATCCAGTTCCGCTGATGAAGTTGGTGGAAGGCATTCGTGGCCTGCAAACCTCAGACGACACTTTTAAAAAAGTGAAAGATTTTTCTGAAGCTTTAGGTAAAACCTTTGTGGAGGCCAGAGATATGCCCGGCTTTGTGGTGAATCGCATTTTAATGCCGATGATCAACGAAGCTGTTTATGCTCTCTACGAGGGAGTGGCTGAGCCAGAGGGTATTGATTCTGCAATGACTTTGGGGACCAACCAGCCCATGGGACCATTGACGTTGGCCGATTTTATTGGATTGGACACCTGTTTAGCCATTATGCAGGTTTTGCACGAGGGGCTTGGGGATACAAAGTATCGTCCGTGCCCGCTGCTTGTTAAATATGTGGAGGCCGGGTGGCTAGGGCGTAAATCGGGACGTGGATTTTACAGTTATTCATAAGTGGTGAGGAAAGTATGGAATTTAAAACCCTCTTGTTTGAAAGACATGAAAATGTAGGAGTTCTTCGAGTCAATAGGCCCGAGGCCTTGAATGCTTTAAATGCCGAAGTGATTCGTGAAATTGGTGAGTGCGTTGAAAAAATAAAAGCCGACGGAAGCATTCGTTGTTTTGTTGTTACAGGCTCGGGTGACAAGGCTTTTGTTGCTGGCGCTGACATTAAAGAAATGGCCGAGATGACATCGGAGCAAGCTTTAGAAATGGCCGAGCGCGGCCAAAAAGTTATGGAGCTGATAGAAGACTGTAAAATCCCCAGCATCGCCGCGGTGAATGGGTTTGCGCTGGGGGGCGGACTGGAGCTGGCCTTAGCTTGTGATTTTATTGTGGCCAGTCGTAAAGCCAAGATGGGTTTGCCTGAGGTGACTTTGGGATTGATTCCTGGATACGGTGGAACACAGAGATTGGCTCGCTCTGTAGGTAAGGGTGTGGCTCGTATGATGACACTCACTGGAAATATGTTTTCTGCAGAAGAGGCCTCGAATTGGGGATTGGTTGCAAGACTCACGGAGCCAGAAGATGTGTTGCCTACGGCCATGGAGCTTGCAAAGACCATCGCCTCTAGGGGGCCGGTGGCCTTGGGTCTCGCTAAGCGAGTGATCAATGAAGGGTATGACAAAGTTCAGTTTGAAGCACTGAAGCTTGAAGCTCAATTGTTTGCAGATACTTTTTCTACAGAAGATCACAACGAAGGTATTCAAGCCTTTATTGAAAAGCGTCCCCCTCAGTTTGCGGGAAAGTAGTTGGTATGTCTTATAAGCCCAAACATCCTGTTCGAATTGTCACAGCCGCCTCGTTATTTGATGGACATGATGCCAGCATCAACATCATGCGTAGAGTGCTTCAAGATATGGGCGCCGAGGTTATTCATTTGGGCCACAATCGCTCTGTTTTTGATGTGGTGACAACGGCACTGCAGGAGGGGGCTCAAGGTATTGCCGTGAGTTCCTATCAGGGCGGCCACATGGAGTACTTTAAATACATGAAAGACCTGCTCGAGCAAAGCGGAGCTGGTTATGTGCGTATTTTCGGTGGTGGGGGCGGCGTGATCATCCACGAAGAAAAACAGGAACTAGAAGCCTTTGGTATTGCGCAGATTTTTCATCCTGACGATGGGCGCAGGCTTGGTTTAGAGGGCATGATCGAAATGATTATTCGTGAATGTGACTTCGTTGTTCCGAAATCCGTTGATCCGGTGAAAGCAGCGCCAAAGGAGTTTTTGGGAAATAGCATTCCTCATCGAGATTTAGGCTTAGCCATCAGCGCGATTGAAAATGGGGAGTCGTTAGAGGGCTTTAAATCAGCATTGGGTCCATTTCGTCGATCAGATAAAAAAACACCACTGGTCTTAGGTGTCACAGGAACTGGGGGCGCTGGAAAATCCAGTTTGGTGGATGAGTTGGTGCAAAGACTATTGAACTCCTTGCCTGGAGTGAAGGTCGGGATTGTGTGCGTGGATCCCACAAAGAGGCGGACAGGAGGTTCGCTGTTGGGCGATCGCATCCGAATGAATTCACTGAGTCGCGCAGGTACTTTTATGCGTTCTGTGGCATCAAGAGGGTCAGGAAGTGAAATCTCCAAAGCCTTGCCTCCGATTTTAGATTTTCTAAAAACGCTAGATTTCGATCTTTTGATCGCAGAGTCTTCGGGAATAGGACAAGCCAGCTCGGCCATCACCGAAGTGTCAGATCTCAGTTTGTACGTGATGACTTCAGAGTTTGGTGCCCAAAGTCAGCTTGAGAAAATCGACATGATCGACTATGCCGACCTTATAGCCATTAACAAGGCCGATCATCGGGGGTCACAAGATGCCCACCGCGATGTGATCAAGCAGTATAAAAGATCTCGAAAGCTCTTTCATACTGAAGAAACGGTCCCGGTTTTTCTCACACAGGCCTCTAATTTTAATGACAGTGGCGTTAATGATTTATTTTTTGGCCTCTGCGAAAAACTGTCTGAATGCGTGAAAAAGCAAGTGTCGGCCGTGGATCCCGGATGGAAACTTTCGGATTTGGCTCGGTCCGAGTTTAGAGGTTCCCAAAAACAGACTATTGTTCCTGCGGACCGACAAAACTATTTGGCTGAAATCACGCACTCCGTGCGCCAATACAAAAAGCAGGTGAATGAAAAAGCGGAAGTTGCTAGTGAGTTGGGAGCGCGCAAAAAGCTCGGATTAGACACATCTGAGGTTGAGGCAAAACTTTCAAAAAAAGATCTAGAAGATCTCGATCAATTTCCAAAGTTGCAAGAGCAATACTCGGGTGATGCTTTGGTCTATCATGTCCGCGGAAAGGAAATACGCCAACCCCTTACGCGGCTCAGTTTATCGGGTCTGCCCATCCCCCGCGTGGTTGTGCCAAGAATAACGGACTGGGGTGATCGGTTGCGCTATTTGCGCCTAGAAAATGTACCGGGAGAATTTCCTTATACGGCAGGTGTGTTTCCATTAAGGCGGGAAGGCGAAGATCCCACACGACAGTTTGCCGGAGAGGGCCCGCCAGAGCGAACCAACAGACGGTTTCATTTTTTAAGTAAAGACAGTGATGTGAAAAGACTCTCAACGGCTTTTGACAGCGTGACCTTGTATGGGGAAGATCCCCATGAGCGGCCAGATATCTTCGGCAAAGTGGGCGAAAGTGGAGTGAGCATAGCAACCCTGGATGACATGAAGAGGCTCTATCAGGGTTTTGATCTGTGCGACCCTCGCACCAGCGTCAGTATGACTATTAATGGTCCGGCGCCGATGATGCTTGCTTTTTTTATGAACACCGCCATAGACCAGCAAGTCGAAAAAGCACAGGCCGAGCAGGGGCGAGAGCTCACTCCGGGTGAGCGTAGTGACATTGAAAAATCCACGATGAGTCAGGTGAGGGGCACGGTTCAGGCTGATATTTTAAAAGAAGATCAGGGTCAGAACACGTGTATATTTTCAATCGACTTTGCACTTAAGATGATGGGTGATATTCAAGAGTATTTCGTTGGCAATGACATTCGTAACTTTTATTCGGTTAGCATTTCGGGTTATCACATTGCAGAGGCCGGAGCCAATCCGATCACCCAGCTGGCCCTCACCTTGAGTAACGCGTTCACTTATGTGGAGTATTACCTGAGCCGAGGTTTGGATATTGATCAATTTGCCCCTAATTTGTCGTTCTTTTTTAGTAATGGACTTGATCCAGAATACACCGTGATTGGACGGGTGGCGCGAAGGATCTGGTCCATCGCCATTAGAGATCTTTATCAAGGTAATGAGCGATCACAGAAATTGAAGTATCATATTCAAACCAGCGGTCGATCTTTACATGCTCAAGAAATAGATTTTAACGATATTAGAACCACGCTACAGGCTTTGATTGCGATCAATGACAATTGCAACTCCCTTCACACCAACGCCTACGATGAGGCCATCACCACACCCACAGAAGAATCCGTGCGCCGAGCTCAGGCCATTCAAATGATTATAAATCGCGAGTTCGGAATGGCAAAAAACGAAAATCCCATGCAGGGAAGTTATTTTGTAGAGTGGTTGACAGACGAAGTGGAAGAAGCCGTCCTAGATGAATTTCTACGGTTGAGCGAGCGAGGTGGGGTTTTAGGTGCTATGGAAACTCAATATCAACGTGGTAAAATTCAAGAAGAGTCGCTTTACTATGAATCTTTAAAACACTCAGGTGATTTACCTATTGTGGGGGTGAATACTTTTATAAACCCGAAAACCCTTGAAGATGGATACGTGCCTCCGAAAATTGAGCTAGCCAGAGCGAGCCTTGAAGAAAAAAACCTGCAGCTTGACCGCACGCGAGAGTTCCAACAAGCTCATAAAACAGAAGCTGAGCGTGAATTGGCTCACTTAAGAAAAGAGGCCATCGGTGGCGGCAATGTATTTGCGGCCCTAATGCGAGCTTCAAGATATTGCACCCTTCATCAGATGTCGCAAGCCCTGTATGAGGTGGGCGGACAGTATCGCAGAAATTTGTAATTCAGTTATTTTTTTTATAGTTTTCGTGTGGCCTTGGTGTTCTGCTTGGTGCTTGCTTTATTATGTTTCATAGCTAGACCATTGTTGGTTTACGATTCCACCGGAAAAATATCAACGCGGCTTCGCATCTCCCGATCCAGCTTTCGAGATAGAAAATCATCCACATCTTTTAGGCGATGGCGACTGGAAAGATGGATGAGCACAATCTTTTCGCATTCGAGATCGGGGAGTCGAGGCAGGACCTCGTCGATATGGATGTGTCCCCAGTCTCTGGCATCTTGTACGGTTTTGTTGCCCTCAGCGTAAGTGACCTCTAGAAACAGAGTTTGTGATTTTTTAAGCCAAGAGCATCCGTCTAGGAATTCAATTTTTGTGTCGCCTGTAAACGAAATCAGGGGATTCGTTATGTGTTCCTCAAGTTCAACGCCCTTTTTTCTGAGCTCGATAAGTTCAAATCGGTTGAGTGATTCAAATTCTTTTTTTAACTTTTTGTTTTTTCTGAAAATGGTGTAGCCGTTTGAGGGAATACGGTGAAAAGTGGGGAAAATCTTAAATCCATAAATCGCATTGATGTCGTAGAAGGTCTCGGCTTTGTTCCCTACAAAGTCATACTCATAATGATGCCCTTCCATGCGCTGCCATGACTTCATGATGTGGTCCATGGGTTCAAGCATGTGTTCGGGCATATAGAAGCGACCCGGTTTTTGACTGGTTAAGGCTTTTTGAGAGATGATGTAGGGGATGCCGGCCGCATGATCCATATGTCCATGTGAAATCAAAAAAGTCTGCATATTTAAAGCAAATGGAAGGCCTTGTCCCACATCAAAGCTCACTTTGAGGTCAGGTATAATAAAGCAGGTGTGAACGCCAGCAATGGAAGCTCCTAGTATGTTCAGGCCCGAGTATTCCCGTTGGTGAAACGTCCAAGTCCAGGCATTGTTTTTTTGTTTTCGTTTAGAGAACATAAGTGCCGTTTTCAGTGAGAGGCCCAGTGAGTTGACCGTTAATAAACTGCTGCACTCGAGGTTCGGGGCAGGATTTTGTTTGCTCGACTGTGCCAGTGTCGATGATTTGTCGTTGGGTCACCATGATAATTCGGTCGGCCATCTCGTAGGCCACAAACATATCGTTGGTCACCACAACAATGGTACCGTTGTTGCTTTGCTTTAACTTCAAGATCAGTTGCGCCATATTATCACTGCGAATGGGATCTTGCCCTGCTGTTGGGTCATCGTAAAGAACAATGTCTGGGTCAAGAGCCAGGGCTCGGGCAATACCCAGGCGTCGCTGCATGCCTCCACTTAATTCGTGGGGATACTTAAACGCGGAATCCTCAAGGCCTACGGCTTTTAGAAAATAAGCGGACTTAAACACCACATCCACATCGCTCATCGTAGTGTGTTCACGGATAGGGAAAGCCACATTCTCAACAGCGGTCAATGAATCAAAAAGGGCATTCTGTTGAAACAGCATGCCTACCCGACGAGCGAGTTCTCGTTTTTCTCTTTGAGTAAAGGAGTTGAGATCTTGGCCATTGATGAAAACACGACCGGTTTTTGGTTTATAAATGCCCACAATGGTCTTAAGTAAAACCGTCTTGCCTTGTCCGCTGGGGCCGACCACAACCAGGCATTCGCCGGGCATCACTTGTAGACTAATATCTTCAAGAATGATTTGTCCACCGAGTTCGATGGTGACATTTTGAAGTTCAATCACGGGAGTGGTCATTCAAGATCCTTCGATGGAAAACGGGGCCCGAGACGTAACCACAACGCATCAAAGAGGGGGGCGCCCGCTCCATCGGCGCCGGCCCGAGTGGCCGCATGTCGTCTTCGGATTGCGTCACTACGTGCCGCAACCCGGATACGCCATGCACATCGGGAGGACGCCGATGGAGCGGGCGCCCCCCTCTTTGATGCGTTGTGGTTACGTCTCGGAGTCCTGCCACATTTATTTTACCGTACTGGTTTTGCTTTGGTATTTCAACTAACATTGAGGTCCTGATGAAGAGTCAAAGTCGAGATTTTTGGTTAATGTTGGTTGTGTTTGCCTTGTTGGGGTGGCTGCTGTGGGGCGTGTTTCTGGAAGATGCTGATGAGCCGGTGGACAGTTCGGAGAATGTTCCTGTTTTGGAGGTTAAGCCAAAGGCGGCAAAGGTGGAAACGGTTCCTGTGAAGGATCTTACCGTTAAATCCCTGCTTGTGGCCAATCAACCCGTTCTGGATACGGTGAAGCCGCCGGTATCGGCGTCCACTTCGACTTCAAAAAAAACCGGTGTGACGTTGCCGGTCGGGCATGTGAGTTTTTCTCTGCGCGATGACGGGCTTGCGATCACCGGTGGGGATATGATCCTGGGAAAGATTCAATCCGAGTTTAAAGGCAAGGTGGGTATTTTTAAACCGCCGCCTCGTCGATTGTGGGCGACTCGGGACATTCCTTTTTTTATTCATCCTGAGGTTCAACAGCAACAATTGGTTCGGGACGCCGTCGAGTACATCAACTCCTTAGGGGCCGTTCAGTTAGTGCCTTTTTCGGGGCAAGAAGATGCCATCGCCTTTGTTCCAGACGACGAAGGTTGCTACTCTTATTTGGGTAGCGTGGGCGGGCATCAGCCCATTTTGTTGGCCCCTCAGTGCGGGTTTACAGAAGTGTTGCATGAAATCATGCACGCCCTAGGATTTGTGCATGAGCATGCTCGTAAGGGGCGAGATGAGTATGTTGAGGTGCTTTGGGAAAACATTCAGCCGGGGCGAGAAATTCAATTTGAAGAGGCGCCAGATAGTTTTGTCCATGACTTTGTGGGGTCGGTATTTGAATTTGATTACGAGTCGGTGATGTTGTACCCCGCATCGGGCTTTGCCAAATCGCCGGATCTGATCACTCTCAAATCTAAAACTGACAAAACCATCAACCCCACACAAGGCGGCCTGAGTTCTCGTGATATTGAGCGGCTGTTGCATTTGTACCAGTAGATCAATGTAGTCGAAACCGCCCACTTAAAGGTTTTTTAAAGTGGGCCTTGGGTATTTTATTCAGTTTTGTTGTTTTGTTTAAGTAGGCTCGAGCACCAACTCACTACAGCTTGTTTTTTCTTCTTAATTTGAGCGGCTGCCTTTTTTGCGCTGGGAATGTACACTTTTTCCCAGGGCGTTTTGCCAGTTACGGCAAATACTGTGGGCAAAAAGACCACGTAAGTGGCCAGCACCCCAAGACCCACATACTCCCAGGTGAGGTACTTCTCGTCAAACGACGCTACTGCCAACGGGATCGAGAGGAAAGTGGTAAGAAATGCGCCAAATCCCCAGGTGGCCACTTTGTAGATGTTGTCGTTGGCGCCATTAGCTCTTGGTGGTGTTAATAACCCCTGGTCTGCAGCCGCCAGTGCATACGGGCGTAGTTCTTCAACTAAGGCTCTGAACCCATCGGAATCCTTAGACTCTTGCACAGCAATTTGCAGTCGCAAGTAGGCTTGTTTAGCGAGTTCTTCGTCTCCGGACCTTTGGGCGGCCATCAATTCAGAAAGAGCGCCAAATACAGGTGATCGCTCCGCATCCTTCAGGGCTTTCACTATATTTGAGGCATCAAGGGCTTGGTCATTGGGTTTACTCAGCCAGCTGTTGATTGTGTTTAACTCATTTTTTAAGTCTTTGCGAGCCTTGCCGTCCATGTCTCTTTGTTGCTCAATAACACGAAGGAGTTCGGTCTTAATTTCTTCGTCAGAGCCCGATCGCAACGCGTACACCAGATCATCTATGGGATCTTTCATGTTTTGGCGGTTTTCACCCACACGCTCTTGTTCGTAGGTGGTGCCTCGACCTATAGGTGTCCATGGCCACCCGTAGGCGAGTTCGGCCCAAACAAAGACCAATAAAAAGGCCATACTAGCCATGTGAAAATTCTGGTCAGTTAAGGCCAGGCGGAAAAACACAGAGGAAATAAAATAAGCCTGAATCGTGGTTATTCGCTTCCAGCTATCCCGAATATAGTAGGCTCCCATATTAGTCTTCGTGAAATGAAACAATCCCACAATCCATTGATACATGCCCACGCCAAACGACTCCGGTCGCACTGTTTGCTCGAGCAACAGCTGTTCAATGGGTGAGTAGTTCTTTTCTTTTTCAACATGCGGCGCTTGTAGTGTCAGCAGTCGGCGCGGGCCTGCGATGAAAAAGTGGAGAATCCAGTTGTGAGCTTCATCGGCCAAGTGCGGTGGCGTCACGTAAGGGAATTCGGCCTGGTGAGCTAAATCTTCGGGGCGGCTCAAATCAGCCCGTTCGCCGACGAGAGCGTAAACAACAGCGACGAGGAAGTTGTCCGAGACAAACTCTTCCCATTGTTGTTTTGCAATGGTTTTGTCGGCCGTCAGGGTTCGTGAAAGTAAGAACTCATAGAGGCCAAAATTACCAATGCCCTTAAGTGTGGATCGAGATAAATTAGACCACCGCACTTTAAACTGTTTCACCTGTTCGCTAGTGGCGCTTTTAGGTTGTTTAACGACAGCTTGAGTGAGTCGGATGAGCTCTTGCGCCTGATCCATTGATAGATTTCGAAAATCATAGCCTTCGTCGGTCTCAAGCAAATGGAGGAGGTAAGATTCGAGAGCTGTTGAGGTGGCGTCCCACTTTTTTTGCAGAGACTTGTTGTCATAGATCTTAATGACGTCAGAAAGATCAATGCCCCCTTTCAGTAGCTCCAAAATGTGTTGGCTATCGGCTTTTGATTCGTGCAAAAGAACAAGGGCGGCCAGATTTCGAGATAAAACTCGGGCACGACTTTGTTCAGCAGCTAAAACTTCAATAGCGCGCATTTGTTTGGCATCCTTGGCCTTGGATTCAGCACTCTTTTTGACAGGGTTTCTAAAGCCCACAGCAAGACTTTCATTTTCGTCGAGACCAAGAATCTCACCTTCTTTGGAGTTTCCATAAACCCGTTTGAAAGGATTAATACCTTTTCGCATGGCCTCTAACGTGGGCTGCTTTAATATATGGGCCAGCGAATGGTACAGCGGGACAGCTACAAAACCGTGGGCCCGGAAGTTCCAAGTAGAAAGTCGGCTTAACACGTCCATAGAGCCGTATTTATCGACGATTTTTTTAAGACGACTTGATGCCACTCGGAGGCGTTCTTTAAATTGCCCATGGGCCATGGGCAGGCTTTTGGCTATTCCCAATTGAATGTACTTTAACGCTGGTATTGAATAGGTGCCGAGCATGCGCACGTACACGGGCACCAAAACCAACAAAGGTAAGCCGAGGGCCAATCCTGGCCAGACGTATGAAGGTTCAAGTAAGACTTCAGGAATATGCTGATAGGCCCAGTTGAGCATGAGGGTCATCTCAGTGGCTACGGTATCAGAGGTGTGGTAGGCGGCCCAGGTACCTAGAGCAGCGCTGCTCGTGATGGCAGCAATTTTTGCGGTGGTCTTGTTGGCTAATTTTTTATACCAACGCACTTTTTCTTCTTTCACAGTGGACGAAATCGTATCACTATGCGCATCTCGCAAAAGACTCTGATAAGACGTCGTGTACTGTTGGTCTTGAGATTCTTGCTCCAGTTGAGCCGACCGATGTTCTAGAGCCTCTTTTTGTTCTCTAAGCGGGAGAGCGTTCTTTTTTCGGCTAAATAGGGAGCTGTGTTTTTCAATGGATTGCAGTTGGGCATCGATTTCCGCAACGGACTGCTTGATGGCGTCTTGCTCTTTTTTTGCCTGATCTTCGATGACTTTAAACGAAGAGATCCATTGCATCATATTGAAAAGATCTTGGGGGCGGCCGCTGTTGGCCTGATCCATTCGACCCTTTACGGTGACTAGACGGTTGATGATAGTTCTAAACTCTTCGCGACTGGTATTGGCAAGATATTCGCGAGTGAGATTGTCGCCGGTTAAGAGCTTTTGTATGAGCTCTTCTGACTTCGCCTTTTGATTTTGTTCAGCTAAGTTTTTTAGTAGATGTCCGACAGGGTCATCTTCTCCAGGTTGTTGATGCACTTGCAGAATATTGGCTATCTTTTCACCCAGTCGTTGCCCGTGACCCGCCTGAGCAAACGCCATGGTGATGACGCCCAAATGGGTGAGGCCTTCAAGCACTCTTTGATCCAATGCTCTTTTGCTCAACAGCCCATGAAATTCCCTGTGGTTTTCATGTTCAGAATAAACAACCACGTCGTAGGCGGCCATCAGGGGTTGTCCGTTGTTATCTCTAGGTATGATTTTTCGTGATGTGGCTGTCTCGGGGTGAGCTAGAATAGAAGCCACTTCTTGTTCTACAAAGGGCTTAAGGCCTCTATGCAAAAATGCGATCTTGAGGTTGTCTGTTTGCACAGGCAACTCCATGAGAGAGGTTTCTGAGCGTGTGTAAGCTCTAAAAACGGGCAGTGGGCCTGGAGTTTTGCCAAAGGCGTAAAGAATCACAAGGCCCATATCGATCACTTCAATATGTCCTTCTTCTGTGAGCATGACCACAAGCTCTTTACTGCGGATGACTGATTTTAAATTGAGATTGGGGATAACATGCACACCCACAATGCGTTCATCACGGATGGCTTGGATGACGAGTCCGCCGTCTTTTACTTCAAAGTGAAGTCCATCATAAACAATAGGTGGGATGTATTCGCTGGCCACCCCAAGGTGGTAGACATGCTTGTCTGTTTCATCGATGAGAAGCTGCCCACGCAACCGGACCGGGTCAATAATGTTTTCAGGGATATCATTTAGATTTCGACTGTAAAGAGCTTCAGCCACGGCATTGTGGCGTTTGATGTCGCTAATAACTTGGGGAGAGTGCGCTGATTCCAGCTCCAGAAGCCGGGAGGCCGGCCCTTTGGGGGTGGCATAGGTGGGAAATCCCGTCAGAGCGACGATCCCACTCATTAAGACACTGAGAAGGCGTCTTCGTCCCAGTTGGCGCTTTAAGCTCCAAGAAGTCAGTTGTTGTCTGAACCCCGAATTCGCCAACCACCATACACGTACAACTTTTTGCTGAGTCATTCCCTTTATTGCCCCTTCACCGCGTGGTTTAGTGTTGATTCATGCAAATTTTTACAAATTTACATGGTGGGTGTTAAAAGTGGTGTCAGTCTGTCCTGCAAACTGCCCCCCAACTGCAAGCGTTGGGCCCCACCGTTTCAATAACCCTTAAAGAGAAAATACGCTGCAAACGCCACGCCATTTTGTGGGGGATTTGCCACGGGAATGTGGTGATTTCTTAAAGGTTATCGGGGGCTTTAGCTGCAATCCTCATGGGGCAACTTGTGGCACTCAGGCACTTCTAGCTGGGGGCGTGGGGCTTTTACTTGTTTTGAGGCTTCGCGCAGGGCTGTTCTTAGTCCCTCTTCCACAACAGGATGATAAAACGGCATGGCCAGGGCTTCGTGTACGGTCATCTTTTTTTGGATGGCCCAAGAGAGTAAATGGGCCAAATGTTCTCCGGCGGGAGCGACCATTTCGGCGCCCAAAAGGAGGCCAGATTCTTTATCGACATAAACACGCAGAATGCCCTTGGCCTTGGCCATCACGAGGGATCGCCCTTGTCCGTCAAAACGCACTTCACCCACCACATGGTCGGTGTCTTTGATTTGCTCGAACGACTGTCCGGCGTAAGCCAGATTGGGGTCTGAAAAGGTAATTCCAAGCCGGGTTCGCCTTTGAAAGCGGATCACATCATCGCGTACAGCATTGTATCCGGCAATTCGGCCTTCATCAGCGGCTTCATGGAGGATGGGTCGATCACCGTTAATGTCTCCGGCTAAAAATAGCGGTAAGCCTTCAACTTGCATTGTGTGGGGATTGAATTTGGGTAGACCCCTTTCGTCTAAAGGCACGCCAGCCGCCTGCAAGTTTAAAGGTTTTAAATTGGGTTTGCGACCCATGGCCGCGAGCACCTGATGGACTTCGGTGGATACCGGACCAGCCGTGACACCGATAGTATTTTTGCTTTTTGAGAGCTCTGCGCGGTGCCCAAGGTGGAGGTTAAGTTCCTCTTTAAGTGTTTGAAGAGCATAATCGTTGACCACAGGGTCTGTGAGTCCACCAATAAAAGGAATGTCGCCAAACAGATGAGTTTCAATTCCTAGGCGAGATAGGGCTTGTCCTAATTCTAAACCAATGACTCCAGTACCCACTACAGCATAGGGTCCGATGATTTCGGTTTGTTCGAAGAATTCGTCTGTGGTGAGAATACGATCGTTGAACGACAACCATGGGACTGGCACAATGGGACTTGAGCCCGTGGCAATAATTATTTTATCAGCCGTAATGCGCTGTCCGTCTACGTCAAGCACCTGTGGCTCAACAAATTGAGCCGTGCCATGAATGATTTTATTAGAAATGCTATCGATGGTTTTTAAAACGCCGCCCACAAAGCGATCTCTGAAAGTTTGGACCCTTTTCATGACGGCAGGCCAATCCACAGAGAGTTGATCGGCGCCATGGAGGCCGAGTTCATTCCATTTGTGTCGGCGGTGAAAGTCATTGGCCGCTTGAATAAATAATTTTGAAGGCATACAGCCCACGCGAGCGCAGGTGGTACCAAAGGGTCCAGAGTGAATCATTACCCAGTCGTCAGTGACTTTTTGCACTTCTCGAAAGGCGGTCATGCCGGCTGTCCCGGCACCGATGATGGCCACCTTCACTTTGAGATCAGGCTTTTTGTTCACTCACTCAATTCCATCTTTGCAATGGTTTGCAGCTGCATATTTGACGTGCCTTCATAGATTTGGCCAATCTTAGCATCGCGATAGAACTTCTCAACTGGGTATTCTTTCGTGAAACCGTTTCCGCCAAAGAGGTCCACAGCCATGGAAGTGATTTTTTCTGCAGCTCTTGAGGAGTACAATTTTGCCATGGCGGCTTCTTTGACAAAATTCTGGCCGGCATCTTTGAGGCGGGCGGCATTGTAGACCATGAGCCGTGCCGCCTCTAGAGATGTGCGCATCTCAGCCAACTGAAATTGCAAACCCTGAAAGGAGCTGATTGGTCGACCGAACTGCTCGCGAGTTTTCACATAGTTGATAGTGGCCTCATAAGCCCCTTGTGCTATGCCAAGCATTTGCGCGCCAATGCCAATTCGACCTTCGTTGAGTGTTTCAATGGCAATTTTATAACCCTTGCCCACTTCGCCAATGACATTTTCTTTTGGTACTTCGCAATTATCAAAAATAAGTTCACAGGTGGAGCTGGCACGAATGCCCATCTTGTCTTCTTTTTTACCCACAGTGAATCCCTTAAAGTCGCGCTCTACGATAAATCCTGTGATGCCTTTGTACCCTTGTTCGGGGTTGATATTTGCAAACACTAAAAACACGTGGGCTTCGCCAGCATTTGTGATCCAAAGTTTGTGTCCGTTTAATACAAACTTGTCGCCTTTATCTTCGGCTTTGAGTTTAAGTGCAAAGGCATCCGAACCACTGGAGCTTTCACTGAGAGCATAGGCGCCCACCCATTCACTGGCCAGTTTTGGCAGATACTTATCTTTTTGTGATTCTGTGGCCCAACGTAAAAACGCATTGGTCACCAGTGTGTTTTGCACATCCACAAGCACACTCACTGAGCCATCGATGCGGGCCATTTCTTCCACAGCCAGGCAAGCCATGGTGAAGGTGCTCTCGGCTCCGCCGAATTTTTCGGGGGATTCAATGCCCATTAGACCCATTTCAAAAAGTTTTTGCACCAGTTTAGGGTCCATCTTTGCTTCTTCATCCATTTTGTTGACGAGGGGCCGAATTTCGCCTTCAGCAAAAGTGCGAATGGCATCGCGAAAAGCAATTTCATCTTCGTTTAATGTGGTGAGTGCTGGTTGTGTGGTGCTCATGAAGTCCTCCCGCTTAAGACTTAAGCAAAAAAAGTCGGCTAAAAAAGAATCGCATCTCGCTGATCTTGCCTTAGTGGTAATGACCGTGTAACTTCACGTCAATGCAAAAGATTAGGCGAGTATTAATAGCTAAGCCTGGGTTAGACGGTCACGATCGAGGGGCCAAGGTGGTCGCACGGGGACTGCGGGATGCCGGTTTCGAAGTGATCTACACGGGGCTCCATCAAACTCCTGAAATGGTAGTCACGGCGGCCATTCAAGAAGATGTGGATATCATTGGTTTGTCTATTCTGTCAGGGGCCCACATTCCTTTAGTGAAAGAAATTTTGCGGTTGCTCGGTGATTCTGGCGTGAATAAGCCGGTATTTGTGGGCGGGATTATTCCTAATGATGACGCGAAGTATCTGCAAGAGTTGGGCGTGAGTGCTGTTTTTGGCCCCGGGTCTGCGATGCAGCAGATTGTCGAAGTGATTAACAAAATCCTGACAGAATCGTAGGCGAATGCTTTTGCCAGTCCTTTCAAGTTAAGTTATGTTCTCGGCGTTTTGTCCAGTGACACAAATAATTCGGGGGGGATTTCTGTGCGGACTTATTTCTCTTTTTTAGTCATAGCCTTTTATATTTGTTTACCTTTAGCACATGCTCAACTCATAGATGATTTTGAACCGCCGGTGATAGATGATCCCGGCAATGGTGGAAACCCTGGAGACAGCGGCAACCCCGGCTCGGGTGGCGATGACGGCGGATTTGAAAATCCTGGTGGTGGTGACCCAGGAACAGGTGGCGATCCCGGAACAGGTGGTGATCCCGGAACAGGTGGTGATCCTGGAACGGGTGGTGATCCTGGAACGGGTGGTGATCCTGGAACGGGTGGTGATCCTGGAACGGGTGGTGATCCTGGAGCAGGTGGTGATCCCGGAACGGGTGGTGGTCCTGGAACAGGTGGTGACCCCGGAACCGGTGGCGGCGGCGACGGAGGATTTGAAGATCCAGGCAACGAAGACCCGGGCAATGAAGATCCCGGCAACCAAGATCCTGGTAATGAAGACCCAGGAAATGAAGACCCTGGCAGCGAAGATCCCGGTGATGACGAAAACCCCACGGAAGAAGCTCAAAACAAAAAGCAGGCTCGCGAGCTAAAGGCTAAAATCGAACCGCTTTTGTACTTGGATTTTGACGGATATAAAAAGGTTATTAATAAAACCGAACAGTCTGATGAGGGATTGAAATCAGAAAGCTCTCGCACGCTGGTCTACGAAGACTATCGGGATGGTTTCAATGTGGTGGAGCACTTTGAAATTAAAGGCGGAGTGGGGGCGAGAGTGCGTTGGTACTATAAAAACGCCGACGGACTTCGCGACAAATTATGGGCCTACGTGGGTCTTATTCCCGTATTTGGAAGTGAACTCACATCCATTCGATATGCGCCCACATTGGAGTCTGCAGATAGCCTGCCCTCATTGTCAACGCCGCCACAAGATCTTGATGAATTGGCCGAGTGGAATGTGGGAGACAGTGTGAGCTATATGTCTTCGGGCGGAATGATGTACTTGGCCGGACTGGGCCTCGGTTGGGTGGGTGGCTCCACCAGTGCGGTGGACGAAGGAAAATGGCAAACGGTAGTGCAGAGACAAAGTGAAAACTCGGCTCTGGTGACAGTTCGAAGTCTTGAGGTCGCTACATCGTATCAGCAGATTCACTCGGTGATCGTGTCTGGTGGTCAATATCAATACAGTACTGAAGGCGAAGTGTTCTCATTCGAGATTCAATTGGGTACAGAGGTGGGCCGAAAAGTCTACTCTGACCTCGTCAACGGAAACTTACAGATTGCTCAAGAGTTTGGTGCCAATCCTGAGGTGCCTGAAGTCAATAGCATTGATGCGGAAGCTATTGTAGAAAAAGGCAAATTCACCAATTTCTTTTTTGGTATTCCTATTCTTTTGAATGTGAAGATCAATAAGGGCTTGATTGCTGGTTTTTCAAGAAAGGATCGGTTGTCTGATGGCACACAGATAGACGTGAGCTACGGTCTGTTCAGAGAAGAAGAGCGGCGGCGCGCTTTCTCCAGTCACAACAATAATGTGGGAAACTTCTATGGAGCTTACTATACGGCCAAACCCAAAGAAGGTGGGCGCCCCGTATCAGGTGTGTTTGGTGAAATGTCTTGGTCTTTTGATGCGGACCACTCCTCCTCTTGGAAGTTGCAAAGAGGCATTCAATACATCGTTCGCCGTACGGGATTTGACGATTATGTGCGGGTGAATATTCCTGAAGATAAAAACCTTCGCTACACTGATGCCAAGTTGTCGCTTTGGTTAAGTGAGAGTCAAACTCGCCGAATGATGGTTGAGGCTGAAAAGCACAGTGCGGTGTCTTTGGCAAAGAAGGCGCGGCGCCTGGTCGAACAGTATTTAAAGGACGATACTGATCCCTATGATCTTTGTTACGATTATGCCTGGGATTATGAGCATTGTCGGTCTGTATTGCCAAAGCAGACCTATAAAGGGGTGTTGAATTTGTTCTCGGGATTAGCCCAAATGAAAAAGAATTCGCAACATGCAAAAGCCTTCACAAAAGCCTACGCGCTTATGGGTAAGGGGGCTATGGCATCACCATTTAGTCTTGATGTGGCGTTGATGCTCGCAGGTGAAGGTGTGAAACTTGAATACCGCATTCGGGGCACGAAGCTTTCTCAATACGAACTGGTCTTATATTCTACAAAAACTCCCGGTGAGTTTGTGGAGTCAGTGGCATCAGACGACAGTGGTGATTATGATGGTATTCGTCCGGTTGATCCCAAGCGTCCGTCGCCCGGTGACGGCGTGATCGTGGGACCGGGTCAACCCGGTGTGATCCCCCGTTAGGTCACCCGGCTTCCTTCATAAGTACCTGCTTCCTTTTGTTGCGACCATGCGTTAGGCGAGGCCCCCAAGCGGGCGCCACCGCTATCCCGATGTGCATGGCGTATCCGGGTTGCGGCACGCAGTGACGCAATCCGAAGACGACATGCGGCCACTCGGGCCAGCGGTGGCGCCCGCTTGGGGGCCTCGCCTAACGCATGGTCGCAACAAAAGGAAGCAGGTACTTATGCTACTAAGCTCTTCATTTTTTGCAGAACTTTTTTAGACTCTAATAGTTCATAGGTTTTTGGGCTTACGTATATTCGAGGCAAGAAATTTCGGTAGTTGCTAAGGACGCTCATCAGGGAATTCGATACATCGATAAGTAGCTTAGGCTCATTGTGGCGAGTAAGGATTTTCACTGAATCAGGTGCAAGCAGCTGTTGCGATTTTTTATAGTCTTGCAGTAGGGCATCGTGATTTTTGGTGAACATCACATCTTTGCTGGGAATATCAAAAATAATCCAGGCATTGGGATCTAGAGATTTGAGTTCGGCCTCTAGCCAATGGGCGGCCTTCGTGGTTTTTTGAACAAGTTCATTGCGATGTTCAACACTTTGCACGAGAGTGGGTTTGACTGGATCAATTTTAATTTGAGCCGGAGGTATGCGACGAGCCAGCATTTCGCTAAGCTCTCGGATCATTGGATGCATAATTCGGCCCGCGAGATACTCGTGTAAAAGGGCCATAAAGTAAGAGTCATTAAACGTGAAGTATTCATTGGGGTGCAGGCTTACATGTTTGATCAAGTGCTCAAACGAGTGGGCAAGTCCGTTTTCTAAGAAATACTGATAAATTTTTGCTGCTATAAGGTCGAACTTGTAGCTTGTGCCGTCGCTGATGATCTGCGAATACCAAAAATATCGACTAATCAAAAAGGACTCAGCCACATTCATAGCGTCTTCTCTGATACATAATATTTCTTCACCTTTATCTTCGTGAATGACCATGTTGCGAATCAAGAATTCTTGGTCGTAGAGGCCAAGTTTAACGCCTGTGTGGTGGGCGTCTCGCAAAAGGTAGTCCATACGGTCTGCATCCACATCCGAGTGCATCAGTTGGTTGGCCACCAGGCGCTTGGCCTGTCCGTTAACAATTCGAGAAAGTTCTTTGGGGTCGATGCCTTCTTCTTTTAGTATGCGAGTGATGCCGTCATCAAAGTCGGTGTTGCAAATGATATGGCTGCCCAAGATTTCGTGGTCGTCCACACCGTTTTTAGTGCCATGTTGATTCTGTTGTCTTGAGTGATTGATGTAAGCCAGTTCAATGGTGTGCGAAAAAGGAAAGGTGCCGATGTCGTGCAACATGGCTGCAAGCCGCATGGTTCGGTGAAAGATGGTTTTTTCATCCTGCACTCGGGGGTTAAACAGCTTTTCTTCGGGCACGGCCAAACCGATACTCTTTAAGATTTTGTCCATGGTGTGCAAAACACCCAAAGCATGGGCGTGGCGAGTGTGGGTGGCGCCTGGAAAAATATAGAAACTAAAACCCAACTGTCGTATCCAACGCAGGCGCTGGTAGTACGGAGTCTCTAGGATGCGGGCCTCCACCCGATTTAGGGTGATGTGGCCGTGGATGTTGTCAAAAATAAGTTTCTTCTGCAGCTTTGCCATTAGTGGATTTATCGGCTTGCAAAGAAGGTGACTTGAGAATTTAGCGATAGGGAGGGGATCGAACATTGTTTCAAAATGAGAATATTCAATAAAAAAGCTGCAGAATTCTCAAGTTGATACACGGGCGGGGACTCCTTTTTGGGGAGACATGAAATTTATGCTAAACTAGACGTTGAGTGAGTTGGAGATGTGGAACGTAAAAAGGAGGGCCTGACATGGGCTCAAGATACAATTCAGTGATCAAAAAAATAGCCTTTCTATTTTTTATTCTGGCGTTTGGAATGAGCCACGTGGCTTGTACCAATGTGGATCCAGAATTCGATATATTTGCATTTAATAAAATTCCAAGTGGTGATGACAACGCGGCTGACCCTTCTGATCCGAATGGCGGTGGAACGATTGGGGATAATACATCTGGCGGCAGTGCGGGAGGCCCGGCCCCTTATTGTGATGCGGCCAGAATAGCAAACGGTCCCTTTGCCAACTCTAACGAGGCAGGCATTGATGGGCTTTCAGAGGCCAATGCCTTCACCATTTGCACTCCCGCGCAGTTGATGGCCATGGGTGCAGATGAGCTGTCTTTGCAAAAACACTATGTGCTCAAACAAGATTTAGACCTGGTTTCGCTGGGGGTCATTAATCCTCTCGGTCACGGCACCGGAAGTATGTTCGTGGGCCAGCTCAATGGCGAGGGGCACGAAATTAGAGACCTCTACGTCGGGACACCGGGTGTGGACTACGTGGGTTTATTTCACGGTATAGGCCTTAGTGGCGAAGTGGTAAATGTGCGATTTAAAAATCCAAATATTTATGGAAACACTTCGGTGGGCGTAGTGGCCGGGAAGAGTTCGGGTGGTCAGATTCGTCAGGTCTCGGCTGTGAATGCTTATGTGAATGGGTCGTATCGCACAGGCGGACTAGTCGGTGAAAATTCCTCGGCAGCCCTGATTGCGGATAGTTTTTTTGATGGATATGTTTGGTCAGATAATTATCAAGTGGGTGGTGTCGCGGGTTACAATGGAGGGGCCGAGATTCGGCGGGTGTATGTAGTGGGGCAGGTCATGAGTGCTGGAGGGGATCAAGTGGGTGGAGTTGTGGGGTACAATCAGTTTTCAAGCGGTATTGTTTCAGATTCATGGTCACGTGCCGATGTGTCTGGTGTTTCATCCTCAAATAAAGTGGGCCCCATCGTTGGGTTGGTTGCAGTAGGTGCAACAGTGGTCAATTCGGCCTTCGATCAAAGTTCAGTCTATGAGAATACAGGTGGTGGTGCCGCAGTGAATTTCAGTCACGGCACAGGCGTACCGCAATCAAGCTATTTTTATTCCTCCAGCAGTGCTGTGTTTGGCTCATGGGATCCGGCCATCTGGTTTTTTGACGAAATAAACCACCCCTATCTGCGCTAAAAATTAAACGAAGTGCCCACTAAAAAAGAAAAGGTCTGAACACTTTTTTCAACCTTTTTAAATTGTTGTCCCACTTCTTGGGTGGAGTAACCGCGGCCCCCATTGTAGTAACCACCGAGGGTGACAGTGGTCAGATCACTCGTATGCAGACCAATATTGGTAGTGAAGCCCAACATATCAATGTGGTCCCCAAAGCGGCGAGTGGGGTTGTCTGGGATTTTCACCTGTGAGGAGAGGTTGGTGAAAAAACCACCTCGCAGACTGATCCAGGGTTCAATATAGTACTCAAGTCCGGCGTTGATGTTCCAAGTGTCACGAAAATAAAAGGTATCGCTGGCAAGTTCTTCTTCCACATCGCTGTAGGTGAGGGGGGCGTAGTAGCTTAAATCAAAACCCACAGTCATTTTCTTTTTTTCTTCATACCCTATCCCCCAGGTCACCTTTGCCGGGATTAAACTTTGCGCCCTCACATGCTTAAAGCTCACCGGCGTGCTGGCGCCAGATGTGGTGCTGATGACGGATCGATAGTAGTCAGCGCTGCCGCTCACCGGCAGCGAGGGAAATCGCAGGCTGATACCTGTGGACCAGTTTTTGCCCAGTTGGTGGTACCCGCCGAGCATGTAGACCAACGAATTATCTTTTAAAACTTTCTCTTCGTTGGTGACCACAGAATCGGATCCCGAGGTGAGTTGATCTGTCACCGAGCGGTTAAATGTGCGAGAAGTGTAATAAATGGTGATGCCCACGCTGGTTTGGTGAGTGAGGTTCAATGCCAAGTTGCCGCCCACCCAAAGTGAAGAATCATTCAAGTTCAGAAAGCTACTGGATTGATCATCACTTTCAACCACGCCAATGTAGTTTTCAAAATCAGGAGATATAATAGAAAGACCGAGCCCAAAATTATGAAAGGTGTACACGTTTCCGCTGGCTGCCGGGACGGGCACAATAGATCCTTGATTGACTCGAAGCGGCGCCTCAGTGAAGTCCTGCTGTTCACCAAAAAGAGTTTCATATTTATTATAAAGGTTCACGGCGGCAGAAAGGCTTGAGCCTTCCATGCGGGCGAGATTGGCCGGGTTGTAGTAAGAAACTGCCGCCGGATCACCAGTGAGAGCGGTAAACGCTCCGCCCATTCCCGCAGCCCGACTGCCAATCATGACCGAATTATAGTTGTAAAATGCGGCCACCGAAGGGTGAGTTATAAAAATTAAAATCAAGATCAGGGATAACTTTGTCTTCATAGCGCAAATAGTATAGCTTTATGCCATGGCAGATTTCAATTTACTTGAGATGGCATGGAAGGTGGCGTCTTTATGGCCCGCTTTGTTATTGGCCCTGTGTTTTCATGAGTACGCCCATGGCTTTGTGGCGAAGCTCAAAGGCGACAACACCGCCGAGATGATGGGGCGATTGACCATGAACCCTATGGCTCACATGGATATTGTGGGTACGGTGGCCCTCCCCATTTTGGCCATTGCTTCGCAGTGGGGATTTTTATTTGGCTGGGCAAAGCCTGTGCCGGTCAACCCGCGAAACCTCCGTCGGCCCAAGGAGGATATGTTTTGGATCGCTTTAGCGGGGCCACTTTCAAACGTGTTATTGGCCTTTGTTGGGGCACTTGCGCTTTTTTTATTGTTGATGTCGCATTCCGATGCGCCGGCCGTGCGGGCGGGGATTGAGGTTGTTAATACTTTTATTTATCTGAACTTTATTTTGGCCGTATTTAACCTTTTGCCATTTCACCCTCTTGATGGGGGAAAGGTCATTGCTCGATTTTTGCCTCCGGCGGCCAATCAGTTCTTAGAGGATCAGCAGCAGATTCTGCAAGTGGGACTTATTTTAATGTTTGTGCTGGGCGGATTTCGATATTTGGCGGTGCCCATTCATTGGCTGTACTCAAGTGTTGTGAATGTGGTGATTCATCTGGTGATGACAGTCTCCTAACTTTGCGCGTCAACAAAGTTCAATGGCTTTTCCCACAAGCCTTTGTCTTCAAAGGGGGGATTGAGACTGATCTCTACCCCTATGAAAAGATTGATAAATCCCAAAAGAATTGTTGAAATCAAGGGGCGCCATTGTTTCAATGGCCCGTAGAGGTGGGCGTTTAACGGGTTTTGGGTCATTCAATTTGAGGGTTGATTTTGAGTATTCATGTTCAAATAGAAAAATTTGAAGGTCCGCTGGGCCTGCTTTTGCACCTGATTCGGCGCGAAGAAATGGATATTTTTGATATCAATATCCACCAAATCACAAAGCAATATTTCGACTATATTAAAGCCATGAAGCAGCTCAACTTAGAGTTGGCCGGCGAGTTTGTGGCCATGGCCGCCACACTGATCCATATTAAGTCTCGAATGCTTCTGCCTCAATATAACGAGGACGGGGAAGAAGACGAATCGCACGATCCCCGTAAAGAGCTGGTTCAAAAACTACTTGAGTATGAAAAATTTCAAGATGTTTCAAAGCAACTGTATGAGCGACCTCTGTTGGGGCGAGATGTTTTCTCTCGCGGTGTGCGCGAGACTTTTGAGCCAGTGAATGATGAAGACAATATTGTTGTGGATGAAAATCCGTTGTTTTCTTTGATCTCGGCCTATCGTTTTGCTGTGCGAAATATGAAAAAAGCCATCCATCGGGTGGGTACGGAGCTTCAGTCTATCAGTGAGCGGGTGCTTGAAATCAAAGCCCGGTTGATTGCTGGACGAACTTTGCGTTTTTCTGAGTTGATAACAGAGTCTCCCGGTGAAAAATACACAGGACAGGTGCTGATCACGTTTTTGTCTTTGCTAGAACTTGCAAAGTTAGGCTTTGTCGCCCTTTTTCAAAGCGAAAACTTCGCGGATATTCATATTGAAACGAAAAAAGAAATCGAAAACGATGCGATCAGTCGCGTGGAGGACTATGTTCATAACCACGAAGACGACCTCAATATGGACGAAGTCACTGGCGAAGCCCAGTTATTAGACACACCTGAAGAGTATGAGCTGGAGGCGGCTGAAGAAACCAATGAAACGGCGGCACCCGTGGAAGGTCAATTGCAATGGTCTGCGAATGACTTTGAAGAAGAAATTCCGCCGGAACAAGTGGGCGTGGATGCGGCAACGGATGACGATATTTTGGCTGAAGAGGCTCGATTTGAAGCGATCGATCGTGGCGAAGGGCCAAGCTCTGAAAATAACGAGGGTATGGTATGAGTGACTCAGAAGAGTTTGACGAAGTGTTTGATGACGACACTACATTGGTTTTAGATCCCAGTGAACTTGAAGAAGGCTTTGATGACGAGGGTCTAATGACGGCGGAGGTCGATGCCGACGGGGACCAAGAGATGGAGGCCTCGGATGATCTTGAAGACCAAGATGATCTTCGCGTGGCTGACGGCACAGAGCTAGAAGACTTTGAGAGTGCGGAAGTGGAAGAAACCCAGTTTGTCGACGAAGACACATTAATGGGTATTGTGGAAAGTTTGTTATTTGCAACAGATAAGCCGCAATCACTAGGTGCACTGAAGGCGCCCTTTAAGGGGACCAACATAAGAACCAAAGATATTCGTCGCGCCGTTGAGAAATTGCAAATTGAATATGCTAGCCCCAATCGTGGTGTGACCCTTGAAGAAGTCACCCATGGATACCAGTTGCGAACGAAAATAGATCACATGAATTTCATTAAGGGTTCAGTCAAAGGGCGGCCTTTTAAACTTTCAGGTCCAGCCCTTGAGGTGTTGTCTATAGTGGCCTATAAGCAGCCTTGCATTAAACACGATGTGGATGAGGTGCGGGGTGTGGAGTCTGGGCACCTTTTGCGTGGGTTGATGGAGAAAAACATTATTACCTTTGCGGGTAAAAGTGAGGCTCCGGGTAAGCCTATGTTGTATGCAACGACTAAAAAGTTCTTAGAAATTTTCGGCTTAAGAAATCTGCAAGAACTTCCAAGTCTCAGTGAAATTGATGAACTGATCCCTGAAGGCATCGGTGACATTGAGGACGAAAAGGAAACTCTCTCAGATGTGACTCATTCCATGTCAAAAGAGGTGGGAGAGAGTTATTCAGAGAGTGAAGAAGAGCTAGGTAAGATCACTGAGCAATTGGCCGACATCACCACTTCATCTGAATTTTTCGAAGAAGAAAAGCGCCGACAAAAAGAAAGGCGAGACGCCGAGCGGGCTCAGGATATTCGTGAAGCTCTGGTTATGGGTGATCCTGTCGAAGACAAAGACCAGCGGTGGCTTGAAAAATACGAAGCTCGATTGGCTGAAGAAGTGACCGCAAAAGCATCAGAGTCTGGCGATGGAGTTTCTGAAGAAGTGAAAGTAGCCGAAGTTTCAGAATCGCAAGAGGATACCCAACCAGAGGTTGACAAGACAAGATTGGCCCAAGCAGAGAGCGACACCTCGGCGGCCACTGAACAGGACGTCCCGAAGGAACAAACAGGCACTTCTCGCTCGGTATCAGAAATGATGGGAAAGTTGGCAGAGGATCTTGCTGTATTTGATGAAAATCCACCAGAACCTAGTGAGCCAGGATCCGGCGGAGATAAGCCTCTGGATCTTTAATGAAAAAGGTTGCCAAGATTGTTCTTTCTGGCCTGATTCTGTACCATCTGATGGCGGTGGTGGTGGGGCCCAACGGCGGATCACTGCTTGGTCGCACCCTGTACCCCTACTATTCTTCTTATTTAAATTGGCTCACCATAAATACCAGCTGGCAGTTTTTTTCGCCAGCACCTGTGACCACATGGGTAGAGTACGAAGTTCTTGATGAAGATGGAGAATCTCAAGATAGCGACGGTGACGGAGTCCCAGATCTCTTACGGTTTCCGCCGGCAAAAAGGCCTCAGTATTTGTCAAAAGAAGGCTACAATCGCCGTATGGCTTACGGCATGTTTACAACCAGTGATGAGGTCAAGTTTAAAGATTTCTTGTTGCCCTGGTTATGTCAGGTGCATACGGGAGCCACCAAGTTATCCGTTCGTATCACCAGACAGCAGATTGTGGGCATTGAAAAGGCCCAAGATCTTAGGGGCGATGTGTATGACCTCAACGAGGTGTTTCCCGGCCCCTTTCGTGAATATGAATGTGAGCGGGGGTTATTGTGAAAGCATTTTTCCATCGCCTCACTAGCACTTGGGATCAGTTTTGGTTTGCGCCTCAAGACCTTATTCAAGTTTCGCTATTTCGCTCACTGCTTGGTTTTGTAATGTTCTTCATGTATTTGATCCGCTTTCAAGACATTGAATTGTTTTACACCGACAGCGGATTTCTAAACCACAGCATGGCTTTAAAGTTGTTTCCGGAAGTGGTTCGGCCAGCCTGGGCCCTGTTTCTTTCGTCAGATGTGGGTATTTATTGGAGCTATGTTTTGTTTTTAGCGCTGCTGTTGGCCTTGGCTCTGGGGCTTGTGGGCCGGGCCCTGACGTGGCTTGTGCTTTTGTTGCATGTGGGGTTTGTGCAGCGAAATTACGGTGTGGCCTACGGAGCGGACGTCTTCAATACTTTCTGGCTATTGGCTTTGTCTTTTGTTGATCACAACAAGTATTTTAATGCCAGTAACCTGTGGCGTTCGGCTTTTCGTCGCACTCCCATGGTGAAAGTGGCAAAGCATGAGCTGCTCGAATCAGATATTTTGAGCAGTGTCGGGATTCGACTTGTCCAACTGCAGCTGTGTATTGCTTACGGCTACACGGGCCTTGAAAAGCTAAAGGGGTTTGGATGGTGGGAGGGCACGGCTGTTTGGTATGTGATTGGTGATATGAACACCATGATGTTTGATCTTAGTTTTTTGCAGCATGCTCCCATTTTGGTTGCGCTTTTAACATTCACCACTTTGATTTTTGAAATCTATTTTCCGGTGATGGTGTGGATATCAAGCATTAGATACTGGTGGCTACTCCTCGGCATAGGCATGCACGGGTTTATTGGTCTTTTTATGGGCTTACCATTTTTTGCCTTGGTCATGACGCTCGCCTATTTGCCCTTTGTGGACCCTAAATACATTCGCCAATGGCACAATCGATTTGATAAGTGGATATTGGCTTAGGGTGTCTGCCGCATGTAGATAAAAAATAGAACCAATAATGTTCATACTGAGTTAGTGTGAAATTGTCGTGGTTATAATCCATCGGTGGGTTCTCAAATTTTCTCAATTTAAGACGTTGAAATTTGAGAAAGGGGGTGATCGTCGCCCCGTCGGTCAGCAGGATGTAATAGGTGGCGATGTTGACAAATGGCACCTTTCACTATTGTTGGGTGGCCCAAAAGTGTGAGACAATTAAACCGTTAATCGTACCGAGTTCTGAATTCATGGCATGGGTAGAAAAGGTGATCACAGTGGAGCCATGGAATTTGGAAATTCTTTTTAGGGAGAGTCTTGACGTGAACTGGTTGAAATCGACAAGTCAGCTGTTGGGTGGGGGAATAGTTCTATGTATTCTTGTGTCCTGTCAGCTGGCGGACAACCAGATCAATGGCGCTATAAAAAATCAGGCGGTTTCTGCGCAGATTTCTTTTGTGGGGTCGTTTTCAGATAAAACTTATAGCTCGACCATAGAAGTTCGGGTTGAGTTTTCTGGTCCTGTAAGTGGATTAAGTGAAACTCACTTTGATGTGCAAAACGCATCAATAACACAAGTGCTTGGAAGTGGTTCCGAGTACACGTTAGTTCTAACACCCTTGAGCTATGGTTCGGTGACCATCTCCTATGTTGGCGGGGCCAATATTTCAGTCAATGGTTTGCCAGATCCTATCACCGTGGAATACACGAGGTACCCTTATCCGATTCGGTTCCTGTCGCTTGGATCATCGTCGGGTTTATTTCGCATTATTCCCGTGCCGGGCTCGAGCGATCAAATATATGTGGGTTATTACATAGACGGTGGCAACAGAGTGTATGTTCGTCGCGAAACCAACGCCGGAGAGTTGGTTTGGGAGCGGGCGTTGAAGATGCACTTTTTTGATAATGGCGCTGTTATGGGATCTACTGTTTATGTGGCCGGGAAAAAGAACTCGTTTTATGGTATGGCGCTGGCATTGGACTTAGATACTGGGGAGCCGCTATGGGCTCGCGATTTTGTTAATTCAACGTTTGGGAGTCGAGTGTATGTTTATGACTCAGTGGGTATGGGCGATGGCGGTCTTACTCTTGTAGGGGAATCAGTAAATGTAATGTCTGGCAGCGATGGAGGCATGATCATAAATACAAATGCGGCCGGAATTATTGAATGGCAGAAACGGTTCGATGGGGATTCAACAAAGGATAGTGCTCTGTATAAGGTTGCGCAGTCAGGATCATCTGATGACATTTTAGGTGTTGGTAGCATGGAGACGGGCGGAGGGGACCGGTATTTGTGGTTTTTGAAATTAACAAATGCGGGCGTGCCGTTGGTGAACAAGGTTTTTGATGTCGGCCCAGGGACATTGGGTTCTTTTTTGGATATTTCATCAACCATTGACGGTCACTTTGTTCTGTTGGGAGAAATAAGTGGGCAGCCGGTGATTGTAAAAGTTGATGGTAGCGGCAATATAATTTGGGTATGGAGGCCCGTGGAAACCAGCGTGGGTCTTAACAGGGTTCGACAGTTGAGTAACGGCCAGTATTTTGCCGTGGGTTTTAATTCTTCAAATCAGCCAGTAGTGATCAGCGTGTCCGATACAGGCAGTTTTCTATGGGGTAAGAGTTTGTCCAGGGATTCATTTTTTTACGACCTCGCCGAGGCTGAAGATCAATCCATTAAGCTTGCTGGATACTCAGTGACTTTAGGAGCACTCATTACTAAAATCAATTTTGATGGCAGCGTTGCCCAATACGACTGCGCCGAGTGGTGGGACTTCACCTTAACTGACTCCACTTTGACGTTAAACGAAAGTGCGGGACCAGTTGAAACCACATCCAATGTAGATATCAACACACTTATTGATCAGGCCACCTTACAAAGTGCCACATATGCCGCCACACCATCGGCCTCAGAGGTTTTGTATTGTGAACCGTAACCCAGTTTAGGGGTAAATCTTTACCTATCAAGATTCTAAAAGACCCTGAGCCCATTTCAATACAGATTCAGCGGCGTATTCTTTTTTGTAAAGACGCTTTTTGTCCTCAGCCAAAGAGTTGTACTCCGTGCTGGAGAACTTCAAAGCAAACACCACCAATGGATTTACGTTTGTCGAACTCCTCTTTTGTTTTAAGTATGTAGTCAACACCCACGGTTGATAGAGGCTTTCCATAAATAATTTTTTTTGCGTGTTCTAAGAGGTCTTGGTTTTCAAAAACCAGCAACAGATCAATGTCAGAGTCTTTAGTGAATTGGTCCGAGGCCACAGAGCCAAAAAGGTAAACTTCACTGACTTTGATCTTTTTAACCAAAGAATCGACAATGTTTTGGGCTTCTTTTTTTTGCCCAAACATTGAGTTCTTTATCTGGATTTAACTTATATAAGCCCATGAATCATAATAATAACTGATAAGCTCAATGAAAAGTGATTTTTTCTGTATCGGCGTTATGGTCAATCTTGAATCTAAAAAATTGCATCAGCCACTCTCACGCCATCGCAGGCGGCGCTGGTGATGCCTCCAGCGTAGCCAGCACCTTCACCTGTGGGGTAGAGTCCCTGGTGACTCAAGGATTGTAGGGTGGTTTTGTCTCGGGTGATTCGCAGGGGGCAGCTGGTTCTTGTTTCAACGCCGTAAAATTGTCCTTGGTCTGTGATAAATTCGGGCATGGTTTTAGAGAACCGCTCAAGCCCCTCTCGCAAGTAGTTGGTGATTGTGGGCGGGAGGAGCTCATCAAGGCGGAGTGGCAAAACCCCAGAGGGGCACGAGCCTTTAAGTGCCTTACCAAGTTTTCCATCAATGAAGTCGGTGATTTTTTGGACGGGCAATTGTCGGATGCCACCGGCCTTTTGCACCTGGTGAAAGGCTTCACGTTCTAGTTGTCGCCGCATTTTCATGCCACCCCAAAGATCATTGCCGAAACTCTTTTCATGATCCACCGTGACCACTACCGCGGCATTGGCATAGGGAGAGTTTCTATTGTAGTTGCTCATGCCATTTGAAACCAAGCCGTCGGCCTCCGTGCCGCTTGATAAAACGTATCCTCCCGGGCACATGCAAAAGCTGTAAACCCCAACGTCATTTTTGTCATCGTGGTGTGTGATTTTGTAATTGGCTACGCCCAATTTGGGATGGCCGGCAAATTCGCGATATTGAATTTGATCGATCAGCTTCTGAGGGTGCTCTATGCGAAGCCCTAAAGCAAAAGACTTGCCTTCTATATGCACGCCTTGTTGCTGGAGGTGTTCAAATAGGTCCGTGGCCGAATGGCCGCAGGCAAGGATAATGTGGTCGCTAAAATGCTTGGCGCCGTCTTCTGTTTGTACGCCGATCACCCGGTCGGGCTCTAATAGAAGGCTTTGCACCTTAGTGTTAAAATAAATTTGTCCCCCGCTTGATAAAATATGTTTGCGAATATGGGGAATAATTCGTCGCAATCGATCCGACCCCACATGGGGATTAGCCAAATAGAGAATTTCTTCTGGGGCGCCAAAATCCACGAGCCGTCGGAGCACGTAAGGTATATGAGGTGATTTGATTCGTGTGATCAGTTTGCCATCAGAATAAAGCCCTGCTCCGCCTTCGCCAAAGCAAACATTATTTCTTGAATTGAGTTCTCCGTAGCGCCAATATCGATTGATGTGTTTCATTCTTTGTTCGGTGGACGAGCCTTGTTCAAAGACAATGCAAGGGATGCCTCGCTCAAGCAGGCGAAGGGCCGCAAAAAGGCCAGCGGGTCCAGACCCGATAATTAAAACGGGCGCCCCAGAATAAGCCACGCGATCAATGTCAAAGTCCACTTTGGGTGGAGCTTCATTTTCAGAAAACACCTCGACAGAGAACACAATTTGCGGTGAATGACGGCGCCGGGCATCCACGGATTTTCGCAAAATATGATAACTCGAATAGTTGGGGGCCATCCACTGGAGATGGTCTTCAAGCTCCTCATCAAGACCGATCTTAATATTGTGAAAAATTTGACTCAAATACCACCTGCCACTTTTTGCGAAGGTATCAATTTTGCCATCACGATGCAAGGCATCGATGAGTTGAACATTGGATCAAAGCGGGGCTTTCGGGGGCATTTTAACGGCCCACTTTAAAAATAATATAAATTGTTGAATGGGTATAGAAATGGCGGGGGCCAGCCGAATAGATCACAGGCGACAGGCGGTTGTTTTCTCGGGGGAGGGGCCGAGTGCTAACGAAACGAAAGCTTCAGTGAAGTCCCGTATTCTTGATCGGTGGTCTTCACGCCCGCGGGCGGCTGGCTATCGTGGAACAATTGATAGGAAATAACCCACGATAGGTGGCTGTTGACTAAAAACTCCATATAGTTTTGCCAGAGTAGACGAAAATCTTGTGGGTTTTTTGAGTTCGTAAGCGACTCAAAAAGCGGTTGGTAATAAAGGGTCGTCTTGAAATCGACGGATTCAGCCACATCTATTTTTGATGAGAGATAGAAATTTCCCCTCAGACGTTGCTCGATTTCGGCAATCTGATTCTGAGAATCTACTTCGTAGCGTTCTTCATAGTAAAAGGCTCCCGCTCCCAAATAGAGACGAAAGCTTTCACTTTCTGAAAGAGCGGTTCTTAGGCCGGCCCCGGCAAGAGATCGTGAAGCCAGTCTTTTAAATACATCTCTCTCCCACTGCACATAGGATTCTATGGATGAGTTTGGCCATATATTATAGTTCCAGCGGTAATGCGCTAGTAATTGGTCAGCGGTTTTTATAGTCTGACTGGTTTCATATTTAAACTTTATCAGGCCTAAGTTTTGAAATGGCCCCGAATCTGTTCGTACTTGTCCAGAAAAGCTGTAAGCATTTTTTTGTGAGTTCCCCACTTTTCCGTCAATAGAAACCAGGGCTTCGGCTTGTACGGGCGCACTCGGTTCCATCCGAAGTGATTCAATGTTAACGATAGCTCCCACAGGAGCACTCGCAAGAGACAAAAGCCCGAAAAGTAGAGTTCGAATTAGCATGAGGGCGACGATAGTGCAGCCTTTCTAATGTGTCTAGTGGTGCAATTTTGATTGTTATTCAAAGGGTCAAAAGTGGACGCAGAGGATTCGACACGGTGAATATTGATTGGCAATAGAAGTGCCTTTTCGGCCGGGGACCTGATAGATAAAAACAGATGAAACAGCCCATTTTATTGCTATTACTGAGATGTATCCCCAAAAATATTTTGAGTTTTTTGGTGGGTCAGCTCACAAAGATTCAGCTGCCCAAGCCCTTGGGGCCATGGTCTGTGCGATGGTTTGCCAAGCGGTATAAAATTAACTTGCTAGAGGCGGCTTTGCCCATTGACCAATACCACACGATCAATGCTTTATTCACTCGCCAGTTAAAACCTGGTGTGCGACCCATCGAAGGCCCTTTGGTGCATCCTGCGGATTCTGAGCTCACAGTTTCAGGGCTTATAAACAACGGATTGATGATTCAGGCGAAGGAAAAACTCTATCAGGCCAGCGATTTTCTCGCTCGCCCGGCATTGCCGCAAGAATTTGAGGCTGGGAGTTATTTCACCTACTATCTTTGTCCTACGGACTATCACAGAGTGCATGCCCCTGTTTCGGGGCGCATTGTGGGTGTCGATTATGTTCCTGGCCAATTGTGGCCCGTCAATGGGTATAGTGTGAAGCGGGTTTCAGATCTGTTTGCCCGCAATGAGCGTGTGGTGATTTGGATAGAAGGATCACTGGGTAGAGTGGCTGTGGTTATGGTGGGGGCCACAAATGTTGGTCAGATCACCGTGGCCTTCGACCCTGAGATTCGAACCAATACTTCTCACTTTCGAAAGCCGATGAGTAAAACATACGGAGAAGACGGAATGCCCGTTAATGCGGGCGATGAGCTGGGTGTGTTCAATATGGGGAGCACTGTGATTGTGATGTATCCCAAGGGGGCTGTTGATCTGGCTCAGGTGAAGTTGGGCCCAGTCAAAATGGGGCAAAGGCTTATTTTAGCGAATTAATCGCCGTCATTTCCGATAGCTTCCACGGGGCACCCCTCCATAGCCTCCCGGCAAAGATCTTCTTCATCTTCGCTTTTTGGCTGATGGACCACAAAGGCATGTCCGTCGTCTTCATCCATTGAGAAATTGTCTGGGGCCGTCATGACGCAGGCGTCGCAGGCAATGCACTCTTTGTCCACATAGTACTTTCCCGGGGTGTTTTCGTCGTATTTGTTATCTTTGTCAGCCACGCAAGTCTCCTGGCGAGTGGGTGGGGGTTAAAGGGCCCCTTCTCGCCCTTTCTAAGGTATCTGAAAGTCTACTTATATTCAAGGGTTGCTCGCAGAGCTTCAACTTGAACTTAGACTCAATGCCGGTTACAAATTGGCGGTTGTTTTTGAAGAAATTAAGGGGAATTTGTGACTTTATCTGTGGATCAAGAAATCGACCGGCGCCGCACTTTTGCGATTATTTCGCACCCTGATGCGGGGAAAACCACAATCACCGAGCGCATACTCTTTGCCGGTGGTGTGATTCGCGAAACGGGAGACGTGAAAGCCAAGGCCGGCAAGAAGACGGCCACCTCCGATTGGATGGCTCTTGAAAAGGAGCGGGGCGTTTCTATCACCTCCAGTGTGATGCAATTTGATCATCGTGGATTGCGCATTAACCTTCTTGATACTCCAGGCCATAAGGACTTTGGTGAAGATACTTACCGCACGTTGGTGGCTGCCGATTCAGCGGCCATGCTTATAGACGCCGCCAAAGGGGTTGAGATTCAGACCCGAAAACTTTATGAAGTTTGCAGCTTGCGAAAGATGCCTATATTTACCTTTGCCAATAAAATGGATCGCGATGGAAAAGAGCCCATGGAGCTGATCGACGATGTGGAAAGTACATTGGGGATCCGCTGTTTTCCTGTCACCTGGCCCATAGGAATGGGGGAGAGTTTTCGTGGTCTATATCACCGCCTTCATAAAAAATTGTACCTCTACACCAAAGGTGAAATCGAGCCAGAAGTGGTGGCGGTTGATGGTTGGCAGGATAAAAAAATCAAAGACCTTGTGGGTGATGAATTGTTTAATAAACTTCAAGAGGATTTAGAACTTCTGGAGGGGGCGCTGGGACCATTTTTAATTGAAGAGTTTTTAGCTGGTGAAGTGTCGCCCATGACTTTTGGCAGTGCCAAGTTCAGTTGGGGCGTGGACTTATTTTTAGATCTTTTTGCCGACTACGCGCCGGGGCCCGTGGCTAGGCGCAGCCAAGATGGCCTTATTGATCCGCATGACAAGGGGTTTTCGGGGTTTATTTTTAAAATTCAAGCCAACATGGATCGAAAGCACCGCGACCGCGTGGCTTTTGTTAGAGTGTGCTCTGGGGAGTTTCGCCGGGGCATGAAAGTGAAGCACATGCGGCTTAAGCGAGAATTGCGACTGGCCTATGCCAATCAATTTATGGCCCAGGATCGGGAAACCGTAGAGGAGGCCTATGCAGGCGATATAGTGGGCCTCGTAGACACCGGAAATTTTCAAATTGGCGACACCATCACTGATGGCAAGAACATAGAATACTCAGGGATGCCGCGGTTTTCGCCTGAAGTATTTGCAAGACTGTCTATTAAAGATCCATTAAAGAGAAAGCAGCTGCAAAAGGGTGTGCGTGAGCTCTCAGAAGAGGGAGCCGTTCAGGTGTTTATTGACCCCTTGGTTGGTGAACAAGACCCCGTGCTTGGGGTGGTCGGAGAATTGCAGTTTGATGTTTTGCTGTATCGACTTAACGATGAATATCGACTGGATGTGAAACTAGAAAAATTGCCGCTGTCAGTGGCGCGTTGGCCTCGCGATGAAAATGGCGAGCCAGTGCGAGAGGGTTTAAAGGGCAACGCAAAAATCTATCAAGACGTAAGTGGTCGACCCGTGGTGCTTCTTGAGCGAGAGTGGGATTTGCGCTGGTTGACCAAAGAGAACCCAGGGGTGGAATTTCATATCACTGGTGGCTAGCTGAAGTGCCCTGTGTCGGTAAAAAAACTGTGACCCATAAGAGGTCCTTAAGAGGGAAGCGTGGATTTACAAAAAACACATTTAATTGTCGGGATATCTGGGGGTAGTGCTTCAGGGAAGACCACGTTTGCCCGTGAATTAAAACGAGTGCTTGGCGAAAAACTTTGCGCCATTGTTTACCAGGACTCCTACTATTTGGATCATGGAAAGCTCGTTGTAAAATGTGGCGAAGATATTAACTTTGATCATCCAGATGCCATTGAGTTTTCGCTTTTAGCTCAGCATTTAAAATTTTTGCGGCAGGGGCACTCTGTGCCGGTCCCTGATTATGATTTTGTCACCCACACGCGTAAGGCTGACTTTCAAGTGCAAGTGCCAAAGCCAGTTATATTAATCGATGGGATTCTTATTTTGAGCCGGCCCGAAATCAGGGAGCTATTAGATTATAGTATTTTTATTAAGACCACTGAAGAAGTACGCTTTAAAAGGCGGCTTGCGCGCGACGTGGCCGAGCGCGGACGAACACCAGAAGGGGTTTCTCGGCAATTTGAAAAGTATGTAAAGCCCATGCATGACCTCTTTGTGGAACCATCACAGCAGTATGCCGACAAGGTGTTTCGTGGGGAGGGCAGTATGCGAGGGCCCCTCATAGAAACATTAGAACTCTTTGGTTATTCCTCTCGGGTGGAAGTGCCAAAGGGCGTTTAAACTCCTCCGTCTGACATGGCTCGCATCCACTCATCACTCGGAGAGACAAGGCTTCGTTTTCTCATGTCGAACAGACCCATAGTGAAAGTGGCTGAACAGCAGATTTCACTATTTTCATTGTATATCTGTTGCTCAATGAAAAACAGTTTGCCCTTTGTGTGGCTATATTGAGTTTCAATTTTGATTTTTTCGCGGTTTCTCAGTTCTCGCTTGAATCGAATGTTGATTTCTAAAATTGTTGGACCAAGACCAGTTTCTTGTATGCGCCCCAATCCGTAGCCTCTGGACTCCAAGATATCCCAGCGAATCTGCTCGAAGATCTGCAGGTAAGTGGCGTTATTGACATGGCCAAAAGTGTCTAAATGGTGCTCTTTGATGACAAGGGAGTGGTTGAAAATAGTGTGTTGTTTTCCGGCGGTCATAATTTACCTTTAAGTTTTTGAGGGTGAGCTTTCGGTGAGACGATTCATGATAAGGCAGGCCGTCATATCACCACTGACATTGATCACCGTTCGACTCATATCAAGAAGGCGATCAACGCCCATTATAAGCATAATTCCTGAAGTGGGGATGCCCACACTAGACAGAATCATCGAGAGTATCACTATGCCGACGCCCGGAGTGCCTGGGGCTCCGATAGAAGCCATGGTGGCCGTGATCACAACCATGGTCAGTTGAGTGAGCGTAAGATCTACGTGAAAAAGCTGTGCTAGAAAGAGAGTAGCGACCCCCTGGTAAAGGGCGGTTCCGTCCATGTTGATAGTGGCTCCCAGTGGCACCAGAAAGCGCGAGACCTCCGTTCGAACATGAAGTTTTTCTTCGGCTGTTTTGATCGAAAGTGGCATCACGGCCGCAGAGCTTGAGGTAGAAAACGCCAACAGCTGCACTTCTCGAATGCTTTTTAAAAATACGAAAGGATTTGTGCGCCCCAAAAGGGCGACCATGGATAAGTAAATCAACAGTACGACAAATAGTCCCAGTAACACGGTGGCAATATAAACACTCAGCCCTGTTAAGATTTCAAATCCCACTTGTGAAGTGAGTTGGGTCATAAGTCCAAACACTGCCACGGGGGCGAGTCGCATGGCCCAGCGAATGACCACCATACACACTTCTTGTATGGAATAAAGAAGTTGGATGAGGGGGTTGGCCACAGAGGGGCTCAATGTAATCAACGCCACACCGATGAATACGGCAAATAAAACCACCTGCAGCATCTGATCAGACACCATGGCGTTTAGCGGATTGCTCGGAAGCAGAGAGGGTAAAGTCTTCGGGATTTGATTAATAGACAAACCTGTGTTGAGGTTTCCCTCCGGCGGCGGTGTTTGAGCGGAAGACTGTGAATGATTCAAAAAACTCTGCATTTTCTCAGGGTCAATGCTGTGCCCCGGTTGAATCAACTGAGCCACAAGAAGTCCCACCGTCACAGCGGTCACCGTGGTGGCCGTGTAATAGACAATCACTTTAAGGCCTAAGTTTTTCAAGTTTTCAAGGCTGCCGCTACTAGCCAACCCTCGCACAACAGAGGCAAAGATAAGAGGCATAACCACCATCTGCACAATGGCCAAGAATATGCGGCCCGGCAACGCCACCCACTCGCCAATGGTGGAGGAAAGTTGGGGCGAAACCCATCCCATCTCAGGACCAATAATCACGCCAAATCCCAAGCCCAATACTAGTCCAAAAACAATTTTGGCCCAAAGGTGTTGATTTAAAAGTTTCTGCAATTCCCCGCTTAGATGAATCAGGGTTTTTGGAGAAGGGAGTGCGTCTGGAAGTGTATGGTTCATTGAAAATCACCTTAACTTTGATTCAAAACAATGTTCTCATTTGGTGAAGTTAAAAGGTACCCAAAAGGTATCGGATTACTTTTGGTAGCAATGGTGCGTCACCAAAGTGACGCACCATTGCTACCAAAAGTAATCCGATACCTTTTGGAGATAGAGGGGTTTATGCGCATTTTGCTTTTGTTTTTTATTTTCGGCGCGAGTTGTCAGTTGGCGGACAATCGTATTCGTGGCCGTATTGCGAGTGATTCAATTGGTGAACTTCCAGCGGGAGCGCCCCCGTCGGCGCTGACATTTTCTGTGACAGAGGCGTGGTACCCGAAAAATGTGGGAATGGTGCTGGCATCACCTGCCGTTGTGGGTGATGAGATTGAGTTTTCGGTTTCACCTGCCTTGCCTTCAGGTTTAAGTGTGGACTCACATACGGGCGTGATTAGCGGCAATCCAGGAGAAATTTCTGAAGTTCAAGCTTATACACTCACAGCCTCCAATGCTTTCGGGTCAGCTAGCGTAGACTTTGACCTTGGTATTGCTCAAAATTTTGTCTTAGACACGGTAAACGATACAGATGACTTGTCGACGGCCGATGGTGAGTGTTTGGATGGTTTAGGGGACTGCAGTCTGCGAGCGGCCTTTCAACAGGCCAGTGCTGAGCCTAATATTTTCTCGTTCATTCATGCGCCATCAAATACCTATGTGCTAAGCTCAGGCGTTATTACGGCCACGACAAGTTTTGAGTTAAAGGGCGACGGCGTTGGCTCAACGATTCTCGATGGTAACAGTACCGATCGAATCTTGTACTACAGCGATATGGGTCGACATGGAACATTGAAAATAAAGGACATAGAGTTTCGAAATGGGAGATCCACCGATTCGGGGAGGGGTGGAGCTATTTTCATAGTGGGTTTGCCTAATACGCTTCAACTTCAGTCGTGTCGATTTTTTAATAATCAACTGACAAATTCAGGGGCAAAAGGGGGTGCCATCAATGCGCAGGCCAGTCATGTTTTTGTGGATGGTTGCGCGTTTGAATCCAATGTGGCCGATGGCGGCGCAGGAGCTATTTATTTAAACCTTGGAGCTAACAATAGTTCATCCATTTTGAACTCCGAATTTATTAATAATTCAGCAACAGGATTTTATGGCGGAGCCTTGATTTATGAGCTTGGCAGTATGGGCGAAAATATTATTAGGGGGACGTCATTTGTGGGAAACAGCGCCTACTATGCAGGCGCCATATATTCGGGGTTCTCAAGTGTTACAATAGAAGACTCATATTTTAGTGAGAATGAGAGTACGTTTAATAGTACTGGGGCGGCGATTCGGTACTATTTTACTTCGGCCATGCCGAAAGATTTTTACATCATCAATTCAACATTTGATGCCCATACTTCAGGGGGGACAAGTGTAATAGATGTATTTTCGCCAACTCAACACTCAAGTCTTGGTTTAAATTTGCAGCATGTCACATTTAAGAGCTCGACAACTGCGGCTATATCGGCCACAAGCGCAGATGTAAAAGGTTTTGGTGTGATTATGAACACCCTCACGGGCTGTCAACTTACGACCAGCGCATTCGTGTCTCAAGGGTATAACATGGAAGTCGGTGGCAACACCTGCGGACTAAGTGGCACAGGTGATCTAGCAAATGCCGTGTCTGCGGGTTTTTCAACGGGGACAGCCGACTTCAATGGCGGGCCAACTAAAAATCTAATGCTTGATGCGGGTAGCGCCGCCAAAGACGTGATTCCGCAGGGTTCATGTATTGTCACTGAGGATCAAAGGGGTCAGCCAAGGCCGGCCAATGGATATTGCGATATGGGTTCCATTGAGGTGCAATGAACTCCAAAAGGTATCGGATTACTTTTGGTAGCAATGGCGCGTCACTTTGGTGACGCACGATTGCTACCAAAAGTAATCCGATACCTTTTGGAGAAACCGTCTCGCTCTCCATAGACCTAAGGGGCTGACTCCTGTGCCGATCCAATCTATTTTTTTATCAGATGTGACGTGAACAACGGTGGGAGTGGCCGAAACGGGGTAAAGTCTTGCTGAAGCGGCTTCGGGGTCTGCAAAGACAGAAAATTTGTAGGGGTGCGATTCAAGGTATTGTTTGATTGTGTCTAACGGTTCGCCCACACTCACAGCTAGAATTTGATGGGCAGGAAGTGTTCCTTCAGCGATGGCGTCGTTGTAACGGCTAAGTTCAATTTTGCAAGGTCCACACCACGTGGCCCAAAAAATCAGAATCTGCGGTGTCTCTGTGGCCAAAGGTAAAGTGGTGCGCTGACCATCCAGCGCGAGAACAGAAAAAGAAGGCGCAGGTTCTCCTTCAGCATCAAATGAAGCCATCCAGCCAGGAGTCCGCTGTGATAATATGTAGGCAAAGACAAGTGCCAGGATTAAATTAACGGCGTTTTTTTTAAGCCACAGCAAATCGGATTCACCTGGTGTGCGTTTGTTTGCAGTTTAATATACCAAGTTCTTGTCACAGAGTCCAAGTTTCGCTGAAGCCGTCGATGTTTATATCAAGCACTGAATGAGTCTTGGCAATCGGCCATTCTGAATACGGAGGCGCGCATCTAACCTAGTGGCCGCGAACTCACTCTAAAAAGAGGCGAAAGTAAAATCACCTCTAAGAGAATCGTCTTTGGCTTGGAGTTCCACTAAAACGGGGATAGACAACCTATATGCTAGCTGGCAGTGATTATCGCTTCGACCTGCTGTTTCCATTCGTTGTAACGATATTCGAAGTCATCTTGACGAGCTGAAATAAAATGGTATCCGTCCAGGGCAATTTTATTACGGGTGTTTTGCTCTTCCACAATGAGTTGAATTCGGTGTACAGCGACCATGATCTCATGCAGTTTTGAATCCATCTCATTCAATCTTGCATCGACTCTATTGAAGCGTGCGTCGATTTCTTTGAATCTTGCATCTACCTTGTCGAATCTAGCGTCGATCTCTTTAAATCTAGCGTCGATCTCTTTAAATCTAGCGTCGATCTTGTTGAATCTAGCGTCGATCTTGTTGAATCTAGCGTCGATTTCATTAAACCGTGCATCGATGGTTTTGAATCGTGCATCAATGTCATTAAACCGAGCTTCCATCCGGTCAAATCGGGCTTCAGTTTTATGCTCGAGGCGTAAAATATCAGATCTCAGTTCGCCTTTGACCTCAACTAGCATAGCGTGAGTGACATTCATATCTCTGGTCCTGGATGGTACATTGGGTCGTTTTTTCTTTTTAGCAGATTTCAAAATAGAGCCTTTCGCAAAAGTATTCGATGTATGGGGGCTAAGCAACTGCAAATCCATGCCAACACGTCAGCTCTAATAAAATTCACTCAATCACGCCCAGTGTCCGAAAGGCACACTGCGGCCGGACTTTCAGAAAATTTTTATTGGAGACGAAAAGGTGCCAATTTCGCAAGGCGCAGCCCACAATAGCGATGTGGGCCTTCGGCAGAATGAAACAAGTTCTTGTCAGTGAGTCGATTGATTGGCAAAAATAGATCCTTAATCGCGAGGGGGCTTTATGCGAAATTTATCATTCATGGTGGCCTTTTTCATGTTGGCCACACCGGCTTTTGCGGGATTTATTTCAGTTTGCTTACCCCAAAAAAACAAATGCTTACAGGGCCGCTATTCGGAAGACGCTGAAATCCTAGAGGTGATTCAGATTCAAGATCGGCAAGGTCAGAGAGTGTCTTTAGATAACAACGACAGGGCTTATTTGCAACAAGTCTTGCCCTATCTGTCGGGACCAAAACACGCTTTGGTGGATGTGGTACTTAAATTTGTGCCCGAAGGGGAAGTGTTGCCCCTCCAGTTGTTAGACTTTTCAGATTTTCATGTGGCCAGTCACGAGGAAAGCAAGCACCACAAATCTTGGACAATGATTTGTGATGCTATTGGCCATGAAATGTGGGCCCAATATTCTGCAAACAGTAAATTGGTTCAGATCTTAGCTCCAGTGGGCGATGTCGCCACGCGGTGTCGAGGGCGATGTGGCGGCGGGTGTGGATCAGGCGAAGATCACACAGCCTACAGTTACACGCAGGAGTGTTTAAACCACGATATGTGTCACTCCATTGAGGGTCAGCAATTGGGAGTATGTGCTGATGAAATGCGAGATGCAGTGCTGAGTTATTTGTTTGCACCTCGTTGTCATTGAGTCCTATAATTTTCATCAGACCATACAACTGAGGAAATTGCATCTATGAGTGTTGTGTCTGTGATCAATCAAAAAGGCGGTGTGGCTAAAACCACCACTTCAGTGAATGTGGCGGCGGCGTGGGCTGATATGGGTAAAAAGGTTTTGTTGATAGACCTAGATCCCCAGTCATCGGCCACCAAAGCTATTTTTGGGGATAAAAGTTTCGATAAAACCATTTATGACGTGATTGTAAACCGAGTGCCGGCCAACGAAGCGGTGCAGTTTTCAGAGACTTTCGGCATTGACGTTATCCCCGCTGAAATTCTACTGAGTGGAATCGACATTCAATTGGCTCCGCAGTTTGGTCGCGAAAAGTTTTTAAAGCGCAGTTTGAGCAATATTCGGCATGAATATGACGCCATCATAATAGATTGTTCGCCAAGTTTAGGATTGCTTACAGTCAATGCCCTAATGGCCTCTCAAGATATTGTTATCCCCATATGCCCAGAGTATTTTTCGATGAAGGGGATTGAATTGATCCTAGATACCTTAAAAAACATTCGCTCTGGACTGGGTCACAAAGTGAACGTGCGCGGCATCGTCATTACGCGCTATCGCGATCGCCGTATCGTAAAAGATGTGATCAAAGAGGTTGAAAATTTGTTCGGGCTCCGCGTTTTTCATGATTTTATTCCAGATAATATTGCGGTGGAAGAAGCTCATCATCATCATCTTCCGGTGATGGATCATGCGCCCAAAAGCAAGGCGGCCAAGGCGTACAAGAATCTTTCAAGGGAGTTGTGGTTGTAATGTCAAAAAAAGGCAATCCGCTCTTTGTAGATTCTACGAAGTTTCACGGCGATACTATTACCATGCGCGTGGAGCTGGATGGGGCCATGCCATACCCTGATGAAGAAGTGGTCATGCGAGTGTGGGATGATCAAGGGTTATTTGAAGAGTTGGAGCTTCGACAAAAAGAAGAAAGTGTGATGGTGGGAAGCGTAACCTTAAAGCACCAACAAAAAGTACAGATTCAATTTGCTATATGTCAGGGTGAAAGCGTGCATGGGGCCATGCTGCCAGTGACAGAATCAGCCTCATATATGTGCTCAGTGCGCTGGGACCCGTGCTCAGCCGGTCGAGCCTATTGGATGCGGGCCCCCGGCGTTAAAGCCAAGGCCGACTTTAATGAAGAATCACGCCGTAACTATGCCGCTGAAGAGGGTACCTTAGTGGCCACTTTGATCAATAAATGGGGTTTTTAGTGGCTAAGAGGTCTAGCGAGAGTCATTAAAGTCGAGGCTTATCGAGATTAGAGTCCTGTTTTATATGATGAGCTCGAATTCGAAAGCTGATCTATGTTAGATATGAAGCATGGAACGTTTTCGTCAAATGTGGTCGTTCATCTCTTCATTGGGATTAAGGAAATCCGTTTGCCCTCATTTGGCCAAAAGAATCGTTATCACCAATCAGCTGGCCTTTACCATCGCACTTATTACGACTCCTTACATATTCATTTTTAGTCTGGCAGGCAGTTTTGTTTTAGGTGCACTTGTCACGTTTGTGGTTCTTGGATACCTGTTGGTCCTTTTTGTGAACGCCAAGGGGTACTATACGGTAGCTCGGTATGTGATGTTGTCTGCGGGATGGCTTGCCGTTTCGTCATACGCCGTAGTCATTGGCGAGGCCTCAGGTATAGCTTTATATTTTTTAGCCATCCTTTGTTTTCCGTTCATACTGTTTGAACCAGGCAAAAGAATAAACATCGTGGCAAGTCTCGCGATTACCGTTGCACTTTACATTTCAATCAATGTCCTGGGCAACTCCACAGGACCCTTAGTGGAATTCTCGCCACTAGTTCTTAAGATTATTTTTCATTCAATAGTGTTTTCAACGGCAGCCACAATTGTAGCGGCTCTTACCTATCTCTACGTAGTGAACCATCAAAAAGAACGAGATCTGGAGCGAGCCAATCAGGCGAAGAGCAATTTTTTGGCTACCATGAGTCACGAGATTCGAACTCCAGCCGGTGTCATTGTTGGATTCTCAGAGCTTATTTCATCTGGAGATCTACCTGCTCGTGAAATCCAAAATGCCACCCAGATCATTCATCGAAATGCAGGCCATCTGATGGATCTCATAGATGGCATTCTTGATGTTTCAAAAATTGAAGCTAATGAAGTGGCGCCGATCCCCTCTCATTTTGATTTGTTGGAGTTGATTCGCGAGGTCGTTCAGATGCTTGAAGTTAACGCCAAAGATAAGGGTCTGCAAGTGGCGATAGAAGATGGTGCAGATCTCATAGCGGTACTGTACACCGATAAAACGCGAATGCGACAAATTCTGCTCAACCTTTTAAGTAATGCCATCAAGTTTACTGAAAGTGGCAAAGTCACTATCAATGTCAAAACGCTTGGTGATCAAGTTTGTATAGACCTGATTGATTCGGGCGTGGGGATGGATGAGGAACAAGTCTCAAAATTGTTTGCACCATTTTCTCAAGTGGGTGATTTCGCCAGCCGTAAAGAGGGTGGGGCTGGATTGGGTCTTTATCTTTCAAGAGGGCTGGCTCAAGTGCTTGGCGGTGATGTGACCCTTATCTCAAGTAGCCCCAGTAGGGGCAGCCACTTTCAGGTGTGCGTGGCCACGCGTTTATTTGTAAACGGTGATGGGAAAGACAACGGTACAAGTGAGAGGGGTGTTTCCGATGTGTCTCAGTTGAGGGATGTGAAGTTGCTGCTGGTAGAGGATAATGTTGACAGTAGGGATCTTCTCCAAAGAATTCTCGCGGCTGAGGGAGCTCAAGTGAGTGTGGCTGAAGATGGGATGGCGGCTATAAAGATGGCTGAGGCCATGCCCTTTGATGTGATTCTCATGGACATTCAGATGCCCGTTCTGGATGGATATCGGGCCACGGAAAGAATTCGTGAAAAAGGGTTTAATGGGCCAATTATTGCCATTACAGCTCATGCTCTAAAAGAAAACAGGGATCGCTGTTTAGAGGCCGGTTGCAGTGACTTTTTGAGTAAACCCATTAAGCCTGAAGAGCTTATTCGCGTGGTTTTAAACAGTATTGGCAATTCCAATTCGCATTGATATTAATGAGCGTGTCGTCGGCTTTTATTAGAATTAACAGCTTTTAATTTGAAAGTCGATTTTTGGTGGGAAACGTCGGCGAAGGGCGCATGTGGACAGTATCTGCGGGAGCCAAAGATCTCGCAGGAATAGCCAGTTGGACTCATTTTTATCCGTCAGTGAAGTTTTTGCAGTGCAAAAAGAGGGCAGAATCTGGTAGCTTGGCCGGCTATGAAATTTCTAGTTTTTTGTCTCCCCGTTATTTTCTGTATAGCACCTCTCAAGGCCATGGCTGAGTCTTCGGCCCCGGTTAATATGACGGTGAGTCTGTTGCCGTTAAAGTCGATGATTCAGTTTATCGCGGGCGAATCCGGTTCCCTGTCGGTTATGGTAAAGCCGGGACACAGTCCTGAAACCTATGAGCCCACTCCTCACGAGATGAATCGTTTGCAGAAAACTAAGATTTTTTTTGCAGCAGGTGTTCCATTTGAAAAATCATGGCTCCCAAAACTGCAAAAACTAGTGCCCAACTTACAAGTTGTGCCGCTTGGGGTGCAAAACCCTGATTTAGATCCCCATTGGTGGACGTCCCCCTTGGAAATGGCCCGGGCCGGCCGTATCGTTGCCGAGGTTTTGTCGTCTCGAGATCCAAAAAACGCAAGCGTCTTCGAGGGTCGTGCGGCCACATGGAGTCAGCAGATGCAGCAACTGCATGATAAATTGTCTCAGTTGTTTTCGGGAATGGGGCCCAGCAACTCATTTGTGGTGTATCACCCGGCCTGGAGTCATTTTGCAAAAGCCTATGGTTTAAACCAGGTGGCCATAGAGTCTCATGGTAAAGAGCCAGGCCCAAAAGACCTCGTAAGCACCATTGAGTGGGCCAAAAAAAAGAAAGTCGACACAATCTTTATACAAAAACAATTTTCGAAAAAATCGGCTTCGGCGGTGGCCGATGCTCTGGGCGCCAAATTGGTTGACCTTGATCCTCTTGCTGAAAATTTCGCAGAAAATTTATGGCAGGCGGGAATGGCAATTAAAAAAGGTTTACGATGAATCAGGCTTCACAAGTCATTAGTGTAGAGGACGTTTGGTTTTCTTATCGAAGAAGCGATTGGGTTCTTGAAAATGTTTCTCTTTCAGTGCAAGCCGGTGAATTTATCGGTGTGGTCGGTCCCAGCGGGAGCGGCAAGACTACATTGGTGAAGTTGATATTAGGGTTGTTGAGGCCGCAAAAGGGCGTGGTGAAGGTCTTAAATCGTGAACCCCATCTCGGCGCTAGGAGCGTGGGTTATGTGCCTCAGTTTGCTGCTTTTCCAAGGGAGTTTCCCATTTCGCTGCTTGAAGCCGTGGAAATGGGGCAGCTGGGATTAGGTGTCCATCCCGAGCGTGTTAGTCAGTTGTTATCGCGCCTCGATCTGGATCGAATCAAGTATCAGCCCGTGGCCTCACTTTCAGGAGGGCAGTTACAGCGACTGCTTTTGGCAAGGGCCATGGTTTCCGATCCAAAAATTTTAGTGCTTGATGAACCCACGGCCAGTGTGGATCCAAAGGGCGAAGAAAACATTTTTGATCTGTTGGGTGATTTTCGCAAGCAAGGTGTCACTGTTATTATCGTGTCGCATGATGTGGGATTTATTTCTGAGCATGTAAGCCGAGTGGCCTGTGTGAATAGAACCCTTGTTTGCCACAACACTTCTGAACTCACAGGAGAGGTGATTCGAAACCTCTATGGGTTTCAGGTGGAAGCCATTGAACATGGCTCTCATTCAGGACATAGGCATTAGGGGTAGGTAAAGTGTTTTTTCAGGCCATCACAGAATATGAGTTTTTGCAGAATGCGATTTTTGGTTTGCTGCTAGCCAGTCTAGTGTGTGGGATGATCGGCCCCTTTGTAGTGGTTCAGCGCATTGGATATGTGGCAGGAAGTATTTCGCATACGATGTTAGGTGGTATGGGTGTGGCCTATTATGTGGGATTTTCACCTTTAGTGGGTGGCCTTATCTCTGCCGTGTTGGCTGCCATTGTGGTGGGGTTTGTGGGCAAAGGGTCAGCACAGGGTCGCGATGTGGCTGTGGGTGCCCTTTGGGCCGTGGGTATGGCTGTGGGAGTGTTATTCATCTCCATGTCTCCTGGCTACAATGCAGACCTTATGAGTTATCTTTTTGGGAATGTGTTGATGATCCCCCGAGAGTCTTTGGGGTCGATGTTGCTTTTGGGAGCCTTTGTGGGAGTGTCCATTGGCTTTTTCTACAAGTCTTTTGTGGCTGTGGCCTTTGACGAAGAGTTTGCAAGGCTTCGTGGTATTCCTACCCAGTTTTTTAATTATTTTTTATTGATACTAGTGGCCCTTGCCGTAGTGGTATTGGTGCAGGTGGTGGGTTTGATACTGGTCATAGCCCTGTTGACCTTGCCGGCGGCCGTGGCGTTGTTATTTTCCCAAAGTTTGCGTCACGTGATGGGGCTCTCGATGGTCTTTGGGTTGTTGTTTTGTATGCTGGGGCTTTGGGGGTCGTATCACTTTAATCTGCCATCCGGTGCCAGTATTATTTTGGTGGCGGGCAGTGTTTACTTGTTGGTGTGGGGATTTCGTGGGCTTCTCAAAGAGCGATAAGACCATGAATGCGGGACGCTTGTTCATAGATGGCGATCACTAAATCGCTTGATTCCATATGAATAGTAATGGTGGCGCTCACGTAGTTACCCTTACGAGACGCCCGAAGTTCAATTTTTTCTCCAGGAAACAGAGCTTCCACTTCATTTGTGCGGCTGGCAGGCACAATAAATTTGAAAATATAAGGGCCGGGGAAGTCGTGTTCATCCTCTAAAAGTTCTTTAAATTTCTTTGTTTTCTGGTCGTAAAGCATAACTTAATAATTATAGCTCTAAACTTGAAAAGCTGCCAGAAGAAGTACGATAAGGCCTGACTTTAAAGTTATTGCTCAGGCCTTATACCTGAGGTTTAAGGGTTATTGATGAGGATCACCTCTACGTCTGTGTCGCACGAGGAGGACTCAAGCATCTCATATTGAGTTGGTGTTTTTCGAACGAGATCTAAATCACAGGTCATTTGGATTTCCTCTGAAGGCATAGACACCCAGTCTAGGTGCAGTCGGCTGCAGGGGTTTTCTTGGTCGTCGCCCGTGCAATCGGCCACGATGATCAGATCTTTCTGTTCGGTCAGATAGAACATTTTAAGAGGCATCGGTTCGTCAGTCAGGTCTATGGTGTCAACTTCGCCCATCACGGCGCCGCCCCCTTCATATCGAGCCATGGCATTAAGAACTTGTAGGCCGTGGTAGGTGAAGAGCTCAATTTCTATATTGCGAAATTGAGGTTTCACCATGGGGCTGATTTCGGCAAAGGCCCCTGGGATAAAAAATAATACAGCTGTACCAAGTAAAAACGAACGCATAGTTCCCCCCTAGTGAATGAATAAAAACCTAGGGCATCGGGTACCATGTTGTGCTTTGTCATGCCAATACGAAAGTCTAATGAGGGCTATAAACCACATGATTGACGAGGCGTATTATATTTAGACTAAAAGGGTTAGCGGAGTAGGATAAGGCTTGAAAATCTTTAGAGGTTTCTTGCTTCGTATATTTTAGAGGTGGCCACTTGCGATCGACTTCAGAAAAACTGTTTATCCTATTTTTTTTACCAGCTGTGGTGCTTTTTTATTTAATCTATAAGTACCCCACTTGGTTTGTAGCCGAAGCCGACGTGGCGAGCACATTTTATTGGTTCGGCAAGTCCACCAGTTTTTGGTACAACACGGTCTACACATTTATTGTTTGCTTTATTGCCGGCAAAATTGTTCTGACCGGCAAGACTCCCTACGGAAAAGACAAGCGCAAGCCCCTTAGTCCTTACCAGAAAAAAAAGTTCACGAGCATTTTCTTGGCTCAGCTCATATTTTTTTACCTGGTTCCCTTTTACCTTCCCTACTTAATGAGCGGGAAGGCTTTTTTTGCCGACACCTACGCGCCGCTAAATAAAAATGCCTACGTTTATGTTTACAACGGTTTTACGTCCATGGGTGGATTTGCCTATATTTTTGTGGTGGTCCCGTTGTCGGTTTGGTTTTTTGGTAAACGCTATTGCTCCTGGTTTTGCGCCTGTGGAAATTTAGCCGAAGCCATTGGGGTGACCTCATGGGGCAATAAGTGGGTAACACAGCAAACACCAAGAGGGGCCACTTCGAGAAAGCTAGAATGGATGCAGTATGGGTTTCTGGCATTTGCCGTGGTCTTTGGGCTTGTGCTGCTGTTGCATGGTGCAAAAGTGATTTTGGCTCCAGACCTTGTGGCCTCCTTGCGAGCCTTTCAGGACTTGGCGGTGGATTTGATGTTTGGTGCCCTTATCGGCGTGGGAGCTTACCCGTTTTTGGGAACTCGAATATGGTGCCGGTATGGTTGCCCTCTGGCTGGGATGATGCGCCTTTATGGTAAATACTCGCAGTCGAAGTTTCAAGTTGTCGCCAACGACAAGTGTAAGGGTCTTAACTTGTGCACCACACAATGCCCCATGGGTATTGATGTGGCCAGTTATGCTCATGAGAATAAAGTCCCTAAACAATCGAGCTTTGGCCTGCAAAATAGTCCGTGCATTGGCTGTGGTGGATGTATCGATATTTGCCCGGTCCAAGCTTTGGAGTTTAAAAAAATCTTAAATCCAACAAACCAAGTGAGTCGGTGATGGGCGTAGAACAATATCGAGCTCTTTTTATGTTGGTGTCAGGTGCATCCTTGTTTTTTATCATGTTGCTGGTTTTACGAGGGATGTCTCGTCGAAATCAGGGTGAGAGTGCTCTTGAATTAAAAAGTGAAGAGGGTTGGCATAACAAAGAACAACTCCGCATTGTGGAAATCGTAAATGAAAGTGAAACCATTAAAAGCTTTCGTCTAAGGCGCATGGGTAATAAGCCCATGCCTTCGTTTTTACCCGGCCAATTCATCAGCTTTCAAATTGGTGAGGATGAAAAATTAATTCGATCCTATTCGATTGCATCATCAAGTGAAAGCCGCGCGTCGCTAGTGGTGGCGGTTAAGGCTTTAAAAGACGGCAAAGGCTCGCCTTGGTTTCATAGTTTGAAAGTGGGTGATATGGTTTGGGGCTATCCTCCCAGGGGCCACTTCGTTGACCCTGCTGCGAGTTCAGGGCGGCGAGTGTATGTGGCGGGTGGCGTGGGCATCACGCCGATTTTGTCGATGATTCTCACTCATATTGATGCGGGTCTAAGCGATGAACTGCACTTGTTTTACGGAGTGAGAAATCAAAGCGACTTGGCCTATCATTCATTGTTGCTCGCTCTGAGTGAGCGCCACTTGTTGTTTTCGTACACACCGATTTTGTCCCATGACGAGTCATGGAGTGGGGCGCGTGGATACATAGATTTGCAGTTCGTAAAAAGTAAGGTGCCTCTGTCAAAGCAAGAGAAGTTTTTTATTTGCGGGCCATTGCCGCTCATTGAGGGTTTGACGAAAGAGTTGTTAGATGAAGGTTATTCAGAGGAACAGATTTTGTTTGAAAAATTTGTATCGCCCGCAAGTTTTGACCCGCAGAGTTTGCCCACTCGCCGCGCTTTAATCTCTTACCAAGGGCAAAGCTATCAGTACGATGGACGACAAACCCTATTGGAATTTTTAGAAGAGCAGGGCCAGGAGATCCCCTATTCTTGTCGTTCGGGCGTTTGTGGGTCTTGTAAATGTAGAGTGAAGGGTCAAGTGACAGCCTTTACAGATTCAGGATTGACTCGAAAAGAAGTGGAAGACGGCTACGTATTGACTTGCGTTTCACTGCCTGAGGGCGACCTTGAGCTGGTCTAATTGGGCGGGTCGCTTTCGCGACACCGCCTAATTATCAACAGCATTTCGCACTGACCACACTAACAGTATCACAGGCACTCCCAATAGCGTGGTGATTACAAAAAAGTGACTGTAGCTTAAGGTGTCTACGATGCTGCCAGAGTATCCACCAAGAAGTTTTGGAAATAACGTCATCAGAGAGCTGAAAACAGCATATTGCATGGCTGTAAAAGACACATTGGTCAGGCGAGACAAGAAGGCCACAAAGGCGGCACTGGCAAGGCCAGCGGACATGTTGTCTGCAGAGATCACCACGTAGAGCATGTTTAAGTCGTTGCCCATCTGCGCCAGAGCGAGAAATAGTAAATTAGTCCCAGCCGATAAAATAGCACCGAGTAAGAGAATTCGAATCACGCCAAAGCGAAGAGTGAGAAAGCCTCCTAGAAAACCACCGACAATGGTCATTATGAGTCCGAAGGTCTTAACTACGGCAGCGATTTGATCTTTGCTAAAACCCAGATCTTGATAGAAGACATTGGAGATCACGCCCAAGACAATATCAGAGACACGATAAAAACCCACGACCAGTAAAATCAACACAGCCAGTCGAGAAGGATAGCGGCTAAAGAATTCTTTTAAGGGTTCAAGGTAGGCGGCCGAAAACATTTCAGTTTTAAATAGGGAAATGCGACTCAGAAGGTGGCCGGCGAGTGCGGCTACCGCCACAGCTCCCACTAGTTTGGAGGCGCTGAAGAAAAAGCCCACCAGAATGGGATCGTTATACACTTGGAGAGTGTTTTCAATAAGCGAGTTAATAATTGGTCCTGAGGAGAAAAACGAAAAAGCAAAAATGACGGCCACAATTGCGAACAGGGCGATAAATCGCAAATACTCGCCGGTCGCGTGGGGCGTGGAGGTTTTTTTGCGCACTTCGGGTTCGCGGCAAGCCAGAGCCGATAGGATCCCTACGAGGAGAGTCAATGCCATAGCCATATAAGTGAGCATCCAGGCCTTGTAAGAGTACGCACCCAGTGTCGACCCCAGAGCGCTGGCTATAAAAAGAGCGCCAGCACCAGAAGTGATCATTCCAATTCTGTAGCCCGCAATATAGGTGGCTGATAAAAGAGCTTGTTCTTCGGGGGGAGCCATTTCAATGCGAAGCGCATCAATTACTATGTCTTGGGTGGCTGCGGAAAATCCCAATGCCACGGCCGCAAGGGCCATATTAATAAGTTGATAGGGTCCAGAAGCGCTGGGATCAATCAACGCCATCGCTAAAATAGAGGCCGCGATGGCCAGTTGTGAAAGTATAAGCCAGCCCCGTCTTTGTCCAAGAGTGGTGGTCAGCATCGGGATCGGCAGCAAATCCACAAGTGGGGCCCAAACAAATTTAAAGGAATAGCCTAGTGCCGCCCAACTGAAAAACGTCACATCGCCTCGGTCGACGCCGGCTTCGCGCAACCAAAGCGACAGGGATGAAAAAATCAAAAGCAGGGGAATGCCTGCAGAAAAACCCAGCCCCAGAATAACGAGGTTGCTTCGCTTTATCAGTGCCTGCCAGGTGACCTTGTTTTTTACAGGAATGCTTTTCATGAGATAGAGGTTAGCATGCCCATTTCCAAATGGGAATCGGCTACTTTTATTGAATCAATCAAGCTGTATCTTTGCGGCACTTCTTCGAGCTTTGGCGCGAGCTGAGTCAATGTTATCGCCCAGAGCTAACGACACGCCCATACGGCGATAGGGGCGTGAGTTGGGTTTGCCAAATATTCGAATGTCCACCCCGGGTTCATTTAAAGCCTCAGCAAGGCCCGTCACTTTGGGCGGGATGGGGTTTTCTTTGTCTGCCAGAATGACCTGCGAAGCTGCGGGCCCAAAATATTTAATCTCAGGAATGGGCAGTCCCAATATAGCTCTGACGTGCAAATCAAATTCCGAGAAGTTTTGTGAAATCATAGTGACCATCCCCGTGTCGTGCGGTCTTGGGGAGAGTTCAGAAAAATACACTCTGTCTTTAGTGATAAAAAACTCCACCCCAAAAACTCCAGCGCCACCCAGTCGATCCGTGACGGCTTTTGCCATTTGTTGGGCTTCATCCAATTGATCTTGCAAGATGTCAGCGGGCATCCAAGATTCTTGATAGTCGCCCCGTTCTTGTCGGTGGCCAATGGGATTTACAAAAAGAGTGGGCCCCTGTTTTTGTTTGATTGTTAAAAGAGTGATTTCAAGGTCAAAGGGGATAAATTCTTCCACGATGACTTTAACTGTATCGCCTCGCGCTCCGGATAGCGCCGCACTCCAGCTGTGGGAGATCTCATCTCGGGAGTGGGCTACGGTCTGACCTTTTCCCGAAGACGACATCACAGGTTTAATGACACACGGAAATCCCACCTCGATGGCTTTTAATAAGAGCTCTTCTTCGGTTGAGGCATAGGCAAAGCGCGCTGTGAGTAACCCGAGTTCTCGAGAAGCCACTTCGCGAATGGCATCGCGATTCATTGTGAGGTTGGTCGCTTCGGCCGTCGGAACCACAAATAGGCCGCTGTCTTCAAAGTCTTTTAATTTCTCTGTGCGGATGGCCTCCACCTCAGGGACAATGATGTCAGGTCGATGCTTTTCTACAACGCGAGCGAGTTCGTCGCCATTTAGCATGCTGATCACTTCAAAATGATCAGCCACTTGCATGGCCGGTGCCTGAGGGTAGCGGTCAACAGCAATGACAGTTTGCCCGAGCCTTTGAGCGGCAATGGCCACTTCTTTTCCTAGTTCACCCGATCCAAGTAACATAATCTTTTTTATGTCAGTCACGGGTCGCCTCCCTCTCGAGCAATGAGAGATCATTCATAGCCAATAGAAACTCCATTGTCGACCTATAATTGCGGGGTTGTGTGTGTCAAATGAGCGATGTCAAAGGTGGGATCGGTGCGCTACTATTGAGTCCGGGTAGAGGTTAGGGCGATCCACAGGTTTTAAAACATGTAAGAGATGGCGTTTTTTTTGAAGATTGAAATATCAACGCTTATGTTTTTATCAGAATGGGTGTAGGGTGCACGTCCCATGAAATCGAAAAATATCATAGACATACCAAAAATCACGAGAACGGCTATTCGCGAGATTCCCAAGACATGGCAAAGCTTGAGTAGTACATACATCAGGCCCACGACCAACAAAGAGGTGTTTCATCTCAATACGATTGCAATTGGAGTCGGTGTATTTGCTGGATATGCGGCTATCGGTTTTAGGTATCTGATTGGTTTCTTTCAGAACACATTTTTACATCACCAGATGGACTGGCATTTGATATCGCCTTTGGACCATGTGCGAGGACTATGGTTGTTGCTGATTCTTCCAATGGGGTTGTTGGTGGCCACGTTATTGACACGGTTTTTTGCTCCAGAAGCAAAAGGTCATGGTGTGCCTGAGGTCATTGAAGCGGTGATGACTCGTAGCGGGCGGATGCGGGGGAGAATTGTAGCGATCAAGGCGCTGGCGTCGAGCATAACCATTGCTACTGGCGGATCTGTGGGGCGTGAAGGTCCCATAGTTCAGATTGGTTCTGCCATGGGTTCGGCGATCGGACAATTTTTAAAGCTGGACCCTAAATTACTTAAAACACTCGTGGGGTGTGGTGCTGCCGGAGCCGTCGCGGCTACATTTAATGCGCCCATTGCGGGGGTGATTTTTGCCATCGAAATTATTGTGTTAGAGTTGAAGACAAAATCTTTTGTGCCTCTGGTGATATCTTCTGTGTTTGCAACCGTAGTGTCGCGGTTTCATTTAGGTAACGAACCTGCGTTTTTTGTTCCGCAATACCACTTAAATGGCCCCAATGAACTCATTTTCTATTTGGTACTGGGTGTTCTGGCTGGCATTGTGGGAGTCGTTCTCATCAAGGCTGTGTATGGCTTTGAAGATTTCTTTGCGGGTTTAAAATGGCCATTTTGGATTAAACCTCTTCTGGGCGGAATTATCTTGGCTGCGGTGGCCCTGATATTTCCACAAACCTTGGGCGTTGGATATGAAACGGTATCTTCGGTCCTTCAGCAAGAGAGCACATTCCCACTCATGTTGGGGCTTGTGTTCTTGAAGATTTTTGCAACCAGCTTAACTTTAGCCAGTGGTGGGTCTGGCGGCGTATTTGCGCCGTCGCTCTTTGTTGGCGCTATGTTGGGCGGGGCCTTTGGATATTTTGTGAATTCGTACTTTCCTGGGATGACTGGGGGTTATGGAGGTTATGCCTTGGTCGGAATGGCGGCACTTTTTTCAGCAACAGGACGGGCCACATTTACCGCCATAGTTATACTTTTTGAGATGACCCTTGATTATTCAATCATTTTGCCATTGATGTTTGTGTGTGTTGCTGCAGATCAGGTGGCTTGGGCGATTTCAAAAGATTCGATTTATTCATTGAAGCTTAAACGCAAGGGAATTCGATTTGTAAATGACATCTCAGTTAACGTCATGTCCATCACCTTGGTGCGCGACATTATGACTACGGAGTTGCATTTGGCCCATGAATCCATGACCGTATTGGAGGCGTCAAATAAACTTATTCAATACGGTCACTCCATTTACCCCGTTGTGAATGCCGACCGGCAACTCCTTGGAGTTTTAACGAGTGAGACGTTGCAGCGTTTAGCTTCAAAGCACCCTAAGCAAAAAGTGAGCGAAGTGATGCAGTCTTTTCGTGCCGTGGTTCGAGACGACGACACCGTGCTAAAGGCCATATCTAAAATTGAAAAAACCCGAGACCCAAGGGTTTTGGTGGTGGAGCCAAGAACAAAAAAACTTATTGGTATTGTAAGCCCCATCGATTTTGTTCGATTGAGCTCGGCCGAGGCTGAATGATCAATGGCTGATTTGGTAATGAGTGGTTCCTCAGTAAGGGCTGATTGGGGCACAGTTTCGACTTTTTACCATTTCACATGTCTCCACCAACAATGACAGAAAAGGAACTGTCGTCGGCAGGAAGTGTTCGGAATTTATACTCTTTAGAGAATCCAATTTGTGGGTGTTCTGATTAAGACTTCATTAAATCCTCTTGTTCCACTGGATTTGTTGCGGTAAATCGAGGCGATCACCTAATGTTGTTGTTTTGTATTTCAGTGGCGCTGAGGAGCTAATATGCATGTTTTTGAAAGTCAGGGGCGATTTGTTGTTGTGCTCGAAAAAGGAGAGAAGGTGGCCGAGAAGCTGACCCAAGCTGCGGAAGAATATAACTGGAAAGGCGGGGAGCTACATGCCATAGGTGCCCTTAAGGACGTTGAGCTGGGATATTACGATGCCGAGAAAAAAGAATACATTCGTAAGACTTTTGTTGATGAGTATGAGTTGATATCCATGCATGGTAATGTGTCTTTGAAAAATGGCGACCCCTATGTACATATTCATGCTTCGCTGGGCGATCGTGACTTTGCCGTATTTGGTGGCCATGTCTTTGAGGCGGTGGTGGCGGTGACTTTTGAAGCTTTTGTTGTGCCATTTGGTCAGATGCCAGTGCGAGAGTTTTCGCCAAACATTGGGCTTGATCTTATTTGTCGTCTCTCGCAGTAGGTGCCGCTCAACAGGGGGCCAGGGTTTGGTTGTTTGAAATGACAAGGGGCCCCCATCAATAATTCCATTTGAATCTTTGGCCATTTTCTCGTACCTAGTTCTCCTTTTTGGATGTCCCGCACCCCAATTTCAGGAGAGCAGATTGAAAAAGGTCTTGTTCCTTGTCGTTGTATTTTTGTTATTGAGTCCCACAACTTGGGGCCGCGAAAGCCGGTGTAAGCAACAGCTGATAGTGGGCCATTGGGGCCCAAGTTTTCTTAGCGAACAAGATCTCAGTGAAATATCGTCGTTGCCGTGGGTGGGCCTCGATTTTATCAAGCTCTTTAATGACTTAAAAAAATTAGAAGTGGACTACCGAGGTTTGCCTGTTTCGGGGGCTCGATTTATTGACGAAGCTTATATGTTGTTTCACGACTTTCGTTTTCAGAATTCTTCAGGTCTGCCCGTGCAGTCGCGACTGGGTTTTTTTCGAAAGCACTCCAGAAATGAGATTTTGGTTGTGGTGGCATTTTACAGTGCCAATGGCCTTGTGGGTTTCGGTATTCGATCCGTTTGGCATGACCTTTCCAACGATCTGGCTTTGGAGTTTGAGGGGTTGATGACCCGCGAGGGTTTTTCTGAAACTCGGGGCATTCGCTTTCCGTTTTATGAACGAAGTTACGCATTGGCGCGCAAATTGGGGCTAAAAAAGATAACCACTTTGGCTGACTGGCGCGGGCGTGAACTTTGGGCGCAAGAGGGGTTTCAATTTGATGGGGCAAAAGCCTTTTCTTACAACGGCCGATTGATGACGTCTTTGCAGTTGAGCCGTGTGAATTTTTCGAATTTTCTCAAAGAACGAGGGATAAAAATCAAAGACCTATTGATCGTATCAGAAGAAGGGGCAAGGCGAGTGAAATCGTTGCGCGATTTTAAGACCCCCTTGGATTTTCTGCAGGCTCAACATGTGTCTGGGCAAAAAGTGCTCGTGCGCCCACTGCTTTCAAGTGACAGCAATGGTTTTGTCTACAGTGAGCCAACGGCGTATGATGTGGGGCGAGCCTTTGTCTTAAGCGACTATGTTCGACGTCCGGATCAGATCAATTCAGTAATTCCCGTCGAGTACCCTGATGAAGCCCTCAGCGATCAGGCCATGCCCTTTTGGTACGGGCAGCAGCAACGCCGGCGTTAGGGTACCTGCTTCCTTTTGTGGCTACATCATGTCATTGCTCGCTCGGCAGGAAATTGTTGAAGTGGCCACTAGGGGAAGAGTTTCATTGTCGGTGATGGCGGATTGGTTGTACCTAATAATAAAATAGTTCCGTAGTTTCGTTTTGTAGAAATCCGTAATGCCGACAGAGTTGGGTCTTATCATGTTGGGGGCTGTTTAATTAAGGACTTTGCCAAGAATTTTACAAAGGGATTTGAACATGCGGCTTTCGCCGCAGCCTCCGGCACGAGCTGCATCAAAGCCTGCCACTGGCAGCCTTTGCCGCAGGCTCGAAACTTCGGGTTATGAGCGGGGCTTCGACAAAAACTCCGAAGGTTGTAGGTTCAAATCCTGCCCCCCATAACAAAAAACCCAAAATGGCTGACCTCTTTGAGATCACCCAATTTGGGTTGATTGGTTGCGGGGGCAGGATTTGAACCTACGACCTTCGGGTTATGAGCCCGACGAGCTACCAGACTGCTCCACCCCGCGACATGTTTGCTATTCAGTTTTTAAATTTGTGCCGAAGGTCACAATGCTTTCAGCATTGGGCTTCGCCACGAGCCGCATCAAAACCTGCCGCAGGCAGCTTTTGCCGCAGTCTCGAAACTTCGGGTTATGAGCCCGACGAGCTACCAGACTGCTCCACCCCGCGACATGGGTTTGGATTTGAGTGCTGCAAAGTATCGGGCAATTGTCGGGGTGTCAACAGATGCTTTTTACTTATTTTGTAGTTCGCCTCGTTTTATTTTGGCGTCAAAGTGGGGCTTTTTGTAGCGGTGACCCATATGGTAGTGATGCGCGCAGTTTTTGGAGCAGGTTTTGTAAAGTTCTGCATCTTTTTCAAGACAATGTGCGCAGACCACCGCTTCCGTATGGCAATGTAAACACTGTATGGTTTCTTTGGCTGGCTGACCACAGTGGGGGCACAGTTTGAACATGTGAGACGGGTTGAGTTCTTGGTCTACGGCGACCCTGTAGTCAAAAACAAAACATTCGCCCTCCCATTCTTGGTGCGGGTGCGATTTAAGGTAGTTGAGGATGCCGCCTTCTAGTTGAAACACATTAGTGTATCCGGCGTCCTCCATATCTAAAATAGCCTTTTCGCAGCGAATGCCGCCTGTGCAATAGATCAGTACTTTTTTGTCTTTCGGTATGTTGGCGTTTCGGATGTAGTCCGGAAAATCTGTAAATTGTTTAATATCTGGATTGAGGGCGCCCTTAAAGTGTCCGACCTCAAATTCGTAATCGTTACGAGTGTCGATGCAGACCACATCTTCTTCTTTTAAAACTCGGTCCCATTCATCGGGACACAAGTGATTGTGTCTTGTTTCATGGGGGATCAAATCGGGTCGACCGATAGTGACGATTTCGTCCCGTACTTTCACTTTAAAATCATTAAATGGCTGTCTGTCACAAAAGCTATCTTTGTACGTGATGTCAGAGGTGCCAAAAACAGTTTCAATCACCTGCTTTAAATTTTCAGCTTGTTCTCTGGGGCCAGCATAGGTGGAGTTCACGCCCTCTTTACCCATAATAAATAGACCTTTAAGGTCCGTACCTTCTGCGGCCTTTAAAAGGCTATCGCGATGATGGCTGACCTCGGCCTGAGTGAGGGGGATAAACTTGTAAAACGTAGTGACTTGTACATGATTATTTAGATTTTCCATATCTGCTGGAATAGAAAAAAAATAAGTGGGGGTCAACTGGGTAAATGAACAGGTAGCCCTGCTTTGGCCATTATTTTTAAAGCGTTTGTGGTGGGACAGGGGCCGGGATGGACTTTATAGGAGAACTTAAGCTCACCCGATTCCACATCATCCCTAAAATGCCAATTGCTTATCGGTGAATGGGTATCGGCCAGATGCGCCAACTCCAGATCGTGAGTGGAGACAAAACCAATGGCATTTTGTGCGGAAATAAGTCTTTTTAAGACGGCTTCGCTGCCGATGAGACGCTCCCGGTTATTGGTGCCGCGGAATATTTCATCAATAAGGTAAATAAAGGTGGCTCCATTTTCGGCTTGCTTCAATAAATCAGCGATGGTTTTCACTTCATAATAAAAAGTAGAATACCCAGCTTCTAGATTGTCGGTGACTTGTAAGCAGGTTTTCACGTCTCCCACAAAGGTGGTCATTGACTTTGCAAAAACGGGGGCCCCCATCATGGCCAGTTTTTGATTCAGTCCCACCGTGCGCATAAACGTGGACTTACCCGACATATTCGATCCGGTGATTAAGATCAGCCGTTTATCATTGGGAATACTGAAGTCGTTTGGCACCACCTGATCCCTTGGAATCAATGGATGAAAGAGTCCTTGAGTTTCAAACAGTGCCGGCTTGGATGCTGATATTTTAGGGAACACGACTGGTTGATAATGGGCAAATACACTGAGGCTAATGCTGGCTTCAAGGGCAAAGAGTTCATCCATCAGTAGATCAAGGTCTTGTGCAAACGTCTTGCGCCACCGCTCAAGTCTATAAGAGAAAATATAATCCCACGGCAAAATAAGGTTAAAACCAATGTACGCTAACGGATGCCCTTGCACACTTAACGCCGCGTTGATTCGATCCAGCGATTTCAATCGGTGCGAGATCTTGGCTTTTTGTATGTTTGAAACCAGCGGTTTCAACGAAGGATGATGCATGCGGGATTCAATAAAATCAAAGGTGGGCGAAAGGTGTCGCAAGTGTTCACCAAAATCCTGGGCTCTTGAGAAGACATTGCTGATTTTGCCGCGGCTCCAGAACGAAAAAACGATATAGGCCACAAGGGGCAGGGTCGGTTGCCATTGAATGGTTCCAAGTAGACTTAAGACAACGAGGGTCCAAGTGAGCGGGTAGAGCAGCCCGTGCCCGACGGCAAAAATAAAAAACCCTTTTAAAAGAATTGGTTGCATGAGAGATTTTTTCAAAAACTGTGCGGCAAGCGGCTGGTTTTTTTTCAGGTTAATTGTGTTGAGCCGACTCAGAAATGGAGCGAGCCGTGTGAGTTTTTGAATCAGCTGCTGGCGCCCTTCGATGATCGATTTTTCTAACGTAGGTTCAGTGAGCTGTTTGACTAAAAGCTGTTCGCCTCCGTCAGTGACGCACTCGTTGATCATGGCCAATACAGAGGACGGTCCCACAAGATGCAAATCTTTAGCGACGCCTTGTAGATCTATGGGAAGGCGGTCGAGGTTTCCGCATTTGGTTTGTGGGCTGTGACCCTTTTGCCGGGCCAAGACTCGACTGAAAAAAAGTTTGCGGGCCGAAAGTTTATCAATAAAGGTCCTTTGTCGGCGGCTTCTGAGTACAAAAAAAATAAAGGCAAAAAAGCTACTAAGCCAAAAAACAAAAAGTATTTGGGGTGATTCTGTCCAGGGCAACAAGCCCGAAAATGTGAATAGGGCAAGGCCCAGGCCCAGGCGCAAACTCTGAGTTTGAGACAGGTTTTTTTGCCATTTGTGCAAATGGCAATCTAGCTTTTCAATTCGAAATTTGACTACAGGCATGAGGTGACTAGGCCACATCGGGTTTTAAGTGAACATTATCTACAATGGCTTTAAGAGCCCTAAACGTCTCTCTGTTATAAGGCTGTCCCATGGTATGTTCAATCACCATTAAGGCTTCCCTTGGATTTTTTGAATGGGGATGGGCCGGCGAGGGAATGGTTAGATTGATAAAGGCGTTTGCCAGAGCTGTGACTCGGGCCAGGGGATGAATTTTCACATTGCGCAATTTTTGAGGAAACCCTTGGCCAATAGAGTTTTCATGGTGTTCGTAAACAATAGAAACCACATCATCGGGGACCACGCCTAAGCTCACGAGCATCTCCATGCCTTTAAATGGGTGAGTTTGGTAGAGCTCCACTTCTTTTGAACTCATCATGGCCAGAGGTTTGTTGAGGATTTCTGGAGGCAATACTTTTTTTCCGATGTCATGCAACAATCCACCAAGGGCCAATTTTTCAAGAGTGAGTTTGTTCTCCCACTTCATGGCTTGTCCCATCATCACACTGACTACGCTTACGGCCATTGAATGTCGCAGCGTGGGCTCAGAGCACTGTTTTAAGCTCTCCATAAGTGAATGGAGAGTGCTGTGGTTTTCAACCAAAGCCACGGTGGCTTCGGTCACTTTTTTGGCATGACTAAAAGAATCCAGGTTCAAGCCTATGTGGGTAAGCTCTTTAAATACAGATTGCGCAGCAGCAGTGAGAACGAGGCTTTTTTGACCCACATTTAAATTGTCGTTGTTTAATACAACTCCGGCAATGGCGATGGTCTTGCGTGTGAGTCGTCCATATTCAGATTTTTTGACCCAAAGATATTCGACTTCTTTGCCCTCATAGGTGCGGAGCTGATCTTTTTGGGTAACTGTGTTGGCGCGAGCCAGCAACACAAATTTTGCATCTCCCAGCCGCACGAATATATCTACGGGTATTTTTATCCCTGCAATCAGTTCGCTGATGGGAATGGGTATCATGCTTTTATGAGTGAGTTCAGCCATGTATTGTTATCGACACGTGAGTGCAATGACTTGACCTGTTTTTCCTTTATTTCCCTGCCGCACAGCATCTAAAGCTGTTTAAAATCCTCATCGGGGGCTATAACTGCTGTTTTCAGCTAAAAAGAGATCGAGCTAGACAAAGGGCAAGGACACAGCAGCCAGGAGAGTGGATTTTGCAGCAGCCATTAGAAATCAGTCACTTAGTGAAAAACTACGGCACACTTCGAGCTGTGAATGATGTGTCTTTTTCCCTTAAAAAAGGCGAAATCTTTGGGCTTCTCGGTCCCAATGGCGCAGGGAAGACCTCTATTATTTCTACTATTGTGACCATCGAAAAACCTACTGAAGGAGTGGTAAAGGTTTTTGGTCACGATGTGGTGTCTGAGCCAAAACTTGCAAAAATGCGCATAGGATTTGTGCCACAAGAATTAATTAATCATGGCTATTTTACGGTGACAGAGATTTTGCAGTTTTACGCAGGCTTTTTTGGAATTCGTCGGTGCAAAGACCGAATCGACTATTTACTGCAAAGACTTCAACTTTGGGAACAACGAGATCGCCGAGTGAAACAACTGAGTGGAGGTATGAAACGGCGCTTGTTGATTGCCAAAGCCCTGGTTCATGAGCCTGAGCTGTTGTTGCTTGATGAGCCCACTGCCGGAGTCGACATTGAGCTTCGAACGAACCTTTGGGAATTTGTGCAAGAGCTGCGTTCAGAGGGTATGACAGTGCTTTTGACCACCCATTACCTTGAAGAGGCGGAGGAGTTATGTGATCGGGTGGGGATTTTGCAAAAGGGAACTCTCGTTCGCTTGGGCCCCACAAAGGGATTGGTTCAGGATTTAACGCAAAGAGAAATTTGTTTTTATTTTAAAGATAAATTTTCTCAAATCGATCATCCCCTGTTGGTGGAAGTGGAAGAGAAATCTCTGCGATTTCGGGTGCCAGCCGAGATGGGCGTTGGTGATTTATTAACGGAACTAAAGCTCGACATGAAGTCTATCATGGATGTGCGGATTCAAGAGGGTCGACTAGAAGACGCTTTTAAATCGGTTTTGGGGGACAGCTAGTTATGCATTCAACACTTGTGCGCGAATACCGGTACACGCCTTTTTTGACCTTGGTTTGGAGAGAGATTCAACGCTTTCGAAAAGTGATTGTGCAAACCGTGGCCGCACCTATTGTGAGTTCCACTCTTTATCTTTTAATTTTTGGCGTCAGTCTCGGGCAAAGTATAGAACTGAGCTCCAGCTTTAGCTACCTGGCTTTTTTGATTCCGGGCCTTGTGATGATGGGCTGTTTAAATAATGCCTTTCAAAACTCTTCAAGTTCTATTGCCAGTTCGAAATTCAGTGGTGATTTGGAAGATTACAAAGTATCTCCTCTCGGGGAGCAGCAAATTGTTTGGGCGGTGGCCGTGGGTGGCCTGGTTCGAGGATTGGTGGTGGCAGCCATCACCTTTGCTGTGGGGCAAATTTTCCATTTTGTCATGTATGAAAAATGGCTTTCTGTGGCTCATCCCTTGGTTTTATTGTTTTTTGTAATCACCGGTGGGCTGGCTTTTTCAATGCTGGGCCTGTCGGTGGCCTTTTGGGCACGCACGGTGGATCAGTTGAGTGCGGTGGGAAGTTTTGTACTGCTGCCCTTAATCTACTTAGGGGGCGTGTTTTTCTCACTGGAGAACTTACATCCTTTCTGGAAGGCTTTGTCGAAAGTGAATCCGTTGTTGTACCTGATTAACGGAGTGAGGTATGGCATTCTCGGCCAAAGTGACGTGAGTCTTTTAGGTGCGGCCGCGATGGCTTTGGCAACTCTATTGTTGCTTAACCTGATTGCCCTTCGAAGCCTGCGTCACGGCTCATTCACTCGCTGGTGATGTGATATTTTTTTGGAGAACGGGATATGTTTGAGAATCTATCTGATAAACTTTTAGGAAGCTTAAAGAAAATTCGCGGACAAGGTCGCATCACTGAAGAAAATATTCAGCAGGCGATTAAAGAAATCCGCATGAGTCTGCTAGAGGCTGACGTCAACTTTAAGGTGGTGAAGTCTTTTGTCGATGGCGTTAAAGAAAAAGCGCTGGGTCAGGAAGTGCTTGGCAGCGTCTCCGCCGGTCAGCAATTTACAAAAATCGTACAAGATGAGTTGGTGCGAGTTCTTGGCGGAAACGCTGAAGCCATTGATTTAAAGGGCAGGCCCGCAGTGATTTTTCTTGTGGGCCTGCAAGGGGCCGGTAAAACCACAACGGCAGCAAAGTTGGCTTTATACATTAGAAAGACATTTAAAAAACGACCTGGCCTGGTGCCGGCAGATGTTTACCGACCAGCGGCCATAGAGCAGTTAAAAACTTTAGGAAAGCAAAATGACTTTCCCGTGTTTCCCTCTCGACCTGATCAAAAGCCCGAAGAAATTGTAACGGCGGCTAAAAATTGGGCCCAAGAAAATATGGTCGAAGTGGTCATCGTGGATACGGCGGGGCGGTTGCAGATTGACGACGAGCTCATGAGTGAGTTGCAGAGAATAAAAGACATTTGGACGCCAAACGAAGTCCTGTTAGTGGCGGATGCCATGTTGGGTCAGCAGTCTGTGAACGTGGCCGAAGGGTTTCACGGGCGCCTAGGGTTAACGGGGTTGGTGCTGACTAAAGTTGATGGGGATGCCCGAGGTGGAGCAGCCTTAAGTATTCGTCAGTCCACAGGTGTGCCCATAAAATTTCTCGGCGTGGGCGAAAAAGTCGCTGCCCTAGAGGTGTTTCATCCTGACCGATTGGCGTCACGCATCCTCGATATGGGTGATGTGGTGAGCTTAGTCGAAAAAGCTCAAGAAGTGATTGATGAAAAAGAAGCCAAAGTGGCGGCCCGCCGAATGGCAAAAAATGAATTCACTGTGGAGGATTTCCTTAAGCAGATCCACATGATGCGAAAAATGGGCGGTCTTGAAGGAATCATGAAAATGTTGCCGGGGATGGGGCAAGTGATGAAGCAGATGAAAAATATGGCCCCGCCAGAGAAAGAAATAAAAAAAATCGAAGCGATCATCAACTCCATGACCCTGGAGGAGAGGCGGAATCACAAGATTCTCAATGGCTCACGGCGTCTGCGAATTGCCCATGGCAGTGGGACTCAGGTTTCTGATGTGAATAAATTCGTTAAACAATTTGAGCAGTCCCGTAAAATGATGTCTCAAATGATGAAAATGGGCTTGGGGAGACGGGGATTCGGCGGGATGGGTCTGCCCTTTTAAAGCTTTTTCAGGTTTAACCCTTGCAGATCAGATGTAAAGCGGGTACACGTAACCGCCTGAGATTTATGTATTTAAGGAGATTCGTAAAATGGTTGTGATTCGCCTATCTAGAGTGGGATGTACGCATCAGCCCAAATACCGCGTAACTGTGGCTGATCAACGTCGTGCAGCCGGCGGACGGTTTATTGAAGTGGTGGGAAACTACAATCCCATGGCAGCTGAAGGGGAAAAGGGATTAGATCTTAAAATGGATCGAATTCAGGAATGGATCAGTAAAGGCGCTCAGCCTACAAAACGAGTCCAAAGCCTAATCCGAAAAGCCCAGGCGAACTAGCAACGAGTCTAGATCAGAGGGGGGAGCATGCCAAAAAGTTGGGATTCCTCGCTGGGTAATATATAATTTTTTCAAGATGTGAGAGAAGTGAGGTAGTGGAAATGGATCCTTCAAATTTGCGTGATCTCGTTGAGTTTATGGCAAAGGCGCTGGTTGATAACCCTAATGATGTGGATGTGACCGAGGTCGTGGGCGAGCAAACCACTGTGGTTGAGCTTAAGGTGGCCAAAGACGACCTAGGTAAGGTGATTGGAAAAAGAGGCAAAACAGCCCATTCCATGCGAACAATCCTAAATGCAGCCAGCACTAAGTTGAATAAGCGAAGCGTTCTAGAAATTGTTGAGTAGCTTTTAGATTTAATTTTAATAAGCTTTTGAAAAGGCGACCATCGGTCGCCTTTTTTTATGGTGAATAAGGGTTTACAGAGCTCAGAGAATTGACTAAAACCCACCAGTAATGCAGCGCAAAAATAGACTTAAAGATCAATTGGAAATACCACAGTGGATCAAGGTGGGATGGGCTCGAGAAGCTCACGGGCTGAAGGGTGAAGTGTATCTAGAGGCCTTTTCAGAAACATGCCCTTGGGCCAAACAACTGGAGTGGGTTCATCTTAGAGATTTAAATTCGCCGGTGGCTGAGGCCCATCTTGTTTCCATGAGAATTCTTGAACAAAGACCTTTTAAAAAGGGAATGCTACTCAAGTTAGAAAACATAAATGATCGCACCGGTGCCGAATCCCTCAGAGGTATGCAGTGGTACATACCGCAGGGCTTGTTAGTATCTGAGTCTGGCGAGAACCTTTATTTGCATGAAATATTAGGGTTTCAATTAAAAGATCTGCATTCGCAAAAAAGCGGGGTCATCTTCGACTTTTCTTCTAATGGGGCGCAAGACCTTTTGGTGGTCAAAACAGATTCTGGGTTGTATGAAGTGCCCTTCGTGGACGAGTTAATCGACAGCATTAATTTTGACTCCCGAGTCGTCAATATGAATTTGCCGGAAGGGCTTTTAGAACCATAGCATGCAGTTTAATATAATTTCGATATTCCCCGATTTCATTGAGAGTTTCTCGCAAACAGGAGTGGTGGGGCAGGCCATTAAGGCGGGACTGATAAAATTGCAGACGGTAAACCCACGAGATTTTGCCTCCGATGCTCATAAATCTGTTGATGATCGACCTTTTGGCGGTGGCGATGGCATGATCATGTTGCCGGGCCCGCTATCTGATTCTTTAGAGCACTTAGAAAAGCACCAGCAGCTTGGACACGTGGTGTATCTCTCGCCTCAAGGGCAAAAATGGGACGATGAAAAGGTGCGAAGGGCTGCGGATCAATGGGTGGCATCCAATCAAGCGGTGACATTTATTTGCGGCCGCTACGGTGGCATTGATCAGCGAATTATCAGTCAGTACGTGGATGATGAAATCTCATTGGGCGACTTTGTGCTGTCAGGAGGGGAGTTGGCCGCCATGGCTGTGGTAGACTCTGTGGCTCGATTTATTCCAGGGGTTTTAGGTAATAATGAATCGCCATGGAAAGAGAGCTTTTCGTCAGGTCTCCTTGAGTGTCCGCAGTGGACGAGGCCGCGTGAGTTTCAAGGGCTAAATGTTCCAGAAACTCTGGTTTCGGGAGATCACGCTCGTATAGAAAAAGAACGACAGAGAGTCTCGTTACTTAGAACGTGGTGCTTGCGGCCGGACCTATTGGCGACAATGGAGGCTGATTCTTTAAACTCGAAATTATCAGAAGCGCTTCGTTGGGCGCAGACCATAGGGGCGGACGAGCTGTCGGTGTGGGGCTTTAATAATTCTCAGATCCACAAGATATTATCAGGTGAATGACTATGATTGAGCGATTTGTGCACAATGTGAATGTGGCCTTAGTGCATTGGCCTGTGGTGGATAGTGCAGGTACCGAAGTGGTCACCAATGTGACCAACTTTGATATTCATGATATTGCACGTGCGGCACGCACATACGGAGTGCCTCGATATTACATTGTCAATCGCATGCAAGAACAGCTGATGTTTGTGTCACGAGTGGTGGATCATTGGCAGGTGGGTCGAGGGAAGGAATTTAATCCTATGCGGCGAACGGCCCTTGGGATTGTAAAACCTGCGGCCACGGTGGAGGAGGTAAAAAGCCAATTTGATACTCCGCCCATCGTGGTGGCCACGGCCGCACGCGATCTGTCTGTGGCCCCCAAAATCACCTTTCCACAGCTGCGCACCATGATTCAAAAAGATCCCGAAAAGCCCCTGTTGTTGCTGTTTGGGACAGGTTTTGGGCTGCACGACAGCCTTCTTCAGCAGTGTGACTACATTTTGGACCCCATTGTGGGGGCCTCCATGGATGATTATCGGCATCTTTCGGTGCGATCCGCAGTCAGCATCTGTCTTGACCGCCTTCTTGGCTCATGGTAGGTCTAGCCGTTCAAAATTCAAGTGGACCATGCACAATGGTGGAGAAATGCTATGGACATAGTGCGACGAGTGGCTGAAGCCTTAAATGCAAAAGCTAATAGATTCCCAGAGTTTAAGACCGGTGACACGGTGAGCGTTTCGGTCAAGGTGACCGAGGGTAACAAAACTCGAACACAGGTTTACAAAGGCGTTGTGATCAAGATCCAAGGTAGAGGCGCGGGTCGCACATTTACAGTTCGAAAAATGTCGAGCGGTATAGGTGTTGAGCGTACTTTCCCATTTGCTAGCCCCGCTATTGAGCAGGTGAAACTAGAGTCCCGTGGTAAAGTTCGAAGATCTCGTCTATTTTATCTTCGCGGTCTCCGCGGAAGAGCAGCCCGTCTACAAAGCGAGATGGTTCGACCTGACGAGGCCACGGTGAACACAGCAAAAACTGCTGAAGTCGCAGAGGCGAAGGCCGAGAACACTGAGGCCTAAGCACCGGCCCTAAAATGAAATACGAACCCTATCCGTGGAAAACTCTTAAAGAACCCATTATCATCGGCGTTGATGAAGTGGGTCGAGGGTGTTTAGCGGGTCCTGTTTATGCCGCAGCGGCCTTACTGGATCCAGCTCAAAGTACCGATGAATTTGTCGACTCAAAGGCTCTCACTGCGAAAAAGCGCGAAGTTTTAGCTGATAAAATCAAGAACAATCACAATGTCTGTTTGGGCTTTGCCTCAGTGGAAGAAATTGATGAGATAAATATCTTGCAGGCCTCGCTTTTGGCTATGAAACGGGCTGTTCTTGCGCTTTTAAAAGAATTGGGTGAAAAACCAGGGTCGCATGTGCATCTGTTAGTGGACGGAAACCAAAGAGTGCCTGGTCTTGATGAGATAACGCAGACGCCGCTTGTGAAAGGCGATTTTCGTGCGCCTCCTATTGGGGCCGCCTCTATCGTGGCTAAGGTGACGCGAGACCAATTGTTAATGGATTTGGCCACTCAATACCCAGAATACGGATTTGAAAAGCACAAAGGCTACTGCACCAAAGATCACAAGCAGGCCATTGAAAAATGGGGTCCATGCCCTGAGCATAGAAAAAGTTTTTCTGGAGTGAAAGAGTTCCTTGGCCATTCATGATCGAGGCCTCCATTGCGAAAACCTTGTGGCGAAATACTTCGCAGATCAAGGTTACGAACTCGTTGAGCGTCGTTTTCGAACTCCCTATGCTGAAATCGACTTGATTCTGAAGCATCCTCAAAGCGGCTGGTTGTTGGTGGAAGTAAAGTCAGTGGTCAATTTTGATTGGCTGGGGCCGGTGGTGACGGCTCGGCAGGCGAAAAGATTGATGGAAGCCTATGAATGGTATTGCGAGAGAGAGACAGAAAACGTGAGTATCCAACTTGCTGTCGTGAGTCAAGATGATGAGGTGTTTGTGTTCGAAGATGGGCTGATGGATTTGTTGACTCCCTAGATTATTATGTAAAAATTTAAGTTGTGAAGATTATTAAGAAATACGTTGTATGTAGTTTGGTTTTGTCGCTGTTGTTCAGTATGTCGCCTCGAGTGGCGCAGGCCGATCCTACTCAAGAATTTTTGATGAGTTGCACCTACGGAGTTTTAGCTGGAACACTGGTTGGGGCTGCCAGTCTCGCGTTTACAGAGCAACCAGGTGACAACTTAAGAAATGTGGCCCGCGGAGCCTCCCTGGGTTTGTATTTGGGGATCTTTCTTGGGCTTTATGTGGTGTATGTGGTTCCAGGTCAAATTGAGAGAGAGAACCAGCGCATGCAAGAGCAGCTGCTTCCACCTGATCCAGGCTTGCCGCCGGAAGTGAGTTACAACTTTCAAGTTTATCCGCTATTTTCTGAGGATATGAAGTGGGACGGGATGGCTGCAGGAATTACCATTGATTCCTTTTAAGTTTCGTTACCGCTCAGTTTATTGCCGCCGAAATCAAAATTAAATTCAAAATTCACGTAGAAGTCGCGGTCGATCACTTTTCGAAGGCTCATCACAATGCCCCAGCATCGGCCAGGGGGTTTCAGGTTGGCCTGAGTTTCCCAAGACTCGATGATGTTTGAGATGGCTGAGAAGTTGAGGTGCCCGGTGAGGTCAACGTATTTGCTGGCCAGTCCGCCGCCTAGGCCCCAGTATTCAGCGCGGCTGCCATAATCAAAGATGTCATTTTCGTCGATCACGAAGTTTTGCGAGTAAGTGAAGTCCATAAAGTTTTGCGGCGTAAATAACCAACGAAGTCGTGAAGATGAATTCACGGCACCGGCGTAGGGATGATAAGAGGCCTTGGCATAGATCTCCACATTCTCTGAGTTGACGTTAAGTAACGAATCAAGGCGCGACCATGGTTTTGGTTCGGGTTCATCGAGAACGTTTAAATCATAAGATTGGCTCAATCGAAATAGAACCGTGTTTTTATAGGTGGGGATATCGCCATACCAAAGTTTGCGAATGATTCTTTGAGTGAGAATCAGATTAATTAAACGTTTTGCAAATAGCCGGTCTTGGTAGTCAAACTGAATTCGATTTGTCCCATTAAAATCGCCGTCACTCACAGGTTCAGCCCGGCGCCTGTAGGGCTGATCGTCAAAGTCGCCAAAAAACGAATGGTCAGGCCGTTTGGTCCATGGAATCGTCGAGAAAATGATCTCGGGTTCGATTTCATGTTTGAACGCGGAGGGATATTTTTGATTCTCTTCGGCCTCAGTCTCAAAGATAGAAGACAGCTGGGTTTTTGCCGACACATCCGTTTGTAAATAGCGCCTTATGGCATGCTGGGAATAATCAGATGTAGCTATATCTGATGATGGAGCAAAAAAGTAATGTCCTTCGTGGTAGGTGAGGCTGGGGCGTATGTCCAAAAGCGGGCCGATATGAAAGGGATACGACAGAGTGGGGTTAACATAGAAGCGTTGCCCGGATCGGACAAGATCAATGGTGGGATCAAACGTGGTATCTACGATTCCCGTAACTTCAAGGCCATCGGCTCCATTGATCACGTCATCAAAAGACGAGTTAAGGCGAGCAAAATATGTGAAATTCAAATCCATATTAAAATAAAAGTCTGTTGATCCCAGTTTTTGTTCTGTTATGTCCATCCGAATTTCAGGAAAACGATGCACGGCATCTCGGTTAGGGGCCTTGGGATCTGTCTGCAAGAGGTTTACATAGTAGGCCGCTTCGATACTTCGATGTTGATTTTCAAGGTTTTGAGTGAGGGAAATGCGGTTTTCCAAAGCCGAGTCTCCAAATCCGCTCATCTCTTCAGGGAAATCTCCGGGGTAACGAAGATCCGTTGCAAAATTGATTTCCGCTCGATGGATCATATTGTGAGGAAGGCTGTGGCGGTGCTGATAGCGAATAAAGCCACGATTGGCCGGCCCCAAAGAACCATCAGCCAGTTTGAACGCATTGTCGTAGTTATAGGCGCCAGAGATGGACCCGTGGCTTTCTTTAGATAACATATATCTTTGTTCAAACAAGCCCTTCCAGCCCCTTTTAGCGTAGTGTTTAGCTGTCAAGGTGAGGTCAAGGTGTCGATCAATAGCCCAGAAGTAACTTTGGGCAATAGCCGTTCCGCCTGAGTCACTGTAGCTAAATTCGGGCGCCAGGAGTCCAGATTGGCGTGTGCTTTTTAAGGGCACAGCAATTTCTGGCAATATTAAAACGGGGAGCGTGGCTATGCTTAACACAGGAATTTTTATCCATGCATATCCGCCGAGTTCAGCCTCGATGGTTCGTCCTGAAAAACTCCATGCTGGCGGACAGGTGGTGCAGGCGGTGTACTTGGCATCATGGGCGACAAAAGAGTTCTCTCCAGTTTTTTCAACCACATCCCCTTCAAAAAGCACAGAACCTGATTGAATATATCCATTCTTAAACGTGCCTTTGCCGGTGTCGTAATTGTAGATGACCTCGTCGCTTTCAGAGAACAAGGTTTCTGTTTGAAAAATGACATGGCCTATGGCTGTGATGGTTTTGTTTTTAAGGTCAATGGTGGCGTGATCGCACCGCACTTCGAGGTCTTTAAAACCAAGTTGGACATTTCCTTTAAGGACCACCTGCTTTTTTTTGCTGTCTCTCAACATGGTATTGGCTCGAAGAGAGAGCCCTGACACGGTGGCTGTTGTGGCTTTTGCCGGAACAGGAAGCATTCCAGTTACTAGCCCCCATGTTAAAATAATAGAGACAGTCCGAAGGTTAGAGATCAATGATGTCATCTTCATGCATCACTTTGAATTGATCAGGGGCCAGCTTCTGAAATTCTTCAAGCAGTTCCTCTAAGAAAGCGGGCTTAAAGTGTGATATGAAGATAGGCACATTTTTATTCTGTAAGAGGGCATAGTCGTCCATAAGTTGCTCTAACGTGAAATGGCCTGAAGCTTTGGCAAGACCTTCCATTCGGCTGGGAAAAGTGATTTCCGTAAAAATGGCTTTTAGATTACTGCACGAGTTGGCTTGTTTCCAAATTTCCGCACACGGTCCGGAATCACCCGTAAAAACCACGTGCTCACCATTTTGTTCTACCACATAGCCCACAGCGTGTCCGGGGTGATTTACTCTAAATGGTCGAATGGTCATGTCGTCCAGTTGGACTTGTTGGTTGATGGGTTCAAACCCTAAAATAAACCGGTCCTTTTCCGGGTTGCACGGTATCACTGAAAAATCAGGCCATATCACATTATTTAACATGTGCTTATGAACATCATCTAAGATTTCAGGAGTCGACCTGAGATTCAGTTGCTCACGCTGAGGCCCAAAGGTGTTTTCTAGGATAAAACAAATATCTTTAATGTGGTCTAAGTGAGGGTGAGTGATAAAAATATCAGTGATTTCGTTTTGTTCCTTCGGAGTTAAAACAGAACAGGCCGAGCCGCAATCCACCAAAAAGCGATCGTTCACATAATAACAACTGGTCTGATAGTCGGGAGCCACCCCACCATGACATCCAATCACTCGAACTTTCATGCTGTATCCCCATATGCTGCGAAAAAAATCCTATTTGTCTCAGATTCATTTGCGTTATGCTGTCTATATTATGCCACTTGCCCGTGGCTGACAGCAATAAGCTAGCCTTGGAGACGAGGCGTCATTTGGTTTTCATTTCATAGACTCCGTCCCATTGGGGAGGGGGCGGCGCCTCTTGAAAAGAGTGACACCGTTGGATGTAGAGCCTTGTGGGGCCATCTTCTGGCGAAATGCGGGCGGCTTCTTCAAAGGACTTAAGCGCCTTGTCGAAATTGCGTTGGTGGTAATACTTGTACCCTTCTTCAAAATGCAACAGAGTGGTTTGCAATGTCTTTTCCACAGTGTTCTCGCCGCAGAGCTCAAATATCTTTACTGGCTGCGCTTTACCTTTCACCCTCACCCAATCCACTTCGCGGCAAATAAAGGTGGTGCTAATGGCCTGGTGGGTGAATTCGCTAATGATGATTCGAGTTCCGTATTGTTTATTGATTCCCTCAAGGCGAGATCCCAGGTTTACTGAGTCACCCATGACTGTATAGTTTCGAATGGTTTTCGATCCCATGTTGCCCACACTGCATTCGCCCGTATTAAGCCCGATGCCAATATCAATCACCGGCAGGCCTCTTTGTTTGTAGTCTTCTTGCAAGACTTTTAGTTTTTCAATGTGGGCTAAAGCGCAGCGACAAGCTTGGCTGGCGTGGTCAGGGTAGTGGATAGGGGCGCCGAAAAAGGCCATGATGGCGTCGCCCATGTACTTATCAATGGTGCCCCTGTTTTCAAACACGAGTTCTGTCATGGGTGTGAGGTAGCTGTTGAGGAGATCACTGAGTTCTTTCGGGTCGAGTTTTTCTGAAATACTAGTAAAGCCCCTAATGTCAGAGAAGAATACAGTGATGTTTTCCTTGCGCCCCCCCAACTCGAGATTAACTGGGTCTTTGAGGATTTCATTGACGATGGCCGGTGACACATACTTTGAAAAGGTGGATCTAAGTTCGCGCTTTTTTCGTTCTTCTGTGAAATAGCGAAAGAAAGTTAGTCCCACATACTGCGTGGTGATCATGAATAGTGGGAAGATGGTGGAGACCACATACCCATTGGCAAACAGCCAGTTTCGGTCAACAAACAAAATGCCTAAAAAGGCCGTAATGCCAATGACAACGCCCGGGATGGCGCCGGAAATGGATAAAATAAGTGTCAGCAAAAGGCCAAACACCAAGAGAAAGACAATCATGTATTTGAATTCATCTGGGTGGTAGCGCAGAAAGTCACCACGCAACAAATTATCTATGATGTTGGCGTGAGTTTCGGCTCCTGGGTAGTCTTTTTCAAAGGGTGTCACTCGAAGATCATAGATGCCCTTTGCCGTAGCACCGATAATAAAATATTTATCTTTGATAAAATCTTTTTTGTTCACTTCCAAATCGCGCACAATCCATTGATTGGAGCGTTCATCAAAGAGCCTCTGGCTTACGGTCATTGTGGGTTTTGCGGTTAAAAGGTCGGCCAGACTCGCGTGCGGGAACATCTTATGCCCGCCGGCATAGTTGATGATCAGGCGGCCTTGGCTGGCGATCGGTAATGTTGTTGCCACCTTTCCGGTGTCTAGGTTAGTGATGCGAAGTTCGGAAATGTGGCTTGTGGTCAAGTCGTGAGGGTGGGTTGTTAAGGTGATTTCTGCATTGTAGTGATTTCCCACAAGAAAGCTCTTTAGTGCGATTGATGGCATATAGTGATGGCCACTTCGACTGATCAGCTGGGACTCTCTAATGGTGCCATCAATATCTAATACCGTATTGAAAAAACCTTGGTGCAAAGCTTTTTCAGAAAAAGAGGGTATATTCATGATCCAATCAAAGCTGTCGTCGACGGAGTTGTTGAGGGTTTTGGATTTGAGGTGTTCACCCCATGATTTGTAAGAGGTGGCTTGAAAATCTTCGTCTTCGGCTTTTAATTGGGGCCACAACGACTCAAACATGGAGGTGAGTTCGTCATTTTCGGTCAACCACCTTGTGAAACAATAGTCTTCTTGAGCGGCGGTGGCAGCCATCAAAGCATCGTGGTGATCAACGATGTCTAAGGATGCTCTTTGGTGAAGGACATCATCTTTAATTTGTTCTAGATGTTTTTTGAGTTCATCGCCTATTTGGTAAGGTATGTAAACTTCATTTTCATCCAACACGCTAATGATTTCTTGATCGTTGTCCCAGGTTTTAAATGCGGGTGACAATTCATATATGAGATTGCGGCAATAGGCCGTGTGCGGAGGCAGTCTCAGTTGCGAAAGAGTGTCCGATGCGGCCGTGCCAAGTATGACTCGATCAGAATAATTCTTAACCATTTTTGCAAAAGCCGCGTCGTCATTTTTTTCTGAACACTGCGTGGGTTCGGCAAACACCATATCAAAGGCGACAGTCTTCGCGCCCAGATCCAAGGCTTCAGAAATAGCATCGGCCACAAGTTTGCGAGGCCAGGGCCATCGGCCCACACTGCGAACGGCTTTTTCATCCACAGTCAACAGGGCCACCTGCTCAGAGCCAGCTCGGGGGCCACGGTTTTCAAAGCGTATATCGAGGGCCTTGCGGTCAGATAGCCGGATTAGCTTTAATAAAAAGCCTTCGTTTTCCATATCTGGCAACGATCGCACCGGGTAATAGAGTAGAGCTAAACCGCAAACACATAATGTCAGGAGTGCGCCAACAGTGAGCGTGGGAAGAGTTTGTCGAAGCCAGTTCTTAAGTTGAGTCATAGATTTACCAAATGGCCTTGCTTATGGCCGCCTGAACTAAGTCTAATGAACGATGATCTCCTGGGCAATGATCAAGGCCAGTTTCACTGGTCCTTTAGAGGGAAAGTTAAAATCTGGCCCTGAGGCCTCACCAAAATGGACGCTATAATCTGTTAATGGTGGTCAGTTTCAATAACTATGTCATTCAACGAGGGCTTTTTTGCGCCCACAAATTATACAGCCTGAATTGGGGAGTGTGAGTATGGATGCCAAAATAGAAGAGTTTGGTGATATTATTGTTGTGCGATTAGGTGGCTTCATGGATTTTGAAAGTGCTGATGCCTTTCGAGCCAACTGTGTTCGTCACTTTTCAGGAAAAAAGGTCATTTTTAATTTAACGGGTCTCTCTTTCATAGGATCCAGCGGGATAACACCCTTTGTGGAAGGGTTGGCTGATCTTACAAAGAACAACAAAGAAGGATTGCGATTTTGCGGTGTGGGAGCTGAGTTTCGTCGCGTATTTCGCGCCAATAGTGTGATCCGGCAGATGGAGTTTTTTGAAAATGAATACGTGGCGCATCTTTCTTTGCAGCGCCCACCCCAGCCTCCTGTGGCTGTTGCGACGGAACTACCTAAGCACAGTTTTGAGTCCTCTTCGGGCGTTGTTGAGCCTGCGCCCGCATTTCCCGTAGTCAACGGGCAAAGCAGCACAGAAAAATAGATCTGAGTCGAAATCTGCGTCTTAGTAACATGGCCCTCCCCGCAGGGGTTAGGGCATTTTTGTGAAACCCGAATGGATCTCATGAATCAGTTCATCAATGCGATTCATTACATCGGGGCTGAACTCGTGATCACTCGGTGCATTTTGAGAAGGTTCAGTGGTGGCTGCTGATGTTGTGGATTGTTGCAGCTGATTTCGGTCAAGAGCCTCTTTGAGGCGCGTCGCTTGTTGTCGATACTCATTGAGCTTTTGACTGAGAGATTGATTGAGTTTCTGAAGAGCCACATTTTGGTCTTTTTGTTTTTCCAGTTGTTTTTGATTGTCTCTCCATAGGCACTGTAGGCTTTCCACCTGTTCAGAGAGCTGATTGTTCTCTTGTTTGATGGTCAGCATTTGATTGTGCAATGATACCTTGTCCTCGCGAAGCCCCTCGTTCTCAAGCGTCTTGTTTTTGGCCTCCACCCGGTAACTAGCCAGTTTTTCTTGAAGATGGATGATCTCTTGATCGAGCTCGGTCTTTGAATCCTCTTTTTGTCGCTTCAGGAGAATCAATTGATTTTCCAGGTCTACGTTGCGTTCATAGACATTGTCATAGTCGCTCATTTTTCGCAGAAGCTGTTGCTTTTCAGCAGACGCATCAGCAAGGTCTCGTCGCAGTGACTCCAGTTGGTCTTCATAAGTGTCAACCAGCCGTGTTTGATTTTCAGTGGCTTGTTTGGCCTGCTCAGAAATATACTCGGCGGCTTCAGCGAGATCTTTCTGCAATCGGGCTTTTGTTTCTGTCTCGGAGGCAAGCTCTGATTGGAGATATCGTTTTTCTTTGTCAAGCAGGCTCACGTTTACAGTGAGTTCTTGGATGTGCGAATTTAAAGAGTTTTTCGTATTTTCGAGCGCCTGGGTAAATTGCGATTCAATTTCGTTTTTTTCATTGCTGAATTGGTTTCGGAAATTTTGCAGGGCTCGCCGGACTCTATGGCGATACCGACTCAATCGGGCCAGTTGTTTGCTTAATTTTTGTACGGTTTTTTGAAGTTCATCTTGTCGGTCTTGAGACGTGGTATAGAGCTCCGCATACTCGATTTCTCGCAGTCGAACTTGAGACCGCAATTCGCCAAGAGCCTCTTCTTCAACGCGGTGACGTTCACTTAGTGCCACTGTTTTTTCGCGCAAAACTAAAACTTGATCGCGAAAGTTCTCATACTCAGCGAGAATCTTTTGCCTCTCAGATTCGCTTCTATGAAGCCGTTCTTCGTAAACGGAAATCCGGCGCAATGTCACTCGAAGTCGTGCCATTAAATCGTCGTTTTGTTGAATCAATGCCTCCACAGCTCCGCTGCGCAAAACGTGATCGGGCAGTTGATCAAGCTCAAGGGCCGTTGGCAATTGGCTGGGCACAGGAATGTGAGACAACATGGGCTCCGCCTTGCCAGACTCAAAATCATCATTGTTTTGAAAATTGGAAGTCGCAATGATGTCTTCCATGGTCCCTCCTTGGCTCAAACAAGACACCTCATTAAAAAAATTGTCTCAGATTGAGGTATGCACTGTCAAAAAGACGAGGAAAATATTGCCCAAGGTACCAGGTCCTAAATCGGGTCACGATGCGTCAAAGTGGCCACATCAAAGGAGAGCGACGACGCCAACGGCACGAGTGGCCGCATGTCGTCTTCGGATTGCGTCACTCTCGTGCCCAGGGTACCAGGTCCTAAATCGGGTCGCGATGTGTCAAAGTGGCCACATCAAAGGAGAGCAACGACGCCAACATCACGATGTGCATGGCGTATCCGGGTTGCGGCACGAAAGTGACGCAATCCGAAGACGACATGCGGCCACTCGTGCCGTTGGCGTCGTTGCTCTCCTTTGATGTGGCCACTTTGACACATCGCGACCCGATTTAGGACCTGGTACCCTAAAAAAATCCTAAAGTTTTCTGGGCTTTCTGCCGTAGACATAAGTATGGACAATGCGAAAATTGATTATCAATCTTTAGAACAAGCTCGACTGGAGTCTATGCAGCATGATCTGCAAGATGCTCTAGAGAGACAGCTGACAGCGCCCTCTGAAGCCGGGCCGATGGATAGTTTGCAGCACGGGATTTTACATCTTGTGGTGATTGGAAATTATGATTCAGCTAAATATGAGATCGAGCGCTACGTGGATGCTTTGGAGATTTATCCGCAGTTTCGGGTGCGCACCGAGCGATACGTGGGGCACTGCCATGATCTCATTAGCGCCATTAAAATGAAGAGAAATTTTCCGGGATTGAATGCGCTTTCGAGATCCCGGCAGCAAGAACTCGTGGATAAAGTGAAGGGGCATTTTGAAGAGCTTAAGTATTATTTAAGGAAAATTGAAAAAGTAGAGCGAGAGCTCAAGCTTGAAGATATGCGCTCCACCATCTGGGTGGTGAAAACTTTTTTTCATACGACATTTATCGTGCTGACAGCCGCCTTTCTTATTGAACTGTTTGGCGGACTTGGCAGCACCTTTGGCCTTGTATTCAATGATCTTGTGGACAAGACCATGGCCATTTTATCTAAACTTATCTAGGCGGGGCGCTTTCGCGACACCGCCTATCTAGCAATTCAGCGTTACTGACTATCTGCATAGGCCTGTTCAAGTAACTGTTTATATATGCGAATGGCATTTTGCATTTTTCGACCATTAATATACACAGCCGGTGTGCCACTGATCCCAATATCATGACCCAGTTTGGCCTGCTGTTTAATGGCTTCCAGGGTATCAGGAGCCTCCATGCAGGTGACCACATCGTCCCAATTCAAGCCGATGGTTGAAGCGTAGGCTGCAAGATCTCGGTCAATCTGAGGGACGGCATTGAATTGGTTTATGTTCATTTGATTCTTGAATATGTAGTCATGCATATCCCAGCCCCTCTGTTGCTTTTCAGAACACAGCACGGCCTTTGCCAATCGACAAGAAAGACCCGTCTTGCCTGTGATAGCGTCATTACACTCCCCATCAAGAGGAAATGTGTAAAACTCCATACGTACATCGGGGTGAGATTTAAGAAAAAGATGAATCGGCGAGGCCACGGCTTTGCAGAAGCCACAGCGAAAATCGGCAAATTCACTAATGACCATTTTGGCCTCGCTGGCCGCAGGACCTTTGACGAGCATGGGAGTTCCGGCGAGCTGCACCGTTTTTGTGTTCTTCCAGTCGGCCAAATTGTTGCTGACTCTTTGAGCAAGGCGATCAATACCGTATTGGGATAGGGCTGAGGTGTGAATTAAAAAGGCACCTGCCGGAATGGCCACCAGTAACAGTAGATATTTTTTATCGGTGGTGAATAGCGCCTTTGTATCGGACATCAGGTTTGAACAAACGGGCCCATCCTGACTTTGTCGAAGGGTTTCAAATGTCACTACTGACAGAATATAGGTAGCGATGCAGAATAAGCAGAAATAAGAAATCAAAGTGAGCGACACAGTGCCCATAGCCACTGAGGCCAACACCACCAGGGAAGCCAGGTAGAGGGTGATTCGGCTGGCTCTTGACGCGTTGTCTGCAAGTCGCCATCCCGAAATCGCAATGAGTAGAAGCAAGATCAAGTTGGTCATCCCTCCCCAAAGGGCCATGGGGATTCCGAGGAATTCTGAATATTGGCTGGCACTCACGGCGTCGCAGTCAAAAACAGCGCTGATGTTGCAGACGCTTTGCCCGGCGCCACCTCCAAAGTTAAGGGAGTAGTAATGTAGAGTTAAATAAATATGAAACCCAATGGCAGCAATAGTAGAAACGGCAGCAATCATCATTTTTCGTGGCATAGGGTGAGTCTCCTTCAATGCATGCATTAAATCGAAAAAAAAGGGGGTGGGCAATAGGAATATAGTTTCTTGCCAAGCCACCGGCGGTCAGCAAAACTGATAGGGAAGGTGGTAAAGGGGTGAGTGTCCTAGATTCGCAGCAAAAAAGATGGTTGGCGGCGCGCAAAAAGCTGTTGCTGCAGATTAAGGCACAAGTGCGACAATTTTTGGGTCCCGAGCCGGAGGATTTGCGTGAGTACGCTCTATCTTACAAGGCGGAGTTCTTTAGCAAGTGGTCACCGGCGAGTCATCGCGACTTATTTAAAAGCGTGGATGCGGCCCAGATTGTACTTGGCGGTGATTTTCATGCGTTTTCTCAATCCCAGCGCACTCATTTACGAATATTGAGATCCCTGCCTGACACTCGCAATGTGTGTCTGGCGCTAGAGTGCGTGGAGTCCGTTCACCAAAAGCATTTAGATGCCTTTATGGCCAGAGAAGTTTCTGAAGAAGAATTTTTGAAACTGGTGGACTGGGACCTGAAGTGGGGATTTACGTGGGAGAACTACCGCCCCCTTTTTGATTTGGCCCGATCGAAGGGGTACAGAGTCTTTGGTGTGAACAAATATGCATCTCGTCGATCGGGTAAGTCGTTGTTTAAACGCGATGAGCACGCCGCTTCAGTGATCGGGGAGATTAGTGCACGCCACCCTGAGTGTTTGATCTACGTGCTGTACGGAGACTTGCATCTGGCAAAGCGGCACCTCCCTGAAAAATTGCGAAAGAAATTGTCTGGCGGGGGCGCTTGCGTAACGATCTTTCAAAACTCGGAGCGTTTGTATTTCCAGTTGGCGCGAAAGGGCCTAGAGCACGAAGTAGAGGTTATGGCTTCTAGCAACTTGCGATTTTGTATCCTGGGCTCGCCTCCTTGGGTGAAGTGGCAAAGCTATCTGATGTTTCTCGAACACACTTTTGATCAAGACATTGACGACGAAGAAGATGATGATGAGAGTGTTGATTTTACCGATTATATTTCTAATTTGATTAAACTAGTAGCCGAAGACCTATCCGTGAAGATGGTCCCTTCGGATGTGGCCGTTTACAGTGCCGCCGATGATCGTATTTTTGAAGGTCTTGTAGAAGATGTGCCTCCCGGACTTCAGACCATAGCCGAATATTCCATTCGGAATGATCGAAGTTTTTACCTGCCAAAAAGCGGGTTGTTTTACCTCTCTCGTCACACCATTAATCATGCCGCAAGTCTCGCTGGACAATATGTGCATGCAAAACTTTGTAAGAGGCAAAGGCTCTTTTGGCAGGTGCCGCAAGATTTTCTAGGCCTCATTTGGATTGAAGCTGTGGGTTTCTTTGTATCAAAGTTAATCAATCACAAAAGAAAAGCAGAAACGGTACGGGATTTAAAAAATCAATTGGCAGTCACGTCTCCCGATGATCATGGAAGAGAAGCTTTATTGTTGGCATTGGATCAAAGAATGCGAGAAGTGATTGCTGTGCATACCGATCGTTTTCGGCCACTGAAGGTGAAGCCAAGGCGAAAGGCCAGTTACATTGAGGCGGCTCGGCTGCTAGGCCACATGTTGGGGGAAAAGCTGTATCTGTCCTACCGTAATGGTCGCATAAGCGGCGACAAGTTATTAGAAGTGCTTTCTCAAGATATGAGTCACCCCAATTTTGATCAATTCTACTTGTCCATGGTGAAGCGGCTTGAATCTCAGCAGGTTCCGTTGGCCAATGTAGAGGTGGCCCTATGAAAAAGTGGTACTATCTTAAAAAAGGGCGTTCGCAAGGGCCCGTGACCACTCACGAAATTGTTAAAGAATTCAAATCGGGCCGTCTCGGACCTTTTGATTTAGTTTTTTTAGAGGGCGACAGCCATTGGAAGGGTTTAAAGGAGTTTCAAGAATTCAAAGAGCTGTTGCGAGATTTGCCAGAGCCTGAAGGTGATGACCTCTGGGTGTTGTTGGTAAAAAGCAAAGACGAAAACGGGAAGCGAATTCGTTTTCAGCAGGGGCCGTTTCAAAAAGAACAGATTATTTCGATGCTGCATGAGGGGAGTTGTCGTTACTCTGATTATGTTTGGAAAGAGGGGATGAAGGAGTGGTATCGCATTTCAAATCTGCCTGATTTTAACAGTGCATTGAATGCGCCCATGGTAGCATCGCAAAAACAACACTTTGATATTAAGCCCCCAACGGCCTGGGACGCTGAAATGTTGGCTCACATCATGGAAATGCCGGTGCCCGAGGAGCCGACCATGGCTTCTGCGGTGATTCCGTTGGAGGCGGACGGGGTGGATTTGGTTGAAGAGGCCACCAAGAAGAGTAAAGGGTCATCTTCAAAAAAACAGCATCGATCCAAATCAAAAAAAAGCAAAAAATCAGCGGCCGTAGCTGCATCAGCAGCCGAAAAACGAAAGTCCAACAAAAAAAACACTTCGCACTCTTTGGCAAAGGAAGTCTGGCGCGGGATTGAGCGAAAAATTGTTCATCCCCGCGTATTACAGTTCAGCTTTTTTGGACTTCTTGTTGGCGCAGCCATTGTGGCCATTATTTTATCTTCAAAGCCAGATTCACCTGATCCAGAAGTTGTAGAAACCGCGCCGCCACAGCCAGAGAAAGTGGATTCGTCGGAGCTCCCACCGGATAAAGCGGTAAAAGCAACGCTGGTCAAAAAAGCGGACCAGCCGGTGCCCTCACCGACTAAGCCCATTGCTCCTGAAAAGCCAAAAACCGATGCGAAGGTCGATGTGGTTCAGCAGGTAAAACCACCGCCGAAGGTAGAGTTGGCTCAGCAAGAAAAACCAAAGCCTCCGCCTGTAAAAAAACCACCCAGTTTTTTAAATTTGAGCTTATCGGGATTGAAGGGGGATTCGCCTCGCGTGGTGCTCAAGACGGATGCTAGCGAGCACTTTTTAGGGAAAGTGACCTTTAAAGCTTATGGGGGCAAGGTACTGGATCGGCGAAGCGTGTATCACGTGGTAACTGTTCGATGGGGCGGTGACGGCATTGTGGATCTAAAAAAAGAACGACTGCCTGATGGGTTTTATTCCGTGGAGGCTGAATCTGAAGGATTAAAGGCGCGCCGGCAATTTTTTCTTGGAAAAAATCAAAACTTATTTACTAAACAGATAAAAACCCACGTGAAAAGCTTAACCTATTTTACTCAACAAGAACGGCAGGCCCTTTTTGTTGTATCAAAAACTATAAATAAATTGGCCGGAGATTTGAAGAATCAAGTGAGCCAAGTAACAAAAAATCCGAGTTCCTGGCGAGGGTTTTATCCGCGTTGGCGAACGGGGCTTCGAAGGCAAAAAACGGGAGCGCTAGCCTCAGTGGGTCCGAAATCGGCGGGTGATTGGGTGTTGGGCCTTCAATGGATGGAGCTCAAGCAAATTTATAAAGATTTGCTTGATGCCGGCCAACAGGTCAACGCCACTTTAAGCAAGGGTAAACCCATTTCCATGGGAGATATTCAGCAGCCCGTGCGGGCAGCCGAACAATTCTATACTGATACGCAAGGATTGAGCCTGTTTAAATAGGCTCAAATAAGGCCGACGTTTAGTGGCTGACCTTTTCTTTGAATTCTTTTCCTGGGCGGAACCGGGGTACGGTAGAGGCAGGAATGACGATGCTCTCACCTGTTTTTGGGTTGCGACCATTTCGTTCACGGCGACTGCTGCGATCAAAGGTGCCAAAGCCAACAAGCTTTACTTCTGTTCCAGAGGCCACGGTGGATTGAATAATCTCAATGGCTGCGTCAAGAATATTTTCTGACTGAGTCTTTGTGGTCTTTGTCTTTTCTGCGAGCTTCTCGATCAATTCTGCTTTATTCAAAATTCCACCTCTACCTAACTGTTGTCGTTAATAAAAGACATCTTGATTTCAATGAGGAGAGCGAAATTAAATGGAACAAGCTCATCGGTCAAGAAATTCGCGCAGTGACATGAGGTCAAGCTTGAAAACCGGCCACATCCTAGATAGGTTAAGGAATCTATAGAAAAATGCGTCAGGATTAAAGATGTTGACAAAGCTAAAGCTGCATGTGGCTGAAAAAATAAAAGGAGAACTTGGGCTCACTGTTGATGAGGTGGTTCCGCTCATGGAAACGCCTAAGCAGCTCGATCACGGGCATTTGGCAATGCCCGTATTTTTTCTGGCAAAAACCTTAAAAAAAGCGCCGCCATTGATAGCCAAAGAGCTTTCTGAAAAGATCAAAGGCTTGCAACTTCCGGGTTTACTATCTGTGACCCCGGTGAATGGTTATATTAACTTCCAGTTTTCAGATAAACATCTGCAGGATTTATTGCTTGAGGCCGTGCGTACAGAGGGCGATCGATTGGGGCATTCATCACTGGGAGCTGGAAAAACCGTCGTCATCGATTTTTCTTCACCCAACGTCGCAAAGCCCATGCATATCGGTCATCTGCGAGCCACAGTGATTGGCCAGGCCATTTGCAACTTGGCTCGTTCCCAAGGTTATAACGTGATTGGTATTAATCATCTTGGAGATTGGGGTGTGCAGTTTGGTAAACTGGCATATGCCTACCAAAAATGGGGCAGCGAATATCCTTTTGCCACCGAGCCATTTGAATCGCTGTATAAACTGTATGTGAGATTTCACGACGAAGCCGAATTGGATCCTGAAATAGAAAAAGAAGGGTCCTTAATGTTTAAACGTCTTGAAGATGGCGATGAGGGCATTGCTGACCTTTGGCGAATGTTTGTTGATGTTTCCATGCAGGACTACAATCGCCTCTGGGCCATGTTGGGTGTGAAGCATGAGCTAGTGCGTGGGGAGTCCTTTTATAACGATCGCTTGAAGGCTGTTGAGGATCGATTGCAAAAGCTGGGTCTTTTGGAAGAAAGTGAAGGCGCTGTGGTGGTCAAGCTTGATGATGCCGATATGCCGCCTTGTTTGATTCGAAAGAGTGATGGGGCTTCTTTATACGCCACTCGCGATTTGGCCAGCGCCATTTATAGAAAAGAAGAGTTGGGAGCCGATTTAAATCTCTACGTGGTTGGTGCTGAGCAAACGTTGCACTTTAAACAGGTCTTTAAGGTTCTTGAGAAAATGGGATACGAGTGGGCCAAGGATTGCCATCATGTGTCTTTTGGTATGTATCGTTTTAAAGATGTGGGCAAGATGTCCAGCCGAAAAGGCAATGTGATTTTCTTAGAAGATGTCCTTCGACGCGCCATTGATATGGTGAAAGAAGTTATCGAAAGCAAAAACCCAGACCTCGACGACAAAGATGAGGTGGCTAAAAAAGTCGGCGTGGGTGCCATCGTGTTTAACGATTTGATCAACGATCGTGTGAAAAATGTAGATTTTGATTGGGATCGAGTGCTTGATTTTGAAGGGGACAGTGGCCCTTATGTTCAATACGTTTGTGTGCGGTGCGAGAGTATTTTGCGAAAATACGGAAAAGCCGTGCCGCCCTCGATGCCTGTGGATTTGGACTCCAGTGAAGAAAGAGAACTGGTAAAAATTCTATTGAGTTACCCTGAAATATTGAATGTGGCCTTTAAAGGTTTCAAACCCAATGTGCTCGCCCATTACCTACTTGACGTGTGCCGTGCTTTTAACCACTTTTATCACAAGTGCAGAGTGCTTGGTGTTGAGCCTGAGGTTGAGGCGGCACGAATAGCACTGGTATCAGCTACATTGGCTGTGCTGAAAAATGGCTTAAAGTTACTCAATATAGAAACTCCTAAAGCTATGTAATGGGCTTCATCTTTATAGAAAGCGAGCGTCTTCCATGCAAAAAATGCAGACTATTTTCATGTTTGACTTCAGTAGACTCTCGCAGTTTGGACACAAAAGAAAACAAGTCCTTAAGATTTTATTCGGTGTGATTCTTTCGGCCCTCACAGCCTGTAAGTCCCAAAAAGAACTGTCGGGGTCAGCAACTCCGGCAGAAATCCATTGGAATAAGCAGGGAATGGATGCTGCACTTAAGCTGTCGCTCGAACTAAACAAGCCGCTTTTTGTCTACTGGGGGGCTGATTGGTGTCCGCCCTGTAATGAAGTTAAATCCACGTTGTTTCGGGAAAAACAATTTATTGAAGCCACTAGAGATTATTTGGCAGTTTATCTGGATGGTGACACGGAAGATGCACAGAAATGGGGAGAAAAACTAAAAGCCTATGGCTACCCTACATTGATGTTGTTGACCCCTCAAGGGCGGGAGATTTTACGCCTGTCTCCCTATAACTCCTCAGAAGACATCGTGGCCACCATGAATTTTGCAAAGAATCAGTGGGATCCCGTTGGCCAGGTGCTAGATGAATTATTGATTTCAGATTCTATTGATAAAGGTCGACTGAAATCATTGGTGAACTACTCTTGGTCACAAGATAAAGATATAAAAGAAAATCCAAAACCCTTTTTAGACAAACTTTTTAAATTGGAGTCAAAACTAGACAGTGCAAATTATGCGGCGGAAAAGGCCACACTGTTTTTGACAGCACTTGATTTGAAGTTGGGAAGCAAGAAAGAGGGTGAGTTGTTGCCAGACCCCGAGCGCCAAACATATCGCAAAAGAGTAGAGATACTGCTGGCTGATAAAAATACGTTGGGCGCAAACATGGTGTTTTTTGCCTATTCTGGCGATGAGTACCTTCAATTTTTGACAACCGCCGATGATGACCGAGATCGAAAGGCATGGATGAATTTCTATGCTGAACAGTTGCGAGTTTTTAGAAACTCAAAAGGTGTCAGTCGAAATAACTACTACTCCAGCTTTTACCCACTGGCGGGTTTTTCTAAAAAACAGGGGTATATTGTAGACGAGGCCGATCGGCGGGCTTTGCAATCATCGTTAAATAGTGATTTGCGGGTGGTGAAAGACACTCATGAGCGTGTGACGCTAGTGAATCATGCGGGCTATCTGCTTAATGCCTTTGGGAATCCTGAGGAGGCCAAGGAAATTCTAAAAAGTGAAATTAAAGCGGGCCTTAAGCCATATTATTTTATGTCTTCTCTTGGGTATATCGCAAAAGAAGAGGGTCAGAACAAAGAGGCTTTGAAATGGTTTGAAGAATCCTACAAAGAGGCAAAGGGGCCGGCGACGCGTCTTCAGTGGTATTCAAATTATGTAACAAACCTGATGGCCATCGAGCCAGACAGCAAGGATCTCATTAAAAAACATGTGGCAACACTGTTAGGTGATTACACGGGCATGGTGGATAGTTTTTGGGGGCGAAATTACCGAGTACTAGAGTCACTCAGAAAAAAAGTCAGCGAGTGGTCGGTGAGCACTAAAGAATCTAAGTGGCTAGCCATGGTGAAAGACTCAGGATTAAAACGATGTTCTCAGTCAACCCAAGAAACTTACAAAACCAGTTGCGAGAAATATTACAAAAGCTACTAGCCTCCGCGAAAGGGATACCTTTCGCTCGAAATCTAAGTTTATCATTTAAATTCTAGAAGTTTTTCAATCCATGGGGGATGGATGGGGGAATGGTTTCGGGGCCTTGCAATGGCTCTTTTCGTGCTTTGTTGTTGGCGCGCATGGGGGGCTGTGTCGCTGCCAGGGGAACTGCTGTCATCAGACACTCGGTCTGATGAGTTTCAAAGCTTAATCAGTGAAGCCGCCGGTGAGTTGCCAGAGAGCCTTCGGCGTTTGATTCGCAAACGCACATTGGCGATTGGTTTGGCCGAGTTGGGTGCCACGGGTGAGGTGGAGCAGTGGGGTTCTATCAACGGTGAAGCTTCATTGTGTGCAGCAAGCACCATGAAGATCACTTGCGCCCTGGGCGCACTGGCGGCTGAGGCGGAAGGATATCTACAGTTATCTGACACAAGGCCCACATCACCTGCCAGCGTGGATTTGGGCGAAACCATTTTTGTAAATACTGAAGATATCAAAAGTAGCCTGATTTATCACAGGCCCGGTGGTTTTCGTGATGGCAATCGAGACGCGGGAAAAGTGTGTCGTGCTATTAATGAAGCCTATTTAAGACATGTGGGCGGTGGTCGCTCGCCGAACACATACGACCCCTGTTGGTTGAATGACCAATTGAGGCAGTGGGGATTTCATGGTGAAGGGCCCGAAGGACTTTGGCTTGGTTTATTGTATGGATCAGGGGCGCGATGTTCTGTGCCGCAGCCCGAAAAAACCTACGGGCTGCCGAGCTTAACCACTCAGCGGGCCTCCGTAAATGGACTGCTCAATTTGTGGGCCGCTGTGGAGTCAAATAATTTTTCTAATTTGTCATCTGTAGCCCTGAAGTGGCTCAAAGATTTAATTGGTGGGTCGAAGGCGCCAGTGGGTTATTTGGGGCGAGCCTTTTGTCGCTCGGGTGAACAGTGTCTTAATCTCTATGGTAAAACAGGAACACTAACTTGGCGCACGGGTGGATTGCGTTGTCGAAATGACGCAAGAGTGGTGGTTCACCCTAAAGATCCAGAAAAACGATTGGTCATGGCCGTGATGTGCAACACCCACTACAATGAAGGATCTTGCACGGGCCAGGATTTGAGTGTGATTGCCGAGAAGATCCGCAGTCGTCTATTATCCAACTAGCGACACCACCGCGGTCGACGCTGACACTCTTTTTCAAGATCTCGATGAAAAGCATCCAGCAATATGAGTGCGGCTTCGCGGTTTTTATCAGAGGTGGTTGTGCGGGCAAAGTCCACTAGGGATTGATTGGGGTATCCCAAGTTTAAATGGCGCCGTTCGGTTTGCATCAGGAATTGGTCTTTTGATTGATTTCTCCAAATATTATTCCATTGGTTCACGCTGGCGTTCAGCCGCTGGGGCACCTTTCGAATATTTTCTATGGGATGGTCGGCATAATCAAAGTCTTGAGGGGCGCCAAATTCTTCCCAGTATTTTAGGCTTATTAAAAGCTCCCATTGGGAGAATTCAATGAAGTAGGGCATGGGATCAGCTTCAAACTTTTGTGCCACCGATACCGCACGATACTGCACCAATGCCTGAGCCAGCACCCAGCTTAAGTACTCAGGGGATGCTGCAAGTAAGTCACCGTTTAATCGAAATTGCACACTTTGTTTTGAGGCTTTTATCTCGAATAATTTTTCTGGGTGCGGCGACCATAAATCGCCAATACTAAATCGATTGTAATAATCGTCGGTGCTCTGAAAGGGCCTCAGAAGTTCTTGTCCTGTATTGGTGGATGAAAGGTAGTGGGTGCTCAATCGACGTTGGCGATTATTTAAATTGTCAGCAAAAGCCGTGCTCGTGCCAGAAGCTAGACCAAAAAGTACCGATCCTAATAGGTAGATTAAACGCCGAGTCATTGAATCCCTCCCCCGAGTTTTCAGTCAGCGAACAGAGGCAACTAGACCATAGTCCTTGGTGTCGAGTCAATGGCGATGAATAGGGGAGAGCCAAAGGACTAGGTTTTACAGGTAAACCCTCATGGACTCACTGGAATTGGCCGATAGAGTCAGTGATGGAAAGAGAACGGGATTTTTTTATAGAAGTCACGCTGATGATGGCGTTGGTTATGGTGTATGCCAATTACAAATTCCATGACCATTTCAGCGGTGTGACACAATATCAGAAGCAGGTGGCTTCTCTAGAGAGCGAGCTGGATCGGGAACAGTTTCGCCATCTATTGACGCAAACTCAACTCTCTGAATTTAAGCAACACGTGGCTGTGATGCTGCCTGAGGCCATCGAGAAAAAAGGCGAGGGCGAACGCAGTTACCCTTTGCGGCAACTGGCTTCTGTGGTGGGTGCGGCCGATTATGATAAAGTGCGGCTGGCGCAGTCCAATCGTCTTTATGAGCAGGCCACTCAGGCCTTTCGAAAAAGCCAATACGATCGATCAAATGCGATGCTATCCAAGCTACTTCGCCTATACCCCTTTTCTCCAAAAATAGTGGATGCTTATTTTCTTTTGGTAGAGGGACAATTTCAATTGCGCCAGTACGAAGATTGCGTGGCTACAGTGAACCACATGGTGGAGTTGTTTCCTGAGAGTGAGCTGACCGGCTTTGCTCTGCTCCGTGTGGGCAAGATCTATGAATCTCAATATCGCAAACAAGAAGCGGTAGAGATTTATCAAACTATCCTTCGCCTCTATCCTCAGCGAGAGCTCGCCTCTCAGGCCAATCATTCACTAAAGGCAGTGGACCTATGAAATTGGCACTCAGGCTAATGATGGCGTGGTTTGCCTTCACTGTAGAAGTAAAAGTGGCCTCGGCTGATCTAGACGCGCATAAACTTAGCGGCGGCGGTCCCGTGGATCTGATCGAAGAACCCCGCCACTGTTGGAAAAGCGCTTCCGTATGTGCTATCCGTAACAACAGCAAGAGTGTGCAAACTCTTAATTGGGAAGCGGCCTCTGTTAGATTGGCGCCTGGTGCAGCTATGGTGCGCCTGAGTGGTAGCCATATGCAAATGGTTGAAGGGGATGCCCTAGTGATGCCAAACGAAAGTTTTTCGATTCGATCGGAGTTTGGCGAATGTCAGTTATTGTCTGGCAAAGCCCTCCTTGAAAAAAGCAAACACTCAATGAAGGTTTCCTTGTTGTTTGGTTCTGCCGAGGTGCATCTTTTGGGTGGTGAAAAGCCTCTCTTGCTAGAACCTGGTTTTGAGCAAGAGATGGGACTAGTCACACTAAACGGTGTGGCCCAAACCCAGTTGGCTCGCCCGGTGGCCATAAAACCATTGTTAAAAAAATGGGCTCAATTGTTTGACGCAGACTCCGGGGATTTCAAATCAGAAGTTCTGGCCTTCCGCCCCATTTGGGAAGAGGCTGTGGAGGCCGCCAGTGTTTGGCACCGGCAGCTGGTGAATCGCCACCTGGCCGAGGTGGCGGGTAAGGAAGCCCGGCGACAGGCGGCCAAGCGGCACTGGCAACAAGAAACCCAAAAGATTCTCCGGCAATACCGAAAAAAGCTCTACCTGGACCAATAGAGTGAGCCCTTCAAAATTTAATGGGGAGTGGCAATACAAAGTTGAAGTATCTCCTTGTAGTAACTTAATTTTTGATTGACTACGCCAGTGCATTGACGACGGCAGGGTTCAAGACTATGAGTGGAGACAATTGCTAGTAAAAACAGAATTCCCTAGGAGAGAGCTATGTTTCCACTCACTGTAACCTTTCCCGACTTTGACCCCTCTGATGCCGTTCGTGCAGCTATCGAAGAAAAAGCAGAAAAGCTGCAAAATCATTTTGAAAATATAACTTCTTGTAAGGTCACAGTGGCATCGCCGCATCATCACCATCAAAAGGGCCATTCTTTTCATATTCAAATTGTTTTGCATGTTCCTGGCCAAGAACTAGTGGTTTCCAAAGAGCCAGAGAAAAATGAAGCTCACACAGATGTATATGTGGCCATTCGTGATGCGTTTAAGGCCGCTGAGCGCCAGTTAGACGACTACGCCCGTAAGTTAAAAGAGAAGCACTAAGCGACCAAAGTCTTACAGCCAAGGACCAGATCCTTTCTTGTTGCGTGGGGCAGGCTTAGGTGGTCTGCCTACTTTGGGATATACTAAAGATATAGGGGCGGGGTTACCCGCGTAGCAAAGCCACACCTAGAGTAAATTATAGGTGATCTCAGGAGGAGAGGCTTATGTCTTCAGTTAATGATTCCACATCACAAAACGACACAAATAAAATTCGCGAAGAGTATCGCAAGCGCGAAAATGATCTTCGCAGCAAGCACACAAAACAACTGCGTCAGATCACAGACGCACATATGAAAGAAATTGAGCAGATAAAATCCTCTCACGGCGAACAAATGGGTCAGTATCGCCAAAAAATGAATGCCACTTTGACGGAGCGCGATCAGCAACATCAAGAGGCCATTCAAGAGCTTCGTCAAGTGCAGCAACGGCGACTTGAAAACCTAAATCAAGCCACACAACAAAAAATTCAAGAGCAAAGAAATTTTACGCAGTCAGAGAAAAAGCGCATTCAAGAAGCCAACGAAAACCGTTTTGAAGCTCTCTCCGAAAATTATAGTAAAAACATGTCAGAAACCAATGAAGACTTTTTCAATAAATTAAAAGACATGAGGGTTCAACAAAAAGAAGCCATCGACGGACAAAGAGATCAGTTGCTTGATAAGCATGATAAAGAAGTGGGCCGAATGCGCGAGGAGCGCGACCTCACTGTCAAAGAAATGAAGCGCAATTATGACGATTACAGGCATCAGGCTGAAGGGCGAATGAAAGCTCAAGATGGTCGTCACAGCCGAGATATGAAGCGAATGGCTGACAGCAATGTGGCCTCAGTGACAAGAGAGCGAGAGGCGCGAAAGCAGCATGAAAGAATATTGAGAGATGGCTTTAAAGATAATCTAGAAACAACAAAAGCAGACTTTCAAAAAGAGGTCGATCGTGAGCGGCGGGCGCGTGAGCGAATTGGTGCTGACTTCCAAGGGACGGTGCAAACGCGAATCGACAATGATATTCGTCGTCTTCAAGAAACCATCTCATCTCTTAAAGAGAAAAGCGTAAGAGATCAACTGGAGACAGACAGAAAGGCCGACGTTCGCATCAATAACACCATCCGCGCTTACCAACGGCGGCTTGATCTCTTGGTGGATGAGCGTGACAAGATGCTGCGCGATTTCAAAGTTCAAAATGGAAAAGACATCTACACGGTTCAAGAAAGAGCCAATGATCAGATGAAAGAAACGGCTCGGTTTTATCGTCAAAAAATGGAGACGGAGAACGTTAAAAATCGCGACAACTTCTTAACGATCACAAACGATTTGAAGCAGAGAAATGAATTTACCGTAGATCAGGCGGATCAGAGAATAGCCACTATTCGCGATGATTCATTGGCAAAAGAAAAGCGACTGCAGCAAAATTATGAAAAAACACTCGAAAACATTCAAGATAACAATGTGAAAGAGCGCAATGAATTGCGATCGACCATGCTTGATGAAAAAGAAAAAGCCCTTCGGGTTTTGCGCATGAAGATGCGAGAAAACGATGCTGCCAGTGGCCGCAGGTTGAGCAGCGTGATCTCAGAATTTAAAAAACAAATTGCTGAGCTCAATGATCAGTTGATGCGAGTGAAACGTCAATCTGGGGCCCGTGAAAAGCAAATTGTAGAGAGTCTAAAAAAAGAGCAAACGGCTCATTTAGAGGCTCAAAAAATTCAATATGAACAGCGCCTAGCCCGCTTGCGCACCGACAACGACAACAAGGCACAGGCCTCAGAGCGCCGGCATCAAGAGCAGATGAATAATGTTTTAGGTGCTGTCCGCAAGACTTGATTGTGGGGTGAGCTAATGTATACTTCGAATGTAGTTAGGGGTGCATTATGCTTGCCAATCGTCGAACAAAAATTGTTGCCACAATTGGTCCTTCCACAAATACCAAAGACGGCCTAAAAAAGGCCATTGAGTCCGGGATGAATGTGGCTCGCCTTAATTTTTCTCATGGCCAACACGAAGTTCACTTAGAGGTTATAAAACACATTCGTCGCTTGATTTCTGAACTCAACGCTCCGATTTCTATACTGCAGGATTTGCAGGGGCCAAAAATCCGCGTGGGACGTTTTAAAAATGGGTTTGTGAATCTGACTGAGGGGCAACAAGTGGTCATTTCCGTTTCGGCCCCAGAGGGTGACGGATCATTGATAGCCACCGATTTTAAAGAGCTACCCCAGTCTTGCCAGGTGGGCACGCGAATTTTGTTAGATGATGGATTAATTGAGTTGTCCGTCGTCAAGGTCACTCCAGATGAGGTGACCTGCATTGTGGTGTTTGGTGGAATTTTAAAAGATCGAAAAGGTATGAATTTACCAGGAGCCAACTTGCCGGTTGCGGCCTTAACAGAAAAAGACTTGGTGGATTTAGAGTTTGGCTTGGAAAATGACGTGGACTACGTGGCGCTCAGCTTTGTCCGAAGAGGGAGTGATATTGTTAAGTTGCGTGAACTGATCAATGCCCATAATCCCCGGACTCAGATTGTGGCAAAAATTGAAATGCGAGAGGCGCTAGACAACCTTGAGGATATTGTGAGTTTAAGTGACGCTGTGATGGTGGCCCGGGGAGATCTGGCGGTGGAGGTGGGGCAAGCGCAGCTTCCCTCCATTCAAAAACGAATCATCAAATTATGTAACAGACTAGGGAAACCCGTGATCACGGCCACCCAAATGCTTGACAGTATGGTGGAGAATCCTCGACCCACACGTGCCGAGATCACAGATGTGGCCAATGCCGTTATAGATGGGTCCGATGCCCTTATGCTGTCTGCCGAGTCAGCTAGCGGCAAGTACCCTTTTAAGTGTATAGGCACAATGCATGAGATCATCACCGAAGTGGAGCGCACGGGAGAGTATTTTTATAAATTTTATGAAGATAGTCCCACATTGGAAGTGCCAGAAACTATCGCTGCCAGTGCCGCCTTTTCGGCAAAAAAGTTAGGGGCCACGGCGATTGTTTGCCTAACAACGTCGGGAAGAACGGCGCAACTTATTGCTAAGCATCGACCAAAAGCGAGAATTCTTGCCGTCACTCATTTGTTGAGCACATTAAATCGGCTCGAACTCGTGTGGGGCATTCAAACCCTTTCTATTCGCCCCTATAAATCAACAGAAGAGGCTATGGCGCAGATTGAATCTTTATTGTTGACCTATGACCTTGTAGAGCGCGGTGACCGCATGGTGCTCACGCTAGGTGCGCCCGTTCAGCAGGGGGCCAAGACCAACTCCTTAAGAGTATACACCATTGGTGACAGTGGGGGTGGGGCGCCCCCTTCTCAAGCTCGGCCTCTTCGTTGCAAATGATTGAATGACTGTCGCTTAGCGGTCAATGGCACTTGTTTAGTTTAAGAATTTTTATTGTATTTTTCGATGGTGTAAACAATTTCCCAAAAGGGCAGGATTTTCTCCAGTTCTGGCAGCAGAAAAGTTTGAGTGAGCTCTCCTCCTTCGGCCGATTGTTTATCTTGGACAAGACCTTTTTTGGCAAGACCATCAGAGTCGTTTGTGGTTGTGGGAATGCCGAGGTCTTTAAGAGAATTTTGCTGAATATGGGTGAGCGATACAGTGACTTCGCCTTTTTCGTTGGCCGTTTGTTTTCGTCCAAAATGGATAAGGGCTCTGATGATGGGTAGCTCGCGCTCTTCCACGGTCACTCGTTTACTTTCGTCTTTAAACAGGTACTCATTGTACCAGTCCACAAAGCCAGTGAGTTTTTCATGATCGGTGATTGTTATTTTTTGTTTGCCTTCGCCCAGGTCTTCCACGGTCATGATGTTTAGCGAGGTGAGTACGTCCATCATTTTTTGCATTTTGTGCGTGGGCTGCTGGAATATTTGAATGGTGTAGTTTCTCAATGTCCACTGCGGGATCACTAACCCGGTCTCTTCTTTTCTTCCCGACTTATAGCCAATAAGGCTTAATATTGCACAAAGGCGGGTCACCGTGTGCGGAGGGAACATTTCTTCGGTACCAGATTGTGAAGACTCTAAATTTTTGATGCGTTGGTTGGCATTTCGCAAGTGCGCGTTGACGGTTTTAACCATGGCCTTGAGCCATTCTGGAAACGTTTTAAACTGGGCATGTAGGGCTACAAAGGGAAGTTTAATAACTGTGGCGTTGGTCTTGGCTTTGGCACCAGCGCTTCGGGGTTTGTTGTCGAAAAACGCCATCTCTCCGAGCATTTCTCCGGGCTTTAACTCGGCCAGCTCAATTTCAGAGTTCCCCTTTTTCTTGGTGATAGCTATGCGCCCGGCCTTAATCACATACATGGCATCAGAGGCATCGCCCTCATTAAATAAAATTTCACCCTTTTTTAGTTCAAGAAGGCCCGCCACCGATTTAGCTCCCAGCGCTCTCACCTGAGATGACTTAATGCTATCTAGTTCCCAGTATTTTAATTATGAGGGGTAACTAGAGCCAATGGTACTGGACGTAGGGCCTAATTCGTAGAATGTGAACGAGGGAGTTAAAACTCCATGACCTTCAGGTCTGAGGCCACTTCAAGCGGGGCTCCAGTGGCCTTCACCACATCACTTACTTCAAGCCCTGGAGCCACTTCTTTTAATACGAAACCGCTCTCTGTGACTTGTATCACGCCAAAATCAGACACCACGGTGTTAATGCAGCCCTTACCTGTCAGAGGAAGGGTGCACTTTTTTAAAAGTTTCGGCGTGCCGTTTTTATCTACGTGTTGCATGGCCACGATCACCTTTTGTGCTCCCGCGACGAGGTCCATGGCGCCGCCCATGCCTTTGACCATTTTTCCGGGGATCATCCAGTTGGCGATATCTCCTTGTTCATCCACTTGCATGGCGCCAAGTACAGTAAGGTCCACATGTCCGCCTCGAATCATGGCAAAGCTATCGGCAGAGGAGAAAAAGCTGGCTCCAGGAACAGTTGTTACGGTTTGCTTTCCGGCATTGATCAAATCCGCATCCACATTTGCTTCAGATGGGAAGGGACCCATTCCTAAAAGGCCATTTTCGCTTTGTAACATAACGCTTATGTTTTCAGGGATATAGTTGGCCACCAGTGTGGGGATGCCAATGCCTAGGTTAACTGTAAAACCATCTTCAATTTCTTTAGCTATTCGTTGTGCGATTTGTTCTCGCGTGAGTGGTGTGCCCATAGTTTAATCCCGTCGAGTGGTTCGTTGCTCAATTCGTTTTTCATAATTGGAGCCTTTAAAAATTCTTTGTACAAAAATGCCTGGGGTGTGGACTTGGTCGGGGTCAATTTCACCCGGTTCAACTAATTCTTCCACCTCAGCCACAGTGATTTTGCCAGCCGTGGCCGCCAGGGGATTAAAATTTCTGGCCGTTTTCCGAAACACCAGGTTGCCGAAGCGGTCGCCCTTCCAGGCTTTAACTAACGCAAAGTCACCTTTAATCGCAGACTCTAAAACGTACTCGCGACCATCAATTTGTCGCACTTCCTTGCCTTCGGCGACCAATGTTCCTACGCCCGTGGGAGTAAAGAAAGCTGGAATTCCTGCTCCGCCTGCGCGAATTCTCTCAGCCAGGGTGCCTTGTGGTGCCAGCTCCACTTCAAGCTCACCCGCCAAGTATTGTTGTTCAAATAAGGCGTTCTCGCCCACATAACTGGAGATCATTTTTTTAATTTGTTTTGATTGTAACAAAAGACCAAGGCCAAAATCGTCAACGCCTGCGTTATTAGAAACGCAAGTGAGTCCTGTGACGCCTTTTTCTCGAAGGGCCGCAATGCAATTCTCTGGAATGCCGCAAAGGCCGAAGCCACCCACGATCAAAGTCATGTTGCTTGATAGACCTTCAAGAGCTTCAAAAGCATTATTCACTACCTTGTTCATAGATTCTCCACAATTAACGCCACGGCTTCGCCGCCGCCAATACATAATGTCGCTAGGCCATATTTTTTTTGTCTCTGTTTAAGTGCATGTAGCAAAGTGGTCAAGATTCGAGCCCCGCTGGCACCAATGGGGTGCCCAATGGCAACAGCTCCGCCATGAACGTTGACCTTTTCTCGGGGTATACTGAGATCCTTCATTGCAGCCATGGTTACATTACTAAAAGCTTCGTTGATTTCATAAAGATCGATGTCGTCGACTTTTAATCCCGCCTGTGCCAGGGATTTTTTTATGGCGCTAACCGGTGCCGTGGTGAACCATTTTGGATCTTGGGCGTGGGTGGCATAGGCCACAACCCTTGCCATGGGAGTTAAGCCGAATTCATTGGTTTTTTCACCACTGGCCAGTACGAGGGCTGCAGCTCCATCATTTATTTTGCTGGCATTGGCAGCAGTAACTGTACCTTCTTTGTCAAAGGCGGGGCGTAAGGAGGTCATTTTATCAAAGCGAGCCCGGCCAGGCTCTTCATCTTCGGTGATGGTAAGGGTTTCTTTGCGATCTTGAATTTGTACGGCAACGAGCTCAGCATCAAAGGCTCCAGATTTTTGGGCTTCCATGGCCCACTCATAACTTTGTTTTGCAAACTCATCTTGTTCTTCACGAGAAAATTTATACTCTTTCACGCACATTTCTGCAGCCACACCCATATGGAAATCATTGTAAGGATCCCATAGGCCATCTTTAATCATTGAATCGGTGGTTGAGAAGTGCCCCATTCGGTAGCCTGCTCGTGAATTCTCAAGTAAGTGTGGGGCCAGAGTCATGTTTTCTTGCCCGCCAGCTACGACCACAGAAGCTTGGCCTAATCGAATGGAATCCGCAGCTAACATCACTGCTTTTAACCCAGAACCACAAACTTTATTTATGGTCATGCAAGCTGTTTTTGTGGGAAGGCCAGCGTAAATGGCGGCCTGTCGAGCGGGGGCTTGGCCGACTCCCGCCGTAAGCACTTCGCCCATAATGCATTCGTCTACCTGTTCAGTCGGGATACCTGCTGTTTGTAGAGCGGAAGTGATGGCTGTGGCGCCCAGTCGAGGGGCCGGCACTTGGCCGAGGGTTCCCTGGAATGATCCAACCGGTGTGCGTTTGGCGCTGAGAATGAAAACTTCTTTAGACATCTTTGTATCCTCTTAAAAAAATGAAGGAGGGTTCTTGTTCGCCACAGGCCGAAACACTTTAATGTCACGGTTTGCGGTTTTATGGCTGCAATTGTTTAAGGGGGAGTTGTCTGTTGTCAACTCAAAGGCGCAGTTCGCTTTGGTGATTTGTTAAAGTGGTGACATTTGCGTAAAAAAACCGCAACTGCATGATGTGTCTCACCGATTATTGCACTCCCTAAAGAAGTGCATTACTCTGTTTGAAAAGTGACCCCACTGTGCTGTGTCATTTAAAGGGTGTTTCTATGAATTTGAAACTCATTGAAAAGTTGTTGGTGTTTGGCTTTGTGTTTTGGGCCTTTCCGGCCGTAGCCAGCGACTTGCGGTTTAAACCCATGGCCATGGGAGTGTCGGCGGGCGATCGCTTGAATGTAAAAGGTTTTTTTGGCGACGTAAAAATGGTTGCTGAGCCTGGTGCGCAAAGTGTGGTGATTCAGTTGGTGCAGTCCCAATCCTCATCGGCTCCGGGCTTTGCTCAGCAGATGGGCGATGAATGGCATTTTACGGTGCGTAAAGATGGTCAGACGATTTTTGCTGAGGTGGAAAGTCCGCAATCTAAGCAGAGTTGGGCCAAATTATTGATGTCGGGCGGGATTCCGGCTTACAGGCTTGAGATTCGGGGAGCCGCTTTGCCGGTGGAGTTGAATTGGCGAGAGGGCAATGTCACAGTGCAGAATTGGAAGGGTGACATTCAGATTAATCAATTAGCTGGAAAACTCAACATTCAATCCGTTGAGGGCGATGCGCGGCTTTTTTTGCAAAAGGGCCAGCTCAATGTGGAAGATCACAAGGGAGCTGTGTTTGTTAAAACCTATGACGCTAATGTGCGAGCGAAGAAGGTGGAAGGCCCCTTTTCTGTGGAGAACTTTTCTGGTGTCACGAATTTAGATGAAGTGGAAGGCAGTATTTATCTTACGGCATTTAAGTCGCCCACAGTGGTTGAAAATGTGAAAGGCCGTATTGAGTTTAAAAATGGGCAAGGGAGTTTGAAAATTTTGGACCATGAAGGCGCCATTCGTGGCCATTCAGGAGAAGGTACCGTATCCGTAGCGGTGAAAGGCGAAGCCGACGTGCGTATTAAGACGGAGCAAGGCGAGGTGAGCTTGCGCGCGCCCGGGTCAGGAGCTTGGGCTAATTTGGGAACTGAAGAGGGCACCCTCTATGTTCCCAATTATTTGAAATTGAATCGTTATCCTTCGCTGAAGGTGCGAGAAGGACGGCTGAAAGGTCAAAGATCCGGTCGATTGTTTGTGCGGACACAGTCCGGGAATATTCGACTTTGGTGAGCGGATCATCTTTGATAGGCCTAATTGGCTTGACCAATTCAGGGAAATGACACACAAGAGATAGCTATGGCAAAAAAGAAAAAAGTCGTGAAAAAAACGACTAAAAAGAAGACAACTCAGAAGAAAAATAAAAAAGTCGCAAAAAAAGCCGCTAAAAAGAAGGTTGTAAAGAAAACAACCAAGAAGCCGGCAAAAAAAGCGGCGAAGAAGACCACTAAAAAAACAGTAGCTAAGAAAGTGGCGAAGAAAAAAGCGGTAGCGAAAGCAGCCACCGTGAAGAAAAAGACCACCGCAAAAGCCGTGGCGCCGACTAAAAAAGCAACTTCGAAAAAAGAGGTTATTCCAGCTGCTGAAAAGCCCGTGAAAAAAGCCAAGGCCGCTCCCGTGGAGTCGCCCGTTGAGGTAATTGAGGAGCTGGAACTGTCCGCATTAGAAAACGAAGAGCCGCAAGAGCCAGAAGAAGTCATCCTGACGGATGCCGAAGGCCGCAGGCTTTGTCGTGTGTCAGATTGTGATCAAGTGGCAACTGTGGATGGCTACTGTCGTTATCATTACCTGCTGTTTTGGAAGAAGATTCAAAACCGCAAAAAGATTTTAGTGGGTGGTAAGCTTGAGCGATACATCGAAGAGTTGACCGCTCGGTACACGGATAAATTCATAGAAATTTTACGCAAGGATTTGCGCTCAGAAAAAGACTTCTTAAGTGCTGTGCACGAGTTAGAACTAGATGACTCAAGTTCAGGTAATTTTGAAGATGAAGATAAGTCATATATCGAAGAAATTCGTGGTATGGCTTCTGAGGGCGGAAGTCGAAACGAAGAAGATTACTAAGTTAGTGGGTGGTGTGGCCACCGCCCTCTTCGTCGTCATCGTTTAGGCCAAGCATCTCATAGACGGCTTGCTCTTCCACATCCTGATCCTCGCCTTCCACCAGCATTTCATCAGAGGCGACTGCTAAAAGTCGATCGGCTTCGGCTTCAAGGTCTGTATTCACCGTAGAAACCCGGAGGTGCAGCGTTTTTTTGTTGAGCTCAAAGCTCTGCCACTCCCATGGAAATTCTTGCAAATCTAAGCCATCAAAATATTGCTGCAACATCGAACCAATGGCGTCGAGCCCCGTGTGGATCAATTTGAGGGCATTTTCTTTTTTCGGATCAAATTCTATGGACACTTCAAAATTGGCTTGTTGCAGGCGACCTGGCTCTAGATGGCCCACGCGCAGTAACAGCTCCGCTTGGTAGATGCGGCCCTCGGCAATGACCTTTTGGCCAGCCAGTGGTTTTTTAAAGGTTTCAGAGACCACACCAACGATCTGCTCCAGCAGCTCCTTGGGCAGTCGTGTCCATTTTTTCGAGCTCTTTAATCGGGGGTCCATGGCTACTCCTGGGGGAAAGTTCCTACTCCTAGCTCAACGCTCAAAAAAGTTCAATGGGTGTTGGTGATAGAAGGGGATTTGGTGGCTTCGGACTGCAAGCGCTATCAACAAAAAAGCCTCCAATGCCTGCGCAATTTCATTGTCCCTCGTTTGACCTTTAGAGGCCCCGGGTCTATAACTCCCCACAAGTGAACCTTGTTGCGTAAAGCTATCAAAATGACTGCGTTTTTAAAGGTGAAGGAAATTCATTAATGGATCAAAAAGGCGTCTATATTTCCACTTATGGCTGCCAGATGAATGTAAATGACACTGAGCGCATGTACAGCCTTTTGGAGATGCTCAATTTCACCCCGGTGCATTCACCTGATCAGGCCGAGTTGATCATTATTAACTCCTGTAGTGTTCGCGAAAAACCCGTACATAAAGTTCACTCCGAAGTGGGGCGCTACAAAAAACTAAAGTCCCATAACCCCAATTTAATGATTGGAGTGGGTGGTTGCGTAGGCCAACAAGAAAAAGGCAAATTGCTTTCTGATGTGCCCTTGCTGGATTTTGTGTTCGGAACTGATGCCATTGATCAGCTTCCTGACTTGGTGGCCAAGGTGCAAGAAAACCATGAAAAAGTGGTTGCCGCCAAATTTGAGCACCAGCAGCCCTATCATATTCAAACTTTGGTGCGAAATCCGGGTGTGTCCACCTTTGTGAACATCACAAAGGGTTGTGATAATTTTTGTACATTTTGTGTGGTTCCGTTCACTCGAGGCCGTGAGCGCAGTCGGCCCTTACAAGAGCTTGTTGTCGACATTCAACGTTTGGTGCAGCGGGGAGTGAAAGAGGTGACGTTGCTTGGTCAAAATGTAAACTCGTACAAGTCAGAATGCGGGGCCAATTTCGGCGAACTGTTAAAAACATTGGCCACAGACACAGATATTGAACGCATTCGCTACACCACGAGTCACCCAAAAGACTTCGACAAAGAACTTGTGCAAATCATGCAAGATCACAGGCAAAAAATTATGGAATATGTGCATCTGCCTGTGCAATCGGGCAATTCGCAAGTGCTCGAGCGGATGAATCGGGGTTACACTCGAGAAGAGTACATTGCAAAAGCCAAGATGATTCTGGAAACTCTCCCCGGCGCCTCGCTGTCCACTGATATCATTGTGGGTTTTCCAGGCGAAACTGAAGAGCAGTTTTTGGATACTTTAAGTTTATTGGATGAAGTTCCTTACGAAAGTATATTTGCTTTTAAATACAGTCCCCGCCCATTCACTAAGGCGGCACGGTTCACAGATCAAGTGCCAGAAGAAGTGAAGTCAGACAGGTTGAATCGATTGTTTGATAAACACAAGCAGTTGGCTTTTCCCATGGCCAAAAAATATGAAGGTAAAACTCTAACGGTTTTGGTGGAACAATTTGACTCAGAGTCCGGGCGCGTGACGGGTCGGAGCACACAGAACAAACAAGTGCACTTTTCTGGGTCTGAAGATCTCGTGGGACGGCAGGTGGATGTTTACATTCAAAAAGCCTTTCCGCAGGTTTTACATGGAGATTTGGTTCAATGAGTAGTCGAGTGGAATGCAGTTTGCGGCCCGTGGATGAATGGATAGAAATGTTCCCCTACGGAGTCGCAGTGGGCCCCGATCAAGTGCGCCCAGTGATGATTTTCAAAGATAAAACAGAACGACGAGTGCTTCCGGTTTGGATGAGCCCAGTAGATGCGGGCATAGCCATGTCTCAGTCAGCTATTACCGGCACAGACGCCTCTCCTCATAATCTGACCCAGAAAATGCTCTCTACTTTGGGGGTCCAAATTGAACGCTGTTATTTTGTGCGCACAAATGGTCACTACCAAATTGTTGAGCTTCAGTTTTCAGGAAGTGAAAAACTTAAGAAACTGGAAAGCCGGGCGGACGAGGTGATTTCCTTTTGTCTGCACAACGATGTGCGCTTTTTTTGTCGTGCTGATTTGATTGAGGAATCTCGAAGAATTGATTCTGAATTGCTAGGAATGAGTCAAGAAATACAAGCTATGATGGTGGATGGGCCGGGGCCAGGTCCGTACCTGAATTAGCCATAGAGGGAGAATAGTATGCAAGAGGATCTGCAAAATTCGGCATTGACCTTTGATGATATATTACTCGTGCCGCAGTACTCAGAAATTACTCCCACACAAATAGAAACGCGAAGTTACTTTGCCCGTGATATATTTTTGAATATGCCAATACTTTCAGCGGCTATGGATACGGTCACAGAAAGTCGAGTGGCCACTGTCATGGCTCAACTCGGTGGATTCGGAGTTGTTCATAAGAACATGCAGATCTCGCAACAGGCCGGTGAAATAGAAAAAGTCAAAAAGTACGAAAGTGGAATGATCACAGACCCCATCACATTGGGCCCAGATCAGCCAGTGCAAACGGCCTTGGATTTGATGAAACACTATTCTATCAGTGGAGTGCCAATCACGGTGGATGGCCAGTTGGTAGGTATTTTAACCAACAGGGATTTGCGTTTTGAAACCAACGTCACCCAACCCGTGTCAGATATCATGACCAAAGACCAATTGGTCACGGCGCGCGTGGGAACCACCCTGGAGCAGGCCAAGGGGATATTGCAAAAGCACAGGATTGAGAAGCTGCCCGTCGTTGATGAGAATAATTATTTAAAAGGGCTTATCACCATCAAGGATATAGAAAAAGCGAAGGCTTTTCCTAAGGCCACCAAAGACGGTCATGGTCGTCTTTTTGTGGGAGCCGCTCTTGGTGTTGATAATCACTCACGAGATAGAGCGGCCGCACTGGTGGAGTCGGGCGTGGATTTACTGGTTGTGGATACGGCCCACGGTCATTCAAAAAATGTATTGGATATGGTGAAGTACCTCTCATCCCAGTTTAAAGACACGCTTCTCGTGGCCGGTAACGTGGTGACGGCCGAGGCCACTGAAGTGCTGATGGATGCCGGTGCCGATGTTGTGAAAGTGGGCGTGGGACCTGGCAGTATATGTACCACTCGTATGGTTTCTGGAGTGGGAATGCCGCAGATCACAGCGGTACTTGAGTGCTCAAAGGCGGCTAAAAAACGAGGCAAGACGATCATTGCCGATGGCGGTATTAAGTTTTCGGGTGACATCACTAAAGCCCTCGCTTTAGGTGCGAACACGGTAATGATTGGTGGTTTGCTGGCAGGGGCTGATGAGAGTCCTGGCGAGACCATACTGTATCAGGGGCGTACTTATAAAGTGTACCGTGGGATGGGAAGTCTTGGCGCTATGAGCCTGGGTTCGAAAGATCGTTACGGTCAAGCGGATGTGTTTGATGCTGAAAAGCTAGTGCCAGAAGGTATTGAAGGTAAAGTGCCCTACAAGGGTTCGGCCAGTGCCATTCTACATCAACTGTTAGGTGGTCTGCGCTCAGGCATGGGCTATTTGGGAGCTCCTGATATTGAGTCGTTGCAACAGCGGGCCAAGTTTGTGCGCATCAGCCCACAAGGCCTTCGTGAATCCCATGTGCATGATGTGACAATCACTAAAGAGGCGCCTAATTATCGTTTGAATTAATAAAAAACACGAACTGTTGTTTTAGGGGGAAGGTCATGGATGGTGGCTTTTTAGTTTTAGATTTTGGTTCTCAATATACGCAGTTGATTGCTCGACGTTTAAGAGAGCTTAATGTGTATTCAGAAATAGTGTTATATGACACTCCCATCGAAGAAATTCGCTCCCGCAAACCAGATGGCATCATACTCAGCGGTGGTCCAAGTTCCGTATCGGGAGCTGAGTCGCCTACAGTGGCTGTAAAAGAACTTATGGAGATAGCACCTGTTTTGGGGATATGCTATGGCATGCAGCTGATCAGTTATGATCTGGGTGGAGTTGTTGAGCCTTCAAACGAGCGCGAATATGGTTTTAATGAAGTGACTTGGGTGCATCCCATCGGCGGAGTCCCTCGCACTCAAAAAGTTTGGATGAGTCATGGCGATGTGGTTAAGGTCCCGCCGCCGGGATTTGAGGTGGCAGCCTTTTCAGATGCGAAACATCCTGCGGCTTTGATCAGCGCGCGGGTGTGGGCTTTTCAGTTTCATCCTGAGGTTTCACACACAGAAGAGGGACTAGAACTTTTGCGGGCCTTTGTCTTTGAGCTGTGCGGTGCCAAACCCAACTGGACAGCGCCGTCCATTAGTGAACACCTCACTGCAATGATTAAACAGATGGTGCCTGAGAATGAAGGTGTGCTTTGCGCGCTCAGTGGTGGTGTGGACTCAACAGTCGTGGGAACATTGTTGACGAAAGCTTTGGGGGCTGATCGTGTACACTGTGTTTTTGTAAATAATGGTCTTTTGCGGAAAAACGAGTTCAATGAGGTTCTGGATCAATACAATCTACTAGGCTTGAATGTGGATGGTGTTGACGCGGAGTCGACGTTTTTAGACAATTTGGCCGGCGTCGAAGATCCAGAACAAAAACGCAAGATCATTGGCCACACCTTTATTGATATTTTTAAAGATGAGATAAAAAAAATTGGCGACATCAAATGGTTGGCGCAGGGAACACTTTACCCTGACGTGATTGAAAGTGTTTCGTTGCGTGGCCAGAGTGTGACCATAAAATCTCACCACAATGTGGGCGGCCTGCCAAAAGATCTGGATCTGAAGCTTGTGGAGCCATTAAGAGAGCTTTTTAAAGACGAAGTACGGGCATTGGGTGAAGAGCTGGGGATCCCTCATTCGTTTTTGTGGCGACACCCTTTTCCGGGCCCAGGTCTAGCCATTCGAATTTTGAGCGAAGTGAACAAAGAATCGCTAGAGACCTTAAGGGAGTGTGATGCCATATATGTGAACGCATTAAAAGAAAGTGGGTTGTACGATAAAATATGGCAGGCCTTTTGCGTGCTGCTGCCCGTTAAGGCGGTGGGTGTGCAGGGAGATTTTCGAACTTATGAAAACGTCCTTGCCTTAAGGGCAGTGACGTCATCTGATGGAATGACGGCGGATTGGTTTTCTTTTCCAGATGAATTTTTGCGCCGGGTCTCGAATAAAATTACAAATCAAGTTCGGGGCGTGAATCGAGTGGTTTATGATGTGACAAGTAAACCGCCTGGTACCATTGAGTGGGAGTAAAATGTCGTCATTCGTCCATCTGCATGTTCATTCTCAGTACTCACTTCTAGAAGCCACCTGTCGATTTAATGATCTTTGTGAGCAGGCCCATGCTTTTGGCATGCCGGCCTTGGCCATTACAGATTATGGCAATATGTTCGGAGCGGTTGAATTTTATTTTTCAGCACTGGCTGCCGGGGTAAAGCCCATTGTTGGTTTAGAAGCGTACTTGGCTCCAAAGAGTCGGCACATCAAGGGTGATGATAAAGACGCACTTAAAGTTCCGAATCGGCGTTTGGTGCTACTAGCGCAAAATTACGAAGGTTACCAGAATCTTTGTAAAATCAGCTCGGTGGGTTATCAGGAGGGGTTTTATTATCGGCCGCGTGTGGATTATGAAATTCTTGAAAAGTACAGCGACAATGTGATCGCCCTGTCAGGCGGTCTGATGGGTGAAGTGCCATGGCAGTTTCAAAACAAAGGCAAAGACGAGGCGATTAAAAAAATTGAAGCCTTTCAAAAAATCTATGGGGATCGATTTTATCTTGAGTTGAATCGCACAGGCCTCAAGGATTGGGATGGCGTAAACCACTTTCTAATGGAAGTGGCTCATGAACGTAAAATACCAATGCTTGCCGCAAATAATGTCCATTACCTCAAGCGGGGTGATCAAATTGCGCAAGAAGTGTTGATTTGCATTGGCAGCAACAAGACCTTGCAGGATGAAACTCGATTCCGGTTAGGGTCAGACCAGTTTTACTTTAAAAGTGCCGAGCAAATGCGTGAACTGTTTGCGGATTTGCCAAAGGCTTGCGACACCACCTTAGAGGTGGCGGATCGATGTAACATAAAATTTCACTTAAAAGACTCAGAGGGCAAGCCCATTTACCACTTGCCGTCGTTTCCCACAGCAGAGGGTCGAGACACAAAAGAAGAGATGTCTTTCTTGTCGCAAAAGGGTTTAGAGGCGCGATTTGCGGAGCTTGCGCTAAGAAACGAGACAGTGCCAGAAGAAGATAAGAGTAAATATTTTGAGCGGCTGGATTACGAGCTCAATGTTATTGATGGCATGGGCTTTAATGGATATTTTCTAATCGTTCAAGATTTCATTGGTTGGGCGAAAAACCACGGCATACCCGTGGGTCCGGGTCGAGGTTCGGGAGCGGGTTCACTTGTGGCCTATTCACTGGGGATTACTGATTTAAATCCCATGCCTTATAACCTTATCTTTGAGCGATTCTTGAATCCTGAACGGGTGTCCATGCCTGACTTTGATATTGATTTTTGTCAGGAAAATCGGCAGCGAGTGATTGAGTACGTCACGCAAAAATACGGACAACAAAGTGTATCTCAGATCATCACCTACGGAAAACTGCAGGCTCGTGCCGCCATTCGTGATGTGGGTCGGGTTATGGGCATGACCTATGCCGAAGTGGACGTGGTGGCGAAGCTGGTTCCCGAGAAACTGGGAATCACCCTCAAGGAAGCCATTGAAACTGAGCCGCGCATGCGCGAATTGATGGAGACAGATCCTAAGGTGAATACGCTGATGGATTTGGCGCAGAAAATTGAAGGCCTTGTTCGGCATGCGGGTATTCATGCGGCGGGCGTGATTATAGCCGATGGAAGTATCGTTTCTCATGCACCATTGTACAGGGGCGTTGAGGGGGAGAATGTCGTTCAGTATGATATGAAACATGCTGAAAAAATTGGCCTGATCAAATTTGACTTTTTAGGTTTAAAGACACTCACGCATATCAACGATGCCTTAAGGCTTGTGGCGCAAAACCGCAATAAGACAATAAAAACATCTGAGATTTCTCTCTCAGATCCCGGTATCTACGAGATCATGTGCAAGGGAGATACGGCAGGTATTTTTCAGTTTGAAGGCGAGGGTATTACAGATCTGATCCGAAAGGCTCAGCCCAATTGTTTTGAAGATATCGTGGCGATCAATGCCCTCTATCGGCCAGGTCCGATGGACATGATCCCGGATTATTTAAAACGTAAAAAGGGCCAAGTAAAAGTTGATTATTTGTTTCCTGAGCTTGAGGGGATCCTGAAAGAGACTTACGGCATTGTGGTCTATCAGGAGCAGGTGCAGCTCATTGCCGCCAAAATTGCCAACTACAGCCTGGGTGAAGCCGATATGCTTCGTCGAGCCATGGGTAAGAAAATTGCTGAAGTCATGGCTGAGCAAAAAACTCGATTTTTGTCAGGGGCCAAAGAAAATCAGCATGATCTAAAAAAGGCCGAAGAATTATTTGATACCATGGCCGAATTTGCCAAGTATGGTTTTAATAAATCGCATGCGGCGGCCTATTGTGTGGTGGCCGCACAAACGGCGTATCTCAAAAACTACTATCCGGTGGAGTTTTTTGCAGCCCTGCTCAGCACAGAGATGAGTGATACCGACAAAGTGGTTAAATACGTCAAGGATGCGCAAAAGCACAGTATCGAGGTGTTGCCCCCGCACATCAATCACTCAGACTACAAGTTTTCTGTGAGGGGTAATAAAATTTATTTTTCTCTGGGAGCCATTAAGGGTGTGGGTCAGTCGGCGGTGGAGTCCATAGTGGAGGCGAGGGAGTCTCTTGCCACTAAAGAATTTGAGAGTTTAGAGCAGTTTTTTGAAGTTGTGGATTTGCGTCGGGTGAATAAAAAAACTGTGGAATGTTTGATTAAGGCCGGTGCTTTTGAGGGGTTTGGAGCCAATCGAGCTCAACTTATGGCGGGGTATTCGAAGTTTATTGAGCGAGCCGATAGGGCGAAAAAAGATCAGGAGTTGGGACAAAGCAGTTTGTTCTCTCTTGATGAGAATGTGGCGGAGCAAGAAAAAGTCCGCCTCGACGAATGCTCTCCGTGGTCTCGTTCTGCACGACTTTCCTATGAGAAAGAGGTTTTAGGTTTTTTCCTAAGTGATCATCCCTTAAAAGGATTAGACCGCATTGCTCAACCCTGGATCACCCATACGGTGGAGAGTTTACAAGAGGCGGAGTCGAAATCCTCTGTAAAGGTTTTGGGGATAGTGACGAGTTTGCGAGAAATCATTACCAAAAAAGGCACGCGCATGTGCTTTGCACAGCTCGATAGTCTTTCTGGAGCGGTGGAGTTAGTGGTTTTTCCAGATGTCTATAAAAATGCCGAGCTCCTATTGAAGTCCGATGGAGCCAGTATTGTCAGTGGGCAGCTTGAAAAGGACGGAGACAGTCTGAAAATCTTGGTGGATGGAGTTGAGCGATTAGAAGACTGTATGCAGCGAGCAAAGGGGTTGGTGATGAAAATGGACGAGAAAATCACGCCCCATCTGGAAGAGCTGCAGGCGTTGATCGCAAACAGTCCAGGGCAGACTCGGTTGAGTATGGACATGGTGCTGCCGGAGCTTAAAAAGCAGGTGCGACTGCAGGTGACAGAGCCCAAGGGCGTTCATGTCTCTTATGAGTTTTTTGAAAAGCTTCACACAGTATTTGGCGATACGGATTCATTTCAGATGTCTGTGTGAGGGTTCCAGGTCCTAAACCTGGTCACGGAGCATCAAAGAACGCCACCTAGGGGGAGGGGGGGCGCGACGCCAACTGCACGAGTGGCCGCATGTCGTCTTCGGATTGCGTCACTTTCGTGCCGCAACCCGGATACGCCATGCACATCGTGATGTTGGCGTCGCGCCTCCCCTCCCCCTAGGTGGCGTTCTTTGATGCTCCGTGACCAGGTTTAGGACCTGGAACCCTGTTTTGGAACCCTGTTTGTGGTAAGCTGACCACTCATGTGTGATTGGAGGTTCTTTTGTTGCGTCCATACTTGATAGCGGTTTTTTTCCTTTTCTTTTCGCCTTTGGCTTTTTCTTCTGAAGTGGTGGATGTGAATTATTCGGGTGTGACCAGCACGGCCAATCGTAGCAGTGCCAAGCAGCAGATGGAAACCCAGGCCATTGAAGAGGTGAGTCTGAAATACATAAAAGAAATCGTGGGTGAGGCGAAGACGGCGCGAAACATGGACCTTATTAGAAGTAAAATCATCAAGAACTCTTCTAAGTATGTGTTAACCATGAACTCTGGGAGTATGGCCAAAGAGGCCGATGGTTGGGCTATGCCGGTATCTATGAAGTTGTCGCTCAGTAGTCTTCAGAAAATGCTGCTCAATGAAGGGTTGTTGTATGACATGGAAGGCCTGCCGCAGGTTCTGCCGCTGATTCGAGTGGTGGATCGTGTAAATTCACAAGGGTACAGTTGGTGGAGTGAGGCAAAAGATCAAGACAACGCCTTGTTGGCTGAGCTCAATATGACTTTGTGGGCGAAGATGAAAGAAGCCCTGTGGGATAAAGGATTTTATGGATTGTCGCCAGTGGAGAATGGCTTTTTGGGGCTTGTCCCTCAGATCTTGCAGGTGACTACACCTCAAAAGGATGATGCGTTGATTATGGGAGAGTATTTTAATAGTCCCATAGTTGTGCGGGGAGAAATGAGTTTAAGTGGGGTGAAGAATGCCATTAACACTTACCGGATCGATTTAAGACTTGAGGCCTTGCACTCCGGTAATGGTCGCGTTGTGGGTGAGGTTATCCGTAGCTATGAAACTGATGCCGGAGATTTTAGGCAGGTTGTTCATAAGCGCCTCAGTGAGGCCAGAGAAAAGGTGGGCGATGACCTTGCTGTTCAAGTATTAGATGCATGGAAGCGGGGAACCTTCGGATCTTCTTTGGTTAAGCTGGTGCTTGCTGGTTCATTAAACTATAAAGATCTTAACTTATTTAAGCAGACTCTGGTGCAGAAAGTGAAGCCCATCAAAACGGCTAGGGAGCGCCTTTTTGAACCCGAGCGAGTGACCTTTGAGCTTGATGCCTCGGCCAACCCTCAGCAGTTAGCCGAATTGATCACGAAAAGCTCCTTTGCCCCGCTCAAGGTCCAGGTGTCGCAGGTTCGCACTGATGGCATTGAGCTTACAGTGAGCCATCGCTAGAGTTGTAGTGCCTTTAAAAAAGTCCAAGTCGGTCAAGGTCATTAAAATTCAGCCTGGGCAGAGGACCTGAATGGCGTTTGGCTTTTGCTTCAACTTTGCTATCCTAAAAACATGAAACATACTGTTTTTTCGTATTCACAATGGCTGTTTTTGAGTTTGGTTTTTTCTCTACTGCCGGCTTGTGGTCTCACCGATTTGCAACGCAGCGATGCTGTGGAAGTGCCAGTGTATCCGGTCACCCATCAAGCGCGCGGACAGGGAGCTCCACTCAGGCAACGAATACTTGTGCCTCCCTTTTTAGATGAAAAAACCACGCGGTCGGATAAGGTGGCGGAAGTGGCCCGTCGCACGCTGATCCAAAACTTGTATTCGTCGCAAAGTTTTGTGATCGTCAACAACAGCGATATGCCCCATGACTTAGGAAAATACATCAACGAACGGCGCGAGTATAACTTAGAGCAAATCGCTGCAGTGGCAAAAAACATGGGAATCTCAGCCATCATCGAAGGAAAAATTTTAGAAGTAAAAGCTCAGCGAATTGGTGACGAGATTGGGATCATTCGTAAGATCAAAGCCCGAACCGATGTCACCGTTCGAATACGAGTGGTCGCGGCTCGCAACGGGAGAGAGATTCTCTCAACATCAAGAAGTGCTTCGGTGGAGGCCTACACCACTCGGGTCGCCGAGTACACGTACAGTGATCGGTTTCTTGAAGATGATCCTAACCTGGTGCTGGCGGCGGCAAAAAAAGCCTTTAACGGAGCTGCTGTACTTATCATGAAAGCCATCGATAAACTGGATTGGGAGGGGCGCGTGGCCCTCGTGTCTGGCGAGCGTATTTTTGTCAATGCAGGTCGGCTCTCCGGCGTGCAAATTGGCGATATCATGAAAGTGACCGAAACGGGAGATGAAGTGTTTGATCCTGAAAACGGCCGCTATATCGGTCAAGCTCCGGGACGCATGAAGGGCACCATCGAAGTGGTGAGTTATTTTGGTCAAGACGGCGCGATTGCCATTGTCCATTCGGGATCTGGTTTTAAAGAAAACGATCGTGTGGAACTCTATTAAGGCGTTGTAAATTGGTTGGGATAAGCAGACTCGAACTGCTGACCTCCACGATGTCAACGTGGCGCTCTAACCAACTGAGCTATATCCCAACATGATTCAGGTGAGTCTTTGATAACCTATTTCGCAGGTGATCATCAAGTCTTTTGCACCAAAGCTCAAAGAGAGTTTGTGATTCCAGGCGAATGCCATGATCGGACAATCGGTCAAAAGTTTCGCAGGTTTGCCCGCAGCTTCGAATATTCTGAAACAGACTTAAGTCATTTTTCAAATTAAGAGCCAGGCCATGAAAGCTCACGCCCCGTGAAATCTGCACGCCGAAAAAAATCAATTTCCCCCTGCTTGAATAAATCCCGGGCTTCTCACACCGGGTGGTGGCGCTCACTCCCAGGTCTGCAAGCAGGGTCAAACAGACATTCTCCAAAATACGAATATACTCCCGCACACCAAGCCCCCAGTTTTTAATGGGGAGTATGGGATATATGACAAGCTGTCCCGGACTATGTAGGGTGGCCTGCCCTCCTCGTCTTATTGAGGCCAACTGAAACCCTTCAGATTTTAACTCTGTCGGGGTTCGGTAAAGGTCTTTTTCTATTTGGCCCCTGATCCCTAAAGTGATCACTTTGGGGTGCTCGAGCCCCAAAACCACACCCTGATTTTGGGGCTTCACTTGTTCCAGCATACCCTCTTGTAGGCTCAAGGCTGTGATGTAGCTGGTAGTGCCCTGCCAGTCAGCGGTAAAATAGCCCATGGGTTTTTTTGACCCTCGAGAGGGGATGCCCTCACGGGTTATTTCCGTGGCCAAGGGGTTTTGATTGAGAGGGTTGCCATCAAAGGGGCGCGGCTCGAACTGTTCACTCATAGGTATATTCAAATCTCACTGTCTAAGTTGATCAAGAGAGTCCTTCAATCTTGTTTTCTTTCGGATGATCCCTACCAGAGTTGTAAGTGGTACGTAAAGGTATGGGGCGGCCGTCTAAAGGGCAAGTCGCGGATTTCATTGTGGCGAAAATGTTCTGTGGTTTGAAGGCTTCATGGGGTGTCTCTCTTCGGGGTCAAAGAACGTCTAAGGCGCCTTGCTGTAAGGGATTTCAGGGTCACTAATGGAATCGGTGTGCGCTAGGGTCCCGTAAATGGGTGAATCGAGGTGCGCCGGTGAGAGACGAATTATGATCAGACATCAAAGCAAGGAGCTTTCGTCACCATGAAATCAGTGCTTGGGCACTCCTTAAATGCACATGGCGAGGGCCAGCTACAAGGATTCTGTCTGGGGTAGAAAAATAGAGCTGCCTAGTCCTGGGCCGGTGGGATGTGGTCGGATGGGCTCCGTTTGTATACAAGGGCGGTTACAGAATTGGGCTGTCTTATGTAAATTGTTCAGACCTGAACACATTTTGAGATGACAGGGCCACTTGAAATAGCGATAAGAAAGCCCCACAAATGGCTTTGTGATTGCACCCGTAAAAGGAAATTCTTATTTCAAGGTGGTACGTAAATGGATCTAAAAAATCTATCTGTGACTTTGGCGTCGTTGTGTGCAGTGTCCGCCCTTGTGGGGTGTATGGGTCACGGCCATTTAGAGATCCCCGAGATTGAGCCTACCAATTCTGCTGCAGTTGTTTTGACCGAGGACTTGTCGCCGGAGCAGGTGGCTCGAGGCGAAGAAATCTATAAGAAAAATTGTTCAGGTTGCCACGGGCCGGATGCGAAGGGTCTTGTCGGGCCCAATCTGCGTGACGGCGAATGGATGCACGGCGAGGGCTCTCTTGAAGATATCGCTAAGGTGGTCGCAGGAGGAGTCAACGCCATGCCCGCTTGGTTAGCTCCATTGGGTGAGTCGGGCGTGGAAGATGTGACGGTTTTCGTTAAAAGCTTGGGTGTGGCTGATGCCTTGGCTGCGGCGGCCACCCCCGAAAAACCACTTGCGGTGCCGCAAGTGGGAGAATCAGTGGTGGACGACGAGTCGTCAAAAGGCCCTGTAGAATCTGCGAATGCCCCTGCGCCCAGTGCGGGGCAGGTTCTTTTTGAGCAGAAGTGTTCTTCTTGTCATGGCCTAAAAGGTTATTCGATGGTGCCTAATTTTCCGCACCTGGCTGGACAACAAAAAGTTTATCTAGTGGATCAACTTAAGAATTTTCGCTCAGGGCAGCGAGTAAATCCTATTATGCAAGGGATGGCTGCCGCATTGACAGACGAAGAAATAGAGAAGATGTCTGAGTACCTCTCAGGATTAAATTGAGGCGGCCATAAATAAGACAACGAATTCGCCCAGATTTGGGTTAGATTTTATAGATTCTCAATCAAATAGACCCCAACATATCAAATAGGATACGTCTCGGTCTTTTTGATTGAGAATCTATTAAAGGTGACCTAAAGCAGGGATAAGTGTGTGGCCTTACTTATGGCCGTCTTAATAAGTCTCTAGAAAATTCAATATGCGCTAGGTGTGGAGGTGAAGAGATGAAACAACGCGCGACCCAGGTTGTATTGGTGTTGTGGGCCATTTTACTATCAGTGTCTGTTTGGGCGAGGCCAGAGTATGCAGCCAAGCATGGCCTAATTAGTTGTGCGGCCTGTCACGTAAGCCCCACGGGCGGAGGCATTCGAAATCAGTATGGTAAGCTCTACGGTTCGCGAACATTCAAGTCCTCACCCTTTTCCATGCATGAGAATTTTCAAGGCGATTTAAGGGCCATCTATATGGGTGGCGAAAATATGGAAGACACCTCCACACGTAGCGGGTTCAATTGGATGTCCGTCATTGGGTCTGTCAATGTGCCTGTTCAAAAGTATGAAAGCGGCACTGAGTTTAATGTGGTGGCCAGTTACAACTTTGGTAACTTCACTCAAGAAGAAAACCTACGTGACACATACCTTCTCTGGAGTCGCAAAGCCGGAAGTGCCATAGAGCATGTACTTGTTGGACAGTTTCCACTTCCCTTCGGTCTACTCACTGATGAGCATCGCACCTATGTGCGCATGCAAAATAACACCACCTGGAACCATTACTATTTTGGAGTGCTGTTGTCGGGGTCTGTCGCCGAAACTATACACTATGACTGGGCATTTCTCGATTCTGAAAAAGATGCGCCCACCTCTTCTTTTAATTTGGGGCTGCACTCCGGAACTTCGCTTAACGTCCGTTGGGGGCAGCCCTCGTTGCCGGGATATGTAGGAGCCAGCTCGAGCTATTTCACTGTGCCAGGGTATAAAGAGCTCAAGGCCTACTCCGCATATGGCGTATTGTCATTGGACCGCCTGACGGACAGCTTGTTTAGGGGGGCATTGTTATTTGAACATGTGGTCACGGAGAATTGGAATCAAGACAAATTGGGCTTCCTAACAAACGCTAGTACTCGGCTTGTGACAGACACGGCCTTCAAGACAGCCGTCCAAGATAAACAGTCTGCGGGGTGGTATGCCCAACTGAATTGGGATTTGACCCAGAAGTGGGCCATGATTTTTAAGTACGACTTCTTAGCTCTGGATAAAGAAAACACGGGAGACGGTTTCCACCGCCGAGGCCTGGGCTTTAAACATTATGCCAACAGCAACCTCAACATATTAGCGCGAGCAGAATGGGCTGAGGTGGGAGCACCATCACTGGATAAATCAAATGCGCCAGCCGCTCATCCTTCCTATTGGTTAGTGATGCACGCTTGGTTTTAAAATCAAAAGAAATTGAGACCGGAGCGGCGTAATTCCGGTTTGAGGTTCACCCGTGGTGGTAAGGCTAGACCCATAGGCCGTGCATATAAATTAGTCGGCCCCTGGCTATTGCCCCGAAGCAGAAATTCTACTGTAATACGCGGCTAGATCTTCCATGTCTTTTTCTGTCAACGTGGAGGCTTGGGGTGACATCAATGGATCTTTTCTTTCACCTGATTTAAAGGCCTTAAGTTGTTTCAGAAGATATTGATCTTTTTGACCGGCGAGGTTTGGCCACAAAGGGTTTGCGCTCATACCGCCAGCCCCATGACATGCTGCACATATTTGGGCTTTTTGTTCACCTTGGGTGGCGTCGCCGGCGGCTTCACTGACGGAAAATTCCAGAACTGCCAAAGAAAAAATAATTAAGCTGATAATGACTCGCATACGTCCTCCCACTTATCAGAGTTTCTTCTTATTAAGATATTTTGTGCCCCACTGGTAACGCAGGTCGCTGGGATTGCCAAATCGTTTTCTCTATTAAAAAGCAAATAGTCAGAAAACTCACTTATGGGTGTGATAATCAGATATAAGACACCCCTCCATTTAGGTAAATAATTCATAAAAACAGAGGAAAACCTAGAGGGATCCGCAGGGAGTTTTGACAGAAAGGGCGGCGCCTTTCTATCTTCCTCAGCAAGGTTAGGGTTTATCTTCCGGGGGGATTCATGCAGCACCAAAGGGTCGGCCATTTAAGGTCATTGTTTAGGTCTATTTTTTTCATTCCATTTGTTTTGTTATTTTCATTGTCGGCGGGGGCCGAAGATTTATGTTCCTCTATGGTGGAATATTCCTGCGAAGGGGAAGCTCCTGATGACGGCACCTTTGCCTCACTGGGAAGCTCTGAGTTTGGTGAAAATATTCATGTCTTGCGAGAGCAGCTGCAAGAGGAACTTCAAAAGAAAATAGAGGATCTGCCACGAATATCGGCCACTTCGGCTGTGCCGGGTGTGAGTAACGATGAACTCGTAGACCTTCTGGTGGATGAAATACTGCCGCTGCGGTCTTCCACAAACCAGCAGCCTCCGCGTTTAGGACATATGGCAGGGGCGCCCTTGCCCCCGGCTTTTTCATCATCAATACCTGTTATAAATTCTCAAAGTGGAATCAAAGAACACAAAACATTTAAGTCGCTACAGTCTGCGGGTGTTCGCTATGTGCGAAACCAAACTCGGGGTAAGGTGAGCGACCTTGAGAGGCGATTGCAAAGTGAAATTTTTCCGCGCGTTAAAGAGCTTCTTATAGGACGAATTTCGGCTATCGTTGGGGACGCTGAACTTCGCCATTCGCTCACGCAGAGAATCAACAGTATTTCTTTAGAAGGTGGCGATTGCTACAATGTTCCAGGCATGCCTCATCCTCAGGGTTTTGAAAAGACGGCCTATGGTGAAGTATTACCCATGGCCTATTTCAATAAAGTGAGTGGCAAATTGGTGGCCAAGGTTTGCCAAGGGGCTCTACTTGTAAACAACAGTGAGTTTCATTTGGTTCATGTCTTGGCTCATGAAATGGCCCATAGTATTGATCCTTGTATTATTGGGAGCGAGCCAGGGTTTAAGTATTCAAGGGCTAATAATATTTTTGTGCTTGAGAGGGAGTATCCCTTTGCCGGTGTACTGTCCTGTTTACGATCTGAAGATTCCATTGCGGCGCGCCGAGGGGTATTTATGTTGCCCACGCCCATGGCCTTTGCACCGTGGCCCTATCCACCATCACACATGGGCCCTAATTTTCGAGGTTTTCCGGCTGGGCCACAGCAGCCTCCTCAAATGGAATGGTATCAACAAGTGGGGGCGCAAAATCCCATTCTCTGTCACGGCTCCGATCAAATCAAAGAGGCGATGGCTGACTGGTTTGCGGCTGAAGTGTTGCCCGAGTATATGCGAAGGTATCGTCCCGAGTTGACATCAGAGCAGTATCGGGCTGGATATTCCAACGTGATGCGGAGTCAGTGTAAAGTAGAGAAAAAGCAAGATGGTGCTGCGGCTATGGCTCAGTACCCCACAATAGAAATGCGCATACAAGGGTTGCTTCTGGCAAATCCCTTGGCGCGAGAACAAATCGGGTGTGCCACTCAGCCAGTGGCTGAAGAACCCGTGTATTGCCCGGCCTCTGACACAGAGACACTCTGACTAAGGGTTTCACAAAAAAAGGGCGTTGACCGACAGTAGATGGGTTTGTCATTCTCCTTGAGTGCAATCAAGGAGTTCATCATGTCACAATCCCCGTCATTTAAAAATTTAAATGTTCCTGCCAACGGTCAACCTATTACTTTAGTAAATGGGCGTCTCAACGTGCCAGATCGGCCGATCGTGCCCTACATAGAGGGTGACGGCACGGGCCCTGATATTTGGCGAGCTTCACAGGCCGTGTTTGATGCCGCTGTGGAAAAAGCCTACGGCCGGAAAAAGCAAATCCAGTGGTTTGAAGTGTATGCCGGCGAAAAGGCGTTTAATAAGTTTAATGATTGGCTGCCTGATGACACCATCGAGGCGTTTCGCTGTTATTTGGTGTCGATAAAGGGCCCGCTAACCACGCCCATTGGGGAAGGCATGCGGTCGTTGAATGTGGCTATCCGTCAGATTCTTGATCTTTATGTGTGCTTGCGCCCGGTCCGGTATTTTACGGGAGTGCCATCACCCGTAAAGACTCCTGAAAACGTGAACATGACCATCTTTCGTGAAAACACGGAAGATATTTATGCGGGCATTGAGTTTAAAGCTGGCAGCCCGGATGTGACAAAAGTCTTAGAGTTTTTAAAATCTACATTTCCAGAGCGCTTTGAAAAAATCCGCTTTCCTGATTCTTGTGGTGTGGGTATCAAGCCAGTATCCAAAGAAGGTACCGAGCGACTGGTGCGTTCAGCCATTGAGTATGCCATTCAAAATAAACAACCTTCGGTCACTCTTGTTCACAAGGGCAATATTATGAAGTTCACCGAAGGTGCATTTAGAAACTGGGGTTACGAACTGGCCGAGCGGGAGTATGCAGAAAAAACCTACACCTGGTCCCAGTGGGAACGTACAAAAAAAGAAAAAGGCGAAGAGGCGGCGAACAAAGAACAGCAAGCGGCCATCAATAGCGGAAAGATTGTGATTAAAGACGCCATTGCCGATATTGCCCTTCAACAGGTGCTCACTCGTCCGTCAGAGTTTTCAGTGATAGCCACTTTAAATTTAAATGGAGATTACTTGTCTGATGCGCTGGCAGCCCAGGTGGGCGGCATTGGTATTGCCCCTGGCGGTAATATCAATTACAAAACCGGTCACGCTGTTTTTGAAGCCACTCATGGCACAGCACCGAAGTACGCTGATCAAGACAAGGTGAACCCAGGGTCAGTGATTTTATCCGGCGAGATGATGTTACGGCATATGGGATGGAATGAAGCCGCAGAACTCATTATCAAAGGCATGATGGGTGCCATTGAAGCGCGTACTGTTACCTATGACTTTGCTCGATTGATGCGACAAGAAGGCGAGGAGGGCGTTCAAGAAATTAAATGCTCTGAGTTCGGCCAGGCAGTCATTCGTCATATGTAGGAGATTTCATTACATAGCTCGTAACATAATGTTTCAAAAAGACATCAGCATCGACATGTAATGATCATAGTTTCATTTACTGCCGGTCCTCTGCTTGCAACACAAGAAGTGAGTACAAAGCACAGGAGGGTAAGTGATGCTAAGCAAACTTCAAGATGCGGGGATACCTGTATACACGCTGCTAGTGGGACTATGGTTTCTATTGGCCATGTTAATGATCCCCGTATCATATATGTTCATTACAAGTCGCTAAAGACACCGGCTTCCCCTTATGGAGACAGTGCGTCGGGCGAGCCGCCTCGTCCTACCCACGGGCATCGGCGCCGGCCCGAGTGGCCGCATGTCGTCTTCGGATTGCGTCACTTTCGTGACGCAATCCGGATACGCCATGCACATCGGGAGGACGCCGATGCCCGTGGGTAGGACGAGGCGGCTCGCCCGACGCACTGTCTCCATAAGGGGAAGCCGGGGTCTTTAAGGTTCTGTGGTGACAGCCCAAGTGGTTTGGTAATTGCCAATATTTATTGTGGCGGTGTTGGTTTGAGAGGCGGCTCCAGGTGAGGTCAGGCGCAATTGGATATAGTTGTTGTTGTTGACGACGCCAGAGCTGTCGCTGCGCCAATCATACAAGATCTCATTGCATTGAGCGTCCGTACAAATGCGGTATTCCGGGTCGCCCCCTCGACCAACTGAGTACTTGTAAATTCGATCAAGGGTGTTGCCAAGAAAAAATAGGCCGTTGCCATCTTGGCTGAATTCGAAATGCATCATTGATTCTGAATAAATAGAAGCAGTAAAGGACTGTCCGCTGTAAGACGAGCTGGTAATATCCCAAGGATCAGCCAAGTTGTATTGGCTGACAACGTTACTTCCTAGGACGAACATTTTTCTTCCGCTATCAGTTATCTGCATGGAATAAGCAGATGTGACCTCATTTGAAATATCAAAATATACACTGTCGTAACTTGCCGATGAGAGGTCCCAGGGAGGGCTGAGTGTATACTGAAATACGGAGCCAGAAGTCATGCCCAGTAGCCACATTTTTGAGCCATCACTACTAAAAACCATATCACGGGGATTAATATCCTCTGGACCCACATCAAAAGCCACTGCATCATAGCTGGCTGAAGTGATGTCCCATGGAGTTGGTAGGCTATATTGAAGAACCAGCTGTGTGAACATCGCATCGAGGATGTACATTTTTGACCCATCGCTATTAAATTTGAGTGACCACGGTTGGGACGCTTGGGCAGACACATCCACTAAAACATTATCGTAAACAGCGGTGGTTAGATCGCCAGGTGTTGTGAGCGAATATTGATGGATTTTTCGGCTTGCGCCGAGCAGATAGAGTTTAGTGCCATCAGGTTTCATCGATAAAGTTCTTTGATTGGTTTCAGGATTTAGGACAGACGCAGAGCGGATATCATGGTTAGTTGTTGAGGTAAGGTCAAAGGCGTTTTGGAGAGTGTATTGGTAAACCGCCAGATTGTCGTCGTCTAGTATGTAAAGCTGCGACCCATCAGAACTTATGACCACATCTCGGGACTTGTCTGACTCGGTGGCAATAGAGAACACGCTGGTATCGAGACTTGCAGTTGATAAGCTCCACGGCGTAGCCAACGTATATGAATGAATTGAATCTGAAGATTCACCCGTGAGATACAACTTACTTCCGTCGCTACTAAGCGAAATACCTTCCGGAAAAAATTCAATAGATGAAACGGGCACACTGACACTGTCGTAGCTCGCACCCGTAAGACTCCAGGGGGTGGGCAGCGTGTATTGAAAAACAGCCTTATTTGAGCGCCCAAGCATATAGAGCTTAGATCCGTTGCTACTAATCGCGAGTCCATAGGGCAGCCCGTCTTGGCTGGCGATGGAAAAATTGATTGAGTCGTACGAGGCCGTAGTGATATTCCAAGGCGTTCCTAAAGTATATTGATAGACCCGGTCGTTACTATATCCAGCCACATAAAGTTTAGATCCGTCAGGTTTGAAAGTTAAAGAGGCTGATCCAGAATCTTGGCCTGACACATTCAATGAAGCACCGCTATAAATGGCTGTGCGAATATCAAAGGGGACTGATAAATCCAACTGATAGATCACACCTGGGCCGACCATAAATAGGCGGCTACCATCAGTGCTGAGGGCTATGTTTTGTGGGTTAGCATTGAGAGCTCCCAGCCCTAGAGCTTTTTTGTTATCTGGTACTAGTATCGATTGAATGTCACCTGTCACATTGAGTGAGTATTGAAAGATGCTGCGACTAGTGCCGCCACCAAGAATGTACAAATAGTTCTCATTAGGCGAAACCGTGTAGCTGTTGACACTTCCCCCTCCCATAAAGCCAACACCGAATATGGATGCTGAAGGATTGGCTGAAGAGAGATCCCAACTCGAACCCAGTGCTAATGTGTAGAGAGACATAGTCCACATGCCAAAAAAACTAAATTCACTGCCATCACTTTTTAGAGAAATATGTCCGGTGGCGATGTCATAACCTGATAAATCAATATTCACTGAGTCATAGCTGGCAGAGCTTACATCCCAGGCTGTCGGCAAGGTGTACTGGTAGACACGGGAAGTTGAGCTGCCAAATAGATAGAGTTTGCTACCATTGTCGCCAAAATGAATAGACGTGGGAAGTGAGTCTTGTGTGGACACTCCAAAAAATTGGGAATCATACTGAGCCGTTGATAAATCCCATGCGGATGAAAGATTGTATTGGTGTACCTTAACAGATGAGCGGCCCACGATATACAGATGTTGCCCATCAGTGCTTATTCGGAGGTCTTTCACATTGGTGTCTTCAGTTGAATAATCAAGGGAGATGTTGTCGTAAGTTGAACTAGATATGTTCCACGGTGTTCGTAGGCTGAACTGCAAAACTTTGCCAATGTTGGCATTGAGTAAATACATTTTTGTTCCATCTGCAGAAAACTCAAAAGCATGGCCGTTGCTCGTAAATGGTGCCAGAGATAAGCTGTCCTCAAAGTAGCTTTGTACCTCTCCCAACTCGAAAGGTGCTCCTCCACTACCACTTATTGACAGGTTCACGGGAGAATCAATTCCAGAAACCTGTTGGGTCGAAGATTTTGTCAGGTAAAGTTGTTTTACACTATCCTGATTTACGAAACTAAAAGAATCAGGGACAAGATCTGGTCCTGCGGGGGCGCCCGGTGACGGATTGCTGATTTGCCCACTTATGGCGTTGTCCCCGAGTCGACAGGACACCAATGATGCGGATCCGAACAATAACAAGATGGATAGAGCGGTCCTATAAATCTTGTCAGCTGTTTTAGTAATGGGTTTTTCAAATTTATCAGACATATACGTTCCTCGGGGGTTTGAATGTGACGATAGAATTCTATTCAGCTTTAAATATTATCGGCAGTTTTTCAAAAAACTTGAGGCAAAAAAACGGTCTCATTATGAGATTTAGAGACGAATAAATGTCCGGTTATTGCTCGGATTTAAATGAGAACAAAAGGTAACTGACTTCACGTATTATAATTGGAAATACCTTTAACCCAAAAACTAAAATAATGACAGGGAGTTAGTGTGTCACTTCACACTTCTCATATTGATGCCGATTCAAAGGGACTAAAAAATTTGAGTTGCAGTGTAGTTTAATTGCGGTAAGCCGAGCCCTCTTAATGAGCTGCCCGAGCAGTTTGGGTCACCCCTGTGACTCATTTTGAGAAAAAATGATTACTTTGTCGTATTAAGCGGTCTAAAGGCTACGGTGCCGCAAGTAGGTGGGCGGGGTTAATTGAAGTGTAGCTTTGCCCCGTTGCAAAGGCAGGTCCTACGAAAAGGTATCCCTTTCCTTTTTGCGTTGCACAGCAACGCAAAAAGGAAAGGGATACCTTTTCGTAGGCCTTAGGCAGACTTGTAGAGGCTGTCGATTTCTCTTGCGAAGTCTTCTTCTATTTTTTGCCTTCTTAATTTTAATGATGGGGTGAGGTGGCCCTCTTCAATGCCCAGTGGCTTTTGTAGCGGGTAAAAGCGGTTGATGCGTAACTTTTTGGGGAGGGATTGGCCAAAGTAAGCCAATTGCTTTGTAACATAATCATTTGTGTCGAGCGAATGGGTCTTCCATGAGTCGCTCATTGCTATTAGGGCTGTCAGGTGTTTTCGATTGTTGCCGATCACAATAAACTGCTCCACGCCGGGTATTTGTAAATAGTGGTTTTCTAGTTCTAGCGGTGACACTCGAAGTCCTGTTGAGGTTTTGATTATTTCTTTTTTTCGGCCCTTTAAATATACAAAGCCTTCATGTATTTCAGCGATATCACCGGTTTTGTAATAGCCATCGTCTGTGAAGAGATCTTCGTTTTGTGCTCCCACATAACCTTTGAATACGGTACTGCCCTTGATTAACAACTCTTGATCTTCGGCCAATCGATATTCATGGCAAGGTAGTATTTTGCCGACTGAACCGGGACGATACTGATGGGGCGTATTGATTGTCACTAGGGCTGCGATTTCTGTCATTCCAAAGCACTCATAAATGGGAAGGTGAATGAACGAAAAAAAATCCACCACATCAGGACGAAGGGGAGCTGAGCCACTCAACAAGAGTTTCATATTGGTTCCAAATAGAGCATGTCGAAGTGGGTTCAGGGGTTTTTGGGTGAAAGGTCGAAGTGTTTTCGAGAAAGATATTTGTTTTAGGATTTTTAAAAACAGTCTTTTTAGAAGCGGAGCCTCACGCAGTTTTTCTTGAACGCTTAAGGATATTTTTTCAAAAAGCCGGGGTGGGGCAAATAAGTACTGTGGATTTGTTTGTTTGATCGCACTCATAATTTGAGTGGGATCACTTAAATAGTACTGAGCAACTCCCAGTGCAATGCTTACGTTTGTAATTAGTCGTCCTGTTGCATTGTGCATGGGAAGCCAAGAGATTGTGGATGGACACGTTTCATTTTCCGAATAGGGCTGAAGGGCCTCTTTGGCTGCCTGGCAGGCCGTAAACAGCTGTTCGTGGGTGAATGGGATGGCTTTTGCTGGCCCCGTCGTACCCGAGGTGAGCATGATTGTGGCTGGTGAGGAGGGTTTTGGTATCTGGCTTAAGACATCTTCTACGTTGGGCGGAGTGAGGTGGCGTTTTTTTTCGAGCTCCGTCCAACTCAGCCAAAGGATGTCTTTCAAAAAACTCTTGGTACCAACTTCAAAAAAAATAGGGTGAGTCTCAAACAGCACCGCCTTAACTGGTAGCGCTTTCTTTAGTTCTTGCCAGTCTTTTGGTGAAAAATGAGGGTCAAGACCCAGAACCACAGCCCCCAATGACATAACTGCTTTGTCGATCAAGTCCCACATTAAATGAGGCCGTCCCATCACGGCAACAGTGTCGCCAGACTCAATTCCGAACTCTTGCAAGAAACGCGTCAATGAGGCCACTTGCCTAGAGAACTCTCTATAAGTGACAGGCCTCCAGCTGCCAGCATATTCTTCAAAAAAACCCACCTGATCTGGTGAAGCGATTACGCGATCTTCTAAAACCGAAAGCAGAGTCTTTGCTGTATTTGGGTCACTCATGAGTTCTCCGTATCCAATAATCAAAGACGGCAGGCAGATAGGCTTCCGGGGTTGGCACGGCCAGATTATGGGTTTTAAGCCACGCTTTTGTGTCAGTGTTTAAAAATTCTTGTTTTGTAGAGAGGTAATTCAAAAAATGCGGTAACGATTTCAATGTGCGGGTGGCGGGATGTTTTGGCAGGTAGGTCGTTGCTTTTGAGAGAGCCAGAGCCAACACCTGCGGGATCCACTTAAGGGCAGGTAATTTAATGTGATGGCTTGAGAGCTGCGTTCTGCTCAAGATTGAGAGCTCAAGCAGAGGAATTGAATACTCGGGGCCAGAACATAAATGCAAAACTTTACCTCGGGTGTTTTGGTCTATGGCGGCCGACGTGATGGCGTGAGAGACAAAGTCCACGGGGATCACATCAAGCTTGCGCTGTCCTAATGTGGGCAGGAATCCACCCGTCATCTGACCACTTAAAAATTGGATGAGGGTGTAGAAAATATGAAAATGCAAAATAGCGCCGGTATAGGTGTTGCCAATGATCATGCTGGGTCGATGGACGGTGATGGGCAGGCCCTGAAGGATTTTTTGTTCAATAAAATCCTCAGATTCTGATTTGGCCATTTCGTAGTTATTATGAAAATCCCTCGTTTCATGAATAAACGCCTCAGGAAGCTCAGAAAAAGTTTTACCCCCAACCCCCACGGTGGAGATGTACTCCACTTTCTTTAAGTGATTGGGAAATCCCCATCGCTCGCAAAACTCTAAAAGTTTTTTGGTGCCATGTATGGCCATGGTCCGAGCCTGCTCTGGTGTTTGATTGAGTCGAACACTGGCGGCGCTGTGAATGAAATGATCGGCGCTTGAGAAAGTTTCTTTGGCCTCTTCAAGGTTCATATCTAAATGAGGTCGACTGAGGTCAAAGTGCAAAAGGCGAACTTGATCCACGGCCTCTTGAGGCAAATTGTAGAATAGGACGAGTTCTTTAAGGCGTGCTCTTCGCTCTTCTTCGGTGCGGCCACGAAGCATGAGCGTAACTTGATGGCCCTTATTGAAAATTGATCTAAAGATGTGGCTGCCAAGAACGCCGGTAGCCCCGGATATCAGGTAGTGAGCCATTGATCACTCCCTTAAGCCGAGTTGTTGTCGCGTCAAATCCAATTGAGACAGTGTGGAGTCAAAAGTGGCCCCCATAAAATGTCCAGTATGGGCCGAGTATTCGAGCATTTGAAAAATATTGAGCCAGTAAGTCCGATCGGCCTGCCCCTGGCGAATGGTTTTTGCAAACTCCACTTCAAATGTGCTGAATCCAAATCGTCGCACTTCAACAATTCCAATAAGCGGTATAATTTGATTGTTGGTCAGTAGGGGACTTGTGTGATGGCTTGAAATTAGCCCCGTAGGTCGCAGGTGTTCTAAAACTTCATTTTCACCTGTGCCCCAGGCCACAAGAGGCATTAGGAAACGAGGCGGGACTTTAGTTGAACCTCGATGAAACCAGTACTTCACTTCGTCATCAGAAAACAAATCTTCTAGATGGAGTCCCGCCTGAGACTCAAAGGGATTGGCCTCTTCTTTTTCTGTCATTTCAAAGCCAATGGAACCAAAAACATTTTCAAGTTGAGTGCGACCAAGCCCGCACAGGACCAGGGGGATTTCAAGTTTTGAAGCCAGGATTCTGGCCGTATCGAAAGTCATCTGCCCGTCGAGTAAATCAATAAGGCTGTAGTTTTTTTGCAAGTGTAGGTTTAAAAACCCTGTTCTAAACACTTTTGCAACGAAACGGGGGTTCAGTTTCCAGTGCACAAAATCAACATCAAAGTGTTGGATGACCGATTTGGCATTGTTTACCGCGATGGGGCTTAAAAACCCGTTGTCCACAAGCAACAAGAGAAGGCGCAGTGTGGGGTGCTGCTCTTGAATTTGCTTCAGCATGTAAGTGCTATCTTTGCCTCCGCTAAAAAGCAAAAGCGCGTCGTAGGCGCCGCCGCCGGAGTGGCAGGCTGATTGTAAAATTAAATGCAACGATTCAGTCCATTGGGATCGATGCGGGTCATCTTGAGGTGTCGCGGGCCCTGATCTTTTCGTGCCCCCTTCGCATTCAGGACAGATCCCATCTTTGTTCAGCGGAGAATGTGTCTCAGGCAAAATACAGATGGCGCAGCGCTTTACAAACTTATGCGGTAGCGCTTTTTTAATTTTGCCCCAGGCATGACGAGCGACCCAGTCAGTGAGTGTGGCTTCTCTTCGAAATACTTTTTCTGCATCCATGAATCCCAGTGTGTCTGGAGAGGTGAAGACAGTTCAACTCGAGTACCGACTTCAGGAGAGCTGTTTGTTGCAGCAAAGGATGAGGGTAAAGAGTTGAATTCATAAATTTAATAGAACAACACAGAACACAGATGTGGACCGACGAAGTTTCAAATAACCCTTTGAGTTTGTTAAGAAAAACTGCTGCCACAGAACAGGGCCGAACATATATTTTTAAAGATCGAATAAACAAAGCTAATTGTGTACTATTAAGGCGGCTACAAGTAAGGCAACATATTCGCCTAATTTTGGGTCAGATTTGAAAGATATAAGTGAGAAAAGGCCAAGGCGCATGTTCTTTGAAGCGATGAGACTCTTTTTGGGAGGGAATCCTTTAAAGAGGTGAACTAAAGTTGGGATCAAGATGGTTTTTTGCCAGTGGTCGCCTTACCAAATTGAGGAGGGTTTTTCTCGATACAAAAAAACTGTGTGGCCAAGCAATACACGGCGTCTTTTTCTTCGCTCAGATAGGTCTCGGCGTCAATTTCATCTTCAAGCTTTCTTAAGAAAGCCTTTATTTTTTGAACCTGATCGTAGTTAATTGCAAACACATGGGCCGAGTGGTCCCGGTAATCGATGGGATGATCTAGGCGCGCCTCAATGGCCCGCTCAAAAAATCCAGTATACAAATTCTTAATTTCTTCAGAATATTCAGGGTGAACATTCTTCGATCCGGTGGCGATATTTTCACAAATACTCAAGTGACCGCTTTCGTCTTTTTTTAACAGACCATTTGCGACCAATTGCTCAATGGCTTGTTCTGCGGCCAATACCGAAATGCCCAGACGATGGGCAATCCACTGCGGGTCAGATTCAAACCCCTTAACCTGTGTCAGTCGCCTCAGGGCAAGATCGTACCAGTGGTTTAAAAACTTAAGTTCAGATTTTATTTGTTGAATGGAGTTAAGATTGGCTTGGTTTTCGAGTTGTTTTTTGGCCCGCTCCCGCTCCATAGCACTGCGAGCGTGTTGAAGGTCAACAAGGTTGCAAAAATACTGTTGCCCCGTTTCATCGTAACCCAGCTTTTTTGACACCTGGCGAGCGCGTTCGCGAGAAAGCCCTTGTTTTCCTCGAAGAATTTCTGAGAGGCGCGATGGAGCCACCCCAAGATCTCGTGCAAAAGCACGAAGCGAGTAGTTCTCATTGTTGAGCTGTCGTTGTTCAAGCTCATTGATCAGAATCTCTCGATAATCCCGCATGGGCACCCGACTTCGTTTTGTTGCGACATCCTGTCGCGAGTTGGTTTTCAGTAAGAACAAATTTCGTTTATTCTGCGAACAGTTCTTTGCCTGTTAAAGCGCCACAGAAGTAGAAAAGTACTCGAGCGGGTCAACAGGCTGTTTATTTTTAAGCAGTTCAAAGTGTAAGTGCACTCCGGTGACACGACCGGATTTCCCCATAAGCCCTATTTCTTGGCCCGGCCGTACAGTGTCTCCCGTCTTCATTCGAAGAACACTCATGTGAGCGTAAAGGCTGGCCCAGGTTTTATCAAACTCAATAATAATTAATCGACCATAACCCTTAAAGCCGGTGCCCGCATAAACAATAACGCCCTCGTGAGCCGCATAGATCGGTGTGCCAATGCGGCCTCCAATGTCAATGCCCTGGTGGCGTGGGTTTTTCGGGTTTGCAAATCTTTGAGTGATTCGCATGCGCTGCACAGGTGGGGTGAGAGTAAACGGGCCAGAAGGAGCGGGGAGCCCCTTTGGCGTAACATAATTTCTGGGATCACCGTCATCCTCAGGCGCTGGCATTGGCCCTTCGTATTCGGGCTGTGACAGTGAACCCGGCCCCGAAAACTCACCCATTCCGGAATAGCCCGATGAGCTTTTGTAGACGCCCTGGGTGCTGCGCAACCCCGAACAAGCCGTCATCACAAAAAATAGGGTCAGGATCAGACCTCTCTTATGAATAGAGCGGAAATTGCTGACAAAGTTCTTTAACTTGATGTCGTACATTTTTTTGTAAATCTTCGTTGGTGTGATCATTGAGGACATCAGCAATCCAATGAGCCACAATTTTGATTTCTGCTTCTTTCATTCCCCGTGTGGTCAATGCAGGCGTTCCAATGCGAAGGCCACTGGTCACAAAGGGTGAGCGCTTTTCATTGGGTACGGTATTTTTGTTAACCGTGATGCCTGCCGTATCCAGGGCGATTTCTCCCTCTTTGCCAGTGAGGTCATCTCTTGTTGAAAGATCCAGCAAGATCAAATGATTTTCCGTACCCCCAGTGACAAGGTGAAAGCCTCGCTCCACCAGAACCTCGGCCAACACTTTAGCATTAACAAGAACTTGCTTGATGTAAGTTTTAAATTCTGGTTTCAGGGCTTCACCAAAGGCCACGGCCTTTGCTGCGATCACATGCTCAAGTGGACCGCCTTGGATGCCCGGAAAAATTTTAGAGTTCACACCTTTACCCAGATCTTCTCTTGTGAGAATCATCCCGCCTCGCGGGCCACGCAAGGTTTTATGAGTGGTGGTGGTAGTGTAGTCGGCATAGGGAATAGGGGATTGGTGTTCGCCGGCAGCCACGATCCCTGCAATATGGGCAATGTCGGCCATTAAAACTGCGCCAACACTGTCTGCGATTTCACGAAAAGCTTTGAAATCTAAAGTTCTAGGGTAAGCGCTGTATCCGGCAATAATAATTTGAGGTTTATGTTCTTTAGCTAAGTCAGCAATTTGATTGTAGTTCAACTGATGGGTCTCAGGGTCTAGTCCATAGTGAACGGGGTTATATAAAAAACCGCTAAAGTTCACAGGCGAACCATGTGTGAGATGACCTCCATGCGAGAGGTCCATCCCAAGCACTTTGGATCCCGGTTGAGCGGCGGCCAAGTAAACCGCCATGTTGGCCTGCGACCCCGAATGGGGTTGTACGTTAACATGCTCAGCTAAGAAGAGTTGTTTGGCGCGGTCAATAGCCAGTTGCTCCACTTCATCCACAAACTCACAGCCACCGTAATAACGTTTTCGCGGATAGCCTTCGGCATATTTGTTTGTCAAAACCGACCCTTGTGCTTCAAGAACCTCTTTTGAAACGTAATTTTCAGAGGCGATCATTTCAAGGCCATATTCTTGGCGATCGAGTTCTTGGGCAATGTATTTAGCCACTTCAGAATCAGTTTGTTTAAGACTCATGGGCGTGTGTCCTTTCAAGGTATTATGGGGCGTGAGAGTTTTTCAACACGGCAGGTGTGTCGACCTTCTGCAAAACCCGTATTCAAAAAATCATCAAGAATTTTCAGTGCCATGTCTGGCGAAATCAGTCGCTGGCCTAGGCAGAGAACATTAGCATTGTTGTGTTCGCGGCTCAGGCGGGCCACTTCAGGTGTCCAGCAAAGGGCCGCCCGTATGTGGGGGTATCTATTAGCTCGTATGGCCATCCCTTGTCCAGATCCGCAGATCAATACGCCAAAGTCTGTGGTGTCGACGATAGCCTGAGCCACTTTATCGGCAAAGTCAGGGAAGTCCACTCTTTCTGTGTTAAAACAGCCGTGGTCTTCCCATGGTAGACGAGGACGTTCTTTCTGTAACCACTCTTTCAGGCCGAGTCCCGCATGGTCAGTTCCAATAAAAAGGCGCTTTATCTGGGGGTTTTGCGACATAAATACCGCTCCCTGAGTGATTTAAGAGTTAATTTTAGAAAAAACCAAACAAGCGTTGGTGCCACCGAAACCAAAACTGTTATTGATGACATGATCAAAATTTCGTTCTCGAGCTACGCCGGGCACATAATCCAAATCACAATCTTCGCTGGGGCTATCAAGATTGATTGTGGGTGGTGCCACACTCTTTGTCAGCGTCATCAAACTAAATACGCTTTCAATGGCGCCAGCGGCCCCTAGTGTGTGTCCTGTCATGCTTTTCGTGCTGCTGATCCAGAGTTTATAGGCGTGATCACCGAATACAGATTTTATCGCTTGGGTTTCAATGGAGTCACCCACAGGAGTGCTGGTGCCGTGAGCATTTATATAACCAATGTCTTCAACATTGAGGTAAGCATTTGTAATGGCCGATTTCATAGCCCGAGCAGCCCCTTCGCCACCAGGAGACGGCGCTGACATATGATAGGCGTCAGAAGACACGCCGTACCCCCGAAGTTCGCCATAGATACGGGCGCCGCGTTTTTCGGCGTGTTCAAAATCTTCAAGCACAAGGATGGCGGCCCCTTCACTTAACACAAACCCATCTCTGTCTACGTCCCAAGGGCGGCTGGCTGTTTCCGGAGAGCTGTTGCGAGTGGATAAGGCTTTCATGGCCGCAAAACCACCAGCAGCCAAAGGAGAAATGGTGGCTTCGCTGCCACCGGCAATCATAATGTCGGCTTCACCATTCATAATGAATTTGGCCGCTTCGCCAATGGAGTGATTTCCCGAGGCGCAGGCTGAGGTCACAGAAAAGTTTGGCCCCTTAAGTCCCCAACGCATACTGATCTGGCCAGAGGCCAGGTTCGTGATACAGGCAGGAATGAAAAAGGGTGTGATGCGACTAGCTCCCCGTGTGGTGAGCACTTCATGTTGGCGTTCAATAAGGGGTAATCCGCCAATGCCCACGCCGACCAATGCGCCCGAGCGAAGGCCAGCAATTTCATCATAGCCTAATCCTGCATCTAAAATGGCCATTTCGGATGCGGCCATTGCAAAATGAATGAAACGATCCATTTTTTTTTGCTCTTTTTTAGGAACAAAAGGATCCGGATCGAAATTTTTTACTTCACCGGCTATTTGCGAGTCTAGTTCAGAGGCATCAAATTGGGTGATGGTGGAGATGCCGGATTGTCCGTTGACAACCGCATCCCAAGATTCAGTCAATGTTAACCCCAATGGAGTTAGCATTCCCATTCCCGTCACAACCACTCGTCGTTGTTCGCGCGAGTGGCGTTTAAAGATGCTCTCTGAACTGATATGGCTCATTAAGCCTTGCCTTTGCTTTCAATGTAACTGGTCACATCTTGTACCGTCTTCAGCTTTTCAGCTTCTTCGTCAGGGATCTCCATGTCGAAGGCTTCTTCCATAGCCATAACCAATTCAACGATATCTAAGCTGTCGGCGCCAAGATCATCAATAAATGAGGCCTCGGGTTTTACACGATCACCCTCTACGCCCAGTTGTTCTTCAATAATTTTCTTTACCTGTGCATCCACGCCTGACATTTGTTCCTCCAAAGTAAAAGCGTTATAATTTATAAAAAACCAATCACATGTGCATTCCGCCATTAACGCTTAAGGTTTGCCCTGTCACGTACTTAGCATCTTCACTGAGTAAAAACTGAACGGCTTTAGCCACATCATTTACATCACCCAGGCTATTGAGCGGAATATTTGGCAATATGGCTGATTTTTGTTGTTCGTTCAACGCCTCGGTCATTTCGGTCACAATATAACCTGGAGCCACGCAGTTGACCCGAATACCACGGGACCCTAGCTCTTTGGCCACCGATTTAGAAAAAGCCTCAATACCGGCTTTACTGGCCGCATAGTTAGCTTGTCCTGGGTTACCCATTTGGCCGATCACACTTGTGATATTCACAATGGATCCTGACCGCGCCTTCATCATAGGTTTTAACACAGATTTTGTGCAGAGAAACGTGCCGCGTAGGTTAGTTTGGATCACTTCATCAAAATCTTCGTCTTTCATTCGTAAGATCAACTGATCTTTGGTGATCCCTGCGTTGTTGACGAGTCCGTCGATTTGACCAAAGGTTTCAAGTATAGATTTAAAACACGTGGTGACCGACTCAGAATCACGAACATCCAAATGAGCACAAAGATGGCCATCACCGTCTAGGGAATCAATAACGGACTTTGCCGAAGACTCAGAACCGGCATAGGTGACAGCCACATGAGCGCCCGATGCGGCCAGTTGCCTGGCTATGGCAGCACCAATTCCTCGAGAACTGCCAGTGATCACAATTTTTTTACCTTGAACCGTCATGCGTTGTCCTGGTTGTAGGCCGATACGACGGCCTTAAATTCATCTAAAGCATTCATATTAAACGTAGCTAAATGTTCGCTGTCAATTTTCTTCACTAAACCTGACAGAACCTGTCCGGAGCCAAATTCAATAACCTGAGTGGCACCCAGATCTCGAAGTTTTTCGACGCATTGGATCCAGCGCACGGGAGAGTCGACCTGTTCAATAAGGTGTTGCCTAAGGGAATTACCGGACGAGTAATTTTGAGCGTCAACGTTCTGCACGATGGGAAACTGGCTACGTGAGAACTCTAAATTATGTAACACATTGTGCATAATTTCACGAGCGGGCTTCATCATTGAACAATGAAAAGGGGCCGACACTTTAAGTGGAATTATTCGAACTTTAGAGGGGGCCGGTTTAAATATGTCTTTAGTGAGGTTCTCTTTGAGCCAGTCAATGGCTTTTTGATTGCCGCTGATCACAATTTGCCCGGGGGCATTGAAATTAGCTGGCTCCAGTGGGGTAAACCCAGATTGTTCTTCGGCCCACAGACACATGTGTCGAACCTGAGCCTCGTCAAGGCCCATCACCGCGGCCATGCCCCCTTCGCCCACGGGCACGGCTTGCTGCATGGACTGTCCTCGAGTTTTGACGGCCTTTATCGCGTCTGAAAACCGTAGACTTTCACCAGCCACCACAGCCGCATACTCGCCAACAGAATGACCAGCGGCAGCCAGAGGTTGAAATGATGTCTCTTCGCTAAAGCATTGAAAAGCACAAGTGGAAACCAAAAGGAGTGCCGGCTGAGTGTTTTCAGTGAGGGCGAGGTCAGACTCGGGACCTTCAAAACAAAGGCGTTTAAAGTCTGTACCTAAAATGTCGCTGGCCTCTTCAAAACGCAAACGGGCCGTGGTGAAGTTTTCAAATAGAAACTTTCCCATGCCCACATGCTGACTGCCTTGGCCTGGAAAAAGTGCGGCCCACATAAGTTAGTACCTCAAAAGGACGCTACCACTAGTAATCCCGGCACCGAATGCTGTAAGAATCAGATTTTGCCCGCGTGTGATTCGACCGTCTCGAACGGCGCGATCAAGGGACACGGGAATAGTGGCGGCCGAGGTGTTGCCCATGTTTTTTATTTCTACTACCACTTTATCCATAGAGATTCCGTAGTGCTTCGCCACAGCTTCTATAATTCGAATGTTTGCTTGGTGGGGCACGACCCAATTGACGTCTTCGCCGGTCATATTGTTGGCCTCAAGGGCTTCGCCACAAGCTTGACTCATGGTTCTTACAGCGTGTTTAAAAATCTCTCGACCCTTCATGGTCACAAACTGCTGGTTATTATCAAGAACATCTTGGGAAAACGGCAATCGTGAGCCTCCGGCTGGCAGAACAAAAAGATCGCCAATAGAACCATCCGCATGCAGGTGAGAACTGAATACCGTCGAGTCATCACCTTCTTCCGCTCGAGATAAAACCACAGCGCCAGCGCCATCACCAAACAAGATGCAAGTTTCGCGATCGTCGTAATTGATATACGGATGCAAAACCTCAGCCCCGACAACGAGAATGTTTTTATAGGTGCCCGTCATAATAAATTGGTTGGCCACAGTAAAGGCATAGACAAAGCCACTGCACGCGGCCGACAAGTCCATGGCGGGGATATTTCCCATCTCCATTTTTGCCTGTAAAACACATGCCGTGTTGGGCATGGGTTGATCCGGCGAGGCGGTGGCTACAATAATCATGTCTATGTCTTGAGGGGTCTTTTTTGCTGCTTCAAGGGCCTTTTGTGAGGCTTTTAGCGCAAGGTCACTGGTGTATTCACCTTCAGCGGCAAAATGGCGAACGGCAATTCCTGTTCGCTCAAGAATCCATGCATCGTTGGTGTCCACGATCTTTTCTAAATCGTGGTTGGTCATGAGACGCTCCGGAAGATAGGAGCCTGTTCCTTCAATACGCGCGCGATACAGTGATGGCGTGGTCATAAAATCCCCCTACGTTGTGCGGCGTTGGTCACTTCAACTAAGCGATATCGCCCGACGTGACAACTTCTCGTCCTTTGTAATAACCGCATGAAGGACATACGTGATGAGGTTTCATCAAAGCCGAGCAGTTCGGGCAGCTATGCACTGTGGGTGCTGTGAGACTTGTGTGGGCCCGTCGCATACCGCGGCGAGAGCGAGAAATTTTCGATTTGGGGCTTGCCATACTATCACCTTTTTTAGGTCAGTTAATGAATTGGGGTCGGCTTCCGAGGTGCCGCAACTCAATTTCAGAGGCCCTTTATTAGCGAATTAAACATTAAAATCAAGCCTTTATTGTGTTTAGTGCTTTGTGGCCTTTTTATCTAATTTGATATCCGCCAAAACTGAAAAAGGGCTTTGTTTTTCAGGCTCTAAAGGCGCATTGTGGCCAAAATAGCCAGATTTTTGAGCCTTTTTAAGGTTTTCACAGTTTTCATCACACCCGGATTGGGGGCGGGGCTGGTAGGGCTCAGAGGCGGCCACCAGCTCGTGTATATACGGGGCCACGTCAAACACAGGACTTTTCAGATAGTTGCAAAAAGGACCCTCGGTGGTCCATTCGCTAGAATGATTAGTTCGAGAAGAGCGGCTGCCGCGGGGGCGCCCCTCTTCAATGACCAAGATCTCATTAATGGGTTCATTGACGTTGTACTCAAATTCAATGGCACATCGCGAACAAATGAGTCCGAGGGCCGTTTTAATTGTCCCTCGAATTTCAAAGGCGTTGCCAATGGGCTTGAGATGAAACTCAATGCTGTAGGGGCGCTGACCAATGAGGTCTTTTAGGACATCGTTAAGCTCGCCGGATTTATTCGTGTAGTGATAATCCCAGCCCTGTTCAGGGAGCTCGTTTAAATGAATGTGAAGGTCATGACGACTGTGTTTCTGTAACATAAGGCTAAGCGTTGTAGCATCTCACCCCCAGAAACGTCCACACAATTTACACGCAAAAAGCGCAAATTGTTACTGCTCTGGCATAGCACCCTCTACTCAAACCTATGGCCCCGCCTCGGGTCTTGGCGTTGCACAGGGGTTAAGGTAACGAGGAGGTGAGGTATGAATTTACAAACTCGACTATTTTTAATGATTGCAGTGGTTTTCGCACTTTTGGCAAGCTACGGAATTTCAGCCAACGCTATGGAAATTGAAAAGCCCACGGTGAAAATCGACTTTAATAAGATGATCGATCAAACAGAAAAGTCTGAGTCAGACCTGACGGCGAGCCTGAATGATATTTATGACCAAGCTCGAAAAGATGTGGCCGCCGAAGATGTCATTGATCTTTATCAGTCAGAAACTAACTTCACTGATGAGTCTGGGGTTGCAGACAATCGATAGGTTGCTGCGGGTCTACTGTCCGTTGCCGTAGTAAAATTCATAAATGGATCCATCAGACAGGATGGATCCAGCCATGTGTTAGAGTTAAATGGACCCATCTGCTGTGCAAGTCCGAGGTAAAAAATTGTTTATGTTGAGAGTAAATGCATTCATTCTTGTATTTCTGTGTTTTCAGGGAGCATTTGGATCTTCAGGAAATGATCGGGATGCCGATGTTTCATGCTCAAATCATTTAAAATCAACATCTAAGATTTCATCCAAAATTGATTTTCTCTCGCCGGAGGCCGCCGGTCTTAATCATATTGAACTTGGCTGTGTCAACCATGTGGATGTGAGACCAGGTGATCCTGATCGGCAATTTTTCGGAACTTGGCTATCGATCAAAGAGATGGTGGGCCGATATGGCAAAGTAGGGCGGATCTACTTAAATGACCTAGACGCCAAAGCGATTGCTGTCACGGCTGAATATCTAAAAAACAAGGTGCTCGAAGAGTTTAAAACTGAGGTTAGCATCATTGACGCCGGTCGGGCCAAAGAGACATCAACACCTATGAACCGATTGGAAATCGTGATTTGGCCAGGGGACATGACAACAGTAGAGTTGCCAAAAACAAAAACGAGTTTTTTAAGAAACCCCAATCATCCCCTTTTAAAGAGCATGGTTTACCAATCTTTTAGCAACATTGAGGACACCGAACTGTATAGGCTGATACAAGCGAGTACCAATGGCCTTTATTTGATTTTTGACGATGGCAAGCAAGCGCCCATTTATGATCCCAATAATCCACCTATGAGCGAAGTGATTGCCGATGACTATAAAGGGCAGCCTGTTGCCGTCGATGAAAGCTATTTCAACTATGGCACTTCTGTTGGATTATTTGGTGTCGTGGAGGGCGATGGGCAAAAGGTGAATAGTCGCTTCTTCCGGGCGCATATCAAACCGCAAGATTAAGAAATCCTACGGCATAAATAAAAATAAGCGACTGGCCACGAATCAGCGAGAAAATTTATTCGTTTGGCAGTTGTTGTTCACTCAAAAGGCGACTCTCCTGTGTAGTCCTCCGGCCCTAAGTATTCTCGAACTGTTCGCTGCATGTCCTTAATCATGATGAAATATTTTTAACACAAAACGCGAAAAACAACGTTTCCGCATTCGCCTAAACGCGAATTTGCGATTCTATCAGGTGGTATCTTGGGAGGAGGTAGTGAAAGTACGGATACACCAATGTAATTCTCAAAATAAGACACAAATAAAACAAAAAGCCGCAAATGGGCCTCGATACACCCAAATATCTCGAAAAAAACTCAAAAGCTACCTTGAGGAGAGTCTGTAGGGACGGTGATGGGATCTGGCGGTTACTTGGTGCCGGGACTAAGGGTATCTTTTTGCCGCTTTGAATGACTCCATCCGGCTTTTTTGCAGGCATCGCTAATGCGTGAGACTAGTTTTTCGACGTCCTGTCGTGAAGCCCTTTTTTGATGAACCTCTTCAAGGGGCTTTTCTGAAGTGTCCACGGTGAACTTATTTTCTCCAAAAACCTTTTTGAAATGGGAAATCTCGTCAGTGATTCTGCGGGTGGATTGGCGGAGATAGATGTTGTTGCTATTGGCCACATGTTTATTGTTGCTGTTGACCTTCATAAATCGTGGAATGGAGGCCTTCATGGCTTCAACATTTTCGCTCTCGGTTTTTGACGAGTCCGCCCCTCGCTTCAGGCCTTGTGCGGTACGGCCACACAAGTACTCGTTGATGTGCAAACAGTCCATTTTTTTGGTGTCTAGAATAAGGCCTTTATCGAGCTGCAGGTCGCAAGTCACAAAGTTGTTTAATGATGCATCTTGAATTCTATAGGCATTGTAAGTGAATTGACCTTTGCTAGTAGGTGCAAAAACATGAAGCGTTTTGTATGTGGAGTGTTCGACAAGGTCGGCATAGTAGACCATTTCTTGGCCCTTTAATTTTCTGATAGCGCCATGTTTCTCACTGGTTTGATAATGGGAATGGTCATTAATGATCGTAAGACCCGACCTGGTGATCTTTAAATCACTATTATTTAGAAGGTCGCTGTAATCTTTGGCCCACGCCATCGGGTTAGCAGACAATAGTATCAATGCAATGAGTGCAACATTAAAGTTTTTCATCAACAGCCTCCAGCGACCTAAGTGAATTTGCCAATGGCGCTAACACCCCAAAATCAACTGGCACCCAAGATTGGGTCGCTTATTGAAATGCCAGCTCTTGAGCAAGCATTAAAGACGTTCCTCGAGCCGAGCCGACAAACGTCGTCCCATGGCTTTGAAAAAGGAGGGTCGGGGAGGATGGTGCGCCTAGTGAATATTATAAACCATTTGAAGTGGTGTACTAGTCCGGTTGTCGACTGTTTACAAAAGGTGTCGACAAAGCTCGCTTTGGGAGTGCTCATAGTCAGTAAAGATTAAGTCGTTGGCAGTATTTCGATGCTCCATCGCCAATTACAGCAGACGAATGTCTTGGGTCTTTTCGTGAATCCGTAAGGGAAATGTGTGGAGCAACGAGTGGGACTTTCTGGCTAATGGCCTAAAGAGCTGTTCAAGATCAAGATAGATTATTTAAACTCTGCATCACTGGTAGCCACTAGGGACGGGCGTCCAAAAAACGCGGTTGCGTGTGTGACCTTTCGATTTAATTCCGGGGAAGGATTGGATATCGCGCTGGGCTTGGCGGCGGGAGACCTTGTAGTCTAGGGCGTGGATGTAGTCATCGACGGTGATGTGGGAGCCATTCTTTAGAAGCTCTGATAACGCTCGCATGCGGTGTTTTCTATCGAGTACGGTCTGGGGGTGGGCTGCAAACTTATTTATCATCACTTCTTGCCCTATAAAACCCCAATTTTCAAAGGCTCGGGTGGATCGAGTCGCATATTTCGCCATCAGAGGGCTGCCAGGACGCAAGAGTCCAATGAAAAATTGGGGGCGACCGTTAGTGGGCGCCACCCCAGCCAAAACCAATTTTTGCCAATGAGCAAAGCGATTTTTATCAAAAGTTTTTTGACTTTGGTTAATTCGGTTGCGCAACAGCGTTTGCGAAAGCAGCACCCCCCACACAGCCGGCCACGTTGAACCTACAATCAACTGATTGAGCTTCATGGGGTCAATGTCATGCCAATGATCGCCGACGTGACTAATCAAGAGTTCGCCCAATCTAGGATCAAACCGCGTCCACTCCGCTAGCGTCACAAGACGAACAGCGGCAAGCGGGCCACCTGAATTCTGTAATTCACTGTAGGCAACCTCTAAGTCTGAAGGGGTGGGGATGTTTACAAGGCCCTTCATGACTCATCCACAAGCTCATCAAGAAAATCCAAGGCCTCTTGTGCCAATGGTATCCTTTTTTCGAGCAATTTTTCGATGTGGGACTCGACAAATTTCACCCGAGCTCCTTTTTTAATCAATGCTTTGGCGTGACCCACATCCTTCAAGCGATGGGCAAAGCATTTCATAATCAACATTTCATCTTTGCCAAGAGCCAACACTTTTAGGTTTTGCCCTTGAAAGGCCACAGCCAAACGGTCTTTGTAGTCAGCCGGTAATGTGTGAGTGAATGTTGAAAAATAGGGATTCATCCAGTCCCCAGGAATTTGTAGCTCAACAGACACTTGCTTGATCAGGCGATCGAGTTCACTCAGCTCCATATCGAGCGGAACAGCATCAAGATCATGGGTAACAAGAGGCAGTCCATGGGCCAGAATCAGAGCTCCGCCACCTCCCAGAACAAGTCTTGTGGGTCGATCTAATTTAGCATCTAAACATTCAAGGGCTCTTATCATCTGGGACTTATCCATGGCAAACCTCCTAGACTCATTTTACGACAAGTTATACGATGTCGCAATCTGAAATATATTAATTATATTCGCTGATTATGAAGTCGATCAAATTACTGGGCAGAAATAAGGCCCCTTGAAATTTTTGAAGCTTTAGCGCGCCTTACTGAGCGTGAGCGCCTCAAGGGCACGGCTGGAACCTCAGACTAAGGGCACCATCTCGCCAAAAAAGTAAAAAAATAATCTTAATTGGATCCCTGATAACATGTGCCAGAAAATATAAGAGACCGCGCTAAAAATGACTGCCGTGGGTGGGGTGATATACGGCCGCTAAGCAAAATAGGTGCTTTATCCTTCTTATATTCTAATCAAAGCAGAAGTCGGCGAAGTTCACTTTGTGAGTACACATAATCTGCATAAATCATGGTGTTAGCGATGTTTCGGTGCCCTAAGGCCACCTGTAACAGGCGAATGTCCCGGGTTTTCTTATAGAGGCGAATGGCGAAGGTGTGGCGTAAAGAGTGAAACTTTTTGGCGACGGGTCGATAGAAGTCCCAAATTTGATAAAGCCTGTTGTAGGAGATGGGGAAAACAAACTCCCCCGAGCCCGCCTGAAGCTGCTCCTCGGAGACTCGAGTGAGTTCGCGAAACAACCAAGAGGCCACGGGAATTTCGCGGTCATTGGAGCCCTTAAGCCCCCGAATAAGGACCGTTTCATGGTGGGAGTCTAAATCACTGTGCCTGATTTGCAAAAGCTCCTGGGCGCGGCCTCCTGTGTGAAGACCCAAAAATAAAAGTGTGCAGTTTCTTTTGTCGCGATCAATGTGACTTTTCAGTAAATGGGTGAGTTGCTGGACCTCTGGATCCAAAAGATACTTGGATTTATTGAGCGAATAACGTGATGCAGTAGACATGATGCATTAACCTCGCGAGTCTGATTTTTTCACTGGTGCTGCGCCGTGTTGTTGCATTGGAGCGCAGAGCCAAATGACTACACAGATTAATTGAAGCACTTAATCCCTTTAAAAACAATACCTTAATACTAAAACTTATAACTATAAGCTTTAGGTAATTTTGAAATCATGCAGATCTTGGCCTTAGGGTGATTTTGTTGCCTTAATTAGACTAAATATTATAGCGCGTCCTGGCCTCGAAATGCCATTTGCAATTAGTACTATTGTAAAACACAATATATAAAATTGCGAGATGCAATTTGATGTTGGTCGAGATGACTCAAGGAGGGGTGCGTGGATCCGGAAAATCATATTAAAGAACTTTTCTCAGACTTGAGTGGTGACGAAGTGGACCAGATCCTTGGTCAGGCCATTGAGGAGGCCAGTGGAGCGCCGGCCCCAGAGAGTCCGCCAAAAACCACTCCTACAGACACCAAAAACCTAGGTTTTTCATCGCTCCAGCGACCTAAAACTTCACTCCGCATGCACTATGAGGCCGAAGTGGCTGTGCTAAAAAAAACTCTCGGGGACCTTGAGCAAATCCGCGAAAAATTGGGTTTATCGCGACGAAAAATGGCGCAACTTTTAATGGTGGATCCCTCTGCATGGACTCGCTGGTGCCGAGACGACAGAAAAGTCCCGCCTCATATATATCGAGCTCTGCAGTGGTATTTGGAACTAGTGGAGCGAAGCCCGGAGTATCATCCAAAAAATAGCTTTAAGCCGGCGGCTTTCACCGACCAGAATGCAAAACTTCAAGAGTTGAACAAAAAAGTAGATGATAAAATGAAGCGCCTTGAGTTTGAGATGCAGAGGCGCCTCTATGGCACATCCCAAAGTAGTGGTTCTGCGGGGAATGATAGATATTTAAATCTCTGGAAGATCTTATTATTGGCCAATACGGGGCTCTGGCTAGCACTTTTGGCTTATATGCTGCTCAAATAACATCCGGCAAAGCGGCCTTGATGAATCCAATGGGGCGTCTCAAAGTGCATTCAACTCACTTACGTTTTTTGCGGCGCAACCCCGAAAGTGAACTGGACTTTTATTTAGGTCAATCAGCCCTATAATAAGGATCGAACATCGATCCATGGGGGCGGCGTATGCGTATCTATTTATTTCTTATATTTACGGCCATTTTTTCAACCCACTGCACACGGCAAGCCTCAGAGACCTCAAAACTCGTGGTGCACCTCCCCGCAGCGGCGGCTACTAATAAAACTTTGAACCCCCTTTTTATGACCGCCTCTTGGCCTCAACTTTACAGCACGGATGCCACCGGAGAAACTGCCGCGTGGAATTCTTTTATCAACCCCACATCGGTTGACGACGTTAACTGCTATGCTGTTTTTGTTTCAGGTCCTGGACTTGAGAATAAACAGTGCACTCGCTCGGATGGAACTCTATTTAAAGTGGGGCTGTTTGCGGGACTTTTTTCTGCGGGAAGCACTCTCATGATCAACGATGTTCCTTCGGGGCCCGCTCGAACCCTTCGGTTGGTGGGGTGGCATTCGGAATCAGGGGCCTGCACACCGTTAACAGACCCAAACCTTGATAAGTCCAACTTTTCTGAACCCCACGTGCTCGATGCCACAGTGTTAGATCTGCCGCCTGGCGAGATGAGCCTCACTATGTACCGTTCATTGGATGCAAATACGATTCGACTGACCGATTGTGATTTTTCAATCAATGCACCGGAGCTTGGCAGTGAGCCCATATCTTATGGCGGTGGGTTTGATGGGGATTTGCTCATCTCAAGTGGAACCACTTATCTGGACACCGTTGCAAGCTCCAACAATGGCCGAAACCTCACATCGATCACGCAGGTCACGGATCTGCAAAAAATTTCTGATCGCGAAGTGAGAGTGATGCTTCATGATAGTTGGACTCAGGCCACTCATGCGGCGCCCGGCGATGAGGTGATGTTGTATGTGGCGGCCGAAAATCATAATGGGGATCTTATAAGAACCGGTTGCGGGGATCCGCTTTCGGGGCCAAGGGCGGGGGCTCGAACATCATCTAAGGTGCTCAATGTGGTGGCTAATGGAGAATTGCATTTAGAAATTTTTGATTCGCGGTTTTCAAATATCACGACCACTCAACTCACAGGAAATTTTGCGTCCGATACGTCGGCGGGCACCGACACACGCCAATTTTGTCGACTGGTCGCTGTTCGCGTCCCTCACCTCAATCGCATTCAAGTGGACACCACATCTAATGTGACTCTTTCAAATAACTTTGGAAATCTTGATTCTGGAAACCACAACGGTGGACTGATGATTTTACGAGTGGCCAATGAAACCTATGTTCCCAGTGGGGTGAGTGTGACATTTGATATGTCTGCGCAAGGGTTTCAGGCGCGATCTGGTGGGCCCGGGGAATCGATCAGGGGCATTGAACAAGGCGTGTCTACAGTTAACGGCAATGGCGGCGCTCAAGGGGGCGGCGGTGGCCATGGCGGCGTGGGTGGCGGAGGCGCAGGTCTCGGCGGTGCCGCGGTCGGCGCGACGACCTGTGGAGATATTCTGCCAGCCGAACTGTGTCTGTTTGGTCCCATCTACATGGGGGGAGCTGGCGGCGCCAATGCGTCCCCCACAGGCCATGGCGGCGGCATAGTCCGATTGCTGTCAAAAGCCATTCGCGTGTTCACTGGTGGTGGACTTTACGTTGACGCCGATGGCAATGATGGATCAGGAGCAGTGGAGTCGGGCGGTGCCGGCGGGTCGGTTTATGTAAAAGCAGAGACGGCGCAAGTGGATGGCAACTTTCAGCTCAAGGCGGCCGGTGGCGCAACATCAGACAATGTGGGGGCCGGTGCCGGAGGGCGAATTCACTTTGAGATGCCTGGCGGCGGATATCAGGGTTCCTCAGTGGTAAACGTGAACGTCAGTGGGGGACTTCAGGCGGGTACTGGAGGCAGTCTTGACGGCTCCCCGGGGACTTGTTTGGTCCATGGCGCTCCGAGTAACTGCCCGTAACGCCACAGTTTTTTCTTGCTCTCTTTTAGACATATTCCTATCCTCGTGATGCCAATTACAGACGTCTGCAGCGCAGCATCGCAAGGGGGATTTATCCTATGGCCACTTTTGAACTCATTGAGCAATACGGCGACCATGAAGAAGTGATTTTCTGCCAAAACAAAGACGTGGGACTGAAAGCTATTATTGCCATTCATAACACCACGCTGGGCCCCGCCCTTGGCGGCACACGCATGTGGAACTACGACAACGAAGACGACGCCCTTATCGATGTTCTTCGTCTCTCTAAAGGGATGACCTACAAGGCTGCAGCAGCCGGCCTAAACTTAGGCGGAGGCAAAGCTGTTATCATTGGTAATCCCAAGACAGATAAAACCGAAGAGATGTTTCGGGCGTTCGGAACTTACGTGAACTCTTTGCGTGGCAAGTACATCACCGCAGAAGATGTGGGCACAACGGTCAATGACATGGAGTACGTGTTTATGGAAACCCCCTATGTCACCGGAATCCCTGAGGCCTTTGGTGGCTCGGGTGACCCCAGCCCCTATACGGCGCATGGAACATTGATGGGCATAAAGGCCGCGGTAAAAGAAAAACTCGGGGCTGACTCACTTAAAGGCGTGCGGGTTGCCGTGCAGGGTTTAGGCAATGTGGGTTCCCATTTGGTGGAGTTTTTGATTAAAGAGGGGGCCGTTGTGACCGTGGCCGACATTGATCAAGATAAAGTGAAGCGCATTTCTGGTAAGTATGACCTCACTTCCTTAGATCCACAGGGCATTATCACTAGCGAATGTGACGTTTTTGCTCCTTGCGCACTCGGTGCAGTGATCAATGACGACACCATTGCAAATCTAAAATGCTCTATCGTTGCTGGTGGGGCAAATAATCAGCTGGCTGAATTGCGCCATGGTGACGCCTTAATGGAAATGAACATTTTGTACGCGCCCGATTACGTGATCAACGCTGGCGGATTGATGAATGTGTTTGTTGAGCTAGAGGGCTATTCATCTGATCGGGCTTTTGAAAAAACCACTCAGGTTTATGATAACCTAATGAAGGTCTTTGCCATATCAAAGCGCGAAAACATTGCCACACAGCGAGCCGCTGACCGTTTGGCAGAGCACCGAATTGAAAAAATCGGGGGGCTTCGCCAGCACCATCATGGGCGAACGGCCAGGCCTTTTTCCACGCTAAAAGAAATGAACGAAAGACAAAAGTAATTCGTCGGGCGGCGAAGGAGATTTAAGCATGAGCAAAACCAAAATAACAAAAGAAGAGCTTAAAGGGCCCGACTCATTTGTGATGTTCTCTGATCGAGTGATCAAAATGATTGAAGATCATCGAAAGTTGGTGATGTCCGTATTGGTGGCGGCATTTGTGTTGGGCGCATCCTATGTGGGTTATGAGCAGTTTGAAAAACATCAAGAGGTCGTGGCCAAAGAAGCTTTATTTAAAGTGGAAAATGAGCTGGCCAAAAAACAAGAATCCTTGGCCGAGAAAAAAGACATAGCTGAGTCGAAAGACAGCAATGGTGCCACTAAAGCTGAAGTGGTGACAGAGGCTGATTCATTCGCGGCAGAAGTGGAGCCCCTGCTTCAGAAGTTTCGCCAAGTCATTGTCGATTATAAAGGCACTCAGTCTGCGGTTTCGGCGGCATTTATTGCGGCTGAAGCCTACGCAGAAAATAAAAACCCAAAAGAGGCTGTGGAATCTCTGAAGCTTGTGGTGAATGAAGTGAAACCCGGGCATCTCACCTATGGAATTCTTCAAAGTAAATTGGCAACACTCAGCATGGACCTCGGCAACTACGAACATGCCATTGAACATCTCGACAACGTGATTAACAAGAGCCAACAAAAATATTTGTTTGCGGATGCCTTATTGAAAAAAGGTATTTGCCTTGAAAAGTTAAACAAAAATACGGAGGCCCTGGGCGTTTATTCGCAAGTCGATGAAGATTACTCTGAGACATCTGCGGCTCGAACGGCTCGCACGTTTCGGCGCCTATTGTTGCTGAGGCAAAACAGCAGCTCCTCGGGTGGAGAGTCGTAAGGATGGTTAGTCCGAAGTTAACACTCATCTTGGCCTTTATGTCACTGGTTTCTGGGGGTTGCAGCCATCTCAGTGAGTGGACGTCTAGCCTTAAGCCTGCGAAAAAATTTGTCATCGAACGGCAGTGGGTGAGAAACACCTTATCTGAACCTCATCTGGGTTTTAGGCTCCTCCATCAGATGCAGCCACTGGTCAGTCGGAATGTGGTGATTCAGGGCAACAGCATTGATGGGCTTACGGCATATGATAAAAAAACCGGAAACCTCATTTGGCGCCTTCCGCTACGCGGAGGTGTTGAAGCCGGGGCTCAGCTCGTCAATGGCTTTTTGTATTTTGGAGCCAACGATGGACAATTCTATTCAGTAAATGCCGAAACTGGGCATATTCGCTGGACTTTCCCACTGCGCTCAGAAGGCTTAGCCACCCCCACTGTGGATAATGGTGAGGTTTTCTTATTAAGTGGAAACAATGTGGCCTACGCACTGAATGCTGACACAGGCAAACAGGTTTGGCTCTACAATCGACGAGACTCTTCTAATATTTCTGTGCGTGGCGGCAGTCGGCCTGCAGTTATTGGAGATAAGGTATTCTTAGGCTTTAGCGATGGCTTTCTAGTGGCCTTGAATCGAAAAAACGGCGGCGTGATTTGGGAGCGTTCTCTTAACCGCAATCGTCGATTCAAAGATGTAGATGCTGGACCAATAGCGGATGAAGAGTTTCTTTATGTTTCGGCCTATGACGACGGTGTTTATTGTTTAAAACAAGAAACAGGTCAGATTCTATGGCGCACGGATCTTGGTGGGGCGACATCGGTGACACTGGCCCCTCAAAAAGTCTTTTATGCCACATCAACCGGAGAAGTGGTGGCCCTTGAGCGGCGCTCCGGTAAAATGATATGGAAGCGACAGCTGCGTCGAGGTGTTGCCACACGCCCGGTGCTTTACCGTGGTTTATTGGTGTACGGTGAATCTGATGGAGTGCTTCAAGTGGTGAGCTCTAACGATGGAGCGCCTGTGGCCCAATACGATACGGGCCGAGGTCTTAATGCTGAGCCTCATGTTGACCCAGAAACAGGTGAGACCTTCTTGATGTCAGTGAATGCAAATCTCTTTTCGTTGAGAATGGCCTGGAAATCTCCATCAGAGACCTGGCCATGGGAAAGATGAATATGACATTAAAAAAATATCTTATCAGTCTGTTTTACATGGCTTTTGTATTTACAATCTCCTGTACATCTGGGCACTGTCGTCGCACACCACAAGGGCAAAGTGAGAGCATGAGTCCAGCTGAACACGTATTTGTCTACAAAGATGATGAAAGCTTACAATGTCAGCAGAAGCGCGGCGTTGCTTTAGAAATCATGGCCAAAGAACTCACCGAAAAGAACATCATTGTCTATTCCAGTGAAAATCGACCCGACGGCAAAATGCACATCCAGCTCTGCGGAAGCCCTACAGGAATGATCAACGTGTACGAGATTTCTGACAAGCAATTAGATGAAGCTTTAAGGCTCGGCTTTAAGAAGTTTGAGCAAAACTAGGTAGAACAAAGTTGAAGTTGCAATCCATCAAAGAGTTAATTGTCGACGTTCCGGATTTTCCGAAGCCGGGAATTATTTTTAAAGATATAACCCCTATACTCTCAAACCATCACGCTTTTCAAAGCCTGATTAAAGTAATGGCTGAATCTGTCCCGCAGACGGCCACCCATTTGGCCGCTATTGAAAGTCGTGGGTTTATTCTAGGCGCAGCTCTCGCTCAACATCTGGACAAATGCTTGGTGTTGGTGCGAAAAAAAGGAAAGCTCCCCAGAAAAACAATGAGCATCAGCTACGACTTAGAATACGGTCAAGACACCCTTGAGATCCAAGAGGGTGACCTCAAACCCGGCGATAAAGTGGTGATCGTGGATGACGTTCTGGCCACAGGTGGCACAGCCCAGGCCACCGAAGCACTTTGCCAAAAAATGGGTGCCGAAGTGGTGGAGCATTTATTTTTAATGGAACTGACTTTTTTGGGTGGCCGGCAAAGGCTTGAAAAACCCATACAGGCCATTTTTTCTTACTAGTTTTGTCGATTAGACAGCACTTGTTCAGGTTTTAATAGGTCAGGACAAAGGTCTTTAACCGTAGATTCAACAACTTTCTTTTTTAGATTGGTCATAATCACTGGCGCATCGGATTCAAAAAATTCAGCCATCACTTGCCGGCAAAGACCACAAGGGGCCCACGGGTCTTCTTGATCCGTAATCACAAGTATGCCCTTAAACCGCCGATGACCTTCACTGACCGCCTTCATGATGGCCACCCTCTCAGCGCACACTGTGCCACCGTAGGAGGCATTTTCCACATTGCATCCGGCATACACCTGCCCTGAGTCCGTCAAAAGGGCTGCGCCCACTTTGTGCCCGCTGTACGGGGAGTAGGCATTTAAAAAAGCCGCCTTTGCCGAATCAAAAAGAACATTTAAAAGCTCATCACTTTTCATCATCACCGTTTGCCTTTTGTGGTTTTCGTTGTCCGAATTTCTCCATCAATTTTATAGATTGTATCGCCACAGTGCCTGAAACATCTTGCAGCTGATCAAATCGTTCCAGCTGTTTTACGCCCTCTGTCCCCTTGAGTTCGATGGTGAGCACCGGCACACTTTGATCCACCCACATGTATCTCCCCAAACTGCCCGGAAAATTACCTAAAGAGATCCAGGGCAGGGGGCTAAACAGGGGGAACTTTAATTGTTTTGGACCATCGAAATCCAACATGCCTAAGGGCGTATGCACTGAAATAATAAAGTGCGGGTTGAAGTCTTTAAAGTGGCTCATCAGGCATTGGGTTTCCTTTTCGCTTGCGGGATGGGGGCCCGGATAGCGTCTCGGGTCTGCCTTTTTCTTTTCTCGCCAGTAGCGCAAAGCCAACTCCTGCCAGTCTTCTGTGGGAAAGTTTCGGTTTAAATCCACTTTTCGCGCATTGGTCCTGGTCTTAAGTTGCCAGCCATCGGGGTTGGCAATGGGTATAACCCGCCAAGAATTGCGCGGATCGAGAGATTCAAGACGGGTGATCCACGACCGCGCCACCGACCCACTTGTGAGCTCATCACCATGGATTAAAGCAATGGTCAGAATTCGTTTGGCCTGATTGGGGTTTTCGCTCTGGCGATCGTAGTGGTAGATGGGTCGCCCCTTTTCACTGAAGCAATCTTGCAGCATTTGAACTTTTTGGCAGGCCGCGTACACCTCAGAATTTTTTCGAACTCCAGGCAGGTCTTTTAAGTCGCTGTAACAGTTTTCTGAAAGATCCTGAGGAATTACTGGGCTTGGCGCAGATGATACACTAGGGGCCGCCGTCAACTTTTTACTAACAGGGACGGGTGCCGGAGGCACTGAGAGTGTCTGCATCTGAGGCTCAGTGACATCGACTTCAGATGTTAAATCGCCCGGCTCTGCACTCTCCGCGCTTCGGTCTTTTGTAACGATCCACTGCCGCTCAGGCGTTCCTGAACAATTTACGAGAACGCCTCCAAAAAGGCCTGTGAGCAGAATGGATTGCAAAGTTAAAACCTGTTTTAATAACAATTTAATAAACCCTATTTACTAATGGAAGCCAACTCGACCATTGTGCGGCAAGGCTTTGTGAGAGTCAACTTTAGCCGTTTTTAGGCGACTGAAGGGGGGAGAGCCGCCACAGGCTGGTGATAAAAATCAATATCTTCTTGTATGCGCATCTGACCTACGCTTTCAATAAAAAGGGCCATGCGAATGTCTTGCGACAAAGTTTCCCAAAAAGCATCAGCACCAATTTTAAGCACCACGGTGCGCTCCCTTGCTGTGATAGTGGCCGTTCGCGGAACATCGGCGATGAGGGCAATTTCTCCAAAAAAGCCACCTTGTTTAATGCGAGCTACCGGATGGTCGTTGATTAACACATCCACCGCACCCCTAAGGGTCATATAAAAACTGTCGCCCCTGGCCCCTTGTCGAATGATGGTTTGTTGGGGGCCGTATATTTCAATTTTTCCACGAGCCATAAATAGTTGAACCACCTCTGTAGGGAGGTCACGAAACTCCGGCGCCGATGAGAAAAACTGATTGACCATGATAAGGTTTTGAAAATCATCAATCTCTCTGACATATTGTGAATCACGGGCCATTTGCCGAATCACGTGGGCAGGAATAACAAGCACGATGGCGTCGGTTTGCGCCACCACGTCTGCCGTTCGAGGTTTTTCTTCAATCACAGCCACTTCGCCAAAAATGGCTGATGGATGAAGTTCGCCAAGGTGATTCACTTGTCCCCCGTCGATTCGTTTTTCCACATCCAAGATGCCATCTAGAAGCACATAAAGAGATCGCCCCATATTCCCCTGAATTACAACGGGAGTGCCCACAGGATATTTTATAATTTCGCTTTTACTGACAATCATACTTAAAAACTCATTGTTAAATGCGGTAAATAGCGGCAAATGCTCAAGGATTGTCATCACTTCATTATATTGAAAGTCATTAACTGTTCTAACTTTTCGCTTTCTCGCATAACTGCGCAAACGCCTTTGGGCAGGCATCACGATGTTGGCCATGACCACTTGACCTAGGTTAACAAAAACCATGGCAAAACAACTCACCAGTACGAATAAGATTCCCATTGCTGCGAGTTGCTCGTCCATATCCGCTTTTGCAATGGTATCAAATAATCCACGAGCCTCTTTTGCCAGTGATCCGCCCAAGAGGTAAAAACTAATCACAGACCAAACAATTGCAACGTGGGAGTACATAAAATACAAACCTGTATCGGACTGGCGCTCAGAGGGACTAATCAGCGATAAAAACGATCGCGTCTTAAGGTAGGCCGTCAACCGCACTAAATTTTCATCTTCGTACAGGGCTCGAAAAAACTGAGATAGTTCGCTCGGTCGAAAAGGGTCGAGATCAACAATAGCCAACACAGCGCTGATCATAAACAGCACCTCTTTATAGGGTGCATCAGGGAATAACCAATAAAAAACGGCACTAAAAACAAAGTAACTTAAAGCAACGCTTAAATGAAATATTGTCACATATAACTTATTAGAGATTAAAAACAGCGATTCACTTCCTGTTCTGAAGTAGAAAAATGCACCATTGAAAGCTAGACTGAAGTTGTAGGCGCGGCCAGTGAGGAACAGCAGCAAAAACAATTTCAAAAAGTTTTTCAAAGACATCAAAATAGAGCCTGAAACAACAAACAAAACCAGGCTTCGTACGAAAGAGTCATCCACATGAAGAAGTTTTAGGGAGAGGCTATCAAAAGAAATCTCCCCCAAAGCCAAAATAGCCAAAACAATGGTGGCCATGGATACCAAATAAAAAAGTCCTGGAGAAATCCGATCATTAAAAATGCGTTTACCTAAAAAGACTTGCCAGATAGGCTTAAGTTTAAAGTTGAAGTTCCACGAGTCTGGTCGCTCTTGCTCGACCGGCTTCAGTTGATGGCCATTTTGTAAAAAACCTCTTTCGCGCAAAAGCATCACCGCTTTGTAGGTGGCCCTGAAGTGTACGCTGCCTTGCCGCCTATAAAGCTCTTCAATGATCTCTCTTAAAGAGCGCTTTCCATCACACAATAACAAGAGATCAAGGTTTTCAATGGGCAATACGATTTGGTCAAATGGGGAGCTTGTTTCAAAAACAACCTTGTCCCCTTGAGGGATAACCTGACCAGCTTTAAGTCGGGGACGGAAGTTCTCAAAACTTTGCACGGATAATCTCCTAAGCCGACTTCTCAGTCAGACTAAATTCATAAAGGTGACGCATCAGATCTTTGATTCGATCACTGGGCTTTTTAAAATTGGCCAAACATACAAGCAACTCATCTAGATAGTACGGAGACACGCGCTGTCCCGCCACCACTTGTCCGCGAGAAACCTTGTAAACAGGTGTATAATCGGTGAGGATTTCCACGTGATGATGTTGAAAGTGAACTTCAGCTAAGACCTCGCTGTCGTTCGAAACGGGGAGAAAGATCACCGTCTCACCAGTGGGAGCAAGCCACATCTCTTCAGCGCGAATGCTCACATCCACTCCGTCTTGGGGTACTTGACGAAATTTCGTGCCCATGTATCCGGGCTTCAACAGCAAACTGAGTCGCACAAGACCGGGAGCGCTTAAATCTAAAAACTGAATATGTCTGCGGTTAAGGTTGACTCCAACCACCATGGCGTTCACAGTGATCTGCTCGTCCGCCCACTTCAAAGTGATTGGCACCTTTTGCCCCACGGATTGACCCATATGCCCACTGTCATCAATCAAGCAAAGTCCGCCCACACTCACATCGGCCACGCGAATGGATTTACCCTTTATATTCACCTCAGGAAGTCCACCAACAGCCCCCATGTCAGGATAATTCACCCGAATGTTAGCTCGGCGATCCATGGCATTTAAAGTAATCATTTTCTGAAGTGAAGTGGATTCACTCGCAGAACCGCTTTTTGTTTTAAAAATCTTCGCTAAGAAAGAGAACACTTTTCACCCACTTGTTGTGCCTTTATATCGGCAAAAACCTGCGGGATCTCGAGGTTGAGCTTGTGAAACTGCACGTAGGTCCTGGGGAGTTAGTCGTTACTGAAAATAGCCCAAATAATAAGGGGCTTTTCTCGGTGATTTTGGTAATCCAGGCGCCACTGGAGCGCATGTTGAAGTCGTTTAGACAAGGTAATCGCCAGGGTTTCCGAAGTTGGAAAAGCCAGCTCCCCATCTTCAGTGGCCTCGGCTATTGTCACTGTGGCCAGGTGCCCTTCGATAGAGTCCACTCGCACGAGGTGTGGCTCCGGCACGGAATTGCGCACAGACTCTTCCATCAGAGCAAGATCTTCGTATCGAACGGAGGTGATCTCACCTTCTGTCTCCAAAGCTACAGATCTCAGCCCAGCAAACCCCTTCAGGCGCGGTGCTTGTGAAAGAGTTCCGCGACAATCCCTTTTTGTCGCGCCCGTTTCCGCAGAAGCAGAAACTCCAAAGAACACAGTGGTCACAAGACAAAGTAAAACCCCATAAACGCTCTGCATAAATTCACCCTTACTTTATTTGGAAAAACAGTCTAATTAGCAACTTGCGTACCATTTAACAACCGTTAGATTGATATTTGAATTGAGTAAGTTGAAAAAACTATAGATTTCAAGAAAGGGGAGAGCAAAAAATGGCCACCCAACGACCTCGTCTCATCCAAGCCCTTTTGTTAATATTAATGATGTGGAGTCCCTCAAAGAAAGTGTGGGCCCATATGGACTTAACTGTGAGTGGCAAGTTACGAACCTACCCCTTAAGCGGGACAGTTGATCTGGAGTGGGGAAAGGGGCTTGTGCTTTGGGGGAATCCAGGAGCTGGAAACTCCAGTAAAAGCCCTTGGTATGGGTACACCAGGGGAGCTCTTACATTGTCCACAGCTGGGGTCTATAATGGTGCTCTCGTGGAGTGGGAAGTCTATCCCATTTCCTTTTTGGGCGTAAAAGCCGGGGGGGAGGCTTACAACAACAGCCGCGACTACACGGCCTATGATTGTGAGGCCTATCGGTGCCAGGGTGATTTTATGAGTCACTTTGTGGAAGGCCGATTAGGTCTTGGCGCAGGCCCGTTGTTTTTATTCGCAGGCTATCGACAGACCGATTTGAGTCCTAAAGTGGAAGGGGATGATTATGTAGAGCCCTTTTCAGGGCTTGTGGCCAATGGTGTGCGCGATCGGCTGATTATGGCTCGGTCCGCCCTCGGTGTAAAATTTAATGAGAGGTGGGCTTTTTCGGTGATGGGCATTTACCTAGAAATGCTTGAGAACTCAACCTTCAGCCGCACCTATACGGGCCAAATTCATTACTCCAAAAGTAATTGGACGGTGATTTTTGGGGGAGGGCAGTTTGAATCGGCTTTAAAGGCGCCAGGTTTGACCATTAACGGAGTGGTGAAGTGGGATATCATTCCTGGCATCGGGCTCTTGTAGATGTCCTTTGATTATAAAAAAAAGCCAAGCTAAAAGTAGCTTGGCTTTTTCATTCGATATTTACTGGGTTATCAATCGAATTCGTAACCTACGCGAAACTCAAGATTTGAGAAAAACAGTGTCGTGTCCACAGTCACTTCTTTGTTAGCCACATCATTGACAGCATTGTAGGCATCTTCATGTGTGGCGTCGTATCTGTGCCACTGACCGTACCAGAACACACCGTAACGCCAGTAGCCTTTGCCGGTGCGCTTAGCCGTACGACGAATTAGACCTAACGATCCGTCAAAGGCAAACTTAGGAGTCAGATCAAAGGTGCTACCCGCTATTGCAGGGTATTGGTATCGCATAAACGTCTCAAAAGACCACTTCTTACTAAAATCTACCAGATATTGAGCTCCGGCAGTAACCATAGTGAGGCTATTTGTTTTAATCTCGGTGGCCGCTTGTGACGTTGTTGATGACCGGGCCACGAACGGTACCATGTGTTGCTGCAATCCAAAATGAACACCCAGTTTACTGGGGTATTTATTGCTGACCAAAAACCGGGCCTTTCTGGGGAACCAAGTGGCTTCAGGGGCGAAAATCAGCCATTGGTAGCTCGAGTTGCCCTCGACAGATATATCTTGCGGTCCTGGATTGTCTTTAGACGTAGCCGAGCCAGGAGACATGTTGAAGGTGAGGTGCGTGCGCCATTGGTCGTTGATGTTCCACTGTCCTTTAAGAAATACGGAGGGGCCTTCAATGGTAGTCCAATCAAGGGGCTCGCCATTAGCAAAATAGCTGGCGTGCTGGCCGTACAAAACAAAGTTCACACCCATACCGCCCCAGATCCCCCAACGCTTATCGGTAAACGGCGAGGAACGAAGACCCGCACGGTTAGTCATGCGCACTTCTTCTTCTGTCACAGAGAGGTTAATTTGATAAGTCTTCGCTTCGCCCCCTTTTGGCGTGACCGCAACCGGCAGCTGGGCTGTCATAAATGGAAGATCAAGGACAAGCTCAAAGTATCCATCGCTGTCGGCCATTAACGATTGGCCTTTAACAACTACTTTTCCGCTTTCAATATAAGTGACTTCACCTTCTTTGCCTACAAGAGCCACCTTTTCTTCTTCGATATTCACCTTAGTTTGAGGTTGAGTTCGCCCAGAAAGTGTCACTCGAGCGCGATCTTTTTGTGCTGAGCGACCCACTTGAGGCTTAAACCATTCCACTCGGAGGCCTGCCTTTTTAGTTTCTTTGGCCGAAGTATCTTCTTCTGCTGATTTCCTGTCTTTAGCTTCTACGGGTTCACTGTCAGCAGCCACTTCTTTAGAAGCATCACCTTCTTCTGGTGCGGCTTTAGCCGCCGCCTTTGGGGCAGATTTCTTTTTTGTCTTTGCTTCTTGAGCCACAGCCTGGGCAGACAGAAAATACCCGACCGCGATGATAAAAATCATTCGTCCTAATTTGAGTGATGTCATGCTTGATGCCCCTTCCAATATGAACTTGTGCATAAATTATCTGCATAGTCCATGGGGGCGTCAATTAATTGTTTTTTAAAATATTCCAGTAATTAGGCGGCTTGCTGCTTATTTTTTGCGCACTCAAACATAAAGTAGGTCACATCGTCATGGAGGGGGTGGCCGTTACGAAAACTCTTGATGTTTTCGCCAAGGGTCTTCATCGAGTCCTGCAATGACTCGCCGTCGTTAAAAGACTGCAATATGAGGCGGGCAAACTGACGTTCACCCCACATATCGCCCTCACTGTTATTGAGCTCTGTGACGCCATCTGTATAAAAAATAATCCTATCCCCAGGGGATAGATCAATACTTACTTTTTCATATTGGCTGTCCGGGGTTTCACCCAGGCGTTTTCCTATTTTTTCCATCAAAGGTGTGAGGTCTTTTTTCTTTAGCTTTTTGCCCTCTTGCGGCCTCATCAGAAACGGAGGGTCGTGACTGGCATTGCAGTATTCAAATTGCATGCTGTCTCGATCAAAACAACCCAAAAAGAAAGTCATCATAACGGTACCATGAGAAGTTCCATAAATGGCTGAGTTAAACAGTTCCATCACTCGATCTAGCGGAAGGTCGGGGAATTTTTCAAGAATGCCCGCCGCACTTTTTGCAGCACTGGTCACGAGAGCGGCTGGCACTCCGTGGCCAGTGGCATCGCCAATCCAGAAATAAACCTTGCTGCCCACTTCACTATAAAACCACCAGTCGCCACCGCATTCACTGGCTGACTGATAAAACCCGCGAATCTCAAGGTCACTGTGAACAAGATCTCCGGTCGGGAAGAGTGTAGACTGAACAACCTGGGCTGTTTTCAACTCAGACTCCATGCGAGCCTTTTCTGCCGTCTCACTGAGTAGACGCTTGATTTCAGCCGCCATCAATCGAAAACCTGCAGATAGCGAACCCACCTCATCACGGCCCTGGCCAGGAATTTCCACATCAAAATTACCTTGAGCCACCTGTTGAGTCGCGGCTAATAATCGCTTGAGTGCAGCAGTCAGCCCCGTGGAGCTCAACACACTAATAAAGACGGTGATGCAGATGAGTAACATAATAAATAACACAGATTTAATCACAATCACATAAACGGCCTCTAGCGCTGTCGACTCCGGAATCATCGACACAACCTTTAGGCCCCCATATCCAATTTCAGAAGCGGCCACCAGGTATTTTTCTTTCGATCCTTTTGCTTGATAGGTACTAATTACCTCAGGGCCGGCCAATTTATCTAAAATGGCATTAATGGCGCCATCCACTGCCGACTCTGGCAGATCATAGGTCCAGTGAATCGGGGAGACCACACGCTCTGCGGTGTCTCGCACAATAAACGAATCCTGCATCTGGCCTTGGGCGAAGGATTCAATAAACCCACCCTTATTTACGTAAGATATAACCACGACCGGTTCCGCTTGCCCGGCCAATGCCACACGTAACCCGAGTAGCCAATGACCAGGGACTTCAGGTAGAATTCTAAGAGAAATCTTGTTCGCTAAGGCCTCTTGAGTCAGAAAGTTAAAGGGCTCAGAAAGTTGTTCGGTGGTAACGGGAAGGCCGTCTTGGAGGATCTTTGTCGCCTCGACGTACTGTTGAGATTGGCTATTTGGTTGAAACACCCAAAGCCCCTGCAATAAACTGTCGCTTGTAAACATTGATTGAGCATAGGGGTGAAAGGTCACTTTCTGCGAATTAAAACCACGTAAATAAAAGTTGATCTTGTCTACCGCAAAGTCCAGCTCCGAGCGAATTTGAATGGCGGTGGATCGACTGTGCGATAAATTGGCATCAAATACGTAGGCAATCTTGTCACGACGAAAGTCTACAATGGCCAGCCATCCATACACCACAAGCATTATGGTGGTTAGTAAAACCAGCATCATCATTAACTTAAGCTTTAAAGATATATTGCTCATAAATTTCATTGCTCTCACTTGTCGGGCGAAGTGTAGAAAAACTAAAGATTTTTATTATTTTATTTTTTTCTAAACTTTTCAGCCTGCAATTACGATAGCACCTTGAGGAGTTGAACGACTATATGATGGACCAAAGCCTTGGCAGGCTAGACAAATTCATTTTAGCGATATCGTTAGTGGGCGCGTGCGTATTTGGCGTACTGCTGTGGAATGAAAATATCCTTATTAGTCGCTTGGCTTCAAATAATCCTTCTCTTGAGCCCATTGGTCGCATTGAATTTTCAAGAAATGATGTTCGTCGACGAGTGAACCGAAGCCTCATGTGGCATGACTTATCCAGCGAAGAAGTGGTTTTTGATCGCGATAGCATCTTTACCGGCGAGAATTCTGAAACAGAAATCAGCTTGGGAGATGGCAACACCATTCAGGTGGGGGCTAGCAGTTTAGTGGTCATTCGCCGGGATGGCGACGAGGTCAGTCTTGACCTACAGGCCGGCACTTTAATGGCGGATCTTTCAGGGCAACAGTCAATTAGCATCAAAAACGGCAATGAAAAAGCAAAACTTAAAAGTACCGATGGCGTTAAGGCCCGAATCATTCGTATAAAAAACGGCGGAGTGCGCATGGCACCCAAAGCCGGATCTGTTGAGGTCCATATTCTTGGTAAAACCGAAACCGTGGGCGACAAAGAAAATCTAATCATAAGCCAAGACCTAAAAATTGAAAAACAGCTCTTGTCAGTGGATGCCTTGGGACCGACAAACAACACGGTCGCGTCTGCAGATAAAAATGGCCAACTCGTATTTGAGTGGAGCAAAGCAAATCCAAATGAAAAATTGAAATTTCAACTTTCTGAATCCGCAGATTTTCGCACCACAGTGTTAGCTAAAAAAACAAACGCTTCAAAGTTGAGTGTGGAGGCTAAAAATCTCAAACCTGAAACCAAATACTATTGGCGCTTAACCACTCAGGATGAAGTGGACCCACAACCCCTTAGCCAAACCGTGGCCTTTAACTTCTCCTCAAATGAGGGGCCAGAGCTGATCTATCCCACTGTGAATCTCAATTTGACGGCAAAAAAACCACTCGGTGAAAGCGACACTCTGAACCTGAGTTTTGAATGGACCCCCAAGGCGGGGGCACGAAAATACCAGCTGCAGGTGGCCACGGATAAGAATTTCTCAGCTCCTGTTTTTGATATTATGACCAACAAAACACGATATGAACCGGTGGCCTTGCCAAAGGGCACCTACCACTGGCGGGTGTCAGCTGAACGCGGTGAGAGCGAACCCATGCTATGGAGTCAGATAGGGACTTTCTTTGTGGATAAAACAGAAAATCTTCAGGTGGTGTATTTGGAGCCCACACCTGCGACTGATTTGACTCCACCACCGGCAGAAAAAGCAGCCGAAGATCTGCAAGTCTTGTTTTTAGAGCCTGGAGCCGGGGAGAGCTTGGCCGAAGTGGAAGCCCAAACGGCCTACGGTCCTCCGCGTCCAATTGAAAAACCAAAACCTCTATTCGATGTCTCGCCCTTGAAACTTGTTAAAAAAGACCTCAAAGTGCTGCTGAAATTTGATGAAAAGGTGGATGTTCGAAGTCCATCTAGTGTGGCCGACCAACTGTTAAACCCACCGAAGTTTCAATGGCAAAATCGAAAGAAAATAAAAAAATATATTATACAAATATCAAAAGAAAAAACGTTTAAAAAACCACTTGTCTCTGAGACTCTAAAAGACAATTCCTTTGATTGGAGAGATGTCACGTTGGGGAATTTCTACTGGCGAGTGCAAGGTGTGTACGCCAATGGCGACAAAACAGAACCGAGTTCCACGGGCACCCTGAAAACGCAACTAGCCCCTCCAGCCATACCACCAAGCTTTGAATTTAGTCAGTCATTTGATGATCCGAAATACCTAACCGCGGTTTACAAACCGGTGAAGGTGCAATGGCAAAATCTTCCATGGACAGAGTCTTACAATGCTATTCTAGCTAAGGACCCAGATATGAAACAAGTGGTGGCAAAAAAACAGGTGAAAGACTCAGGCATGACATTAGAGTTGGCTGATGAAGGTCAGTATTACCTGTCGGTAGCCGCTATGAAGGATGAAAAACGAAAACTGAGCAGTTACACAAAACCAGTCAAAGTGAATCTTGAGAAAAAGCTCTCACTTGAGGCTCCACAGGTGCAACTGCCAATCGATGGTGTGACTATGGTTTCATTTGGCGGAAGCAGACAGGAGCCTATTTTATTTAAATGGTCTGATGTCAAAAACGTAAAGCACTACGAGCTTCAGATGTCACGGGCTGAAGACTTCTCCGGTGTGTACAAGAACATCAAAAAAGACAGCGCTAGCTTCGTGTTTAAAGATTCGCTTGAAGCCAATACCACTTACTGGCGGGTGAGAGCTGTCCACGGAAAACACACCTCCGACTGGTCAAAAGTTCGACAAATTGAGGTCCAAAAAATCCCAGGAGCCTAATAGGTTCCACCTCATCTCGAAATCCAAAAAACGAGCAAAAAACTCTTAAAATTCCTCAAGTTTATTGAATTTCCAGCCGATAGGCTAACTAGATCGAAATCCATATTTTAAAGGGATACGATGGTTAAGGCGTGGGGAACATTTAGCCTTTTGGGCTTAACACTTTTAGTTTCAGGATGCGTGGGGCCGACCACACCGTTTGGTGCTCTTGAGGGCCTTGCTTTGCCCAAAAAAAATCAATCCGAGATGCTTAGTGCCACAAATACGGGAGCCACCGAGGACACCTCTGATGATGAACAGATCGCCTCGCTTCACCCCACTGTGGAATTTTCTCCAGGTCGACAGATTCTGCATCGACCGATAGATTTTCATGTCACAGTAAAAGATCCAGAGTCCGTACCAGAGTCAGCTCAACTGCGTGTCTATTACAACGGACATAACGTTACAAAAACATTTCTGAAACAGGCAATTCAATCAAAAACTCCAGACCACAAGGAGTGGACGTTTACTTTTAAAAAATTACCGCTACTCCCCAGTAGAAATAATCACGTAAGATTTATTTACGCTAGAGAGTCAAAATCCGAACTCTTTTTCAACGATCTAAAACCTCCTGAGTGTCTTTTGTATGAAGATAAAGACCTTGTTAGTACGGGGCAGTTTTCGCCACCGCCCAGCTACTTGCAATCTGTAGTGGCATGGTCGTCCCACCACCACATTAACCCGGCACTTTTAGCCGGCCTGATCGCGCAAGAATCCAGCTTTGATCCAAATGCGGTCAGTTGGGCAAAAGCCGTAGGGTTAACACAAGTCACTAATTTGGCAGATGTGGAAATTGCAAAGAAACACCCGGAGTGGCCCCGGTCTGAACGAATCAAGAAGTATCCGGCCAGTGTAGTTAAGACACTCATTGCGACTAATGAAATCTCCCGCGAAGAAGATTGGCGATTAAATCCTGAGTTGTCTGTTCGTGGCGGAATAGCCTACTTAGAATATTTGAACGGGTATTGGACGCGCCCTCAAAACTACAGCCACCTCAACGACACGTTTAAATCGCCCAACCAAAGAATGACCGATGTGGTCCTAGCCAGCTACAACTCGGGTGCCGCTCGTGTAAAGAAAGCTATCGAAGAAAATGGAAAAGATTATCTCGATTCTCCCCAGTTGGGAGAGGCTAAAAAGTATGTAAACAGGATCAATAGTCTTTGTTACTATTTTTCCACTCCGCAAAAGGATAAATTATGAATAAGCGACCCATAACATTAAACATTCTCAGTTGGTTTTTGATGTTCATCGCTCTTTCGTTTCCCGTGCAAGCAGCCGTGATCTATGGCATAGGTTTTCAGGATTGGCAGGGCGTCTTCTATAAAATTTCTGCCCTTAACTGGATGGTCACCTTGACCTGCTTAGCGAGCATCCCTGTTATTTTCTCTGCCAGCCGGGGCATGCTGATCGCCGTCCCGCTCATGATATTGGCTGTGGGCTGGAACAATTATGTGGTGGGCTCTTATGGCGAAGATTTTAACCTTACGCAAACAACCTGGGCCACAATCATGTTCGCTCTGGGTCAAGGTGTGGTTTTGTCAAAAGATGTGATCTACCTATTGCAAAACCCCAGTCAACGCCGCTGGCTGCATAGCCCGCGCAGACAGGTGACTTTGCCCATAACCGTGCAGCCTGTTCGAGACAAACCTATGGAGCTGAAAAGCTTTGATTTGTCAGAAACAGGAGCCTTTCTAACTCTTTCGGGCCAAGGCAAGACCGAGTTCGAAACCGGCGAACAGTTTTCTATGCGTTTTTCTCTAGGAACGCTTCGGCAGGTGAAATGTGATGCGCGGGTTGTTCGGCACAATATGGCCTCAGGAAAATACCCTGGCGGTGTAGGAATTGAGTTCGTCGATATGACCCGAAGTGATCGACAGGCCCTCAGAACCTACCTCGATGAGGTGGGCCAACGCCCTGATCATCTTACTTAGATTGGGGAAGATTCCGCATGGTGTGCGACTTGGGTCGCCTCAACCGAATTTAAGATCAAGAGGCAGAGGATTGCTCCGATGATTCCTTGCGTATGGTGTAGGCTATCGCTTGATCCACATGCACTTCAAAACGATTTTTCCAGACAATTCTATCGCCTTCCATTTCAAACACTTCTTCCCACTCTTCTTGTGATTTCGGAAAACAATAGACGCCTTCAAATTTTTTTAGATCGCACGTATAACGAATACCTTCATCTGTATCAAATTGAACTAGAGGCATTTCTAGCGCCCTCACAGCGACGACTATCGGATCGGCCTTACCCATGGAATCTCCTCACCATTTACTGCCCTTTTCCAGGCATTGTGGATTTCATCTCTTCGCAACTCAGACCATTCCGCCACTAATTTATCGGCCCTATTGCCTAAACTTCCTTCGATCAGCTTCCCCTCCAAATCAAAAACAGCCTTAAATTCTCCATACTTGGCATGAAAGTGGGGTAGCTTGTGTTTATCAGTGTCAAACCAGTACATCCTTATCACAATTCCAAAAAACTCACAAATTCTTGGCATTAACGTGCCCCCAGAAAGTTCTTATTCATTCCGTCTACCTCGAAATACACCTTGAGACTAGCATTGGCTCACCTCAAATCAACTTTAAAAGGGCCTACTTGTTGCGCCGTAGTTTGCCCTACTAAGATATGGCCCTTTTTTTGGAGTGCCCACCACTTCACAAACAGAATGATCCGAAGCCCAAAAAAAATGCCTCCAAATCCCACCAAAGTCCTAAAGTTTTCGAGGCCGCCGCCGATAGGTGTATTGTCTATGAGGCTATTGCATTTTCTTTTCGTCATTCTGATCACGGTGAGTTTTCCTTCGATATCAGGTTCTGAAGAATACCAAATCTTTGATGGCCGCTTTTATAATGGCTTGTTTTATCCCCGAATAGATATCATTGAATGGGGTGAGCCCATCCATCTCCAGTTTCAAATTTACGACAAAGTCCATCAGATCGACATCAGCGGACAGGCTATCGATCATGCTGGAAGAACGATTTTTGAGGTGGCTTTTGATTTCACTTTTCGCGGTGAGCGACTGTGCCGACGAGTTCTGGCGCCACCCACATTTCGCCCGAATGAAAAACTCTACTTCTACGTTGAAAAAGACGCCAAAGATATCAACAACATTCTGGTTAGTGCACAGCCCATAAAAGATAAGGTGCCCTACCAACCAAAACCCTTTAGCAAATGTATTGAGATCGCAGCCCAAACCCCAGAGAAAAATCCGGCTGATACCGGACGCCGACCGGCGGGAGAGCAGGGCCCAAGAACCATATTTGACCAACATACCAAAGAAAATATGGGCGATAAGGGTGCAAAATTTGAGTACCAACCCATAGACAGCGATTACAATCTGTTTGGCGATTGACCCCTTCTAAATATGTGACTACCAATAGGCGCTATGAAGGTCGCTGTCTTTGATACCCACAATTATGAAAAGCAAACCCTATTGACGGCTGCAAAACGGCAGGGCTTCTCCTTACATTTTTTTGAAGTTCGATTAAATGCTGAAACTGTAAAATTGGCATCAGGGTTCCCGGCCGTATGTGTTTTTGTCAACGACCGGCTCTCAGAAGAAGTTTTAGCTGAACTCGCAGGGCAGGGGTGCCAAGTTATTGCCCTTCGTTGTGCGGGCTTTAATAATGTGGATTTAAAAGCAGCTGAACGGCACAACCTGCCCCTGCTGCGGGTGCCGGCCTACTCTCCCCACGCCGTGGCTGAGTTTGCAGTGGGCCTTATTTTAACACTCAATCGAAAACTCCACCGCGCCTATCACAGAGTGCATGACATGGACTTTCGACTTGATGGGCTTATGGGATTTGATCTCTACAACAAGACTGTGGGGGTCATTGGCACCGGTCAAATAGGGAAGGTGTTTGCACAAATCATGTTGGGTTTTGGCTGCCATGTGGTGGCCTCTGACCCTGATCCTGATAAAGACCTCATCGAGAGGGGCGTTAATTACGTGAATCTCAATGATCTTTTTAAAACATCTGACATCATTAGTCTGCACTTGCCTCTTAATAAAAATACGCAGCATATAATCGACAAGGAGGCCATTGAGCTAATGAAACCCCATGTAATGCTAATAAATACAGGGCGGGGAGGGCTTATCGAAACACGCGCTCTTATTGATGCGTTAAAAGCCAATAAAATTGGATCTGCAGGACTAGACGTTTACGAAGAAGAAGAGCAGGTGTTTTTTCATGACTTTTCAGAATCTATAATGCCCGATGACGCGCTGGCGCGGCTGATCACCTTCCCCAACGTATTGGTTACCTCCCATCAGGCCTTTTTAACTAAAGAGGCACTCACCAATATTGCTGATACAACCATTGATAATCTCAGTGGATTTTTTGCCGGCAAACCCCTTCAAAATAGAGTGGAAATTTCAAGATAAAATAAAACCGCCCTTTGTCTAGCTCGCTGACGCTGTCGACACTGAGCTTTTCATCCCAGTTCTTGTCAGAAAATTTAAGTTTACACCGATTCAATGTGAGGATTTCATGAGGACTCGCCGCATGATGGGCATAATGTCACCCATCTGATAAGCTTTTTCGGTACCTTACCATCTCAATAGGGGACAACATGGTTTACCCAGTCTCAGTTCTTGGATTTGCAGATCCATTTAGCAGCTGGTCGCATCTTTTAGCTGCCGGTATTTTCTTGTTCTGCGGGATTTTTCTCATACGAAGAGGGCGAGGCAATGGGCCACGCATTTTCGCACTGTCAGTTTTTGTATTTGCCTCTATTTTTTTATTTTCAATGAGTGGCGTGTACCATTTGTTTCCGCGATTTGGCAGCACCACGCGAATGGTGATGCAGCGATTAGATCATGCCGCCATTTGGCTAATGATTGCCGGCAGTTTTACACCGATTCATTATATTCTTTGTCGAAGGTGGTGGCGCTGGGGAATTCTGGCTTTTGTTTGGATTATTGCGATCACGGGACTTGTTTTAAAAACCGTCTTCTTTGACGACATTCCAAACTGGGCGACGACCAGTCTTTATATTGGTCTTGGTTGGGTAGGGGTTCTTTCTTTTTACAAACTAAAAAACGTGATCGGCCTTTCACAGATGAAGTGGCTGGTATTTGGCGGCCTTGCCTATACTGTGGGCGCAGTGATGGACCTTTTAAATTGGCCCGTGATTGTCACCGGATATTTTCAGTATCATGAAATTTTTCATTTACTAGTTGTGTTTGCTGCCGCCAGCCACTGGTATTTTATTTATCAGTGGGCAAACCACCCGGTTTATGACCATTTTGTGGTGGATGTGAGAGAGCGATCAAGTCATGAGTTTCGGGCTCACGTCATCGGTGAAGCTATTCAAGTGGTGGCTGATTCAAAAGAAAGTTTAAAAAACCTCATTCAAAAACAGTTTCATGATCGCTTTCATCACAGGTATTTTCCGAAGACCTTGAGTCTTCGCTACGTCCAGGAAGAAGTGGTTTCGGCGCCGGAATCCTCGTCGCAGGTCTAGTTTTTCGATAAAAGTCCAAATCATACTAAGGTCTCTGGCCCAAATACCGATGTTGTCCATAGGTATAGGAGAAATCACCTATGAGACGCTATTTAATTTTACTGATTGCGCCTTTCTATTTTGGATGCAGCGAAGTTCAATTCATGGAAGCCCCTGAAGCTCTTCGCCAAAGACTCAACCAAAACTTTATTCTTATTAATAGAGGTGATGTTTTTACTACAAAAATGCCTGTGACCTTGTCTGTGTCCGCTAAAGACAATCAAGAAATGTATATTACAAACGATCCCACATGTAAGTCCGGTGGAGAATGGCAGGACTTTGAGGCTGAAGTGGCTTGGACCCTTGGCCAAACCAACACCCAAGCCTTTGTCTACGCAAAGTTTCGCGATGAAGAGGGTATTGAATCTGGCTGCCTCAGCGACGACATTATCCACGATAACCTGCCGCCTGAGTTAGAAATAAAGAACAAACCCAGCTACTATAACAATAAAAAAAGTTTAGGCTTGGGCCTTTTGGCGGTGGATCGCGGCGTGGGTGTTGCGTCTTTAACATGCCAGCAAGGCATTCATGGGCAAACATACGGCTGTGAAAAGGAAGTCACCCTTAGTGATCTTAAAGAGGGTGAGAACACATTTTATTTTGAAGCAGAAGACCGAGCTGGCAACAAAGCCCAGCCCATTTCAACAACCTGGATTGCTGACTACACACTGCCTTTGGTGAAGATAGAAAGCCAACCTGAAAAATGGTCGAGCAAATCCGATCACAAAATCACTTATTCTGGCGAAGACGCCCTATCTGGAATAGAAGGGTTTTTCTGTAGCCATAACACAAAACCATTTACCAGCTGTAAAAATGAAACCAAATTTAACAACCTCGATGAGGGTACCCACACATTTGCAGTGATGGCAATGGATCAGGCGGGGAATAACTCACTACCGGCATCCTACACCTGGCATATCGACAAAACAGCCCCATTAGTAGCCTGGACTGAGACTCCCGCAGACCACTACAACAACAAGCCTTCAAAAATCTCATATGTTGTCAGCGATAGCTTTAGTGGCCTTAAGACTGTGCAGTGCCGATTAAACGATAATATCCAACCCTGTCCTGCTCAAAGTACAATTGAAGTGGACCCCATGCCGGGCCAATACCGGTTTACAGTTATGGCTGAAGACCTTGTGGGGAACAAATCCACTCTGGAGCATTCGTGGCAGATCATTGATCGCTTTAAAGACATGGACCAGCACCTCTCACTAGATGATTCTAGTTTTGATGTGGATGTTTTATTTGTGGTCGACAATTCGGGGTCGATGGCCGAGGAACAACGAAACATGGCTCGAAGAATCGACAACTTCATTGAAAAAATCGAAGGCCTTCACTGGCAAATCGCAGTGACATCCACTGATCCACGCTCTTCGCGCCCGCAACGTCAATGTGACAGCGAATGGTGGTCTTGTGAGCATGAGCCTATTGAACATGGTGACGGCGGGTTTGTTCGGTTTAGCAGCGGATCCTCCATACTAACCTCTGATGCCGGAGCAGCCCTGGCCCAACAACAGCTGGGTCAAGCCATAGAGCTTGGCACAGATGGAAGCCCTTCAGAACAAGGGGTTCGAGCAACATACCGAGTTCTAGAAAAAAGTCTTCACCCTGAAAAATACCCTCTGCAGGCTCAATTCGTAAGAGAGCATGCACCCCTGGCCGTTGTGCTCATTTCAGATGAAAACGAAAACGCCAGCGAGGCAATCAACAAAGCCGATCATTTATTGCGGTTTATTGATCAAAAATGGCAAGGCAATAAATCATTTCAATTTCATTCAATGATCAACTTAAGGGAATTCAGCTGCCCAAACAATGAAGGCCAGTTTGGTTTTGAGTATTTAAAACTCAGTCAGTTGACAAATGGCGTGGTCGGGTCCGTTTGCCAAGAAAACTACTCTGAAGACCTTGCTGAAATTGGTCAAGATGTTCGAGAGCAAGTCACAACATTTAAGCTGGACTGCGTGCCTCAAGACAAAGACGGAGACGGGGAGATTGACCTTACAGTTCTACTTGAAGACGGCTCTGAGGCGCCACCTCATAGGTTTTCAGGATCTACGGTCATCTTCAGGGACCCCTTGCCTCCAGGAAACCACCACTTGCAGTACACTTGCCTGAAGTAGCCAAGCCCTTTGTTTTAGGGGGGCTTGAGTCCGTGATGCCAACGAGCCACCGAGAAGGCTGTCGCAAAATCATAAAATCGTATATAGTGGCAGTTATGAAGCCTCTAAAACGCTTTAGCTCGCAAACCGAAGCCCAACTTTGTTTATGTTTTCTTTCTGAACAAGGCATAGAGGCCACCATTGTGGGCAGTCACGAATACGCCAGCATTGTAACCGGCAGTGATCTTGGCGCCTTTGATTTAATGGTCCACGAGGATGAGCTGGAACGCGCAAAAAGCCTTTTAGAGACTCTGGATAACCCGTTGGAGCCTAAAAACATAAGTCTCGTTACGGATGACCATGAAGATCTGGGGTCTGCAAAATTCTACCGAAATCGATCTTTCATTTTTGCCTTACTGGGCCTCGGCGTGATCCCCATTGTGGCAAACTTAGTGTCGCTCATTAATTTAAAAAAACTAATGCAATCAGATCCTAAAAATTTAACCAATAGCCCGGCAATCATTTTGACCATTGTCGCCCTGAACGTGGTGGGATTATTCATAGGGCTATACTTGATTTTGTTGGTCGCTGGTTAGATCAAGGTCCCTTAGACTTACATCCTTAATGAAACATAATATAACTTATCAGAACTTTAGTTTTTAATAGGAATCAAATAAACTTGCCCTCGTACTAGCCGGGACTCGCATTAGCATCGACTGGGTACCAGTATCGCAGCTCACGGCAGTTTTTTGATTTCTACTTGTTCAAATAGTACCGGATCGAAGTTGGCTGAATTGAAGCCGTTCATAAATACTCTGATGGAATCGATTTCACTGATGTTCGCATCTGCAAAAGACTGTGGGCCCGAGCTATGACCTAAAGCCTTAAACTCGTATTGCTTGGCATCCATATCTATAAAAATTTGAACGGTGTGTGAGCCCGTGGCGACAGCGACGGGTAATGTTGAATTTCGGCCCGTCTCTACTCCCCATTTTTGGTCCGCATCCATGCCCCCCAAATCGTGACTGGAATCTGTGCCGGCCCATTTACTGCTTACGGCCACACCGTTGAGGCGATTTATTGAATTCAAGTTGGCCCCGATTTCCATTTGATCTTCCTGGCCCAATTGAACAAAAAGAGCATAGGCACCCTCTGTGAATGTTCTTTTTAAGTTCACTGAAAACTGTAAAAGGTATTTTCCGCCGGTGATCTTGTTCACTGGCCGGGTCACTTGGGGACTGTAACTTCCGTCACTGGCTATGAGTTTCATACTTCCGTCCATAACGCCCACTGTATGTCCTGATGTAATATAAGTGCTCCACGGATGTTCGGCATTTGATATGCTGCCTCGATTAAAGTAATCAAAAAACTGCACCACTTCTATTTCAATCACCCCGAATGCCTTGTTTCCATTGACGTCTGTGATTTCATAGCTGGCCATGTCGTGGCCGTGGAATCCTTGGGGCGGTTCATAGATCACACCGAAAAGCGGGTCCCATGTCAGAGTTCCGCCCGCACTGGTGAAGGGAGTCACAGCCGACAAGGTGATGGCATTGCCTTCCAAGTCCCAGTCGTTGAATGTAAACACTGCCGGCAAAAAAGATCTTGAAGAGTTCGCCATCACAACGACACTGTCAGGATAGGCAATAAGCGATGCGCCGAGGACGCTTTCTGGTTTTGGAATGTTTTTTAATGTGGCGTGGTTGACTGTGTTGGGGCCTGGCAACTTCCAGATATTTAAGTCAAAATCCGCATAACTGGCCGCTTGCTTGAGTTCAGCGTCTGTTCGAGCTGAATTCGAAAGGTTAAATCCATCTTGTGAAACCAAAAACCCAAAAGGACTTAGAGGGATCAAATTCGAATTCCAGAGAACATATTCATAGTTACTCTCAAAGGCAGAATAGCCAGCCAGAGTGCCTTTTTGTGAGCCGATCGACAGGTTTTCTCCGAGCACGAGACAATGGCTGACATTACCTAGATTGGAACTCTCCCCCAATAACCCTCCCACTCGGAAATTACCATCTACAGCCCCCGAAAAAATACAGTCGTTCAACTCACTCCCATTGGTGGAAAAAACACCGACCAAACCGCCCACAGGTCCGTTGCCATCAACCACACCGTTAGTGTACTGCACTTCGTTCAAGCCGGTCCCATTAGAAAGCCCACCCACAAGACCACCCACATACTGATCACCAGTGACATTGCCCGTGGCCAGAACTCGGTAAAAGTCTGACTGATAAGACAGGCCGACAAATCCTCCCACGGAATCACCTGACGCTGTTTGAACACTACCCGTGGCAAAAGAATCGGAAATGAATTTACCCGAACCACTCGATTGATAGGCATGCCCCACAAACCCGCCCAAGCGACTCGTCGCGCCTGATACATCTCCCAATGCAAAACTACTATGAATCTCCGCATCTTCCCATTGATGGAGGCCCACAAGCCCGCCAAGCTCGTGCCTTCCTAGTACACTGGCCGTGGAAGAACTGGTTTCAATGCGGCCCTCATTCAATCCAACCAGCCCACCCATCTGGTCACCCACGGTGCCACCCGACACCTGGCTATTCCCTACCACATGGGAGTTCGTGACAGCACCCGATGCCACATTGTACCCGACCATCCCCCCAACACCGTAAAAGGTGGTGGCGACGTCGCGATCAATTCGGGAATGAACAATTCTCACACCGTCTATCTGGCCTTCGTTTTTTCCAACCAGTGCGCCAACGCTATGACTTGTCGCATAGTTGGATGAGACAAAAATGTTCTCAATCTGTAGATGCTCAATTCGCCCCGATGACCCCACGTGTTTCATCAGGCCCACACCCATTCCACCTCGAATCTGCAGATTTTTAATGCGGTGATCATTGCCCACTATAGACCCTTGGAAAGGGTAAGAGGAAATCTCAGATACGCGGTTAAAAGTGGATAGGTGTAGATCAATGTCCGCACCCAAGATAAAGTGTTTGCCACAAGACACATTGTTGAATTCTCCACACCCCACATATATGTTTTGAAGCTGTGCAGCTGTACAGATAAGGTAGGGGGCCAAGATTGAACCGTCGCCATTTTGATCGAACCTCGCCCAAAGAGCGGAGTCAGCATGCTCCAAACATAGACCGCCACCATAAACTTGAATGTCACTGTGGAAAGACAAAGAATCTGGTTTGCCTGGCTCAATCAATGCCAGATCCAGCGACTCGCCATGAGCCCCTCTAAGACTTGCCCCATCGGAAAGCTTAAGAAGCCCTCCGCTTAAAACATCTAAATCAGAAGCCTGGTCCCCTTGACCCACTAAATATTGACAACTCAACTGGTTAAAAGATGTTTGCACACACCGCGCCCAACGCAAAACAGGACTCGTATCTAAAGGCAATAATGCCGACCCATCTTGCAGAACCACCTCACCATCGAAGACAACTTCAATAGTCACACGATCAGCAACCCTGTAGACACCATCGTCTGCACCAGCAATAGATATAATTTTAATTTTATTCTCAGAACCTGAATCACCCTTTGATCCAAAAAAGTTTTCAAAAATAGGATTGGCATTCGTGCATCCTAGCGTCGATACGCCCCACACACTTACCAATAATAGTCTTACAAAACCTCTATGCCACGTCATCAAACGCCCCTATTCTGTGTAAGGCATATATGCTGATGATACCATAGCTCAATAGGTCTACAAAAAAATCTTCGCATTCACTGACTCAAGGGTTTCAATCTGAGACGCTTTTCAATAAATGATTTATGTCGCATTAATTCTATCGCCCTAGGCTTCCTATGACTATGTCATCTCAAGCGCAAACCAATAAAAATTCCCGGATAGCTGGTCATCACTTTTCATCAATCCCCTTAGACCAACGTCTCACTAAAATCGGTACTTTAGAGAATGAAAGATCCCTCGACTTGCCGTAAGGATTTGCACTCATTGCCATCGCAAAATGAATAGGATACCGTTTTACTATGCTTATATGCCCCATCACAGGAACAAGATTAAAAGGTGCTCGCGCTAAGGGTGGCTCATTCTGGTACAGCCCCGAATCCCGTGGGCGACTTCTGACTTTGTACATGGCCAAACATTTTTTAGGGGAAGATGGTGCCCGCGAGCTGTGGGTCAGGTCCGAATCGGCCCCAAGTAATCCTGCCAAACCCTGCCCCTCATGCACCCGACCCATGCACACTGTGAAGGAGCCACGATGGATGGGGAGTTTTGAAGTCGATATCTGCCGTATCTGTCATATGCTGTGGGTGGATGCCGAAGAGCACGTTGAAATCCCTCATCCAGAGGATTTTATCAATGAACGCGGGGATTCCACTCGCACAAAAGACTGGGGCGATGCCTCGGCCACATTGACCATGGAAAACGAAAAAGACGAAAGCGCCTTTTCAGAAGTCCCTGATAGCATGGCAAAAATCGTGTTAAATTTTTTCGGCCTTCCCCATGAGGACCATCATCGCGACGTACCCACTCATGTGTGGATCACAGGCTTTATCATTGTGGCTTGTGCCCTGCTTTTCGCCCCTTTCACTTTACGTCACCCTGAAATCATCAAAGAATATGGGTTTTACCCCGGCGACCCTCTTAAAAACCACGGGCTCAATATACTTTTTGGTCCACTGCTTCATGCCGGTTTTGTGCACCTCATTTATAACCTTTATTTTTTTGGAATTCTTGCTGATGACGTGGAAGAACGTCTGGGATTTTTCAGATACGGAGCTTTTGTCTTATTCACCTTTGGATTTGTGGCCATGAGCCAAATCATTTGGGGAACTCATCCGGACGTTCCTCACATTGGGTTGAGCGGCTTAGTCATGGCGGTCATGACTTTCTACACCCTGGAGTTTCCAAAATCTCGCTTGGTGTATATGGTGCCTTGGATTCACTCCATGCACTTTCAAAGAGGCGGTTATGCTCGAATTCGCGGGTTAAGGTGGCTTCGAATTAAAATTGGCTGGGTGGCCTTAGGCTATTTGGCTGTAGATGTCCTCAGTTACTTTTTGCTCGAACGCAATGGCCTCACTTCTGTGTCACACACAGCCCATATCAGTGGCGCTGTTATCGGTGCCATCCTCTGGGGCGCGCTTCGCCCACTCCGACAAATGCGACCCCTTAAGGCTGCCAATTCACAAAAAGATAAATAAAAATAGCCGCCCGCCCCGTCCAAGCTAAAGTACGCACCCAATTGGTAGACACTAACTTAGAATGGGCCCGAATTTCAAAGGAATGCGATAGGCGTTTATGCAGAGGAACACTCACACCAAAGGTCACAAGCCAAACCATCACAAGCAGCATAGATGCCAACAGCAGCCAACGATAGTGCGTCCCTCCAAATGGCGCCATCCAAAGCAGCAATAGACCCGTTAACAACTCCAGCACCATCACTGGCGCCACCACAGGCCCAGTGAGTCGCGTGTGGCGATTTTCATATTCAACAAATTGCTCCTCCGGCACAACGGCCATCAAAGGATAATGCACGCGCTGAATAAACCAGATGATCCCCGTCATATAAAAAACAGAAAACAAATGTAGAACAAAAACAGCAACTTCCCAAGAATCCATATCCAACCACTTTCAAAGATCCGTCCGTACCTAAGGAGAGCCCCGAGTGGGGTGACCCCGAAGCCACAGCACATCACGATGTGCATTGCGTATCCGGGTTGCGGCACGCTAGTGACGCAATCCGAAGACGAAATGCGGCCACTCGTGCCGTGCTGTGGCTTCGGGGTCACCCCACTCGGGGCTCTCCTCAGGTACGGACGGAGGTCCATGTTGCGCTCCCACTATCTTGGGAAATACTACGACAAAACACGTCCCGTCCAGTACCGCTTTTTAAAGTTCGATGTTAGAATAGGGCATGTCAGACCACAACTTGATTCACGATCTCTACGAAGCCCTTACTGGCATTATCAGTGAGACCAATGGCATAACCATCGATGACACTTTAGAGGCTCTTTATAATTCACGGTATCTCAAGGGAAAGACCCACTTGCTGGCCTCCGTCAAAGAGTTTCAAGGTCTACTGGGTCGCTTTCAAACCAATCAATGCGAAATTGACGATCTGCTAAATCATCCCCTGGCCGCCGCTTTATTTAAATTTTTATGGGCCTTCCCCTTAAAGTATCGTGAGGAACACATTCACCTCACAGGATCACTCACTGCTGACTTTGTTCACCCTCGACTGATGCAACTCCTGGATGGCCCTCACAAAAATATCTACGAAGAAAAGATTCGTGAGATTTATGGTTCTGATGCCACCCCCATCTCCACTGTGCAAGATGTAAACCGACTGATCCGCCTCAAAGAGACCGAGCAATTTTCTCGCTATCTAGAGCGCCTGACTTTGCCTAAATATCTTCTGACCTCCCGTGAAGCTCACGAAGAGGCGGCTTATCACATGGCCGAAGAACTCTATAACAAGTACAATGTGGGGTATATTCGACTCAAATTTACGCTTTCAAGATCCACTAGCGATGCAAAAGAAACCATTCCGGGATCAGAAAATGTCTCACCCGAAGATGTGGTCATGGGTTTGTATTCAGGATTTAAAAGTTTTAAACGCCAACACCCCGATTTTGAGTTTATTTTATCACCGAGCTTCAGAAAAGAACCCAGTTTCTACGATCACAATCACTTTAAGACCAAAAAAGAACACTTTGAATTTCAAGTGGATTGCATTCTTAAAATGCTACAAGATCACCCAGAACTCACAGACCATTTGCGCGAGGTGGACACTGTAGGCAGCGAAAATCACCTCTATCGCAAAGAACACTTCCTTGAAATGCACCGGGGACTTCGAAAGCTGCAGGCCATGGGTTTTCAGATTCGATCCCACCATGGAGAAACCTGGGACACCTTAAAGAGAGGAATTCAATCAGTCGATAACGCCATGAATATCTGGCGAATCGACGCCCTTGAACACGGCGTAAGCCTTGGGATTAACCCCAATTTTTATTTCCATACGATTTTTCAAAGAGTGATGGAGAAAAATGAAAAGGGTCAAAGCCTGACTCCTCACACCCAAGAGTATAGTGAAGTGATGGGTCTTTATTGGGACAGAAACGATCTGGTTCGCGATAAACTTATAAACGGCAAACCCCTAAACGAAGATGAAATCATCACGTTTATTAAGTCAAAATATCACACAGCTCAAGAAGTGGAACAATACCAACACGACATCCTCAACCGGGTGATTGACAAAAACGTGTCGCTAATCACCCTGCCATCTTCAAATAAAAAATTGACAGGCCAATTTGAAGATTACAAAGACCATCCATTTTCCTGGTGGGAGAAAAAAGGCATCAAGCTGGGTGTGGGAACAGACAACTACATCACGCTCAACACGAACTACATCCGAGAACTGCTCATCCTGTTATTCACCGACCCGCATGGATTAAAAATCCTTAAGCTGCTCATCGTAGCCACCGGAGAAAAACGCCGACCCTTCATCAGTCAACTCCTTTGGCAAATGAGAAAAAACTTAAAGAAACGCTGAAGACTGGGTCCCCTCAAGCCCTCCCAAGCCAAAGAGGCGCTGCCCCCGCAGCCACAGCACGGCACGAGTGGCCGCATTTCGTCTTCGGATTGCGTCACTGGCGTGCCGCAACCCGGATACGCAATGCGCATCGTGATGTGCTGTGGCTGCGGGGGCAGCGCCTCTTTGGCTTGGGAGGGCTTGAGGGGCCTCTCTGGGTTTAACATATTCTATATTATGGAACTTGAAAACAGGTGCTGCTCACGTAGCTATGGGACGGGAAAGCATGCGCTGCTCACGTAGGCGGGTTTGCCCTTCCAGTTTACCCGGACCCATTTTTCAGAGTGGGGTTTGATTTTTAAAGTACTTCCTTTTTTTGCGAGACCCATTTTTTTTCCGGTCGCTGAGGGCTCTGAACGGACATTGCAGGATTTTGTAAGCTTATAGCTTCCGGGTACGACATCTGGACTGGTGTCTGTGGCGTTGGTGATTTCAAGAACCTCAGTGTCAGGTTCAAGCTGCACCGTTTCTTCTTCTTCATGCTCGAGAGGGCGCTCGTAGCTTTCTTCTTCTAGATTATTTTCGTCCACCATGATTTCAGGGGTATTCACAACCTCTGCCCCTGGTGGTGGGAAAATTTTTGTGGCACAAGATACCGATGCAGAGGCAAATAGAAGTAATAGAGTCCAACTCGTAAACCGCATGCTGGCATCCTTTGAGTGATCAATGGGTTCACTTCAATTCTACACGGATTTAAAGTCGAGCACCTAGTTTTTAGCTCAAGAACCTGGACCGGCGTCCAGGTGAAATAAAGCGGGCCAAGGATGTTTCCTTGGCCCGTGAGATGGTTCGCGATTATAAAAATGATTTTCAAGCCTTGCCGTAGCTAGCTTGTCATCACCTCCATCGCGTTTGACCTCGAAATACTAAGACTCATACGCACCACCTCCTTTCTTGCTACAGATAGCACCCTTAGGATAACCCCAAGAGTATCTCCTTCGCCAGATGAAAGTGTTTATACTCACCCCAATCAAATCTTATGGAAACGCCCCCTTACTTTCTGCGTCAACAGACTTTGACCTTTGTCTTATTTTGGGAAAAAGAAGTAAACTTTTTGTCATCCCAACAAAGGACGTACCGATGTCATATAGAGCTGTACTTTTTCTCCTAGCCACCGCCTTTGTCTTTCCGGCCAAAGCAGATCTACTTCTCGAAAAAGCCGAAAAAGAGCTTTCTTCAAGCTCACCTGTATTCAGCGATACGCTTATTCATAAACAACCAGCTGCCACAGTGAATGCTGAAATTCCTGAATTTAACACACTTACAACAAACAGGTCCCTGGTGCTGGGCTTTGAGATCTCATCAAGCCCTCCGGTGGGAAGTAGCCAAATGAGTGGTTTAACCAACTATGACTACTCGCAGTTGGGTTTTTCTCCGCAGATACTGGCCTCTATTCAATCTTTCTGGGCGACGAAATATTCAAACGCTTTTGCTCCCCGTTTTTTTGGCCTCGGTGGTCGCTTTGGCTTTAGCCAATACCCGTCACCTGTTAAGACGGCTAATGGCATCGCACCTCGAAACACCGCCCTTCGTCGCTTTGAACTAGCTGCGGGCCCAAGCGCTGAGTGGCGCGTGTTTTCACGTTGGCCAATCTACGCACGATCTTCCGCTTTTTTAGGTTATCAAGCCTTTGTGCAAACCAGCGATCTCTATTTAGCTCAATATTCCACAAGAGAGTTTTTTATAGAGGCCCGCCTCGGTCTTCGCTTTGCCGCCAGTGAAAAATACAGCTGGACCGCAACGGCTCTGAATCAATCCATTGATAGGCAATCGCCGCAAACGGCTTTCTCCGTGGGATTTGAGGGGTGGTTTTTGTGATGACTTGGAAAAATTGGCTCATCCCATTTTCTATTGTTGGATGTATTCCCGCTGTTGCTTTGGCTGAGCCGCTTATCTTGTCTCCCCAGTTTGTGGTGGACCGCACCCTCACTTCAAGTGTCGAGGCTAAAAATATTGAGACCAAAGAAGCTTTGCAAAAACGATCTTGGTATCAAGCCCGATCAAAGTTTGACAACAAGTTCACAGTCAACGGCAGCTATGAAATCTCAAAATCTGAGTCCCTCACGCAAGTTTTCAGCAATGATGAAGACCGCACCCAATCCTACGGCTTCGGATTCAGCCAAAAGCTCCCTACCGGAACCAATTTAGAATTCACCTACGCGCGACAAACGAGAAGCAGTGAACTCAATAGCTTTGCTCAAGCCAATGGACTTTCTCCTGATTGGAGCCTGGACACCCTGGCCCTCAACATCACTCAGGAACTCTGGCAGAATTTATTTGGCAAAGCTGACCGTTTAGCTGTGGAAGTGGCCAGAGAAAATCTGAAAAACGCAAGCTTACAAAAAATTGAAGACTATGAACAGCTGGTTCTCACTGCACTCAATCAATTTTGGGCGGCTTATGTGGCTCAACAAAATCTGCAGCACAGCTTGGCCTCTCGAGACCGCTTTCGAAACCTCGTACAGACCGTGCAGAATAAATCAAAACTGGGCTTCACTGCCCCCGGGGAGCTCGCCCAATCCCAAGCTGACCTTGAAGAGCAAGAGCAGCGAGTGAAGTCAGCCTCATTCACTTATCTGTCTGCAGTGGATTTGCTATTTAAGACGTTGCAAATGGATCCTCCCAGTGACGTCACTTTTAAAGTGGAGGATACGCTGCCCGCAAAACCCAAGGAACAGTCTCTTGTTCTTGACACCAATCGAAGCATTCAATTGGCCAAACAAAAACTCAATATGAGCCAATTGGAGTTAGAATCTGTGGAGTCTCAACAAAGCCCTGCACTCAATCTGGTGGCGGAAGCTTCGTTGACCGGTGGTGACGCTGAACCTTCCGAGGCTTTTTCTGAAGCCCTTAGTGGCACCCGACCTATTTATTCAGTGGGGCTGCAATTTGCTACATCATTTGGTTCAAACCTCAGACAAGGGGAGCTTGCGCACTTTCGGTCGCAGGTGATGGAAAAAGAATACGCCCTTAAAATAGCTAAGGATCAACTCTCAGTGGCGCACCTTGAAGCCCAACGCGAAGTTAATACCCACTTTAAAATAGCAGAAAGCGCCTCCCGGCAGGTGTCCTTTCGCGACAAGGCTGTCAAAGAATTTGAACGGGCATACAGGCAGGGGCGCACAGATATTTTCAATGTGATCCAGGCCTACAATTCACTTTTCACTAACCAAACAAAAGCTATTCGCGCCATTGGCGACTACCATATCGCACTGAACAAGCTAGCTGCCATTCAAGATGAGCTGATTAAAATACCCCAAACTGAAATCAAGGGAAGGTAGCCATGAAGAAGGTCTTTGCTTTTTTTGTAGAAAACCACAAGTTGAGCTTTCTCATGTCGTTTTTACTTCTCGCCATGGGGATTTTGGGCCTCCCCAACTTAAGGCGGGAAAGCCGTCCGCCTGTGGACTTTGCCAAAGCCAACATTGACACCTTCTACCCCGGGTCTTCTCCTGCTGAGGTTGAAGAAAAAATCACCATGAAGATCGAAGATGAACTTCGAAGCATCGAAGGCATTAAAGATGTAACCTCTGTATCACAGTCGGGGTTGAGCGCCATTCGGGTGCGGGCCGACATGGACAATGCCGATACTGAACGAGTGATGGATGATGTTCAAAGAGCCGTGCAAAGGGTCACAGATTTACCCAAAGACATCCTTGATAATCCAAAATTCACTAAACTTAACGCCAAAGAAATTCCCATTTTAGAAATGGCCTTGATCGGTAGCAACGAGAGCCGGCAGCGCGATCGTTTTGCTGAGCAATTGGAGTCTATTTTAGAGGACGATCCTGGCGTGTCATCAGTGCGTCTCACCGGGTATCGTGAGCGTGAGTTTCAAATTTTACTAGATCCCATAAAGATGCAAGACTTGCATGTGGGCATTACTGAAGTGGAGAAGGCTGTTCGCGAGCGCACACAAGATATTCCTGCAGGCTTTATTCGCACACCAGGTGACCAAAAACTCGTGCGCGTCACTGGCCAAGTAAAAACCGCAGAAGAAATGGGCGACATCGTCGTTCGCTCTAATTTTTCAGGCCAACGCATTCGAATTAAAGATGTCGCCGAAGTGAAAGACGGATCAGAAGACCCCTCCGTCACCGTGCGAGTTAATGGGGAGCCCGCCACTCTAATTATCGTCAGTAAAAAAGCCGACGCCGATGCCATCACTGTTTTTGAGCGCCTCCAGGCCCATATTGATGATTTTCAAAAAAAACGCCTAACATCGGGCTACCAAATTATCACCTATAACGATGAACCCAGCCGCATTAAAAACCGCCTAGGCATCGTCATTAATAACGCCCTCTCGGGGTTGGTTTTGGTGTTTATTATCTTGCTCTTGTTCTTACCAGGCGTGTTAGGCGTGATGGCTTCACTGAGTTTACCTCTCGCTATTTTTGGAACCCTGGGAATGATGCCACTGATGGGTGTGAACTTTAACAACATCACCATGCTGGCCCTGGTTATTGCCATCGGCATGTTGGTGGACAACTCCGTTGTGATCAGTGAAAACTACGCACGACTTCGACTTGATGGCCTCAACCGAAGAGATGCTTCTTTAAAAGCCGTGTATCAGTTTTGGCTGCCGCTAGCGGCCACTGTGGCCACCACTATTTTAGCTTTTCTACCCATGCTCGTCACAAAAGGTATTATGGGCCAGTTTATTCGCTGGATCCCCATTATGGTCACTGTGGCTTTAACCATGAGCCTGTTAGAGGCTTACTTTCTTCTGCCGGCCCGACTCAAATTCACCATTCGAAATCTTGAGGCCTATCGAAAAAAATCAGAGGGCACCAATTCAAAGGCCCGCACTTGGTTTGACGATGTCAGAGATCGGTTTGAGGCCTTCATGCAAAAAGCCGTGTATCACCGCTATATTGTTTTATTGGCCGTTACAGTACTTTTAGTCTCAAGCATTGTGTTGTCTATTTTTGGCAATCGATTTGAATTGTTTCCCCGTGAAGAGGTTGAATACTATTACGCAAGCTTCGAGACCTCAATCACCTCCACTCTTGACTACACTGATGATCTCGCCGGCGAACTCTCAAACACCATCATGAAAACTCTTGGCCCGGAAGTGGTGGAATACATTATTTCAAGAGCGGGCGTTCAACAATTGGGCATGGGAGGCGAGGGTAAAAATGGCGACTACGTTGGAATGCTTGTCATTGCTGTACCCACCGACAAGGCCAAAGACATCAACCCCGATGAGGTTTTAGAAAAACTTCGAAACCTTCCAAAAGGTGAATTCACTCGATTGACTTTTGATGCTTCAAGACGCGGCCCACCTGTGGGGGAGGCTCTTAATGTAACCTTTAGAACCAATAACTACGAGCAGTTGCGCGGCATTGTTGATGAGTTCAAACAAGAAATTTCAAAGGTCGATGGCGTGGTGGATCTTCTTGATAATGAAATCAGCGGTGGCCCAGAATATCGAATTATCCCCGACCACGAGGCCTTAGCTAAACTGAACCTCTCCACCGAAGCCGTGGGCAAAGCCCTTCGGACGGCCCTGCAAGGCGCCATAGCTTCTGAGCTCAACATTGCTGGAGATGAATTCAGTCTTCGCATTCGCTACGCTAACGAACAAAGAGCCACTGTTGATTCTCTAAAAAGCACAAAGATCATGGAGCCGGGCGGACGACTGATACCCCTTATGTCTATTGTAAACCTTAAACTCAGCGAAGCCCCGCCTGTACGAAAACACTATAACTTTAAACGATCTATCACAGTGACCGCCGGCGTGGTCCCTGAAAAAATCACTTCTGTGGTACTTAACATGAAGACCCGAAAAATCGCTGACAGTCTTCTTGAAAAATACGACACCGTGAGCATGACCTACGGCGGAGAAGAAGAAAGCACCAAAGAGTCCACGGGCTCCTTACGAAATGCCATGATTATTGCGATTTTTTCGATCTTTGCCGTGCTTGTGTTTTTATTTAAAACCTTCCTTCACCCTTTATTGGTTCTGACAAGTATTCCTTTGGGATTAGTGGGTGTGAGTTGGGCCTTTTTTCTACATAATAAACCATTGAGTTTTCTAGCGTTGATTGGGGTGGTGGGACTTGCCGGCGTGGTGGTGAACTCGGCTATTGTCCTTGTCAGTTATATCAATGATCTCATCGACGAAGGGAAGCTTGGTTTGCATGAAATCTTGGCCAAAGCCTCAGGAAATCGACTACGGGCGGTTTTAGTAACAAGCCTTACCACTGTAGGGGGTTTATTTCCCACAGCTTATAGCATTGGTGGCCACGATTCGATCTTAGTGCCGATGACGCTGGCGCTCGCCTGGGGGCTTGTTAGCGGAACTATTTTAACGTTGATATGGATACCTTGCGGATACGCCATTATTGATGATATCAGTGGGTTGTTTCATCGCTGGTTCAAGGGATTGATTCCGGTGGCCGACGATGAAGGCGAGGCGCTCAAAGCTGCCGGCGCTACAGATTTGAGGGGGAGTCATTATGAAGAAAAAGTCGTTCCTTAGCGGCGTCTTGTTAGGTTTACTTGTCTCTGCTTTGGGCTGTGGTTTAGATGCCCGTCGCGATAACTTTGAAACTGATGAGCGCGTGCAAGAGCTTTTAGCCGTATATGAAGGTGTCGAGGGGGTCTACCAAGGGGAACTTCGCCGAGCAAAGACCACCATACCCGTGCAGCTATCTCTACAAACGCGCCCCTACTTGGATCCATCGAACCGAAAAACAGATGGCACTTTGCAAGAGCTTCCTCTGTTAGTTGGAAATTTGCGGTATTTGGATGGACGAGTTGAACCCATTGAGTACATGGATTTTGTAGCGAGCTACAATCAATACACAGGTGAACTTGTTTTATTCTATAACCCCGATGGCAAAGAACACCCGCTTTACGGCTCTGCCGAACAACACTCCATCAAAGGAAGCCTTTTTAATGAAAGCGAAATTCAAGCAGACATGTTGAATCGAAGCTCACAGATCATCGGGACAATGACCTTGAAGAAGACATCCGATGTTGTGTCGGGTCTATCATCTGAAGAACGCGAAGATGAATACCGTGAGCGTATGAAAATAATGAGTGACCGGTTTGCCGGCACCTACGTGGGAAAACTCCAAAAGTCTGTGGGCAACGGGAGTGTCGAGAGTGATTTTGTGGTGCAAATCGACTATGTGCTCGCAACGGCCCAATTTAGAGCCAATGCCAGAAGCTCCGTAGCCAGTCCTGTTAATGGCGTCTGGCTAAATGTCACCTATCTGTATGACCCTGATAGATTGATTTTTTCTCAGTACGAGGGGTTTGGCGGCACAAACCGACTTTCTAGCAGTCTCTCAGCCACAAACAGGTCTTCTGCAAGCCTATTCAGCACAAGTAGCAGTAATCCTGGCGCCATCTCGGCTTCTGGCCATGTGGAACGTCGATTTGAAACCAAAGATAATCAACGCTTTCTTGTTAAAAAACTCATTTTGGATGAATACCATGGGCCATTTGGCTCAGGAACTTTTGAAGGCGAGTCGTGGGAACCTGCAGATTAAATCATTGGCCTCCCACGAGTATTAATAAAAGTTAGTCAATAAAACTAAATTCTCACCCTTGAAAGTTTGGTTTTTTGTTTAAGTGTTTTACGAATATCTCTTTTATTACTTTTTGAAAAAATATTTTCCACAACAAATTCAATGGGTTGCAAGTCTCATCTTGAGACACCTGTCTTTTTCAGCAATAGAACTGCGGGTTTAGGCGTGGTGGCCTAATTGAGGCGACGGGCTAAACTTTTCAGGACTTTTGTCGATAGGATTAATGTCTAGCATGTATCTGTGGCATCACACGCCAGTTCTTTAATTACCAAATCAATTACATTTTTGGTTTTTTATTTTTTTATTGAACGTCTGCGTTCAATAAAGGGGGTTAGTAATGTTTAACAGAACAGCAAATAAAATGGCCGTCAGCATCTTGCCTGTTCTACTTATGATGATAGTGGGTTGCGGCGAGCAAACGCCATCCTTCTCACTGCTGCCAGAGGAAGATATCTTCCAACAAAATAACGATAAAGTTCTTAACGCAAAGATGGATATTCTTTGGGTGATCGATAACTCTGGCTCCATGGACACCTCCCAAGCAAACACAGCCAATAACTTTAATGTATTTATTAACGACTTCGTGAGTAAGGGTTTTGATTATCAAATCGCTGTGACCACGACAGAAGCCTACGTGCGCAACTCTGATTTCCGAGATGGCACAAACTCCACATCACACACGGGATATCCAATCATTACGCCCAGCACACCAGACCTTGTTAACACGTTTATGATCAACGTGGTGCAAGGGGTTTCAGGAAGTGGCGATGAGAGGGCCTTTCAAAGCATGAAAGCTGCTTTAGATGACACTGATAACGCTGGCTTTGTGCGCAATGATGCATTTTTAGCCATTGTTATAGTGAGTGATGAAGACGATATCTCACGAGATGGAGCTGAGTTTCAGCCCTATTCGACGAATGATCTACATGCCACTAACGATTACCTCACTTATTTAGATGGGATTACTGGCTCAACTGAGGGCGATCGACGTTATAATATTTCAGCCATGGCCATACAAGATGAAGAGTGTCGAGACTTTCTTAACCAAAGTTGGACGGGCCGTAAAATTGGCGCTCGCTACGGAGAGCTCGCTGATGCCACTGGTGGTGTGAAGGGTGATCTATGTGGTGACTTCGCCGCTGACTTTGACCTCATCTCGAAAAACATTATTCAGCAAGCCACGCAGTTTTACCTAAGCCGCATTCCCATCCCCGAAACCATTCGAGTGATTGTGAACGGACAACTGGTGCCTAATCGAAATAACAACCCTGGACCAACCTCTGGTGGGTGGTCTTATAATGCAGAGTCTAATAGCATCATGTTTCATGGGGATCATATTCCCAACCAAGGCGACAAAATAAAAATAGACTACGATCCAGTGAATTACGGCTCGTAATAGTTGGCTGAAAACCAATCGATCATTACAATAAGGACATGCGATTTAAATGGCGTGTCCTTATTCTTTTTGTGCCCGTTGGTTTTCTGCTCGGGCTGTGGTGGGGCTGGAAACTCAACCTCAACTCCCAAAGCAAGCGACCTGATACGGATAGGCGCTTAAGACTTCTCACTGCCGAGCGGTTTTGGAGCCCTGATTTAGCAATCCAGATTGAAAAAGAAATCGGCCTTCAACTTAAAGTTACTGTGAAAGGTAACGATCTTGAACTGCAACAAGCCTTACTGGCCCCAGAGAATTATGACGTGGCTTTTTTGTTTTCCTTTGAACTGCCTCACTTGCAGAGAAAACAAGGCTTTTCGACCATTGACTTCCGACGCGTGGAAAACATCACCCGCCTGGCAGCTGACTTCATCGCTGTTAGTAACCAAGAAACAACTCCCTATATCCCCTTTTGCTGGGGACTCAACGGATTTGCAAGAGACAAAAGTGACAAAGACTCTTCTGATATAAGCTCCACGCTTGTTCTTGATGAAACTTCCAGAAATGAGAAAGTCCGACTGCTTCCATGGTCTTACACGTTACTCAATCACACGCTTAAAAAATATCCTCTGATGAACAAGTGGCTGGCTTCAGAAAATGTGGAGCAGATTTATAAATTTTCAATCCCCTACCTTGAGCCGCACGTGGGTGATTACAAAGCGGCCATCAACTCGGTGATGGATGGCCAAATTCATTGGCTTGAAATCGACCATGGTTTTTTTGAAAAGAAGCTTGCTGCCAGCGAAAAGTTTCAATTTGTCGTACCCGAAGACAAAGGTCTTTTGTGGACCGGCGTGGGCGTGGCCAGTCCAAACATCTCTGAGAGCCAGCTTAAATCCTTCGAAAAACTTATGGGCTTTATGCTCTCGAAAGCTGGGGCCGTACAACTGGCTGAATCCATGGGGCTCGCTACCACCACCGATCATTTCGATCAGAGTGACACCCACAAGGCCTTTAGTGCAACCAGATTAAGAAGCTTTCCACTCTCTCGGGTTCAAACTACTGAAGATATCCCCGCTTATGGTTTGATTTGGGAAACCGTAATCAATAAGATTCTTATTAATAACCCGACGGCACAACATAAAGAGAATTCGCACTAGCCGGAAAGTTATCAAAAAGCTGATCAGCTCCGCCTATACCCACAATGTTCACCTGCAAAATAAAAGCCTGCGGTGAGTACTCGCAATTATCGCCTGATCGAAGCCCCGGACACTTGAGTTGCACATCAATGCGAAAAACACTACCCACGCAGCGGCCCACATTCTCCTTAGAATCCACTGGCACAAAACCCGATGCAGTTTGTGCAAGCAAATACCAATCAATTCTGTTTTGCAAAAAACCGCCATCACTGCAACTCCCCTGCAAACTCATTTGCGATGAACTGCTGTCCACATAGAGATCACGAGTATCGCTTAACGTGAGGCTCAGCTGACTCGCCACACCCCCACAGGTTCCTGACTCACAGAGTGAACCCTGGCTGCTAATAGGAATTGTGCCTTGATTTTGGTCGCAGTTATTGTAAGCAAAAAGCAACACGCCAATGCCTACGATAACCAACCCCATGCGATAAATACTTCTCATAATTCCCCCACAACCAGTCTCAGAATGAGACGATAAACCCCTTTGATCACACCTATTTATTGCAAACAACAGACCCCATTCAGGTCAACCACATTGAAATGCAGCGCTCAAGTCTTTGACAGACGTCTTAATTTAGTGAACATTTCCCAACTAATGGCACAACTAAGGTCCGTATCGTGAATCTCATTTTCTCCGTTGCAATAGTCCTCTTGGCCGTTTGCGTGACCCCGCTGGCCCAAAGCAAGCCTTCTACAACGAAGGCCTTTCGGTTTCATATCGTAGAAGATCCTATGTCACTCGATCCCGCCCGAGTTCGGGGAGTGGCGGCGGATTATGTGTTTAACAATTTGTTTCGTAGTCTCTATCGCTTTGACAGCGAAAAAGGACTGGTGCCAGAAGGCGCCACTCGCTGTGACTGGACAACCTCTAAAAAACTCGCGTGCCAACTAAACACCAATGTAAAGTGGAGCGATGGCACCATTGTGGTTGCTGAAGACTATGTAAGAGCTTTTGAGAGACTCTTTGCAACGTCGGCCAAGTCAGAGGCCGTCAGTTCGCTATTGGCTCTGGCCGGCGCAAAAGAGCGGCTTTCGAACCCACAAAAAAAAACACCACTGGGAATTACCACCAAAGGCTCTTATGAACTCCACTTTCAACTTGATAGTGACGACAAAGACTTTCTGGAACGACTGACTGTACCCGTTTTCGCGCCGATCCCTAAAGACGGTATTCCCGATATTTCTGATCCACAAAAATTAAAAACCAATGGCCCTTACAAAATTCACTCTTGGCAACGAGAGCGAAAAATCACTATGATTCCAAACCCACACTACCCCTTCGGAAACCCCCATCGCCCGGTCGTTGAAATCTACGTCGTGAACGACCATTCCACCGCACACAATCTTTATTTAGCCGGACGGTTGGATTTTTTACGGCAGCTAGCCACAAGCGAAATCCCCAAATACGAAAACACCCGCGGTTTTTTTCGCGTCCCCATGCTTCGCTTTGATTACATCGGGTTTGGCGAAGGCCTGAATCAAAATAGCGCCTTAAGAAAAGCACTCTCCTTGTCACTGAATTTTGAAGAATTGAAAACACTCTACCATAGCGAAGGGTGGCCCGGGTGCCCCGGATTGCCTGAATCTTTTTTCACTAAAAAACCTTGTGTTAAATACGACTCGAGAAATGCAAAAAATCTTGCACAGTCACTGGCTGACCACACAAAACCCTCACTCCCCTTGCCGCTTCTCTACAGCAAAGTGGGCGGAGAAGATTTTCGCATCGGTATGGAGTGGATGCAAAATCAGTGGAAAAAACATTTAAACTTACCCATCGAAATCAAACCCATTGAAAGCGGGATGCTGATTTACTCTATTAAAAAATACAAAAACGGCTTATTCAGAAAAAGCGCCCCCTTAGACCGCCCGACCTGCCTGGCTGCCATTGAGATTTTCGAATCAAATCACCCGGAAAACTTTATCGGCCTTAGCAGCAAAACCTTTGATCAATACATAGAACAACTTCGCCAAACCAACCAACCCACCCAACGAAAAAAGCTCTGCACAGAAGCCACCCAGCTTCTTCTAGACAACCACCACCTGATCCCGCTCGGCGAAATGAAATACTCAATGTTACATAATTATAGATTCAAAAATTTCTCCATCAACTCCATGAATCAACTAGACCTCGCAAACCTCCAAAAGGTATCGGATTCCCTTTGGTAGCAATGGTGCGTCACTTAAGTGACGCACCATTGCTACCAAAGGGAATCCGATACCTTTTGGAGGTTAGGGTTCGCAAATGAGACTTTCCGTACTGCTTGGCGTGGCGCCATAGTTGATGACATTTTCTAGATTGGCCTGATCAATCAAATTATTTTGATCGGCGCTCGAAGTTGTCTCTGGGGGACCTGAGCCATCATTGAAAGCAAGGGATGAGTCAGTCAGCTGCACATCACTCCATTCGTCGCAATCATATTGCATCACGCTGCCGTCTAAATTGATCTTTGTCACAAAAGCCGTCAAATCACCCTTATGCCCCACAATCTTAAGCGAGTGATCTTGAGTTTCCACAAAGTCGTGAAAAAACGCCCCTTCTGGCAATCTTTTTGCCCAAAGAAACTGTCCAGCGCCACTCAAACTTAAAACCAGAGACTCCGTTGAAGAAATGGATCCCACTCCTATTATTTGACCATCACTCACAGGCTTGACTCGCTTGATGTTAACTCCCGATTCTTGCGCCTTCCAACTCCATAGAACATCACCATTGCCGTCAACCTTAACTACAATGGCCTCGTTACTCAATAAACCATTCAAAAGGTAATTGCCGTCCGGCATCTGTTCAATCCAATTAAACCGGCCAATTGTGCCAGATCCAACATTGAAAGTTCTATTCACAAGTTCTGTGCCATCGTTGGCTAACTTCAAAAACCACATGTGTAGGTCTGCACCAGAGGACACACTGCCCACAGCAACAATTTCGTCGCTGCTTGTAGTTAGTCCGCTCGAAAAACTAGCGTAATTGGCATCTCCGTCGAAACGCTTCTGCCAATCAATAACGCCAGCCGAATCTGTATTAATAATTGATCCCCCATTGGGCCCCAAGGACACGTTTACTGAGGCTCCAATTTGTGTGAATCCACCGTCCGCCATGGCCGTTGTTTTATCAACGTAAACTCGGGAACCGAATGCAGATTTGCCAAAAGTTCTCGCCCAAAGAGGCGTACCTGTTGCCAGATCAATAGCTGTCATCACTCCTTCATCAAAGTATATTTGGCCAGAGACAAATAACGTCGCCCCAACTATTAGACCATCATTAAATGATTTAAATTGAAATGCCCTCTCCCAAATAATTTGTCCGTCATTGGTCTCCCGGCGTACGTAAGCTCGATCAGTTCCAGTGCTGTATTTGCCAATGGCAATTTGATCATCAGTACCAGCCACCGGGATGACTCGAAATAGATACGAAACAGATCCCAAAGAGATTGTTCGAATGGGGTAAGGAAATCGGGTGTATTCAATACTTATAGGCGCATTTTCTCCTGTTATCTGTGTTGCCGTGTCACCAACAAATTGAAGGGAAACCGGCCCGTAGTTTTGAGGAGTCAAACTTATCATATAGGATGTGCCAGAACCTTGGATCTGGACAATTGCGGCATTTTGGATACTAAAGTGGCTGGCCAAAAGTGGCTCTACGGGTTTTGAAAACTGAGCACTCACAATGATGTTAGACTCGTAAGTTTTCTGAGTGTAGGCTCCGGAGAAAGTCAGAACTGCCTTAACCCCGTCACTTCGAACAGCTCCATTTATCGTATTATCTGCCAACTGACATGAACTTAAAAAAACAACAACGGCAAATAAACAACTCTGAGTAATCGCCTGAGGTAACGTTCCATTTTTGTAGGATGACACTTAGCCTCCTCTTTAATGCTCCAGCAAAAATACTAGACCACCTATCGGATGATGCGTCGAATAACTTAAACAATTTCGACATTTTTTCCTGAAATTCGTACGGTATCCCTTTCCTTTTTGTTTTGCAGAGCAACGCAAAAAGGAAAGGGATACCTTTTTCCAAATCTCAATTTGAAACAGTCTCGCGGACCAGTCTCGCGGACCAAGCCCCATTTTTTGAAAACACCACTGTTTGCCGCCATTTCACTGACAAAATCAACCGAAGCCTCGGCCTAAAAAAAAAACACGAAAAAACACGAGAAACTGCTAAAGTTATCTCGACGTTCGTCCGAGTAAGATATTATGAAGATCCTGTCGGTACTTTTGTTCATTGTTATTTCGGGCTCCGTAGGCTGAAAGCTCGAATCTTCTCTCTCCGGTACATTTAACGGTGCCTCGGGCGATGCTTTGCCGCCGACTCCTGAAGTCCCAGAACCTCCACCTCCGCCACCGCCGCCTGGCCCCAATAATCCACCCACTGCCGTGGCTGATGCTCTCTCGATACCTTTGAATAGTCCTCTTCGATTCGACCCGCTGGCCAACGACGAAGATATTGATGGCGATGGCCTGACGGTAATTAGTGTTACTGATGGCAGCAAGGGAACGGCCACTCTTCACGGCGATGGCACTATCACCTATGAGCCTACGCCTGGCAATAGTGGCTCTGACACCTTTACTTATGAAGTTGAAGACGCGCGGGGCGAAGTCACTACCGGGACGGTGACCGTTTTTATTGCTCAATCAGCCTCTACGTACAATATGTGCGGGACTTTGCGTGAATCGTCAGAGCTTGCCGGCACATTGTATGACGAAGGCGGGCCTTCAGCCAATTATGGCACCTATCAAAATTGCGCATTTCTAATTGATCCGGGTTTCGATGGCACAATTGATCTTTCGTTTACATCATTCAGTATCGAAAATGGTTGGGATCGTTTTTATATTTATGAAGGCCGGGGCGATACCGGCATACTGATTGCCAATCTCACTGGCAGCCCTGGCTTACCCCTCAATTATTCAATAAGTAATTCGGCCTATTTCGTGTTCACGTCCGACCATGGTGGAAGCGGGCCCGGGTTTGAAATGTCGTGGTCCGTAACGCCCACCTCAGGTAATCTAACGGCCACGACCAATCGGTATAATATCTACCGGACCAACGAAACTGTTCTCGGCGAGGTAGCCAACTTCACTAGCCCATCAAATCTTTCGTACAGTATTGTTTCTGGTGGTGGATATTTTAACGCGTTAGGATCGCAAGACCTATTCTCATTTATGACACCCAGTCTCCCCGGTGATGCTGTATTACGAGTGTCAGATTCAAGTAACGGCCACACCTATGATTTGAATATCAAAGTGGTAAAAACTTTTAAAACCTGCAGTGATTTTTCATCCACTGATTTAGCCGGAGTCATTGTCGACTCCGGGGGAGACACTGCTAACTACAGTAACAATCAAAACTGTGGATTTCTCATTCAGCCCCCTTCTGGAACTTCGGTGACTTTAGAAATCCCCTACTTCAATGTAGAACGGGGCTACGACAAACTCTTTATCTATGATGGCGTCGACGATACAGCTCCACAATTGGGATCCGCCGTAACCGGAAAATCTCGCGGTACATTCACCTCCACGGGCCCTTCTATGTATGTCAAATGGACATCCGACTTCGGCGCCACTTGGCCTGGGTACAGGCTGCGGTGGGTGACCAACGACTAGATTTCACCCATGTTTTTTGCTGGTTTTGTATTCTGAGTTCAGTCCCGTTGATGGCCGACACCAGAACGCCCCAGAAAATCCAATCTATCACTGAGTTGTCGACCTGGACTTCTTCACTACAACCACACCCGTTTATCATTGCCACGAAGATCATCTGTCCGCAGAATTTAGTCTTATTTTAAGACGTTCTGCTTCGTGCTCACACAGTTTCGTTTAAAAAAAGTGGGTTCTGATATACAATAGATATATTGATTGAGGGGGTTTTGTGGTACGTTTAAATGTAAGGTAACGTTCCATTTCCTTAGGACGGTTCCATTATTTCGCAGCCCAAAAACGTTAGTCTGACATTTCCTGTAATATTAAGTCGGTTTTTCCAATATTCTTCCCACTCGCCGGCACTTGTTATGCGTTTTATGATGATTTTTGTCATCTTTTCGGCGCCTTTTTTACTCCAACCGAACCCGATCTTTTTTATGCGGCGGCCGATTTCGCGCATCATTCTCTCTATCATTGAACTCACTCGGGGATTCTTTAATCCCATATGAAGCCACGTGCGTAAGTAAGCAAACATCCCCTTTTTGGCTCGTATCAAGTACCTCGCGGCATCTCCGTAACCCTTCGTAATTAATTCATCGATTAAGTCTTGAACGCCTTTTTCTGCCATCAAATTTTTTCTCAAGACCTAGCTTTTCCTCTGCGCTGACCTGATCGAAGTCTTCTTCAGGTATATGTAATTCAATCGCTGCAGCTAATTCACCCTGGAACGATCTTGTTTCTTCTATTGAAGCACCTCCTTCTATGCGTAAAGGCTGATAGATATCCTTTACGATGTGCCAGTGACATCGTTGATGATCGAGCGTCAACTTCTTAAGACCATGTATCAGTCCGGCCTCGCCATCTGAGACCAGCACATTAGCTATGGCTTTAAATTTTACTCGCTCATTAGGATGGTTAGCGGCTTTGATCATTTGCCCAATGCTTTGCCAACTCTCATCTGTCCAAGCGCCATATGGACGGACGCCTCCATCTCGATCCACACCAACTACAACCTTCACCTCTCCGCGATTCGACTCGTACTCTGGCTTTTTCTTATAACCAGTGCCATCGGCAACTAACGTATCACAGCGGCCCTTAAGAGGATTTCGTCACAACAACTTGCCATAACCCACCGATGAAGAGTCGTGGGGGATCTCAATCGATCAATGCTTTTTAAGTGAACCTCACCTCGACGATAGCTCTGCTCACTGAGAAGCTCCACAACAGTCTTCTCTAACTCTACGGATTTTTTTCTGATACCGATCGAGTCCTAAAAAAGTTCTCTCAGTGGGATCGTCGTCTTATGGCAGCTTTTGCATTTTGAGCCGGGTCCATAGCACCGTCACTGTACCCACACCCGTTCGAACCGTCTTTTTTTCTTCTCGTCTTGTGACAACAAGATGTGACTTCTTGCAACAGTCGTGGCGACCCACCCCCAGCACTTTCTTGTAGACCATGTCGTCAAGTAGCCTTAACAACACCTGCAAAAACCCGGGTATACCCTCGCGCTCAAATAACTCTTTTGACGCTAAGAGTAGCTCGTCTAAAGTAAATTCATTTTCTGATAGACTTGCGCCCACTTTTAAAGACAATATTTGCTCAATCATTTGGTGGTCTCCTTGTTGTTTGTTTTTAGTCGAGCATCAACAAGGAGATCATTTTTTTATCTTCTCAACGCCACCACTTATCACTCTTGCGAACAACCTTTCTTCGACGACTCGATGGAGCTTTCAACTGAGCTTGGTGTTCTTTTAAACACCGAGGACACCATTTCGTTCGCTTGGCATTGTGAAGACTTCTTTGCCACTTGCACTTACACTTTAAACACTGCCAATCAAGTGGCGCGTCTATATGCTCGTAGGACTTTGATAAAAGCTTGGCATTGTGATCTTTGGCAAGCTTTCTGATCTCCTTGACTGTGGCCTTTCTCTTTTTAAAGCCCCTCTCGCCTTCGACAGATGGGACACCACTTGCCTTGGCTAACATTGGCTGGGGTCATAAAAACATGTGACCCCATAAACACTTCCACTTAAGCATCGTATGGGCATCGATGTAGATTCTAGATAAACAAAGCCCTTTATGTGCCTTGGCCCGAGCCCTTTGTATTGTAATGTCGCCTCGAAGCTCCTCACCACGACGCTTAAAATAACATCGCCTACACCAACTGCCTTGCTTAATGTTCTCTGGTGTCGCCAACCACTCATGACGAGCCTCGCACCGCCATAACATCTTTGTTCGACCGTTTGCATACTCTTTTGTTAATAACCGACCACCGCGAGTTCTTGCTATTCTTCGCAACTCACGTAGTTGTTTTAGACGGGCTGTCTTAGTCATCACTTCAATCCAGACAATAAGGTGTAAAACTCAAAAATACTCTAGCACTATTCAACAGTTACGGTGAATTCATAAAAACTGTCGCTGTTTGAGACGCCCAATTGGGCTTAAGCTTCGACCCACAACAATGGCGCAGCTATTCTCAAATTGATGCATAAAAAACGAGCAGTACAGCAAAAATAACTGTTCCGACAAAGTTAAAGTGTCCGCTTTTTTCACAAAGTAGAAATGTCCGCTTTTCTACATTGAGTCATTACAGTGACTTAGTGGTGATTTATTAAGCTCTCTCACCATGAGGGGGCTTAAATGGGTGCTAAACGGCTTAGATTAACGGGGGCAGAGGTGAAAAAATTCAGAGTGATAAAAGACGTGATGGATAAACGCATGCGTCAGAAAGAAGCCGCAGAGGTATTGGGGTTGTCAACAAGGCAGGTACGACGCCTTGAAGACCTCGTACGTCTTCAAGGCGCCAAAGGTGTTGTGCACGGTCTTGTCGGTCGTACAAGCAACAACGCTATATCTCCAGAGAAGGTGGAGAGGGTCAAGTCTTTGTGGGTAAATCAGTACCAGAAAGCAAATCTTAACTTCACTCACTTTACTGAGAAGCTCAATGAAGTGGAGGAATAAAGATCAGCGTTGAGTCGGTGCGAAAAAATACTGCGCAGTGGAAACCTCACTGACAAGAAAATGCATCGTCCCAGGAAGCTGGCACCGCAAAAAGGCGCCCGAGACGTGAGAGTGCCGGCGAGCTTTGCAACAAGACACATCACCGCACGACTGGCTGGGCACAGGCCGGGAGCTACAACTAATCGTGATTGTCGATGATGCAACACCTCAGACCCGCTCTATGCACAGTTCTTTGAGCATGACGGGACGTTGTATGCCTAACTTCAAGGCCCTCGAACATGTGTTTAGAACTTATGGCCTTCCTATGGCCATCTACACGGACAAGGCCAGTTGGTTCCACTACTCAGGACAAGGAGTGAAGGTAGGTACTCACAAGTCGTACTTCGAAGATCCAAAGGAAGACAAAAAGTCCTCACCCAAATCGGCAGAGCCCTTGATGAGCTGGGGAGTCGAGTTCATAGCAGCACACTCGGCCCCCGCTAAGGGTCGCGTTGAGAGAATGAACAGGACTTTTCAAGATCGACTGATCTCAGAGCTCAGGCTTCGAAAAATAAAAACATCGACGTTGCAAACGTATTTATCGAAGACGTGTATTTTTACCTGACTTCAGGAAGCGCTTCAGGAAGGCGCCTAAAAAGCCCCAGGAAAGCCTTTGTAGAGCTCTTTGACCCCAAGTGCTTACGGAACATCCTCTGCGCTAAATACACAAGTACAGTACGGCCAGATAACATCATTGCTCGAAAGGGCCTTTATAAAATCCAACTCCTGCCAGCCGCTCACAGAGCCAACTGGGCAAAGGCAAAAGTGGAGGTCAGCATCCACACCGATGGCACCTTGAGCGTGGTTCACGAAAAAACCAGAGAGGCAATCCCACATGAGGTGATTGAGTGTAAAAAACTAACAGAATTTAAGAATGGCTCAAAACGAAACACGCACAATGTGTCAGACTGAGAAAAGGGGACATTTCAACTTGGGAAAAGGCCAAAAAAACCGGACATTTCTAAAATTTTTTAACAAGTACAGCAAAAATAACTAAAGTTATTCACCGCATCAGACGATACTAAGTATATCAATTTTAATGGAGTGCTTAATATGGAGGCAAAATGTCGCCCTACAAAAATGGAACGTTACCAAATGTAAATCGAAGTATTTTGGCTACGAGTTTGATCGCATTGGCGATGGCCGTTGTGTCCTGCCGTCTGGGTGAGAGTACAATTAGCGGAAGCGTTCAAATTGCACCAAAAAACAAAAACATTTCAATCTCTACTGATGGCGGCGGCGCAGGGAGCACAGTGAGTGAGATTACCGGCGAAGTGGGTCAGGCCGAAGATTTTTTCATTAACATTACTGACAGCAACGGCGACTCGCTGAATCCCGACTCTATACTTTGGGAAGTTATCAGCGGACCTGCCTCCATAACAGTGGCACCAGATTCACTTTCAATTAGTATTTCTGCTGCATTATCAGGAAACGGACAAATCCAGATCACAATTGATGGTCAAGTGTTCTTAGTTGAATATTCAATTGCGGCAGCGTCACCACCTCCGAGTTGTCCGGGCGGGCCAACCGTATTTGCGACAAATATGAGTGCCCGTACTGTAATTGGACAAACAAATTTCGTTAACTCTTCAGCAAACCAAGGCGGCACTGCAGCCGCAAACACATTGAAGTCACCTTTAGGGGTTTGGGTTAAAGATGGCAAACTGTATGTGGGTGACAGCGGTAACCATAGAGTTTTGATTTATAACACAATCCCTACAACTGACGGCGCGGCGGCCGATGCTGTGGTGGGGCAACCTGATTTTGTCACCGCAAGCAGCGGCACATCCGCCACTCAGTTTGCGGGCGTTCAGGGCGTTGCCGTGGATGACAACTACCTGATGGTGTCTGAGTGGTCCAACAACCGAATTAGCTTCTGGCCTCTGTCAAATCTTTCGGCGGCCACTCACGCCCTGGGCCAGCCCGACCTCGTTTCTGGGAGCAGCAATCAAGGTGGCACTGCAGGAGCAAATACAATAAAAAATTCAAGTCAACCCGCTTTTGGAGGCAATAAGTATTTTGCCACCGACGTGAATAACAACAGAGTGGTGGTTTACGACAAAAGTAGCTTCGCAACGGGAATGAGTGCAGAAACTGCACTAGGCCAACCTGATTTTCTGACGACAAGCTTTGGTAGCGCAGACAATAAAATGGATGCACCTTTAGGGGTTTTTTCAGATGGGACCAAATTGTTCGCGACGGACCTCTATAATAACAGGGTTCTCGTTTACAATGACATCAACTCACTGTCCACGGGTGTGGACCCTGACCTTGTCGTTGGCGGAAGCTACGGGAATGCCGCCAACCAAATGGACGACCCGATCAGTAGCTTCTACGATGGAACACGACTGCTCGTGGTGGATCGCAATAACGATCGTATATTGATATTTAACTCTTTACCTTCGCCCGGCACAGATGCAGATATCATCATTGGTCAACCCGGTGGCGGTACGGGCAATCACAACCAATGCAATTGCTCGACGGCTGCTGCAAACACGCTATGGGGTCCGCACTTTGTTTACTGGGACGGCTGCCGTTTGTATGTATCAGACACGAGCAACCATCGCGTATTGATTTACTAAAAAGGTATCCGCCAAAAGGTATCGGATTCCCTTTGGTAGCAATGGTGCGTCACTCAAGTGACGCACCATTGCTACCAAAGGGAATCCGATACCTTTTGGCGGATACCTATTACCAGATCTCAATTTGAAACAGTCTCGCGGAGCCAGAAAAAAATCCGCTGCCGCCCCTAAAGTCTGCCTCCACTAAGGCCGATAGGTCCTTTGTCGGCCTGATGTTTTGGCCGGCCCTGCGGGCGTGAGTATTTTAATGACTCACTGGAACTTAGCCCTGCAGATCATCACGGGAATAAGGGGGCCTATATGGCAGATAATAACGGACCGAAAAATTCAGGCGGAAGTAACAATGTGGTGCAATTGCCTCAGCAATGCCCAGTTTCACAATGCGGAAAAAAGCCCAAACGGGCTGGCTTTTGTGACGAACATTTTCTTTGGTTCAAAGAAGGACTCATTAATCGTAAGGGTGAAAAGCCCAGTGATTTTGATAAAAAATACCAGGCCTTCTCTCGACGGCATAAAACAGCCGCCTAATTACCAGATTTCCTTATGTTTTGACCCTCACTGATTAAACAATCTGTGGGGGTTTCCTATTTGTGGAGTCAGTGCAGTTGTGGTCAATCAATTGTTATGTTACACCTTTGACCTATGAAAACGCCCGATTCCACACCCAAAGCTCGGCTCTCCCGAAGGGTGTATTTTAGCTCTGCTCACCAATACTATCAGCCCCAATGGTCTGAACAAAAAAACCAAGAAATTTACGGCGATCTCTACTCACCCCACGGCATGGGTCACAACTTTGCGCTCGAGGCTTACGTGGAAGGCGCCATTGACCCGGTCACGGGCATGATTATTAATATGGCTGACTTTGATCAAATTTTAAAAGAGGCGGTCAAACCCCTCGATCATCGCTTCCTTAATAAGGACGTGCCATATTTTTTTAATACCGTACCCACCCTTGAAAACATCGCCGTTTATTGCTTTGAGAGAATTTCTGAAAGCCTTAAACCAACGTCCTTACAGCTGTTAAAGGTGCGGGTCTATGAGGGTGACGATGTTTGGGTTGATTACGGAGCGGATCTCTAATGCCAGAAAAAGTTCGCCTCACTCAAACCTACAAAATGAGATGCGTACACAAACTGCCCTTTCCTGAGCTTCTACCCGACCGATTCGGTGATCACGGACATCACTATTTAATTGAAGTCACTATTGAAGACTCGATCCACCAAGAAAGCGGGCTAAGTGTAGACCGCAAATACATGAATGGCATTGTGGAGCGGATCTTAATTGCCCCGTATGATAAATCCTATTTAAACGATCACTTTGAACACACTACAGGTGAAGTGCTCGCGCAGAAGTTCTTTGACCTTTTAAAAGACTCCGAACTTGGCCCCATTTTAAATGATGTCACCGTAAGAGAGACGGCAAAAAACAGTTATTACACCTGTCAGAAGAAAAAGAGCATATAAACGAGCATGGCCACAACAATCAATACACCAATAAAAAAAGCACCGGCACTCATGGCTTCCATCTTATCAAAAAAGTTGGCTTTTTTATGGGATCGTTTTGCCAAAATAGGCTCCTTTAAATCTCATGGTAACCTTCAAACCCACTTTGCGCACGGTTTTTTTTATGTCTGAACTTCGGTCTATGGTTCGCCTATCAAAGTTAATGTCCGAACAGGGCTTGTGCTCACGAAGAGAGGCCGATGCCTATATCACTAAAGGCTGGGTGTTTGTAAATGGAGAACAATGCTCCACATTGGGCACTAAAGTTCCTCGTGATGCCAAAATATCACTTAGCGCTGAGGCTCAAAAAACAAGCTCGCTTAAAGCCACTGTGATTCTCAATAAACCCATCGGCTACACGTCGTCGCCGAATGAAGACAACTACCCACAAGCTTTGGATTTAATTCAAGCCAACAACCAACTTCGCAACAAAAGTCCGTTGAAATTTACGCCCGAGCAGAAAAAGTCCATGGCGCCCGCTGGCCGCCTAGACATTGACTCCACGGGACTTCTCGTACTCACGCAAGATGGGCGCATCGCTAAACAACTGATCGGCGAAAATTCTTTGATCGAAAAAGAATACCTGGTGCGAGTGGACGGCAAGATCACGCAAGAAAAACTCAATCTATTGTGTTCAGGCCTTCACCTTGATCATCGAGCCTTAAAACAAGCAAAAGTCACAAAAGCGGGACCAGGACGGCTCCGGTTTATTTTAAAAGAAGGTCGAAAACGACAGATCCGTCGCATGTGCGAACTGGTTGATCTCAAAGTGATTGCCCTTAAACGCATTCGCATTGGCCAAATATCGCTTGGCGGCCTACGCCCGGGCCATTGGCGTTACCTATTGCCTGGCGAAAATTTTTAAAACCCGGCACTTGCCAGACACCCATTTTATCGTAAAAATGGCGCCACTAATCCAATACGTACATGAGGGATAACAACCATGGGTAAGAGCTGGAAAAATCCAATGAAAGCGGCGCAAGCTGCAAAAAAAGGTCAATTGTTCACTAAATTTGCCAAAGAAATTGCAGTGGCAGCAAAGCTTGGCGGCCCTGATCCAGACTCTAATGCTCGCTTGAAACTCGCTGTGAATGTGGCTCGCGCCGCATCGTGCCCAAAAGACACCATCGAACGGGCCATAAAAAAGGGTTCTGGTCAATTGGACGACGGCACTATCATTGAAGAGCTCACCTACGAGGGCCATGCCCCACACAATGTGGGCGTTATCATCGAATGCCAAACCGACAATAAAAACCGCACCATTTCTGACCTTCGAACCATCTTCAATAAAAAAGGCGGACGAATGGGCGAAAGCGGTAGTGTGCAGTGGATGTTTGATCGGGTGAGCATCATCGAGGGGTCTCACGACAACATCTCCGACCCCGAAGAGGAAGCCATTGAAGCCGGCGCCAATGATGTGGAAGACAATGGCGATAGCACATTTGCTTTTTATGGTGAGGTGTCAGACCTAGATACCATTCGCACAGCGCTAACTGAGAGAGGCTGGGACATTACAAAGGCCGAACTCGGGTATCGACCAAAAAACTTTTCTGAGATCAATGAAGAACAAAAACAAGAGGTGATCGACTTTCTAGAAGCCCTGGAAGACAACGACGACACCCACCGTGTCTACGCCACAATCAGTTAAACAACTACGCTTGTTGGCGTTGCTGAATGGCTTTAAAGGCGAGGGCGTAATATTTGATCTGCTTGATCATGGCATGCAACCCTTTGGCCCGGCTCGGCGTTAGCTGACGCTCAAAACCTAAAGCAGAAATAAACTCTGGATCTGTACCTAAAATTTCATCCGGCGTGGCCCCTGAGTAAAGCCGCATAAGCAAAGCCACCAAGCCCCGCACTATTAACGCATCGCTATCGCCGGCATAAAACACTTTGTTGCCTTCTAGTTCGGCAGTCACCCACACCTGAGATTGGCAGCCCTTCACAAGATTTTCATCGATCTTGTCTTCATCAGACAAAGGCTCAGCTTCTTTACCGATTTCAATAATACGTTTGTAACGCTCCTCCCAATTGGGAAGATCTTTAAACTCTTGCACTAAGGATTGTTGCCGCTCAGAAATTGACATGGCGAAGATATACCCACAGGACGACACCTTTTCACCGCGCGGCGCACAATCGCACCCCCAACATGTCGCACCAGTAACCTCACCCATATTGCCATCATCGGAATATCATTAGAGTATAGCTTTGTAGACGAGGGAACGGAAGAGACAAGCCTCCTCAAGGAGAGGGGCACAGCTTCATCCACGCTGCCGGCCCGAGTGGCCGCATGTCGTCTTCGGATTGCGTCACTTTGTGCCGCAACCCGGATACGCCATGCACATCGGGAGGGCAGCGTGGATGAAGCTGTGCCCCTCTCCTTGAGGAGGCTTGTCTCTTCCTTCTGGGTTCAAATATTGGCAAAGGATGACATCATGGGTACAGTTAAACGACAGTTTGTGATTATTGGTGCGGGAACAGGTGGCATCACCGTTTGTGCAATGATTGCTCGGCGCATGGGTGGCGATAAGATTGCCATCATTGAACCATCAGAGAAACATTACTACCAGCCTCTTTGGACTCTTGTGAGTGGCGGCATCGTTGAACGCGAAAAATCTGTTCGGGATCAGGCCGATTATATACCTGACAATGTTGAATGGGTGAAAGACCGGGTCACTGAGTTTTTTCCTGACGACAATTATGTGATGACTGCCGGTGGCACTCGCGTGGAGTACGACTACCTGATTGTTGCCCCAGGACTTCAGATCAACTGGAACTTGGTGGAAGGACTTTCTGAAACTTTAGGTAAAAATGGCGTGTGCAGCAATTACGCCTTTGAGTCTGTAAACTACACCTGGGAGCTTGAGAAAAACTTTAAAGGCGGAAGAGCGATTTTCACCATGCCGAGCACCCCTGTGAAATGTGCTGGGGCTCCGCAGAAGGTGATGTATTTGGCAGAAGAGTATTTCCGTATGTCGGGTGTGCGTGACAAATCGGAAGTCATGTTTGTCTCGGCCGGCGGCGCTATCTTCGGCGTGCCCAAATATCGTGAGGCTTTAGAAAAAGTAGTAGATTCACGAGATATTAAAACCTTGTTTAAACACGATCTTGTAAAAGTGGACGGCCCCAACAAGAAGGCTACATTTAAAAATCTCGACACCGGAGAACTTGTGACCATGGATTATGACATGCTTCATGTCACACCTCCCATGGGCCCGCCCGACTTTATTAAAAACAGTCCCATCGCTGCCAAAGAAGGCGGCTGGGCCGAAGCCGACAAATACACACTTCAACACCCACGATTCAAAAATATCTTTTGCTTAGGCGATGCCAGTAGCCTCCCCACTTCGCGCACCGGAGCTGCCATTCGCAGTCAGGCCCCCGTAGCTTTTGATAACCTTATGCGGGTGGTTGATGGCCTTGAGCCCACAGCCAAATATGATGGCTATGCCTCATGCCCCCTAATCACTAGCCGAAGCCGTTGCATTTTGGCTGAGTTTGGCTACGACGGTGAAGTGATGGAAACCTTTCCATTCAACCAGGCCAAAGAACGCTGGAGCATGTACCAACTGAAACGGCATTTTATTCCGTTTATGTATTGGAATTTCTTGTTAAAGGGCTACACCTGATAATAAGCGCTAGGCCTATGGGTATAAGGATATGCAATACGTCGCCCTGAAAATCCTCCAGAAAATGGGGGATCTCAACCACAGATACATTTTAGCTCACTCCTAGATCGACAAAAAAAGAGAGAGGCCGGGGCCTGTTTTAAGGCTGAACACCCCTGTGACGAATTGGGGCCTTTTGAGCTGAAGGCCCCTTCTAAATGACCTCTCCCCTGACCAAGCATCTATTTTCGTAATGTTTTCCGCAACTTACGTGAACCCTTCAAAGTGGCACTGGCTCTTTATTTGCTCTTTACCTGGTTAAACAATACTCCGGGAGGGAGAAATGAAACTTTTTGCAGCCCTATTTGCCGCTATCATATTTATCCTTATAGGCCATATTGGCGTTGCTGCGGCCTCTGAAACAGCCACCTTTCAATATCAAGCCGGTGATATTGGTACCATTAAAACAGATGGCCCCAATAAAAATGCAGCCCGCTCTACCGCTTCTGAAGAATGCTTTGATCGCCGAATTGATCTTTTTGTGCAAAAGCGAGGCGAACTCCCCGATGATGCTCAAGCCGCTTTGATTATTGATTCATGTGTGAACATTTAGGAATGTGACCGAAAGATATTTTCGGTCACCTTCTGTCCCTACTATTAACCGAAACCCTTTTGTTCTGTGTCGCTTTGACCCCAGTCTTAGCTTGAAATTAAAAATATCAACTCCTCGCCTTGGCACAATCCGTGCTCAATGAGTTCTTCGACAAGCAATTTGTCACTTCAACCACATAAACGAGGGGAACTCTTATGTTACAAAGAACGTCTACACTATCTCGCTTTTGCATGGCCGCATCTTTAGTGGTCAGTTTAGCTGCTGCTACGGCGCAGGCCGACATTGAAACTCTTGAGTTGGATTACCGCGGACAAGAATTTCAAGCTGGTCCGTATAGACCTGATGTCTTATTTTTAAAAGCCAAAGCCGAGCAACAACATGGCTATCGCCATCGCCTCATTGATATGATCAAAAACGGTTCGGCTAAGCTTGAATCTGTTCGCCTTGTTGCAAAAAGTCGAATGGGTCATGGCCGTGCCACATTGACTGTGGGCCACAATGATCAATCCTGGGCTACCATCGACAATAAGGGCAACTATTACGACAATAGTCGCTGGAGTTATGACACCGTTTTCTTACGTAACTGGGACCAGTGGCGCACGGGGCCCTGGCAAATTGATCTTGTTGGTAACATTAAAGTAGATAGTGTCACTTTGTTTATTGATGTCCCCAATCGCTGGGATCGTGACCGCGATGATCGAGGCCGCGGACCTGGCCGAGGTGGACGCGATGGCCGTGGCGGCCATGGCGGTCGTCGATAACTCAGACTGTCAACTGAGTCCGGCGTCACCTCAGGCGAAGATACTGGGTGACGCCTTAGCCATTTCTCGGTAAACCTAAAGCCAATGAAACTCATTCATTGGCTGTTTTTATTTTCCGTTTTCACTCTCACAGGTTGTTTTGATGGCGCCTCAGGTGGATCTTCGTCACTGGTGGCACTTCCGGCCGTGTATTTTCAATGCGACATCAGTCAAAACAATGATTGTGACCCCGTGAGCAACCCCACATTAAAAGTCTATGTGGGCTGGCATGGACACGCCTCTGCTGATTGCGAAAGTGTATTTTTGCAACTTGAGTCATTGTTTATTATGGACGATGTGTTTTCAGCCTGGGGAACCACCACTTCTTTTTCACCTTCTTCCTCAGTTCTTATTGGCGAAATTGGCCCCACTGAGTGGCAGAGCGAGGGGCAGGATATTGGATTTCTTCCCAATGATACCTATACGCTTTGTGCCTTTGTGGACACGGACAACAACAATCGATACAGCTATCCTGAGCCCGTGGGCACTCTCACGGGGGTGAGTCCCCAGAGCCAATCATTAGAAATCACTAACTGGAGCAACTAACAAGGCGGTACATCCATGAGTAAAGTTTTGGATTTTATTTTTGGCAAGAGCCCGAAGATTTTCGACAAAGATGGGCAGGTTCGACACGAGCTGGGCAAACAAACTTGGGAGAACTGGAAAAACCGCTATATTGCCGGCGAAGAGTTTAACTGGAAAAACCATTCTGGAACTAAAGCCAAAACACATCGCAAGTCTCAGTGATGCGCTATTTAGGCCTTCTTTTTGGGCTGGCGTGTGTTTTGTCGTATCCATTTGCACAGGCCAGCGACCCTCGTATTAAATGGGAAGTATTAGAAACAGACCATTTTCAAATCATTTACGACCAGCGCTATCCTGAGGCCGCTCGCGAATACGCCGTGGCTTCCGAGGTCGCTCGCACGCGGCTTTTGCCTATATTCAAGGAAGCCCCTCAAAAAACGCTGGTCTTGCTAGATAGCTCAACGGACTCGGCCAACGGCATGGCCACTTTTGTGCCTGAGCCCATCATTGTGGCTCATACGGTTTTGCCAGACCCCATTAGCTCCATCGGCGATTTCGACTCTTGGGCCGAGGAGCTAATGATTCATGAGTACACTCATATTTTGAATTTTCAACCCGTGCATGGATTCTACGTTCCTTTCAAATACATTTTTGGAAACGTGGTGCGCCCCAACGCCGTCTTGCCACGATGGTACATGGAGGGACTGGCCGTTGAAATGGAAACTCGCCTGAGTGATGGCGGGCGTCTGCGCTCCGACTACGTGCATGCGGCCATCAGGGCCCTTGTGCACGAAAACCAACTTTCAAAAGAAACTTTAGATCAAATAAATCCTTCAAGCATTCCCCGATGGCCCTTCGGAAGCCGACCTTATTTTTATGGTTCTTTGATGTGGACGGAGATGGCGCGATCAAATGATCCGGCCATTTTTGAAAAAATCAATCAGCACTACTCACGACGAATCCCACTGTTTCTTTTAGACGAGCCGGCTTTAAAGATCACAGATAAAACATACGAACAGCTTCGTCTTTCACTGTATCAGCGCCTCACAAGTGATGCGAGCGAGCAGATAAAATCCATTCAAGACAAGCGCTCTATCCCCTTAGTCTCTATGAATCTGGCCGGTGCCGGACAACATAGCCCATCCGTTAGCCCCGACGGTCAATGGCTGGTGTTTCCAGGTTTTGTGCCAAAACAACAGGGGCAATTGCGGTTGATCAAAAAAGAAAATAACCTTGAGGGAACGCCCACCTTTGCACATGGCAAAAGTGAGGTCGTGCATCGCGGGTATGGGTTTTTAAGAGCCAGTTGGAAGCCCGACAGCAGCGGGTTTGTGTTTGATCAACTCAACACGGTCAACCACTACAACAGTTATCGTGATTTATTTTTCTATGATCTAAAGACAAAACAAGTTCGGCGCATCACAAAGGGACTCCGAGCTCATGAGCCCGCCTTTTCTCCAGAAGGTGACCGCCTTGCGTTTATAAAAATGGGCCCCAATAAAAGTGAGCTCGCTCTGATGTCTCTTCCCTCCCGTCAGACCCGAATCATCTACAAGCCCGAATCTGGCACTCGACTTTCAAGGCCTGAGTTTTTAGATAAAAACACTGTGGCCTTTTCAAAGAAAAGCCCCGGCACACCAGAAATGCTCTATGCTCTTGATATGAATAGCGGCAAAATCAAGTCTCTTTTGCCGACCTACCGGCCGGCAAAGATGCCCCGCCTCACATCCAGTGGCCTTGTTTTTGTCAGCGGACAAACGGGGGCTGAAAATCTTTTTCTATCAAAGTTTCCCTACGAAAAAGCCCAGCCCCTAACCAACACCTTGACCCAAGTCACAAGTGGCGATCTGGATACAAAAACTCAAACCATTTATGCTAGTGAGCTCACCAGCCAAGGGTTAAAGCTCAAGTCCAAACCACTGGCCATAGAACATCCTCCACAGCTTGATCCCGTGGTGAAACCCTATTGGCCTGAAGTTTCAGAAAAACCCTTAAAGTCAATCTCAATGAAAAAGAAAGATTACTCTCCTCTTGGGTATCTGCTTCCCAAATATTGGATTCCCTTTATTTATCCCATGGAAGATGGCGTTTTGATTCAAGCACTCACCACGGGTTCAGACCCCGCAGGTGTAAACAGTTACACCTTAAACCTCGGTTACGACACAGTGACACAACTGCCCTCTTACGCGGTGTCTTTCACCAACCGATCCCTGCCCACGTCGTTGTATATGAGTTACGTGGAGTACAACGACTACTTCCCCAGCGGGGCGCTTCTCACCAGTCGCTCGGGTCAGGTGGGAGCCGGATTCTTTTTAGCGGAAAACAACCAATGGATCATGAACCTGGGTAGCATCTCTAGCCAATCCGGAAGTTTTGAGGGCACTCCCATTGAAAGGTGGGGTTCTCTGATCAGCGTGAGCTATAATGACTCCACAAATAGCGAGCGACCCGAAGGAGGCTATAAAGACAATCACTTTTTATCGCGCCTTGAATGGCTGTCTTATTTTTACGATGGTGGACCAAATTTTCGAACATACAACAAAACCAGCGGCAGCTTGCAATATGAATGGACTCGAGGCCTCAGACCCCAGCACAGTATTGGCTGGCAACTCAAAGGGACGTTTGCCCCTGAAATTCAAACGCAAGATCTGGTCGAGCTAGGAGACAAAACCTCTGGCGTCAACTATGTGGCAAGCCTGATTAATAGTTCATATTTGATGCGCGGCTATCCTAGTGGCGCCTTCATTGGAAAATCCCTAGTCAACACCAGCCTCAGTTACAGCTTTCCCGTTTTTGATATTTATCAGGGTCGAGGATTGTTTCCCTTGTTCGTCAATGACCTGACCGCATCGGTATTTGTTGATGGCATCTCCGTAGATGGCGCGGCACTCAGTCGCCCGCTTGGCGGAGGCGCCTACCAAAGGAATCAATTTGACTCTTCTTTTTGGTCCACGGGCCTAGAAATGCACCTGAACATGCAAGCTGGATTTCACTTACCCATTTCATTTGTGACTGGCCTCTATAAAGGATTTGATAAAAATGCTTACGGCGATTTTTCAATTTTTTATGGCCTTGTACTCGGAAGCCTTGATGGTCTAGGAAAGTCCTCGACGGGACACTTCACTCATTAACCATTCTAACAATTCTTTTCGATTTAAACTCTCACCGAGTAACTGCCGATCATAGGCGGCCTCCACAAGCTCTCCCACACTTTTGCCGGGCGCTAGGCCTAAGTTTAAAACATCCTTCCCCTTGACCCAGGCCGCAGGCAGCAGGCCTTGTGAGTCACAGATTTGGTTGTAAGCTATCACCAAAGACTCCAATGACGAGGTGTCACCTCTTTCTATTATCGATTTAAACTGAAGAAGGTCCAATAAATAAACACCCATCCCATGTCCCAGTAAACGCAAAGCCTTAGCCGGATGCTTGGTAAAAATCGCTATCAGTGAATGATAGTGTTGCACCAACCAAGTCACATCGTCCGCCAGTTGCCGCGGACCGTGCCATTCCATCAGACAATCGTGGGCCTTGGCATCACTCACATTGAATGACAAAAATAATCCAGCCCAGTAGGACTCAATGGCATTAACTTTTCGCTGCATAAAACCATTGAGCATCACTTTGAACTTTTGACCGCAGGAGACTGCATCACTTTGGTCTTTGTTCAGAAATAATTCCGGCATCAGCACCTGCAATAGACCAGTTTCAAACAATCCATTGAATCCTTTCACCGGATTTTCACTGAGCCATATTCGATTCATTTCAGAAAAAATACGCTCTACGGAAACCGCCTGAATCGATTCGGCCCTCTCGCAAAGTGCCAAATAAGTGGCCGGAGCCAACGAGAAATTCAGTTCACCACTAAAACGCACGGCACGCATTAAACGCAACTTATCCTCATCAAACCGACGACAAGGATCGCCCACGGCCCGTAGAGATTTGTCTTTTATATCTTGCAGACCACCCACGTGATCAATGACGGCATTGGATTGAATATCGTAGAATAAAGCGTTCACAGTAAAATCTCTGCGAGCCGCATCTTCTTGGGGTGAGCTAAAGGTCACAGCTTCAGGGTGCCTGCCGTCCACATAGGCCCCATCTTTTCTGAATGTGGCCACCTCCACCTGAAATCCCGAAAACGGCACAATCACAATTCCAAACTCTCGCCCCACGGGTATGGTCTTTTCAAAAAAACCCTCCACAGCTGTTGGAGGGGCATCAGTGGCAATATCAAAATCCTTTGGCACTCGTCCTATTATGGCATCACGTACACAACCACCGGCCAGAAAGGCTTTAAAACCGTTATTAATAAGTTTTTCAGCCACTTCTTTGACATGAGGCCATTGTTTATGATTTTCAAAAGCTGAGAGAAGTTTCACATTAACCACCTGGCGCTATGAAATCACGAATCGAACAACAGATCAAAAACTTTGGCTTTCAGCGCTTTGGTTTTGCCGCACTGACAGCCCCCCTATCCATGGAGCACTACCGCCAGTGGATAAAAGATCAATACCATGGCGAAATGGCCTACTTAGAGACACACGTTCAACAAAAACAAGAGGCCCATCGGGTGCTGCCGTCCGCTCAATCCGCCATAGTTGTGGCTATAGACTACCTTCCTCACCCCCACCCGACCTCCACACCTATTAAAAAAAGCCGCGTGGCCCTGTATGCTCGAGGCGAAGACTATCACCATTGGTTCAAGAAGCAGTTGCAAGCCTTGGCCTTGGCGTTAAAAGACGAATTTTCAGATCATGAATTTTTAGCCATCACAGACTCAGGCCCGGTGCTTGAAAGAGACTTGGCCTATCGAGCCGGGTTGGGCTGGGTGGGAAAAAACACCTGTTTAATTGATCAAAAAAATGGAAGCTTATTTTTTATTGGTGAAATTTATTGCTCGTTACCACCAGCGACTTTTGAGTTAGGATCTTCCGCTGTGGCCCTCCACCCTGATCGCTGTGGCACCTGCACTCGCTGTATAGATGCCTGCCCCACTCAGGCTCTTGTTGAAGCCAAAAAACTCGATGCCACCAAGTGTATTTCTTATTGGACCATAGAGAGTAAATCCAACCCCCCGTTGGCGCTTCGACCTCACATTGGCGATTGGCTATTTGGATGTGATATTTGTCAAACCGTTTGCCCCTGGAATGAAAAGGCCTTTGGCAAATCAGAAATGCAGGCCATGGTGCCAAAGCTTTTGGCCAATGATATCGATCTTATCGATGAACTCCACTGGATCCTCAGCACTTCAAACAAACAAATACAAAAAAAACTACACGGCAGCCCCCTCTTGCGAGCCGGCGGCGTGGGGCTAAAAAGAAATGCGCTAATCATTACAGCAAACCACAAGCTTGCGGCGTTAAGAGCCGATGTTGTCGCTCTTGTTGATCACCCTCGTCTCGGCGACCTGGCCCAATGGACCCTAGACCAGCTTTGACCCGCAAATACCCACCAATAAAATCAGACCTAGTCCTTTAATCATTGCGATTATCGCCAAAAAAAGACACAATTTACTAAGGACGATGCGATGAACCCAAGTGATTACATGTCCATTCGAGTGAGCACGTTACGCGGGGACCTTCCCATTCCGTTTGATGCTTACGTGCGAGTTGCAGGAAAATTTATTTTGTACTGCCGAAAAGGCGACAGCTTTGAGGGAGAGCGTCTAGCCCGCCTGCAAAAGAAAAAACTCGATCGCATGTACATTCCGAACACTGACAAACAATCCTACCGCGACTACCTATCAAGAAACGTCACACAAGCGTATGAATCAAACCTCGACAAACCCATTCAAATTCGAACAGAAATCATTCAAGGAGCTCTGCAAGCCACAGTGGAAGAAGTGCTCGACGAACCCGGCAACCCCGGGTTTTACGTGGCCCTCAAAGATTCGGTACGGCAATTTGCGGATTTCTTAATGACCGAGCAAGAATCCGTGGCCTGCTTGCTGTCTATTCCCAACGCCTATTGCAATTATGCCCAGCATGGTATCAACGTGGCCGCCCTCGCTCTCGGTATTGCCCACAAAACAGGACTGACAAAAGCAAAAGCCCCTCTCATTGATGCCTTCTTGGTCGGCTGCACAATTCACGACATCGCTCACCACAGGTCCAATTTGCAGGTGGATCGCCCGGTGAACCAACTCAACCCACAAGAGCGATCCAGTTATTTAAAGCACCCGACCGAAGGAGCTCGCATTTTAAAAGACCTTGCCCACGTGGACCAAATTACATTGAGCGTTGTGCTGCAACATGAAGAACGCGTGGACGGAAGTGGTTTCCCCAAAAAGACCACAGGCAACCAACTCGACCCTTTAGTGACAGCCGCCGCTGTGGCCAACTTTTACGACAGAATGACATCCTGGGAACATATTGACCACAAAGAGGCCTTGACCAAGATTCTCATCGATGGCGTCGGAAGTCTCCCCTTGGACCAGCTAAAAGCCCTACAAGCAGAACTTAAATTTAGAAATGTCGTGTAGAAAAAACCAGAGATAATGACACATTCGATTCAGTGACAGACCGGCCACCCAGGCCAGGGCTTGAGGTGAGGGGGGACAAGTGCATCCACGCTGCCGGCCCGAGTGGCCGCATGTCGTCTTCGGATTGCGTCACTAACGTGCCGCAACCCGGATACGCCATGCACATCGGGAGGGCAGCGTGGATGCACTTGTCCCCCCTCACCTCAAGCCCTGGCCTGGGTGGACTCTTCGATTTTATCTATTTTTTGTGGCCGGAACCTATCCGTATTTCAAGCTCTGGTCTCTCTACCTAGATCACTTAAAATTCTTTGCCACAAAATCCCAGTTCACGAGTTTCCAGAAAGCCTCAAGATACTGGGGGCGCGCATTCCGATAGTCCACGTAGTAGGCATGTTCCCACACATCACATGTCATTAGTGGCTTGCTATCAGTGGTCAACGGACACCCGGCGTTACTGGTTTGCTCAAGCGCGAGAGTGCCGTTAGGCTTTTTAACAAGCCAGGCCCAGCCTGAGCCAAAAAGTGTAGCTGCTGTATTTGTGAACTCTTCTTTAAATTTATCAAAAGATCCCCACGTCTTATCGATAGCCGCGGCCAAATCACCTGTGGGCTGACCTCCCCCTTTGGGGCTTAAACAATGCCAGTAGAACGTGTGGTTCCACACCTGAGCGGCGTTATTAAAGATGCCGCCACTGGATTTTTTAATGATGTCCTCTAGTGAAGCGTTGGCAAATTCTGTTCCTTCGATCAGACTATTTAGTTTAGTGACGTAGGCATTATGATGTTTGCCGTAGTGATACTCGATGGTTTCTTGAGAAATATGGGGTTCTAGTGCGTTTTTTTCAAATGGAAGTGCAGGTAGTTCAAAAGCCATGACGGTTCTCCTTCAGAAATAATTTGTCCCACGCTATCAATGGCGGCAGGTAAAATCAACCGCTCTCCGCACTGCCCAAGTTTTGTTGCATTTCTCTCGCATCCCGGCGTCGCTCAAAATACTCTGCTGCATGAGCGAGTCGAGCCTTTAGCACCCGTCCCATATCTTTACGAATAAACAAATCATCAGCTAAATTCCCTAATATTCCCATGGGCACCGCGTATTCGACCAAATCAGTGACCAAAGTTTCACCTGGGCCATGAGTTGTGAACTTCATCGTGTGAACCCACTTTTCAAACAGACCCTCGGTCTGCCGGTAGGTCAACACATCACCGGGAATAAATTCTGTCACATAAAGTCGCACCGGCTGCGAAAAATGCATGCGACACATCAAAAAACTGTACTCCGCATCTTTTTCCAGTATGCGATCGCCATTGAGATTTTCCGCCTCAATGGTGTCTTCAAGAAGTAAGGGTTGGTTTTCCAACGCCGTAACGTACTGAAACACCTCGCTGCGTTCGCCAGGGATCACCATCGAACATTGAATGTGAGCCAAAACATCCTCCCAAAAAGACAAAATTTACCAAGCGCGTCAAGGCGCCGCCTACCCTTACAACATAACCCAACAAAACCCACATTTCACTAACGAAGACACACGTTTTTAAATTGCCTTTTCAAGTAAAATTTCCTTTAACGACCGATACACCATGTGGAAACAGTCATCGCCCCATTTGAAGGCGTCCGCGGGAGGTGTGCCACGGGTTCACGATGTGCATGGCGTATCCGGGTTGCGGCACGTTAGTGACGCAATCCGAAGACGACATGCGGCCACTCGTGCCCACCCGTGGCACACCTCCCGCGGACGCCTTCAAATGGGGCGATGACTGTTTCCATCTCACAATCCAATGAGGCGACGCACTTTGTTTACACCATCTAATCCCACTTTGTTTTTTAGCCGAAACGATAAATTGGATCCTCGACTGGGCGACTTGGTTCGCTCTACTAAAGTGGCAGCGCTTAGTGCCAACAAACCGGGTCTGGTTATTTCTGGCTACCCGGACGATGAAGGCATTCAGATTAATGGTGGGCGGCTCGGTGCCCGCAAAGGGCCCGACTCAATTCGAAACTTTTTTTATCGCATGACCCCATCACCTCATCGCGATCCTCATCTTGGTCTTTATGATATTGGAAATCTCAACGTTTCAGAATTTTCGCTTTCTGACCGACACAAGGTGGCTGAAGAAACGGCTCTTTCGGCCTTGCGTTCGTCTCATCACTATGTGGGCCTGGGGGGCGGTCATGATTATGGTTATCCAGATGGCGCTGCCTTTTTGAATTGGTGCAAAGATTTGGGACAAAAACCCCTGGTTATTAATTTTGATGCACACTTAGATGTAAGGCCCAGTGAAGAAAAGCTCTCTAGCGGCACTCCCTTTTACCGCCTACTGTCTCATTTTAGCAATTTTGACTTTGTTGAAATCGGCGTTCAACCCCACTGCAACAGTAAAACTCACTGGCAATGGGTACTCGATCGTGGCGGACAGATTATTTCACAAGAAGACATTTTACTTTCGGGTGAGTCATTCAATGTTTACGTCACGCGGGCCTTAGGCGAAAAACTTTGGCAAGGCCGACCTACTTTTATCAGTGTGGATATTGATGGTTTCACCTCCACGGCCGCCATGGGCTGCAGTCAGTCCTGGCCCACAGGCTTTGGCGTTAATGACTTTATGCCACTATTTCATTTGCTGGTCTCCCGGTTGCATGTACCCCTATTAGGTATTTATGAGGTCTCTCCGCCTTTGGACTTCGATGGACAGACAGCGAAACTGGCCGCTCAAATCATGCATGTTTATTTGAGATCCATTGAAGGCAAACATGAGTGAACCTAATGCCACCAAGGGATTTGGCAGCGACAACCATGCGGGTGTGCATCCAGCCATTATGGAATCCCTTGTTCACATCAACTCAGGCCACTCTCCCAGCTATGGAACAGATCCACTGAGTCATGAGCTCTATAAGCTTGTGGAAAAACTGTTTGGCTCCACGGCTGAAGCTCACATGGTTTTCAATGGCACAGCCGCCAACGTTTTAGCGATAAAGTCATTGGTCAGCAGTCACCACAGTATAGTGTGCACCACGGACTCCCATTTAAACGTGGACGAGTGTGGTGCTCCTGAGGCGAATATTGGATGCAAACTGATTGCTGTCCCCACCGAACACGGAAAACTGACACCCGCCCAAGTTGAAGAAACGTTGATTCGAAAGGGCGACCAACACTTCTCGCAAGTTAAAGCCATCTCCATCACTCAACCTACAGAGTTGGGAACCCTTTACTCTAAAGAAGAAATGCTAGCTCTTAGTCAGTGTGCCAAACAACATGGTTTATTTTTTCATGTGGATGGAGCCCGCTTTATCTATGCGGCGGAAGCATTAAATGCCACATTTAAAGAACTCACCGCTGATGTGGGCGTAGACGCCCTGTCTTTTGGCGGCACCAAAAATGGTCTGCTTTTTGGGGAAATGGTGATTTTATTTAACGACCAGGCCAAAAAAGATTTCAAATACGTTCGAAAACAGCAAATGCAGCTCCCTTCAAAAATGCGATTTCTGGCCGCCCAATTCTTGCAACTGCTGGGCCCTGAAGAACTCTGGAAACAGATCGCGCGTGAGGGTCACAGCAAGGCCCTTGAGTTGGCCACACGCCTAAAGGATATAGATGGCGTCGAAGTGGTCCATCCCGTACAAGCCAACTCAGTTTTTATGAAATTCCCACAGGCATGGACGAAACCTTTGCGGGATAGACATTTTTTTTATATTTGGGATGAGAAAACCTGGATCGCGCGACTTATGATCAGCTTTGATACGACCCTTGATGACATTGAAAGCTTTATTCAAACCATAAACGAGGTGAAAAAACTATGAGCTATAAACCCATCAACTACCATGACTACTTGAAGCTCGATCAAATACTTTCAAGTCAAACGCCTCGAAGTGCTGAAGATGGTCGACCGGCCCATGATGAGATGCTTTTTATTGTCGTTCATCAAGCCTATGAACTCTGGTTTAAACAGATTCTGCACGAAGTGGACTCCATTTTAAGTTGTTTCAATCAACCCACCGTGGATGAACAAGATATGGGCACGGCAGTCTCCCGCCTACATCGAGTGATCGAGATTCAGAGGCTGCTGTTTGAACAGGTGTCTATTATAGAAACAATGACGCCCCTAGATTTTCTTGATTTTCGTGATTTGTTATATCCGGCCAGTGGTTTTCAAAGCGCACAGTTTCGGGTTCTTGAAAATAAATTGGGTTTAATGCCTAACCAACGCCTCTCTTACAATAACACCCGCTACACAGAACACCTACGTCCTGACCAACAGCAAGGCATTTCAGAACTTGAAGAGCAAAGTTCACTCTTTGACTGCATCGAACGCTGGCTTGAGCGCACTCCCTTTTTAGAAATTGGTCAGTTTGATTTTTGGGGCCGTTATCGAGAAGCCGTCGGATCTATGTTTCAGCAAGAGCGGGACGCTTTGAAGCAAAACCCCTTTTTATCAGACGAAGATAAAAAGCGCGGTGTAGCCTCTATAGAACAATCAGAGGGCAAATTCGCAGCCCTTTTCGATGAAAAACTCTATGAACAGCAGAGGCAGCAAGGCACTTGGAGGCTTTCGCATAAAGCGACAAGAGCCGCCCTACTTATTCAGCTCTATCGCCACCAACCCATTTTTCAGATTCCATTTTCATTAATCACCGCTCTTCAAGATATTGACGAGAACATGACCAGTTGGAGATACCGGCACGCGCTCATGGCTCGCCGCATGTTGGGCGCTAAAATTGGGACCGGCGGATCTTCAGGCAGCGATTATCTCCAGGCCACAGCAGAACGCCACAAAGTTTTCAGCGATTTTTTTCAGTTGACCACTTTTTTTATACCGAAATCAAAACTGCCTGAACTACCAAAAGATGTTAAGGCGCAACTGGGGTTTTACTATAATTCCCATCTGCCACAAGAATAGCGCGAACGGGAGAAGCATCGGCCCCTTCAATTTTTAGTGGTAAGGCGATCAAATCATAAACACCCTCTGGCACACTCTTTAGAATGAGTCCTTCTAAAATGGCCATGTCATTTGCCGCCACCGCTTGATGACTGATCAGATCTTTTGCCTCAGCTGGATCAATCGAAGGCGTATCTATACCTACTGTGATCACTTCGCGTTCGGCCAGGTAGTTGATCAACTCTGGTGAGAGTGATGCAAACTCATTGCTCCATTGATCCGGGTTTAAAAAAGATCTTGTTGCAAATAACACTCGGGGCGCCAACACCGAACGATCTCCCCAGTGTTTCAGAGTGATTCTACCAACTACAGGCTCTGCCCATTGCACCACCTGACAAGGACCCATGTAATAGTCAAGGCTTCTTCGATCAATGGGCGCACCGCCAGCCATGTAGTGACTGGGGGCGTCGGCATGGGCCCCAATATGCAAAGTGGTTTTGATCGACGATAACTCTAAGTGATCCCCCGAGGCAAAACTCAAGGAGGACGCTTGGGTGAAGGGCTGGTCCCCTGGAAAAACGGCTGTTCTTGCGCTGATTTTTGGACTGATATCAAAGACAATACTGGACATAATTTACTATGGTCACCGATGTACATGTAAAGATCAACCCCGGAAACATCAAATGCTTGCGCCACTTCGCACCCTATCGTAGGTTATCTTTAATGAGCAAACTACAACCCGCGCGCGGGACCCATGATTTATGGGGCGAAGACTACAAAAAGCATCAAAACATCACAAGCATCGCTGAAGAGGTCGCTCGGCGATTTGGCTTTCAAGGCATCACCACACCGATTTTCGAGTTCACGCAAGTTTTCAAACGCACACTCGGCGACACCTCGGATATTGTACATAAAGAAATGTACACTTTTGTAGATCGGGGCAATGAAGAAATCACTCTACGCCCTGAGGGAACGGCCCCTATTGTGCGGGCTTTTATTTCAAATGGTTTAACTCGCCAGCTACCATTTAAGGCTTTTTACAATGGTCCCATGTTTCGCTATGAGCGACCGCAAAAAGGGCGCCTTCGCCAATTTCATCAAGTGGGCGTGGAGCACTTAGGTGCAGATAAACCGCGAGATGACATCGAAGTCATCGCCATGGCGGCTTTGTTTTTAAAAGAATTGGGCTTACAAGATCAAATCTCATTGGATATCAACTCCATCGGCGACACCCAAAGCCGCCTGCAATATCGAGAAAAACTTGTGAACTATCTCCAGCAACATGAAACTCAGTTGAGCGAAGACAGTCAACGACGACTCAGCACCAATCCACTGCGCATTTTGGACTCCAAAGATGAAAAAGACCAAGACATCATAGGCAAAGCCCCGCGGCTCCATGACTCTTTGAATGCAGAATCCAAAGAAATGTTTGATGAAGTGTGTGCAGGCCTTGATCTGCTAAAAATACCCTACAATAAAAACCCACGCCTGGTGCGCGGATTGGATTATTATTGCCATTGTGTGTTTGAGTTTAAGGCAAAAAATTTAGGCGCCCAAGACACTGTTCTTGCTGGCGGTCGCTATGATGGTCTAGTGGAGCAAATGGGTGGCCCAACAACCACAGGCGTAGGCTGGGCCTCTGGAATCGAGCGACTGGCTCTTATCTATGAACCCACTCTCAACGCTGAGCCGCTGATCGCCTTGATACCGCTGGGAGAACAGGCTGAAAAAGAAAGTCTGAAACTGGCGCAAACCCTTCGTGAGAATCAATTTATTGTGGAGTGTGTACTCAGTGGCAATATGAGTAAGCGACTAAAAAAAGCCGATCGTTTGCAGGCAAAAAAGGCCGTGATTTTTTCGGATGAGGATTTAGCCAAATCTCAAGTGGAAATCAAAAATCTAGAATCGGGCACACAAGTCACCTTGCCGCTGGCTGAATTATCGACGGCGTTGCGATCCTAAACCACACGTCTTTTAAAGCATGTCGTACCTGGAGCTAGCCTTACCTATGGCCACCTTAACAACTATTGCCTTTGGACTTTTATTCCTTTTCACGACTTCAAACACACTTGAGTCAGTAAAACCGACCTAAATCCCGTGACGTTTCATCATAGCATCTAACTCTGAGGCCGAGTTTTTCGCCCCGTTGAAATAGGGATCGACCTGATCTTCAGTGACTTCATTCAAATCCGCAGGCATCCAATTTGGTTGATTGTCCTTGTCTATAAGTAGGGCTCTCACGCCTTCGACAAAATTGGAGTTTTCACAACTTGTAATGGCCATATGCCATTCTTTTAAAAACGCCTCACGCAATGTCGGAAAAGGCTCGGTTTTTAATTGGCGAAAGGTAATGGCTTTTGATAGGGGGCAACCGCGAGTGTAATTCTCATAAGCGGCAGTGAGTCGCTCACTTTTTTTCAGTTCAGAAAAAGCCTTGTCAAATTCCAACACATGTTTGTAATCCACAAGGTCCATGACCGCTGGCAACTCTTTCACGAAAGAAGAACTGGGCGCTGGTCGTTGGCGTTGCACACCATTTAAGTAGTCATCAAGAAGACTCACATCATGACCCCTCTCCCCAACCCATGGCAGCCTTGTGATATCGGCCAAAACTTTTCGCTTCCACTCGTCTTTTAAATAATAGTCGGATAACCCTAAGGCCATGGCATCTTCGGGACCCAATCGATATCCCGTCAAACCCAGAAACAAACCCACATCATGAGGCATGTCTCGCAAAAAGAAACTGGCACCCACATCGGGAAACAGCCCTATATTCACTTCCGGCATGGAAAACACTGAGGTCTCCACCACCACGCGATGACTGGCTCCATTGCTGATACCAATCCCGCCTCCCATGGTGAGACCTTGAGTCCAAGCCAACACGGGTTTTGGATAGGCGTGAATCAAATAATCTACAAAATACTCAAAAACAAAAAACCTTTTGGCTAAATCTAAACCCTCAGGACCTTTTCGAAGACCTTCCACAAGACCTTTGACATCGCCGCCGGCACAAAAAGCCTTTTCATGACCACTTAATAGAACCACACAGGCAATGCTCTGATCCTCGCGCCAGCGCAGCAACCGCTCAGCCAACTGTTCAAACATCTCTAAGTTCAAGGCGTTTAAGGCCCGGGGTCGGTTGAGCTGCACAACCCCCAAACCCCGCTCACCGATTTTTTCTTCTGAAAACAACACTGATTTTTCCATAGATAGCCATTTGCCTTGCCAACAAAGCAATTGTCAATCCATTGATCAGAAGGTTAACCGTTGCACGATTTTAACCCGTATCAGGGATTCTAGGGGCCAATGACGGTGGCACAGAATGTGCCATGTACACTGCTTATGAGACGAAGAGGGGTGTCTATGCGATCCAATCAATTGCGTTGTCCAAGATGTTTTGATCCGATTAAGCCTACACATATGTTTGGGAGCACGATGATTTGTGATTGCGGGTGGTCATCCAGCAAAAAGCCCAACAAGATTTTAGAAAACTACCAAAAGCGCACGGCCATCAGTCTTTTTATGTTTGCCCTTATTTTTGCGGGCTCATTGATTTTTATTTCGACCTGGGGACAACACTCTCTCTCCGTGGTTTCTATCAAGGCCAAACAGACCCTGGGCCTGGCCACGCAGTATGATATGACTCACTATGCGCAAATTTGCTTGGATCGAAAGTTTTATGACTTGGCCGAAACGGCCCTATTGAGTGCCTACGAGCACGGCGCCGACAAAGAAACATTGGCTGAACTTGGAATTTTGCAGGCCAAACAACGAAAAGACTATGAAGCCATGCAAACATTAGGACAATACTTCAAAGAAGGCGGCACGGAACTAGAAGCTCAATATGAATATGCAAAAACTCTAGATCGAAATGGTCATATTGATTTAGCTCGTCAATATTACCTGGTGGTGCTAGAGGCCAAACCCGACACCGTGCAAACCACTGTGGCCCAACATTACGTAAAAATGCTCCTGCGCAGCAACCGACTTCGAGATGCTAGACAACTGATCGCAAGCTATCGACGAAAGGGCTCGAACACTGGCTTATTTCTTGAGCAAGAATGGCAAGAAATTCGTCAACGCATGGCTGCCAACTAATCCCAAACCTTATGTTACACGACCTTCATGGTTGACCCCATAGGCAGAGGCCAATACATTTTGATCCCATGGGGATATTAAATTCTATTGAAAATGTATTAAATGTAATTGTCGGTGCGATCTGGAGCCTGCCCATGGTGGTGGTGCTTGTGGGCACTGGCCTGGCTCTCACTTTGCTCTTGGGCTTTGTGCAAATTAAGGGATTCATTCATGCCATTCACGTGATACGTGGTCGCTATGATGACCCGAATGATCCGGGCGAGATTTCGCACTTCCAAGCTCTTACCACGGCTCTTTCAGCGACGGTGGGGTTGGGTAATATTGCCGGTGTGGCTGTGGCAATCAGTGCCGGCGGACCGGGCGCTGTGTTTTGGATGGTGGTCACTGGCCTTGTGGGTATGGCTACGAAATATTCGGAATGCAGCTTGGCTGTGATGTATCGCCACGTGGACGAGCGGGGCGAGGTTCATGGCGGTCCCATGCACTATATCGTTCGCGGTCTCGGTGAAAAGTGGCGACCACTGGCCGTGTTTTTTGCTTTTGCCGCCATCGTTGCCTCTTTCGGTGCGGCCAATATGTTTCAAACCAATCAAGTGGCCAGTGTTCTCGTGCGGAGCCTGCCCTATGATGAAAACTTGATCAAGTGGGTCACTGGAATTACCCTTTCTCTACTCACAGGTATGGTGATCATCGGCGGAATTAAACGAATCGGCCATGTCACTGGAATACTAGTGCCGCTGATGGGAGCTATTTATGTGATCGGGGCTTTGATCGTTATTGTTTCTAACATTGGGCAAGTCCCAGCGGTGTTTTCTAGCATTTTCTCAGAGGCCTTTGGTTTAAACGCAGCCGCCGGAGGTGTGGCCGGTGGCGCTATCCGTGCCTTGATTCAAGGTGTACGCCGAGCTTGTTTTTCAAATGAGGCCGGTTTGGGATCGGCCCCCATTGCTCACAGTGCCGCCTCCACTGATGAGCCCATCCGCGAAGGTGTGGTGGCTCTTCTTGAACCCTTTATCGACACCGTGGTGATTTGTTCGATGACCGCACTTGTGATCCTTATCTCAGGAGCTCACTTGAACTCTGACGGCGTTGAAGGTGTGACTCTGACAGCTGCCGCCTTTGATACGGGTATCCCTGGGTTTGGCACTTTCTTTGTGACTACGGCTGTGGTGCTTTTTGCCTACTCCACACTACTTAGCTGGTCGTACTACGGCGAGCGGGCCGTAGATTTTCTGTTTCCCGGCAGCACAAAGTCGCTTCTTATATACAAAGGGCTTTTTTGTTTGCTGGCCATCGTGGGTGCTGTTTGGACCCTGGGGCCGGTGCTTGCCTTTTCAGACATCATGTTGGGGTTGATGGTGGTTCCAAACCTATTTGCTGTTTGGATGCTGTTTCCAAAGTTACGCGCAGCCTCTAAAGAATATTTTGATAAACTAAATGCTGGGCAATTCACCGTACATAAGTGATGATTTTTATATGAGCGACTACATAGAGTTCACCACCAAAGAAAAAACCAGAGTTTGGGTAAAGCCCGAACACATCTGCGGCGTCGAAGAGTTCTCGGCTTCGGCCCGAGGAGAGCCTTACATTAAGGTTTACATACCTGGCTTTAGCTTCAGCCTGACAGAAACCACAGCCGACAAGTTTCTGCAAAAAATCTCACAATCTAAAATTACTCAAAAATAGTAAAAGATGTTATTGTAAGTTCCATGAAAGAGCAGATTTCTTATTTTCTTTTTGCGTTCACAAGTCTTTTTACCATTGTGAACCCCTTTTCCGTAATGCCGCTTTACCTCGGAATGACGGAAAACATCAGTCGCGACAAAGCTGTGGCGGTCGCCAAACGCGGCTGCGTCACCGCTTTTATCGCCATGGTGGTATTTTCATTAACAGGAAAATTTATTTTCGATTTTTTTAAAATTTCTGTAGATGGCCTAAGAATTGTGGGCGGTATATTATTTTTTCTCACCGGTTTTGACATGCTTCAAGGAAAAATAGCCCGCACCAAATCCCTCACCGATGGCGAAAGCGACACGGACGAGGCCAAAATTGCCGCTGTCACTCCACTCGCCATCCCCACCATTTACGGCCCCGGCGCCATCACCATCACCACCGTGTTGACCACCGATGCTAGCACCTACTCACAGCGCACGATCTTGTTTGCTACTTTTTTTCTGGTGAGCCTGGCTACGTATTTTTTGCTCCTGGGATCTCGAAAAATCATGCGCCTTTTGGGTGAAAGTGGGTCAAAGGTTTTTTCTCGCCTGATGGGACTTATTATTATGATGATCGCCGTCGAATTTTTCTTTAAAGGCCTGAAGCCTTATGTCTTGAGACTGATGGTCCACTAAAAGCCCGAGGCCTCGGGAGGACCTAACATGACTCTGCTCTTCAGCGTATTACACTTCACCTGAAAACCCCGTGAACTCATAACCTGCAACCCGTTGGGCGATCTGACTTTCTTTGTACTTCATTCGAGTGTTGCCTATACAACAATTGATCACCGGATAGGCAGGCGTCTACCAGCTTCACCCGAGCCCAGGATGAACGCCGCTTCATTCTCACCTCATCTGGCCCCCTAATTGCTCATTAGTTATTCAATCTTTTGGTAATTCTTTGCAAAATCGGGGGGAATGATTGTGCAGAGGCGGTCTGTTTTATTTGTTTTATTGATAACTGGTCTTTTTTCTTTTGGTTGCGGCAAAGCGTTTGAACCCACTGGTGATTCAACGCTGGCTTCCATGTGCACCGTAAACCCGCAGGCCCTTAAAAAAGGAGCGATCAGCTTTAGCTCGCCCTTTAACCATAACAAAGTGCAAATTTCTGAGAGTGATTCGGCTCAAATCATGTCGTTAGATAAAAAGCTCAAAGCCCACACCGAATATGTGGCATTGATCGACAATGAATGTGTGAACGACTCCCCTGGAGAGCACAGCGAAGAAATCGTATTGGCTTCAAGAAAAAGAACCCATCGACTTCGTGTGCAGGCTTATCGCTTTCAGTTGAACCGCGATTATGATTTAGACGAACTTGAAAGTGAACTACGCAAAGACCCCTGCCTCATTGGCGTTTCTCCTCAGGCACGTGCCGAAAAATTCGCTATCAGCGATGACCCTTTCGTGGACCGGCAAGAGCATCTCATAAACCAAAAAGCGGACAAAGCGTGGGAGATCTTTTATGACGATAGTACCGGAATAAAAGAAGACGTGGTGATTGCTGTTATTGACACAGGGGTTGATTACACTCACCCCGACTTAAAAAGCGTTATGTGGACCGACAGCAATGGAAAATTCGGATATGACTTTGCTGAAAACGACGATGATCCGATGGATGGTGACACGCATGGCACTCACGTTGCCGGCCTGGCCGCCGCGGCCACCAACAATCAGGTGGGCGGCGCAGGTGTCATGGCCAGTCATGCCAAAGTGATGGCAGTAAAAGTATTTCCCGACACGGGAAGCGGTGCTGCCATTGATGACATCGTCAATGGCATCAGATACGCCGCAGACCAAGGGGCTGATATTGCCAATATGAGTTTAGGTGCCGCCGCTCGAAGTACGGCTCTTCAAGATGCCGTGATATATGCGGCAGAGCAAGGGACATTCCTGGTTGCCGCTGCCGGTAATGACAACAAGAACCTCAACTCCAGCTTTTACTCGCCTGCAGGATATGCAAAAGATGTAGACGGCTTTATGGCCGTGGCCTCCACAGATGCGGGAACGAGAAACCGTAGTAGCTTTTCAAACTACAGTTCGACCTACGTTGAAATTGCAGCTCCCGGCTCATACAACAACTCCATGGCATCAAGCAGTAATTCTGCTTGTAGTAGCGGCATATCAGCTTCGGATTTATTAAGTATCGGTTTCTGCAGCAAACTTCTCTCCACTTTACCTGGCAACCAATATGGATACTATCAAGGTACCTCCATGGCCTCACCCGTCGCCGCTGGAGCTGCAGGTCTTGCACTGGCTTACTTACGAAGCCAAGGCGGCCACTTGACTCCTGCGGACTTGGAGAGGGTCATGAAAAACGGCAGCGTCACTGAATCAAGTCTCTCAGGCTACGTGCAAGAAAGCCGACACCTGGATCTTTTAACATTGGCCGAGTACTCGAGAGATTTCGCATCCCAACGCCCTGTGATCACAAGACAACCCTCTTCACAAGCCGTAGAACTGGGTGATTCTATTGAACTCAGTGTGGAAGTCTCAGGTGACTCTGATGTAGACCTACAGTGGTTAAAAAACGGAGAAGAAATCGACGGAGCCACGGGCCTTGAATTACCCATCGACTACATCGCCAACTCAGACCTGGGACTTTATCAAGTTCGAGTCAGCCGCTTTGGAATGTCTACTTTAAGCAATGTAGCCCAAGTGGCCTTTGTACTCACCTGCCCTTGATTCACCAAAAATCTGGGGCTCTAGTTCAATTTGTTTCGATCTGACGATTATTTATCAAAAAACCCGACCAAAGGCTTAAGTTTTTACGCGTTCTGCCGATGTCTATTTATCTGATAGCTGCTTTTTTGGGGGATGAGAGAGCATGCGACGAAAAAATAGCATTACTTGGACCATCGTTTTTTTATTAAGCCTTGTCTTAATGACCAGCTTTAATAACTGTAAAAGTGTTGAAGAAACCAGCGGATCAGACTCTGAATCTGCATCCATGCTGCCACCAGCCGGTGGCCCGAACTCAAAGGGCAGCGTGACCATCGCCAATGAAAGCGGTTATGTTCGCGGCTGGGCCTACGATCCAGACAGCCCCAACTCCACATTAAAAGTGGCCATCTATATAGATGGCACTGTCAGCTCAGGCACTCTAGCAGGGTACGCAGCAGCCAATGAAACTGGCGGCACCTACAACGGTCACTACTTTTCATTTAACATTCCAAAAAACCTCATCGATAACCAATACCATTTTCTCTATGCCTACATCGACTCACCCACAGGTTTTATTTTACTCTCAGGGACACCACGACAATATGTGGCCTTTGCAGGATCAAGCGCCGGTCAAACTTTCTACAACTCACAAGTCTATAGCGGCGTGCAAGTTTGCACCTCGTGCCATACCGTGGGATACGATATTCACTTTGGCAGCCTTCTCAACCCCAACCCCTTTGCGGGCGGTTCGGCGAGCAACAACACGCTTATCAATAATGCTTCAGGGCAAGGTCACGGCGGCGGAAGTCACTGTGCGAGCAAGTCCACCGGCCTTTGTGCCAAACTCCAAGAGTGGTGGAATATCGAATTCGGCCCCTAATCCGATGGCGTAAGTAAAACCAGACAAGCCTCAAGGCAAGAAGGGCCCCCATGAGTGAGCCGCGCCGACCCGAGTGGCCGCATGTCGTCTTCGGATTGCGTCACTAACGTGCCGCAACTCGGATACGCCATGCACATCGGGAGGACGCGGCTCACTCATGGGGGCCCTTCTTGCCTTGAGGCTTGTCTGGTTTTATCCAGGTTTTGGTGACTGATCCAGGCACGACCATCTCTGATTGTCATTGGTATTTTCGTTGGCTTGTCGGCTCTCTAAAGCTTCGATTCATGGATGCGGGCTAATAGCGTGAATAGCGCATCTGTCGCTTGGTCGCTGGACATCTGGTAGTGCTTTGCCATGAGCTGCACCATTTCGTTAAACGTGCGCTTTCCGTCGACAGCTCCAAGAATTTCTGCGTGAACCTGGTTTGTAAAACGCAGCTCTTGCAGTTCAATTGTGAGTAATATGGGTTTATTGAAATCCAGCAACCATTCTGGGAGAGATTCAAACCGCTTTGGCTGCTTCACATCTGATTTTTTTTCGGCGGCAAAGATCAATACGTTTTCTACTCGCCAAAAACCGCTGTGGGGTGACTGTAGGTACGGTATTCTTTCCTGGATAGACGTGGTCAGATTGAAGCCTTGATCCCCTACAATCTTAAGAACTTCATCCACACTGTAGTTTTTCGAAAAATCCTTATGAGCAAAACCCAACGGGCCAAACTGAATCCACACTCCGCCGGGCTTTAACACTCTATTCATACGAGCACTGAAATCGCGGTAGTCATCGGGTATAATGTCCACAAGCCAAGGTGTGACCACCACATCCAGTGACTTGGCTTTAAAGGGAAGGTTCATCACATCGGCAAATACAAAATGTATATTATTACCTTTGCGCTCATCACTTTCTAATCTATGCAAAACAGCCGATTGCTCAATAGATACCGGAGTCTTTGGAAACTCGCACAAATCCAAGGGGCCTTTAGTTAACAGATGCTCTGCGGTGAGTAATAACACCGGATTAATATCCACTAGAATGGTGTTTTTTGGTTTTAAATGCCTGTGAATATCCACACCCAGTCGACCAGCGCCAGCTCCGAGCACAGCCACATTTGGTTCTTTTATGGATTCGGGCCAGACTTTTTTTATCAGGTCTAGGCTTTTTGTGTTTTCTTCTTTACCCCAAACCCAATCTCGAAAAATATTATCAAAATAACTGTGAGCTTCCTGAGTGCTGGCCACTCGGTCTGTGAGCGCGAAGTTTTGCGGCACTGAAAATGAATTTGATTTTAAAAAGTCCTGTAACAGATGATTCAGGGTCTCGATATTGACTTGCAAACCACGGCTTACGGCTCCCCTACGCTGATTTAGGAGTGATACGTGTTTATTTATTTGAGCCTTTTCATATCTTTGTTTTTCGTCTTTCAAAGTGCTTATGAGCTGTTCACAACGCGACTTCCACTGAATCCACTGGCTTGTCGAATCTCGAAATAGCCATGGCACGCCCGATATAGAATGATATTTAGGGCCGGCCTCTGACTGCAACCCATCTTGCCCCCATTTAAGAGGTTGATTCGTTATGAGACACTCAAGTAATTCAACAATACTTTCAACGCTGTTCATGAAATCAATGATAACACTATTGAGTGTTAGTATCCCAACACTAGCAATGCTGCGTCACGCGAGATGCCGCCTCATATTCATCGTGAGCTGCCCAACTATTTAATAAATCTCAAAATGAGACAGGTTTTAAACCAATTAAGAATAAAAACCTCATTTTAAACATCTAACTTTTTTACGATTTTTTCGATTTTGACACTCAGAGTGACGTTAATTGGCCATAAGCTGGCCCTACCATTGCACTATTTAAAAATCGGAGAAAACCAGACCTATGTCTCAAGTTTTCTAAAAAGCTGCCGACAAGGTCTTAAGGCGGGAACCAACTGACACTGCCTTAAGATATTGTAGTCGGTCCATATACGGAGGAGGGGGATACCTCATGCTGGACAGAAATAAAAATTCTATATCTATTCAGCGCTGGTTTAATATCAGTGTAGCGGTGAGCTCTGCCCTTGCCATCCTATTTAGTTTTCAAAATTGCAGCCCTATGGGTGAAGCCATTGATTCAGGCTCTGTGACTGGATTAAGCGGTGGCCCCGGTGCCGGCGTAATTGAAACAGGAGAACTGGGAAATACAGTTCCCACGATCACTGTCACATCACCTTTAAATGGCTCTTCAGCCATGTCGCCGGCCGATGTGGCCATTACAGTTCAAACCGAAGACTCTGATGGAAAAGTTCAAAAAGTTGAATTTTGGATTGATGGCACAAAAGTGGGCGAAGATGTGGATGCACCTTTTCAATGGGATCAAAGGATCACCGCTGGTGGCATCTATTCAATATATGCCTATGCCCACGATAATAGCGGCGGTATTGCATCATCTGAATCTGTTGTTTTAACCGTCACTGAACCCGTGATTCCTGTAATTGATCCTTGTTTGCCGGCAAACGGCTATGTGCCAGTAAGCCTAGCCATCAATAAGAACACTCGAAACATCGATATCGGCATGCGACCACGCTCTTACAACGGCATTGAAAATCTCTATAACCGCGACAACACTTACTACACGATCACCGGCGGCACAAATGCCACTTATGGAGGCGTAAACCGAGATGTTAACTGTAATAATTCCGCGCCACTAGATGTTGACTGCAACAACAATGGATTTCAAGTACAGCCCAATGATACGGCCGAATGCGTAGGTGGATCAAAAACTATAAACATAGTTGCTACAGACACCTGTGGCGGCCGCTCTACAGGAACCATCACAGTCAACTACACCAATGTCTGTTGGAACGAAAAATATTTAGCGGCTTCTGACCCACAAACGCAAGCAGCACTTGGATCACGGGTCGCCATAAGCGGAAATCACGCCGTGGCCAGCGCTCCTGGCCGGGGTGGTAACAACAAAATTGGTGCTGCTTATGTATTTGAAAAAACAAGCAGCGGCTGGGATCGAACCACTGCCATTTTAGAACCGTCCACAGCTGCCTATACAGAAATCAACGCTGTTGCTATTAGCGGAGACCTTATTGCTATAGCTAGTCGCTCTACTTCATTGAACAACCACACTGGTCGCATCTATTTATATGAAGGGTCTGGCAACAACTGGAACCTCATTCACACCATCAATGGACCCACTCCTACAGTGAACCCCAATGATGTGACTCGTTTTGGTATGCAAGTAGCCATCGACAGCGCTGATCGTGTGATCGTAGGCGCTGATACAGAAGATTGGGGTACATCCAGAGATGCTGGTGCCGTGTATGTTTTTTCACGGTCTGGCAACACATGGAGCCTTTCACAACGCTTACAGGCCAGTAATGGTGGCGAGTATCATAACTTTGGACGATCACTAGCTGTATCTGGCTCGCTGCTAGTCATCGGCGCTCCAATGAAGTCCAGCGAAGAAGCCACATTGGGTCGAGGCTACGCTTACGTGTTTAGAAATAGTGGCGGCACCTATTCTGAATCAAACATCCTGCGCTCAAGCACCATGATTGGGTCAGGTATGCAGTACGGCTCTGACGTGGCCACTGACGGCACGAATGTTGTAGTGGGTGCGGAACAGGCCGAAAGCTCTCGCGGACGCGCCTATCTTTACACGCCCAACGGATCTTCTTGGAGCGAGCTTGAGCTTAAAGCCGCTGATGTGGCTGTGCGTGACTATTTCGGTCGCGGCGTAGCTATTGCCAATAACAAAATTTATGTGAGTGCTCCGGGCTCCAGACATAATGGAGCTGAAATTGGAGCCACCTTCCAGATGGATATGACCGGGAATATCCTATTCAAAATGATCCCGCGACAAGCTAATCGCGATGCTCAACAGAATGCGGGATCAGATATTGGGATCTCGGGTAACACTTTAATTATGGGTAGTGAGGCCATGGACGACGGGAATACAGTGAACAACTCCGGCGCGGCCTATTTTATCACTGTGCAATAGCACAGACTATTTATTGGGGTATGGGGATACAACATGACTAGTTTTAGAGAAAATTGGAAAGTCTATTTAAGTCTCGCTACGGGGCTTTTAGTAGCAACGCCAAGCTTAGCTCTTGAAAAAGATGGTACCGGTGCTCTCGCTAGCGAAGCCGTTGTCCTTTACAAGTTCAACGAAGGCAGTGGCACTGTGATCAATGACCATAGCTCCATTGGCACACCACTTAACCTCAACATAGACAGTCGCTCTGATGTGATTTGGCAGTCTGGCGGACTGATGATTTCACAAGAAAGCCTTATTCGCACCGCAGGGCCTGCTACAAAACTTATCAATCAGTGTAAAGGCAGCAATGAAGTCACTATTGAGACCTGGATTCAAAACACAGTACAAAACGATTTAATTGCTCCACACGGACCATTAAGAATCGTAACTCTTTCTCGAGGTGCCGCCAGCACTGATTTATTCTTAGGCCACAACTATGATGGAAACCACTTCTTTCAAGTGGGTGTTCGCAATCAAGGCGGCAATCTAAGTTTTAACAACGATCCCGACGATGGGACACTTGGTGACGACACCATGCGGGTTCCCGCCGGAGTCATGCGCTTTAACGACACACAGGCCCCCTACCAACATGTATACTTCACAAGAGATTCAGCAGGAGCTTCTAGAATTTATGTGAGCGATCGTGCCGGCATTCCCGTTCTGCGCTCCACACAAACCATTGGCGGCGACCTTACACGATGGAGTGATCAATCGGTATTAGCACTTGCCAATGAAATAAATGCTTTTGATGACGCTGGACAACCTTTTATTGGAGCCTCTAGTTTTACCGCCCAAGACCGACCCTGGCGCGGGGTTTACCGAATGGTGGCCATTTATTGTCGAGCTCTTTCCCAACAAGAAATTCTAGGTGTGCGCAACCCCACTCCTTGGCTGTCAGACAATACTTTTCCGATCGACCCATTTGCACCTATCACAGCCGAGAGAAAATTGGCTCAAAAGATTTACAAGCGAGTTGTGGGAATATCCACACCCATTGACAACCCTATACTGGCGCAAATGGAAGCTGACATCAGATCGGGCAACTTGGTTACGGCTGCGGCTCGAGCCACAACAGAGCCTGGTTTTTACAACCGTACTGTGAAAGATTTTGCAAAACGCATGTCAAACCGTGATGAAAGTGTTGATGTGCCTCTTAATGACTTTGCCGCCACGGTGATTGGCCATGTCAGAGATGGAAATGACGCTAGACAACTCGCCTACGGAAATTTCTATTATCGAGGCAACCCTGAGCGAACAGCTGCCCCGAGTGACACCATTCAAGATTTTCTGATGTCTAATAACCACTACCAAGTACTTGAGCAACTGGACTATAACTTAGCCGACTCACAAATTCTTATCCGACAAGACGGTCAAAAACTTTATGATGGCAACGGCGGCGTAGTGAATCACAAAGACCCTGCTGGCGTTATTACCTCAAGAGCTTTTACATCATCTCATGCTATTGCGGGAACCAACCGACGTATGGTGGAGTTTAGCTTTAGGCAATTCCTATGTCGCCCAATCAAACAATGGGCGGATAACACCGGCGGAGACGCCATGGTCGGTCGCGATGTGGACCGCTTTCCAGGTGGATCCCACGTGGACTATCAAACCACTTGCCGTGGCTGCCACTCTCAGATGGATCCGCTGAGACAAGCTTTTGCCCGTATCACCTTTGAAAATGGGTTTCTCAAGCACACTTTTGTGGTCGGCAATGGCAACGATGAGGACGATCCGCGAACTACAGAAATGGACCCGAACACATTGATCGTAAATAAGATGAACCAAAACGCCGAGGTGTTTCCTGGAGGCTGGGCCTCTCGCGATACAAAATGGAAAAATCAACTCATCGGCGGAGTGAATAAACAGTTTTTTGAATGGGGCAAGTACCCTGTGGGTTTAGGCGGCTCTGCTGAATTTACAATAAATGATCCGTCAAATCTGCCTCAAGGAAATGGCATGGGTGACTTCGGGCGAATGATCGCCTCAGCTGGCGCCTTTCCAAACTGCATGGCCACTCGGGTTTTCCGTTCGGTATGCAAACGAGAACCAGAAATATTTGACGAAGGTTTATTAAAAGAATTGGCGACCAAATTCGCCACTGAAGATAACTTTAGACTAAAAAAATTATTTGAGCGCGTTGCCGTTACTCCAAACTGTCTAGGTGATTAAAAAGGGATTTAAGGGGGATTTAAGATGAAAACAATTAAAAAGAAAATAGCAGTGGGCATTAGCCTTGCTACTATCACGGCAGCCATCGCTATTCTCGGGAATGCCTGCGGACAAATGGTGCCAGATGACGGCGTATCCACCGATTCCAGCAAAAACTCTTGCAGCGGAAACATTGCCGTAGAGATTATTCCAGGTGCTGAAACGGCATCGATTGCCTACGGAAAACAAGTTCTTGATAACATGGTGGCTTGCACTGGCTTACAGGTTGTCAGCCAAAAGACCTTAGATGAGTTTGATAGCCGCAGAGGCAGCTTATCTGAGTTTGGTAATGTGATGGATGTAAACCCACCTCTAGTTATGGCTCATGCTGCCATCGCTGTGGAGGTGTGTGATGATCTTTTCAACGAAGAGTTAGCTTTAAGCTCTACAGATCGCAGGATCTTTAATGCGATCTCCGGTACGGCAGCGCCAAGTTTGGCCGGTGCCCAAGAGACTATGCGACGCATGGCTCGGGCTTGTTGGGGCCGCGATGAGACCCAAGAAGAACACGATTTATTACTTCAAAATGTCATGGATATTGTGGATTCGTCAGCTGCAGACAGTAAGAGTCGCCATGCGGCCATAGCGATCTGCACGTCAGTCTTGGCTAGCCTCGATGGCTACAGGATGTAATCGAGAGCTAAAACAATATTTATTTAAGGGGATATTAAAATGAAACTTAAAGTATTTAAAAAAGCCAACACTGAGATGATGACTGAGCAAGAAAAGCTCAATCTTCAAATCGCAGACAAATATGTTCAAAACCACGGCATGCCAAAGACTCGGCGCGAGTTTTTAGCCTCAGGCTTAAAAGCTTCTGCGGCCACTTTGTTTATGCCATCTATTGTAGAAATGATCGCCCGATCTTCTGTGGCCCATGCCGCCGAATGTGTGGCCACGGCACAAAAAATGCCAGCTGCCATGGTGATCAACGGTGCTGGAGGGTTCTCTATCGCCGGTAACTTTGTATTTATGGGACAAGACGGAGATTTCTTGCCAAGTTACTCACGCTTAGGCCTGGGTGCGGCAGGAGCTTTTAACGTTGACCCTTCCTTTGGAGCTCAAAGTGGTGGCTTTGCTGATCGAAGCCAGTTGCTAGCCGGAGTATTAGCAAACGCTACGCCGGCCACTATAGCCAACACAGCGGTCCTAGGTATTGCTGTGGCCTCACAAGATGATACGGCAAACAATGCATTAAACCCGTCTGGAATGCTTGCTGAAGTCACTAAGGGTGATTTCTTGCCGGCGCTTGGTCAAAACAGAAACCAACCCGCCATTCGCAACAACACAGCTCCCTTGATGGTGAATCGATTCACTGATGTGGCCAATGCAGTGAGTGTACAAGGAAGCTTGGCATCTATGACAGATGACCAGAAAGTAAAACTCTTTGGTGCTATTGGTGGGTTAAGTGCTACACAGGGGCGAAATTTAGCTAGCCTCAGTGGTGGACAAGCTCTTTCACAACTTACAAACATTGCCACGGACACTAATATTAACTTGGTATCTGGTGGTGACGGCAATGTTAGCATCAACCCGCTTGATAGCAATGAATTTGCAACCGTGTGGAATTTGAATAACGCTAACGACCTTAACTCTGGCAATGGTGGTAATGCGTCTGCTGTTTACAATGCTCTAAAAGGCAACGCCTCTATGGCAATGATGAACATCGGAGGCTGTGACTACCATGGTAACGGTCGAGCCAACCAAGACAACAAAGACAATGAAATTGGCGTGATGGTGGGTCGAATGCTTGAATCGGCTCGCGTCCTGCAACGACCAACAATGATTATGATCACAACTGATGGATCTGTGGCCTCACAAGACTCATTGGTTCCTGGTGCCGACTTTACTGCGGACAGCGGTGAAAGAAGTGGTATTATTACCTTCTTTTATCACCCTGAACAAAAGCCCGTGCAAAAAGCTCGTCAATTAGGACACTTTAACAACGGCCAGGGTGCGGCAAGAGACACTGTAGTGGGCGGAAGTCCCGAACGTGGAGTCGCTGCTGCTATTGTGAACTATTTGGCATTTGCTGGACGTCATGACCTAATTAAGTCTGTGACGCAAAGTACTTTTGCTGAAAGTGAGCTAAGTGAAATCACCGTGATCAATAGCTAGTACGACTTTTTTAATAGTCTAAAGGCCGTGCGTTTACTTTTTTAGGGGGATGATGAAAGTGGGCCAACATAAAAGAAAACCGATAAAACAGGCTCTGGCCAGTGTGCTGAGCCTTGGTGTGGCATCGCTGCTAGTCATGTTTAACAACTGTACTGCAGAACACGAGGGATTTGATGAAGCCAAATTTCAATCTTCTCTTGGTTCTGGCAAGTGCAGTATCACCAGTGAGCAGCAGTTGTTTTCTTACACTTACCATCCCTTCTTAGAAGAAAACTGTGCGGCCTGTCACGTGCCTGGCGGCATTGGTAAAGGCGGTTTTGCCACAAGCGGTCTGCAAGTGGCCTGGCAAGCTTTTAGTGCCGTAGGCTTTTCAAAAGTTTCAGCTTTTGCCGTGGATGCCGCTCACCAAAGCCCTTACACAGGACCTCACCAAGAATCTAAAGTGAATGAACTCAAAGACTTGTGGGCAAAAGGTCAAGAAGAGCTCGTACGATGTCAAGGGGTGGATTCGATCTCTGAATTTGTCGATGACCCCTGGGAAGACGTGCGAGTGCATTCTATTTCTAAGGCAATTAACCCAAGCCTTGAAGATGAAGTGACTTTGCGTTGGGATCTTAACAATGAAATGCGCAATCCTCCAGATGGGGTGACTTGGCCAGAGCTGCCTGGTGCTTTTTTCGAAATCGCAGTTCGCATTCAGGTCCAGTCCACTTCTACGGCTTATTACATCAGTAAACCGAGAATTATTTATCCGGCTCAAAACGCCAATGCCACTGATATCACTTTAAAAAGCATACGATTTAAAATTAACGGCGAAGATGTGGTGAATGAAACCACCTATCATTTTATTGAAGCTTCAGCACGCAAGAACCAATCCACTCTGCTTTCTGCCGGAACCATGGTGGCTGTGGGCACACTCAGAGCCAGCGATGTTTTGTCATTCTCAATTGGAGAGATTGCGGCCGTGACTCTACCGCCTCCACCTCCTGGCCCCACGGCTAGCTTCGAATTGGCAACTACAACTTTAAGCACCGAAGCCGGGACCAGTGATTGCCCCAACGACAGCGAAGGCAACCCTCTTGTCACTAACGGAGACAAGTGTGTCTACGCAAAAGTGGTTCTCAGCCGACCCATTGATACATTTTCAGCTGTGGGGTTTTCTATAGATAATGGCGGCACTACGGCTCGTGTGCCCTGCTGTTCGCAAATCATAGACATCAATGATGAAACCACTGAAGTGCGAAATTATGACAGAGATTTTGATATTGTGGGTAACGGCTCATTCACTCTTCGCTTTGACCCCACGGAAACAGAAAAGAGCATTGCCATTCGAATAATCAATGATCAGCGCGATGATGCCGCCAATGAAACGATCACACTGCGCCTGGATGACTTCCTTATTGCCAGCGGTGAAAATGGTTCTATTGCAGGACAAAGCACTCATATTGTGAATATACCGGACAACGACGCCGCACCGGGAGCCTTCGAAGTCACACTCACTGACTTGATGAAACCCAATGGCGCCTTTGATCGATTCTGTGTTCGCTGCCACCATCGCAATAGCGCCGACCAATTGGGCCGCGAATACGATATGACCACTTATGAAGATTTGATTTCGCTGAATCGATTTAAACCAGGCGATTTAGATAATAGTAAGAGTTGGCGGCGGATTCTTGGCCTTGATGGCAAAGAGCCGATGCCTAAAGGCGGAATTCTCAATCTCGATGGTGGCGACACGGCCAGAGAAGATATTCGTCAGTGGATTTTGAGCGGGGCAAAAAACAACTAAAAAAGGGACGTAGTCATGTTGGGGGCATTTAAACAAATTATTATTCTGGGTAGTTTTTTAATGGTGCTACTCAGCTATCAAAACTGCGCACAAGTTTTCGACGCCGATCACCGCGAAGGCGCGGACAATTCCTCACTCTCCACAGATGAACAACTCGTTATTGTTGAAGGAAAGGCCCTACAAGTGCTCAATAAAAACTGCGCTTCATGCCACGGCCCAGACGCAGCCAATCAACCCATTGACATTCTCAATCTAGATAAAATGATTGCCGACGGCTATGTGGTCGTAGGTGAGCCACAAAGCTCACCCCTATTTATAGAAATCGTCGATGGCCTCATGCCACAAAACGGAACCATGGCCCCAGAAGACAAAGAACTTCTCCGCCTATGGATTCTAGGCAGAAACGCCTCAGAAGATGATTTATCAGCCATTCTAGCTCCACCCGCCCCAGACACCGGGGGCGCTGAAGCGGCCACTTACCAACAGGTAGCTGGATTATTATTGATTCAATGTGGATCCTGTCATTTGGGCGCAGGTAATGCCCAAGGCGGCGTCACACTCAATGAGTTCACTGATGTAAGACGATATGTCTCACCGGGCAGTCCGGCAGGAAGCGCACTCTACAACGTAGTGGCAAGGGATGAAATGCCCCCTAATAACCCACTGACGCCAGCAGAAAAACAGGTGATATTCTCGTGGATCAGTGCTGGCGCACAAAATAATTAAAAAAAACCTAGCGATCCTAAAGTTCAAACAAGCTGAAGGGGGAAGCCTGTCGCAAAAGGCTTCGGACATGCGTTCGGCAGCGGCGCTCGCCGATGGCGAGCACCGCACCGATCCGAACTTGCTTTTGCGACAGGCTTCCCCCTTCAGCTTGTTTGAACTTTAGGCAGCGCTTCCCCGCACCGGAGCCCCTCAATGGAGGGTGAAAGATGACCGGATGGGGTGGCAATACCGGTAGGGCCACAAAAGCAGCAGAAACCCCGCACCCCACCCCACCCCCACCCGCCCAAAAAAGGGTTGGCACGGAAAAGCGCAAAAAAGAAATCGAGGGGAGCGAAAGCGCCCCCCAGCCAAAAGCAAGTTCGGATCGGTGCGGTGCTCGCCATCGGCGAGCACCGCTGCCGAACGCATGTCCGAAGCCTTTTGGCCGGGGGGCGCTTTCGCTCCCCTCGATTTCTTTTTCCGCTCAGGTTTTAGAAAAATATATGAAACTGACTTTGTAGTACTTCTTCTGATGATTTCGACCCCAACAACTCATTATCTCGATGAATCGTTAAAATCTCCATCTCCGTACCGGCAATTAAAAAGCTCTTTAACCCTATCATGATTTCTGTGGCATTGCCCCGTTTTCTATTTGCGCTGGCCGTTCTTGAGTAGCCGACGTTTGAATTGGCGTAATTGAACATTAAATAATTTTCTCTCCACAAGTTTAGCTTCAACTCCGTCGTCCAAACCATGCCCTTGTCGTTGGCGTTATTGGAGTCGGTGATATCAAAATTGGTTACATCCGCATTGACAATGAGAAATTTATTAATCACCGGAATTATCGGAGTCTTGCCTCCAATATTAATCGACCACATGTTGCGATCTAATCCGTTTGGATTTTCTGTGGCCCAATAAGACAACATCAGTGACGCACCTAACGTCACCCAGCGCCCGCCCAGGTTGACTACAAAACCCTGATCCTTATTTGTATTGTCTGAAGTGGGCATGATCATATGAATGTTCGCAAACGGCACGTTGGGTGAGCCACCAAAACTGAACGCATGGTTGATCGAACTGTGATCAAACTCTAAAAGTCTTTGCCCCAATGATTCGTGATCGGGGGTGTAATGTCCAAATAGTGGCCGATATAATCCGTACATGGCATAAGTTGCGTAAGGCAGATCGTCTAAAATGGTGTAGGCTGACCTCACTTTTGCGCCCGTTGTGAACGCTTGATCAAAGGATTCATTGCCTGGACTATTGAGAAAGCGGCTTTCCACCACAAACGACCAATACCTACGCGTGGGTCGCATGCGCACGCCCACATCTACGGCCATTGGAAAAATCGTAGACTCATTGTTGCCGCCATAGCGAGACAAATAGAAAAATCGTAGATCGCCAGTTCCGTAGAGAAAATCTTCTCGTTCTTTTCTTAGTGGATCCACCGACGTCACACGTTCCATCAACTCGCCCGGCCCCTGCACCGTGATGTGCTCTTGCTTGTCACTGCGATCATAATGTCTTTCGTCATAGACGGCTGTCGACATGGCTCTTAGCTTCGGACCATTTTTTATAAATTTCTCTGCGAATTTCTCACGCTTATCACTGAGCTTCTTTGGCTGCTTGCCGTATTTTTGATATTTCAATGGAGCCGGCGTGCCTTTTTTCCTTAAATATTTCGCAAGCGATTTGTTGTGAAATGAGCGGAGCCATCGTTGTTGGTTCCATATCCCATATTGGTTGCGCATCCCCCCGCCATTGGGATTTGTATGGCATCCTTGGCAGGCCAGCGTACAGCGACGATCCTTCACCTGCACATTTCGCCGAGAGGGCGAGTGACAAGAAGCACAGTTTTGTGCATATCGATTGCTCAGCCAGGGCTCCCCTTCTGCCATCCCCGAAAACAGAAAAAATCCAAAAACAGTTAGCCCAAGTAAACTCACCCCACGTGCCACCGAAGAAAACATTCCCATGCTGCTGCCCCATTGTTGTTTGGAAGAGGGGAAGAGGTGTAGCGTAAAAATCCCTTTCTTTTTAAAAGGTATCCCTTTCCTTTTTGCGTTGCAGAGCAGCTACGATGTAGCGCTCTGCAACGCAAAAAGGAAAGGGATACCTTTTAAAAAGAAAGGGATACCTTTTGCGCTACACCTCTTCCCCTCTTCATTATTATTCAAGCGAACTCCCACTTTGCCAACTGGACTTCGGTGGAGGTTCGACACATTTTCGGCCTTGCATTGAGTCATCATGTTGGATTTTGTCCAAACTCAAACTGCGTCTGATTTTAGCCTGTTTTTTCTTGATTTAGGATTTCATCCAAAGGGACAATCGGGCATTAGGATTTTATGCGGGAGGGGTTATGAAAACATTTGCAGCTTTTTTACTTGTTGGGGTAGTGGCTGGTCAAGCTTGGGGCGGGAAGCTCAGTCTGGATGAACAAATCCGTCGCCAAGAATTTGTGGCCACCCAGCGATTGTTAGCTAATGTCTCTCCAACAGACGCCCGGCCCGGTACGGTGATTGCCTCTCCTTCAAGAGAAAACCCAGACTACTACTATCATTGGGTGCGTGATGCGGCTCTTGTTATGCAAGTGGTCCTCAATTTATATGAAGACACCAAAGACCCCGTGGTTGCCGATTACTATTTACACCGCGTTTATGACTTTGTGGAGCTGACTCGCTATCAACAAAACCAAGACACCCTCTCTGGCCTTGGCGAGCCTAAGTTTTACGTTGATGGACGTGGGTTTGATGGCCCCTGGGGGCGACCTCAAAACGACGGCCCCGCACTGCGGGCTTCGGTGATGATCCGCTGGGCAGAAATACTTTTAGATCGAGGCGATTGGGATACGGTTCGAGAAGAGCTCTATGATTCTGGACTTCTTCGGAATGATCGCTATCACATCATCAAAACAGATCTCGAGTTTGTCTCGCACCACTGGCAGGAGGCCAATTTTGACTTATGGGAAGAAGTTAAAGGGGACCACTTCTACACCCGTTATGTGCAACGAAAAGCACTTATCGACGGGGCCCGCTTAGCCCGCCGCATGGGTGATACCCGTGCAGCCACGTGGTACGAAAGACAAGCTGAACGCATCACAAAGTCCTTAGACAAATTCTTAAGTAGAGATCAGGGCGTTATCTTGACCACGCTCAATCAAGTGGAAGGGCTCGGCTACAAATCAAGCAATCAAGATACGGCCAACATCCTGGCCATTTTGCACGCCTCGAACCATGACAACACTTTGCCCGCCAGCAGTGATTGGGTTCTGAATACGGCTCATCAATTGCACTTAAAGTTTAATGGCATTTACGCCATAAATTACCGACTTCCTGAACTCGGCACTGCCTACGGACGATACCCGGAAGACCAATACTACAGCGGAAACCCTTGGTTTTTAACCACACTCGCCATTGCAGAACTGTACTTTCAAGTGGCCGCCGAAAATCGAGTCCATCGACAAATTGAAATCACTTCGAGAAACCAGTCTTTTTACTCCATGCTCCTTACGGGCAAAAAAGCTTCTGATCTCATTCGCGTGGGCTCACGCTTAACACATGAAAGTTCCACTTTTGAAAAGCTTCAAAATCAGCTCGAACAAAAGGCAAACCAACTTTTTCATAGAGTGCTCTTCCACATGGGGCATGATGGTTCGATGGCCGAGCAAATGAATAAAAACCACGGCTTTATGGAATCAGCCAGAGATCTCACTTGGAGTTATGCAGCTTTCTTAACAGCCGCAAAAGCTCGAAAAAATTATCTAGAGGCTAATTCCGACTTTTAATAAACGGGATGGCCAAAAGCCAATGAAGCTTCAAATAGCGGGGATTGCGAAACTCTGGAAGGCCGATCTCCATCTGATCATGGGGCTCTTTCGGTTGAGCAATGTAGGTTTTAAATAGGTAATCCCAAACACTCAGGTTAAACCCAAAATTGCTGTGGGTCTCACGCGCAAAAACAGAGTGATGCACTCGATGAAAATCGGGCGTCACCAAAAACTTTCTCAACCAACGATCCACTGATGGCGGCAACTTGAAATTGCCGTGATTAAACATGGCTGTACCATTCAGCAGCACTTCAAACGCAATCACCGCCACAGGTGAAACCCCAAGGGCCACAATAAATACGATCTTTATCATCATCGACAATACAATCTCGATGGGATGAAATCTGGCCCCCAAGGTGACATCGTACTCTGTGTCGGCGTGATGCATGCGGTGCAATCGCCACAAAAAAGGCACTCGGTGAAAAACCACATGCTGCCAGTAAATGACCATATCAAGAAAAATCACAGCCAGAACCACTTCCACAACCTGGGGCCAATTTAATACATTAAATAACCCCCAGCCAAGATCCTGTATCCGCAGAGCCAATAATACCCCCGTTACCGGAAACAACAATCGCACCACCAGGGTGTCCAGAACCACGATTCCTAAATTGGAGGGCCAACGCCGCCATCTTCGTGTTTTCAGCTGCCGCCGAGGCCAGATCACTTCCGCTAAAGCCACGAGGGAAAACACTCCAAAAAAGAAACCCAATCGAATAACCACTTCATAGTTCATTACAAAATCACTCATGTTTATATCCTAAGGACTCATATTCGTCCGAAGCAACTGCTGCGTGTTGCAGTTGGGTAAAACGCGCCACGTTACTGGGCCGTAGTCCATACATCATCGAAAAGGTGATCTGAGCCCCTCAGCCCTGTCTGCGGTCAAAATAGTGGTGCACACCACAAAAAGCCGATTGTTCCCGATAATAGATCCATATCATGTCTGCTTCCCCCTCTGAGTAAAGGTTTCAACTTTTTGAATTTGGCTGGGGTATCTCCGGCAGGTGTTGTATCTCCCCCATGACACCAAACAATTTAACGAGATCATTTTGAGGGCCATGGCGTTCGGGCATTTATCACCCGCCCCAACCTTTAAAATCGCACAAACTCGTAACAGAAAAATGAGAGGGCTCACATGAAACTTAAACTTATCGTCTTAGCGCTAATCCTGACTCCCCTAACGTCTTTGGCTGACAAAAGACAAACTTGTGAAAACATGACCCCCGAGCGCACCCAAGAACTCGTCGAAGTGGCGTTGTCCTCATTGTGTGGAGATGCGGCATTGATCGCTGAGACCTGCGCCGGATACGACCCCGAAAGAGACCTGACTCTCGGGCAGGCAGCCGTTGCCGCTTGTGAAAAAGACTTCTTACCCATGCTGGGTGAGTCTGACAAAAATATGTACTTTGATGATCGCAGTCAGTGCGAACAAGCCGAGTTCCCTGGGGTGACCTCAGAAACCCAAACTCAGGCTCTAAAGGCTTTCTGCAAAATTGATTTACTCAAGCGCTATATTGGCACATTCACCTGCCACTAAAAAAACGTTTTTAAAAGGTATCCCTTTCGTTTTTAAAAGGTATCCCTTTCCTTTTTAAAAGGTATCCCTTTCCTTTTTAAAAGGTATCCCTTTCCTTTTTAAAAGGTATCCCTTTCCTTTTTAAAAGGTATCCCTTTCCTTTTTAAAAGGTATCCCTTTCCTTTTTAAAAGGTATCCCTTTCCTTTTTAAAAGGTATCCCTTTCCTTTTTGCGTTGCGCAGCGCTACAGCGTAGCTGCTGTGCAACGCAAAAAGGAAAGGGATACCTTTTAAAAACGAAAGGGACACCTTTTACACAACCTCTTCTAAAAACCTCAACCCCCGCAAGCCAAACCAGCCATAGCTCTCGCCATCCACTAGGGCTGCCGGGTGATTGGATGTTTTTAAAAATTTCTCTTTGTATTTTGAAAAGGGAAATGGCTCAGATGAAAATAAGAAAAGAGTATTTTCTGGCACGTCGCTCATTTTAAAAGATGGGTATTTCTGAGAACCATCACCCGGCCAAAGATTTTCTGAGAGCCCGAACCACCCCATTACAGAACCAATGTAGGTGTCTTTGCTGATGGCCATCAATGGATTGTTCCAAATCACATACACCACGTGGTAGTTAGAAATACTGCCCTCAGGCCTCCTCCACCACTCAATAATCCCTGGCCAATCGCTAGCAGAAGCCTTCCGCGTTGGCGGACGTTTAATCAGTGTATCCAGTCTATCTGCATAGGCCGCTAGCCCTGGCAAATTCAATCGGCTTGAAAAGTGCAAAAGTTCATCGTGCAAATCTGTCAACGAACCCACGTGGCTGGTTAAGATTTTGAACGGGCAATTCTCTGCCATGACCAAAGTGTTTTCTTCTTGGTCCATAACCACAAAGTCCGGCGCCAGCCAATTCAATTTATCCAGATCCAGAGTCTTTGTTCCACCCACCACGGGGATATCCTTTACAAGATCTTTGGGCCTCACACAAAATCGGGTACGACCAACAACATGGGCTCCCGCAGCCAACAGAGTTTCCGTCCATGAGGGCACCAGAGAAACAATACGGGGACCATTTGATCGCCCTTGTTTATTTTCACTAAGGCCAAATGGACAATGCCTGCACCCCGACTGACAACACTCGCCTCGCGCTAACAGATACTCGGCCGTTTGCACTTGGTAGGGGCCCTCAAAATAATAGTCTCGATTTAAAATCCTCTTCATGGCCACTGCAGTAACTCAACTAAAAATCTTATTCAACTTTAGGGTGATTTTTTTCGAACATTGCTCTCACTAGCCACAACACAAAATGGCATGGCCCCACAACCCAAGAACGCATCTTAAAGACATGGGTCAAAATGCCGTTTTCACAAGCCCACGGATTGCCCAAGTAAGTCACCCAACATTCCCAAAGTAGCCCCTTAAGATCGCTGGTCACTATCATATCGAGGCCGACATCTCATTTCGAGACGATCCTGACAATACTACCAGAATCCTAAAGTTTTCGGCCCAACTATCCGATACATTTGTATGGGAAATTTAGATCTCAAAGGAGAAAGATATTTACCTATGGAATTCAGCTCACGTTTGTTGTTCACAACTTCCACCTTCATTCTCCTCACTTTTCTAACCGCATCATGCCGGCTTGGAGACAACACTGTTCGCGGAAAAATCAATAGTTCTCCATCGGGCGCTATAAGTGTAACCCCTGACCCCTTTCAATTTTCGACGGTATCAAATAGCAAACAGCTCTACCTTAAGGCCAGCGAAATTCAACAGGTGACGGGCATAGATACCCCCCTTTCGGTCTCTATTCAAGGATCTGGCGGAGCCCCATTTGAACTGGGTGAAGTCAAACCCTACATCCAAGACTCACTCCTCCTTAAAAACTACTCGACCCTTCCCCGTGCACTTCGGTTTTCCGGAGACGGAACGAAACTTTTTGTTTTGGACGGCTCTGCTGGCGGAGTGTTGCGTTTTACCTTGCGCACGCCCTGGAATGTATCTACCGCCACCTACGATCAACAAGTGCTCGACATAACTGGCGAGGTGACTATTGCGAATGACTTACAAATTAGTTCAGACGGAATGCGAATTTACGTTTTAGATATCAGTTCAAAAAAAATCTTCCAATATGAGTTGTTAGAACCCTGGGAGCTGACTTCAGCTCAGTACAACTCGGCGTTTTTTGACCCCTCACCAGAAGATGCTCAGCCCCGCAACTTTGACCTAAATAGTTCTGAAAGTAAGCTTTATGTTTATGGTGGGGCGGCGAGGACAATCTATCAGTATTCGCTAAACTCCATTGGGGATATCACGTCTGCCACTTACGACACGCTATCGTTTCCTATCACTGTTGATACCAACATATACGGATTTACTCTCGGCCGAAACGACGAAAAATTGTATGTTCTCGGCGACAACAGTCTGACTCTTTTTGGATACTCTCTATTCACCACCGGCGACATCTCATCGGTCACTGGGGTGCCACAAGTGATCGGACTTGGTCACATTGATGTCTACTCGGGTAAGGGGTTTGCCTTATCTGAACTAGGGTCTCGACTTTTTGTCCTTTCCAACGACGGAATCTCGAAGTACATGATCACGCAACACAACTTGGAGTCCCCATGGGATATTGACACTCTGCAAATGCCGGATAATCAAAAAGTCTTTGGGGTGGGCGCTCTATCTGATAACGGTTCCGACGTCGCTATGAGCCCAGATGGAACCAAACTCTATTACCTTGCAATAAACGCGGGCCACCAATTGACCTTGACCACGCCCTTTGACATTCGAACTGCCCAATATCCAGGATCGAGCAAAAGCTTTTCGGCCCAAGATGGTGGAATGAGCGCGTGGGCATTTAAGCCTGACGGATCAAAACTCTATGTCGTGGGCTATTCGACCGATAGGATTTACCAGTACACATTGGCCACACCATGGGATCTTACCTCTGCTACGTACGACGGGGTGAGCTTTTTAATATCTGGACAAGACACTCTACCGTACGGGCTTTGCATAAATACCGACGGCTCAAAATTGTATCTGCTTGGGCGCAGTAACAAACGTGTCTATCAATACACACTTCCTACACCGTGGACGTTAACAGGCGCCACCTACGACTCTGTTTTTCTTTCCGTGTCGGGAACCGACATTTGGCCACAAAATATTGAAGTAACCCCTGATGGCAGCAAACTCTTTCTCGTTGGAAGCTCGTCCGATGCCGTCAAATCTTTCACATTGGGCACCCCCTGGAATCTCTCATCAGCCTCCATTGACTCTTCTATGCTTCTCATCCAAGGCGAAGCCGATGACTCTCGAGGCATGGCTTTCACCGCTGATGGGAGTGAGATTCTCGTCTTAGATAGCAACCAACTGGCCGTCTATCAATATTCACTGAGCACCCCTTGGGACCCACGCAGTGCTCAGCCTCATGACAGCCAGAGATTCTCAGTTATCAATGAGGAAAGTAACCAGCGGTCTTTTGTCTTTAAACCTGACGGCACAAAGATGTATGTGCTGGGTTCTACATATAGGGTTCATCAATACACTCTCACCAATCCTTGGCAAGTTTCTACCGCCAGTTTTGATGGAGTTGATTTTGACGTTTCACCACAAAGCACCTCCGTTCAATCTCTACAATTCAATTCCAGCGGCACTAAAATGTACGTAGTGAGCTCATTTTTTACCTCCACAATTTATCAATACACGCTGTCGACTGCGTGGGATGTCTCAACGGCAATTTATGATGCCTTATCTTTTGACTCGTCGAGCGAAGATATTTCAGCCAAGGACATGGTTTTCAATGACGATGGCACCAAGATGTTCATCCTTGGATCATTTAGCAGTGCCGTTTATCAGTATTCCCTTGTCACACCGTTTGATGTCAGCACAGCGTCTTATGATAACATGGCATTCTCTTTAGTGTCTGAAATGACGAATCCCAATGCACTTGTCATTGCGGATCAAGGTACAAAACTTTATGCTCTTGGTAGCCTTTCTAGCGAGGTCATCTACCAGTACCGCCTCAATCAGGCCTGGGAGATTACCGGTGGCGAATATATAGGGCAATACTTAGAAGACGACAATCCCATAAGTGAACAAATCCAACACTTTGAAATCAGTCCCTCCGGCAATGATCTCTATAAGCTGGGTAATGAAATGGACTCAGTCTATCAATATTCCATAGGCCGTGGTGGGGACCCTGAATATAGAATTTGTGCCGACGCCAATTGCGACGTAGTCCTTTATGACTGGCGCAGCGATGCCACTGGAGTCGTATCGAACGACAATTACATCCAGCTTCGCCTCACCTCAGCCGGCGCCCCCGAGACTACAAACACAGCCACATTAACCATCGGCGAATTCACCACTTCTTGGCAAGTTTCAACAGAACCATAAGCATCAAAAGTTATCCAGGTCCATCCCGTAAAAGGGATGCCTTTTTCCTAACTCAACCGTTTTCTTCGATAGCGCATGTTTAGCAATTCCACTCCGAGGGAAAATGCCATGGCGAAATAGATGTAGCCCTTTTCAATATGTTGACCCATTCCCTCGGCTACGAGCATGACTCCGATGAGCAACAAAAATGCGAGGGCCAGAATTTTAATTGCAGGATTTCTGTCCACAAAGTCTCCGATGGATTTTGCTGACAATAGCATGATGACCATTGATATCACCATGGCCACAACCATCACCCAGATCTCTTTGGCCATGCCCACGGCTGTGATGACGGAATCGAGAGAAAATACAATATCAAGAAGAATGATCTGCAATAAAACCATGCGAGCAGCCAACCCTGAGAGCTGCTGAATTTCTTCTTCAGGCGACCCCTCAACCTTGTGATGTATCTCAAAGGTGGATTTTGCTAGCAAGAACAACCCACCCCCCAACAAGATCAAATCACGCCCCGAAAATGCTTTTGAGAACACTGAAAACAGGGGCTCTGTCAACCCCATCACCCAGGTGATCGAAAGCAACAATAACAGCCGCATAAAAAGAGCTAAAAAAATTCCCAGCTTGCGGGTGCGCTCTCGGGTTTCTTTTGGTGCCCGAGCGACCACAATTGATACAAAAACAATGTTGTCTATTCCGAGGACAATTTCCATGGCTGTCAGAGTCACTAGGGCGGTGAGAGCTTCTACACTAAATATTTCCATACAGTTTTATTTTTCCCATCAGGTCGTATCGACAATTGGCGTTCAAACATTGACTGTGCTAGCACCGTATTTTCCATGAGGCATGCTGAATACAGAACACCCCTTTTTTCCGCCTATTACCCGTACAAATCAATAGCTCTTTTCACATTTGCCGGATTGAAAAACTCAGCAATATGAAAAATGGCGTCTCCTCGATTGACCAATGGGATTTGACTCACCCCTATTACTATTCCGCCAGACTCGGCCTTGATTTCGTAAGGTTCACTGCCAAAGGGGTCAGAAATGATCGCCAAGACGTCGCCTTTCTTCACATGATCCCCTAAGTTTTTCTTTAAACGAAAAGAACCACTGTGGTTGGCCCTGACCCAATAGGTATTTCTTGAAACAAATGATTTAGACTTTCTTTTCTTTAATCGAATTTCTTTTGAACCCGGTAACATGCCGATCTTTCTCATGACAGAAAGACACCCCTTCAAACCCGACTTGATCACATCTTCGTCAAACCTTAAAGCCTCGCCCCCTTCAAAAAGTAGAACTTTTACCTTTTTGTTTCTTGCCGCTTCTCTGAGCGACCCATCTCGGATTTGTGAATGCACTATAATCGGCACGCCAAATCCGCGAGCCAGCTCAGCGGTTTCAACGTCATCCAAATAGGCTCTAATCTGCGGCAGATTTGCACGATGATTGGCTCCTGTGTGCAGATCAATTCCGTGAGTGCATTTACTCACAATTTCTTTCATAAAAATATGAGCCAGTCGCCCAGCCAGAGACCCCCTTGGCGACCCCGGAAAACTTCGATTTAAATCCCTTCGATCCGGCAGATACCTGGATTTATGATTAAAACCAAAAACGTTAACCACGGGTATGACTATGAGAGTTCCGTTAATTTTATTCAGTGCTTTGTGCTGCAGGAGCCGTTTAATAATCTCAACCCCGTTGATTTCGTCGCCATGAATGGCGGCACTTATAAACATGGTTGGGCCATCAGCTTTTCCACGAATAACTTCAAGGGGCATATTCAGATCCGTATAATCAAACAGGGCCGCCACCTTGATCTGAAGTCGTTTGCGCTCGCCGGGGAGAATTCGAAGCCCCCCAATCTTAAACTCAGCTTTAGCAATTTTAGTCATAGGCGTGATACTATCCCCCGGCGACAACCTTGTAAATGCGCAAAGGCTCTATAAAGCGGTTCTCACTAGCTTGGCCATGTGCTTCTCTCAATCAGGCCATTTAAAGAGTCTGAAGGGCCGTGTAAGCGATTTTATGCCCACCATCAACCCATGAAAGCCTCAGCCCCCAGAAGAAGCTAGAAATAAAAATATTGACTAAATTCACCATATTGGTATCATGATACCAATATGGCAGCGAAGTTGAAGTATTATCACAAAGCAAAACTACACAATAGATACATTATTGAGATCGTACTTTATGAGGTGCCTAAAACAAAAAAATACCCTTTGGGCGTTAGATACAGCTTGATCTGTATTGAGCCAAAATCGGGCCATAAAGTGCTGATGGACAATCATCATCCCAAAGGACCTCATCTGCATATTGACGACAGAGAGATCGACTATGATTTTGTTACGGATGAAAAGCTATTTGATGACTTCGAGCAATTGGTTTTAGAACACATGGGAGTTAAATTATGAAAGAACTCGTGATTTCACTTAAATCCTCTTCCGAGGTGATGAAAGATTTTAAAAAGGCTTTTAAGAAAGTTAGCAAACGCCAGATTAAAAAGCCTCATTACGAAATCTCTTTTGATAACAGAAAAGATTTTGAGAAGTTCGCTAGACACATTTTTATCTTATCTAACATTCTCACTTTTAAGCCAAAGTCCATCTATGAGCTGGCACAGCTCTCAGGGATTGATGTCTCTAACCTGAATAAAACAATTTTATTTTTTGAAGACCTTGGAGCCGTAGAAATTAAAAAACGCACCATTAAAGGGCGACAAGTGAAAACCCCTGTAGTCCCCTATGACTCTATAAAAATTGATTTAAAAGCGTCTTAAGCAGGTATTTTTCGTCACTTTTGATAAGCGAAAATAGTCACACTGGGCTAATAAAGTTTTCAACGGATTATTAACGGAAAAACAGCGACTGTCCGAGTTGCTAGGCGGTCGGCCCACGTGTGCGTTCTTCGCCAAACTGAAATGAGAACTATCAGAAAAACTAAAATTAGGAGCACAAAATATTTTGATCTCTCCATCTAAAACTCGCCCTCCAGCTAGATACGACTATAGTTTTTCAGCACTGACAAGGCAAACGCCCGGCCAGGCGAGGAAAACCACCTCATATCGGCTATCAGACATCCGACGGAATTTGGTGCCCGAGGCCAGACTTGAACTTTTCAAGAGTGCGGCAAAAAGCCAAAGGCTTTTTGAAGCGCCTTGTAGACGAGAGGCGCTCTGCAGCGACAGCGGAAGAGTGACTCGCAGTCTATAGCGCTCAAGCTGGGTTGAGCGCTTCGCAAAAAAACCCGCCATTGGCGGGTTCTTTTTGTGATGGTGCGCCAAATTGGACGAGTTTAGAACCAGTTTGCTCAACTATGCTTAAATCGTCTATGGTGTTTTTTAATATTAATTTTCTAAAAACCGTAGATTAAAGAAAACTCCGCCTCATTATTTTTATCGTAAAATATGCCTTCAAGACCTAATGTCCATCGTGGGTTTAGTCTTGTGGCAAGTTTAATATTTGCCTTATAATTAAATGGTAGTTTTGTAAAAAAATGATTTATTAAACTTCCTTCTATAGAAACAGTGTCATTCAACCAATAATTTAGTTTTGTTAATGTACCCAGATCCATTTCAACACTGTTATTAGAAGAAAAATTAAAATAACGAAGCCCTAAATATGGTATTACCCCGAAAGTTATATCTCCTAATTTAGCAGATAGACCTTGCCCATATCTCAAAACGGCTTCATTTGCTACTTTTTCTTCTTCGTAGGGGTGTTTATAAAAAGATAGATCAATCAAGCGATTAAAAGACTCGTTGTAATCTCCACTTGGTATAAGGCTTTCAAGTTTAAAAAGTGTGAGTTGTTGAAGTTTAATATTTTCATCTTTATTAAAAGATAACTTACCCTTCATTATCTCTAAATAAGAATTAGAAAGCCCATCGTTTCTTGATGTGTAAAAATCTCGTTGTGCAAATTTCCCTTCAAGGATTGCCGCTTGAGATTTTACTTCATAACCCAGCCGTATATTTGCATCGCCATAGACCTCAATAGGATCATTCCTCTTTAAGTTCTCCTCATTTAGGGTTTGATCCCTTGGGACTATATCCATCAACTGCTTTTTAATATTAAAATATTGAGTTCTTTTTTCTGACCTTGGTTCTCGTGGGATTTTATAAGTCAAAGCCAAATCTAAACCTCTTCTGGTTCCCCAAGTCTCATCAGTAAGAGAGTAAGAATAGCCTTCAATAATTTGATTAATTTTAGTTCTCTCATAAGTATCGCGATATTTTAGAAAATTAATAAGTTTGCTTTGATCTGTTTCAATAACAACTGGCGGTTTATTGATGTAACCAAGTTTTTTTAATTCACGAATGGTATATTTGGGTAATGTGTAAATAGATCGCTGCTTAAAACTACTATTTTTAATAACGGAATTAAAAATATAAAAAGAGCAATTTTTATTTAAAAAAGTATAGGGGAAATCTTGATTTTTAATAACAGATGATATTAAAGAAAATACCTGCATTTTTTCATTCTCTGGAATATTCAACTCATAAACCCAAAGATTTCTGTCCTCATAATCATATTCTCTATTTTTAATAATAAATTTTCCTAAACGAAATTCACCATCAATATGAGAAATTAGAGCATTAAAATACTGACCAAAACTACCAGAAGTTTTACCCAAAAACTCTATGGTGACAGCATCGGGTTCTGGTGGCATTTCGTTATGGGCAACTAAAAATGTATGCCCGAACATAGAAACAGGGCTTTTTAAGTTTTGACTGGCAAAAACAATAGATAATCGCTTTTTTGAATATAACTGATCTATTTCTGGCAATTTCAGCCAGTCAAACTTTGCAAATGCAGTAGAACTAAATATTAAAAATAGGAAAACCATCATCTTTTTCATTTAGATGGCTCCATTAATAAACTCGCTGAACACGAAAAGTCTTCTGGGGTGTAGTTCTCTTTTAATATTTTTTTTAAGTCATCTATTACGGACTGTTTGCTGATTTTTTCCCTTGCCATCAAGAGATGGCGAAGTAACCGACCATCTCCATCAGCAATTTCACCCATAAGATGATGATAATTTAATAGGAAAAAGGAATAGTAGCCAGAAGCACAGTCCTGATTTAGTTTCCCGCTTTTTCAGCCTGTGCCTTGTCTAAATCAATCTGCAAGGTCGCCGGGGCATATTTATACATCGCACCTGTGGATAGGTCTGTCGTTGATCCAAGCACACCGCCAATAATGATATTTCCCCAAAAAATTGATTCAATTTCAGTGTTTAGTGTAATTGTTTTTGTTTCATAGCCATCTTTTTGCAGGGTTACTGTTGTTGATTTTCCTCTTTTAAGAGGGCCATTATAGGGGGTTGTTCCTATGGTTGCACCATTAACAATAACATTAGCCCCTTTTACATTTGAATTAATAGAGACAGTTTGACTTGTACCTCCAACAATTGAGGCACAGCCAGCCAAGAATAGTCCTAAACACACTATTGATACGATCCCTAAAATACGAGTTTTCATTATTAACCCCTCCAGTTGTTAATCTTGCGGTGCAAGCCAGAATATTAATTATTCTTTTTAATAAAGTGTAACTATTCATTGTTTATAAGCAAGAGGAAAAAACTCTTACTTAGAGTGAGTGTCACTTAAAGTAATACAAAATCAAAATAGTCTGGTGGGAAAAACATCAAGACTGGACAAAATACCAGTAAAACATAGAAAAAGTATTGAGGCTCAACTAAGGAATATCTCTTTTTTGGTTCAAAATCGCCGAAAAGAAATGGGACTCACTCAGGAAGAATTAGCCGAAAAATTGGACATATCTGTATTAACCCTACAATCCATAGAGCAAGGGTGGCGGTTCCCAAGTCTGCCAACTTTGTTTTATCTCTGTAAAATAATGGGTATTTCAATAGTTTTTAATTTTGATTAATTAAGTTCATTATTAATATTCCTTTTGCCATTTGATCCTTTCTATAAGGCCTTCAGCCTCGTTGTTAGATTATTCGTTTATCAAAACCACCGCCAGCAATAGCCGTCATCGGTTCCGCCACTCATAGGCTTTTTAATATTAATTTCTCGGCTTCGGCTCTTATTGTTCTCAACACCATTTGGGTTTCAGGTTTCTACGAAAACCCCAAAATGGGTTGGAACTAAAAACGAAAGGAAGTTTTTATGGCAAAAGTAAAAGAACAAAAACAAACAGAAATTAAGAAAGGCTTGGCCTTCGTGCCCTTCTACAAAGTGAGAAAAACAAAGAATGGTAGTAGCCTTTTAGTTTATCTCAATGCAGGATCTTGCATTGGTATTAATATTAAATACCTTCTTAAAGTTCTTGAAGGTCAGGGCGAGGGTTAATCCTCGCCTTTTTTTCTTCCCAGAATGTATTGATTTTTTTCGTGGCAATAAATCTTTTTATTAAAAGTTGTGCCGTCAATTTCTACACCATTGCAGAATAACCGCCCATCTTTGCAGTGATATACCTCACAGTGGCTTGGGTTCTCTAATCCTTGCGGAATAAGAAAGACAAGCATAACAAAACCATCGGCCAAAAGGTTTAATAAGTTGGTGGCCGTTTGATCGTAGATATAACCACCGCCACAATCCAATTTATTAAAAATAGGATTTTTAATAAAATTATTAATTCCCTGTGGTGGTGTGATGAGTGTTTCGTCGTTTTCTTGCAATTCGGCTTTTAGCCAGAGTAAAAATGATGAGTTTAACTCTTCAATAATCCCCAGAAGACCAAAAAAATTAAAAAAGGCTTTCGGGCAACAACCCACCATTTCTTTAAACTCGGTGGATTTTAAAATATAGCCCACGGGGAAATCTTTAACCTCGTCCAGTTCGGTAATTCTAACGGCTTTCATTAGACAACCTCACCCAGATTTTTTAATAATAAAGACTGCTCATTAAAAACCTCTTTTAAGGCTTCTTTCACTTCAGGTTTTTTAAGTGCTTCAGTTTCTTGTGTCGCTCGTTCAGTTTTAGGGTAATGGGTTTGCCATTTCTTGCCCCAGTCCATTTTTTTAATTTCTTGATTTAGATGGGCCATTGAAGTTTCGGCCAATTTTTCAAGACTTCTTAAAACATTATCGTTTCCCATATATCACTCCTTGTCTATTTTTAAATGGAAGCCGAAAAATCAAAAAGTTTAGAAAATAGCAAACTTTCAACAGATTTTTTATTTTTGATTTTTAATAATTGAACAGTCTTACCGAACTTTATTAATTCCGTTTTGACGGCTTCAAAAAGTTGATCGGTATTAAAATCATTTAAAGAAACACTACGAGAGCGAAAAAGACGAAGTTCAACCCGAAATAATTGGCGGTTTGGATTTATTAAAATCTCCCGATATACTTCGGGGTAAAGGCTTAATTTCTCTGCGGTGGCCTGTTCCGCAACCTCCAACTTCTTATTATAAATCGCAAGTTCCCACCCTTTATTAAAAACTTTGATTTCTTTAATCTTATGATCTCGCTTGCCGTCAGGTAGTCGCTTATTCTCGTGAATAACTCGGTATGAATAGCCTTTTGATATGCCTGTAAAAAATCGGGTGTAGCCAATTTTCTCGCTTAATATTTTAACCAGATCAAAATTAGTTTCATAATCGCAAGTGGCATCAAATCTCGTAATTTGATAAAAATATAATGGCCTTTCGGTTTTAGGTGCATCTTTCTTACGGTTTCTTTTGGCTTTGGGCTTTACTTCGTTTTCGTGTAGAAAATTAATAATCGCATTAACCTTGGATCTTCCGTACTTCATCAAATGGGCCGAACGAAGTTGAATTAATATTTCTTTCGGGTTGCTTTGAATATACTCTGATCCATTATTAACAAACTTTTTAGAACCGCCCATCACCACAAAGTTTTTACCTAAAAGAATATCTAAAACCCCATAAAAGAGTTTATCCGTAGGCTCTGGGCTTTCCCCATAAAAGGCTATAACACTACGGGGACGAGTGATCGTGATATGGATCGTATCAAGGCCACAGAAAACCCTATTTAGAACCGCCATCTTTTGCCCCCTGTGATTGAGTAGGAATAGGGGCTAAAAATCTACGGGTGCCGATTTCATCACGAATGACGAACTTGCCACGAGTTAAAGAATTATCATTAAGGCTTGTGTCCCCAATAAGTTGAATGGATTGCTGTGCATTGGTTTGACCGAGTACTAAAATATTAAAATTAATAAAATCTGGGAAATCATAATCTCCCTTGTTAGGTGATTGACTACTGGCCACTAATATTAGGCCTGTATTTCTACATTGCTCCGCAAAGAAATTAATAAGATGGCCAAACTCCTGAATTAAATCATATTTTTCTTTTCGGGCTAATTCGTCGTCAGTAGGATTTTTAGAAAGTTTCGGTACTTCTTTGCCAGATCCAAAGTAAGCCTTCATTTCGTCTAATATTAAAAATAATTTTTTAGGCACTGGAAAATTAATTTTTCCGTTCCTAATTTCGTCCCAAGTTCGGGGACTGATCTTATTGGCTTTCAAATAGGCAAGGGTCGCTTCAATTTCCGCTTTATGCCCCTTTAAACGGCCTACCAGTTCCCGAAGTTCATCAAGTTGGAAGGGTTGATAATAAGAGCCGTTAAACTGCTCAATGACCCCAATAAAGTCCGTCCCTTTATTGTCGGCAATTATTAATTCATATTCGTCTGTTCGGTTGTTTTCCCGTAGTGTTTCAAAAAAAGAAATTATTAACGAAATGATGAGCCAACTTTTGCCACTTCCTTTCGGGGCTAAAATTAATAATGTATTTTCAAAGTGTTCTATGGCCTCCAAGATCACAGGTTTTAATAAGGCATCAATTCCTAAAAATAATTGTCCCACTTTTAATTTAGGCCGATCGCTGATTAAAAACTTTTTCGGGAAGGCTTCACAGTGAAGAATGATTTTAGGCTGTGAAGAAAACCACTGCTTTTCAAAGGTGATCAATTCAATTTTAATATTAAAAAGGGTTTCAAGGTTTCCCCGTAGGGCTTCAAAGTTTTTTAAGCCATAGGCCCTGTTATATCTTGCAAAGATTAATTTATTCCCTCGCCAGTAGATTTTAATTTTTGAACTGATCCGCCGTTCTTTTAATCCCGTTTTTTCGTTTCTAACTTCTTTGGTTTCGTCTTGATAAAACCCAAGGGCCTTTAAATCTTTTAGGTGGTACTTTCTGGCTTTATAGATTTTTAAGAAAATATAAAGCAGGGTTGCCCCTACCACTCCTGAAAGAGTGATAAAGGCTTCCTTGTTTTTTAATAATTCAAGCAAGAGGGGTTTCATTATTTTTTCCCTCCTGCAAGTTCGGCTTTACGGATAATTCTGTAATAGGTTTGAACCCGTGCCCCTCCCTGACCGTTAATATTAAAAACTTCTACTTCTAATAATTGAGGCTCTGGGCTTGGATCTACTTTAATGGCCGATTTTGTTTTAATAAAATCTGGCACCACTAAATCGCCAATTCTTTTCGTGGTTTCTACCACCACGATAAAATTAAGCCCCTTGGCTAAATCCTTTGGCTCGTTATTCGCTGAACACGAATGTACCTTTGTTAGAATGAATGTTTGCATTTTTACCTTCCTTTGCCTTTCGGCGGTTTTTATTAATCGTGATTTTTGACCATCAAAAATCATCGCTAAAAATAAATGGAAGATTAAAAATGTACTTTCCCGAAGGTGTTTAGATCCGCATACAGGGTATTAATGTCTGCCCTTATAGAATACTGGCAGACACCGAAGACTTCGCCTTCGCTCTACGGCTTCGGCTTGCTTCGGTTTCTGCAATTAAACTAAAAATTAATAAAAAAATGCTGTATTAAAAATTATTTTTTCACTTTTTTGGGTATAAAAAAAGATGGTGAATACATATAGTTAGACTGTTTATTAAAAATTATTAATTAAAAAAACTTGTCCAAAATGAGTTGATGTAATAAATATCAACATGAAGAAGACAAGTAAAAACCAAACCCCAAAATCCAAATCTCTCAACCCTAAATCAAAGAAACCAAAAGGTCTAAAAACCGTTGGGTGGAAAGATCCAAAGTATCCTGGATTTTATTTCTTTAAACACGAAAGAAAACTCCGTTGGCTGGATACTAACACCCTATATACTGTTTGTTTTAATGTAGCCATCTCATCAGGAATGGTAAACCCAGATAAAGTCCCTGAATTTGCTAATTGGGCTTGTGAGTCCGCTATTAAAAAAATCAATAATGGCAATACTAAAAACGGTCATCTTAACGATGCTTCTTTCCTTTTGAATGATTGGCTACAACTTGAAAAAGGCCACAAAAACCCAAATAGCAATAGAGCCTTACAATTTAAAAAAACGGTTTCTTACGATAACACCATTAATAATGATGGTGATACTTTCCGTGATCTAATTCCTGATACTCAAAGTTTAGACCCAGAACAGGAACTTTTATTAAAAGAAAAATTAATAAATACTTTTATTGAACTGAAATTAGAAAGTGTTGAAAAGAAAAAAATAATAGAACTCAAAAGACACCCGAAAAGGGTCATTGAAAGAGAAAACCGTGTTTATCAATTTCTTTTAAGTAAAACAGAAAGTTATTGCTCTGGAATTTATAATCAAAAATTTTTAGCCCAAGAGTGTGGGATGGAATTGGGTGAATTTAAAACCACTATTGAAAAATTAGTGGAAAAGGCAAGGGTATGCCTTGTTGGCGACATTTTCTTTTTGCCTGATGAATTTGTCACGGACGAAATTGCTTAATTTTTCCCACCAAGAAAACGGATTTTTTTGGTGGGAACCAAGGACGGATAATGCTTTTTAATTAGTAATTAATAACGGGCTCTGGGATTGCCTTACGAAATCCCTGATTAGTGGTGGTAAAAATGAAACCCAATACAGACGGCACGGCCAAGCCTGATTTAATTAAAGAGAGCCAAGAGACTGAACAGGTCAAAATCAAAACACGAACCTTTAAAAATCGTGATGGCACAACCACCACTTTAACCGAAAGTGAGTTTGCCGAAGTTATTGAAATATACAGAGATTTGATAAAATTAAGGGACAAAAAAACCGCCTAAATGGACGGTTTAGAACCCGAAATAACTACACAAATAAACGAATAAATATTAAAAATAGAAAGGATTTTTTATGGAAACAATCAATTATAAAAATAAAAATGCCGTAGCAATTTTACGGGTTAGTAGCGGTCGTCAAAAAGATGGGATTTCTCACGAAGTCCAAGAAACGAAATGCCGTGAATATTGCGAAGAAAAGGGTTTTAAACTTATTAAAGTTTTCGTGATCACGGAAAGTGCCAAACGAAGCGAAAGCCGAAAGCAATATCACGAAGCAATGGCCTTTATTAAAAAACAAAAGCACGGCAATGTTTTGTTTTATATGCAAGATCGTGAGGCCCGAAATCTTAAAGATGTGGCTGAAAATGAAGAATGTGTTTTAGATGGACTTTTTAATATTCATTATGTGAGTGATAGAAAAATCATTCATCAAGATAGTCCCGATGCTGATTTTTTAACCCGTGATTTTAATGCGGTAATGGCACGGCACTATTCACGAAACTTAACAACAAGAGTGAGTGAGGCAATGACCGCCAAGGCTGAAACTGGTTGGTGGCCAAATAGCCGTCCCCCATTGGGTTATATTTGCCAAAAGGCTATTGATCCACTTACAGGAAGAGTTAAAAATCGTGGCGGAACCATTGCCGTTGATCCAAATATTAATAATAGAAAAATTGTTCTTCGTGAGTATGAGTTAAGATCCAAAGGCCTTTCTTATGAAAAAATCAGGGAAACAATTTTAGAAGAAGGACTAATTACAGGAAAAAAAGCCATTCAATATCGTAAAAACACCATTGAAAGAAGGCTTAATAATCCGTTTTATCGTGGCAAGTTTTTATGGAATGAAAAACTTTATGACGGGAACCACGAGATTTTTATACCAAAAGAGTGGCTTAAAAAAGTTGATGAATTAAGTGGTCAATGGGGATTTACGAAACGGCATTTTGATAGTGAATACACCGTGCTTACTGACGGTTGGTTAAAATGCTCTTGCGGTTGCCGTGTTATTTATGACCCAAAAGAGAAAAAAATTAAAAGCACGGGTGAAACTAAAACTTATCATTATTACCGTTGCACCAATGGAAAAAGAGAACACGAAAAGTTAGTTAATATTAAAAATGAAAATATTTGGGCACAGTTTGAACCTATGCTTGAAAAAATTAATATTAGCGATGATTTTGCTGAAGCCATTGCCGATGCTCTTAATGCCACTGAAAAGAAGGCTCACAGAGCCACAGAAGCCCAAATAGCCGAGTTCAAAGCCAGAGAGCAAGAACTACAAGGGCACGAAGATAAACTCTTTGATTTGCGATTACAGGGCAATGTAGGGCAAGCGGATTTTGAGAAACAATTAGCCCGTATTCGTTCAAACCGTGAAGGCCTAACTGACCAATTAGAAACTCTGCAAAAGGGTTTAACTTCTGCCGTAATGGAAACGGCTAAAACTGTTTTAGAACTGGGTAAGTCGGCAAAATCACTATGGAAAGATGGTGCCCCTGAAGAAAGACGAAATCTGTTAGATAAACTACTTTCTAACCCGATTTTAGATGGGCTAAATATTCAATTTAACTTGAAAAAGCCTTTTGCTGTATTGGTTGAAATGAAAGAAAATGATAAATGGTGCCCGAGGCCAGACTTGAACTGGCACGTCCGGTAAGGGACCCAGGATTTTAAGTCCTGTGCGTCTACCAATTTCGCCACTCGGGCATCGAGGGCTTTCTCATCTTAAACGAACTGTAACCCATCGCCCGAACCAGAGATTCTGTCAATCTCTGCGGGGAGTTAACTTGCCATTTCCATTCTTTTGGAATAGGGTGTCGAAGTTTGTCCTACAATCCTTTTTCCATGGAGTCCCTGGTGGAACTAACTTTTAGCTGGCAAGACATTAAGTCCCGTGGCCGTGGCCTTACTTTTGACGACGTTCTCATTGTCCCTGCAAAATCTGATGTGCGCTCACGCCGACAGCCCCAACTCACCTCGCAGATCACTAAAAAACGCACTCTCGACTTACCCTTTGTGAGCGCCAACATGGACACCGTGACCGAAGCTGAAATGGCCAAAGGCATGGCTCGCCTCGGTGGCCTTGGCATTTTACACCGCTTCTTACCTATCGAAGAACAAGCTGAGCAGGTGCGACAGGTGGTGGCCTCAGGAGCACCCTTTGTGGCTGCCTCCATTGGAGTCAATCAAGACTTTAAAGAACGCGCCAAAGCCGTGATTGAAGCCGGCGCCGAAGTGATCACCATTGATATTGCCCACGGTCATTCGGTGGCCATGATGGAAACTATGAAATGGCTCAAAGACACATTCTCACAAATAGAAATCATTGCCGGCAATGTGGCCACTCCCCAAGGGGTTATTGACCTTGCCGAGGCTGGTGCCGACGCAGTGAAAGTGGGCATTGGCCCGGGCTCCATGTGCACAACCCGAGTGATCACGGGCTGCGGGGTGCCTCAACTCACAGCCATTGCCACATGCGCAGAAGCCGCTCGGCAATCTGGCGTGCCGATCATCGCTGACGGCGGCATTAAGGCTTCTGGCGATGTGATGAAAGCTTTGGCTGCGGGCGCTGACGTTGTCATGCTTGGCTCGCTCCTGTCTGGCACCATTGAAACTCCAGGACCCATTCGAAAAGGCATGAAACAGTACCGAGGCATGGCCTCTAAGGCGGCGCAAGTATCATGGCGTGGTGAGGTGCCCGAAGGCATGGCTCCAGAAGGCGAAGCCACCTTTGTCCCAATTAAGGGTCATGTGGATGATGTGGTAAATGAACTCGCCGGCGGCCTTCGTAGTGGTATGAGCTATGTGAATGCACTTTCCATAGAAGAAATTCGCGAGAAATCTCAGTTCATGGAGATGACCGCGATGGGCGGAATGGAGTCTCACGCTCACGGACTAAGGTCCTGATCTTTCAGACGTTCTTCTCAGGTGATCTAAGCATTTCAACAGCTTAACTTTCGTCTGCGTATCTAGCTCGGATGACCCCTCATTTTGTTTTTGACCACTCCCTATCTCTCCTCTTAGTCTATTTACGAGGGGCGCTGCTGTAAATTGAGCTCAACAAACAAAGTTGGTTACCTTGAGGGTCGGGCTTCAAATCTGCAGACTGTGTGCGTTTAAGAGCACGTAGCCATAGTTAGTTTTGTTCTGCGAAGGAATTGCAGAATTTTACTTGTCGGGGCCGGTTGTCAGGATGAGAGCCGGTTTTTTTATTGCCTTTCGCTAAGTAATTCTGCAATCCTTCCTCAACTATGTTACCTGATGGCTTAAAACCGATTGGCGTTTTCGACTCTGGCGTGGGCGGACTCACCGTCTTAAAAGAGTTAGTCCTCGCGTTTCCTCATGAGAACTTTATTTATCTGGGCGACACCGCAAGACTCCCCTACGGCAACAAATCAGCAAGCACGATTTTTAAATACCTCATGCAAAATATTGATTTTTTACTTCGGCAAAATGTGAAAGCTGTGGTGGTAGCCTGCAACTCGGCCTCCAGCGCTCTGCTCTCGATAGATCACAACGACCTCCCCGTCCCCATTTACAATGTCATCGAACCCGGAGCCGCTCTGGCCCTTTCCCTTTCTGCAACCAAACGCATCGGAGTGATTGGTACAGCATCCACCGTATATCAAGAGTCTTACTTGCGAACATTGCGCAATCTCGACCCCGAGACCCAAGTCTTTCAACAGGCCTGCCCCTTATTGGTGCCGCTGATTGAAGAAGGATGGCTTGATGACCCGCTCACCAATTTAGTGGTCCACCGATATTTGCAACCCCTTATGGCACACGACATTGATACGCTCATTATGGGTTGCACCCACTATCCGCTGCTTAAAAAATCCATACAAAAAACCACAGGTCCCAATGTGCACCTTGTCCATGCGGCAGAGGCTATTGCACAAAGTATTTTTCAAGATATGACTTCGCAACGACTTATGCGCTCACCTCAATCAAACGACGGACAAGTTCATCTACTAACCACCGATTCCCATCGCCGTTTCACACAAGTGGCCAGCCGGATTATGGCACCACTCCCCATTGGTCAAATTGAACACGTGGATATTTAAAAACCACTATCTTATTTTTGATCACTGATGCAAGCGGCCCACTTCTTCGCGCCCTGCTAAAGTGCTTTTGTATTTTTCAAGGGCCGATTGCACCATGGTCAACTGAACAGGCTTGCTCAAATAGGCATCCATACCTGCTTGCAAACACTGCTCTTCATCACCCTTCATGGCGTTGGCTGTTAAGGCCACGATGTAGGGCTGCCTATCCTTTGGCACCTCTTCACGAACCTTCCGAGTGGCCGTGTAACCATCCATCACAGGCACTTGAATATCCATAAATACCACATCATAGTGATTTTTCTTAATGGTCTCCAAAGCCTCTTGACCATTTTGCGCCAATTGATAGGTGATACCTAGTCTTTCAAAAAAGTGTTTCATCAACACCTGGTTCATCGCATTGTCTTCCACCAGTAGCACTGACAATTCAGGAAAGGTGGCCCGCTCGGCCTTTGCTCGATTTGGCGACTTCTCCACCTCTGGCACCACCAGCGACGAAACGACCTCCGCTTCCACAATTTGCATGGGCAATTCAAAACAAAATTTTGTACCTACGCCAAACGTGCTCTCTACATGAATCTGCCCCCCCATAAGGTCGACTAAGTTCTTGCAGATACTCAAACCTAATCCAGTCCCCCCGTAAATTCGGGTGGTTGAACCATCTAACTGTTCAAAGGGCTTAAAAAGCCTTTCAATATTTTGTTTTAAAATGCCTCGGCCAGTATCCTCCACCACAAATCGAACAACAAGGCTGTCACGCACTTCGTTTACCGGCACAACATAAAGCTTAACGTGCCCATTGGCCGTAAACTTAAAAGCATTGTCCAACAAATTTATTAAAACCTGCCTTAAACGCACGGGATCCGTCATCACAACGGCGGGTAACCCACTGCCGTAATCAACAAAATACTCAACCTGCCCCTTAAACCCCCAACGCCTTTTAACAATGCCTGAGACCTCTTCAACTAGGTGCTTCAAACTGGTTTTGCCGGGAGATATTTTTAACTCACCCGCCTCAATTTTAGAAAAATCAAGAATATCGTTAATGATAGTCAATAGACTCTCGCCGGCAGATTTTAATTCATTCACCATCTGCCGTTTTTGATCACTGATGACCATTTCAGAAAGCAGGTCAGCCGTACCTAAAATACTATTCAGCGGTGTTCGAATTTCATGGCTCATATTGGCCACAAACTGAGACTTCATCTTCGATGCCTGCAGCGCCTGATCCCGCGCCCTCTCTAAAGACTTATTTTGCTCATTAATAGTTTTATTATTCGTAAGCCCCTCTATCACCTCTTTATTCACCACACGGGATTGCAAAACCAACCAAGCAAAATAAATCCAACTCATTATCGCATAAGCGGAGCTCACATGATCGCCGAACGTCAAAATCAACAATGGAGGCACACAAAGAACAACAAGCTGAATGAGCAACACGCTCAACACGGGCGCCAGACTCGCCAACGACCCTCCGGCAATTCCGGCTGTGGCAAAAAAGAGGAGCAAAGCGCCCTCGTTCATCCCCTTGACAATCACGGTTTCGGCGACAAACACACCCCAGAGGCCACTAGAAACAAATATCAAAGAATAGTACCCAAATCGAACAGACCGCAAATTGGCCTTACTTCGTAGCGAGGGCAAAACACCCATGGCCATCCGAGACAACCCTGAGAGCAACAGAGCCAGCCCTAAAAAAACTTCGCCGCTCGTGACACCCTCAAGTCCCCCCGTGTAGTAAATTGCCACACAAAACAAAATAAAATACACGATGGCACTGGATCGCGACCGATTGAGAAGCTCTGTATAAAGATCAACAACTGAGGGTTTTACTTTCATTTCTTTCCGGGCATCCAACCCGTAAGGGCTGAACGCATGGCCTGCTCCACTTTCATATTTAGAGGAGTGGTCCATGCACGTGGAACAAATAAAGTGTAGCCACCAATTTGGTAACTCATAGGCAAGTACACCGCCACTCGATCTAATTTATTCATACCTTCTGGCATTGTATCTAAATTATCTCGAGTGATAAACCCCACCAGCTGTATGTCTAGGTTCGGTATAGAAACTGAAACGACCTGGTGAGAGGAATTCTCCGATTTCGGACCAAAGTACTCTGTTAAGTCCTTCACTGCCAAATAAATACTCTTCACGATCGGAACACTTAAAATAGGCCGCTCGATGGCCTGATACATGGACTGCGCAAGCGGAGAGCCCATCAGAAATCCAAGAAACAAAATCAAACCCAAACCCAGCACCAAGCCCATGCCCGGCACGTAGTTGGCTTGGCCAAAGGCCACAACTAGGAGGTTGCGCACAATGTGTTCTGCCCAATCAAAAAATAAAAACAAAAAATAAATAGAAACCGTAATCGGCAAAAGGGTGAATATTCCCCTTAAAAACATTTTACCCATAATTAATCTCCAACAAACACCGCTTCGGGCCGCCTATGTGAATTGTAATCAGAAACCATCACGGCACCATACGCACCCGCATCCATAATGCCCAACCAGTCTCCTTGACTGAGACTCGGAAGCATCCGCTCTCGCCCCAGCACATCGGCGGATTCACAAATGGGCCCCACCACATCGTAAAGCTCAGCGCTCCCCTCTGGACGAGCCTTTACAGGTACAATTCTATGATGAGCTTCATAGAGGGCTGGTCTCATCAAGTGATGCATGCCCGTATTGAGAATGGCAAAAGTTTTAAAGGGAGTTTTTTTAATATACTGAACTTCACCAAGTAAAACACCAAATCGCGCCACTAAAGATCGACCGGGCTCAAACACCACTTCACAACCAACGGGATCTAAAACCTCACGAATTTTTTTTAAGTATTCTTGAATGAAGGTCTCATCCGCCTCTAGATCTTCACTTTCATAGTCTATGCCAATGCCGCCACCCACATCAAATGACAAAAGATTAAAGCCTCTGCGCCGAAGCACTTCGAAATCAATCAATGTTTTTTCTACCGCTTCCACCATGGGCTTCACCGAACGAATCTGGGATCCAATGTGAATGGTCAAACCTCGAAGCTCTAAATGCCTGCTATTAGCCGCCAAAATCCGCTCAAGTTCAGGTAAGAAACTGCGGTCCATGCCGAACTTGTTTTCTCTAAACCCTGTTTTTATATAGGGGTGGGTTTCGGCATCCACGTCAGGGTTCATGCGAAAGGCTACGGACACTTTCTTGCCTAAATGGCTTGCCACAAAAGCCACTCGCTCTAACTCTTGAGGGCATTCGATATTTATTTGCCCCACCCCTTCACTGATGGCTAAAGTAATTTCCTCAGAAGTTTTCCCAACTCCTGAAAATACAATATCAGCTGGCGAAAATCCGGCGGCCAAGCATTTACTAAACTCCCCACCAGACACCACGTCCACCCCAAAACCAGCATCAACAAATTCTTTAAGTATGCGCGGATGGTCGTTGGCTTTCACAGCATAATGCACATGACCCTTCTTGCCCACCTGATCTTTGTAAACACTCATTCGGTGGCGCAATCCCACAAGATCGTACAGATAAATGGGGTCAGTTAAGCCTTCAACAATCTCGGCAACCGAGTAAACCTTGTGGTCCTGCTTGCATTTGAGTTCATTATCAGACCAATAAAAGCCCAAGCGCCATCCCCTTATGCATCCAACCCAAATTCGGTGTGCAATGAATTAGCTACCTTTTGCAGATCATTCAGTGGCACCACCGCACTGATTTTAATATCAGATGTGGTGACCAGCTGGGGTTCGATGTTCAATTGATTTAAGGTGTTAAAAAAACGGGCCGCCACACCGGGGTGGTTCTTCATACCCACGCCCACAGTGGAAATTTTTGCCATTTTCTCCATGACCACAATTTCTGATCCCTCACCTAAAACCTGTTTTACAATATCGAGGGTGAGTAAAATGTCTTCTTCGGGAACAGAAAACGCTAGACGCTGACCTTCTTCATTTTGACTCTGGGTAATGATATCGACAATCAACCCTTTTTCAGCAAGTTTTGAGAACAGTTCAGCTAAAAACTTCACCCCGTGGGGCACTGGAAATATCTTTAACACGGCTGTATTGGCATCGTGTGTGACCGACGACACCACTGGATCTTCCATACCTTCCTCCTCTGATTCCACCCATGTGCCCTCACGAGGCTCAAAGGTGGAGCGCACATGAATTCTCACATTAAATTTGGCTGCTAACTCCACACATCGAAAGTGCAATACTTTTGATCCCAATGAAGCCATCTCCATCATTTCATCAAAGCTCAGCCGCTTGATCTCTTTGGCTTTGGGCACAAGCCGGGGGTCGGCAGTGAAAATGGCTGGGACATCCGTATAGATTTCACATATCGATGACCCAATGGCAGCGGCCAATGCCACAGCCGTTGTATCAGACCCACCGCGCCCCAGAGTTGTGATATAGTCTCCAGAAGCCACTCCTTGAAAGCCGGCCACCACAGGAACAACGCCCCGTGCCACCAACCCCAAAAGCTTTTCGCTATCCACACTTTGGATTTTTGCCTTAGAAAAAATAGAATCTGTCTGAATCCCTAACTGATGCGCGAGAAGCGGCTTAGCCTCCACTCCCCGTTTATTAAGAGCCATGGCCAAAAGAGCAATAGACACCTGCTCACCCGATGCCAGCAGCATATCATAGGCTGGACCACGATAGTGGGGGTTTATTTCGTTAGCCAGACGCACAAGCCTGTTGGTCTCTCCCGACATGGCTGAGGCCACAAGAATGGGCTTTTGACCTTTTTCAATGTCTCCCACCACGCGGTCGGCAACAGCTTCAATGCGCTCCAAAGAACCCACAGAGGTTCCACCGAACTTCTTGACCACAATTTCTTCTTGGGTTTTCATAGCGACGACATTACACGACGGAGTCAGCAGTGAAAAGTTTTATATTTGGTCAAACAAGCCTCGGCCTCCCCATTGTGGGACATCGATTTGGCAGCAGTGGCCCCAAAGTCCTTATCCTTGGCGGTGTACACGGTGATGAAAGTGAAGGTGTCATTGCCTCAGGTGGACTTGTGAATATGTTTTATTCTTCTTTCACCTATCGCCTACAACTCACCCTGATCCCCATGTTTAACACCGATGGTGTCATACGGTGCCGTCGCAAAAATGCTCAAGGGGTGGATTTGAATCGAAATTTGCCCACCAATGATTGGACAAGTGAAGTGGCTGAAGAAAAATACTTTCCAGGCCTGAGTGCCAACTCAGAGCCCGAAAACCAGGCCCTGGTGAACTGGCTTGATAAACACAAACCCCAGCTGATCATAAGCCTGCATTCATGGAAGCCCCTTCTCAACACCAATGGCAACTGCCAACCAGAGGCCGAAATTATCTCTAAACGCACAGGCTATGAAATCAAAGATTCTATTGGCTATCCCACGCCGGGGTGTCTCGGAACCTACTGCGGACTTGAACGCGATATGCCCACGTTAACCTATGAAATTCAGCGAGAGCTCCCGGCAAAAGAAATTTTAAAAATCCACGTACCCGCTATTGCTGAAGCCCTTAAAACCACTGAAGATCGTTTTTAAATAAAAGGAAATATCCATGAGTAAAAAAATCGACGTCACTGAACTTGAATCTAGAATTCATTCCATTTTTGAAAAATCAACTACACTGAAGGACTTAAGCGAACTTGAAGAACAAGAACATGACGATATTAAAAATGCCATTAAACTTTTAAATAAGGGCCAGGTGCGGGTCGCCAGCTCAGAAAATGGAAAATGGGTCACTCACCAGTGGCTAAAAAAGGCGATCCTTTTGTATTTTCGCCAGAGAAAAATGAAAGTGATCGAGGCTGGCGACTTAAACTTTGTGGATAAAATCCCGCTAAAAGAGTGGACAGGCGAGGAAGGTGTGCGAGTGGTCCCCCACGCCCTTGTTCGAAAAGGGGCTTTTGTTGAAAGTGGGGCCATCTTAATGCCCTCATATGTCAACATAGGCGCCTATGTGGGATCAGGCTCCATGGTGGACACTTGGGCTACAGTGGGATCTTGTGCGCAGATCGGGCGGCATGTGCATCTCTCTGGCGGCGTGGGCATTGGCGGCGTGCTTGAGCCACTGCAGGCCAATCCCGTTATCATTGAAGACAATGTTTTTGTGGGCAGTCGTTGTATAGTCGTCGAAGGCGCCCATATTGAAGAGGGTGCTGTTCTAGGAGCGGGCGTGACCATCACAGCCAGCACCAAAATCATTGATGTCACTAAAAAAGAGGGATCCACCTATGTGGGTCGTGTTCCGAAAAACTCTGTGGTCATACCTGGCACACGAATGAAAGATTTCCCTGGAGGAAGTTACGGAACCCCCTGCGCTTTGATCATTGGCCAACGAACCGAAAGCACAGACAAGAAAACATCTTTAACTGACGCCCTTCGTGACTTTGAAGTTTCAGCTTAGTCCGCCCGAAGTCCATCGACCACACTTTCTTGTGCGGCAATGCGAGAGGGTATCCACGCTGCCGCCACCGCCACTAAAATGGCGCCAATGGTGGCTACAATCAAAGTGGCCACATCCACTTCGGCGGGGATCGATGAATCATAATAAATATCTGGGAGTATGTTTAATGGATAGGCTTTTAAAAAAGATGCCACCGCCACACCGAGCAGTAAACCTCCTCCAAGGCCGATGGCAGAAAGAAGCAGCCCAATCCCAGCAAACACACGTCTCGTTTTACGCCGAGAAAGACCCATTGCCTTCAACATGCCAATATCGCCACGCTTGTGGGTCACTAACAACACAAGCACTGTGATAATCGAAAAACTGGTAATGAGAGCACTCAGCCCTAAAAAGGTTGCGATGGCATATTTTTCAAGGGTGAGAGCAAAAAACAAGGTGGAGTTTCGATCCACCCACGATTCCACTGTGACGCCCAGCTTTTGAAGCCGACCTTGTAAGGGCTTAAAGTTTTCCGAATGTTTAAGGCGCACCATAATCCCCGTTTGTCGGCTAGCCGTATTCCCAAATCGCTGGAACGTTTGACCCAATCCATAGTAAATCATTTGCGAGTCAATATCTGAGAGCTCCGTAGAAAGGAGTTTTTTTACCCGCACACGCGCATACTCAGGAACCTCACCGGCCGGCAACAACAAAGACTCCGGTGGCACCACCACCACCTCATCCCCAGACAAAACACCTAAGCTGTGAGCCAAATCTACGCCCATTAACACTTCTCCAGGTGCCAGCGCCGACAGATCCAGATCATCTTCCATACTGGATTTTCTATGGTTGGAGAATTTTTCAGCCCGTTTTAAAAACTGCTCCATCGCCGGGGATTCAAGTCCATTGGCTACGGCTCCACCGAAAAGGCCGTCCACTGTGCGAAGGATAACATCTTGCTGTTCAAAACTATGGTATTCAGCACCGGGCTCTTTGCTGATCTCGGCCACCACCTGATCTTGCAGGCCTTTTAAGTTTGTCACAACCAAATGGGGCTCGACCGCCAGCAACTTTTGCTTGATGTTACGATGAAACCCACTCATCACACTCATGACTAAAATCAAAGCAAAAACACTCACACCGATTCCGAATATACATAAACGAGAGATCACCCGGATCAATGATCCTGTGCGCGGACTTAGAAGGTAATTTTTAAATAGATCCCAGGTGAGCATGCGGCATTATCACCGCAAAAAATTACGAGGACAAGAAGTTAAGGAGTTTTTGCCACCAGCTGACAGAGGAACCCTTTGGAGTTTTCCCAAATTGCTTCAACACTTCTTTGGGATTCATTTTGTCCATCTGCGGCGCGTGGATGAAATTATTGACAAGAATCAAGCGATCATCGGCCTTAATTTGGTCTGAGTATTGGAGAAGCTCGATGGCCTGTCTCAGCGCTGCCCCTTGTAGCTCATCGTCGTAGATAATCACCTCACTGGATGTGGATGACGGTGGTTCATTTTTTACACGACTCTGACTCTCTGCATGACCTTCGCTGTCCGTCTCTTCGTCAATGATAAAACCGGTGCGGATCCCTTCGACGATATTCCACTCCACCACCTGCCCACAAAAACACACCTGTTGCTTAATAATATTTTTGCGCTCATCTTCCCAAACAAAGAGATCCACATCAAATTCACTATGAAACCAGCGACTCACCACCTGTTGCATGTCGGCAGAAATGACCTCCATCCCCATTTCACAAAGAGACTGCCCAAGAGCTTTGGGATTAAAGATCACTTGATTTTGCTTTCTCGCTTCTGAGCTCATAATTATTCTTCAGCAGGCTTTCGTTTGTTTTCTTCTTCTTTCACATCTTCTACACTTCCACGCAGCATGAATGTTTTTTGCATGGCCTTAAGTACTATGACGGCCTCGTTGAGCGCTTCAAGAGCTCGCAAGGATGCCTGCGGCAACTCCGGACCCACTTCTTTTATGGCCGGCTCCAGGGTGGACAACAATGTATTTAGATGCAACATCACCGCCTGCACTTGATGAGCCATTTCTGGGGCCTCCTCAAGAATCTGCGGCATGACCTTATTTAATTGGTTCACCATACGAGCCACTTCAATGGCCATATCGTTAAAGTTGCCCAACAGGCGCGGGGTTTTCTCAAAGGTCTGATTCATATTATTAATCAATGGCGTGAGAGCATCGAACATGTCTACGAAGGCTTGCGTTCGCCTTGTGTCGGCAAAGGCTTCGGCTAAGATTTTCATATTCTCCATAAGCCCCTCTAGTGTCCCTAAAAGAGGACCCAACTTCTTGCCGCTCATTAGGTCCATCATATCCACAGTGTTTTCTGAAGCCAGCACGGCCCCTGGCTTTGCCATAGGATGACTCTCGTTCCCCACGGTGATATCAAGAACCTTCTCACCAATAATGAATGGGCGTAGCACCCGAACCCGACTATCTTCTCTGATTCGACCATGAAACTTCTCAAACACATCAAACTTCACTAGAACTTCGTCGGCAGAGAGCAGTTCCACTTCAGATACGGAGCCGGCTCGAAGACCAGCCACGTTGACCACTGTCCCCGAGTGCAAACCATCAGCAGATTCAATTCGGGTCTCAAATCTGATTTTCGATGAAAACCATCCTTTTTTGACTGCGATTCCCACAGTGGCCACAGCCGACCCCACCACAGCTGTAAGCACAAAGACTCCAGCGACTCTTTCGAATTTGTTAAATTTTATTCTCATCCCTCTGCCACCTTCCTGAGTGGAGCGACCACACCCACAGACGGTTTACAAACCAATTTTTTATTGCTGATTTCAATCACTTTTGTTGCCAGTGGTTCCATGAATGCATCATTGGCACTGGCCACATAGACATGCTTTAGTGTTCCGCGCTGTCTTTGCTCTAATATAAGGTCCGCTAAAATCGTCTGCGCCTCTGCTCGCAAACCAATGGTGGGCTCATCTAACAACACCATTTCAGGATCAGCCAGAAAAGCTCGGGCTACACATGCCGCCTTTCGACTACCGCCAGTGACTTCTGATGGACGCAGGTCTGCCGCATCACTCAGTAAAAACCTCTCAAGCATGGCATGAACTCTTTGGTTCACATCATCTTCACTAAAAATCTTATGATACATTAATGGGAGCGAAAGATTTTGATGGATCGTTCGGTTGGCTAAAAGACCTCCGTAATCAAAGCTGTAACCCATCTTCAATCGGTAGGGCAGCATTTCAGAAAAAGACATCTGCCCTACGCCCTGGCCATTGATTGAAAAATCTCCCCTTGTTGGCATCAAAAGTCCCGTCATAATTTTTAACAATTGAGATTTTCCCTCGCCACTGGCTCCCCGAATCCAAGCTATTTCTTCAAGTGGCAACTGCACATTGACGTCATTGAATAACACTTGGTCGTTTTCAAAAGCCAATGAAAGGTCTTTAAATTGAAGATCTTGAAACACGGGAAAGTTCGCCATTAAAACACTCCCAGTTTTCGCAATTGATTGAGGTAAAACAACGTTGTCACCGTCAAATTGAACCCGATCACATAAATTATACTTTTCATCACGGCCTTTGTGGTAACTTGTGGCACTTCATGGGGGCTCTTTTTCACAGAAAGCCCCTGAAAAGAGCAAATGGCAAAAATAATGGCCCCGCTAAAGGTGTTTTTTAGTAAAAATAAAAGCACATCTTCGGCAGCAAAAGCCTGAGCCAAAGAGTCTATGTAAAAGGCAAAAGACATCTCTGTTGTGAGTCGACTCACAACAAATCCGCCAAGTAGGGCGATGGCAACAAAGTAAAAGGCAAGACAGATGACACTGATGACTCCGCCAAAAATACGAGGAAACACAATGTAACTGAGCGGATCAATCCCCATCACTTCAAGGGCGTCGATTTCTCGATTGGCGCGCATATTACCCAATTCAGAGGCAACGGCCGTGCCCGAACGAGCAATAACGATTAGGGCCGTTAGAAGCGGCCCCACTTCGCGAACGATGATAACCACAAGCAAGTTTCCTATGTTGTCAACGCCGCCAAGCAAATTCAGCTGGGCCGTGGACTGCATGATTACAATTCCGCCAGAAGCAAGAGCCAGACTTGTCACAATGGGCATGGCTTGAAAACCGGTGAAATAAATCTGTGCTGATATCACGCTGAATATCGTTCGCATCCCTTGGGCTTGATCGACAAAGGCCGCTCTCACCGAAAGATAAATCATTAACAACACCTGTACTGTGTATTCAATGTTGTCGATGACCTTCCGGCCCACACTGTCAACTCGCCCTATTAGTGCATTTGCAATTCTTGCCACAGAAATTCCCCTCTTGATACCGTATCGGCCAATTCGGCGGGGGACTTAACGGTTTGAATCTCTATATAATAAAGTGGCCTGCAACTACCAAAACGTCGAGGTCCAGTGGGAAAGCAACGGCAATTTACCTGACTCAAACCGCTGTGTTTTTGAAGCTACAACACAAGCTCTGTGGATCTCAAAAGGAGGATGACCTTTAGTACACCCAAAGGTCATAAAACATGGACTTCACCACTTCAACTGTGACGCTTTGCCAGGAGGGAACGTAAGAATTGCGAATGATCGAGCGGGGGTATATGGGAAAGTTCTCAGGATAGGCCGCTCGAAATGTGCTTAAAGCTCGTGGCATATGCAAGCGGGTGGTAATGAGCACCAAGTCCCTGCAGTGCAAAGCCTCAACAATGGGCAACGACTGAAGCGCATTCCCGTAGGTGGTGCGCGATCGTTTTTCTAGCACCACGTCTTGCTCATCTAGTTGTCCATAGTAGGGCCACTGCGGAAAAATTTCTCGCAACTTTGCTTTTGGGAAAACGCCAGAAATAATCAGTTTCTTTATTTGTCTTTGCGCTAAAAGAGAAAACCCCTCAGCAACCCGACCTGGGCCGCCAGTAAGAACAATGGCACAATCGGCAGAGTGATCTTCCCCCCAGGATGTGGGTCGCTCCGCTCTTAAAGTGAGTGCTCGATGGTAAAAGTCCCAACTGAACAACAACAGCACTCCAATAAATATGGCCCAAAGTAAGTAGCGCCCCATAAAGTTTGATCAATTGTGATGGGCTATGACTTCCACTTCCACATCAACGCCCTTTGGCAAAGCCGACACGGCCACGGTCGACCGAGCCGGAGCCACCTCGCCAAAATAAGAAGCATACACTTCATTGACTAAAGAAAAGTCTTCCATGTTTGTGAGAAATATCGTCGTCTTAACGACATTATCAAAAGTTAAATTTGCAGCTCCAAGGACGGCCTTTACGTTTTCCATACAAAGACGGGCCTGATCGGTCACCGAGCCTCTGAGCACTTCATTTGTTTTTGGGTCGATGGCAATTTGCCCTGAGCAATACAAAAATCCGTTCACCGAAATAGCTTGTGAATATGGCCCTACTGGAGCTGGTGCCGACTCACTTTGAATACGTTTTTTCATAATAAATACACCTCATTAAAAGTAAAAGATCATGCCCGCTCTAAGGGGATGGTCACCAAAAGTGCGAAACCGAACAGCGCTGGATACGGACGATACGCCAATACCCGCTTCAAAACTAAGGCCCAGACTATCAAGGCCAGGCAAAAAGAACTCACCTCCAACAAAGCCGTTGAGCTCAAAACCGGTATCGGTGTTTCCATTGTCTTCGTCGCTGATAAGGCCAGCACCCGTTCCCATATAGAAGTTCATGTTATCTTCCATAAAAACAATGCGATAAAGCTTCACCATAAATCCAAACTTCGAATCATTTTCCACCGTGTCGACACCAAGAGCTGCCGACAACCCGATTTGAGGGTTGGGATAATATTGAACGGCAAGACTGGGCAAGGACACCGAAAACTGGTCCGTATACCCCACGCCCAAACGGTTTGTTAAATCCTTCGCTTGAGCGCCACTAGCAAAAAGCAATGCCGCCCCAATGACCCATGTTGTCAAATATCTCTTAGCACTTGCTGCCTGCACGATCATAACAGTCGCCTCCAATAATTCTCCTGCTCTCGAGAGAGTCAGAGTTGAAAATAAGTCAGAAGTCCTATTAATGCGCTAAGCACCGAGGATTTCAATAAAATATTATTTCCTTGCCACAGCAAGCCACCCTGGCTAAATATCACGCTTCAAAAGTCGAATAAGGGGCTGTAGCTCAGCTGGGAGAGCGCAACGCTGGCAGCGTTGAGGTCGCAGGTTCGATCCCTGTCAGCTCCACCATTTTTACCAATATGCAGAATATGTCCTCAACCCTGCCAAGGGTTGAAGACGCTTCCCGAAAAATAAATTTTAATTGAACTTTGGAGCTGTCCAGAGGCTGGACAATGATTTTTTGAAACAATTTTTTATAGATGGACTTGAGAGATACCAAGTCCTTTTGTTTGACGAAATTTAAGGCTTCAGCCACGATTTTTAGCTGCTTTTCTTCACCAAATCCTTGCGCTTCTTGAAGCTGTTTTTCCAGTAATTGAAGCTGGTTCCTTTTGCTTTTGAGTTCTTCTTTTTCGCTTTTCAAGGCGACGAACTGATTTTTGTACTCATTCTTAAATGATCGAGCCATTTCCAAGTCATCGTCTTCGAGCAAAAAACTAAGCCGACTATCGAGCTTTGCTCTTTTGGCTTTGATTTCCTCTAATAACAAATCAACCTCATTAATTTTTTCCCTAGTCACAGACAGAGTATTGTCCTTCTTGCCTATATAATTGGCAATGCTGTTTTGGTAATCAGAAGCACCTGAGTATATTTGATTAAGAATTTTTTCTGCTTCTCCCTCAAAAATATCAGTTTTGACCCTGATGTTATTGTCCTTATTGTAATAATAGGTAGATTTATAACTGTTCCCCCAAGCTCCGCTTCCCGCAAATCTGGAGCCATCCGTAAACTCAAGCAAACCCGAAAGTGGATAGCAACGATTTGTTCCCTTCGCTCTTGAATTATCCATTTCCATAACTTTGGCTTGAACCTTATCCCATAGTTTTTGATCTACAACACAGCCATAATCAAATTGAATCTCAGTGAATCGGTCATAAGGCATCAATTTATTCTGCCTTTTCCCTTTGTTTTGTTTATTGCGATACCATTTTCCAATATATCGAGGATTTGTAAGCAATGCCTTAATGCTTGCACGATTAAATTCTTTTCCTCGCTTGTTTTTGATATTTCTCTGTTTGCACCAGTCAATAATCGTAGTATACCGATCAACCTTTAAAAACTCAGACATTATCAGTCCGACTTGTTTAAGCTCCTTACTATTGGGTTTAAAGACACCTGTACTTTCCCCATGTTCATTTTTTACAACATCAAACCCTAATAACGGAAAATTCCCATTAAACTTTCCAGAAGTGATTAATGCCGAGTGGTTGCTCTCCTTAATTCTTTTTGACGTAGTACGGGACTCAAATTCAGCATAGGCAGCTAACTGATCGAGCTGCAAAATGGATGCGGGATCATTTGGGTTAAAAGGCAACCCACGAATACAAATTTCGCAATCATAAGTTTGACACAATTTAAAGAATCGCTTCCAAATTTCAACATCTCTCACTAATCGAGAAATTTCCTTAAAAATTATGAAGCGATGTTTTTTAAGTCCTATGTTGTGTTGCAGTCGAATAAATTCAGGTCGATTATCATGGGTTCCAGTAATACCAGGCTCAATATAAAATTCTGTGATTCGATAATTGACTCGCTCTTGTTCTGAACGATACTGAGACTCTGCAATTGCAATGTGAATCTGCTGCTCTAAAGACCCTCTTTCTACTGCAACTTGTGTATCATCCGAAAGTCTTAAATATACAGCCCCTTCAATTGTAGACCAGTTTTTATCAAAAGGCTTCCAGCTTTTAACGTGATCGTCAGCAATGGCCTTACAATCAGCAACAACTTTCAAAACTAACCTTTTGATTTCTTTATGACTCAATCTTTTTCTAGCCATTGGCAATCCCTCGGTTTTTATAGGAATTTGCAATAATCATCGAAATCTCATCAACAGTTTTCCGGTTTGGTTGACCCACAAGAACAGATTCTACCGTCAATTTTTCGCTGTCTATAATCATTGTCTTCTTGGATTTCATTTTTTCTTTCACCAATTTGTTTCTTGTCACTCTTTCTATTCTTTGACATTTCTTGCAGCGACTATCATATCCATTTTGACCAGTTTTCTTTTTATGGAATTGGTTCCATTTTTTAAATGTATCGCAACTCCGACAATCTCTTCCCAAATCTTCGTTGGGTATGAGTTATCCTTTCTTCTTTTTTATTGTCACATCAATTTCCAAACCAACTGTTTCGGCCATCTCAATAATACGTTCTAGACTGACGGCAGTATTTGTACCCCTTAAGTATCTATTTATATCAGTTCGTTTCACACCCAATTGTCGGCCAAGTTCACCTTGGCTCATTCCATTTTTTTTCATCTCAACTTCAATTTTATCCAGAATCTTTCTCTTCAATTCCACAGCACTTCCAGCCAATATTTCCTCCTTATGATAGTAGATATTTTATCTACTATCAAGTCATTTATTTCTGAAACCATGAATATATCCTTACTGCGCCAAAATAGATATAAGCGAGCATTTTACGCCAAATAGAGAGCGAGCTAGGGTTATTTTCGATATGCGTCATCATGTTCTTTAAAAACACCTTATCAGCCTCCTTAAAATCCTCACTATTTTGTGCCTTTGAAAACATGAAATCGTGGACATCGCACTGGTCAGAAATGTTTAGTCCAAGCAAATGATTTGGCACAACAGAATTAAGCGGCCCATCAGGGCCGCATTGGTTAAGTAATTTCTTTTTCTCTTCATCATCTAATCGCCAATACTCTTCAGGAGCTTGCAGCTTCTTCATTATTTATTGGGATATTTGATGACTTTGATTTCCTGCCACGTTTTTTGACGGGCCTTGTTTGGCTTAAATACTGTTTAATTGACTCGTCAATTTCGTCACTTGAGGCATGACTAATGAGCTGCTTGAGATAGTTTTTCTTATCAAAGAATTTTTCTCTTAAAGTTTTGAACTCCGTTGATTCATACTTCTTAAAGAAAAGTTCCAGAATCTCGTTTACAACTTTCGATGCATCGACTTTACAAGAATCCTGTCTCAACTTTTCGGTCAGTTGAGTGACCGAGCTTGCCTGGTTATCTCCAAGTAAAATCCGCTTAACGATTTTCATCTTTTTGGTTCTCATTTTGTTTGAATTGAGGACTCAAAGTAATTTGAAAGGCCCTATAAAACCCCTCATTGAAAGAGTTCTTCCTTTCAATCTTAACTTTCTCTTGGCACTCCGAATTGCTAATCTTAGCTTCTTCTAATAGGCTTGTATCATGCTTGGACTTTTCAATAGATTCCAAAACAAAAATTCCACAAAGAATTAAAATTCCCAAAGAGACAATTTTCATTAAAGCTAAATCATTTTTAGATAAATTCATCTATGTTAGTCCTTTGAAGGCGTCCAAAAAGAATTACCATTAATTGTCCAGACACAATGCTGTTGAACCAGCTTGTCGCCCTTGACCTCCCAATCAAAGCACTCTTTATCTACATCAGGTGCTGACAGTCTAAAGTCTTGAACACCGCCGCCACCTTTTTGTGGGGTAGACACAGAAAACTTATCTAAATTAAGAAGTGTCTGTTTTCTGGTTGTAGCATCACGCTTCTCTAAGCTGCCATGAATAATATAGCTGCTTATTCCACCAATAGCGGCTCCGATTAAAGCACCATTTAATGCCCCTTTTCCTTGATCTTCTCTATTTGAAATAGAACCTCCAATTGCTCCTGCTGCGGCTCCAACACCGACACCAGTTACAAGAGACTCCTTCATTGAAGCGCATCCTGATAGCATCACGCTTCCAATAATTAAACTCATCAATATTTTATTTTTTATACATATTCTCCTTGTTACATTGTTTATACAAATTAGCTCCATATTTCGGACTGCTCTGATTTTCAGTTGTCCAAAATCAATCAAATTAAATACTTACCATTTTAATACCGCTCTCATCGAGATCACGTTGAGAGCGGAAGTCGAGAGCAGTCATCTGACGACTACTTGACCCGAAAGACCGACCCATTTGCGTTTTTGAAAATCAGTTCGTTCTCAGCATTGATGACATTACTGAACAGTGAAAAGTACATCTTTGGCTTGCTACCATGACGGGTTGCCACTTGTTGATCTACCTTTTGCAGACCTCTCAAATTGTACTTCTCCATACAGATATAAAGCACTCCATCAACACCATTTCTGCAATAGTATTCATCCACCTTCTTTCCATATCGCACCTTACTTTTGTGTGTGGTATCAAACTCTATAGCCAATTTAAGGACTCCAACTTTTGAATCCACAAAAGCCACAGCATCACTATTCAGCTCAACAAATGGATGTAACTCTTCGTTGTCTTGATAATCGACACACGATTGAAGCACATTTTCAGTGAAGTAATGCTGAACTGATATTTGTTTCTCAAAAACTTTGCGAATATCTACCAAAGCGGTGTCGTGGATCAGACATTCACTTAGAGTTGCTTTTCCCTTTACACTATATGGTAGTAGTGGCCTGATTTTTGTCAGTCCTCTTTGTGTCAGAGAATAGCAGTATGTGACTTCTCTTCCTGCATTCAAAGACATTCTACATATCAGCCCTAAAGATAAGATTTTCCTAAGTCTTCTATTAACAGTATCTTTTGATATACCTCCAAAAAAATACCTATTGATTTGATTCCTGGTGGCAACTTTGTTTTCAAACAGAAAACAAAGTATTCTAAAGTCACGATCACCTAGAATCACTTTCGAGACTTTTTTACTTGAATTAATTATCTTCGTTTGCATTATCAATTTTAGATGAGTTAGAGGATTCCAATAGTGGCTGAAAATTCTTCCGCTCGCCATTGTCAAACTCATCTTTAAGCACTTTCAATTCTTCTTTCATTGCATCGTCATCAAGATAAGGTGCCTGTACTTGCTGATGGTCGCTGCCATTGGTCCACATCGCTCGCCCTTTGATGGCAGGAAGTTTTTTCGCAAGGTTTCCACCCATTGCCACGTTAGAAGCCGCCGAGGAAATCATTCTAAATGTCATTCTCCCTGGCAAGTTATCCAATGTCTCAGTCGAAATGGCTTCTTTCACTGGCTTTTGCGTGGAGGGAATCAAATGAATCCCTGCGGCTCTTGCCAAACGTGCTAACTCTCCAATGTGTTGACTGGCAAGAGCATTTGATTTTTTACCAAATAACGCCGCCGCCTCATCGACACCAACGACAATCAAATCTAACTTATCCCTCATGGGATCAATTGATTTGAGTCCTTTGTCCTCTAAAAATTTGTAGCGACGATTCATCTCTTTAACCAATGCCCCTAAGATATTGGTCGCCTCGGTTTCATCCTTGGCCGTTTTTACGTTGGGAAGTTCCGCAAATTCTTTGACTTCCACACCTCGCTTAAGGTCCAGTAGGTAGAGTTGAATATGCGGAGAGCTTTTCAGCAACGAAAGCATGGTTGAGCGGAAAAACACTGATTTCCCTCCACCTGTGGCCCCTGAAATCAGCAAATGGGGCAGAGAGCGTATTGGTTGCACCATTGGCCCTTTAAGGCTTTGTCCAATGATAAATGAGTAAGGTTCTTTCACATGGGCGTATAGCTCATGGAACCCCACCACATTCGGTAAATCGCGCTCGCAGAGGTGTATTTCTACCTTTCCTTTGTCACTTGCCAAATTAATGCTTTCTACTGTTTGCCTAAAGCCCGCCGTTAAACTGTCTTTCTGCGCCTCAAACTTGCCAAGACCAACACCAAAAGTTTCTACAATCACTTTGCTGCGGTTTTCACCAGTGGGAATGATTGCTTTAACCTTTGGATTTTCACCCATTGCTGTTTTTAATCCAGCACGGTCGATGGCCTTTTGAAAGACCGCATATTTTCTAAACTCTTTAAAACCAAAAAACACCAGCGAGCCGACAAAGAACAAAGTCATCAATGTCATATACTGACTGGCTTCTGATAAATAAAAGAACAGTCGAAAATAAAAAGTCAGAGGATCACCAAAGAAAAACTTCATTCCTTGTTCGAGATAATTCGTTGACCCAAGCAACAATATAGAAAAAAGACTTGCCACAATTGTTATTGTGGCCCACATATCAATGCTCTTGAATTTGACTCTTTTAATCCCAAAGCCACATATTTTAAAAATAAGAATGAAACTCTTTCCGATGCCAATGACGGCGTTTTCTAAACCGTCGCCTTTATTTTTCTTTTCACTCACTGCTGTTCACCGTAATAAGTAGAAACAAGGTTGACGATCATTTCTTTACCCGCAGGAATCGTGACATATTCTTCGGAGTCGCTTAACTCTGATGCCTGTCTTCCGGCTTCCATTTCGCTCACTTTTGAAATGCCCTGATAAAATGCGTTCTTTGCATTGGCTTTTGGCGTGGCTTCAACCGCTATAGTCGAGCCATTTGAACCCCCACTTCCTAGAGCTTCACGCTCGGTGAGAGTGTCGGTCATGGCTGACACCATTGTTAGCCCCAACGTGGCGGCAATTCTTTCTGTTCTTTTCCCATGAAAATCACCCATAAGTCCTGGGGAATAATCTTTTGAGTTTAATGCCTGTGCTTTCAATTTAACCTCCCTTCCATCTGGCAGTAAGCCTTGAGTGAATTGAATAAATACCTTTTCGCCCATTCCAGGGTAGCTGATCTTCCCAAATACAATCGTGTTCTTAGGAACGCTGCCGCCATTTTTGTCTTTGCCCCCATAAGGAAGCAAAACCTTGTAGATTTGATCTGTCTCCCTTGTATCAATGGCCGTCAAAAGTTTTCCGACGAGATTTGTTCCAAGTGGAAGTCCTCTCTCTAGTCCATCTGGCCCTTTACGCTCAATAACTTGAGTGGCTTTGTACTCAATATTTTTGACATAGCGTTGTGGGCTGCCGCTATGGTTTCTTCGAGACTGAGCTTGAGCGGCCTGTGCCGAAGCATCAAGCATTCCATTCACTTTTGGAGAGCCTTGAGCCTCTTGACTCGTTTTCTTGCTCTCATTTTTTATTGGCACTGTCGAATTAATGACGACACTTGTATCTTCCTTGGACCCTAACCACATTGTTATAGCGACTCCAAAAACAACAACTGCAACACAAGAAAGAAAAATTGATTTTTTATCAGCCTTATCTTTTGTCCCATCAACTTTAAGAAAAAGGCCTGTGACACGTTTTGGAAATTTCACTGCAAATACCTCCTCTCAACGATGATTTTTGACGTTTTCTCATTTAAGAAAGCATTGAGGGTGAAGCCCCTAGTTTCCTTCAATGGTAGAAAAATACGAGCTTTAGATACCTCGCCTGTTTTCAGTACATCTTTTTCTACTACATAGCCTTGCCCTTTCAGTGGAGAACCGCAGCGTGTCGCAACAAATCTCAGCGATGTGAGACTTTGCGTTTCTTTTGGTTTGCCATCAAATTTGATTTCAAGGTCAATCATCCTTAATGACCTCTCTGAATCAGTGCTTGTTTTAACAACGAGAACTTTGAGTGATTTTTCAATACCAAATTTTAACCCTATCGCTTGAAAGCCTGGGTTTTCTTTTTTCACAGGCGGATTCTTTACGGGTGAGAATTTTGATTTCCATTTTACATAGACCAAATCATCGTAGTCACAGCCATGACACACCTTTAAAATAAATCCATAGGTGTGATAAGGCGTATAGACGAAAAGATTTGTTTCCACATCGCCAAGAGGCTGAATCGTCAAATCATTCTCAATAAACTCCACCGAGTAATAATTTTGATTACCAATTACCACTTTTTTTGGCTTTTCTGAAAACCTCAAGACAGATGCCTTACCCATCCTAAGTAGGATGGGCTGCATCTTTGTATCATTGACGTTGACTGTTCTAATTCCTCCGGCAAAAGACACTGGCACACACAAAAGTGAAAAACTGACCCAAAACAGAATCATTTTCACTTCGATTGATGCTCTTTGATGCCATTGACGTACAAACCAATCGGATTCCAAACATTTGCTGACCCTTTGATGATATTCAAAGACACAGTTGTTGGAACTGGAATAGGAATGCCTTCAATTTTTAATAGCTTGTCAAAACTGGCAATAACCTTGTCGTCTGTGACATTCACTTCAATATTGACAATAGATTGCGAGGTTTTCTTACCTTGAAACTCCTTATCTTTTAAGTAAGTAACCAGCTCAAACAGTTTGGCATTGAGTCCATCCGTGACGATAGGAGAAAGACTTTTTCTCATTGTCATTGGATCAAGCTCTGTCCATTCGTAGCGACGTTTTAAAAAGTCAGCAACGAACCCCTCCACAGCTTTTTCGGAAATGGAAACATTCGCCCTTTTGCCGCCATAATAGCTCTGTGAATTTTCTGATTGAACCACCACAATAGGATCAGAAAAACACATGAGTCCAATTATGAACAATTGTAGAACGCAGACCAAGATAAGCCCTGCGTTGATGAGTTTGTGTGTTCTAAGTAATGAATTAATATCTGCCCAAGCATTTAAAGCTGGGCTTTTCTTCATCTAAATCTTACCTCGTTTTTTACTTTCACTATGATTTACCTCCATTACGTTTATTTGGATTTTCATAGGACATTCCATGTGCCCTATATATTTTTTCTTGATTTTTTCGATGCTTCCACCCAAGAGAATTAATATCTGCGTATTCATTCTTAAAGTTTTGAAATTTCGGCTCAATCTTTTCTCTAAACCGACTGACTCGGCCACTGATGGGATTTGTCAGTGGTTTGGCTGCAAATTTTCCAGCTCCCCAGGTTTTTGCAGCACCTTGCTTAATCATCTTTGTTGCATATAGCTTCGCCGTTGTCGCTGCTGCCATTGCTGGTGCAGAGGCCAAAGCTGAAGCCGCACTTTCCATTCCGTCATTGATGAGTGAGCGAGTTGCAATGGGAATAAAAAGCATACTTAATCCAATGCAAAGATTAAGAATGATCGACAGCAGATAGTCTTCAAGCCCACCTTGTACGGGGTTCATAGCGAGCTTTAACAAAAGCACACCTAAAACCGTCCAAAGAATTTTCCAGATGATGACTTTTACCAGACCTTTATAAAGATTTGCCGTCACATTGGCTGTAGATTTTGGAACATAAGCCAAGATCATCAAGGGTGACACCGTAAAAAGCACCACCCAAACAAAGTGGGTCAATGCTTCCGCTACAAAAAAGCCAAGATAGGCGATAATGTAAGCGACAAGTGCAAAGACATACAGAATATGTCCTCTCAAATCAAACATACTACTTGATGAATCTTGATAATTTGGCCCCAAATTCTTCAGGACTTCCCAGACATCAGTGATCTTGTCAATTTTATCTATAATGCCGTCGCCAATCATCCCAATGACATTGATTGTATAATCAAAGGAGAAAAGTAGAAGCATTGAGATCACAACGCGCCTTAAAATATCAAAAACGTCGATATTGTCTTGCTTACCCTTGAAAAATTCTAAGATGATTAACAGAAGCACAAGGGGCACAAGTAATATCCAATAAAGTTCAAAAACTTCCCCGCGAATATCCTTCGCAACAACCGCGAGTTGGTCAAACACTTAAAATTTTAAAAAACCTTTCTCACGTTTAAAGTTCTTAAAGGCCAGACCAAGACTGCGGTCAACCTCTTGATAGGAAGATACCGAGTTTTTATCTTGCCGATTTCTCATGGCAAGTTGTTCACTTTGCATTTTTAAACTCTGACTCTGAAGCCGAATCAATTGATTGATACTTTTAAGAATCAAAGCATTTGAAATGGCCGCCGACCTTGCAGCTCCCTTTGGAGACGCCGATTCACTCTGAATCCGAAGAGAATCTGAATTGCTTTCCTGGGATTTAGAAAAATCCTTAAATGAGTTTACCATACGAAGCGACTCAGCCACAGTTTGGTCGTGGAGCTCCTGCAATGCCTCTTCGGGAGACTTTGGAATTTGACCATAAAGCGTCGCTACCGTTTTTAGGGAGCGATTGAAGTCTCGAAGCTCTTTAAGCACGCCTTGATCTTCAATTGGTAGGCTTTCTAAAAGCCCTGTGATATTTTCAAGTCCCTGGTGAATCGTTCTAAAATAGTTATCTGAATTTTTTGCCTGATCCATCATCATTCTGAGCTGCTGATAGCGTTTGTAGTTTTCCAACAGAATTTTTGTCAGATACATAACCTGAGCTGGTCCTGTTGGATCAATAAACGCATTTGCAGAAGGAGTGATGAAGAAAAGAGGCAATAGCATTGCGATAAGTCTTTTTCGCAATAAAACCTCCATAAATTAGTTATTGATTATTCAAATTTAAATATACTTCTGAAAAATAATGCTGTTCCCTTACACTCAGTGGGATCGCTAACTTTCAATCCTAGACTAAAACTGTCATTCTTTTACTTGGCTTGCTTTCAGAATTTGAAAGTTAATATCAGACTTTGTGACCTTTCTTAAGTGTAAATAAAGACCCGAACAAAATCTGTCAAAACTTCTATAGACATTGGCATAGTCTTCGTCTGCACAAATAATTCCGATTCGTGGATGTTGAAAATGATCGACGAATTTATATTTAATCGGATGAGTCAATGTCACACTTGCTTCTATTACAGAGTTAAATTTTTCTGAAAGCTTTGGTAGATTCTCAATGACTTTTACCTTTGCTTTATTCTCTCGATAATCTGGAGATTTTTTTGGATCTACTTGAAGCTTTTGACCTATTACTATTTCAGAGTCATAGATAACATAGAGTCCGAGTTTTTCGGCTAGTGAAAGTAATTTTTTTTCAAAACTTTTCCCTTTTCGATCTAAAAAAGACTGCTCTATACCAAAATCAACTTCGACAAGATTCCTATTACAACAATATATGGATTGCCAACTAGGAGTGGTTTCGGCGACAGTCAATTTTACTTCAATATCTTTTGGATATACATCTATCGTCGGGGCAAGGCCATCAAGAGAGCGAGTAAATTCTCTAATTTCATCCTCGCACTCAAGGATTGATTTTACCTTGGGATTACCCTCAATAGATTTCTCAACCCACTTAATAAGAGTATAGAATTCATCAATTTCTTTAGGTAATTTCAAAATAACAAATGACTGACTCATAATGACTATAGATAGCTTAGAAAATTCTGTATGAAAATTGATCTTTCTAAAACTTTTGACCCATTGTCCCACAGAGGAGTCTAAGTAGTTTGACTTCATTCATTTTTTTTAACCTCTTCAAAAACGATTGTGGTTCAAACGAAGGGTTTTGAATTGTCCGACCGAAATATTCTTATTAAATAAATTGCTCTTTCCAAAACCAAACTAAAATAAGTGTAAAGAAGTAAAACTAAAGACACAATATAACTGAACAGAGAAAATTTGTCCAAAATAGTACCATAATTAAAAGTCGCCGCAATAGAAGCATGTAACGGATAGTCAGTTGCCAACATCATGAGGCCAACAACCAAAGCCGCTGGGAAGTAGCAGACTTCGATCAAACTTATTGGTTTCTTTATTAATAAAACGCGACTTATTAAAAATGGCAGCAAAGGAAACAGAAAAAATACCAATGCGAAAGAATCATCATACGAGTTATTCCAACCTAAAGATGCCATTAGGCTTCCGTCATCACAGTAAAGATTAATAAAAGACGAGCTTAGTAAGGCAAAGAAAATTGAAACTACAAAAATTAAATTTGCCTTCTTAAATTCTAGCATCATTTTTTAACGAGTCCCAGTGGCTCATTTCGTGCTAGTTGGGATGCTTCGGAAGTAATAATATCTTTCTCAACGAGCATCTGAAGAATTTTGTTTCTCTTTTCTATTACGCGATCTGGATGTTTATATGGGTTGAAATACGATGGCGACCAACTCATAGCCACCAGCAAAGCAGATTGAGCCACCGTTAGAGCTTGAGGTTTTATTCCCCATAATTGTTGAGACATCGACTCAACCCCAAACAAAGGGTCTCCAATATTATTGGTAGCCCCAAAATAACCATAATGAAAAATTCGCATATAGGACTCTTCACCATCTGCAAACAGATAGATATAGGGTGCCAATAAAATTTGACTCTGTTTTACGGCTGATGGGCGCGATTCAACATCTCCATTCTTTACCAAGTTGGCAACACTCAATTGAATCAAAATATTTTTTGTGGTTTTAAAATCAATTGCATTCTTAGCTACCAATTCAAACTGTGGTGAGGAAGGAACTGAAGAAACATTAGAATTTGACCAAGCCTTTTGATATTCACTTCTACCTTGTAGGATAAAGACAAATAAAAGGCCGACAAGTCCCAAAAAAATTACCAAACTCGCAATTTTGAAAAAGTTAAATATCCTTCTCATCAATTATCCAGCCTCCGATGCAATCAATCAGACGTAGTATAGGGTTCAAATTTCCCATTCTTGAAATAATAAATGGTTGATGACTTTTCCCAAAAATTTAATGAGAAAGCGTCATTTTTTAGATCAAGCTCATCCTTCTCATAAGGTGATTTTACTTTCCTTGGCTTTTCATAAGAAATGAAATCCGATAACCCATATTCTTTCTTACCGGAGATAGTTACCATCCAATTTTCTTTTAAAGAAGTTTTTGCTCCTTTTGAAATTTCAATCACCTTATATTCTTTTTCTGACGAAACGACTGCAATCAAAATGTCATTCTTTTTATTATAGCCAGACAAAATTACATCAAGAACTTTGTCCCCATTCATGTCTCCAATTACTGACACAAAATTTTGCTTAGAATCCGGCTTCAATGACTTTTTCACCGTAGGCATGAAATCGTCAAACTTATATACCTCAAAATTTGCATCATACTCTTTTACAGTCTTTTTTACTTTTTCACCCAGCTCAAGATTGAATTGCCCATTTTTATTAATATACTTGGGCGATGCATGAAGGTGTTGGATAAAGAGCAATAAACCAAATAATAGCCACTTAATTTGATAGTTCATGCCTCCAATCTTAGAAAAGAATATATAGCAGGTCCAGCCTTTTCTTTTGGCAAAAAAGTTAGCTGGCAAACTCATGGAATCAAATACTTATCTTTCTTCTAGTGCTACCCCATCAAAGCGGAATGACATCGTAGTAATTAATGAAAATGAAGTTACTATTTTCGCTTTGTTATAATCCATGTACCTATAAGACTACAGCAAACTGAAATAAAAAATAAGGTTGTCGCAAAATAGTGTCCATGCTCAACATATGCAGGCAGAGATCTATAGTGATCTCCTCCTTCAGCGATCATAGACTCAGATCCAAAATGATATTCACTTGGATTAGAAACTGCCACCATAGTTTCATTAAGAAAAAGGTGGCCAGAGAAAAATGCTGCTATAGAAAATAAGATTATAAAAATGCCCAGAAATTTTCTCATACTTTAAGATACGAAAGAAGATAGGTTTGGTCCAGTTGAATCAATGACATTAGTCCTAAATTTATGGCTCTACTAAGGGAAAGCGACTGTCATGTATAGGCCGAAGGCATCGCCGCTCTTTTTAGAACCATCACTTTTGGGCACAAAATCCCTAATATTATATCTGATCCCATACGAAAGCATTCCTTCGTCACGATGGTTTTCAATCATTTTCTCTATCGCCAAAATATAGCCAAACCTGTTCTCATATTTTCTATTGATGTCAGATCGTCCACCTTCGCCCTCAAGTTTTGACGACATATAATAAGAAGCTCCATAGCCCAAGCGAAATCCATTTCTTTTATTTTTATAAAAGTACATTAGTTCCAATGGAATATTCGTCCAATTGACATCTCCCTTATCTTCGTCAGTATCCCAACTAAACTTATACGCAACCGTGAGTTGGGCTTCAAAAGCATGAGGATTCGTGTCAGAAACTCTGATAATTGTACCGCCAGAAATAAAGAGGCCCGTTCCAGCATTTATATCAAAATCACTTTGATCTGATTGATCTCGAAGAGATTCACCGCCGCCGTCATAACCAATCTGCATGAGTGGGTAAAAAACCCTAGCATGGGAGACACTTGAAGCAAATATTCCGAAGAGAAATAAAAAAGCCTTTAACAAATTACTGACCTTTAATCATTTTACCCAATTGACTAGCCAATTTCTCCAGTGCCTTCTTTTTTGCTTCGCCTATAAGAAACTTGTCATTTTCTCCAAAAGCAGCGACATAGGTTTTTTCATAAATTTCCTCAGACTCAGCAGTAATGTATAAAAACTCGTTTCTTACATCCCACATTGAAGCATTTGCCATAAACAGTGTATCGGCCTCTGACCCTGGAATAAAAAGAGCGGGAGCCAAAAGAATATATGTCCACCCCCAATTATTTATGTACCTATCAACATCTGCAACGCCGCTAATAATAAGAACTGCATCCGCCCCATGTTTTGCGGCAGCCATGCGGATAGACTTAACGTCCTCTTCCTGCACAAGTGAACTGATAATTGGAAATACCTGAGAAACAATTTTTTCTTCTTTTAATTTCTCAGCTTCTTTTATCAACGATTCTTTATCTTCTTCGCTCCATCTCCAAGTTGAATTAACTGCACCATTTTGAATTGGGTTCTTAAAATACACTGCAAGCTTAAAGGGTTTTGGCAGATTGGCTTTCTTTTTTAATGTCTTAGCAATGTCTGTATCATCCGTAACTGGATTGACAACGCCAATTTGTTCTTTCAAATCCCCTCTATTGAAACCTTTTTTACTTGCACAACCAACGCAGGCAAAAATAAGAATCCAGATTAAACTTTGTAGCAATTTCATAAACTCCCCTTAAGACTAAATTCTAAAAAATTTGAATAGTATTATTTGCCGGAGACATAGCAGTCTAACGTAATGTTTGGATCGAAGTCGGTATCTTCAACATCCAAAATTGTACTGGCTCGAACAAATTTTGAATCTTTGTCAAAAACTGTTGAAACACGAGCTGCGATACTTCCGTCTTCTTTTTCAATCAAGGCTTCAGCTTGTAACACATTTCCTACTGGAGAATCTAAAAGTGTACCCGTTGAAACTTTAATCTGACCCCATTCTTTCGATTCCTTATCAATCAATTTCAAGAAATAAGGAGTTTCATGTTCGTCAGAAACAATTTTAAAAGATTTAGTCTCTGCTACACGAGTATGATAAGCACCATCTGCATCAAGCCAAAAGAGAGATTTTCGTGCCACACATTCATGAGTTGCGGCTATGGCATATCCAGAAATAAAGTTTACCAAAATCACCAATAATATTTGTCCACGGTTCATTTTTCCCCCTTATATATGGTTCCGATTAATACTCTTGGCACATTTTCTTGTAAACGAATGAATAACTGAAGCGGCCAATATTTCATATAATGCGCCGCTCAAGACCCAAAAGCCAGCAGTTCCAACACATCTAGCTTACTCAATTCAGGGTTCTCAGCCTCCGTATGGGCGATGAGCATTTTGTCGTTGGCGTCCGAAGTGGAAAACCAATGGCTCAGTGGCTCTGGTACGAGCTGCAAAATGGCTTCGTTTTCATCCTGAAGATAATAAAACTCGCTATACTCGCCCTTTTTGATTTGGAGACTTTTGATCCGTTCCACTTGCGTGTCGTTGAAATCAAATGTTTTCTTAAAATCATCCCAATCAATTTTTCTCTGCCTTAAAATAATCACGCTGGTTGTGTTGGTCATCAGCGCATCCCGTAGAGCTTTGTCGGCCATAAAGTCTTTGTAGTTCTGGCTCAAACACCAAATGCCACTTTTAAATTTTCTCCATGTCCGATAGCAAGTAATAACGACTTGCCTTGCAAGCTCTGATTGAAAAAGTCTTTCGGCTTCGTCGATAATCAGCAAATATTCACGCTCAATATCTGAAGAGGCAACGTCTTGAATATATGAAGTGAGCAACAGTAAAAGAACGTCTTTTAAATCCGAATAATTACTTAAGTGCTGAACTTCAATCGAAACAAGGTCTTTGGAGAGCTTCACGTTGGTTTGTCCGTCGAGCATTTGCCCGTAAGCTGATGAACCAGTCCAGCTATAAAGAATTTCACCAAACTTTCTCATCTGCTCATCTTTGTGATTATCAAGGAGCATTTTTAAGTCTGAAAGTGTTGGCGTTTTGTTCTTCACTTCGCTATAGACCTTGTGAACTTGTTCCTCTAGCAATGCCTTTTCGCGCTTCCCAAGTGCTTTTTTGTCTTCATCCTTTAGAATCATCTCCAATACTGCCAAAACAGTACGAATCCGATCAGGGCTTGGTGTTGTCTCTCCCTCTTTGAGATCAAACATATTCAGGCATAGATCAGAGTCCAGGTTTAAGTCTAGGAACTCACCATCTAAAATCTCAATCAGCCGTTTTGAAGAGGCACCGTTATCTATCCACACGATTCTAGGGCGGAGCAATTTGCCAGCCTCATTGATTCTGGTTTTGCCGTAAAACATCGCCATGAGTTGAACCACGGTGTAGCTTTTTCCGCTTCCAGAACCACCAAACACAATGCCGTTCCAAGCGGGCAAATGATCCGCATAGGGATCAAGAGAGAAAAGGCTTCCGTCCCTTGTTGGGAGCAAGCAAACGGCTCTCGGATTACCAGACCAACTGGCATAAACAGGCATCAGGTGAGACGCGTTGCTTGATTTCATTTTTTTGTGTCGAACACCTTCACATCTGCCAGGAATTGATTTTAAAAATACCTCTTTGGATGCCAAGGTTTCTTGCAAACCCTCGGCTTGGTTCATTGTTCTAAAGGTTTTTAAAATTTCATCGGTCTTGTCATCAAGCTCCGCTTTTGTCTTTCCCCAAATGATGACGTTAAAATCAGACGACAAAAGTTTTTGTGAACCTTCTAAAAGATTTGAAAGCAAGCCTTCAATTTGACCCAATTTATTTTCTGACTCTAAATCGCTGACGTTTTGACTGCCTGAAGCCATCGAGTGAGCAATACGACGTTTTAATTCCAGTGATGATTTTTCTTTCGCCTGGTCGAGCAAATGAATCGACTGGCTGATCCAGAAGTGAAAAGGCACTGAAGAAAATATATTTCCCATCGAAGCAAAAGTTTGACCCTCTGGTAGCAGCGCAAGGCTAATTGTCCTGAACTTGTAATCACCAATGTTGATTGAGTCTTTGTCCCACGTCAAATCCGTGAGAGTCAGTTGTTCACTGATGGATGGATCAAGAAAGCTTTCTGATTCTCGAAACTGGGATTTTCCAATCTTTTCAACTCTCGTTAGGTTTAAATATTCAAAGACAAGATCAAACCACTCACTTGGTGAAAGAATCGAGGGCGACAATTTTGCAGAACCTAAAAGAGATTCCACTTGTTTGACCACACGAAGAAATTTTTCCTTCTTTTCTAAATAGTCTTTTTCAGAAATTGGCTCAAACTGCTTATTTGAAGCAAAAAGACTTTGCCTTTTCATGTTGAATGACTGACTTCTAATAAAAAAATAAATGCTTGGAACAAAATATTTCTTTTGCTCCTGATTTTTTCTATAAAACTTTAATCTCGCATCGGCAATACGTTTGTAGGAGCCTTCAATATCTTTTGAAAGCTCTTGATGGTTTTCAATTAAATTTTCGATATTGGAAGACAGTTTGTAGAAAACCTGTAACCGGATACCTTCATCACAAGATACAAGTAAATTTTCAAGGCATTGGCTCAATTGATTAATTGCCGACTCAGAAGCGCAAGTAATATCAAAGCCTGATAGCTTAAATCCTGCGCCCAGTGATCCGTCACTGAAAACCATCAGGTTTTCATCAAAATGCCAAAAACCCAGTTCATCAACTAAGCTACTCATAGATTTTTAACCTCATTTTGTTATTGTTTTTTGATTCCATTCCAGCCGAGAAAAACCCAGGTTCTAAATAAAACCGAATCAGGTGGGCCATGAAATTCTCAGGCTTGCCTTTCTTGCCAAAATAAAAGACGGCGATAATGAGAACCGGACCACCAATAACCAATGGAATTTCTAAAGCAGTGCCACCAAAGAAAAGGTTCATTACAGCACCAAAGATTAGAGCAATAAGAAGATCGAGGGCCTCAAGGCCCCCGATCTTAAATTTTGCATCTAAATTTCGATGCACTTCAGAAGTATGAACTTCTATAGCTTTACCCACCAACGGCGGATTGAAACCAGCGAATAATAAGCGGCGCGAGAAATCCAATCACGCTCGCAATCACCACTAAAATCATGCGCTTTTTAGCTCCTTCATCACCACTGGCAGCAAGCATGGCCGCATAGAGAAGGCCAAGTATTGCCACGGCGGGAAGTATCACCGACATCAAGTTATTGGTAAAGCCTTGGATTCGGCTTTCAAATCCACTACCACCAAAACTTTGGGCTAAAGCAGGGTCAGCAACAAACAGCAATCCACCGACCATCATAATGGCCCCAACTAACCAGATATTTTTTGAAATCATTTAGTCGTTAAGGTAGAGAACCAATGTTTTGAATTTAGACCCGTAATTAATGAAGACATTTCCATCTGTCTTAGCATCACTATATCCCGTTCCCACAAGTTGACGTTTCAGAAATGTGCCGTCTTTTCTTTTTATGACTAGCTCCATTCTGTACTCAACTCGGTCATTTTCACTTGCAAATGGTTTGAGGAAGTATTGCTTTTCGCTGGGCTCCTCATCAATTTTAAGCAAGTATTCACCATATTTGGTGTTGTAAAAGCTGACTCCGGCGTGGTTGACTGTATTATCTCTTGGATCAAGCCAGCCGAGAATCAATGTTTCTCCGTTTTTATTTGTCATGAAAGACTCCTTTTAATTTAAAAAATTGACACTTCCCTTGGAATCTTCCCGTAAACTTAATTTTAGACTTTCCCTTTCTCCCTGTGATTATCATGTTTAAGCGACTGCCAATTGCACCGTTTCACAAGTTTTATAGCGGGCCAGGTTGATATAGATGTTTGTGCTGTCGTACAAATCCCACTCTAATTGAATCAGCCCCGCATTGCGGCCATGCAAAAGGTATCCAACACCCACTCGCTCCAATTCTTCGTTCTCTAGATTTTCAAAGTAGATGACGTAATCATGAGCGGCATTGATGTCTGTTTCTGGCTCCAACGTGTAGCCTTCTTTTTCCAGACCATTAATGAGAAGTTCACAAAAATCGGCGTCTTCATCGTAGTACCCATGACCAATGCTGCGAATTTTTAATACGTTTCCTTTTTTACTTTTTCTGCCTTTAAATATATCGAATAAATTCATATTGCCCCCTTTAGTTAAGCTGATAGTGATATTCTTAATGCTCTTGAAAAACGCGGATGCTTCATGCAGTCTTTTTTCAGAGAAATCATGGCGTCCTTAAGTAATACGTCTGCTTCACCCCAAGAAACTCGAAGTGATTTTGCAATTTCAAAAATTGAGTAGTTGTGCCAAAAACGCAGAACAATGGCTTTCTTCTGTTTTGATGGCAGTCTTTTAAGGAGCGATCTCACAACGACCTGATCCTCTGCTGAAAAATCTGAAAACACTTAAAACCCCCTTGATAAAAAAATTGCTTTTGATTTAACTCTTTCCATTTCTTCAATGGTGTGTTGCTGGATTCTGATTTGTTCCCAATCCTTTTCAGCAGGTATTTTGGACTTAAACCAAAACCAGTTTAAAACTTTGCGAATCAGTTTTATATTGACCTCCGTAGTTTATGTTTTCTGGGATAAATATTTTTTATCCCTTCACTAATACGGAAAATGTCAACCAAATCGACAAAAGTGGATTTTTGGAAACTAACCGCAACCTTTTGCAACTTTTGGCAACCATAGATCGAATCATGAGGCCATCAGTGTTTTTGCTAGGTCAGCCATCTTTTTTATAGAGCCATTTTCTAGTTCTTTTTTGATTTGCTCCCGCGCAGCCTTCAAAATTTTTGAAACGGCTTGGCGACTGACCCCATGCTCTTGTGCAATTTTAGGAATGCTAAGACCTTCCCAATAAAATTTGTGGATGAATTGTTGCTGAGTATAAGTGAGCTTACCAATACACCCTCTAAGCGCATATTTAAGAGCGGCATATTTTTCCTCTGAAGCCATAGAAAAAAGAAGCTCTGTGCATTCTTTCGCCGTGAAGTTTTCAATCTCATGGGGAACTTCAAGCGTGTCTTCTCGTTGACCGACTTCAAAGTTTTCTAAATATTCATTCCAGGCGTCGAGACCCCAAGATTTGCAATCTTCTTTTATTTCCTCTTCTGACTTGAGCTTGCCATTAGAATTAAGCCACGGCTTTTTATTTTTTGTACTTTCCATTTTTCCTCCCGTTAGTTGTCTCGCCACATTTGATGACGAGCATGGTTTCGGGAGGCTCTTATTACAGGGATTGTGCCAATAATAAGATTTCGCTAAACACTTAAAATTAAAGGCTTTCCGTATTTCTAAATTTTCAAAAATATTTGATGAGGTGGCGGCGTTACGACGGCAAATTTAAAAAACGTAATAAAAATAATATTTTGATGACTGGCGAGATTACGCCGAAAAACCAACCATTCGCCACCTCTTGAAAAAAATGAATATGCAAAGAATTCCCCCATTAGCTTAAATATTGCTTTTATGTCCAGGTTTAAGATATGTGAATGCCTATGAACTTTGATATTAAAATTGCGAAAAAGGTGGATTTGGAAGGTGTTCTGAAACAATTACGGCGTCAAGGAGTTGCTAATGCCTGGTCAATTCAAGACTTAACGGTTTGGCCAAACCAGTCCAAGTTTTTCTATGTCCAAAATTCAGATCAATTTAGCTACCTTCTCATTTCAGGCCATCCAGCTTCACATGGGCACCCCACCTTGATTGCTAATGGTAATGAAGATGCTGTTAAATCTCTATTTATTTCTGCTGAACTCCACGAACCCTTTGTAGTTAGAGAAACTCCAGCGCATTTGCTACCAGTTATTGAAGAACTTTATCCTGACGCAAAAGTATTTCTAGAGCAACGAATGGATGTTTCAAGAAATACATACATTCCGCAACATACTGGCAACGCTCGCAAATTAAGTGGTGATGATGCAAATTATTTGGCAAAGTTTTTTGGTGCTCCACCACAAGCGGCGGAACGCTTCAAAGGTTGGCTGAACGGAGCAAAACTTTTCTTGGGAATTTTTGTCGAAGATCGACTTGCCGCAATTGGTTCGTCTATGGTGAGCATACCTGAAGCATGGAATTTAGTTTCGATAGAGACTCACAAAGATTTTCGAAGAAGAGGTCTTGCGACAGAAATAACCTCTGCATTGGTGTCTCATGCTTTAGAATTTACTCAAATTGTCACTGTCACCGTTGTAAAAAGTAATCTTCCAGCCGTCCATACCTATGAAAAAATAGGCTTTGATTTTGCCGAGGATCGAATCTGGGTAGACAATGGAACTGGATCTAAACCATGAGTATTTGTAATGATTAAAAACAAAGAAATTGTAAACTGTATTAATAAACTGAATACTCCTAGCGATTCTATTGCAGAAAAATATATTCAAAAATTAGCAAAAATAGGTGAAAACGCAGTTCCCCTTTTGCTTGAATCTGCACAAAATCCAGAGAGCCCGAGAATAAGAAAATGGAGCCTCCAAGCTTTAGGAGCAATTGGAGATATACGAGCAGTTCCCATTTTAATTGAGGCATTAGATCATGAGAACATGACAATAAAGCTCCATGCTATTCGCGGCTTAACTCGGATGAAATATAAAAAAGCGGGAAAAAAAATTGCCACTTTATTGAAAGACAAAAGTGGTGGAATTCGTAGCAATGCAATTGCATCTTTAATTGAACTAGATGCTAAAGCAAATACTTCTGAAATACCAAAATGTTTAAAAGATCCGATGTGGTACATTCGACAAATGGCTTGTAATGCTTGCGGACATTTTAAAATAATAAAATCAAAAGCCATTCTTGATCGTCTTGCAAAAAAAGACGAAAGAAAAGCGGTCAGAGTCGCAGCCCAAAATGCTTTGCAAAAATTAGCCTAGTTAGTTTATTACTCAGGCTTTTTCAATAGCTGAAGCGGGTCTTTCTCGCCCAAGCCTTTACCAAGAGCTTCAAGAACAGAAAACTTCATATCTTCGGAGCGGCCCTGTTCAATCTTGTGAATGGTCGCCATTGAGAGCTTGGACTTATTGGCAAGTTCCTGCTGCGTCAAATCCAATTCTGAACGACGCCTCTTTAAATTCGTTTTTAAATTATTAAGCCAACTATCAAGCATGAAAACAGTATAGCTAAATGCCTGACTGCTGTAATTAGTATTGCAATACTGATTATTGTAATATATAGTTCTCTCAATTTACAAGATCGAAAGAGGCTTTAAAATGGAAAACATAGAGCATCTAACACCGACAAAGGTCCAAAAGGTTGCCGAGCGCATTTCTAGCGTTTCTTCATCTTTAAACGGAGTCGGCAGCCTCTTTCGATTCCAGGCTCAAGAATCCTGTATTGATGGCGATGAGTACGCAGGGATTGGCATTCTCCTTCAAGAGTTTTCAAAAGAACTCATGCGTGTTGAGGATATTCTTCGCTGCGGCTTCGATAGCTTGGCAAAATCCGAGTGCGACGAAACCATGAAAGGATAAATCAAAATTTAAAAATGGAATGGCTGCCATTAGCGAATCCCACTAAAAATCCATGAAAAAACTTCAACTTTTAAAGTTTTTTATGGGATTGGCACTTTTTCGCCACCTCTTAGTAAATACTTGAAAAGTAAATAATTTTAATTACCTACTTCGTTTTCATTAAATTTTACTTTTTAAATCGGCGTGATCTCGCCACCTCTTCAATTGACTAAACTTTCATTGTTTTTAATAGCTTAGATGCTTTTTATCTAAGCAACTGGCGGGATGCCGCCACCAATTGGACTTTCAATCGAAAATTGTTTAGAAGCAAAGTGGGGAAAATGCTTCTAGTTACAAGTACCTACACAATTTAGTTTGCAGCTCCTGCTCTTGGCCCCTTCCTTGCTTTAAGTGTGTCGCGTGACATTGGGGGTGTAAATGAGATCAAAAATTTTAATCATAGATGACGAACAAGATTGCATTGATGCTTACAAGCGCATCTTCTCAAATCTTGACCGTGAGATTGATTATTTTCAATCGCCCGAAGTGGCTCTGGAAACATTTAAAGAAAATCCATTTCAATATTCAGTGGCATTTATTGATTACCAGTATCGCAGAGATGGTGAGGTCAAAAGACTTGGAGTTGAAATTGCCAAGCAAATCAAGTCACTCAATCCCATGCTCACGGTCTGTATTGTTTCAGGAGATGATTCGCAAGAAGCCCTTCAGTCTTGGCTTCAAGCCTCTGTAGACAATTATCTTTACAAGCCACTAAGAAAAGACGAGGCGATCACTTTTACTGAACATCATATATTAGGCTATGAACATGACTTTGCTCCCATCAAGAGACTTGATAAAGAATCTGACAACAAAGCAATTTTAGAAAAATTAAAAATTATTGGAGAATCAGAAGCCATTGTTGAATGTGCAAAAGTGGCTCTACGGTTTTCAAAAAGTGATCTTAATGTGCTTTTACTTGGTGAAACCGGAACTGGAAAAGAATTATTTGCTCACGGCATCCACAACAATTCAAAATCAAGTCATCTAGGGATTTATCCCATCAACTGCTCAAACTATAAAGAAAACTCGCAACTGCTTGAGGTCGAGCTTTTTGGTAGCGAAAAAGGTTCTTTTACGGGTGCCGAGAAAAAAGCAGGAATACTGGAGGTCGCCAACGGCGGCACCGTTTTTCTGGATGAAATTCATCATCTTAGTGAAGCGGCACAATCTAAATTGCTTCGAGTTCTCCAAGAAAGAAAAATTCGCCGCGTTGGTGGACAAAAAGAATACCCTGTGAGGTTTCGTCTGATTGCTGCGGGAAAACCCGACTTGCTAGAGCTTTGTGAAAAGGGCAAGTTTTCTCTTGATCTCTATTATCGTCTTAAAGGTTTGGACTTACTCATACCACCACTGAGGGATCGAAAACGTGACATTCGCCCACTGGTTGCATCGTTTTTAGACGGCATCAAAGATCGCACTGGCAGAGAAAAACAAATTTCAGCAAGAACTCTGGAGTTTTTAGAAAAATACGACTGGCCTGGAAACGTCAGAGAGCTACTTCAAGTCATTGAAAAATTAAATGTCCTTGTGGATGAAGATGTCATTGCACCAAAGCACCTTCCAGAAAATATCCGTCAGGGAGAAACTATTGAAAGCTCACTTCTAACATTAACGGAATTAGATGAAGAATACCGTAAGAAACAAATCAGTCTAATTTTAAATACACTTGATGAAGTCAATTACAACTTCACCGAGGCAACAAAGCGACTTGGGCTTGGAGAGAAAAGATCCACTCTAAGATCAAGAATGAAACATTTAAACATTAAAGACCTTTCTGAAAGGGAAAAGTCAGGTCTTTTACACCAAATAACAGCAAATTTTTTATAACGGGAGGGAAAACCATGACTAAAAAACTAATTGCGACAATCGCATTTTTAACATTGTCCTACGGGGCGCACGCGGAAAATAATCCAGAAAATCCATACACTGATTATATTTCAGAACAACAAAACAACGAACAGCTCGTTTTAGAGTTTCGTGACGTATTGGAGTTGATGCTGCAAAAAGGCTTGGCTGAAAAAACAGAAGATGGCGTCACTTTATCTAAGGATGGAAAGTCAATTCTGGACCAACTCAGAGAAGAAGGTCGAGTCAATGAAGTAACAACTATGGGCGGATCAATTTGTTGGTAAGGCAATATGAAGAAAAAAATTATTTTTGTCGTAACGGGACTGGTGCTAGTATTAGCTGGCATCATGTCTTTGAATCAGGAAAATCAAATGAAAACAACAAGTGACACATTACGAGTGGCCTTTCCATATAACCGAAAGGTTACGGATTACGAGCCGACACAAATTCACCTGGCTCCTGAATATATTTTTCTAGAAAATACATTCAGTCCACTCATTGATCTATCAAAGGACAAAGGCGATCCTATTTCGGCGGTCGCTAAAAGTTTTCAATGGGTTGGCGATGAACTGCACTTTGAAATTCGCGATGACTTATTCACCATTGACGGCATTAAAATCACGGCCAAAGATGCTGAATTTTCTTTGAAACGACTACTTGTTTTGTCAGAAAACACCCACGGCAATTTTAAAGACTTGATCTGTTCTGGGAAAAAACTGGAGTCCATCGACGAGCCTTGTAGCGGGATTGAGGTCAGAGGAAACACCCTAGTTTTAAAACCTGGGGAACAAAAGCCATTTTTGTTAAAAATGGTGGCAGCCATTGATTTTGCCATCATACCTATTGGTTCAGTGGACAAAAATACGCTGAAAATTACGGACTATAGAAACACATCTGGCCTTTACTACGTTGAAAGTGATGACGGTCACGGAAATGTTGCTTTAGCTGTCAACAGCAAACACTTTCATTATGATAAATCTGTGCCACAAAAAATTGAGCTTGTTCCCAGTGGCATCGACGGGGCCGCGAATTCCTTATCTCTCTTTCAGGAAGGAAAAGTGGATTTTGTCACTACCATTGATAAACTCAACCCAGAAAAGGTCATTCAATTCTCAGAGCAAGAATCAGACACCGAACTTCACAGCACAATGAATATTAGAACCTTCGTGGCCGTCTACACACCAAAAGCAATTTCTCGGTTGAGCCAAGAAAAACGCTTAATGGTTGGTAAATCTTTAAAGAAGGTTTTCAGAGATTATTACAAAAATACCTCTGGCTATGAGCCAACAGATCAGTTTTTTCCACCTTACGGTGACGGTGGCCTGACCAAAGAGAACCGTACAAAACTCGAAGATACGTTTAAGAATATTGAAGAGGCCACTGACGGAACAGGGCTTCACTTGTCGATTGTGCGATTTGGTAATGCCAGCGAGTATATTCCACTTATTGAAAAGGCATTGCGTGGAATTAAAATTACAGAAGACAACAATATTCCTGCTTTCATTCAATATAAAAATGAAAGTGAGATTCCCGATATTTATTTGGGCGGTCCTGATACCGGATTTATGGAGGACATTGGTTTGATTTCTTACTCCATGAACGCTGGAATCTTTGGCTATAAAAAATCAGAGGCTCAAGCCTGGCTTAAAGATTATATGCAGATTTTGGACAAAGAAGAGAGATTAAAGCGACTCAGGGAATTACATTATCAAGTGCTATCAAGCCCAGCATTGATTCCACTTGTAAGTGCGCCCTATGTCGCTTTAGCAAGAAAACCTTGGAAGATTGAACTTTCACAAATATATGCGAACAACCCACTATGGCTAGTAAAGAAAAATTAGCCCAATGGCTTTTTGACAACAGAAATCAACTTCAGCTCAAAACGCTATTGGGCACTTGGGTCAAAGATTGGCTTCCTGGCTTTAATGACATTAGGGTTCAGCTACAAGTCGATGGAAAACCCTATACAGGTAGAGGCATCGCTGCTGACCAAGACCAGGCATTTCTCATTGCTGGAGCTGAAGCGATTGAACGGGCTTATTGCGATAATCTTGGCATTCACTCAAACGGTATTGCTTTGCATACCAATGAGGAAAACGCCAAACTCAATGCAAAAATGGAGCTTCTTGAGCGCGACGGGTTTCTTTGTCATTTTTTAACAAAAACACCTTTTGCTGATCTTAAAACCCCAAGCGGAATCAATATTGATTTTGAACAAATTAAAAATAGGCTTAAAAATCTAAGGGTCGAAATCACTCTCAAAAAAGTGATCTATTCTTATCCTCAAATCACTTTATGTATTGCTCGCAAAACCGAAGGTGAAAATCCATTTAGCTGCATATTGGGTTTGGGATCACACGAAGATATAAAAGTATCTACAACCAAAGCCATCACTGAATGCCTAAGCAATGTCGTGTGGAGACTTGAAGACAAGAATGTGAAGACTATCAACATTGAAAATTTCAAGAATAAGAGCCATCACAGTTCAATGGATCACCAGATGCTCTATCTTGAAGATGACAATGACCTCTCTTTGAACTGGATTTTTTATAGTGAAAATTCCAGCAACACAGTTGAAGCGGAAAGCGAAATTGAGCTTTCAACCTTAAAAAGTAATATTTTGATTTTAGATGAAGCTCCCATTGTCGTTATTAGGGCCATGTCGAATGATCTTCAAAATATTTTTTATGGTCCGACAACTTTGGAAAAAATAAATATGAAACGATTGCATCAATTTACTGGGTCAAGCGTTGATGAGTCCAATATTAACTGGATGCCTCACCCCATAGGATAGATATGAATAGCCAAGCTGCCGATAAAAATTTATTGACTCGATTGCTGTTAATTCAGCTCGGCTTTATTTCATTTATTTTGGGCTTATTCTTATTTTCAACGGCCATCAACAAACAGGAGATGGCAAAGCAAATTACCTATCAAGTGCAGTCGCAGCTTAAAAGTGCGCCAAGCCGAGAGGTGCCAGAGGCTTTAGCTGCAGCCCAAATTGAAAACTTTAATGCGACTGGGTACTTTGATGAAAATGGTCATAGGGTCTTTACGCTGCCAGCGTCTCTCAATCCATCTTATTTTTCTAAACGCGGCATTTGGGAAACTCTCACCAACGGCCTTATTGAGATCAAAGTTTACTTTGATGACGAGCAAAAAAATGTTGCGGGAACCCTCAAGTTTGTCTATCCAAGATTTTCATTTGTTCCTTACGCCCTTATTTTTTGGATTTTATGTGTATTTGGATCGGTAATCTTATTCAGACACTATAGAAAAGTCTGGCTGTCTTCATTAGAAACTGAGGACGCAAAAAAACAAAACGCGCTTGTTTCACAAATTATCGGACAAGTGAATCACGATTTGAAGTCTCCTATTCAAACACTCTTTGCCGTGGTGGATGATTCAGAGAATTTATCAGAACGAGATAAAAACTCCATTTATTCTGCAATTGAACGCATTCAAGGTATAACGGGCGATTTAAAGTCATTGGTTAAATCAGGTAAGTCTACAAATGATAGTCTTGTGCCAGCAAAGAGCGATCAAAAAATATTGCACTTTGCCTCATCACTGAAACAACTTTGCGAAGAAAAGAAAATTGCCTACAAAGACCATCAATTCAGTTTGGAATTTGAAGTCGATACCGAAGCCTTATCAAAAGCCGCCTATATATCAGAGAGTGACTTCTTGCGTGTCTGCTCGAATCTTTTAAGAAATTCTGTTGAGGCCATTGAATCTAAATTCAGCGAGCAAGTTGGCGGAAAAATTTCAGTCAAAATGCAAAAGCACGATAATTGTATTCAGATTTCGTTTTATGACAATGGCGTGGGTATTCCCAAAGACCACTACGGCAAAATAAAACAAGAAGGCTTCACATTTGGTAAACCAAACGGCACTGGTCTTGGCCTACACTACGTTTTTCAAAAAATGGAGCAATGGAACGGCAATATTGCCCTTGAATCACAATTGAATGATTGGACTCGGTTTGATTTGTTCATTCCTTTTGAGCCAGAGATAGATATTTATAAAAGTGAATTAAATCTTGATTGCTACGAAACGATTCTTGTACTTGACGACGACAAATCTGTTTTTGAGCGATGGTCGCGGAAACTAAAAAATTTCAAAGGACAAATTGCTTACATCAACAGCCCTGGGCAAATTAAAGAATACGCCGAAAACATTAGAAGCAAAAAATGTTTAGCCCTTATAGACCAAGAGATTCGCGGCAGCTCCTACAGTGGCCTTTCGATCATCATAGACTATGGTCTTTCAAAGGAAGCGGTCCTTGTAACCAACAACTATGCAAATAGCGATATTTACCAAAAGGTCAAAGAGCTTGGGGGCTGGATCGTTCCAAAGCCCATTATTGAAGAAATGCTGATTCAGCAACGATAGCTATTGTAGTGGGGTTAATTTTCCACTAACAGCTTGAGTTGCGCGCCGGGCCAGGTCTCCAAATCACCCTATTTGGTAGACTTCAAAATGGACAACTTTTGGCGAATACGTTACGTTGCATCATCGTTGATTTGCCTAATACCGAGGGGGGAAAATGCACAAAGGGTCTTGTTTATGTGGCTCTATAAAATTTGAAGTTTCCTGTGATTTGCCACCGCCCAGTGCTTGTCATTGTCGTGAATGTAGAAAACATTCAGGCCATTATGAAGCATCTGCCGACGTTCCTCGATCTGCTGTGACAATTTCTGGTGAAGACTCTGTAAAGTGGTATGAGTCTTCTGGAAAAGTAAGGCGTGGTTTCTGTTCAAACTGTGGCTCCACACTATTTTGGGACCCATTGGATAAAAGTAAGCATGACTGGACTGCAATAGCCCTGGGGGCATTTGATACTCCAACAAATACAAAATTAAAGCAGCACATATTTACTGCTGAAAAGGGAGACTATTACGACATTACAGATGGCTTACCACAAATTGAAGACCCTCGGCGACAGAAGGAGTTGTAAAGATGCCTGTTCTAAATATGCGCGCCCTGCCTCAAAAAGTTGGAGTTGATATACAGTCCGCACTCAAAAAGACTGCTGTTGCGATCAGCGAGGTTTATGGCTGTGACCCCAAACACGTTTGGGCCACCTGGCAAGAAATTCAACCAAGGCTTTATGTTGAAGGAACTAACAGTGAAGATATTCAGCCAGAGCACACCCATCCCCCGATAGGTGAACTTATCTGCTTTGAAGGAAAGTCTCAGGACGCAATAGAAAAGGTTCTCTTGGTTGCCGCCTCGACATTGAGTAAAGAGCTGAATATCCCAGATAATATTTTTATAACCTATCGAGAAGCTAAGTCTGGCCAAGTTGTCGCAGGAAATGGAGTTGTTAGAAAATGAAGCTAGAAATTAATTTGAAGGAACCGACCTTATACGCCATATTTTTAAATAAAGTTGAAGGCAAAGAACTATCTAAAGAGATTATTGAAAATCATGTCAGCCATTTAAGATCACTCGATGAGCAAAATAAATTGGTTTTAAGTGGACCTTTTTCCGATCATGGTTCGGGGCTGGTTATTGTGACTGTCTCAGATAAAAGTGAGGCCATTTCTATTGCAGAAAGTGATCCTTTCGTAAAAGAAGGGGTTCGATCTTTTGAAGTTCGTAGTTGGCAAATAGCTCATCGAGAAAACAATTATTTAGGATAGTTTTTAACTTATTATGGAAAATGAAATCAGAAACTTAAAAATAACAAAAGGTCAATTTCATGAAGCCGAAGAACTTAGCCAACTTGCAATAAAATCAAAAGCTCACTGGCCATATGATAAAGAGTTTATTGAAAACTGTAAAATAGATCTAATCATTTCAAAAGACCTTGCATCAAGTGATTTCCTTCGAGTTGCGAGACTAAATAATCAAATTATTGGTTTTTACAGTTTCAAATTAGAGAACGACCCTGAAATGGAACACCTATTTGTGGAACCGGACTTTATCGGAAAAGGGATTGGCTTGAAACTTTGGCAACACTCTCTCAAATTTGCAGCTAGTAAAGGGTGGGAGAAGTTTAAGATTGTTGCCGACCCATTTGCAGCGGAAAAATTTTATCTAAGGGTTGGTTGTAAGTTGATCGGTACATTTCAATCTCCAATCAGGAAGGACCGAAAATTACCTCTTCTAGAGTACAGGTTGTCAAACGATTCCTCCACATTAAGGACTATCCTATGAAAAGGATATTGTTAATATTAATTTCATTTGCTCATTTTGGTTGTTCTTCAATATCAAAAGCTAATCAAGATTTGACAGATATTCAACCTTGCCGCCAAGATGTTCCACGACAAAAATTAAGGTCCGAAGAGTTGCAAACAATTGTTAAAGCCGATCAAGATGATCGTGAAAATTTCAACAATAAAACTCAAGATGAACTCTTTGAAATGCTCAAAAGGGATATTACACGAAGAAAGCGTGTTGGAGAAATTTTTGGAGAAGGATGCTTTAAAGACGCCAAAGACTTTTCTGCTGCTGCATTGGTATATCAACATGGAGATGTGCCGGATCATTTTTTTCAAGCCTTTATATGGGCTAAAAGAGCTGTTGATCTAGGAGATAAAAGTCAAAAACATCTTATGGCACTAGCAATAGATAGGTATTTGGTAAATATTGGACACAAACAACTCTTTGCGAGTCAAGCGTCTAAATCGAACGTGAATGATCCCAATTCTTGCTGGTGTATGCAGCAAATTGAAAAAACATTTCCCGAAAAATTAAGAATAGAAGGCGCAGGAAAATCACTTACAAAAGCATTTGATTGGCTTGAAGAACTTAACCAAGGAAAAAATTGTCCTAATACTGAATGTGATGTGGAACTTAGTCCTTCACCAAAAGGCACTGTTCCAGGGTTTTGGTAAGGCGAGAGAAAATATGGCTGATAAAATATTTGAAGATCAACGGTTAGTAAATATCTACGATTGTTTTGATGGGCAGCGAGATGACCTCCAACATTACTTAGCAATTGCCAATGAATTAAATGCTAACTCAATCCTCGACATCGGCTGTGGCACAGGTTGCTTTGCTAGTCTCCTTGGCAAAAACGGATTTGAGGTAATTGGCTTAGAGCCAGCCGAAGCATCTTTAAATATGGCGAAGACGAAACCTTATACCGAAAATGTGAAGTGGATTCTGGGAGATACTACTGACCTTCCTTCGATTAAAGTTGATTTAGCAGTAATGACTGGAAATGTTGCTCAAGTCTTTCTTGAAGATAAATCTTGGGAACAAACTCTTAAATCAATACATAAGGCACTCTACACCAACGGTCATCTTGTTTTTGAAGTTAGAGACCCGTCTAAAAAAGCCTGGCTTGATTGGACAAAAGACAAAACTGAAAAGAAATTGGAAGTGCCAAATATAGGAGTTGTAAATAGCTGGTGCGAAGTGACTTCTGTTTCAGATGAATTTGTAAGTTTTCGTTGGAATTATTTTTTTGAAGCTGATGGAGAAGCAATCACTTCCGATTCAACATTACGGTTTCGTGAAAAAGAAGACATCATTCAATCACTTGAAAAGTCAGGATATGCCATCAAAGAAATTAGAGATGCTCCAGATCGACCAGGGAAAGAATTTGTCTTTATCGCTGAGACAAAATCATGACAGATAATAAAGAATTTGATGCTCTATTCTTATGGAATCAAAGACGAGTAGAAGATGTTCGATTTTGGTGTGAGCCAGAATTATCAAATAAAGCTATAGAAAAAATTGCCATAAATTTTGATGTAAACAATATAGATGGCTTCGTTGCTTTAGAAGCAAGGGGATTTTTCTTAGCTGGCATGGCTACTCAACTCTATAAAAAACCCTCTCTCGTTATTCGTAAACACAAAAACTTCTATGACAAAATGGAACACAAAAAGATAGAGTTTTTTAATTGGAAAAATGAAAAAGAGGCACTGACCATTTTAAAAAACACGATACCAAAAGGGAAAAACTTTTTAATTGTTGATGACATCATTGATACTGGGGCTTCTTTAAGAGCAAGCAACGAGTTAATGAAAAGGCTGGACCTCAACTTAGCTGGCGCATTTTATCTTCTTAATTCAATCGGAGAAGAAGGCACAAGCCAATTTGACTTTCCGATCAAGAGTCTCTTAACAAGAAAGTTGTTTACTTAAAAAGGTAACTTTTTGCCCGTCAACTTTTGAGCAAACGGCTCTGACTTGGAAAGGCCCTTGTCAATACGCTTGATTGCCGCTTTTTCGACATTAAAAAGCAATTCTTTGGCTGCATAGCCGGAGCCAAGCAAAAACATGATAGTCATTATTAGGTTGACGATTGTATTCATTTCTTCCCCCCTGGTTTACATTTGGACTTATAAATCCCTTCTCGTTTCAAAATTGTTACGACCATGTGATGATGCCACCCTTTGCCTTGCTGCTTAGTGGGAATCTTCATGGTGTCGAGGGTGCGAGCAATGCCCCTGGCCGTCATGCCCTCTTCGTGCATTTTCTTAATTGTCTCTATGGTGCGAAGTTCCTTTTTAAAGTCGATTGTTCGCCCATTGAGGACACGTTTCCCATAAGATCGGGAATGGTCTTTGTGATATTTTGAAGGCTCTCTGAGCGGAATATTGTGCCTTAAAAGCAGGTCTCTGATGTGAGTTTTTGAGGACGAAAATTCACTGGCAATTTCCCTCATTGAGAGCCTTTTTTCGAGATATTTTTCCTTGAGGACGGCCTCTGAAATTGTCGGAAAAGTAATGTAAGTTACTGATTCCATTGAAAACTGAGGATTGAGGACGGATTCTGCATATTGGTTGGTAGCGTCCACCATTATGACCAAGATGACACATACATCTTACAGACACCATCAAGAACGAACCATGGAAGCAAGACGAGCGACCGAGCCCCAAGGGGGCGAGGGAGCGAAGCCTGCCGGTTCGATTCCTCATACCAAGAAATTTCCCACTCAAATCACGGATGCAACAAGAGTGATGCGAACCGAGGAGGCTAGCCTCCTGGACGGTACGAGTAGGATGGGAACGTCCCAGAAGGCCCCAACGCCACTGGGTAAAGCTTATCGCCGCCTTTGGATGGTGACATCGGGGGTGAAATTGCGATGGAAAAGTATCAGGAGGTACTCTGAGAAAGCCAAACCTATCGGCCCGAGGAACACGAACACTCTTAATGTGAGTTAATAGGAAGTTGAGTCTGTGCCCAAGCGTATGGTGGCGTGGAAGGCTACATCTTTTAGGGTGTCTGGTTGGGTGATCGTCAGGCCCCACTAACTTCGTGGAACTTAAAGCGATCACATCTTAAAGGACGGCTCCTTGCACAGAGTGCGGGCAGGTAGGATCGGATGTATGAGGATGATGTTAACTGGTGAGACCTGACTGGCAGGAGGTGGCTGGGTTGGTAAGCCACCCCACTCAAAAGCCGAACACATAAGGCAACAGAGGCCAGGGCAGGAGTCAGAGACACCCATAGTACTCAGAAGCTGGGGAAAGCCCACTACACTTCAAGGAGGATAAGGGGAAGGGGTTGTCAGGTTCAACGCAAGTTCGTTGTTCCACTCGTAGGTAAGGAGGAAAGTGAAAATGAACACAAATACCGCCCGGGCGAAGAAGCGCAAGTCCCTTCACCCGCAAACCATTCGAGTGCAACACCGACTGGCAACTCAAACAAAACAAGGGCGCAAACACTGGGATCTTTTCAGGTGGTTGTGTGACCCGTTCTTACTATGTGACGCCATACAAAGGGTGATCGATAACTCCGGCTCTGCCGGTCTCGATGGTCTGGGTGTGGAAGAACTTAAAGGTAAGGAATGGTCCTACGCCACGAAGCTTTCCAAACAGCTTAAAATGAAGACCTATCAACCAGGTCCGGTCCGCAGAGTCTACATCCCTAAAGCGGATGGCAGAGAGCGTCCCTTGGGAATACCTAACATCGAAGACCGGGTGGTGCAGACAGCTCTTCTCATTTTACTAGAGCCTATCTATGAGCAAGAGTTCCTGCCTTGCTCCTATGGGTTCCGACCGAATAGACGAGCCGTAGACTGCGCCGCAGATGTGGCAAACACGGTCTTCAAGTATCGCCACGTGCTAGATGCGGACATTGAGTCTTTCTTTGACCGCGTCTCACACAAAAAGCTCATTGGCATGCTCAAAGAGCAAATCGTCGATCCAAGAATCCTCCATCTTATCCACCAAATCCTCAAAACAGGATTTAAAGAGGTCAATAAACCCTGGCAGCCGACACCAGAAGGGACACCACAAGGTGGCCCCCTGTCGCCCCTGCTGGCCAATATTTACCTCCACTATGGATTGGATAAGAAAGTCGAGGATGTGAAAGCGCAAGGACTGGATATACATCTTTTTCGCTTCGCTGATGACTTCGTCATCGCGGCCAGAACAAAGAGGGATCTGGACCTTGCTAGTAAGTGGCTCAACTACTGGATGCGGGAAGTAAAGCTCACCCTTAAGGGATCAAAGACCACCAGGGTGAACATGAAAAACCGCAGCCGAAACCATGACGCCAAATTTACCTTCCTTGGGTTTAAGTTCCACTTAAGAGCATTCCGTGACAACCCCAAGCGTTTTTGGGTGGCCAGACAGCCCTCGGAGAAAGCCCGTAAGCAACTGCATCAGGCCTTAAGGAAAAAGCTTTTGCCCCACCACACTCTGGAGCAGGCTCGCAAGCTAGCAAAGGAGATATGGCTGGGCTGGGCCAACTACTTTAGGTACAGCAATGCCAATCGGGTATTTTACCGCGAGGTCAGGTCTGTTCACAAAGCTTTGGTGCGATACCTCAGACGCAAGTACCGCCAGCAACGACGTCCAGTGGCTTGGCGCAGGCTATGGCCACTATTGCGAAGTTTGAAGATCGGATTTCGCCCTGTTAGAGTCATTCCAGATTTAGTTCGCCAGAAACAAGTCCAAATACACTTGTTTTAAGTTGAAAGAGCCGGATGCATTCAACGTGCACGTCCGGTTCGGTGAGGGCTGGGGCTTCGCGCCCTGGCTACTCGGTTTTTTACTTTGAGCCAGTAGATCTTGATTTTAAAAATTCCCAGCAAGTTATTAAAATTAAAAAATAAACAGTTTCCAGCAAATTTGGCAAAGTCCATGCCGGACAAACCAAATCCAGCCCGAGTAAAATTCAACAATCGATTTTTTAATAAAAATGGCGCCTCCAAAGCACCGACACCCGAGCTCCAAACATAGTTTTTTTTAAGGATTCTGCATTCAACAATCTGTAGGATGGTGTATTCTTTTTTAAGCATTCGGATGATTAAACTTTGCAGTGGGCCTTTTAGGGGCATCGAGAAAGCTGTCAAATATTTTTATGAAAAATGCACCTGTCTTGACGCCTGGCCGCCAAAAGCTAACTGTCCATTGTATTCAGGTGGACCGGAGTAACACACGTGGTCCCATTAAGATAGATTCTGCCCAATTTCACTGTCTGCCCGGCCAGAAAATACTCCGCGTTGTATAGGATAAAAGTAACCACTGCGTAGTTCGCGTCTACACCCTGGACGCAGATGGTGGCATGCTGTCTTCATGACAGAGAAAAGCAAACCGTTAATCGACGAGATCGGCCAACTTCGAGCGCAATACTCTTTAATAATTTTTCTTTCACGTTTTCTTGTTTTTGACATTTTTACCGCCGGTTAATTTATTGGAAACCATTTATTCCATCAATCTTATTTGGAGTTGCTTAGGCATTTTACTCGTGAATTCATAAACTTAGCCAGCGAGAGCAACATAAAAGATCTCTAACCACAAATGAAGTTATGTGGAGCTACACATAAGGTCGTCACTACAGCATACTTTGTTATTTATATAACTGCGATCGAACACCTCAAAAGTCTATCAACTTTCAAGCTTCTCGATATATTTCTCAATCACACTGACGATTTGATTAAATTCATAGGGCTTAGGCAGGCATTCATTACATCCTGATTGAAGACATTTTTGTTGCTCCTCATTCATTGCGCTTGCTGTAATAGCTATGATCGGCGTTTTTATCCCAGATTTTCGAAGTCGACGGGTAACTTCGTTTCCATCCACGAAAGGCATATGGACATCCATAAAAATCAAATCAAAGTGACTATGTCTACCTTTGTCTTCGGCCTCTCTTCCGTCGTTAGCGAAAGTAACTTCAGCTCCAAGACCTTGCAGCACTGCTCTCATGAGGCTCTGAAGATCCTCTGAGTCCTCCGCGACAAGAATGCGCACTCCTGCAAATTTTTTAGCCGACTCTCTCAATAAATCAGTAAGACTTCCAGACTTTAGATTCTCCCTCTCAGCAGGTTCAGAAAGTTCATAGATGCCTCCGGGGACTATTTTAATGACAAAAGTACTGCCTTGGCCGGGAGAACTCTCAATAAGTGTTACATCTCCTCCCATGGCACGGGCCAATTTACGCGATAGTGTCAACCCAAGACCTGTGCCTTTATACTTTTTTGCGGCAGGGGACGTTGCCTGAAGGAACGGTTCAAATAGTCTATCTTGCGTCTCGGGGGGAATACCACTACCTGTATCCTGTACAGTAAACACGAGGGTTGGGAGCAGTTTCTTTTCGGAATTTTCATCAGCGGTGTGATTCTCGAGCCGAACCCTTACTTCGATTTTTCCCTGTGAAGTGAATTTTATAGCATTCCCTATGATGTTAAAAAGAATCTGGCGCAAACGGGTATCATCCGACTCAATAAATAGAGGCAGGGTGCCATCAAGATCTGCCATAAATTCAAGGCCTTTTGCCATAGCCTGACTCTTGAGAGTGGCAAACATCTCGCCCAGTTCCTCGACAAAAGAAAAGCGCACATTTTCGATTTCCGTTTTCCCAGCTTCAATCTTAGTAAGGTCTAAAATATCGTCAATAAGCTGCTTCAAGTGATGACTATTTTTCTGAATCCGTAGGGCATAATCAGCTTTTTGCTGTGCCGGTGAAAAGGTGTTAGTGAGTAACTCTGAAAAGCCTATTATTGCCGCCAAAGGTGTACGTATTTCATGGCTCATATTGGCCAGAAAATCGGTCTTTGCCTGACTGGCCGAATCTGCGGCCACCTTTGACTCCCGAAGGTTCTTTTCCACCTTTTTTCTTTCAGTTAGATCGGTCAAACTGGCCGAAAAAACTTGCTTTCCTGAAATTTCAATGGCGACAACACAGACTTCCACCGGAAATTCTTTGCCATCTTTCGAAATTCCATAAATCTCCTGTGTGCCGTTTTTTTGACGACGCTCCAGCAGTGATTTGAAATAACTCACCTCATTTTTGTAACACATGTCGGAAAACAGAATGCTAGTCTTCCTACCAACGAGGTCAGCATGCTGATATCCAAAAAGTTTTTCGGCTGCCAAATTAACGAGAACTGTAGCTCCCTCCTCATCTGAAATCACCATGGGTGCGGGAGAAGAATCCAACAAAGCTTTTATTCTCTCGCCATATTTACGCTCAGTAATATCCCGTTCAGTTGTTGCAACAAACTCGACAACACCCTTTTCATTTGTCAGCGCCGTAATCGTCAGCCAAACATCTAACGTGCGTCCATCCTTCGTCAATCGCTTTGTTTCATAAGACGAGATCACGCCTCCACCTATGACCTTTTGCAAACACTCCAATTCCTCTTTACGTTTTCCTTCAGGTATGATGTCTTGGATATTCATTTTTACGGCCTCAGACTCACTATAGCCGTACATGCTTTTGGCACCTTTATTCCACAAAGCGATTCTTCCCACTGAGTCTTGAATCGTCACAGCGTCGTAAGAATCCCGAATAATCGTTGCCAACAGGCGCTCTCGTTCAAATTCTGACGTTTTAAATGCATGAATATCTTCAAATGAGACGACGACACCGTCGACTTTATTGTCGGATGCTCTGTAGGGATGAATATTCATCGAATACCAATACCCTTCATCGTCACAAACTTGTTTCATCTGAGGCACCATAAGATCAACAACCGTTGCCGATAATTCTTCGAGGTCAGAAAGCTTAATTGAGAGCTTGATATCTCTAATCGAGCGGCCTACGTCGGCAGAAACCAAGCGAAATAACTTTGTTGCCGGCTGGGTGAAACGTCGAACACAGAGCTCAGCATCCAGAATCACGACGGGAATGCGAGAGCTAATCAGAATGTTATTGAGATCATCATTGATATTAGCGATCTCTCTGTTGCGGCAATGCAATTCTTCGACAAGGGCACTCAATTCTTTATTGGACGACTGGACCTCTTCTCTTGCGGTTTGCAATTCTTCATTGCTTGAGAGAATTTTTTTATTGAAAGATTCAAGTTCCTCGTTGGCTGCTTCTTGTCCTGCAATTATTTCGTGAAGATTTTCTTTGGCTTTAGTCAGCTCCTGCACGAAATTCAGTTCATGTTTTACTGGTGGGTGTTTGGACAAATGTTCGAGTTCTTCAGCGATCTTTTCAGCTGGCAGAATCAAATCGATGCATCCCGTTGCAACCGCTCTTCTGGGCATACTCGCGTAAGCTACTGAAGCTTCATCTTGTGCATAGGTAAATCCACCCTCTGCACAAATGGCCTTGATGCCTTCTGATCCATCTGAGCCCAAGCCTGTAAGAATAACACCGACGGACAGATTTTTTTGCTCTTGTGCTAACGAACACAAGAAACAATCAATGGGCAGATATTCAGCCTTTGGAACTTCATCGCGAGAAGTCACTTTAAAGGCTCCTTTTTCCAACTGAATGAAGGTGTTTGGAACCATCACATAAATATTATTTGGCTTAAGAAGCATTCCATTAGAAATCGCCGTCACTGGAATTTTTGTCGTATAAGAAAGCATTTCTGGTAGATTGCTTGAAGCATTTGGATCAAGGTGTTGGATAAAAACAAAGGCCATTCCGGTTTTCTCCGGAAGCCGTTTAAACAGTTCGGAGGCAGCATCAAACCCGCCAGCTGAAGCTCCGATGCCGACTACGGGAAATGACAATGACTGGGCATCGCTCGAACCCTCACCCTGATCGTTAGACTCGGGGTTTTGCTTTTGAATCCTTTCAGATTTTAGTGGAGACTTTTCATTCCTCGATAAAATTTTCTTTTTTCCCATGGTAGCCTTTGGTGCCAGTAGCACATCTTGGCATAGATTGGGTCAAAAGTATTTGTTTATTTCCTAGACTCAACAAAAGTAACGCGGCAGCAAACAAAGACTTAACTATCAACAGATAGTTACACCTAGATACGTTCTGCAACATCCTTTTCTTGCAGAAGCCGCTTCAATGCAAAAGGAGTAACAAGCGTGGTCACCAAAGCCATTGTCACAACTGCCGAGAAAAGCTGACTCACCAGTGGTGGCGTAGGAACTGGATTAGTGAGAATTCCCGCCCTGAGTGCGACATCTACAACAATGAGCTCCACTGAACCTCGGGCATTCATACCAAAACCTATGGCAAAAGCCTCGTTTCGTTTAAACCCTGCAAAATACGCTGCTCCTCCGCACCCGACAATTTTACCGATGAAAGCCATAAAGATAAGAAGTGCAACAAATGTGGGAAACTCCCAAATGGCTTCAAAACTAAACCGCAAACCCACTGAAACAAAGAATATTGGAGTCAAAAAACCATCTGTCACACCAGATATTGCCTTCTTCAAGTCTTCGTGCCGTTCACTACTAACTATTTTGGGTGTGACAAAAAACAGACCCGCTACAAATGCTCCAATAATAAAGTGGAGACCAAAAAACTCGCTGAGAGCCGAAAAGGCTAAGCCGAATAACAACAGAATACTAAAATCAAACTGCCGACCCTTGAATTTGTAAAAAGTCTGATTCCAAAATCTCGGATAAAAGAAGTGACCTATCAGAACAGTAATAACAACAAAAATAGCTGCGTTGCCTATGATCAAAGTAATTTGCTCAAAGGTGATGATTTTTCCTGTCGAAACAACGCCGGTTAGAGCGGCGAGCAGAAAGAGGCTGAGGAGGTCGTCATAAATGGCTGCGGAGGCAATCAGTCGCCCCAAACTAGTATGTTGTTGTCCAATGTCGGCAAGTATTTTCATTGTCACAGGCACTGCTGTCACCGCGAGACAGATTCCGACAAAAAACACCTGTGCCAATTTATAGGGCGAATCAGGAATATAATATGATCCCAAAGCTAAACCAAGACCAAGAGGCAGAACAGTTCCAAAAAATGCCACAGACATAGATTTCAAAGAAGAGCTAGTCAGTTCTTTCGGAGCCATTTCAAGGCCGGCCTCAAGCATCAAGAAGAAAATAGCCAGGTCTGTAACGAGAGTGAAAGCATTGTTTTCGGAAATATGAGACAAAAAAGGAAATATTTCGGCATAGTGACGGGCAAACAAGCCAATTAGTATTCCAGCTGAGATTTCACCGATCAACGCGGGCTGCCCTACAATATTGGCTAACTCACCCAAGCTTCGCGCCAGAAAAAGAAAAATTAATAGAATAAACAACATGTCCATGCCACTTAGGGGCTGCAAGACAGATGCCATGAAATGAAAAGACCGGTGATCGTGATCGAAGGCCTCAGGCGATCTGTAATATTAAGTCGTCTTTTCCAATATCTTCACCAAGGCGAAGAACCATACACATCCAAAGATCACGCCGACTTACAAGAGTAATTTTACTTCGCTCAATCATTTAGTGGTCTCCTTGTTGTTTGTTTTTAGACGAGCACCAACGAGGAGATCATTTTTATTTTCTCGACGCCACCACTTATCACTCTTGCGAACAACCACTTTTCGACGACTCGATAGAGCTTTCAATTGATCTTGGTGTTCTTTTAAACACCGAGGACACTATCTCGTTGGCTTGGCATTGTGAAGACTTCCTTGTCACCTGCACTTAAACTTCGACCCGCAACAATGGCGCAGCTATTCTCAAATTGATGCATAAAAAGTGAGCTGTACAGCAAAAATAACATACAGCATACAGCAAAAATGTAGACTGCGGTTGATGGTGTCAGTGACTTAGGCTGCCTTCATGGTTGTCTCACTTTGGGTATCGGCAGCCAATAATTTTTCTTTAGCCCCGGGTTTTAGCACTTGAGGGTACTGCAAGAGGTACTCGTTAGCAGACTTCCATCCGAGAGCTTTTCGGAGCCGCCAAGAGTTTTTCCATTGGCAATACTGTTCGAGGTATTCATTAAGCTGTTCGATGTTTTGCGGTCTTGCTCGATGGAACAACTCTTCATCGTCCATGCGGTGTGAACGCTCTACAAGCCCGTTAAGCTCTTTTTCTCCTGGAGGTATGAGTCTGTGCCTGATGCCGTGTTCATCGCATAGTTCATCCAAAATATGCGGCAAAGGATCGTCGATTCGTGAGACAAATTTATTCGTAAATTCCACGCCATTGTCTGTCTGAGTGCTGGTTATCCAAAAAGGCACTGCTCTTAGTAGTTCAATCATAAAGCGTTCAGTCTCCCAGTGACCATAACCTTCATAGGCCCTCTTAAACTCCCACCTCGATGCGTGATCAACGAAGTTATAGACGTAACACTTCTTGCCGTTTTCAAGGAGCGTTGTTTGCCAATTAACATCGATCTGCGTGTGCACTCCTGGCAACTCTACCTTCACAACGGTGGTGTGGCTAGACGCCGGCTTTGCACGCCTCTTAGAGCCCACAAGGCCCGCGTTCTTCAAAAACCGATGGATACGATACAGTGACAGCTCCACTCCAAGGTAACGTTTGAGGTGGGCTTGTATCACCTCAGCGCCCCAACCACAGAGTTTGCGCCATCGCCTGATGTGATAAGCCGTCCAGCCAGTGATGTCCTGTGCTTGTCGCCCTGGTGCCTTTCTTGGCGTTAGTTTTCTGTGTCCACCCTCGAGGTAACTCTTTCTCCAGCGATAAACAGTACGGCCAGATTTACCGATTTCCAGACCCACAAGTTCATAGTCTAAGTCCGAAAGGTTGCCAGAATGTTCCCTTTTAGCTAGCTCTATCAACGCAAGTAGTCTCAAAGTGAGAATCTTATCTTTTTTTCGAAATTTCTTGGCTTCTCTTCGCAGTTTATCTAAATTAAGACGCATTGCTAACTCCTTGTTCTTCTTGGTGTTTCTTAATTTGAGACTTTAAATTTCACCAAGAAGACTTGGAGTTTTTCAAGTAAAATCAACGTTTCCCGCCATTTCACTGACAAAATCAACCGAAGCCTAAAGCATACAGCAAAAATAACTAAAGTTATTCACCGCATCAGACGATACTAAGTATATCAATTTTAATGGAGCGCTTAATATGGAGGCAAAATGTCGTCCTACAAAAATGGAACGTTACCGCAAAATGTCGTCCTACAAAAATGGAACGTTACCGTCACGTTGCCTCTGGTCACTTGTTTTTGGCCTCACACTTTCTATTTTCGGCTGCCAGCTGGCCGATAACTCCATTCGTGGGCAGGTGAATGCCAGTACCGATCCGGGCCCTCTGCAAGTATCGAGTCTTACAAATGCCATCTATCCTGGCGAAAACCTTACCTTAGCTGTCTCCGGCGGAAAACCACCCTACCAATATGCTTTAATTGAAGGCAGTGGTAATATCTCACCCACTACCGGTGTGTTCACAGCCAACAACACCCTTGGCGAAAACACCGTCCGAGTGACCGATGCTTCGGGCGCCTCGGTCGATTTAGTTATCTATACAGATCCCAAAAAACTATTGGGCGACAGCGATGTGTCAATCAATTTCGGCTCAGGTATGCAGATTGAAACCGACACCCTTTGGATCTTCGCTCTAGACATTGATAACGACGGCAACATGGATCTTGTAAGTCAAAATAAAACCTCTGGCCAAACCCAAGTTTATGCCTCCTATCCGTACGTGAACATCCACCCCTTCGGCAACACGGATACAATAAAAGAAATCCGTATGGGAAACAGTTTTTTTGACTGGAAGAAATATTTTTTAAATACAGACACGGGATCGGTGATTGACCTTGAATCTTACTTTACTCCTGCAGATGCGATCTACTTCCCAGAGGTGACTGACGACAGTCTATACATTTTATTTCTTGCCGATATCTCCGGTGATGGAAGACGACTTTTTATGTTACCAACCGATGGAAGCAGCGGGCCCGTTTCACTGAATAACTCTAATTTCACTCCTGGAGACCACACTCATGAGTTCAAGTTAACGCCCGATCAAACCAAAGTTGTCTATTCTTCCAATCAAGACGGTCATTCTGGATATTCTGAACTTTTTGTGGTGGACTTGAGTAACCCCACAGTCGTGACACCGCTCAGTGCCGACATCGGTAGCGGCGGGCCGAGAGTGACAAATTTACCCAACTCCTTTCGCATCTCACCCGATGGTCAAAAAGTGGTGTTTTCAGGAAATGAATCCACCTACTGTGATCTGTTTTCCGCCAATATTGATGGCACTAATCATGTCAAATTAAAAACGGGCTCCGGCAATACCTATGATCCCTTGAGTTCCATGATTTTCAAATCTGATTCAACTTCAGTTATTTTTACGGGTGATTTTGAAGTGAGTAGTCGCGATGATCTATTCACAGCCACGATCGGCAACGCGGGCAGTGGCGTACGCATCAATCAGGTGGGCGACGCTGGAGGTTTTTTGCTTTATTACGGTTCTTCGCCGGCCTATGTACTGTCAGGAGATATCTACACTTTCACAATCGGCAGCTACGATAGTCTTGTGGCCGTCACCAGCACAACGGCCTCGCTACAGTTTCAGTCAATGAAATTCAGCCCCAATCTAATGAAATTTTCTGTTCTCGGCATCACTGCCGGAGTCTATGAACTTTATGTCTCTGACTATGGTGTGGCCGGCGGCACAAAAATGCATGCCAATCTTCCAAGTCATGCTAGTGTCGCCTCAAATTATAACTGGCTCAGCAACTCATCAGGCGTCATATACATGGCTGATGTCGCCATCAATGGAAGATACCAACTGTTTTTCGCACCAACCGACGCTAGCGGGGAAGTCGATCTGACCGAAAACCTGTTGATTGATGGTAGTGTCTCCGATCATTATTTACTTAGCGATGACCGCATCATATTTATCGCCAATCCCGAAAATGGCAAAGCTCAAAGCCTATACATCATGAACCCCGACGGCACGGGCCTTAAAAAACTCTCTGGACGAACCACCCACGACGGTGAGCAGATCACTGCGCTCGAAATCGCCGCTGACGAACTGAGTCTCCATTATAAATCCGATCGATTTGTCGACGGCGTCTATCAGCTGTATGAGCTTGCCATTCCGGCACCATGACCTTCCCTAGCAATTCATTTGAGGCGGCCGACTAACAACCTCAATAACCCCCTACCCGCACCTGCAGCCGGCCCATAAATGGCAAAAGCAGAAGGGGCACCACAGTAAAACACACCACCAAAACGGCCCCTGCCGGCCAATCTCCTAAATAACTCATCACCATGCCTAAAATACTAATAACAAAACCAAAAGCCCAGCCGAAGATAAGACGACCACGAATTCCACTTTGAAAAAACGTGCTTACCAGTGCTGGCACAATCAAAAATGAAAACACCAACAATATACCCGCCACTCCCACTGACGAGGTGATCACTACACCAAAGAGAGCAAAAAATAAAAAGTCCCATTTCGCATTCTTACTCGACCGCCCTGCAAAACTCGCCCCTAAAAGTTCTTTTCTAAAATAATAGTGAACACCGGCTACAACCGAATATATGGCCGCCGTCTTAATCACATCCGCCCATGTTACCCACAAAATGTGGCCCACAAGAATTTCTTTTATATGTTCAGCACCGTGAGAGAGGTTGTTCACCACCAACACCACCGAAGCGGACGCCAAGGCATACACTATTCCGATTAAAACCTCTTGGGAGATCTTTTCTTCAAATTTCCTAGCCCATGCAAACAGTGCCGCCACGGCAAAAGTGTGCGCCAGTGAGATGAAGTAGCTCCCCGTGGAGTGATGCTCAATTTCAAAAAGGAGTGCCACCGTAGATCCAAGTCCTGCCACTTGGGCCAAACTCAGATCTACAAAAATCACACCCCGCTGCAAAACGTGAAGACCCAAATAGCAATGGATCCCCACAAGTACCAAACACATAACAAAGGGGGGCAGAAAAAAATTGATGACCTCCATCATATGGAATCCTCAATAACACCCACAAGCCTGTCATAAAGATCCACTAACGACGAAATCTCCTGTTCTCCACCCACAGATACGGGCACCACCTTCACGCTCATGCCACTGACATCCTTGGCCACTCGTTTAGCTATGGTAGGGTCAAAGTAATTTTCAACAAGGGCCAACTTAACTCCCGCCTCTTTTGATTTCTTCATCACATCAAGAATATGGCTAGCCGTTGGAGGAATGCCCGGCTTGGGCTCTAAAATGGAAATATTTTTGATGCCAAACCTAGAAAAAAAGTATGTCAGGGTTTTATGGTAGGTGATCACTCGGATCTCCCCTTTGCCTTGCAAACGCTTCTGCCAACTTTTTATGTGTTTTTGCATCTTACTTGAAAAACTATCGAAATTTGTCTTGTAATACTCTGCATGGGCGACATCTAACTCTACCAGCTTGTCTCTTAATTTCTCACCCACAATGACGGCATTTTCTGGATCCAGTAGAAAGTGAGGATTTCCTTCTGGATGAACATCACCGTCGGCCCGACTGATTTCACCTGATGGCTTTTCTAGTGTCTCAATGAAGGTGCCGGCCACAAAGTGGCCCTTTTCCCCTTCACGTATTTTTGGATTTCGAGAACCACGAACAATCAGCGGTAACCACCCCACTTCAAGATCGAGCCCCACAGACACCAATAGATCTGCTTTGGCAGCTTTGAGCATGTATGAAGGCTTCGCCTCGATGTAGTGAGGGTCTTGCGTTCCACGGCTAAAAGACTCCACCTCTACTTGATCTCCGCCCACACTCTCCACGAGGCTTTTCAAATTTGTTGTGGTGGTCATGACCTTTAACTTTGCATGGCCTTTTCCTGGCACTAAAATCAAGCTTAACAAAAGTAAGCGACTCATTGATTGTATCATTCGACACCCTCCACTAATACGCATGGGCTGGGTGAGCCCCAATACTAATATTCAACTGTAAGCTGAGGCGATTTTCTTTCTCTGCCTGATTATCATCTAGTGATTCATACTGTAACCGCACGGCTTGAAATTCAGTGGGAACAAAACCTAACAGGGCCGTGTGACGATAGGTGGGCTCGGCGCCGGTTGAATCTACAATTCCCAAATGATCATACCGATACTGCACCCACCACCGTTCAGCCATTTGGTACTTCAGATAGCTTACAACACCCGAGAGTTCGTTGTCTGCAACGCCTCGACGGTTTTTACCCAAGTACTCAGCCCCCCACTCAAAAGATGTGTACTTTCCTCCTTCAATCGGACGCCATTTAAATGTGACATCCGCCCCGTAAAGGTCCGTGATCTCATCACTGTCATTTTTTCCCACGGCGCCAGAGAGTCCGAGTTCGAACGTGGCCGAATCAGACCATTCCCAAAGGTTTTTAAAATGCGTCACATAAACTTTTTGATTGCGCTCGGCCGGATTAAATAGATCCGCATTTTCTCCCTGAACATACTCCAAAGAAACCTCACTGTACCATGGCAAGGGCATCAGTCCGCTAAAACCCACTCCCACCTCTGAAAAACCCTCGTCTCCTAAAATAGCCACATTCTGTAAAGGAGCATTAATGAACGGATAAGCATGGGTGTGCAGCTGATTGTGTTTACCCAATGGCATCTTGGATTTTCCCACCTTCAAGGTGACACCTGGTATTTGTAAACTTTCAACAAAAGCCTCTTCCGGCTCAATGCCGAACTCACCGGCTTCTTTCTCAATGGCTAGTAACACTTTGGCTCGAAGGTAGGCATCCACGTCAGAGCTCAATTGTAACTCGGCCTCTTGCAAAGCCATTCCATCTTCTGACCGGTCCCGCTCCGATGACTGACCTAAGAACAACACATTGACTCCGATGTCGGGATTAAAAGCCTTCCCCCTTGATTTCATGCTCTCTGCACTAGCAAATGTGTTTAAAAACAAAACCCCAAACATAACGATCCATTTCATGACAAAACCTCACTAGAAAATCATTTCCGTCCCGCGATCCACAGGACAATAGCAATATGCAATTGATAAACGACTAAAATAGGAATGCTATTTGAATTGGGGGCGCGCGAGGGCGAGAAAGTCGGCATTCTGGGTTCAAGCCGGGTGCAACGATGTCTTTGGTTAAAATCAGGCCGACTGTGGCCAAAAGCGGCACTTCGGGTAGAGACACCTCTGCTGGCGGCTCCATTTTAGGCAAATGGGCTTGCACTTCACAAATGTCACAGGGATGTCCCGCCGGCTCAACACCTAAATCCCCTGCGTGTGCCAGACCATGCATCTGCAACATCAAAAATGACAACAATAAAAGCGTGGACAGAAGTTTTGCCATACAATCTGATAGATAGTTTACAATAAGTTGAGAAGCCAAGAACAATTGATAGATACGCTGCAATAATCTTTTGCCGCAGCGTGCGTAAAGATCGGGCCTTTATCTAGATCCTCCCATCCGACTTGTGTTAGTCTGCTCGCTCGTTAAAACTATGAAACACAAATTTTTAATCATTCGATTCAGTAGCTTTGGAGATATCGTACAGTGCATGGAAAGTGTGCGCTGGCTAAAAAGAGACTTTCCAGATGCCGAAATTCATTGGCTGACTAGGGCCGACTTTGCGGCCTGGCTGCAAGCCCAGCCCGAGATTGATCGCGTGTGGAGTGTGCCCACTGGCTCAGGATTTAGGGCTCTGCTTGAAGTCGCCCGAGTTTTAAAACAACAACAGTTTCCCTATGTCTACGACGCCCACAGCAACTTGCGCTCCCATCTTGCAAGTTTAGTCATTGCGCCATGGTTTCGAAGAGCCTTTGGATTATTAAATTTTGTCCGGCGCCCTAAAAATCGACTGCAACGCTGGCTGCTTTTTAAGTGGCATTGGTCACTACTGCCCAAACCATTTAAAGGGGCTGATTCGTACATTCGCCCCCTTCACTCCTGGCTAAAATCTACCGATCCCATCACCACACCGCCAAGGCCAGCCTGGGTGACCCGCCCTCAGGTTGAAAAGTCAGCTGCGCCGCTTATCGCTCTGGCCCCGTCGGCGGCGTGGCCACTTAAACGATGGCCGCTGTCTCATTGGGTTGAACTCATAAGACGACTCCCTGATTGCCGCTTTGTAGTTTTAGGTGGTCCAGCTGATGAGTTTTGTGCTGACTTGGCCAGACTATATCCCGCACAAGTTCAGAATCTCGCAGGTAAGCTCAATTGGTCGGAAAGCTGCGCCACTATTGTCCAATGTGATCTCGTGATCAGTGGTGACACCGGAATTATGCATGCCGCAGATTACCTTCATATTCCCACTCTGGCGCTGATCGGACCCACCGCCTTTGGCTACCCCGCACAGCCCACCTCCCACGTGATCGAACTTGAGCTTTCATGCAAACCCTGCTCAAAAGATGGACGAGGCCAATGCCACAATGAAATATTTCAAAAATGCCTACGGCAACTCACGCCCCACCAAGTTTCTCAAAGAGCCCGGGAGGCATTGCTTTGATTCAGTGGATTTCTAGTCAACTCTTTCTTCTTGTTCACCGATTTCTAGTGATGCCCTTTGCAGTCACTTTGGCTTTTTTTGTGGGATTTCCATTTTTTGATAAAGTCAGAAAAGGCATTCAGATGCGAATGCCCTTAAATGGAAAGCTGCCCTGGCTGAACTTTTCTAAAAATACTCGCCCCATATGGATTCACTGTGCCTCTGGTGAGTTTGAATATGCCAAACCGGTCATTCGTGAGCTAAAGCGAAAAAAGCCAGCAGTTCCGATAATGGTGACCTACTTTTCTCCCACCTTCGCAAAGGCCATCCACAAAGACCCCTTAGTGGATATGGCTACTCCCCTGCCCTGGGACTTTCCAGGCCCCCTTCGCGCCTTTATTCGGCATCATCACCCAAGAGCCTTGCTCATTGCTCGCACCGATCTCTGGCCGGAATTGCTAAGGCAATGCCATGCCGCCCGTGTCCCCACCGGACTTTTTTCGGCGACTAAGAATTTAAACAAAAAAACGCTTCCCGGAGTGAGTTTTTTTAAAAAATGGCTCTACAACCAAGTGGATGTCATTTTCTGCAATACAGAAAGCGACCGTGAAGGCTTCAAACAAGCGGGCGTAAAAACTCCTGTGCAGGTGGCCGGTGACACTCGTTATGACCAAGTCAGTTATCGACTACAACATGCAAAACCTGTGAAAAATCAGCTTCTCAAAACAAGCACTTCTTCTTTCACTCTAGTAGCTGGCTCCACCTGGCCGGCGGATGAGGCCCACTTATTGAAAGCCACTGAGTCTCTGATCAAAGACAAAAAACTCTATCTGGTTATGGCTCCCCACGAGCCCACTTCAAAACACCTGGATTCCCTCAAAGCTCTGCTCACAAAACATGGGCTCAGATTCAGACTCTACACAGAAACAACAGAGACTGATGGGATCAAACCCGGCGAAGTGCTGATTGTGGACACCGTGGGTGTATTGGCTGAAATTTACTCTTTTGGAGATTTGGCTTTTGTGGGCGGGTCATTTAATGGGAGCGTCCATAGCATAATGGAGCCACTGGCTGCAGGCTGTATGACCTTTGTGGGGCCCGACATCAAAAATAATCGCGAAGGACTGGAGTTTAGCCAATACCCCTTGACTCCCTCCCGCTCACTCATGGCCGTGAATGTGTGTCACTCAGTCATGGAACTAGAGAAAAAAATTCGCGAGGCCTTGGACGATCATCCCCCCATAGAAAAATGGAAACAAACCCTAAAGGACGCTGTCCAAAAAAAACAGGGGGCCACGCAAAAGGTGGTCGACTGGTTGTCGCCCCATTTATCGTGACCCCCCAAGTTGGAGAGAGATAACTCTTCTTCACGGAAGAGAACTAATAGTTGCTCCTTGGCACCAAGTCCCAACTGTTTTTAAAAGACTCATCAGCAAAAGAATCCACCGGCAAATTGTTCCATGGATAATTAAAATACTCGGGATGGCCGAAGTCGTTCCGCCCCTCACCTATGGCCGTATATAGACCTGGGAAGGAGGGCAGCACACTTTTATAAACATCACTGAGCTTGTCTATGGGCCACTCCTCGGAGGCAAATGTCGGATCAGCCCCCAATAGATTGTCTAAAGTAAATAAACTGCTACTGGTTTGGTTAATGAGCGCAATGAAAGCTCGAAAATCACGAACGCCCCTTAATGCCAAAAGCCATGGGTGGTTATAAAGATCACCCGGATCCAGCATATCTCCATCGGTAAAATGCTGAGTGAAATAATAATAGCGTTCGTCCACAGGCAGCGGCCTATCATCGATGATTTTTCCCGAGCATATAAAAAGACCCGGTTTTTTAAAATCGTTTCGAGTGCCAGACGCCTCTAGCTGCTGGATCAAACGTCGCCCTTGCGGAGAGTCTTCCACAAATTGATCATTCCATCTGAGTGTCACACATTTTTCATATCTTAGTAGCTCCACATCTAAAGCCGCCATCTGGGTCACCAAAAAGGTTTGCGCTGACACGCTGACACCGTCACCATGGCTTCTTCGCTCACTGCGGGTCCAGCCCACTCTCGCCCCAAACAAACGATCAAGGCCTAAAAATGCGGGGAGCCCACCACTTAAGTTGGATCCATAAGAACTGTCGTGGGACACGCTAAAGCTAGATCCCACGTTAATATTCATAGACTTACCGCCTTTAAACTTGTATCGACCCGTGCGCTCCACTCTGTACCTTCGCGTGATCGAAAAGGGGCTTTTCGAGCTATCTCTTCGCAACTGGCACTGAAATTTAAACTCATTTCTCAGCCAGCGTGGGACCGTATTGAAAAAGTCCCACTTATCTTTTTTGACCAACCCTATATTGTCGTCAACAATCTGATCAGCGAAGTACTGACAAATCCGATCACCCATTGCTGGGGATAGCTCCAGATTCTCTACTAGATTCTCCAGATCCCCGCGACCCACTTCAGATGTCTTTGTTTTGAATGAATTCAATTTTTCAACAAGGGCCTCGGCTTTAACTGTGTTCTCATCGGTCTTTTTTAAACATGCACTCAAATTCAGATCTTTTAAGTTCTCTTTTGAGAGCGGTCCACAAGTGTATTTTTTTAGATGTTCTCCACCGAGCGAAACAAATTTAGTATTTGTAAAATCTAGAAAGTTATAAAGCAGCGACTCGATGGTCATAGTTCGATAGTAATCCTTAACCATCTGCTTTTTTCGCTCAATCAGGTCGTCTACATTTTTGTCCACCAAATGCCTGATCGATCCAAACAACTCTGAATCTTCGTAAACACTATTATCAATTTGATCAGGGTCGAATTCCAACTCATTACAACCGTCGTTTCCACTTTCGCAAAAAATCTCATCCAGATTGTCTGTGGGCCGCATATGAGAATGGTTACTGTTGTGGATGAGCGTGATCGGACCAACAAAGGTTCTGCGATCAAGCCCTGAGTCGAAATCAATTAGTGATTTTAGATCGATCACAGGTGCGGCCGGATTCACGGTAAAATCATTTAAAGTCAGGCTTTTGATGGTCTCCGCCAGGATATCATCACAAATGTAGAGCGACTGATAATGCTCATTCAGTTTATTCTCATCAATGAGGGGCTCACCCAAAAGTTTTGATTCTTTTTGCTTTTCAAGAAGCTTACTTTTATCCTCTGACCACACCTCTCGATTTGCCGGATGCATTCTTAAGCTCTTGATAAGTTCAGACAAAACCGCGCGCTTTTCTCGCATAAGGGTTTTTTTCACGTCAGCCGGAGCTTCTCGGAAGGTTTTTAACTCATCCATCACCGCCAACAACTGATCTTTGAAATCCGGAGTTTTTTGAATCAAACACTCATCAAAAGCCTTCCGATCTGGCGAGTCCTCTTTCATTTGATCCATAAACTGATCAATTTTTTTGTTGGTGATTTCATTAAATACATTGGCCATTAACAATCGAGCTTCGTCGATGGTCTCAAGTTGAATCAAAAACTGAGATCGAATTTTCATCAAACGCAAGTCTCGCATGGATAGTTCCACAGGAGTAATAATATGGCCATCTTGCACCCTCACAAGCTTTTGCACGACGCTGATATGCTCTTTCACTTTCACTTGAGCACCGGTTTTCGTCGTGTACCGATCTTGAGAATCTCCCACTTGAGTTTCATCCGTGTTTACGTCTGGATCTGCCACATACTCGTGGGTGCCATTGCCTTCCCGGACTATCTGAATACCTTTGGAGGCAGGATCCAAATAGTCTTTTTGCATGGCTACTTTCATCAAGTAAATTCCGTCCCGCAGAGGCTCCGTGGCCCGACGACCATTGACGATGCTACTGTACCTCAAAGCCTTCGGATAAAGCTTTAATAGCACCGTCTTTTTCACCTGAAGGTTCATAAATTCATCAATATCGTATAAAAACCGAATGGTTTGATAAGTAAATTCATAGAGCAAAAATCTTGAAGGTGTCTTTTCCCGTTTCTGGATCGACTCCACATAATCAGGCAACAACGCTCGCTCATCGGCCCCGAAGGTCCATTTCTCATCCCAAGGGTTGACAACCATAGTGAGTGTTTTGCTGAAAGCTTTTCCCGGTTCGTTTCGCGACCGGCGCTGGGCACTTTGATTGGTAATTATCGCCTTTGGGAACACATATTGTTCCGGTTTATAATACTTATGGACGTGTTCATCCATCCAAGTGAGACAGCCTTCATCGTCTGTTTCTCTTGGCAACACTCGCGGATCTGGATCTGGCTGAACCATTAAGCCTGGCGCCTGATACCGGATGCGCTCAATAAAAAACCCTTCATTGCGCACCGGCCGACCTGTCAGACTGTCCACAATACACGTCTTCACCCGAAACATCACAGTCCGAGTGGTCGCTGTTTCTCCGGTGCGAATGGTTTGAAACCGAACGTCCATGGTTTTAAAAATATATGGCTCAAGATTAAAGGCCTCACGGGCTTCTTTGAGCGCCTTTACACTATTTGTCGCTTCAGAAAGGTAGCGATCAAAATTAAACGAGGCTCTTTTGTTGGCATCGTAAGTGACTTCGCTCAAAAAGGGGCGCGCTCCACCCTCAAGCCTGTCAATGCTTCCTAATTTATAAATCCCCTCATAAGATTTAAGGGCCACGGTCGGCGGAGTATCCACAGCCTCCACCCGTATAGCCACTTCAACGTTGCTGCCCACAGCCCAATAGGCCATCCTCGCCTTTATCGGCACCCGTAGTTTTCCATCAGCAGCCAGCACTTCACCAATGGCCGGAGGCGCCCCAGGCGTTAGAATCATGCGCTCACAGCGGCAATCACCCATTCCTGTTGCCACAAGATAAGCGTACACTCGAAACCGACCGGCCCCAATGGACTCAGATTTCGTGCGACCATCCATGCCCTTTAGCATCACCACAGGTCGCATTTCCAGGTTCATTTCAATATCAATACCACCAATACCCATGGACTTTGACTGAAGGTGAAAATCCTCATCTGAGCTTGCCTCGTGTTGCAAAGCCTCACTGTTGTTAATGATATGAGCCTGCAGGTCATTCATCCAAAGCTGTTTACTTTCAGACATCATACTGACAACAGGGGTGTCGCTGATCAGGCCCTGTGGTAAATTCTGATCTTTTAAAAAAACCACTTCATCCTGACCCCGACCACCTCGATCAAGCAACCATGGGTTTATGGCAAACTCCACATCTAGCTCGCCAGGCGCATTGCCTACGTTTTTGATGGTGCGCTTTTCTCGAAGGTACTTTGGATCGTTGTAGATGGAATACAGATAGGGCTCAGTCCAGGTAAAACAACCTCGCTCGTCGCTTTGAACATCAAACTCCATAGAAGAATTGGACACCACAAACTTTTGAGTTCGCAGCGGTTGCTGATTGGCCGTCGATTTCACACAAGCGTAGAACGTAATAAATTTGTATTCAGGAATCTCCCACAAAGTGCGACGCTCTTGAGCCGCCATTTTCAAAGACCCATCCACCGCTGACGCCAATGAGGGCTCCCACTCCGTGATTAACCCTGGTCGACTAGATCCACCGGCCTTTTCAACAAAAAAGGTGGCCACAGGCTGTTGAGACTGACCTTTTCGCGTCTGCTCATCGACGTTTTTCACTCTGGGCTGCCAACAGCCCGATAAAATAAAAAAGGCCGCTACAAGTGCCGCGAACATAGAGGCCTGTTTTTGTTGACTAGAAATGCACATCTAAGGTCTCCAACATCACACTAAAACCCTCTAAATCATCGCGAACAGAGTCAGGGTTGATCAAATCGGACTTCACGTAAGAAGAGGCCAACTTAAATCCAAGTTCCACAAATTCCACTTCCAAATCCCACTGCTGCCCGTAGCGATCGTTATGACCAAAGCCACCGGAAGCATAGTAGGCCGGCGTCACATCGGATTCCACAACAAACCATGTCACAGAAGGGCGAATTCTATAGCTTTGTATACGATAAGAAGAGGCCAGATGAAGTTGTTGACCCTGATTGCTTTTTTCTGGAGCACTCCCGTTTCTTATCCAAAATCCGCCAAGCTCCAATGATAACTTGTCATTGAGTGCCGTGGCCGCATCCAAAGCAATAACACCACCATTAAATCCATCAATAAACTGAGTGGCCGGATAGGATTGTCCGTTGGTGGTGTTGCCGCGCAATCCGCTGTTAAATGCCACTTGTGACGGCAACCCATCAAATTGGTACCCTAACCAAGAAAAACCCACTCTTGTATCGGCATTCCAGTTGTATGTCCCCTTGATTTTTTGAGTGAACAAAGATGGAATGCCCTCTTGCTCTGAAAGATCAGCGGTGGTTGACTGAGAAGTGGGAATAACTTTTTGGATTTGATAATCAAATCGCCAGTCGCGAAAAAGTCTTGAATAGCTTAAACGGGCTCCCGGAAAGGCCAAACTCTCAGATATCAAAATGGGAGTTTCCAAATACTCCTGGCTAACAGCTCCCGCCTGCAACTCTGTGTAGGGAAACAAATCATAGCTCACAACAAATTCTTGGAAGCTGATCTTATCTTCTGGCTCTTCACTTAAACTATACTGTGCTTGCGAACTGTTCGCCTTGGCCAGAGCCTGCATTTGAATTTTAAGATGATTGGCTAACTGATACCGAACCAACGCTGAGGCCCTTAAATAAGTGGCCGTCACATGATCTAAACCCGATTCTTCGTATCGACCACCAAGACTCAAACTCCAATATCCCGACCATGGCTTTTGCGGACGAACCAGCGACAACAATCCCAATCCCAAGTAGGAGTTTGATGTTGTTTCAGTCGTCGCTAGTGAAGGTGTTGAGATACACATCAACGCTAAACTCAGCAGCATTGCCAACTGAGAAAGCGAACGGGCGATTCGGCGAACCTTGGCCCTGTTCCAAGCAAAATACCGGAAAACAGACCTATAACTAATCACTGACTCCTCTCTCTCCAAAATCGTCAGTACCTCATTTGAGGTTCAAAATTCATACTCACGGCAACACCCTGTAAGCCCCTAAAATCGCAGCGTTTTCCTACACCTTGAGAGGGCTCAGTGACAATCCTCGCCTCCACAATTGCCGCAAAGCGGCTGCAAAAACTAGGTCTCACCCGAGAGGAAGGGGCCGCCGCCCCCCCCCCCCACACAGGCCCTCTAAGCACAGTCTGCGAGCCATTAAGCCGACACAGAAGAATCTTGTCAAAACATGCCCCGTATATAATTTTCAAGTCATAACTTTCGAGAATATTTTGCAGACTTAGCACTGGGGAATCTTCAAAAAAACCTTGGGTTTCCAGAAATTTCTATATGTGCCATTTGGCAAATATCTCATGAAAATCTAATGGGGCAAGGCATTGACCACTTAGCTGGGAACCCACTGTAAAACTTCTATCAATCTCCTATATATCGAGTAAAACAGAAATGGACTTTGACTAATTTACATGATTCAACCAATGACTTAAGAGAGCTACGGCGCCACAGAATACAGTGAGGCCATTGTTTTTTCAAAGGGATTTCATAAAAGGAGATCTCCATTATTTAATTACGAGGTGGAAGTGATGAGCCCATTGATGCCCTTACGAGAGGTCCCCGCCCAGACGGGATTTTCAAAAAATGATGTACTTGTTGTGTTTGGAGAGGTGTTTAGCCGTGGGTACGTCAACGGACTCATTGATCGCGCAGCTGAAGAGGGCCTTAAAATTATCTACAGCACTGTGGGGCGAAGAGATACCGATCTAACATTGCGTGCACTGAATCCGGCTGAGCTTGAAGAAAAAAATCAGTCTCCACTGATTAATGTTCCGCTAGAAGCGGGGTTTGACCTTGAACCGTCGTCATCGGGACTCTCTCCCGTTGATCAGATTAAAGATCTTAAAATGAGCGCGTGGAATGACGCCAAGATTGACTGGAAACAGGTCGAAGAGTCGCGGCAAAATGGCGTCAGCCGCTTTCGAAACGCTGTGCAATCTTTTATGCAGGAACTTGAAAGCCATATTCCTGAAGGCGCCAATGTTCTTTTTGTTCACACCATGGCCGGAGGATTTCCGCGGGCAAAAGTGGTTATGCCTGTGGCCAATCGGGTATTTAAAGGTTTTGGTCCCCGCTATCAAAGTTCTAAAGAATTTTGGGAGAGTGAACTAGGACGTTTGTGTGACATCAGTTTTAATGAAGTCACTGGTGAAACCTTCAGACATCTTATTGAGTTAAGTCGCCCTTTACGCGAAAAAATCGAAAGCCGCGGCAATAAAGTGCGGTATGTAGCCTACGGTTACCACGGCACCGAAGTTCTGCATGGTGATGAGTACAAATGGCAATCCTATTCTCCCTATTTGCAGGGGTGGGCCAAATTGCGCCTTGAAGCGGTAGCAAAGACCGCATGGAATGACGGCATAAAAGCCACCGTTTATAACGCGCCAGAAATTTTAACCAACTCTAGCAGCATCTTCTTAGGTGTCGAAGTGGTTCTCTATCCCCTTATTGGGGCCCTTAGAAAAGAAGGTGCTAGTTCTCCTCGCATTAAATCACTTCTTAAAGAATGCCAAAGCCTATTAAAACCGGAACACTCCCTTGATGAAGCCTACGGTCTCACCCAAAACTATCTCAAAAATGAAGTTGTAAAAACATGGCCTCACCTTGAGGGGTGGCCACAACACAATGGACCAGAACAAATGGAGCTGATGAGAAATGCCTCTTCTCAACTCATTGAAATGCATAAAGATACAAAAGCCCTAATGACAGCTCCCTTAAGTGAGGCTGTTTTTCGAGCTTGTGGCGAGGCCATGTTTCAAGAAAGCGGAGAACCCCGCCAACCGGTTTGGTGGGTGGGCCATGACCTTGTTGCTAAGCTGACGCGTTAATCGCTCGCTCCATCTCAACAATCAATTAAGGGAGCGTGGATTTTCAAGGAGACACCTTCCATCCATCATCATCCGGTGCCGGTGGACCCGACCCTTCAGGGTCACTTTTCCACCAATCACCCACTGCCTCACCCCAACGCTTCACCGTAGACACCCAGTCGCCAATGGGGCAGGTGTCGCCCGACTCTTCACTGAGTTTTGCAATGCCATGGATCACTTCAAGTATACCCGTACGATCAAGAGCAATTTCATCTCGTCGCCACCAATAAAGCACGCCTGTATCGGCCAATTCCATACAACTTCTCGGCACCTTGCGTTTAGCTAAAATGTAGGCAAAAGCCTTTTCTAAATCAGCATCTGAAAGAACGGCATTGGCCAGCTCACGGCGGTAAAATGCCTCAGATATTTCACCAATCTTTTTCTGTTCATCGAGTTTCTTTTTCTTTTGCTCAACCGCCGTTCGCGCAATCAAACCCTTAAATCGAGGGTAGGCCTCCCACAATTCATCACTATCCAATAATCCATTACTATTTTTATCATAGCGCACATAAAGAGCCTCTACGTAATGCAGCACCGTCGCCATAGTCGCAATTTGACCTCGTTCTATCCAATCGTTTCGCCCCCCTACTGGCCGCTCCTGTGAAGGCTTAGCTACTGAACGCAACTTCTCTACAAAAGTCACCCAGCGATCTTGATCTAGTCCGGCGAGATAATTTACCATGTTAGGCATATTATCAAAATGCTCAATAAACATCTGCATGAGACGTCGCTCGAAACAGGCACTCGAAATCATCCTATTCTCAGGGGAAGACTCCGCTCGCCCTTTATCTATGCCTGGATCCACCATCTCACCATCTCGCTGCTCTCCAAATACATCGTAGGGACCCAGCGGACATACTTTCAGTAGATCCCTATACACAGCCTTGTGTACCTGCCCCCCTGAATACACCAACGTAATCAGCTCAATGGTCTCATTGAGCGTTAACAAAGGGGTTTCTTTCGCCGCTTCACCTAGCTCCCCTTGAAACCCATTTCCAGAAAAAGTGAAGTGGTTGCCTTCCATAAAGCTACGCTTACCCGTAAATTCGTTTCGAGGGTCCATGAACTTCATAGCCACACCAAAAGGCTTCACATCCAAATAAAACTTTTGCATTTCATCTTCAGTCACACCCAGCATGTTGGTCGCCCTAAAGCTGTCCTTGCTCCACCCGCGAATGAGTAGTCGAGCAAAAACCCTCATCACATTGAGCTTCGTGTAACTGTAGTGCCCATAGGCCATCTTGTATTGAGAGATTTCATTGTCACCGAGTAAAAACACCCTTGGGTCACCCTGCTTAAATAACGGACGCATACGCTCGGCAAGCCCCATAATTTCACCTACAAAATCGCCACCGGGAGACACAGGAAGGGACTGAGATTTATAGGACGACCCACTTTGTTCTGAGCGCTTTAAATAACTGTTTTCAGCCATTTTCTTCCAGTTTTTATTGATGTAGCGTTGAGCATAAAGCCACTGAAAAAACTCCTGCTCCATTTGCACTCGCGCCATATCATCAAGCCCCGCCACGAGCATCACACCTGCGACTTGACTGTTTCTTGACGACAAATCCGAAAACACTTTCGCAACTACGGGGCGCATCACCTGCTTCACAGCATTGGGCTCAAAGCCATGAGGCAAAAAGCCCACTTGCCCCAGTGCATCCACCAAGGCATCTAACTGATCAAAGTCAATCACACCAGAGGGCTGATGCTCAATAGCCTCATCAAGAGCGTCAAATAAACCGCGGGCCGCTTGCTCTAGGGCTCGCAAACCCTCTTCTGTGGATATTTGCTCCCAGCGCACAAGATACTTATATCTTAAAAAGGTCATGTACCAGCGAGCACCTGCCCGAATCAGAGGTTGCCACTCATTGGCTGCTACTAGGTTTGCAGGCGGACTTACTGAAATGGATTTAAAGGCTCTAATTAACTCAGACCAGTCCTTGGGCGTATGGCTCGAGGCATCCTCCTCATCCCATTTCAAAAATCGACGAAACTCAGTGAAATAACTCTCAATAGAATCAATGGGCAATGGCTCATTGGCTTCAGTAAAAAAGGTGCCATAATCTTGGGCTGTGGCAAAAAGGGCCTGCTCTGCCCCATCGAGGTCAGGCTGCCAGCCTCTCTGGGTCAGCTTTTCTTCTCCCACGGCAACATTAATCACATCCATGTACGGACGCATTCGAATCAGCTGTTTTTTTACAAAATCCACGTGATCAATAATTTTAGCAAACTCAGCGCGCGTGATCTTATCAGCTGAACCACCGAAGAATGTTTTTTTAAGCTTCATTACCTCAGACAAGAATTCAGAAGAAATGTGATATCGGCTATTTTTCAGGAAATTCTCATGTAAAAACTCAACAATTTCTTCTGGCCGATAACTGTCGCTGTCTTTTCCCCGGGTCAACAGGGCAAATTTCTGAAGAGCCCCTTTTACACAACCAGAGAACTCTTCAACCTGCTTTTCTGTGCTCTTTGCTGCAAAGTAGTCAGAAACCTTCTCGCCAATTTCACCAAGACAGGCCAACTCTTTTGGGGACAAGGTCACGGGCTTTGGATCAGGTGCCGGCTCTCCAATATTGAGTCCGCACCCAGACAAACTAAAAAATAACACGGCGGTCAGTACCGCACCAAGAGTTCGTAAATTAAAACACATACGAAACCCCACCGTAAACCCGATCATTTCCCTGATACTGTTTAAAAAATCCAGATCCTGTTTCCTGATCAGAAACACCCATTACGTCAAACCCCAAATGCCAAGTCCATGCGTAACGAGGTTTATACGACAAACTGGCTTGCAACAAACCACCTCGTTCTTTGATGTCATACAAATAGCGAACCTCTGATGATATTTGTTTTGATGGCCGGTCCACTAAAAGACTTTTTGCCGCAAAGCCTATGACTTCGCTAAAGAGAAATCGGGAAAAAGACGAATCCACACCGGAAGACTCACTTGTTTTTTCTGGATCCAAGGTCTCTTCTTTGAGCAAATAACTCCAAGTGAGAGACGTCTGATGAATACCTAAATCATCTAAAGAATGTTGCAAGTTTGCGCCCAAAAATGATGTGGGATTTAAAGAACTCTGGATCCAACTCTTGCTCAATTCTGGCTGAATGGGTTTTTCATAGGTCATTGAAAACCATGAACTCACTCCATCTCCCGAATAACCCACTTCTGCGGTTCCAACGTGATGATACACCACCATGGGGTGAATTTCAGGCTGAGCCACATTTTCATCGGTTCGATATTTTTGCTCCATATTTATGGCAATATGAAGCTGATTCACTGGCTTATAGGCATAGGCCGTCTGCGCCCAAAACCCCTCTTGAATCTGCCCCAGACGTCCCCAAAAAGCTAAACTGTGTTGACTCACCACTTGACTGACTTGTGGATAAACCATCTCATATTCCACACTGGATACACCTTGAGCTATAATGGCCTCACTGGCTGGCTGTTGAAACCAACGGTTGGCCGAATACATGCGCCCATTATCAAGTACGAAGTTAGGCCCCTGATCGGGCAAGAAAAGTGATGAAACAAAACCCGCCAATTGAAAATGATCTTGTTTTATTCTGACAAATAACCCGGTTAACCCCTGCGCTTCAGGATTAATGTAGTCGCCTCGAAACAAGGGTTGCCATATTCCAAGCCCCCAATGTTCATCGAAAAAACTCCATGGGAACTTCTGCCGTCCCAATGTCACCTGCAATTGATTGAGGTGACCAAATTTACCGGTCATAAACAACTCGGGTAAAACTAAATACTGACCCTCTTCGCCAGACACCGAAAATAGACCTCGAAAATCCACTTTTCCCTTAGTGCGGCTATCTTCGCCATAGAAATAATAGCGAACCCGAACACGCGAATATTCGTTGTATTGGTTTTCATCCACGGGCGCTGACAGGTAGCTTGTTTGACGCAGCTCAAACTCTAAGCTCTGTTCAGGAGCCGCCATGGCTGACATTGACGTAAAAACGCCAACAATAAGCGGGCTTAAAAAAAGCCCTATGCAGTAGGTCTTAATTTGTCTCAATAACACGTAGCCTCGCTATATTGTCCTAAAACCCAAAATCCAATGCCAATCAAAATGTTGCAAGGGGAGGACCAATACTCTAAGCCCGACGCCGTTATATCAGCAGATGAATGCCGTATCGACTCTTTTTGCCAATAAAACACGGGGAAAATGCCGTTTTTTGTCACTGGGTGTCTCAGAAGAAGCCTATTAAACCTAAAGCCATATTGGGTTTTGAGTGTGAAAAAATAACTTTAATCGAGAGCCTATTTCGAGAGAAAAAAAGCAAAAATGACCCTCTGTATCGGCGATTATTTTCGTTTTTTTATTGGACCACAAAGCAAAGTGACGCAATGTCTGATCTTCAACAACATCCAATTTAATCCAATAAAAAACGCGCTTTGTGACAACTAAAATATCACCGTCTGCAGAAATTATTCAGGGCGCGAAGTGACGTGAGATTTTTAGTTCGATCATATTAAATCGAATACTGTTCGCTGTTCGTGATTAAAAAAAATCACTATCAGCAGAGGTAATCCAGCTGACTTTTTTCAAAACCCATCCAGCATGGGGCGAAGCGAGGCCATTATGGCCGCTAGGGTATGACGACCGGCCGACACTTCCCACAGTTCAGGATGCCAACGCCAGTACCGCCATCTCACTGGCGTGATCGGCGTACTATCTTCTTCGTTTAATGGGTTATAGCCAAACCTCAACATGTAAGTAAAAAGGGGGCGACCGTAAATTTCTCCCACGAGGCCCTCTAGTGTTCTTTGAAATAGTGGGTAAGCATTGAGGCTCTCGTAAATATCAAGACGCTCATCATCATCGCGATCGAATCTTTGCATAATGGTTTCTAGGTACAAAAGAAATATAGAAAACGCGTTCACGTCTTTTGATAACACATAACCTTGCTCAAAGACTTTCTTGTCAGCCACTGTAGCCATCAAATCAGAAAAAAAGCTCTGCCATTTTTCTTCCGATAAACTCACGCTGAACGCCACAAGGCCTGGCAGATTTGGATAGTACATTTCAAAATGCTGATGAAGCTCTTTGGCCATACAACTTGCGGAATAATAAAGCGAGCCACTTGTCACAAAGGAAGAGTTGATGGCGCACCGGCCTTGCATTTTTTCTTGCACCAGCCGACCTGAGTTCACCCCAGACAAAACAAAATGAAAATACTCTACTCCCTCGACAAATCCTATGTCAGCGTTGCCATCACTGCTTGGCATAAACAAGTTCGCATAATTAAAAACCGACTTATAAAAACCCAAATCTTCTTTCGTTACCACTCCTAGATCTACAAGTATGGGTTGCAATTTCAAATAGGCCCGGCCCAATTCCTTTTGTGATAAACCGACCACCTCAGACCGCTGAGCCTTGTCTTCAGAAAAAAAGTGAATCACCCATCGCACTAAGACGCTTTCTAAATGCAATCGGGTGAGACTTCTGGCGGAGTGCTCAAATTGACTGGACCGATGTGGAATAATCACTCTTTCTTCATCATCATTAACTATGGGCCAAGGTGAATTGAGTAAGCGCGAAAACAACGCTCCGGCCAATGTATCGTTGTATTTCTCACCACTGACCAAACGCCCTTGCACTTCTAACCAATCAAAGACTTCTAGCGAAAAGTCATCCCATAAAGATAAATCCAAATCCTGTTTTGGCATAACAACATCAATGGCCTCGGCCATGGCACTGGCGCTGATATTGAGCGGCAACAACCCCCCTTGCTCCAAGGCCGACAAAACACGAAGCAATAAATCTTGATGGACTGATTCTTTGGGCTGGGACCGAATGACATGTTTTGCCAAATCATCAACGATACTAAAAATATTTTTTAACGACTCCACACCTTGAATTTTTGACCAACCATTTTCTGAAGGAACCAAATAGTGATACTGAAGCCAAGCCCTGTGCATTTGTGAAAAAGGTTGAACGATGGATTGCCAGTGTGATGCAGTGATCTCACTGCCTTCTTGGCCCGTGATAAGAACTTTCACCACTTGTAGGAGCGGCACTAAACTCTGTCCCTTATTCCATGGATCTTTGGCCCCTCCGATGGTTTCTTGAAGGGTTTTTAATAGCTCCCTCAGACGACCCAGATCATAGGCACCACCATGGGTCTGCATTAGCTCTGCCAGATCCACAAGTGCCTGCGTCACCGACTGCTCGGCCCCTTCGATCTCTCTTATAGTGACTGGCTGTTCCGCCAATCCAGTGATTAACTTCATATGAGGACGCAGCCCCAAGGTGACCTTTTTAAATTCAGCAATCATCTTTAAGGTGAGCTGTAATTCTTTTTGGGTGATGCGGGACTGACTGCCAGAAACAAAGAGTTGTTTTATGGCCATGGCCTCGGCCATAAGCTCATTGGAAATCTTCAGATCCCCTAAAAAGTAAGTTTGCAAAAAAGTCCGCAGTTCTTCGGGGCGATAAGAACCATCTTCAGCCCCTTTCACATAGGTAGAAAACATCCAAAGGGCTGAATGAATGCAGTTCCATGTACTTTCCACTTCACTGGCACTCGCATGGCCTTTAAAAAAAGCTGTGGCCACAGTTGCCGTTTCAGACAAGCACTCAGAAGACTGAAGCTTTACATTGGCCTCTGCATGAAAGGGCTCTTGCTCCCCCACACACCCTGATAGAACCCACATCACTAAAAAAAAGAAAACCGCCTTTATGCTAATATACATAACTCATCCCAAGAGAAATGCGATCATTGGCCCGGTAGGTACGCAAGAAACCATCATTCATGGCCACAGGAGTTTCATCCACAATACCCAAGACATCTGCTTGCAGCGAAAAGGTCCAAGGGACCGACGGCTTTACGCTACATTGCACCGAATACCAGCCGGCGTTTTGGGCCACATCATAAGTGGCTTCCATGAATCCGCTAACCTGAAGACCCTTGAAATATAAAGTGTTCAACTGCAGCCCCGCTCGCCATGCCTCAACCCATCGATAGCGGCGTCCAAAATAGCTTTCATCTAAAGCAAACTGGCCTTTGTCTTTTTGGTCTCCCCCAAACACATACCGTGCGCCCAGATAAGAGCTCCACCTGCCCCAATCCCATAGACCATGACCACCCACTGCAAAGGTGCGACCTATGGACTGGGCCAACCAATCTTCTGGCAGTTCTGACACCAACGGATTGTCATAGGTCAAAGAAGTCACTGTCTTCAAAGGCCCTTTTGTGAAACTATGTTCTAGGGTGGCCAAATGATGGTAAACACTGCGGGGGTGAATGGGCACTTCAATTTCTGTTTCACCACTGCTATAGGTGCGAAGCCGTACCGGAGCTGCCAACATCAAAGGGTTTTGTGGTTTATAAGCATAGGCCGCTTGCAGCTGGTGATGGTCCATTTGCCATCTCCCCATCAATGCCACGCCCGGCTGAAATACAATAGCATTTACATCAGGCTTTACCAAAGAGTAGCGAATATCTGTGGGAGCACCTTGAAACTCAAAGGATGATCTTGGCGTTTGAAACCAAGGATTTTCTGAAAGCAAAGACCCCCGCTCTTCGCGAACACTCACTCCTGTGTTGGGTAGAAAAATCGGGGACACAAACAAAACGTAATGTTGGTCTTTGAAGTGATCCGATTCTAAATGCAAACCCGTTAGGCCTTGCGATTCGGGACGCAACCCATCCCACTGAAAACGAGGTTGCCAATGGCCCTCTTGCCAAACCTCATCATCAAAACTCCATGGGGTTTTCTTTCGCCCCACACCCAGTGTGAACCGCGACGAAGACCAACGCCTGACCAAATAAGCTTCACGCAAATTTAAAAACGCCTCGCCCTCTGCCACACTGTAAAAACCAGCGCCATCCACAAACATGTCGGTTTTGCTGACAGGTTTTGAGTGGGATTGAAACTCCATGCCCAAAATAGACATCTGACTGGCATTGAGATCTTTCCTAAAGTAGGGAGTGCTTGATCGCACATAGCTTGTGGATTGGGCGCTGACCGTGGCTGTGGTCATGGCTTGTGCCCCTGTTGCAAAAATCCACGTGGCCCCAAAAAGGCCGACGACTATCCAACGACCCATCAAGACATCCCTACTCGGCACTTATGGATGAGGGTGGATCTTGGCGCCCAGTGCCTTGGGGGGCGCTTTCGCCATCAAAGCGGAGTCGCGTCATTCCATTTGTCAAAACACTACCAGAAATCCATGCACTAATTTCTTCCCAATGATTCGAATCATCGTAGTCGTAAGGCGGCAATGGCGACGGATTGGGAAAGTCTGTCTCCGAACCCGAAGCCAAATGATCGCCAGATCCGGTGGTGAGATACGTTTGAAATTCGCTATTCTTACTCCACGCCCGAACATATACACGAATTCGCGCTTTGACATCTTCTGCCTGGTCCAGGCACAAGAACTCATAAGAGGGCTGACCATACCTTTCGTCCCCTACCCAATCCAGGTCAATACTGCTAATGCCCGATAGCGCCGTGGAAGTGGGGTCCCCATAATAGTTGGCGTAATAACTGACCGGCACCAAAGCATCATTGATCGTGGTCCGCCGCAAATCATAGAGTCGATTAAGGCCGTTGTCCCAAGCGTACTCGTAAATGTTGATGGGCAACTCATCAAAAGCATCTTGGCCGTCTGTGGCAGTTGCCGGACCATCCGCGCAATTGCCATAACTGCCGCCCCAATCTTCCCAGGTCACTGTGGTTTCGCCCCCATCAATCACTGTTTGCTGGTAGCGCCCAATACAGCAGTTGCCAATACCACCTCTTACTTCCACTCCGTTTCTAGTGTAATCACCCGCGCAAAGCACAGGATCATCAATAGTGAGCTGGAAGGCCACGTCACTATTGCCGAGAGCCGTGGCTAAGTCCGTATCACAAGGACGAACGCCTAATCCCAACTGGGTGGGCCCGTTCAATGTGCACGACACCCCGTCTCTATCTATGGTGACTTCCGTAGGCCCCAACACCGGCTGCGCCGAAAAATAATAAAAGGGTTTTAACTGATGGTACTCACACATGCCTGCGGGCACGTTGTAATGAAAAGCGATGCCCTCATTGAGTAATTCCAATTCGGGAGCCTCTACATAACAAATGATATCGGTTTCGGTGGCGCCTTCTTTAGGAACCGTGCAATCCAATGACACATCCGTAGGATCTGTGGAATCGTAGCGATGCACGTAATAGGAAGCGTTGGTGGCTGGGCTCACGTCACTGTTTTTTCGAACCACGTTCACCCAAAAACTGTCGCTAGTCACCTCACCAATGGATTGATCGGTACTTCGACCAAACTCGGTTGTGGAACCGCCGCCGCCACTTCCCAAATCCAACGTGCCGCCGCTTTCGCCGCCCCGACATCCTATAAAAACCAAAGGTGCTAAAAGCAAAATCCAGATACGTTGCACCACTTCCTCCCCGATTTGGTGTTGACCTTATAAAAGGTTGATAACAAGATTTTCTCTATTCGAAACACTTATCAAGTGTTTTGTTAGGCTTGACGGGGGCGCATCTAATAACGTGGCGCACCCAAAAACCAGGAGACCTCTGATGACACACGATCGCCCTTCTCACTTCCCCGTACCGAAATCATGGCAATCCACTGCATTGGTCACTGAAACCGCCTACCGATCGCTGTACCAAAAATCCCTAGCATCACCCGATTCATTTTGGGCCGAGCAGGCTCAACGCATTGACTGGATAAAGCCCTGGAGCAGGGTCAGCCAATGGTCATTTGACAAGCCCGTGAACGTGCAGTGGTTTTTAGATGCCAAGCTCAATGCCAGCGTCAACTGTGTGGATCGACACCTGGCCCAGCACAGCGAGCGCATAGCCTATATTTGGGAACCTGAAAATCCAGAAAAGGCCTCCCAACAGATCACCTTCAAACAGCTCTCCGAAAGGGTTAATCAAACGGCCAATGCCTTACGAGAACTCGGCGTCAAAAAGGGAGACCGCGTCACTCTTTATATGCCCATGATCCCTGAAACCTTCTACACGCTTCTGGCCTGCGCCCGCATTGGCGCGGTTCATTCGGTGGTCTTTGCGGGGTTCTCACCTGAGGCCTTGGCTGGCCGAATCAACAACTGCCAAAGTGATTTTGTCGTGACCGCTGACCACGGATATCGGGCTGGTCAACTCCTCCCGCTCAAAGAAAATGTGGATCTTGCTTTAAAAAATTGCCCGCAGGTGCGGCATGTTTTGGTGGTGAAACGCTCAAACCAAGATGTGTCTTTTACTGACAAAAAAGACCAGTGGTACCACGAAGTTGTGGCCAGGCAAACCACCCACTGCCCACCAGAGCCCATGGATGCAGAGGATCCGCTATTTATATTGTACACCTCTGGCTCCACCGGAAAACCCAAAGGCGTGCTTCACACCACAGGGGGATATATGGTGTATGCAGCCACCACCTTTGAAGCCGTTTTCAACTACACTCCGGATCAAACCTACTGGTGTGCTGCAGATGTGGGTTGGATCACTGGACACAGCTATATGATTTATGGCCCGCTTGCCAATGCCGCCACCTCAGTGATTTTTGAAGGAGCCCCCACCTACCCGAAAGCCGACCGGCTTTGGCAAATTGTCGACAAACACCAAGTGAATATTCTGTACACGGCCCCCACACTGATTAGAGCGCTTATGCGAGACGGCGACCAATATCTTAACACCACCTCCCGCTCGAGCTTGCGCCTTTTGGGGTCGGTGGGTGAACCGATCAATCCCGAGGCCTGGTATTGGTACTACGACAAAGTGGGCCGCCAACAGTGCCCCATCGTGGACACCTGGTGGCAGACAGAAACCGGCGGAATCATGATCACCCCATTGCCCGGAGCCACCGATTTAAAACCGGGTTCAGCCAGCCAACCCTTTTTCGGCTGCGAACCGGTGATATTCAATGACAAAGGCGAAGAAGTGCCTGGGGCCGGCGAAGGTCATTTATTTATTAAACAGTCCTGGCCGGGACAAATGCGAACGGTCTATGAAGATCACTCTCGCTTTGAAGACACTTATTTTTCGCAAAAACCCGGCTACTTCTACACGGGAGATGAATGCCGAAGGGATGAAGACGGCTACCTTTGGATTGCTGGCCGAGCCGATGATGTGATCAATGTGTCAGGACACCGCTTGGGCACGGCTGAAATTGAAAGTGCCTTAGTAGGACACGATGCTGTGGCAGAGGCGGCTGTTGTGGGGTTTAAGCATCCTATTAAAGGCCAAGGCATTTACGCATTTGTCACACCTTACCCCGGCCTCACTTTAGATGAGGCGCTGAAGAACTCACTTAAAGATACGGTCAAAGCTGAAATTGGGTCTCTGGCAAAGCCAGATCTGATTCAGTTTGCCGATGCGCTACCTAAAACTCGGAGCGGAAAAATCATGCGACGCATTTTGCGAAAAATTGCGAACAATGAGTTCAGTGACTTAGGTGACATTTCTACGCTAGCTGATCCGCAGGTGGTCAACCGGCTGGTGGAGGGTCGCCAAATCTTTGACTCCTAAATTCGTCATGAGATCGACGTTTATTTGAGTCGCTTTGCGGTATTTGACAGTTTTTTTATTTCTTTTGCTCTTTCCTTGATGATTTAGGACTTGTCGTTGCGCTTTCTCAATGCTTAGATTTTAAGCATTGGTGATCAGTCAAGAAAAACACTTTTTTGACAAAGGAACGTTAACTATTAGGTTCACCGCGTTTAACACTCATGGGCATGGCCGATCTTACTGTTTTGTAGACTAGTTGCGGGTTTCATCGGGATCAATGTTTTTTGTGAAAAGCATTAGAGTTTCCGAATTGACAGAAAAATCCGCCAGAAATATCGTTCAAAGCTAAGAGACCATGTTTGTCTGGAGGGGATCTGACAAACCCCGGTCTTAGCCAAGAATTAAAGAAGAGGAAGTACACGGATGTACTGTAAAAATCGACAAGGGCTGTTGACCAAAAGTTTCGAATCTTCATCAAGAAAGAAGCTTTTGGGATTTCTATTCTTTTTTTCGAAAAGCTGGCGAAATTTAATTTCGTTTTATTGAGAGAGATTTGAAAACGTGGGGCGACAAATTCCACCCCAAAGGGATTGTCGTCGCTAAAAAATAAAATGGGGCAACCCGCACACAGCGAGTGGCAAAAGGAGAGGGAGCCATGGAAATACAACCAGAATCACAACAAAGCATTATCAACACGCCTCACGTGGATACAACTCCTGAAACGGCTATCACTGCGACGGATACGATTGATACAGACGAGGGCACTCCCATAGTTATGCGCGTGAAAAAGCGTGATGGCACGCTCGAGCCGGTTAACGTGAACAAAATCGTCAACGTCAATATCGCCTGTTCAACAGGCTTGGGACACGTCGATCCTATGCGCGTAGCCACTAAAGTCATCAGTGGTCTTTATGATGGAGCTTCCACGAAAGAGCTTGATCAATTATGCATTCAAACAGCCTCACTGCTGATTGGAGAAGAGCCCGAGTACTCCAAACTGGCTGCTCGTCTTTTAGCTCGATATATCGACGAAGAAGTGGCCAACGAACATGTTATGAACTTTTACCAATCAGTCACGCACGGCTACAAAGCTGGCTTGATCTCAAAAGAGAAGTACGAGTTTGTAAAAGAACACAAAGAAGCCCTCAATATTATTATCGATGACACTCGCACAAGAAAATTCGAATACTTTGGCCTTCGAACGCTTTACGATCGCTATCTTCTAAAAGATCCGCAATCTCGAAACGTCATTGAATCACCCCAATACTTTTTTCTGCGCGTGGCTTGCGGCCTAGCTAACACTTTTGAAGAAGCCAAAGAATTTTACGAACTCATCTCAAGCTTAGACTATCTGGCCAGCTCACCCACTCTCTTTAACTCGGCCACATTAAGACCTCAGCTGTCTTCTTGCTATTTATTGGACTCACCTTTAGATGACCTCACATCCATATACCAAAAATATATGGATGTGGCGAAGCTCTCCAAATACGCCGGAGGCATTGGCCTTTCGTTCACGCGAGTACGATCGCGAGGCTCTCTCATTAAAGGGACAAATGGCCACTCTAATGGCCTAGTACCTTGGTTAAAAACTTTGGACTCCTCAGTGGCCGCAGTCAATCAAGGTGGTCGACGAAAGGGTGCCGCCTGTGTGTACCTTGAAACTTGGCATGCCGACATTGAAGAGTTCTTACAACTAAGAGACAACACCGGCGATGAGGCTCAACGCACGCACAATTTAAACTTGGCCAACTGGGTTCCTGACTTATTTATGCGCCGAGTGGAAGGTGACGACATGTGGTCTTTGTTTGACCCCAAAGAGTTGCCCGAGCTCACCGACTTGTATGGCGATGATTTTGAGCGGGCTTACATGCAGGCCGAAAAAGACGGACGCTTTAAAAAACAAGTAAAAGCCCGCGATCTTTACAGTCGCATGATGAAAACCTTAGCACAAACGGGTAACGGCTGGATGACGTTTAAAGACCATTCCAACCGAAAGAGCAATCAAACCAAAGACCCCGGAAATGTTATTCACCTCTCTAACTTGTGCACTGAAATTCTTGAAATCACTAATGATAGAGAAACGGCCGTGTGCAACTTAGGATCTGTGAACCTAAGCAATCACTTCGTGGGTGGCGCTTTTGACTTTGATAAACTCGCTCGCACCGTCCGCACTGCGGTTAAGTATTTAGACCGCGTGGTGGATATTAACTTCTACCCCATAGATTCTGCCGGTTACTCTAATAACAAGTGGCGACCTGTGGGCTTGGGGCTAATGGGTCTACAAGACGTGTTTTTTAAAATGGGCATACCTTTTGACAGCCCAGAGGCGAAAAGACTTTCTGCTAAAATTTCAGAAGAAATTTATTACACCGCTCTTAAAACCTCTTGTGAGTTGGCCGAAAAATTCGGCCCCCACGAGACTTTTGCTCAAACCCGAGCCGCTGAAGGGGAACTGCAGTTTGATAGCTGGGGTGTGGTGCCAGAAGATATGGAGCGCTGGGAGAAGTTGCGTCGAAAGATCAAAAAGATTGGTCTTCGCAACTCTCTAATGATTGCCATAGCACCCACGGCAACCATCGCCTCCATCAGTGGCGTGTACGAAGCCATTGAGCCGCAAGTATCTAATCTATTCAAACGCGAGACTCTCTCGGGTGAATTTATCCAGATTAACAAGTACCTAGTGGCTGAACTTAAAAAGCGAAACCTTTGGACGGAAGAAATAAGAAACAAGGTGAAGGCCGCTGAGGGCTCCATACAAGATGTTGCAGAGATTCCTGCAGACGTGAAGAATGTTTTTCGCACTGTTTGGGAGATCCCACAAAAAGAACTTATTAACATGGCTGCGGATCGCGGAGCTTTTGTAGACCAAAGCCAATCGCTTAATCTTTTTATGGAGACACCAACTATTGGCAAGCTCTCAAGTATGTATATGTATGCTTGGAAAAAGGGAGTGAAGACCACTTATTATTTAAGATCTCGGCCTGCCACGCGCATATCTAAGGTGACGACAAAAGCAGAGAGCCCAGAAAAGAAACAATACACCGACGAAGAAGCGTTAGCTTGTTCGCTGGAAAACCCTGAGATTTGCGAGGCTTGCCAGTAGGCAACACTTGAATCAACAGCAAAGACCCCTTTAGAGGAGGACAACACATGCTTTTAAATCCTGGCTTTGACTTAACATTGCGACCCATGAAGTACCCTGTATTTTATGAAATGTACAAAGATGCCATTAAAAACACTTGGACGGTGGAAGAAGTGGATTTTAGTTCAGACGTTGTGGATTTAAACTCAAAAATCTCTGAACCTGAGCGTTTTTTGATTCAGCGGCTTGTGGCATTTTTTGCTACCGGTGATTCTATTGTGAGTAACAACTTGGTGCTAAATCTTTACAAGCACGTGAACTCACCCGAGGGCCGATTGTATCTTTCTCGTCAGCTCTATGAAGAGGCTCTGCACGTTCAGTTCTATCTGACTCTGCTTGATACTTATATCCCAGACATGAAAGAGCGCGAGCAGGCGTTTGCTGCTGTGGAGACTATTCCCTCCATTAAGAAAAAAGCCGACTTTAGTTTTAAGTGGATGGATTCTGTTCAAAACCTTGATCGCATCGAGACTCGCGAGCAACGCCGACAGTTTTTAATGAACATGATGTGCTTTGCTTGCTGTATTGAAGGCCTTTTCTTCTTTGCCGCCTTTGCTTATGTGTATTATCTGCGCTCTAAAGGATTATTAAGTGGACTTGCCACTGGCACCAATTGGGTGTTCCGCGATGAAAGTGCTCATATTAATTTTGCAATGAAAGTCATTGATATTGCTAAAAAAGAGGAGCCTGAGCTATTTGACGACCGCATGAAGGATATGGTCAAAGTGATGCTCAATGAAGCCATTGAATGTGAGCTGGCCTTTGCCGAAGATGTGCTTGCTCAAGGGCTTGCTGGCTTAAGCTTAAAAGATATGAAAACTTATTTGCAGTATATCGCAGACCTCCGCCTAGAAAGACTGGGCATTGAGCCGCAATACAACGTGAAGAACCCTTTTGATTTTATGGAGCTGCAAGACACACAAGAGCTTGCTAACTTTTTTGAGCGCCGGGTTTCAGCTTATCAAGTGAGCGTTTCAGGTGATGTGAGTTTTGACGAAAGCTTCTAAACCAGACGGCCGAGGGAGGATGAACGATCGGTTTTCCCCGGCCAAACACTTACCTCAATACACCCAACATCTAGTGTACACGCTGTTAACACCGGTTGTGATGTACTTTGCCATCGTGGGCAACGTGATTATGGGGTCCTCGATTTTTATGTTTCACCGACACGAGCTCGGAGTGAATCCCCATGTGAACTCCTGGTTTGACTCGCTTTGGTGGGCCTTAAGCACCGTGACCACAGTGGGCTATGGCGACATTGTGCCGGTCACCACCGAAGGACGCATTATCGGAATGGTCTTGATGATCCTCGGCGTGGTGTTTTTCGTTGGATTCACAGCCATTTCTGCCACTGTCTTGATTGACCGCATTCATTTTTCATCTACGGATTCAGCTAAAATGCTGACGGAGACAGAAAATTTCTTAGAACGACTCAATGCTTTTGAACAAAAACTCGATGCCCTAGATAAAAAGGTCGATCGGTTCAATGGTCAGGGTTAACGAGCCCCTTTGCTCGCTTCTGTTTCATCAATAACCGAAGTGTTTTTTCGCACGCCCCACCCACCTACTTTAGACCCTGATCTTCGCACCACGTAGATGAAATAGACAAACACCATGGCTAACATGACAATACTGAGGATTTGCCCTCTGGTGAGCCCTAAAAACTGATAACCAATTTCAGCATCGGGCAATCGATAGGCTTCGCCAACAATGCGAGCTAAAGCATATAAAATTCCAAACCACGCTGAGACCACCCCGACCTTGCGTGGCTTCATCCAAATCAAAGCTAAAACAACAAAAACACCAAGCCCCTCCATCAGGGCCTGATACAACTGAGACGGATAACGAACACTCAACACAGGTTCAATGGCCGCCACCACCTGGGCATTATGCATCTGCACAGCATCCACCAAACTTCCCAATGCCGCTGAAATTTTGCTGCTGTTGGCTCCGAAACTGTCGACCCAAGACTGCCACAAGCCCGGGCTAATTGAATCATAGGTCTTTCCGTTCAGCTGAATTCGCCCCAATGCGCTCACAGCTTCACCTAGAGATTTCAGCTTCACCAAGGGGTCACCCTCAAGATTTTTGCCCTCCAGTGCCAGCCGATACCACAAATAAACTTCTTGCGGAAACTTAACGCCAAAGCGACAAGCCTCTTCGCAAATGCGACCAAAAAGCTCGCCATTAACAAAGTTCGCAAGCCGACCAAAAAATATCCCCAAAGACCCACCAAATACCGTCAGATCCATGGCGTGAAAGGGTGAAAAACCCCGACGATAAGCATATAGTGACGAAGACACAATCACCCCAAGAATGCCCCCATGACTGGCCATGCCCCCTTTATGAACTTCAAGCACACCCCAAAACGGGAAGTCGGAAGAAAACTTCAAGAATAAATCTGGAGCGTAAAACACACAATATCCCAGACGACCGCCGATCATGGTGCCAATGGCCACCATGGTGACAAAATCAACAATGTCATCCCGCCGCATGGGGGAGCGCCCCTGGCGAACCACCCACAAAATCACAAGGTAGCTCAAGGCAAATCCCGACAAATAGGCCAATCCATACCAGCGAATGCCGATACTTTCTGTGAATTGAATGGCAAAGGGCTGTAGTTGATGCAAATAGGCCGATGCTGTATTATTCATAAGTTCATTTTCGGTTTGGACTTGCACATTGACAAGGAAAACCACAATTTACCATGACACGCTTGGACGGGAATCCATGAAAATCATTCTGGCAAGCACCTCGAAATATCGCAGAGCTCAACTTGAAAGCCTGGGCCTCACCTTTTCTTGTAAAGCCCCTGATGTGGACGAAGGCGCCTTTAAGAAAGAGGCCTCAAGCCCCAAACAACTTTGTGAGCTTTTAGCGAGGCTGAAGGCTGAAAGTGTTGCTAAAAATCACCCCCACGACTTTGTCATAGGCAGTGATCAGCTTGTGGATTTTAATGGAGAAATTTTAGGAAAACCCGGCACCAAACAAGCCGCCGTAGAACAACTTCTCAAACTGAGTGGTCACACTCACCACCTTCTCACCAGTCTTTGCGTGAAAATTCGGGATGAGGTTTCTATTTATACAGAAACCACAAAGCTTAAAATGCGAACGTGGAACGAAGAAGAGATCAAAAACTACGTCGACAAAGACTCGCCCGTTGATTGTGCCGGCGCCTACAAACTCGAATCCATGGGGCGTATGCTTTTTGAATCCATTGATTCTAAAGACCATTCGGCTATTGTGGGCCTGCCGCTGATGGCACTCACAGAAATTATGTTACAATTCAAAGTCCCGCTCCCCTTTCAACATCAACCAAGGACGCCCCTATGAACTCCCACTTTGACCGCCAGCACGCTTTTGAAATGAGTGGCGTACACATAAGACCACGACGCCTGCGCCGATCTGAGGCCATAAGAGGGTTTGTTCGCGAAACTCATCTTGATGTTTCAAACCTCGTGTTGCCTCAATTTATTTTGCCCGGAAAACACGAACGCCAGCCCATCACAAGCATGCCTGATTTTTATCGCTTAAGTGTGGACCATGCCGTAACCCAAGCTAAAGAAGCCTATGGCCTAGGCCTTAGAGGTGTGGCTTTATTTCCGGTACTGCCTCAAAATAAAAAAGACGCCACTGGAAGTGAAAGCAAAAACCCACAGGGACTCATTCCCACAGCGGTAAAAGCCATCAAGGACGCCGTTCCTGAGATGCTGGTGATCACGGATGTGGCCCTTGATCCTTACTCGTCAGAGGGACATGACGGTTTGGTTCGAGAGGGTGAGATTTTAAACGATGAATCTCTTGAGATTTTGGCCGAGATGGCTATTGCGCAAGCGGCATCTGGCGCGGATTTAGTGGCCCCTTCTGACATGATGGATGGGCGCATAGGCTATATACGAAGTGCCCTTGATCAAACGGGCCACCGCCAGACCGGAGTGCTCTCCTATGCCGCTAAATACGCCTCTGGATTTTATGGGCCCTTTCGCGAGGCCTTGGACTCGGCCCCTAAGTTTGGTGATAAAAAAACCTATCAAATGGACCCTGCAAACCTAAGTGAAGCCTTAAGAGAGGCCGAACTTGATGTGCAGCAAGGGGCTGACATTTTGATGGTCAAACCCGGTCTGCCCTATCTGGATGTGATTGCTTCCTTATACCAGCACTTTTCACTACCCATAGCCGCTTACCAAGTCAGTGGTGAATACTCGATGATTATGGCTGCGGCTAGAAACGGCTGGCTAGATGAGAAAACCACGGCCGTTGAGAGTTTACTGGCACTGAGACGCGCTGGAAGTCAGATGATCTTTACTTACTTTGCATTGAAGGCCGCAAACTGGCTTCAAAAATAACCACTTTGATTGTTTGATTAAGCGGCTTTTTTGATAATGTGACTAACAATGGCTTCGTCGCGGGCTTCTTCTTCCACATGTCCCCATGTGGGCATAGAGGCCAAGTACAGTTGCACTAGATTGCCATCAAACTGTTTGCCAGAAAAATCCACCAGCTCTTTTTTCACATGATCCCAGGTAAGGGCTTGCCTATATGGTCTTGTGTTCATCATAGCATCTACCGTATCAACCACAGCCACAACCCGAGCGTGGATCGGAATTTGCTCGCCTTTTAAGTTAAATGGGTACCCTGAGCCATCAAATTTTTCGTGATGATAGCGAACTCCAGGAATTAGAAATCGAAAAAAGGGATGATTAGTCAATGGGCGAAGTATCTCTACGCTTTTTTCAGCATGAGATTTCATCACGTCGTACTCTTCGTTTGTAAGACGACCTGGCTTTAAAAGAATATCATTAGAAATCGCCACCTTGCCAATATCATGAAACAACCCTGTATACTCCAATACAGTCTTCTGACTTTCTGGCAGACCCATAATATGGCCCATTTTTCTGGCGGCACGCCCCACTCGCAAACAATGATGAAAGGTGAAAGGATCTTTCACTAACACAGCCTGCAAGATAGAGTGGGCTACATCTTTTGCCCAACTCGGAATTTCTACTGAAGACATCACGTTCCCCCTAAATTTGAACGTCTTATCTTGGGGGTGCTGCCTCGCACCCCTTTCTTACTCGTGTTTTCACACACGTCCCACGCCCTCATGTAATATTATCGGCCAAGACCTGGATTTATGTAGAGGTGGGTGTTGAATTTTATCGCCTTCCACTAAAAAATCGACAGTCCCCTCGGCTGCCGTTGTCTCATTTCGATATGACATCTCAAAGTGAGACACCACCAAACCTATACGCAAATTTTAGGCAACACTTTAACCTTCAAAAAAACGCCACCCCCGCAGAGAATATCCGTTCGACCGCTCTCATCGTTTTTTGGAGCTCTTTTTAAGCCTCACTTCATAGGCTCCTATTTTTGGCCAAATCTTCTTTTGTACCGTTGTGTAACCTGGCTTTTTAAACGAATACGTGCGGCCTTTATTGCTGTCATAGGTGAGAACCGCCGGAGTTGTGCGGCCCGTGAAACTGCCATTTTCATAAATCTTGGCCCCCGAGGGGCGACTCATTAACTTCAGTGTATATGCGGGCGCGAGTGTTGGCCTATTCGGCGCGGCGACATTCGTTGTGGGCTGTGCAGGTGACGCCACAAATGTGGAAGGTGAATTGGATCCTGCGGGAAAAGGCTTGGCCTCTTCACTGGCCTGTTCTGAAAATCCAGTGGCATCATCAAAACCAATCTGATCACTAACTTCGTCATAGATCTCCTCATGGTGGAGATCACTTTGAAGCGGCCCAGTTGGCTTAAGGCCAATGTAGATGACCGTCGACGCCAAGGCCACCGTCAACACAACTGGATAATAAAATTTTATCCAACGCTTTATCTTTCGATTTCTCCGCCGGCGCTTTCGATCACGAGAACCGGATTGATCCAGTACAGTGGAGGCCCGTGAAGGCAACGGCGAAGTTCCATCAGATGCTTGAGTGACCACTCCCGTCCAATCACTACGCGCTCTTTCCCAGGCCAGAGTCACAAAGGTCTGAGCTTTTCTGCGCAAGCGCTTTGTTTCAGCATGAAGTTCTGCCCAAAGCCCCCGTCGGGCCATCATTGGGTTATTAGCCACCACAGATTCACTGCGCGGTGAAACCATCGAGGCTTTAGCTTGCCTGCGAGTTTCTTCAAACACTTCGGTTTCTTCGATGGGTTCAGAGGCATACTCTTGTAAACGCAGCCGTTGCTCGGCCATTTCTTGCGCGTAAAGGCTACGCATGGCCTCCCGCAAATCCTCTTGGCAGAAATTCGGATAACCTTGATGCAGGATTTTTTTAAGCTCCCGATAAAGTTCACCGGCTGTATTGAATCTGTCTGTGGGGTCAAAGGCCAACATCTTGCGCACCACTTGATCAAGTTCTTCGGTGGCATCTGCATTTTTCTCTAACAATGACGGATATCGAAAACCTTCGATTTTTTTAAGGTACTCGAGCCGAGAAAGTTCACTAAACATTTTCTCGCCGGCAATCAGCTCCCATAGCACCACACCTAACGAAAACAAATCAGACCTCTGATCCATATCCTGACCGAGGGCTTGTTCTGGACTCATATAGCCCTTCTTGCCCATTTTCATTTCAACCATTGTGACATTGATATCGGCCTCGCTTCTGGCCACACCAAAATCAATAATCTTTACTTCACCCTCGTAGGTGATCATGATGTTATGCGGGCTCACATCGCCATGTACAATACCTAGGGGTTTTCCTGTGGCGCGATCCAAAGTTCTTCGGGCATGCTCTAGTGCCAAAGCCACTTCGGCCACAATGTGAAGAGCATGGGCCACATAAAATCGCATTCCCTTACCCTCAAGGCGCTCTGTGGTGGCATTGAGGTCTTTACCTTCCATGTATTCCATGGCCATATAGTACTCACCGTCGCACTCGCCAAACTCTTCCATTTTTACGATACCGCGATGCTCGAGTCGCAATGCTACTAGGGCTTCATATTTAAAAAGCTTTAAGTGACGGGGATCCTCACCGTCTTTGGCTTTCATTTTTTTAAGTGCAACGAATTTCCATAGACCTTGACCCACAGGGCGTTTTGCCAAGTAGATTTCACCCATCCCGCCTTGATCCAGGCGTTCTATCACACGGTAGCGACCCACGCGCACCGACATCAGGACTCCCCACGAAAAAGTTAACACCACAGAGTCTGATCCCTTCGCAAGGAGACAGTCCACCTTTACCAATGCACCCGCTCACGTTGTGCATGGCGTATCCGGGTTGCGGCACGCAAGTGACGCCATCCGAAGACGACATGCGGCCAAAAGTGACAGGGGGCATTGGCAAAGGTGGGCTGTCTCCTTGCGAAGGGATCAGACTCTGTCCCCATTAGTCACTGGATCTTATCGGTAAAACTCTTGATATTATTGAGCTTCAAGGTGATTTATAATGGCATCAGCTGATCGCACTAGACCTTTGTATTTGAGCTGTTGCTCCGACATGCCTCGAATAGCTTCGACTACTTTTGATTTTTGCTCATGGCTAAATTCATTTATGTTGTAAAAATAAGTCCTTATAAAAAAAAGCGCCCATTTCACTTCACGCATGGGCCAAAGCACCTGCCGCTCCACCCGAAGATATAATTCTGGATCATCTGGCTGAAAGTCGCGACCTCGCCAAAGCTTTGAATCTTCATTTTCTGGTGGCCTGGGGTGGTGATTCAGGCGCTGGTCCGTGGCCACTCCAGCTGCAAACCTTTGCACGGGATCCGAGTGCAACACGCCTTTTAACAGAGAAACCCCTTGCTCTAAAAGTGGCTCCATCCCCGCCACCGGTCGATGCACGCGCAAGAAATTCTTGTTAATCTTGGCCTCTGCCGGCCAATGGTTTGGTGAAAACAAATGAATAAGAGACAAACACTCACTTTCACCATTAAGCCTCCAAACAGCCATGTCGGCCTGCACCTGCATCATCAGCGCATCCACGCCGTCAACATAAGACAGCTCGCACTGGCTTGCAGAAAGTTGAAACTCGCCTTTTTGAGTAAAGGCTAAAGTTTCATTAGTTAGGCTACTATGTAAAATCACTTTATCCCCCACAAACTTTCGATGAAAGTGCTTGGGGTGCTCCACCACTAAACGATTGAGAATCCAAAGTGCGATTTGCGCCTTCTCGTCTGCGGTCATTTCACCGGGTTGATAGTATTTATCAATTCGGTCGTTTCGTGCTTTTAACTTTGAGCGCCTGTATTTGTCGAAGTGTCCATCAATTTGAAATACTGTGCCCTGCAAAGGCTCAAGTCCCGGCGTAACTTTGTATTGTCCATCGGACCACGGAAAATAAAAAGGCTGTGTCATCAAAGAAGCTTTCTTAAGAAACGGGCCGTTTCGCTTTTCTCCACCTGGCTCACAGTCTCGGGCGTGCCCTTGGCGACAATCTCGCCTCCACCTACTCCACCATCAGGCCCCAAGTCCACCACATAGTCACAATTTTTTATGACGTCCAAGTTGTGCTCAATCACCAACACCGTGTTTCCTTGATCGACCAGCTCCTGAAGCAGATCCACGAGTTTACGAATGTCTTCAAAATGTAAACCCGTCGTGGGTTCATCTAAAATATAAAGAGTTTTTCCGGTTCCACGTTTAGACAACTCTTTACTGAGCTTGATTCGCTGGGCCTCCCCACCCGATAACGTCGTCGAACTCTGCCCGAGCGTGAGATAATCAAGACCAACGCGGTTGAGAGTTTCTAATTTTCGGTAAATGGACTTGTGATTTTGAAAAAACTCAGCCGCTTCAGCCACGGTCAGATTTAATACATCGGCCACCGATTTATCGCGATAGGTGACATGACGAATCTCTGAGCTATACCGCAGCCCCTGGCAAGTTTCGCATCTCACATAGACGTCACTAAGAAAATGCATTTCGACTTTTATCAGACCGTTACCCTGACAAACTTCGCATCTCCCACCTTTGACATTGTATGAAAAATCTCCCGGCTTATAACCTCGAATCTTAGACTCAGGAAGACTCGAATAAAGACCACGAATCAATGAGAACAAACCCACATAAGTGGCCGGTGTTGACCGCGGCGTTCGTCCAATGGGCCGTTGATTGATTTCAATCACCTTATCAATCAAATCAAGGCCTTCAATTTTAGCATAAGGCGCCGGCGTGGTACCAGCTTTGTAAAATTCTTTGGCCAGAATTCGATAAAGAGTATCGATAATCAAGGTGCTTTTTCCACTACCTGATACACCGGTAATGCCACACAATGTGCCCAATGGAATTTCAAGATCTACATTTTTTAAATTGTTTCCGGTGGCACCAAGTAATCTCAACCAACTGCCCTGGCCGGACCTGCGTTTTTTGGGCACTGGAATTTTCAATTTTCCTGAAAGGTACTGACCCGTAACACTCTTTGGGTTGTTGCTGATTTCAACAGGAGTACCTTCAGCTAAAATCTCACCTCCCAACGTGCCCGCTCGGGGACCTAAGTCAATCACATGGTCCGCAGCCCTTATGGTGTCTTCATCATGTTCAACCAACAAAATGGTGTTTCCGCGATCTTTAATTTCGTTGAGTATATCTAATAGTCGGTGGTGATCGCGAGGATGTAACCCAATACTTGGTTCATCTAAAACATACAACACTCCAATGAGGGCAGAACCCACTTGCGTGGCCAAGCGAATGCGCTGGGTTTCGCCACCCGACAATGTTCTAGTGGGTCGATCTACACTTAAATAGCCGGTTCCCACACGCACCATGTACTGAAGCCGCGTGGTGATTTGTTTGATGATTTTTTCAGCCACCAATTGATCGCGCCGCCCCAGAGAAAGTGACTGCATAAACTCCAGAAGTTGGTCGGCAGAGAGATGGGCCAGATCCGCAATGTTTTTTTCTTGCAAGTAAACATTAAGGGCCGCGGGTTTGAGACGCTGACCTTTACAGTCAGGACAAACAGAAAGTGAATACTCGTCAATTTCTACGTCGTCGCCCTCATCACTCTCAACGTTTTTTCCGTGGTAACTCCAATGGGGGCGGTACTCTTTGCCGCTTTCAGAATCTGTTTCGTCATATTCCACTTCTTCAAAGTCCAAGGTGCCCATACCGTGGCAAGTTTCACACGCCCCCCTGGGATTATTAAAACTAAAAAGTCGTGGCTCCAGCTCAGGAAAACTAAATCCACACACGGGGCAAGCCCGATGAATCGAGTAAAGCTTCGGCGAGCCTCCGACGGACTCAATACAAACTTGCCCCCCAGCCATACTTAAGCTGAGGTTGATACTTTCTTTAAGCCGATGCTTGTACTTTTCGTCAACGACCAGGCGATCAAGGAGCAGATCAATGTCATGCCGCTTGTGCTTGGCCAACTTTTTAGCTTCACCAAGCTCCACCCACAGTCCGTCCACACGGGCCTTACTAAAACCTTTTCGCACCCACTTTTGAAACTCGGCCAGAAACTCGCCCTTTTTTCCTTGAGCCATTGGGGCCGTGACGAAAAACTTGGTGCCCTTAGGCAAGCTCATGACGTCGTCAACGATTTGCTCCGGCGTTTGACTTGAAACGGGAACATTGTGCTCTGGGCAGTTCGGAACTCCCACCCGCGAATACAAAAGCCGCATGTAATCGTAAATTTCAGTCACTGTGCCCACGGTGGAACGGGGATTTGTGCCCACTGATTTTTGATCTATGGCAATGGCCGGTGATAATCCAGATATACTCTCTACATCTGGTTTCTTGAGTTGCTCCATAAATTGGCGGGCGTAGGCCGACAAGCTCTCCACATACCGGCGCTGACCCTCGGCATAAATTGTATCAAAGGCCAAACTCGACTTGCCGCTACCACTCATACCCGTGATCACGGTCATTTTTTCGCGCGGGATTTCTAGGGACACATGCTTCAGGTTGTGCTCTGAAGCTCCTTTGACGATAATTCCGATAGGTTCTGATGATGTTTCTACTTCTGACAGCTTGGACATATTCCATATAGTTCTAGAACATGTCCGGTCAGAATAAAACCATTTTCGCGGGCCACCTGAGTTTGTAAAGATTCAATCTGGCGGTTTTCAAATTCTACGATGCGTCCACAGCGCTCGCAGGTAAGATGGTCATGGTGTTGTTTCGGCGTGAGCTCATAGCGAGCCGGCAGACCTCCCATACGGACCTCTGTAACAAACCCTTTTTCTGTGAGATTTCGCAAAAACCGATAGACCGTGGCAAAGCCTATTTCGGGGTGAGCCTCATGAATGAGCTCATAGACTTCTTGGGCCGTCACATGGGCGCGGCCACTATTGAGCGCATTAAGAATGGCCATACGCTGATGGGTGACTTTAAGCCCCATATCACGAATGATGCGACGAAAGCTCGCTTCATCCATATTCTCACGGCGAATCAGGCGCTCAGGGCCTTCTTTGCGAGCACGGATAACATCGGTTCCACTGCGTTGTCGGGGCAATTCAAAATCGGGCATGCCATGTATTTAACGGCTAGGCTACCCCGCAGTCAACGTAAATGATAACTATTTTCAATGGCGACCTGAACCCTCCCCCGCCCCAATGGAATGAACGATACCAACTTTAAAAACCTGACCCCGTCTCATGTCCGATTCACAAGTCTATTATTGGGGCGGACCAAACACCCGCATTGCTCACGCCATCGTAGACTGAGAGGTCGATTTCCTTCAGCTGGGTTAGCCTTTAAGATTTCTTTTTTGCTGTTTTTTGAAGAAGTCCGCATCCCTAAAAGCTGATTTTGGAACGCTTATCCTGGCTGACAATTTCAGGCTTGCTGTGCAAATGCTACTGGTTAGTCCACCCTGGTTTGTTCGGTAATTTTATTTGGCTTTAAAAATGGCCGGGCATTGGCTTTGCTCTATGTTTTGTTAGAGCTCATTTACGAGCCAAATATATAAGGGAATAAGAAGTTATGAAGGCCCTGATGGTGTTCATAGTTTTTTGGATGAATGTTTCTGCATGGGGATCCAACGAAAGAAGTCCAAACTCGTTAAATGGAAAACGGGGCATACAAACCCCCAACGTTAATTTCTTTTTAACTTATCCAGGGGCCAGTTCTGCCGAGGTTAAAAAAGCCATCATAGAAGAAAGTGACGATGATTTTGAGGCGAACAGCAATTTACAATGGCCACCCTTGCCCCGTGCCTGGCTTGAATTTGCAACAACTGAGTACATCACCTCCAACACCTACCGTTGGGGCAAAAGGTTTGCCCACTTTAAGAAATGGCTCAGGTGGAGGGATTCCTTGGTCCACTCCCGAACACCTTGAGATCATTTGTGTTTTTAATCAATTCAATCACTTAGGCACGAGAGCTCCGCTTCACTGAGAGACCTTGCAGCACCTTTGTATCCTCCAGAAGGACGCATTTAGGACGCAAAAACAGACTGCCACCAATATACTGTTGACAGAATATGCTGTCTATGCCATACTGCATAGATGTGGAAGATCGTTGAGACAGGTGACTTCAGGGATTGGTTTGCAGACCTCGACGAGGACACCTAGGCCGATATTGTTGAAACAGCCCAGGTGCTGAGAAGTTTTGGCCCGCAACTGGGGCGCCCCTATGTTGACACGCTTTATGACAGCCGGCACCCCAACATGAAAGAGCTGCGGGTTCAGAGCAAAGGTCGACCTTTTCGCATCTTCTTCGCCTTCGATCCAGAAAGGCAAGCGGTGTTTTTGATCGGTGGCAACAAACAAGGTGACAAGCGCTTTTACAAACGCATGATCGCCAAAGCCGATGATTTGTACGATGAATATTTGGAGGACCAAAATGGCTAAAACAAAAAAGAAATACACTGACTTCTTTGACAGTGCCAAAGAAGTCATGCCCCCTGAGAAATTCAAACGAGCTGTTGAGCGGGGCGAAGAAATTGTGGCTTTCTTGCGACTGGCAGAAGCTCGTAAAAAGATGGGTCTTCGCCAAGTGGATATCGATGGCTTCACACAAACCGAGATTTCAAAAATTGAGAATCGCTCAGACATCAAGCTGTCAACACTGATTGACTACATGAAAAGCATCGGCATGGGCGTGAAAATCGTGGGCATCCCTGAAGACGATGGCGAGGAAGAGTTTGAGATTTTGACCGCGAAAGCGAAGTGAGTCCAACATGGCTCACTTTCTGGCACAAAATTGAATCAACGAGATTTTTCTTTTTTCAAAGCGTAGGTGTTGTCCTCCGCAGAAAAGGGTCCAACAAACACAGGTGAAACTAGCTGTAAGAGTCACGACTTACTGAGCCCAAGTGGTTTAGGATCTTTTTGATCACTTGTGGTTCTTCAATGCTAGCAATCACCCTGACTTTGCCTGCACACTCAGGGCAAGTTGTGATGTCGATGTTAAACACCCTCTTTAGCCTCTGAGCCCAGGTCATAAGATTTGACTGCGCGGCAGGGCTAAGAGTTTCGCTTTTCTCTTCTTCTTTTGTTTCCGGCTTGGGCACCACAAGCTTGCGGTGCTTGAGAATACAAGCCCAAGCTTCCTACCATAAGAGTGCCGACACTCTTTTAATTTATAAAAACGAGCGAGACTATGAAGACCTTGAAAAAAACCTACTGCTTGAAACCGAGGCAAGAGCAAGTCTTAGGGACAATTACGAAACACCGCCAGAACTGATAGATAAGCTAAAAGGTTGTGGTTTTAATTTAGCTTTGGATATTTGTGGGACAGAAGAAAATAAAAAAGCTCCACGGGTTATTACAGTGGAGCAAAATGCCTTAACGGTTGACTGGACAATTAAAGAGGGCGAGTGGATTTGGGGTAATGTCCCCTACTCTTTAAAGGTTCAATTTATCCAGAAAATGAAAGAGCAAAAAAACTTGGAAATAATCGCCAGCTTATTTTATTGCCCAACTTTACCGAGACAAGTTGGTTTAAAGAGGTAAGAGAGGAAGTCGCAGACCATCTGCTTTTTTAAGCGGTCGGTTGGCTTTTAAACTTGGCGATATTGTGGAGAGTGCGAAATTTTCGTCCGTGATTGCCCTTGTTGGTTCTATTACGGAGGCACAGAGGGCTAATTTAGCTGAATTAGGCTGGTTAGTATCTAATAAAAACAATAACTTACAAAAATATTGACTATTTTAACTATTTCGCCTATATTAGACGCAATAATGAGGTGTCCAAATATGGGAGCTAAAAAGAAAAACAAAATGACGGCAAGTGAAGCCAAAAGCAAATTTGGCGAGTTGCTGGATTTTGCTCGCACTCGTCCAGTAAAGATTGAGAAAAACGGCCGTTTTGTTGCGGTTGTAATTTCCGCAGAAGAGTTTGAACGAATGGAAGCATTAGAAGATGCCTGGTGGGGGCAACAAGCTGAATTGGCAATGAAAGAGGGCTTTCTAAGTGAGGAAGAAAGCGAAAAGAAACTTGCCGAGTGGATGAATGCTAAGGATTAAACTCGCAAAACGGGCTGATAAGTTTATTAGCTCGTTGCCAGCAAAACAAAAAAAGCAAATCACTACAAAGATACTTCAATTGAGCAAAAACCCACTGCCCCACGACAGTATTCAAGTTAAAGGTTTTACCCAATATAGACGGACAGATATTGGCGAGTATCGCATTATCTACTATGTCCAAGAGAAAGTGATTTTGATTATTGTTCTGGTTGGGAAAAGAAACGATGACGATGTTAATAAAAAACTGAAGCGCTTGTAATTGGCGAGTAATTTACGTTTCCAAAAAGAACTTCACCGAGACTTTTAATGACAAGTAGTCAAATCCAAAAATTCTCGAATCGCGTGCTTAACCTCTTCAATAATACCATCGGGTGCTACACCCAAGTCTTTCACAAAGAGCGAATTGTCCCAAGAAAGAATTTGATCCACCAGTAAATCGCTGGCCTGAGCCAATCCGCAAGTATCCTTTGGCACGAAGACTCGCAGAGGGAACGCGTCACTTTGTGCTACATTGGTAGTCAACGGAAGTATCACCGTACTATCAAGCCCAGCCAACGCGAACTCACTAGGCTGTACAGCTAAACAGGCCCGTTGTTTTCCAGGTTTAGTGCCAACCCGTGGTTCCAGATTAACAATATAAAAGTGCCATTGCTGAGGTTTCATTTAATCCTCTTCAAACGCGAGTGCTGACGGTATTCTTTATTGACCTTGCGACTAGATCCAGCCACAAGTTCTACGGCCTTTTGCCATCTGCGAATCCGGTCCTCTCGATTCACCTTTTCCTCCAACAATTTCAAACCCTCGCGAACCACCTCAATTTTAGATTTTGCACCCAGCCTCTTTTTAAGGCTGACAATGGCCGCCTCGTCTTCGCTTTGGATAGTTAAAGGTTTACCCATAATTCCTCCCAGAACATTTCTGCGAATATATTTTTAAGTATATCATATAATATATCTGGCGTCAAAGCGTTTGGGTGGATTCGGGCAAATCATTTGAGCGAAATTGCTCCAAACTCAAAGAAAATACCACCGAGGCCTTGCTGGTAGAAAGGGCATGAAAAACTGTGAAACCCTAAGATACATTTTTAGCTCACCCCTGAAACGTTATGTGACCAGAGATTCAATTTCAACTGACCCTATTGTGACTCAGTTGCATCTCTAGGGATTGTGGCAACGAACGGTAGCCTTTGGACCTGGCGCACAATATGCAAGGAATTGACTTATACCCTGCCGCTAGGACCATTGGTAATAAGGATTGGGAGTTGAATGTCATGAATCATCATACTGTTTTTCTATTTAAAAAAACATTGAAATACCGGAACCAACTGATAGTGGGCTTTACCATTTGCCCCCTGAGTTGCATTGGTTTTTCGCAAGTTTCCTCTGAATACAGTTACCAAAAACCAAAGCCCACCGTAAAAATGCACTTTGCTGGCATCATGAATATGGCAACGCCAGATGTGAAAATTAATAATGAAAGCGTAAGTATTGAAAAAAATCTGGGCTATGGAGCTTCGGTAGCCTTTGAAGTTTACAGGAGTCGCGATATCTCCCTAGAAACCGAAGCCAATTTCGTACGCAAGAAGTACAGAATTCGAAATGCACAAAGCATGTTTGAACATAAAGTCGACAGCCTTCAATTTCCGCTTATGGCACGCTTCCATCTAACAGAAGCATTTAATGTTGGTTTGGGACCATATTTAAGGTTTCGCATTGGGCAACCGAAACAAACACTGCTAATAGGCACAAAAACAGATATTGTGGATTCTAGTGCAGAGGATGAAACTGAATTCGGATTTATAACATCAATTGCATATAGACACCGGTTCAACCCATTTTTAGGCGCCTTTGCTGATGCACGATTTTCATCAAGTGTTTCCGACTCCCAAGATATAAGTGGGTTAGCGGGAATATCCATAGGATTTGAAAAGTAAAGGAAATCTATAAAACTAAACCTTAAATAATATTCTACTCTTCGTGACTCACTCGTTTGGAGTTTATTCTTAGGATACCCTCTGGATTCAGAGACCTCTTCAAATATTCTCCCTGATTCATATAAGATATAACCAAATAAAACAACATACCGTCACGTGTATTTATGGTGCTTTCTGATGTAGGCCTCGTAGGCCTTGTCATGCACTAAAATATGGGTAGTGATCCAGACCTTGAGGTATTCTAAAATACGAGTGCTGAGATCGATATCCCCGGCTTCAAAACTTTTTTGAAACTCACTTACTTTTTTAGTGAACGCCACGTGTTGACGATGATGCTCCTCATACTTGGTGTAGCCTACATTCTTTAATAGCTGTTCTTCGTGGTAAAAGTGCACATTGATATAATCAATCAAGGTGGCTAGCACCCGCCCCACAAACTCGCGATCGTCGCGGTCTTTAATTTGATAGAGGGCCTCAATCAAGCCTAAGAGCTTTTTGTGCTCTTCATCGATCTCTTTCACGCCCACGCTGAATGACCGGTCCCACTTTGTGAATTCCATTAGAAAAGCCCTTTTGTTAGATCTCTCCATTGTAAAAGGGCTTCATCATTTCGACCATTGGTTTGTTGCTGGACTTAAGGAGAGATGCGGCACAACACAACCCATGCATGAATTCACCTGATGAATATCAAAATGGATTAATTCATAAAAACTGGTGTGGCTGAATTTACTAGCGGCCTTTATCAGACCGACTTCCTCCAAAAACGCAAATGGGATTAGTGCCACAGCGCTTTTAATACTACAGACACCACTCCAGCCAAACTCTCGCCTGTCACCAACCCAGCAGCTATGACCAACACAAACATCTTGGCAAAGCGGCTGTGAAGCCTGTGAATAACTAATGCCAACAGGCTGCCGACAAACAATGTTAGCGAAGTCCATGCTGGAATAATAAATGCTAACCCCATAGCAGAGGCACTCGGCCAAAATAGGCGCATCTTCTTGGGCATCCAGCCTTCGACTAAGGCCATAGTTATCCCCAAAATGAGAGATATCCACAGAGCTTCTTGGGCTCCCAACGGAAACGCCTCTGAACCTTTGGCCACTAGATCAGCTACTGATTTCCAAGTGGCCACGGCAGGAGCTGGCCACTCATCCGTCAACAACTGTTTTGCTGGATCAGGAATGAGAAACAAATAAACCATAGTGCCCACCAACGCGCCCATGGCAATACCAAAACATTGAGCAATTACTTGATGATAGTGATTCACTTGCAACAACAAACCCGCCTTCAAGTCGTGCAAAAGATCTGAACTTTGCCCAGCAGCACCCCCTGTCACATTGGCTGTCATCAGGTTAGTGGCAATTTGACCTGGGTTCATAAAACCAAAACTCAGTTGCGTCACTTTACCCAACGCACCTATTGGCGCAATTCCAGTTTCACCCGTGACTCTTGAAGAAACCACACCCAACAAAACCGATGCTAATACAGCTAAAACACCCGTCCCCCAAGATATGGAAAATATAAAATATTGAGCCGCGGCCAATACCACCGCAAAAACAGATAGCGCACCCAAAAAGCGTGGCTGCCATAGGAAGTTTTCCGGGAGCTTTTTGAAGGCCGTTTTTTTCTTCAAAATAGATCTTCCTACGCTCAATAAAAACGTGGTTATTGAAGCTGAGACCATCAACCCTACCCCGGGCCATAGGGTCCACCCGACCACCGATCCAAAAATATATTCACCATTGGCATCAAAATCTTGAAAGCCCTTAGATATGATCATTGGAACTATTCCCAACCAACAAATAAGTGCGCCAAAAAGCATCGATAGTCCTGAACGAAATCCCATAATCATCCCAAAGCCCACCATTAGCAGGGAGGGGTCTAAAACCAATCCTAGTTTTTTAGCTGAGAGCTTAAGCCCGCCCAACAACCCGTTAAAGGAAGGGAGAAAAGGCATTTTCGGTAACACCATCCAAAATTCGCTTATCAATTTTTGCGAAAACGCCAGAATTGAAGCTATGAACAAGGCCAATAACTTTCTTCGCCCATGCCCACTAGATTCATGGATGTCGCGGACGGTTTCTGCCGTAGCCACGCCGACTGGAAACACCAGATTTTCTGTGACCAACATCTGATGTCTCAATCCCACAGCCACCAATACGCCCAGTAGGCTCACAAGAAAGACCCATAAAATCAAAATGGAGGCTGACAATGTCAGGCCTGTGATCATGGTGTACGCTGGAATAGGCGCCACTAACCCACCTGAAATAATTGATGCCGCTGCGGATGCGGATGTTTGTGAATAAACACTCTCTTGCATGGACCATTCAGGAGCCCCTGTAACTCGACTAAAGGCAGCCCATAAACCATAACTCAAAAGCGCGGCAAGTATGGACATGTTAAATGACCAACCAATTTTTAATCCGCTATAGACATTGCACGGAGTTAACAACCCACCGATGACCAAACCAGTCAAAATAGAACGCATGGTCAGTTGTGATGACATAAATGTATTGGCCCCTGTTGAGATCTCACGTAAAACTCTCACTTACTGTTAGCCTCTCTCACTGCAATTTCAACCCCGCCCGAGGTGTTCATGGCCATTCATGTAATGTTTTCAGTTGATTGGGAGGGTACATCTCTGCTTCCTGAAAATCTCGAAGCCATGAACGAGCTTTCTGCAAAGTATCCAATTATTCCGCGTATACAATTTTTGAATCCCGCCTATTTTATTGCTTCAGAGAATTGGCCAACCGACGGCGCACGCGAGCTGGTTCGCCTTGGGATATCAGACTCTGACGAGATTGGCCTTCACGTTCACTGCTGGGAGCGACTCCTCCGAGCGGCTCATGTGAACTTTCTTTCGCAACCTTCTTTTTTTGATGGCGGAGAATCTTGGCATTGGAATAACGAATACGGTGGTGATATCCCTGTTACGAGCTATTCGCAATCTGAATTGGAGGCACTGTTTGCCTTTAGTCTAAAAACTTTAAGTCACCAAGGTTACACCAACATTAAAAGCTTTCGCGGGGGCGGATGGTGCTCAAGTCCCCACCTGCAAAAAGCCTTATCCACCGTTGGCCTTTACAATGACAGTTCGCCAGTGCCGCCGCATCTCGTTCAACAAAAATACCCGAATACATTTCTCTACGACATGGCCCTACAGCACTGGCCGACTACAAACGAAATATCGTTTCCCTTCAGCACTACCCTAGATGGTAAAGTCGTAAATTTTTTCCCGAACAACGCCTGCTTGGTTGATTACGTTCCGTTTGAACAAGCCCATGCTGTTTTTGAAGCCGTGGTTGAAAAGAGTCGCCAGTCAAAAGTTGACGGCTATTTCCATTATGGGTGGCATCAAGAAACACTTGTTCAAGCGCTCCGACGACAAACTGACGACACTTTTCTTTTGAAATCCACGAATTATTATGCCGAGATCGATCAAATGATGGGCTACTTGAGTCGTCGCGCAAGTTCTGGACTAGAAATAAATTTCTGCACCATTGAATCGTTCAATAGGACCCAGAAAATTTAAGAGTCACCTCATCGGGCATCACTGCAAATAACAAGCGACCGTCACTCGTTCTATAAGCCAAAGTCTCTTCGCCTTCTTTCATGTGCAAATCGCGGATGATCTCTAAGGCTTCTGATCCAAGGATCTTACAGGACACCTCTTGCAACACACCATCCACCTTACAAAATTCTCCCGTACTTTGAATGATAAATTGGCATTGAACGGTGCCCGAAGACAACCTCTCCACACAGGTTAAGTTAAAATCACGAGACGAGGTTTCAATGACTTTGCCCTCATCGCCCGAAGGCGCTTTTCGAACCGGCCCACTCATAAGGCCGTAGAGCCTTTGTGGATCGTCATCCACTTCGCCCGTTTGTCGATCAAAACTTTGAATGACAATCAAGGCTTGCTTCATGCCAGGATAAATCACGGGCCTTGTGGCAGCAAAACTGAACATGGGAACCCCGAGGACCATCAAAACCAATGGTATCCAAAAGCTCCCCATAAAAGCACCAAACATTGGCATTACCCCCTCGTTAACAAAACTAGCCTAATGAATTTTAATTATTTTTCACCAGAAATTTCGCTCACCGCGCTGTGCGGATGCAAACTCTCACTGTGGTCCACCCGCGCCCAATAGGATTGAACACGTGAGTCTTGAGTGAAGTATTTTTTGATACGCCGGGCAGCATCTTCACAAAACATCAGGTTTCGCCCGTTCAACAGCGCGAACTCCTGCTCATCTTGCCGTTTGACGGCGGCTTGCACGGCCGTCACCAAGACCTTCTCAAGATCATCAATAAATTGCACTGGCGAGCTGTTCCAAGCCTGTTCAGTGAGACCGACTTTAAAGTCGGCCCAACTGCGTTGTGCATGAGGTGTGGCCACGATGGACGACTCTTGCCCCAGCCACTCCATCACGGCCTCAGCCGTGACCTGCTTAGAGGCTCCAAAATCTTTTTTAAACTGATCTTGAATTAACTGCCGAGCCAAGGCCGCCGAACAAGGGCAGGTGCTCGAGTAAGTCACACGCCCGCCAAGGTGCAAACGCACCCCTTTTTGGGTTAACTCTCCCCCCATAAACACAGGGTACTGCCGCCAACCACTTTCTTGGCTTTTCAACGCAGGTCGCTTCACCGGCAATGTGTACTCAACGTTAAGAAAACTATTGTTGCTCAAACCCCCTTGCACCCGCACAAATTCTTCGAGCAGGTGTTTGACGGCCTTAAGAGAGAACACTTCTTCTTCAACAATTTCCTGCAAGCGCAGATAAAGCCTCGACATATGGATGCCCTTGGCATCCGGCTGATTTAAGCTCACAAAGGCTGTGATATTAGCTGGGATGCGGGAGATGGAACCCGATGGGTCAGATACCAAAATGGGCATTTCAATGCCGGCCATGCCCACTCGCTCCAGCTCGCCCCCTACCAACGGCAACTCTTCGTGGGAGACATCCGGAAGCGGGCAACTGATCCCTTGGGGATTATCGTCCATTTGTTTCATGTACGGGTGTGTTGTTTTCATCTCTAGAAGCCTTGTAACAGGGTTTGACTCGAGAATCCATGCTTTTTGACGGTTTGCGAAATTGAACTCAAGAACTGTCTAACTTTGACAGCTTATTTCAACCCTTTTAGACAACTCTATCCCAATGGGCCCCGCATCTATCGCCTCACTGCCGTGATTTCTTATAAAAACTCACAATTTCATCTCCACTTTTCCCTCGTGCGGATATTCAGACATAAATACATATGCCCCCACCGCGCGGAGAGGACGTGTTCAAATCGCCATTTCAGTGGTAGTGAGTACACCATGAAAACTCGCCACAAAAAAACGGCCACTCTTGTCATTCTACTTGTAGTGGTCCTCGCATTTTTTTACTTGGATGGCCCTGAGGCCTTGAGCCTTCACCACTTGAAATCCACTCAAGAATTTTGGCGACTATATTATTTAGATCACCCTATCCTCCTATTGAGCCTATTTTTTGCACTTTATGTGACGGTCACCGCCTTGTCGCTTCCCGGCGCCACAGTTTTGGGCCTGGCGGCCGGAGCCATTTTTGACTTCAAAGTGGGAGTAGTTATTGTATCTTTTGCCAGCACAATGGGAGCCACATTAGCCTGTGCGTTGAGTCGGTTTTTGTTTTCTGACTGGCTTAAAAACAAATGGGGCTCGCACCTTAAAAATATGAACCAAGGGTTTGCCAAAGATGGTGCGCTCTACCTGTTTAGCCTTCGCCTGATGCCGGCGGTGCCTTTTTTTGTTATTAATGCTGGCATGGGCCTTACGCCTATTCCCCTTTTCACCTTTTATTGGGTCAGTCAGATCAGCATGCTTCCAGGCACCATGGTTTACGTTAACGCAGGCACGCAGCTGGCCCAGATTGAATCTATTCACGGCCTAATGTCACTGCGAGTTATTGGATCCCTCACTTTACTTGGCCTTCTCCCTTTGCTGGGTCGCCATTTGAATGCTCTCATCCAGCGGCGCAGCAGATCGTAAAGTGGATTTTTTCGAAAGTTTGGGTCAGAATAAATATTCAATTTTTCTTTGGGGGCCCGACAATGAGACAAATCCGATCAACCGTATTATTTTTTGCGCTACTACTGGCCTTGGGATTTCTCTATGTACTGGTGCCTGAGTTACAAAGCCCCGCTGTGGCAGAGGCCGCATCCCCGACATTTGATCACTCCCATAAAGCGTTGACCTCAATATTGCATCAACATGTGGTGATGACAGAGACCTCAAGCTCAGTGATGTACAAACGCCTTAAACTTAAAAAATCAGAACTTGAGCAATACTTAAAAACTCTCGGTGCCGTCACCCCTGGTGAGTATGAAAAGTGGACTAAAAATGAACAAATGGCTTTTTTGATCAACGCCTACAATGGATTTACACTTAAATTGATTGTCGATCACTACCCGGTAAAATCCATAAAAGATATTGGCAGTTGGTTTTCAAAACCTTGGAAAAAAAACTTCTTTGAACTCTTAGGAGAAAAGCGAAATCTCGATTGGATCGAGCACACCACATTGCGTGAAAAGTTCAAAGAACCGCGCATACATTTTGCCGTAAATTGTGCCTCCATAGGCTGCCCACGGCTTCTTAACGAAGCCTTTGTGGCCACTGAGCTTGATGAGCAATTGGATCGCCAGGCCACGGCCTTTTTACGGGACACTTCAAGAAATGCAGCTCACGACAATGATAAAACTCTTCAGCTTTCAAAAATATTCGATTGGTTTGAAGGGGATTTTACCCGTGGCGGCCGCACGGTGGCGCAATTTGTGGCTCCATACATGACCGACGATAAAACCCGACAGGGCCAATTGGCTCAGTTCAGCGTGAAGTTTCTCAGCTACGATTGGAGCCTGAACGACGTCCAATAGTTGGGAGATGTTCGTCCGAGCCCTCGGATTTTCCCAGGATCTGACCACCCTCAAACAGCCCCATTTTTACCTGGGGCTGGCATCATTTCTGCAAAAAAGGGCCATTGAACTTCTAGACACAGGGAAAGACATGCGCGCGTTTTTTTCAATATTTTCAATGAGTTTGGCCATTTTTAGTGTGGGTTGTGGATTCAAAACCGGCTCTAAAGGCAACATCGAGTCGCCCGAAATCGAGCAAGTGGCGAATAAATATGACATTATTTGCGGACCAGAGTGCAATAGTTCAACAGCGGCCACTTTTATATATCACCGAACCTCAGCCGTTGAGGATTATTACTATAGACGATCAAGCATTGAATATGGAGTTTGCACCTCCTGGATCGCCGGCGAAATCAATGGCAAAACACTAATGGCTACCAACAGACATTGCGTGGAAAATATCATCGAAAAAGCCAGTGGCTGTACCGACAAAGTGTTTTTTCGCTTCTTTAAAGGCAATCTCTCTGCCAAATGCGAACGGATTGTTGAGCACTCAGCCATTAACACCGAATCAGATACTGACAACATTAAGCTGATCAAAGATATCGCCCTCATTCAACTGGATCGAAAAATAGATTTGCCTGCAATTAAAATTGTTCAGCAGGACATTGGCAACAGGACCCCTGTCATTATTGACTCAGTGGACTACAACGACGTCTATAAGACCGCCACCTTCAAGCGCACCCAATGTGAGGTGGTCGGAAACTCCGTGCTCAACAGATACTCTTTTTCCAAAAAAGGGCCGATCATAATGACCCACGGCTGTGATGTCATCAGCGGAAATTCAGGCTCTGTGGTCAAGAACTTGAATCACGAGGCCATAGGCATAGTCTTTGGTGGAAAGAGCGGTGAAGACCAAGATCAACAGTACCAGCCATCTAACTCCTACGACACCCCTTGGACTTTCTATGGAACACCTTATTATGAAAGCTCATCATACGACAGCCAAGACGAAAACGATTTCTTCAGAAACGTGAACATGGACTCACCGGGATATTTTACCAACTTTGCATGCCTTGACTCTAAGGCCTTGGGTCTGACCGCTCACAATGACTGCGCTCAAGAAATTGATGAATCGTTTTTGGATTCGCTTCAAAGCGCTATTATTTATTCCACCAACGAAATGATCTTGACTACAAGCAAAGCCTTTTTAGAAGCTGCTGAAATTTGGTCTGATGAAAACTCTGGATACTTCAACTGGACAACCTTGGGTGATGACCCAGAACCGGGCGTATCCACGCTGAGCCTCACCCCTCAATGCTACAACAGGGTTTTACCTGAGAAGATCACTTACGCCATCCCGTTTTGGACGCTATCAAATTTGAGATCTGATACAAAAGCCCGGCTAGATATGGACGTGAGCAAATCCGAAGCGAAAAAAACTTTCAGCATGCAAATTTCTTTTGAAGGAAATCAAAAAGTGATTCGGGTCTTCGAGCACAAAGAACAGAAGAGTAAACGAATGAGTTCTTTTGACGGCAGAGGATACCCTTACAGTATAGGAGGTCCGTCACTTGCCAACCTGGGAATTTATTCTAACAACGGACCTCATAAAGTGGAGTTAAACCTCCCACCCTGCGAGTCCTTTGCTGACACGTCGCCTTTTTGACAGAAGACTAGTAGGACCGCCGGTGATGGCGGTCGATTTTTACCTGGGGCTCAGATTCACCGAAGGGCCTCGGGGAAACTGAAACCACTTCACCCTTTCAAAAAGTCCCTTTCGCAATAAAAACGCCACGCCCACGCCGAGACAGGCGCCCACAGTCACATCCAGTGGAAAATGTACCCCCACGTAAACCCGGCTATAAGCCACAAGTGCCGCGTATAAATAAAATAACCAAAATCCCGCAGGGATATACCAGCTAAGAACCACGGCCAGGCCAAACATATTTGTGGCGTGATTAGAAGGGAAACTTGGACTCGGCGGCCGACCCGGCACTCGAACGGTGGACGCCAAGGCCTCGATATGATTGGGCCGTGGGCGCTTAACTATAGACTTAATCACCCGGTAGGAAAACAAATCACAAGCCGAAACCACGAGAAGGGCCGCCACGATGCCCTTGATCGCGTATCCCCGCTGTTTATACACCCAAAATCCCAACAACAAGGGCAAGGCCCCCATCACAGCCCAAGGTTTTTTTAAAAGGTCCGTAATAAACGGAAAAAATACATCAAATGCACCATTCACCCAAGATTTGTTGATCAACAAAAACAGGGACTCATCAAAAGACTGCAGGGTCTCTAACATATCTTTACTCACAAACCCCAAGGTCCACGAGGTCTGAACGCTGAAGGGCCCCACTATAAAGGTCACTGGGCCAAGGCCCCACACTTGAACAATTCACCGCAAACTCGCGCCTTTTCAGACCGGCTTTTGTAAATAGCTCTTCAAATAAATGATTGAGGGCTTCGGGCTTATCTATGCGACTTTTCACATCGGCTAATATTTTTGCAGTTTCAAAACGAGGTATCTTCAATTTTTTACCACTCACATAGGCGGCGTTTGTCCAAGGCAATGAGGCCAACCCCAAAAACAAAGACCAAGCACAAAACAGACGATATCCTTGATGTTCAAGGGGGATACTGTACAAATATTCTTTGGCCTGAAGAGCATTCTTACCCAAACTGTCGGTGAGTTCTCGCCTTGAGGGGACTAGAAACCGCCCCACTTTCTCATCGTCGCCTTGATCTTTTAGTAAGTTCACTTTTTGTAAGAACTGGCCAAAGTGATGGGATGCCAAAAGTCGCTTCGAGGTGAGCTCCACTTTTGAGTCGACTAAAGACAATAATCGCGTCAAGCCCTCGCCCACAAGACCGGCCACAAAAAAGCAATACCGATTCACATCACAAAGATTTTTTAACCGAACAATCCCTGCGCCACTTCGCCCCGCGAACTTCTGCATACCCGAGCTCATGGTCACGCCGACAAACTGCACTGTTCTTCGCACATCCTCTGGGTAGGAGTGAAAATCTAAAAATACCCGTTCACTTTCAGCAATGAGCTTTTGCTCACCCTTTGGAATGTGTTTGGGAAATCGCTGTTGCCAAAGCTTCAGATTATTCAAGGCGCTGGTGCCACTCATCAGCTGATCAAACTCATGAAATTGAATTTTTTGATCTTCATCGGCTGACCACTCGGCATCTTCAATGGTGTCTAACATGCGACAGACCAAATAGGTCAAACTCACCCAATGGCGCAAAGGCCACTCCAGCTGCTCAATACAAAACGCAAAACTGCGACTCACTTGATTGAGGTGATCTTGATAGAAATCCATGGAGGCAAAATCTTTTACGTCCATGGTTGCAACGGCAGGTTTGATCGCAAGTCCCCTAGGTTATCTACATCCTAAAATGGCGGTAAAGCGCCTTCAAAATAGCGCCATGTGACCCTAAAAGGAAGTCTCTAGAGCCCGATAACACGGCGCCTAATGCTTACTTGTTGGCTGAACCACTTCCACCTGCAGGGGGCGCAATGTATCGAGGTGAACATCTCGTTGCGGAAAGGCGATCACAACGCCGCCCTCGCGGAAGATATGATCGATTCGAAAGCGCAATCGGCTCTGCAACAATTTGATATTCATCATGTCTGTGAGATGAGTCCAGAAATACACTTCAAAATTCAGTGAATTATCGCCAAAATCCGCAAACACAACGATGGGCTCTGGGTATTTCAAAATGGCATCTTCTTCGCCAGCTGCTTGCTTGAGAAAATTCTCCACTCGCTCTGTATCTGAACCATAGGCCACCCCTACGGCCACTTTGATTCGGACCAGATCATCACTCAAAGTCCAATTCAAAACGTTTTTCTCTAAGAAAGAACTATTGGGAACAACAATATGGGTATTATCGAGAGATTTAATTCGAGTGGAGCGGGCCCCAATATGTTCCACCCGGCCCCCTAGGCTTTCTAGCTGGATGAAATCGCCCACACGGACCGGCCGTTCAATCATAATAATCAAACCGCTAATAAAGTTATTTACAATATTTTGTGAACCAAAACCGACTCCGATAGCAAGAGCTCCACCGAGAACTGTGAAGATGGTAACGGGTACATTCAGTAATCGCAAAACAAACAACGTGAGTATTATCAAAAGCACATAAAAGATGATGGTCTGCAGAGTGTGCTTCAGTGATTCATCAATATCTAAACGGGAGAGTACGCGTCGCCCAAACCACCGACTGAGCTGTCGACATAAAAAATATCCTAAAATAAGAAGAACTATTCCGGTAAGAACCGTACCTAAGGTGATGGGTTTGCCATCAATGGTGGCTATATTGAAATCCCAAAAATCAGGAAGCCAGTGAAATTGACTGGTCCAGCTTGCTAGATGGTGAAGATAGTCCATGTGACTAGCATATACTATCGCCAGCAATTAACAATTAACTTAAAGTATTTAAACTACTTAGGTCAGAGGGGTCAGCGCCTCGACTGCTCAATAAGAACATCAAGTATTCGCGCCAAAGGCTTGCTCTCTAAGATGGCCTCTAGTTTTGCTGATTTTTGCCATTCTGGCGGAAGCTCAGCCTCACCGCTCCACTCCCCTTCGAGAACTCGATCTAAGTAGGTGTAGTAAGCTTTTTCTTCAACAACCCCGGCCGGCACGTTCCATAAAAAATCCGGATGCATATTGGAGTACCACTCGCCGCCGAGAATTTCGCCCTGTTCGTTGAGCTCTAGGTCATACATGTATTGGACATAGGAAACGGCATCCTCGCTCGGCGAGTCCTTCGGCGCCTGAACGGGCAAAGTTTCTGCCAAGTACCCCACTTCCATCAGCACAGCCACTAAATATTTAGGCTTCATATTGGGTCTGTCGTTGTAGAATTCTTTTTTCTTCAACCGAAATTTTCTAAACACATCATTTTGCACGGTGGCCGGATCGTCAAAGCCCACCATCACCTTCCGCCAATCCGTGGACGTGTCGTTAGTCACCGGGTTCATGTAGATGTACCGATAACTTTTCACAGGCTGATTCCAAACCTCATAGTCAAAAGCCGAATCCATAACAAAGCTTCGTCGGCTTTTGCCCACTTGGTTCACCACAGAAAGGTGCCATGACCCAGGGTTTGTATCGTAACATTCATCGCGCAGCACTCGCCCCGTGTCTTTGTCTTGCTCAGGCTCTTTTTCGTTGCAACGACCGCTGATATAGCGCGCCGGCATTCGGTGCTTGGCCCAAAAGTAAGTGGTCAGCGCTTTAATATCTGATGGATAAAATTTAAGGGGCGTCTTGCCATCAGCAGCCAGAACCTGAACTACTTTCTCTGGGCGTGGCATATTATAGCTGGCACCCGCCCAGCCATGGCAAAGTCCCATCCACGGCTCCACTTCGTGCTTTTCACTGGAATTATAATAGTTTTGCCCCTCGGCCCACTGCCATGGGGTGATGTACCCCCGCGGCCAATCTCCCTCTGACCAATTTACAGCTTCTTGCCACGCCTTATCAAAAGCCGGGACATCCTCCACACCGATCAGCAAGTCGTACTTTTCTGATGGTGATAACCGATCTATTTGTTTTGCAAAGGATTCTTCTTCACCGGGACGAAACCGATTGTCCCACAAATACAAAAGGGTCTTCTCGGGTTGAATGGCGGCTTTTAGATATTCTAACCAATTTTCATTTTTAAACAAAAATCCATCGGCATAGCGATTGCCCACAAGCCCTTGATACACGGGCCAGTAATAGTCAGACCAAGGCTGATTGCTAATTTCGCCAGAGAGTAAATTTAGATTTTGCACCTGATCCAAACTTTTTACTAAGCCCTCGGGGGTGTCTACTAAGTTTTCCGCTAAATCGTCCGCCTCCATCAAAGCACGCAACCCAAATGGGTCCATTGTACAACCTTGGTCGCCACAAATTTGTCGGCGAACAGATAATTTTCGCCGAAAGATCTCCTCTGGCGACAACTCGCTTCGCATTGCGGACACCGGCAAAGACGTTTTCGGCGAAAATCGTTTCACCAGCGGACGATTCATCACCCCTACGGGGTCTGCTTTAAATTCAACAAGGGATTGCTTTGCGGCTTGTGATAAATCAGTACCGAAACCCCACACGGTTGACGGAACCAACATGAGCCAGATGCCGCCCAAAACCACAGAAAACATTTTTGTCCATTTCAATGCTGAACCTACAGGGTTCACTGCCCATTTCATAGAACCATCCCCAACTCTCTTTGACTGATTAAAACTTGAATCTTCATACAAACATTATGTAACGCTGGCTAGCACCACAAAGGGCCAGGAGGTAAAACATGCAGTGCATTAATAATTTAGGAAAACCAGCCCCAATTGGTTTCTCGGGTGCCACTTTTTAAAAATAATTGTTATATCTTAAGCACATAGTAACTCGATTCCACAACATCAGGACAGTATCATGGCGCAACCCTCTTCAGAGAAATTCAGCTATCTCTCTCGCGGAAACCTGGAATACATAGAAGAACAATACAGTCACTTTTTAAAAAATCCCGATAGCATCGACCCTGAATGGCGCTTGTTTTTTGAAGGGATGGAGTTTGCGCAAAATTTAGCGGGCGCCGGACAGCTGTCTGATCAAGAGATCGGTGTGTATAACCTCATCAAAGAATACCGCGACTACGGCCACCAAGCCGCCCATCTTGACCCTTTGAACTTGACCCAAAAAGATCTGTCGCAATTTGCATTGGAGCGTTTTCGCTTGAGCGAAACAGATTTAAATAAACCTTTTAAATCCGGCGGATTGGTGGGGCTACCGAATGCTCCCCTCAAAGACATTATTGCGTTTTTAGAATCGACCTATTGCGGAACACTGGCTGTGCAGGTTTCTGGCTGTGAAGATAACGTGCGCGAGTGGTTTAACCGCGAAATGGAACAAAAGTCCCCGGACTTTCAGCTAGAGGCTGAAGACAAAAAGCAAATTCTGCGATCGCTCATTCGCACAGAGTCCCTTGAAAAGTTCCTTCACTCTCGGTTTGTGGGTGCAAAGCGATTTTCGGTGGAAGGCGGCGACTCGCTATTGCCCATGCTCGAAACCTTAGTTTCTACGGGAACCAAAAAGGGTGTAAAAGAAATTGTTATTGGCATGGCCCATCGAGGCCGAATCAATGTCCTTGCTAATTTCATGGATAAAGCCATTGAAACCATTTTTGGAGAGTTCAGTGGAAATATCATTGGACTATCAGGATATGAGGGCGACGTAAAATATCATTTGGGCCATTCCACTGACAAAGAAACTCCACATGGCACCTGCCATGTTTCGCTGGCCTTTAATCCCTCCCATCTCGAGGCTGTCAATCCTGTGGCCTGCGGCATGACCCGAGCCAAACAACGCTTTCATAACGATACCGGCGAGCGAAAAAAAGTGGTGAATGTGCTCATACACGGTGACGCCGCCTTTTCTGGACAAGGCATTGTGAGTGAAACTCTGCAGCTGTCTCAACTTAAAGGTTATACCGTGGGCGGCACCATCCATGTGATTATCAACAATCAAGTGGGTTTCACCACCAATCCAGTAGATGATCGCTCCACTCGTTACAGTTCTGATATGGCAAAAGCCATCAAAGCTCCCGTTATGTTGGTCAACGGCGACGACCCCGAAGCCTGTGTGCGCGCCATGAACATGGCCCTTCGGTTTCGGCAAGAATTTGGACAAGACGTGGTGATTGACCTCATTTGCTATCGACGCTTTGGTCACAACGAGAGTGACGAACCCGCATTCACCCAACCCCTTATGTATGACGTGATTAAAAAACACCCCACGGCCAAAGCCATCTACACAGAAACTCTGGTTAAAGAGGGCGTCATTGATCAAAGTTGGGCTGACAATCTTTACCAAGAAAAAATGGACAACCTGCAGGCGATTTTAGAAGATGTTCGCCAGAATCCGCCCGAGTTTAAGCCCCAAGTGTTTGGTGGCCAATGGCAAAAATTGCGTCGAGGTACACTAGAGGACTTTGAAAAGACCTGGGACACCTCGGTGAATGCGGAAAAATTAAAAGAGCTAAGCCAGTTTCTCACGCAAACGCCAGATGGGTTTAATATCCACTCTAAAGTGAAGCGACTTCTTGAGCAGCGAGCCAAGATGATGGAAGACAATAACATTGACTGGGGCATGGCTGAGCTTTTGTCCTACGCAAGCTTAGTGTCAGAAAATATTTCTGTACGAATCACCGGCCAAGATGTGATGCGCGGTACGTTCACCCATCGACATGCTGTTTATTTTGACACAAAAACGGGTGAGCCTTACAAGCCCATTGCTCAGATCAATCCCAATAAAGAATTTTGCATTTACAACAGCCCCCTTTCTGAAATGGCTGTCTTGGGTTTTGAATATGGAAACGCCATCACCGACCCTTCGTTTATGACCATTTGGGAAGCGCAATTTGGAGACTTTGCTAACGGCGCACAAATCATCATCGACCAATTCCTCTCCTCTGGCGAAGATAAGTGGGCGCGAATGGTCGGCCTGACGTTGTTATTGCCCCACGGCTATGAGGGACAAGGACCTGAGCATTCAAGCGCACGACTAGAGCGTTTTCTACAACTCTGTGCCGGAGCCAGCATGCAAGTCTGCAATCTCACAACACCGGCCAACTTGTTTCACGCTCTACGGCGACAAATGAAACGGGATTTTCGAAAGCCTTTAGTCATTATGTCACCTAAATCATTGCTCCGGCATCCCATGGTTGTGTCTACACTCGAAGAGTTAGCCACTGGTCCCTTTCAAGAGGTGATTCCCGACCCGAAAGAGCCTGACACAGCTGCTGTAGAGAATGTGATTTTGTGCACCGGCAAACTTTACTATGATCTTGTCAGTGAGCGCGAAAAAAGCCCCATTGATAAGAAGCTTGCTATCATTCGAGTGGAACAACTTTCGCCTTTTCCAAAAATCCAACTGGCGGCTTTCTTAGGTGGTTACCCAGGGCTTAAGCGAGTGATCTGGGCGCAAGAGGAACCAAAAAATATGGGTGCATATACATACATCGCACCAAAAATCGAGGACCTTTTAAAAGATTTGGGTCTCAACAAAATGCCTGTAGAATATGTAGGCCGTACAGAACGAGCCACACCAGCCACCGGTTCGCACAAAGTGCATGTGGCGGAACAACAAGCCATCGTCAATGAATGTTTAATGATTTAAGGATGAACAGAAAGAGAGCACAACATGGCATTTTCAATTAAAATCCCCGCCGTTGGCGAGTCCATTACTGAGGCCACAATTGCCGAGTGGAGCAAACAAGATGGAGAATACGTCAATAGAGACGATGTGCTTTTGGTCCTTGAAACGGACAAAGCCAGCGTTGAAGTGGTGGCCGAAGAGTCAGGCCTACTAAAAATTAGCACTCCCGAAGGAGAAACGGTTCCCATTGGCGAAGTTGTGGGACAAATCGACACCAGTGCTGCAAAACCTGCCGGCGGCACACCCCGTGCCTCGGCCACACCTCCTCCCCCACCTGCCGGCACGAATGGCTCGGGCAACGGTGCGCATCCCGATCTTAAAGCCAGCGGCAGTCCAGCTGTGCAAAGAATGGCCGCAGAAACGGGCATCAACCCCCAAACTGTGACTGGCACGGGACGTGGCGGACGAGTGACTAAGGGTGATATGTTAACTGCGGCCAGTGCTCCGGCGGGCGCTAGTGTGAGTGCGCCAACTGCGCCGGCTCCCTCTAAAATCCCACCCTTGCCGATGGCTCAGAACTTGGGCGGCGGCACCGAGGAAATCGTTCGAGAACCCATGTCTCGGCTCAGACAAACCATTGCCAAGCGACTTGTGGAAGCCCAACAAAGTGCAGCCATATTGACTACTTTTAACGAGATCGACATGGGCCCGATAATGGACCTTCGCAATCGTTACAAAGATGCATTTAAAGAAAAATACGGTGTCGGCTTGGGGTTCATGGGATTTTTTGTGAAAGCCGTAGTAGAAGCCCTTAAAGAGTACCCGCGGGTAAACGGCTACATCGACGGCAAAGACATTGTGTTTCATAATTACTATCATATTGGCATTGCCGTTGGCACTGAAAAGGGTCTGGTGGTGCCCGTGATCCGTCATGCCGATCGTTTGTCTGTGGCTGAAATTGAACAAAGTATCAAACATTACGCATTGAAAGCTCGTGATGGAAAACTCACCGTAGATGATTTAAGTGGAGGCACTTTCACTATCAGTAATGGCGGTGTCTACGGTTCACTGATGTCCACGCCCATATTGAACCCACCACAAAGCGGCATCTTAGGTATGCATAAGATCGAAGAGCGCCCCGTGGCTGTGAAAGGACAAGTAGAAGTTCATCCCATGATGTATGTGGCACTTTCTTATGACCACCGAATCATCGATGGAAAAGAATCTGTAAGCTTCCTCGTGCGGGTTAAAGAATGCATTGAAGATCCCTCGCGTATTTTTCTGGGCATTTAATTAAAACTTAAGGAATTTCTAATGTCGCAAAATGAATTTGACGTGATTTTTATTGGCTCAGGCCCCGGTGGCTACGTAGGCGCCATTCGCGCCGCCCAACTCGGCCTCAACACGGCAGTGATTGAAAAAGATAAAACTTTTGGTGGCACGTGTTTGAATGTGGGCTGCATCCCTTCAAAGGCCTTACTTGAATCCAGCGAACATTTCTTAGCCGCCCAGGAAGAACTGGGCCATCATGGTGTAAATGTAGGCTCTGTGTCGTTGGATCTTTCGACCATGCTCAAGCGAAAAGATAAAATTGTTGAGGAACTCACTACTGGCATTGATTACTTGTTTAAGAAAAACAAGATTACGGCCTTTCAGGGAACGGGAAAATTTAAAGGCCCCCACGAAGTGGAGGTCACTGATAGTGCCGGAAAAACGCAAACGCTTGTGGGTAAAAATATAGTGATCGCCACCGGCAGCGTGCCCCGGCCGCTCCCTGGCCTAGATGTCGACGGCAAGCATATTATCACTTCCACAGAAGCTTTGTCTTTACCTGCTGTACCTGAACACATGGTGGTTGTTGGCGCCGGCGCTATCGGCTTAGAAATGGGCTCTGTTTGGGGGCGACTTGGCGCCAAGGTGACAGTTGTCGAATATGGTTCAAAAATTTGCGGACCCATGGATGCTAAACTTTCAAAACGTTTACAGCAAATCTTGAGTAAACAAGGGTTCACCTTTGAACTGGATGCAAAAGTATCTCAAGCCAAGGTCAAAGGGTCTACGGTAACTGTGAGTATTGAGCGCATGAAAAAAGGTGACACACTGGAGGTGAAGTGTGATGTGGTGCTGGTCGCCGCAGGACGAGCTCCTTACACAAAAGGTCTTGGCCTTGAGAACGTGGGCCTTTCTACCAATGACCGCGGCGTCGTTGAGGTGGATCGACATTGGCGCACATCACAAAGTCATATCTACGCCATTGGAGACGTGATTCCAGGGCCCATGCTTGCACACAAGGCAGAAGAAGAAGGCGTGGCCGTAGCCGAAATCATTGCCGGAAAACATGGCCATGTGAACTATGAAACCGTACCTAGTGTTATATACACGTGGCCAGAATTCGCCTCGGTGGGCAAAACAGAAGAAGAACTCAAAGCTGCTGGTGTTTCTTTCAACGTAGGCACTTTTCCATTTACGGCAAATGGCCGCGCCAAGGCGCTTGGCCACACCGAAGGACAAGTAAAAATACTTGCCGACAAAACCACTGACCGCATTCTAGGTGCCCATATTGTTGGTCCCAGAGCTTCAGATTTGTTGGGCGAACTGGTGGTGGCCATGGAATTTGCCGGAAGTAGTGAAGATGTGGCCTTAAGTTTTCATGCCCATCCCACACTGTCAGAGGTAATTCGCGAGGCGGCCCTGGCTGTCAGTGGACGTGCTCGTCAAATGTAATAAATGAAATTGAATTCTATTGAGGGGGAAATATGTATCACAAACACTTTCTGTGGGCCTTGGCTAGCCTAATCTTTAGCGGCTGCGCCGTGAACTTACCGACCCATGAAGGCCACCCGCCTCACACATTGGGGCAAGGGGGAATTCGCCTCGGGGCATTGATGACATCAAACCCGACGGTGGGCCCAACCCTAATCTCTGGATCCTCAACAGAGACCGGCAGCCTTGTGACCTCCGGAATGGGCTACTCGGCTGGGGTGGGAGTCCTTGAAAATCTAGATTTAAATTGCCAGCTTCTTGTATCACCATTTTCAGGCAGCACCACTGGATGTGGAGTGAAGTGGCAATTTCTTGGCAGCAGTCTATTTAAGACAAAAGGTGGCGAGCAACTTGCCTCACTTAAAGCTGATTATGTAGCCAGTGCCGGCTATAAGGACTCGGCTGATAATTCAGAAAGTATTTTTTCGTCAGATGTTTTCGTTGAGAAGATGGACCTCTCTGGCATTACGCTCGCCGCATCTTACGGCTACCAGGTGTCTGATTGGTTTGCTGTTTATTTAGGTCTAAAATACATGCAGCTGCGATTTGAATCCGAATACCGAGACGGTGGGCCGAGCGGAACATTCTACTCTGAAACCCGTGACATCAACACCTATGGCCCACTTGCGGGGTTTTCACTGAACCCCACAGGAAAAACAGCGGGCTTTGAACTCACTGTTGAGCTCAATACCACGCAAGTTCCTGCCACCTACGAAGACACAAATGTCTGGTCGCCCGGACTTTCCATAGCCACAAGCTTGCTCTTGGACCTTTGAAAAACACGCATCCCTATAAATCCCCTGTGCGGCAACGGATATCGAAATTTGTTGCCGCCCGCTTGTCTCTTGTTTAGCTAACACTTGGGTCGCACTGGCCTGATCATAGCGAGCGTCTTCTCATTAAAAAAAAAGACTGCCAGAACCTAGGCAGTCTTTTTTTTTGCAATCAGTTGTTTAAATCACATCGCAAGCCCCACACGAATGTGCGGGCTCTTTTTTTTATGCGGCTTAATCCACCTTCATCATCAGGGATTCATAGCTCTCAAGCGGTGTTAATGCCGCTTTTCCCTGGCTGAGGCGCACCCAACCTTTAAGAACCTGGAAGGCTTGCTTTTCTGCTGAGTCATAGTACCCAAAACTCACGCCTTCATTTAGGTCACTGACGTAGCCCTTGCGCTTTGTATCGCTCATCCATTTATCGCCACCATTTCTAGACATTAAGCTATCAATGGGCTTTGGCGGTAAGCTTGTAGGATTCACGTCTTTTTCAAGCTTTTCCTCTTCGCTGGAGGTTACTGCAGGCAACACCACATCACTTTGCACGCCCCGATGCTGAATGGAACGCCCCGTGGGTAAGTAATAATAAAACGTGGTCAGCTTCACACCGCCGTCTAGCACCTGAAGTCCACTAAAGGCCTCCGTCGCAAATACTGATTGCCCTGAACCCTTACCATAAGAGTTGTCAGCACCGATCACCAATGCGCGATTGTAGTCTTGCAAGGCTCCTGAAACAATTTCTGACGCCGATGCCGACCCATGGTCTATCATAACTACAACTGGCTTATTGAACTTGTAAGAAGAATCCGTATCCACCTTCACATCATCAACTACCGGGCCCTTTAATCTCACAACCGGTCCCTCATCAATAAAAAGCCCCACAATTCGAACGGCCTCATCTACCGAACCGCCGGGATTACCACTTAAATCTAGAAGTAAACCCTCAACTCCTTGGTCTTCTAAACTGATCAGTGCTTTTTTCACAGACGCACTGAGACCACCTTCACCCATGTCAGAAGCCGAATAAAATTGTGTGGCGTGCACATATCCGTATTTAACACCATCAATTTCTTCTACGCGATAGGTGACTGACTCTTTTTGGGTATTAACGAAGCCACGCACAATTTCTAGGCCGTTGATGCGTTGACCATCACGCATGATGTCCACACTGACCGCTGTGCCAGGATCACCCTTTAAGGCTAGGACCGCTGTTTCCACCGGCTCAAGTAAAACTTCCTCATCACCGTTGGCCGAAATAATCACATCTCCTGCCTTTAAAACCCCTTGTTGATCTGCGGGCCCACCCGAAACCACTTCAACAACCTTTAAGCCTTGTTCGGCCTCAACAATATGCACACCAATACCTGCAAAACCGGCTGTCAACGCATCCATAAACGCATCGTACTTGGTCTTTGTGAAATAGCGAGTGTGGGCGTCAAGAGCATCTAGCATAGACTTGGCCATGGCCTGGTACAGGCTCTCTGGCTTATGAAAATCATACCCGTTTCGAAACTGGCTAATAATGCGAAGGCCCGTGCGCAAATCCGATTCGGTCATTTCTTTGCCTTGGGCCACGCGATTTACTTCTTTAGCCAAAATCAGTTTAGCCTTTTCAGCAAGCTCCTCGGGGCTGTCGGCAAAACGCTCCATCAATTCGATTTCATCCGCTAACCCCTCTTCGGATTTCCACTTTTTTAAAATCGCTTGCACATCTGCCGCCAACTGTTTCTCATCGCGGAAGGTATTTTTCATAATGGCCTTGTGACGTCTTAGGGCATTGGCGAACATCTCATAGGTGGCCTCAAAAAACAGACAATCCTCTCGGAGCCCACCTACCATCTCGGTTATGGCCATTTTGTACCCATTAGCCACTTTGAATTCTGTATCGAAAAAAATCATTCTATAGGGGTCTAATGTTAGAAAATACTTTTCAACCACCCGTTCAGCATAGCTGTCTGAGAAGATCTCTTCTGCAAAAGCTTTTTTGTCATCGTATTTGACGTGAAGGGCAGCCAGCCCCCCAAACTCACCCACCGCCTGCCGGCAAACTGTGGCCGAAGCCGTTGATGATATAAGAAAGGCAACCAATAGGCCTAAGACCTTTGAAGGCATCGCCATGCTATCCCCCTGAGACTAATTGTTAAGATAAAACATCACTTATGGCGTGAGCTAAAAAGACTCAAGGTCCAGTGTGTTTTCTGAAAATAAGTGAGAGTTTAATAAGTGGCACTTATGTGACGTATTGATATCACTATGAATCAGAGGCCAGATAGGGCCCCACGCCAATGGCCTCACGCACAGATCTCAGTATGGGTTGAGCCAGTTTTCTGGCCCGCTTGGCCCCATCTTTCAAAATGCTTTCGAGCTTTTCAGGCGAAGTCATATACTCATTAAAGACCTTCCGCTTCTCGCTCAGGTGGGCGTCGAGCACCTCAAAAAGCTCTTGTTTGGCTTCCCCCCACCCGATGCCTACTCGATACCGATCAGCCAAAGCCTGAATCTGTTCAGGCGAGGCCACTTCTTTATACAAATCAAACACCAATGAATCATCTGGGTCTTTTGGGGCTTCGGGTGGACTTGAGTCAGTTTTAATTTTCATGACCTTTTTACGCAGACTTTTTGCTTCATCAAACAACGGGATCGTGTTGCCGTAGCTTTTACTCATCTTACGGCCATCAAGGCCCACTATGATCTTGCTGGACACTTTGAACTTAGGGAGCACCAGCACTTCACCATAAGTGTTATTGAACTTTTGCACCAGATCTCGGGCAATTTCTAAATGTTGCACTTGATCCTCGCCAATGGGAACCATACTGGCTCCGAAGGTTAAGATGTCCGCAGCCATCAATATGGGATAATTAAAAAGCCCCATATTCACACCGTCATCAAGATCGGACTTTCCAGCCTCCTGATTTAATGCCACCTTTGCCTTGTAAGCATGGGCTCGATTCATCAGACCCTTGGGCGAAAAACAAGACAATACCCATGCCAGTTCAAATATTTCAGGCACATCGGATTGGCGATAGATGATGGTCTTTTTGGGGTCTAATCCGCTGGCAAGCCAGGAAGCCGCAACAGCGAGGGTACCTTCTTTGATTTGCTCAGGACTTTGCATGGCTGTGAGCGAATGATAGTCAGCAATAAACAACAGGGATTCATTTTCTGATTGATTAGCCAGCTCAATGGCCGGACGAATGGCACCCAGGTAATTTCCTAAATGAGGGTAACCTGTGGCCTGCACCCCTGTTAACACTCGATGTTTTGCCATAGTTGTTAAACCTTTTATGACGATAATGTTACATCACTTAATAAAGCATATTTTGGACCGAAGTAAGCCGACGACCCGCCCATCATTCCAAAATCAGTATTGGTAACGCCTGTTTCTTTGGACCACTTCACCTTTTTGAAGTTGTCTCGAAAACTTCCTGAAATGCTTCCACCTTTTAAATACTTCACCTGTCCTGATTCATTGTCAAATAAACGGGCAAGCCGAATCTCTGATGAAAACGTCAGTGTTCGAGAATCCGAAAACAGCCCCGAAAATTGCAAGATTTCAATGACTTTCGGCGCACTTTCTCGAAGTTCGGCCACCGGTAATCCTGAAGCCTCAATACAGACGTTACCCAAGGTGGTGGTCACCGGCTGCTTATTGTACTCCGACATCCGCTGCGAATTGCAGTTGCCGACCACCTTGTTGTTTTCCACAAGTTTGATTTTTTTCTGCAAAGTGCCGCTATTGTCATATTCTTTGCTGCCATAAGCATAATCTAATTGGGGATCAAGCCAAAGTGTGAATGGCGTACCCGAGAATCCATTGATCACCGCACTGCCGGATTCGAAAAAGGGGAACCCAAAGTACTTATTGGCCGTATCAAATTGTCCGACAAAATCATTTAAAACCTGAAGCAACACTTCACTGCCAACGAGCACACTGTACTCGCCTGACTGGGGCTTTTCAGTGACTAACGAATATCCCGCTCCCGATGAAGAATTCTCACACAGCTCAGAAAAATTCAGCTGCTCGGGGTGAGCTCCGCTTTCCGTAAGCAAATACTCTTCAGAAATGCCGGTGTCGGGGTCTGTTTGCGAAAAACATACTTCTGAATAGATTTTTGAAACCAAATTTTCGCCACTAAACCCATTGGAGAGATAGAGCCGCTCTTTTTCTTTGGTCACAAATAATTCGGCAGAATTAAACTCGGCCTCTTGGTGATTCTTTATCGTGGACAAAAACTCTTCGTTAATCTGAGCAGCTGCCTTTGAGAGATTTTCAACAAGCGGCGGATAACATGTCATCGCCCCTTGAGTGGGCGCTTCCACTTGCTCTGTAAATGCCCATGCTTCTTCAGAGCTCAATCGGGCTTCTTCTAAGATTTCTTGCAATTGGGGTTCTAGTTCTTTGATTGGAAAAAGCTGCTTTCTTGCCTGACCGTGTACTCCTGACTCAGGCTTTGGTACAAATAGCGACACCTCAATAAACTCTCGCGACACTTTTCGCGCCTGATCAAGAGCGACTTTTGTTGAGTTATCTTGAATCAGATAAAACTCTTCTCGCTCTGTATCCAAGCAGCGAATACGCCACTGCTTGATACTTTTGGTTTTTTGTTTTGCCATTAAATTGCTGATTAAATCATCTACTGTCCACATCTTAATTTATCCTAACAGTACGTTTTCGAGTAACATATAGGGCCCACCACAGCCGGCCATCACACTTTCTTTATGGTATTTTCCGCAGCCGCCCACTTCGTTCCATGGATGTTGAGACTCATCAAAGCTATCATCAAAGTGATCGATTTTGGCTTTATCCACAATACTACCCAAATAATCCGGCACGTAACCGGTCATTTGCACACTGCCACCATTTGGTCCCACGAACGTTTTTCCCGTTAATTGCCCATTTTTTATCTCCTCAAGATAGGCAATGCCCACCTGAATACCCATCCCCTTAGGATCTTCCATACCGCCGGCAGCATGCACCGCTTGAAAACCATAGTCCACTTGAGCAATCAAATCGTCATAGGTTTTTTCGCCAGCCGAAAAATAAGTGTTTGTCTGCCTCACATACATCCCGCGCATCCAACTTTCACGCTTACCATTGGCTGTTCTTGGCATATTCAGGCGCAAAGAAGAGGTTAGGTTCGTCATGGGCTGCTGCAACTTGCCCTCTTTCACCAAGCAATGCTCTTGCGCTAACCAGCCTTCTTCATCGAAGTAATAACTGCCCCAAGCCGCAAACTCGTCGGAACCATTTTTATAAATGGCCGGATTGTTATAAATTGTGGCATGCTTATTACCTATTTCGGTTTGCTGTTCATACAGTATTTTTGCCTGCGAGCGGCCGCGAGCCCAAGTGTCTCCTTCTTGACTATGACCAAAGGCTTCGTGGGCAAACACCCCTGTCACCGAGGGACCCATTAGCAACTTGTAGCGTCCTGGTTTTAGTTTTTCAGCATTGAGGGTTTTTTCTAGGTACTCATAGGTTTCTAAAAATTGATGATCGGGGATTTCCACGGTTTCCTGCCCACCAAGCCCACCCATCAATGTGTATCCGCGCTCGCCATTTTTTAAAACCATGGCGTTTGTTAGGTTCCGCAGGATCGTCTGCGACATCCTCACTTTTTCATCAATAAACAAAAAATCATCGCGATTAAGGACCACCGACACTCGAAAGTAATCAGGGTCTTTTGCCGCATTGTCCGCAGGCAAGGCCTCGTTCACCGAAACCAACTTAGCGTACAAGTTTTTTCCAAACTTCACTGCATCGGAGGTTTGCGACCACATTGGTTTTTTTTGTGGAGTTCCGAAGTGCACCCATTCATCTCCTGCGGGGTTCCCTGGGATCTGTGAAGTGATTTCTGAATCCAAATTCAGCTTCAATCGCTCAGACCATGACGGCGGCTTATATCCCTTGGTTTGGGAGCTGGCTGAACTTAATCGCTTCACTCGCTCAACCAGAGATTTAACTTTTTGCTCTAACACCTCAATAGACATTTGATCGCAGGCTTCTTCAAAAAGACTGTGTCCATCAAATACACGCAGCACCACCCCTTGATTAAGGGGCTCATTGACTGAGTCTTGCCTTTTATCAAAACTCAATTGCCGGCTGGCCCGACGCTCCACCCAAAGTGAGGGATACCAATGCGGTTCGCTTTTTTCTTTGAGTAAAGTAAAGACTTGGGCAAACACGCCCTTGCGAGCCTCTAAATCCTTATGCAGTTGACTCCGATTTAAACTCATATTGACTTACCTCCCGACAAAAACGAATCCCGCCCCATTCAATCCTTATTCACTTATCAGCCCCCGCCCCACTATTCAATGGCTTTGACGGCTGAAGCTCGGCTATATATGACTTTCTCGGCACAAAATAATGTAACTGACCTGAGTGGCGCATAACGCCGGCCATTTGCTTGGCTGCATCCCCTTTTCCCCAATAGAGATCCACTCGATGCGGCCCGCGAATGGCGCCTCCGGTGTCCTGATCCACCACCAGCCGCATAGAAGTTTCCCACCGCTGTGGAGCCAAGGTATCGTCAGTTGAAAAAACGGGTTTTTCATATTGAAGAAGAGCAAGGCCGCCTTTGGGGTAAAGACTGTAATCAGTAGCAATGGTTCTGCCGCTAGTGACTTCTGCGCCCATAAAAGTCTCTGCATCTCCAGTTAACTTTCTGAAAAACACGTAACTAGGATTTTTATTAAGGATGAACTGCACTTCTTCAGGAGAACGAGACCGAATATGGCTTTCAATGGACTGCAGACTCATGTTTTCAAGGGGAATGGCATCAAGCAAAAAGCGACCAATCGGGACATAGGGATAACCGTTTTGACTGGCGTATCCGAGGCGTGTTTTTTTTCCGTTCGGCCATTGAATCGTACCAGATCCCTGTATGTGCATAAAAAAGGCATCCACAGGATCTACCCACGCCAAAACCAACCCAGGATATTTCTCAAGGCGCTGCTGAAGATCGATCTCTGCGCGGTCAAAATACGGAACCACGTAAGGCATCTGCCCCACCTCGGCCACAAGCCGGCCCCGCAATACCGATTGCCGACTTTTTTGTTCAAAAACCTTTCCTGAGAGATCGCTGAGTTGGGGCAAGGTCTCTACAAACTGCCCCCACCGAATTTCCACAAGATCTTTCGGCGTGGCGTACAAGGCTTGTGAAAATCGCCCTGTTTTGTGTTTTCTTCCTTCCAGTATAGGCTCAAAATAAGAAGTGATAAACACTTCCCCCCAACGATCACCCCCATAGACCTCATACAGATCAAAGTGTTCAGCGAGGTAAGTGGCAAACTCCTCGCCGCCCCCCATCTTTGCCAATTTTTTAACGAGATCGTCTAAAACTAAAATGTAGTTTTCGGCTGTCACCGTTGTTGGACCAAACTGCAAATCCACCGGTTTTTTTCTTAATGCCAAACGAGTTTTTTGCAGGGCCTCTTTCAACCCCTCAAGCCTCATGTCATCGACAATTTGAGGGGGTGAAGCCTTTGCCACGCGCATGGCCTGCCCCGGGTTTTTTATGGGGCTTCTTGCACAATGGGTGGAGCCTAGTCCCACTAAAACAAGCACCCATTTGAGTAGAAAAAATATTTTTGATTTCATTGCGCCCACCTCGCTGAGGACAATGGTAACATCTGCCTGAGGAGAGCGGCAACCACGGCGATTTTGTCGCTATTCTCCGCGTTCATCCGCCCCCGTCATGTCCTGTTTGAAATTATTTCGTTCTCTTTGAAATTCATGGCCACTTTCGACGTACTAAGTCACAACAATACGGAACAAACTTGGAACGCTTTATGCTTGGCATTGTTAATAAAAACAATGCCCGCCTAGCGGCAGAAAGTCGTGGTCGTGAAAATCTGGGGTACATTCATTGCTCACCTATTTTTTGGATTGATCCTCCCGTCGACCACCCTTGCCAGCGACCCTTTGCACTTACCTTTAGAGGATCGACATGTTCGGGGCGAAACCTGGATCAGCATAGCTGACAAAATAAATGCTCAAGGCCTCGATAGCCATGCCCTACTCCCACAAATGAAAGTCATGCGTCTTTCGGCAAAATCTCAGCTGGGCGGCGGATACGCCCATCTCAAAGTAGGAGATTGGGTCTCCCCCACTTTTTTGATTGGTGGCGATCTTTTGGACTTTAACAACGACCTGGAAATCACCTTTAGCTCCATCGAATTTGACCTCACGCAAGTCCCGCAAGAATTAAAAACCCAACCATGGCATCTTATGGTGGGCGGTGACGAGATCATTCTTCGAAGAATTATGTTTAGCGACGACGCCAATCAACGGGGCCCCCTCTATGGAAAAATTGTCACCATTGATTGCCGTTGTCCCTATGGGGCCTATCGCACCTGCCGAGCTCCCGGCACCATTCTCAATGCCCATCTAAAAGAAGATTTGAGCCGCAAAGAAGCTCCCTGTGTAAAAGATCAAACCTGGGGCTTTTTTTCCAACCGTATTTGGGTCGACTATGGCTGCCACGGCGTTTTTGACGTGTGGGTGGAGCCCTAATTGAAAGATTCACTGTTTTTATTATTGTGTCTGCTTCTTATTGACCCCGCTGCGACCAGGGCCGACGAATTGTGGCCTGAGGCAAAGACCAACGCCACCGCCCTGGCCACAAAAAGCCTTCAATCTGAGTTTGATGCCAGTTCAGCAGCCTCTGAAATCGATGCGGCTCTCACTGCAACGGAAACCTCAACGTCATCAACGTGGCACTGGCTGATTGAACCTGAAACCGATCACCTGATCCCCGCAACAGATGTACGCACCCCCGCCTCATTAACTGAGCCGTCAAAGAGTGAAAAAGCAACGGGCCTTCTAGCTGTTTATTTTGCATCAAAAGCGATTCACTTGTGCTCGGCAACAGCCGTTAGCCCTCGGCATATACTCACGGCCGCCCATTGTTTTAAAGGCCCATCGCGGGCGATTGCCGCATTTTTTGTTCCCGGTTTTTCAGCCACGAGACTGCAGGACCCCCGCCTCCTCAACCAAATTCTTAAAATTCATTGGCCGCTGGCCTTTGATGGCACCGGGTGGGCTGATAAAGACATCGCCTTAGCCACGCTGGATCGCCCAGTCCAACACACGCTGCCAATAAAATCGTTTCCGCTGGGTGCCCCGCCTGAAGAGTCTTCGGGAAATCAGTACACTACGGCTGGATACAGTCGCGCATCCCCGTCAGGCGTCATGGTCAGCAGTACCCTGCCACCCCTTCGGACTTATGAGAACGGTGCCACCGATCAACGATTGCTTGTGGCGCCTGTATATATGGATTCTCTATCTTCAGGCAGTCACATTGCCCTATCATCAGTGGAGACTCCGGCGGTGGCCGCAGTGGCTGTGGTGTCACGCTCCCTCGATGGGCCAAATGCCACGACTTATGGCATTTGGGTGACACCCGTCGACCCCGAACTATTGAAAGCTTTCGGGGCCATTATTGCTGATGAGGAAAAGTAAAAAACTGATATTCGATATCGGAGGCGCCACCCGCTTTGTTTTTTTAAACTCCCTGGTGAGGCGCCGCGGCTCGGCTCACTTAATGGCCAAATTTACAGACCGCGAGATTGCGCTTCGGCCAATACAGGCTCCTGGCAGAGCATTAACATTTCTGAATCCCTTTGATTCACTTTCTCGCAAGCATAAAGTGCCGCTTCTAACGAGGGCTGTCGCAGTTCTGAAACTCGCCGCCATTGCTCATTTTTATCCGGGTACTCAGCCTTAAAGGCTTCTACTGTGGCTTTGCATTCCGAAGAAAACTCTAAATACCAGTTCGATTCGAAAACGGCACCTCTTTCACCTCGAACGCCTTTCACATCCGTCCACTCGGCATCAGCCACGCAAACGGCCATGGTTAGTCCCGAATCGATGGACTCAGTTGATTTTTGTGTCATCGCAAAAACTGACTGTGACACTATGAGGACTAAGCCCAGCGCCAAACTGACAAGATTTGATTTTTTCACCCTTATTCTCCCGTTATCACCCATTTGAAATTCTAAATGCCACTGGGGCTCTACGCCTCCCACTTGGGCCTAAGTGACTAGAAAATCTGTATAGCATACGTGAATTCATAATTCACCTATGCTGCCACTAACGGTCTATTTTTTCACTGTAGCTAAATATAATTAATTGCACCCCAAAGCATTGCTTTTAGGTGCCCAACCTCACGCAGGGCGCGCGTAATAAAACTCAAGGGATGCGATCAACTCGCAAAGGCATTTCCAGGATTTTTGAAAATTACGAAGGGCCAATCGCTGATCCGATACGGTTTGCCGTCGGGATTCACCGATCAACTTTAAACAAGACAGTACTTCTTCACGCTTGGTCTCGATATGGCTTAAGGCCTCAAGGTAAGTGGAAAGTTCAAACGGTCGTACATTTTGACTGTGGTTATATAACCTTTTAATTTGATTTTCTGTTTGGCTCACTTTGAGCTCTACTATCTTGTCTCTTTTCGTGTACCCCATAATGCGACTCCTTATACGTTCCGCAGATAACCTCAATCGCTCTCCCATTAAAGAGTTATCGAGTTGGCCATTGATATACACATGAGTATTGCAACGGCCGGGCCAACTACAAACACCGCTTAAAAACCCAAATTGGGTCTTTTGACGTTACAATCTGCCACACCCTCATCGTGATATTGTAACGCCCCCGTGGCCCCTAGTGCCTTTAGAACGTTCATGACCTTGGGCACAGCACTTGCTCTTAAACAAGACACTTAGTGGTTCAAAAAGGTTAAGACCACGGCAACCTTATTAAGTTTTGTGGGGTTGAAAGAACAAAGGAGCCTTAGATGTTATTCCCTATTTCTACATGTTTATTGTGCATAGGTATTGGGTCAGTCATGGTTATAGGCACTTTTGTTCTGTTCTTGGCATGGGCGGATAGCGAACGGCGACTTGTGTAGTCGCCCACTGAATATTCGACTATAGAGGTTTATCGACGCAAGCGTACTGGTATTCGGAACACTCCACGGCGGGGATGCCGACTCCCCACCAGGCGCGCGAATAGCCTAGTTAATTGATCACCACTTATTTTAAAAACGCATACCTAAGGGCGTTTCGAGCGGCGCTCTACTTATTCTGCCTCCACGGCGCCGGAGTCGCAGGAATTGCCAAGAGGTCTAGAAATATTTCGTTGATCTTTGGCCGCACATACCGAACTCACACCGTTATCAATGGCGGGACTCCCGGCTTGAGGCCGTATCGTTAAAGACGGTCCACCGTTGTCTGCAAGTGATCCCAAATTAAGAGTGACAGAGTCTGCATCGTTGGGCGCTCCTGTTGCACCAAACCCACAGGTTGTGCCCACATCAAGATTACCGCCCATAGACACAAGATCTGTAGGGCCCCAGGTGCAACCATCGCCGGAGGCCGTAGTGGAAAAAATGGAGTTTTGCACAATAATATCGCCTGATCGAACATGCCCACCGATGGTAGGCGCCGAATTATTGTGAAAGGTCAAATGGGACAACGTTGGCTTTTCACCCAAGTAAGCTGGGGCGTAGATTGCCCCGCCATAGTTTGCAGCTATGTTTTCAAAAAAAGTACTGTTTTCCACCAAAATATCGTCATCACTCACAAGATGGAGCGCGCCCCCTTGGTTGGAGGAATTATCACGAAAAAGATTTCTAGCAATTACGACCTGAAGGGCATCGTCTTCAATGCTTACAGCGCCCCCAGAGCCCACGGCGGTATTGCTTGTGAATATGGAGTCAGTGATTTCAATGGAGGCCGAGGCCCCACTCGAAAACACATGAATGGCGCCGCCGTTGGTACCGCCGCCCCCCAAAGCATGGTTTTGATCGTACACATTGCCTGTCAAAATAAATTCAGTGGGCCCACCAAGTTCAATGGCCCCTCCCACAGAATGAGCCGTATTGGATGTGAATGTACTATTTTGTATAATCGCTTGAGCATCAGAAGAGATCGTCTGCATGCGCAGGGCGCCGCCAGAACCCCAGGAGACATCTATTGTTGAGTTGTTCTCAAACGTACACTCATCCACCAGAATGTTTTCCACATAGACGGTGTTGATTGCGCCGCCCCAGTGGCCGGCATTGTTTGAAAACCTACATCGCCTAAGCTCAAGTTTTTTACCAAAAAAATAAAGAGCACCACCAGATACACCCCCGCTATTTCCGTTGGTGAATGCAACCCCTTCAGCTGACAATTCAGTGGTGCCCGTCGCATTTAAAATCTGGATCGTACCGCCACCGCTAACCTCGGTCAGTGTTGGGCCCAACCCATAAACATGGATATTCCCGTCGCCAATAGCTATGGCTGAGCCACTGACCGAATACACTCCTGATGAAAGCTCTATCTTTGAATAAACATCACCTAAGCCCTCAGCCTCTGTCATGGCTGTTCTCAATGAGCATTGCGAAGACCCATCGTCGCATAAGCCATCGCCTGGATTGTTGTCTTGTGATGAGTCGGCCAATATATCGACCACAAGCCTTTGCCCGAGAATAAGTGAAAACGTGGCCGAGACCAAGTTTTGACTTTCATCCTGCGCTGTCACCTGAAATGTTTGTTCATTTAAATAGGCAGATGGTGTTCCCGAAATTTGGCCCGTACTGCTATCAAACACTAGCCCCGCAGGCAAATCCGGAGCAATGGACCAAGAAACACCGGTGCCACTAGACACCATCGGATTTAAGTTTAATGACTCGCCTTTAAAATACACAGGTTCTGCTGAATAGGAAAACACCAGCGGGGGCGGAGGGGATTCACCACTACCATTTTCTCGAATCGACCCACGCATTACATTGTTGGCCAGCTGACATCCGCCACATATAAAAATGGCACACATACACCACAAAAATAGGTTAGATTTTGATAGCTTGCCTTTCCTTTCTGCCTTCACCCTTCCTCCGTACTTGAAGCTTTTCCGACATACTGATTGTAACCCTAATCCAAGGTCAACTCCAATAGCCTTAAGAGTTTTAGGCCCCGAAAAGGGACACTCTCTTAACCGACGCCGCACCCCGTCCTCGGCTACCGACTGACCTGACTCGGGAATATCACTGTTGTAGAATCGTCTCGATCAGCACAAGGAGACCTACATGGCCCATTATGAGTCACTGAATTTTGTGGATGTGGATAGTTTGTATTCGGAGGATGAACTGATCCTTCGCGCCTCGATTCGAGACTTTGTAGAAAAAGACATTCTGCCGGCCTTGCAAGAGGCCAACCGAAACGAACAGTTCCCTATGGATTTGATACCGCGTTTTGGTGAAATGGGCCTTCTGGGCCCCACCATCGACGGTTACGGCTGTGCCGGATTGGGGGATGTGGCCTATGGTTTAATCATGCAAGAGCTGGAGCGAGGCGACTCTGGGATTCGGTCTTTTTGTTCCGTACAAGGGGCCCTTGTGATGTACCCCATTTTTGCCTTTGGATCAGAAACTCAAAAAAGCCAATATTTACCTCAGCTGGCTACAGGGGAAATGGTGGGTTGCTTTGGTCTCACAGAATCAGAGGCTGGGTCCAATCCCGGAGGCATGCAAACAAAAGCCGTAAAAGTTAAGGGGGGCTACAAACTCACTGGCAATAAAATGTGGATCACCAACGGATCCTTGGCCCAAATAGCTGTTGTTTGGGCTCAGTCCGATGAAGGCATTAAAGGATTTATTTTGGACACAAAAACGCCGGGGTTCTCCACTAGTGTTATGCATGGCAAGTTTTCACTTCGAGTGAGTGTGACCTCTGAACTTCACATGAAAGACTGTTTTGTACCTGACGATTGTGTGTTGCCAAAAACAGAAGGATTAAAAAGTGCACTGAGCTGCCTCACTCAAGCTCGCTACGGTATCGCCTGGGGTGTCGTAGGTGCCGCCAACGCCTGCTACCAGCAGGCTCTTGATTACGCCAAACACCGCATCATTTTTGATCGGCCACTGGCCGGGTACCAGCTCGCGCAAGCCAAACTTGCCCGCATGGTGCAGGAAATCAGCAAAGCGCAGCTACTCATCACCCACCTAGGTCGCCTGAAAGAAAAAGGCCAACTGAAACATTGGCAGGTTTCTTTAGCTAAATTGAACAACTGTCGAATGGCCCTAGATATTGCCCGAGATGCCCGAGATATGTTAGGAGCCAATGGTATTATTGATGAGTATCCCGTCATCCGGCACCTTATGAACTTAGAAACAGTGAACACCTATGAAGGCACCGAGGACATCCACCGGCTGGTTGTGGGCGCACAGGTCACGGGAGAACCTGCTTTTAGGTAAAACTTTATGCACAAAAAAAATCATTGGCTGGTTCAAGATGAGTTTTTCCCTCAAGCTCAAAAGTTGCGAGATCACTTTGAATCCCAATTTAAAAACCCAAGAGTAGCACACGAAAATCGCTTTGTATGGGATTACTGGCATATCCCTAATCAGTACACCCTGGTTCGTACGCCGGCTTATCATTACTTCCCAGAGGCGCTGTATGAAGAATTAGAATTCGCACTGATTAGCTGGGGGAAAAAACACTTGGGGTGTCATGAGATTTCACCGCCATGGCTTAGCTACTACGTGGATGGGTGCAGCCAAAACTTGCATGCGGACAACCCCCATGGGCCGTGGGCCTTTGTGTTTTCACTCACACCTTGGGAAAATCGCCAATTCACCGGCGGAGAAACCCTGATTCTCCAGCCCCAAGTTCTCAGTTATTGGGAAAACTTTGACAGTGAACGAGGATTTGAAGAAACCGATCTTATAAAAAAGATTGCCAGCCCCTTTAACCAGTTGACCGTGTTCGACCCGCGACTACCCCACGGCGTGTCTGAGGTGCGTGGGTCTAAAGACCCCCTGGATGCCCGCTTGGTGATTCATGGCTGGTTTACAGAACCTCGCCCTTATTATGAGGGCGATTTATCAGAAGAAGAACTTCAATCGGGCCTTCAACCTCAACTCGATCCCCTCTATGACGATCTTGAAGAATTGGGGGCTTACAACGGCGTAGTTACGGTAAGACTGAGGGTTTCGACCACAGGGCAAGTGGAAAAGCTAGAGTTTCTTACAGACACACTTAAGGCAATCGAACAGGGCTCGGCCCCTGAAGCTGAAATCATCTCGACTATTAAAGACCGCTTGGCAACGGCCACTTTTAATAAAAAACGCCACGCCACAGACGTCACTTTGCCTTTTGTCTTTAAATAAAAAAAAGATCTAAAGCGCCTTTACTTTCGACGCTTTAGATCTATCTCTTTACCAAAATCTTTTATTTATTTGATTTTACAAACTGAAGAACTTCTTCGGCATGCCCCGGCACGCTCACGCCGCGCCACTCTTTTAAAAGCACACCCGACTCGTCAAGCAGAAACGTGCTACGCTCAATGCCCCGCACTTGCTTGCCGTACATGTTTTTTAACTTAATAACGCCAAAATCACTGCAAAGTGTTTCATCAGAATCACTGATTAACTCCACCGTGTAGTTTTGCTTCGTCTTAAAGTTTTCATGGGAGCTCATGCTGTCTCGAGAAACGCCAAACACTTCTACGTTCTCTGCGGTGAAGTCACCTTTTAACCGTGTGAAGTCTTGACCTTCCATGGTGCAACCAGGTGTGGCATCTTTAGGGTAGAAAAACAAAACTGTTTTTTTGCCCGCTAGAGCTTGCAAAGACACACTTTGCCCACCCGTGGCTGGCAATGTGAATTCAGGAACCTTTTGTCCAACGGCCACCTTGGCGTTTGGTAGCGTCATTGGCGTCTCTGTCATTTTAGGGGCTGTTTTCTTTGCCTTCGCGGCCTTTGTTTTTGTGGTCTTAACGGAAGCCGTTTTAGCGGCTTTTTTCGTTGTTACAGTCGCTTTCTTTGCTGCCGCTTTTTTGCTTACGGCCTTTTTGGTCGCCGCTTTTTTTGTGGCCCCTTTTTTAGCTTTTGTTTTTTTAACGGCTGCCTTTTTTGTGGCTTTTTTTACGATCTTCTTACTGACTTTCTTTGCCGCCTTTTTGGCTGCTTTTTTTGTGGCTGACTTTTTCTTCGTCACTGGTTTTTTCTTTGTAGCTTTTTTCTTTGTGGCTTTCGTTTTTTTCTTTGCCATATTTTTCTCCTAAGACTTTTTAAACTGGTTCACTCTTAAAAAAGAGTCTGCAATTGATATTTACACCAGTTAATGGCACCACTACAATAGCAATTGTGAACGCCTCACCGACATTTCGATTTTGGCAAGAACACCGTACTCACCCGAAAGACTAGAGGTCCTTATGTCCCCTCGAAAAATAGACACCCCGTTTACCCGCCTAATGAACTGTGATCTGCCTATTATTGGGGCACCTATGTTTTTAGTCTCCAATGTGGAAATGGTCGTTGCCATATCTGAAGCTGGTGGTGTGGGGACCTTCCCGGCCCTTAATTTTCGCCCCATAGAAGAGTATAAAAAGACCCTTTCTGAAATCAAACGACAAACCAATAAGCCCATTGGCGTAAATGTCATCGTGAATCAAAGCAATCGAAGGCAAAAAGAGGACCTCCACTTGGCACTGGATGCCGGAGTTGAGCTATTTATCACATCCCTTGGTAACCCGGCCCAGGTGATCAAAGAAGCTCATAAAAACGGAGCAAAGGTTTTTTGTGACGTGACCAATCTGGCCCATGCAAAAAAAGTTGAAGACTTGGGAGCCGATGGAGTAATTGCCGTTGGCGCCGGCGCCGGTGGACATGCGGGTCCACTATCCCCACTGGTGTTGATTCCTTGGCTAAAGAGCGAGCTTACTATTCCGATTGTGGCGGCTGGAGGCATCGCAACGGGCAGCCAGCTGGCTTCCGTACTCGCGCTTGGGGCAACGGCTGCCCATGTGGGAACTCGGTTTATTGCCAGCACTGAGGCGCAAGTGCAGCCGGATTACAAGGCGGCAATCTTGTCGTCGACGCCGGAAGACATTGTGCTAACCACTCGAGTGTCTGGCACTCCGGCGTCGGTCATTAATACCGATTATGTGAAAAACCTAGGCACCGAATTGCCATGGGTATTGAAAAAAGCCAAAAACACACGGATGGGCAAAAAATATATCACGCCACTGATTCATTACCTGGGCGCCCGATCCCTTGAGCATGCCGCCACAAAACCAAGCTGGAAAACTGTTTGGAGTGCCGGCCAAAATGTGGGGCTGATCCATGACATTTTGCCGTGTGCGGAAATCTTAAACCAAATGCGGGAGGAGTATTTCTCTTGCGTGGATCAACTCCCTCGGTGACGGGATGCAAAGACGTAGCCGTGCCCTTTTGCAGCTTGGGCCCAGGCGAACTTGAGGCCCCCCTTAACTCTGGCCGCTTGTGTTAAAAACGTCTACTTGCGAAGGAGAGGACCCTGGCTCTTGCTCCCGCCCTGTCCAAATTCAACCCCCACAAAAGTACGCCTCAATGTGTTGGTGCGCACAAAATGGGCCGCCAAGACCACCTAAATCCCTTTGGGGGGGCTTATTAATCATAACGAAGATCATGAATAATCCAGGCCGCCCCCAGCAAGGCATCCACCATCGAGCGCCGACCCGCGGGATCGTTCACCTCAATGCCCAAATCGTGCGAAAATTTATTCACGGCTTCGCGTAGGCCTCTGCGGTTTTGCGATCGGATTTTTCGCCATTTTTCAGCGAATTTCTCCCAGATTTTTCGCTTTGCCCTCGACTGATTTTCTAGTTTCTTCTTAAACTGCGCTTCGTTTAAAATCATATCGTCAATCGACAACAGCAAATATTCGAGAAGGGTTTTTTTCACACTATCCCCGCCAAATTCACTGGCTGGCGTCGCAAAGACCACATAGAGATTACTCAGTGCGGATTTGATCGTCTCGAAATCTGCATCTGCAAGAAGCTCAATGCCATCAATTGTTTTTTGCGTGTAATTGCCTTCGCCATACCAGGGGTAAAAGGTGACCACTTCGCCCGCGTCATTAACGACTAGCCGAACTTTGAATGATTTCCCATTGTACGTCACCATCGACACAACAATTTGATGACTCTCATGTCGATGAATTTCAGCCTCAGGATCATCAATGGCCTGTTGAATCAGATCTATAATTTCATCCGGCCCCACACCCTTCGGAAACAGGCTAATGGTATTTATCGATATATCTAAAGTCTCTCGTTTTTTTAAATTTGGGTCTGGCGCGGATGAAAACGGCAACAGGGTTTTTTCTTTTTCCGCTGCATCAATCTTTTTTCGTGTCCGATTTAAAAAGTGACTTGAAACCAACTGGCTTGAAAGATGAACCTCGCTGGCGCCAGACTCCATTTCAACTTCTTGAAAAATAGCATGGGCCGCACGCTTCAGTTTTCCATCTTGGTCCCGATAGCGAAAAGTGAGTTGACTCCCTAGGTCTCCAAACTCAGCCCTCACCGCTGGCGCCCCTTCCCTCTGCCGAGCCGCCAAAAACGACTGAAAGCCCAGCTGAGTGTGCATTCCCTTAACGATCACTGAAACTTTTTTACTCAGGATGCCATTTCGGCCACCATTTTGTGATCTCTGCACACGCACTGGCTCTAGCGTCAGCTCTCCCCATACAATGTGGTCCAGTGCCTCTGGGGTCACCGTCACCTCAAAATTGTCTTTCAATAGCAGGCCCTTGCAGCCATTTCCGGCCTGAGCATAAATGGGGTTTATCAGTAAAACTCCAGCCCAAAAGGCTGCACCTGTAAAAAAATTATCTATTTTTAGCGTCATGGACGAGATCTTTAGCAAATGCCATGCCCCCTTTGGACCCCTCATCAAATTCTATTCTTGTCAGCGGCAGCACGTTAGACCCTCACTTTTTTTGAAATCATAGGATGCCTAAACCCCCAATATTGTGATAGATCTTGAGGTTTACAAAACCTCCAAATTGAAAGTGACCCTGGAAACCCGATGACGCACACACCTTCTGATATTTTAAATTTTCGAAATATTGCCATTATTGCCCACGTGGACCACGGAAAAACCACCCTGGTCGATCACTTGTTGCGACAAGCTGGTACATTTCAGGCCCACCAAGAGGTGGAAGACCGCCTCATGGATTCGATGGATTTGGAACGCGAGCGCGGCATCACCATCGCTGCAAAAAATGCTTCGTTTATGTACAACAACATCAAAGTCAATATCGTGGACACTCCCGGGCACAGTGACTTCGGCGGCGAAGTGGAGCGTATTCTTGATATGGTGGATGGAGCTATTCTTCTAGTGGACGCCAGCGAAGGACCGTTGCCGCAAACACGATTTGTATTGGGTAAAGCTCTTAAACAAAACCTAAAAGTAATTGTTTGTATCAATAAAATTGATCGATCTGATGCACGGGTGAACGAAGTTTTAGACGAAATTTTTGATTTGTTCATTGACCTTGATGCCACCGAAGAACAGTGTGACTTCGATGTGGTTTACACTGTAGCTCGCGAGGGCTGGGCCACAAAAAACCACGAAGTCAAAGGCGAAAACTTAAAACCCCTTTACGATTTGATCATCGACAAAGTGCCGCCGCCAGAATCAAACCCTGATGGCCCCCTACAAATTTTGGTGGCGAACATTGACTATAATAACTTTGTGGGAAGACTGGCCGTGGGTCGAATTCGATCTGGCCACATTTCTGTTGGCGACGAAGTCTTAGTGGTCACTGAAGATGCGCCAAAGAAAATCAAAGTCTCTGCCCTATTTGTGTTTTCAGGCAAAGACCAAAAACCCGTAAAGACGGCTGTTGCCGGTGACATTGTGGTTGTTGCAGGTTTTGATGAAATCAATATCGGCGATACCATTACTTCCATTGACAAGCCGGCACCTCTTCCGCGCATCGCCGTGGAAGAACCCACGGTGGGCGTGATTGTTTCTGTAAATGACGGGCCATTTTCAGGGCGTGATGGAAAGCAAGTGACCAGTCGAAAAATTAAAGATCGATTGGACCAAGAACTTTTGCGAAACGTGGCCATTCGGGTGGAGCCCGGAAACTCACCAGAAAGTTTTAAACTTTTTGGCCGGGGAGAACTGCAACTCGCCATCTTGTTAGAGCAGATGCGACGAGAAGGGTTTGAGGTCACGGTAAGTAAACCGCAGGTGATTTTAAAAAAAGAAGACGGCAAAACTCTTGAACCTATGGAACTTGCCATCATAGATGTGCCTGAAGAATTTGTCGGTGTGGTCACCGAAAAACTCGGAACCCGTAAAGGTGTAATGACAAATATGTCGAACAAAGGCTCTGGTCGCGCAAGAGTAGAGATAAAAATTCCGGCACGAGGATTAATTGGGTACCGCTCGGAGTTTTTAACAGACACGCGCGGCACTGGGCTTTTGAACACTCAGTTTGCCGGATTTGAAGAGTATCGTGGGGACTTAAAAACCCGCCACACGGGAGCCATCGTCGCCGATCGACAGGGCAAGGCCACAGCCTATGCACTGGATACTTTAGGTGACCGGGGCCGACTGTTTATCACTCCTGGCGCTGAAGTGTACCAAGGCATGGTCGTGGGCGAAGCTAACAAATCTTTTGAACTCAACGTGAACGTGACAAAAGAAAAAAAGCTCACCAATATGAGAGCCTCCGGCAGTGATGACAACATCAAGCTGGCTCCCGTAAAACCGATGACCCTTGAACAGGCTCTGGAGTGGATCACTGAAGATGAGTTGGTAGAAATCACGCCCAGCCACATTCGCGTGCGCTGCCGTGAGCTTGATCCTAATCGCCGAAAAACCAAATGATTTTAGACCTATGTGTGGCCCCTATTTTGCTTTTTAAAAAGTGGGGGTTGAAATGGGTTTATATCGTAGCTTAGGCCGAGATTTCGTCGATTTTTTATTCACTTCTGCTGTTCTAATCAGTTTAGCTGGCTTTCAATTGGGCTGTGCCCAAAGCTATGAACCGGTGACATCTAGTGTGTCTTCTGAGCAAGACCCTGCGGATAATAACAAGAATGCCACCAACCCCGTCGACAACATTGACCCCTCGCCAACGCCTCAACCCGATCCATTGCCTTCACCCGATCCCGATCCTCTACCTTCACCCGATCCTGACCCAGATCCCACCCCTGACCCGGTCGCCTGTGGCGGATTGTCCGATTGGGAGTGTGAGGTGTTAAACCTCGTCAACGAACAAAGACAACTCAACGGTGTGCCTGCATTGGGCTTACGTTCTCATTGCATCAACGAAGCTCAGTCACACGCCCAGGACATGGCCGTAAATGGATTTTTCTCGCACGACAACCCGATCACAGGCGAAACCACTCGCGATCGCATGGTGCGCTTTGGAATTAGCGGAACCTGGGGCGAAAATATCGCTTGGGGACAACGATCCCCTCAACAGGTAATGGACGCCTGGATGAACAGCGATGGACACAAAAGAAACATACTCAACTCCAGTTTCAAATCCATCGGTGTTGGATTTTTCGACTACCACTGGGTCCAATGTTTCACGGGTCAAACACCGGATCTCTAGGCATGCACAATAAATCTGTGGGCGTCTGAATAAGAATTTATCAGATTGTATAACGTTTTCACGTTTTGTGATTTTGCCCGGGCAGAAAGAAACTCATCCACTTCCGCATCGAGGCCTATGGCGAAATCCACTGAGTTTTTTCATTTTGCAGTGTTGGCAAATGCCCTTCGTTTTCTTGCCACTTCGTATCGAAATCCCAGTTTACAAATACGGGGCTACTCTTGCTTGTGAAATAATCGGTATTCATTGATGTGTCGATTCCTGTGCCTCGATCAAAGCACGAGCCTAAACTGTTTGTACAGGGGTAGGCACCCGAACTGTCAAAAAAAATATTTGTGAATCCAGTACCCACGGAGCCCCCCCATTGTAGGACTAATATGGAATGCTCCGGAATTAGTACCTGAAACAGTTACTTGCGAAAAACAATCATCCCAAAATCCGGTTGCATTCCCGCCGAGCCCACCCACATTGTACCCCATGGAATTCACTCTGCCCGCCGCATACAATCTCCCATTAAAGCCACCATCGCCCCCTGAAATGCCACCATGTCTTTCACCTGCTGTGGCTGTCACATCGACGAGAGCCCAATTGTCATACAGAAAAGTGGACCGCCCACCTACAAGACCGCCGATAACGCTTTGTGTACCACCAGCCCCCGATATTTTCGCCACTGCTGAGGACCGAAAAATCCCACCATAGGTAAACCCTGCCAGCGCTCCAACGAAAGTATCACCAGCAATATCGAATCCCCGAAGGTGCAAATCCACTACAGCTTGAGTCGGGGCACTTGATGAAATAAATCCAAACAGACCAACATGTGTGTTTGTGGTGCTCAACCTTAAATGAGACACTTGATAGCCATTGCCTTGAAAGGCCCCCCTGAATTGTTGAGCAGGAGTTCCGATAGGATTAAATGTCGAGCCATCAAAATGTCCGAGATTCACATGGTCAGAGAGGTAGAAATACTTATCCATATTGGCGGCACTAGCCCCAATACTGTTCAGCTGTTCTCCTGTACAGAGCGTAAAGGGATAGGTCGCAGAACCGTCAATGCTTGCTTCGCCCGAGTTGGCAAAAGGAGAATTTAAAAATCGCTGGCCTGACCAACAGTACTCTGATCTTGGCATCACCCTCTGATTCGATAATACCGGAGGCCCACCCCCAGCCATATATTGCCAAACGCGGTCGTTGCCGTCGACGTTAGATTCTGAAAAATCAAACCCAGAAAGATTGTTGATGGATTCAAAATCTTGTGTTGTAAGGCCCATGCCATTAACCGTAGAACAACTAGAGCATGGTACATCATTGGCATAATACACATTTGTAAAATCCCCGCTCGATAGATTACCAATCGTGTAGCCCTTTGTTGTTGAACCTTCCACGGCGGCGATACTGTAAAGCCTTGCGACATTCACCGCCGTGGCGCTTCCAATGAGCCCACCCGCATTGTCCCCAATAACCTTGCCACTGAAATAGCTGTCTTTCATAGTTATTCCGGATAAAGAACCAGATACGACTCCGACAAGTCCACCGACCGCACCCACACCGTGCACGTGGGCTGATGCAAAAGACTCGTGAATTCGGCTGGAAGTATCCATAGCACCCACCAAGCCTCCCGAGTCGCCCACCGAATAGACCGTGCCCCTAAATGAACTTTCATTTATGAGTGCGCTGCTGCCAGCTTCGCCGCAAAGCCCGCCTGTCGCGCCTATTGCGCCAAGCACAGCGCCTTGCACCTGCACGTTGTCGATAATAGTATTTGACCCACATACGCCTGAAACAGACCCTGATCGCACACCTGAGCTGCCAGAGTTATAAAGATTCTCAAATTTAAGATTAGTTAAAACGGCCTCCGATGTTTCGACAAAAATACCTGAACTTGAAAAATTCAAGTTTTTTATGACGTAGCCATTACCATCCAAGGCCCCCATAAACTTGTCGGCCCCTGATCCTAAGGGTGAATGGTTGAGGGTAATGTTACCGCCTTCCGCAAAATCAATATCTTGACCTAACATATAGAACTTATTTTCACTGCCTGCCCCAACAACTAAAGATTCGAACTCGGACACATTACTTACTACTTCGATGGGTGACGATGAATGAGTGCGGTAGATAGTAGTTTGAAGTTTTTGTACACCTTGCCGCAGATACAGATTATAAGCACCAACATTTTTCACGGACGGCTCTGTGGCCGAATACGCCGTTTGAAATGAAACAGCAAAACGCCCCTCGGCTGAACAATTCACTGATGCGGGCATATTCAGACCACCTGGCATTTTGACGTAAACTTCACCAGCCTCTGGCATGCAATCTCCAGTCACTGAAAAATAGGGAGTCGTTTCATTGAAACTTCGCGCAGCTGCAGTGGCCACAGGAGTAAGATTCGAGTCTAAGGCAAAATTGTATGTCGGCGGTGCCGAACTTCCTTCTGAGCCCACCACCTTGCCGTTGATTGTGTTGTCGCCCAACCGACAACCTGCCAGAGCAAAAAAGACAACTACCAGATGACTTAAAATGGCCGATGAAAGCTTCGATATGTCGAAACCTAACCCACTTTTGGCAGAATTTATTGTTTTGGTGATTATCGCACTATCAACCTTCACAGATCACCTCAAAACGCCACGCTAAAGAGTTCGTATTTTTCGTCAATAAACCGATCGGCATGAAAAAGAAGAACATTGCTCAGGGGGCTGATTACAATTGACTGCCAGGTGATCGTACTGCCGCTCACAAAATCGTCTGGCGTGATTCGGTGCACTTCGCTTGTCGCAAGGTCTATGACATAGAGTGCATGTTTGGCTGTCCCGCCATCGACGGTCTGAACTATGATCTTTGCCTGATCAAAATTGAAGAACATGTCTTTAATTGGAGCGACCCCTGTCACGGGCAACGTCGCCAGTAAATTCTCGCCCGTTGAATTTATAGTGGACTCGAAAATCTGATTACCACTTGGAAAGTAAACCTGAGTTGTTCCCTTCACTAAAAAAGTAGACCAATTTGAAATATTGCTGGAGTTTAACTTTACCCGGTTAGTGAATGTGGCCGTGTCTACAGAAAATAAGTTGAGGTCAGGAGGAGCCCCTGTCCCCGTGTCAAACGAATATACAACATACGTGTCATCCGCGTTAAATCGACCGGATACGAAAAATGAAAATAAAGTAGTCGGGTGCACCTCGCTGTATACAGATGACCCGATTTGCATGTGAATCAAGTCGCCGTAGTGATTTAAATCGCAATTCCAAAGATAGGACTGTAAATCGTGAGACATTTGAAAGTTATTTATATAGCAGTCACCGTTGATGTTTGCGGTTCGCGTGCTACTTCCCGCCACGTTCACAGTGGCTTGATAAGGTTGCTTGTAAGACTGTTGCTCTTTGGAGGCATAAAGCACTGTACTCCCCACCACATCCATTAAATACGTTCCAAATACATTGGCAATTGGCGTGCTGTTGAGTTTTACAGGACTACCACCAGTCACAAGTGTGGAGAACACTTCTCCATACCCCAGTGTCTCAAGTTGCCCTAAAAAAACTACATACTGCCCATCAGCCGTGAACAAAGGCATCTCAGCTAAGACGGTTGCCCCCACTAATGCCGAAGTTGACAAGTTGGTGTATGTGCCGGGGGATGCGGCATCCACAGCAAATAAGTCGTATTCGCCCACATCATCTTCATCAGCTATATACACAACCGTGTTGTCTACGGGACTCACGGCAAATCCAGACACGAATGTTAGTGGCTGTTTGAGCGGGTTATTGACTTTTTTAAAATCACTACCATCAATAGCCACAGAATAAAGCTCTCGCACACCGACCGTATCTATATCACCAAGCACGATTACGCGAGACTGATCAAAGTTGAACTTAAAATCATAAATAGTCACCCCAGCGCCAGGTGGGGTGAGAGGTACTCTATTGTTGCCATTAAAATCGGCCGAGTAAAGACGATAACCCGACCCATCAATATTTATGCTATACACTATTTTTGAAAAATCGTCGCTGGCCAGATACAAATGACTGTCGATGTCCTTGCTATCTATCATCCCCGAAGTAAAATGCCCGGCCTCTACCGAAAACGAAATCTCGACGAATTCACCACTCGCATCGGTGACACGAACGGTGACATCTTCTAGGGCCGTACCTGCGGTATACAGACCCGCACCGCTCACCGAACCAGAACCGACAACAACCTCATAGGATAACGGTGGCACACCGCCTGACGTTTCAATTTGATACTGTGAGGAGAACGGTACGGAACTGACCTGCGAAACCAATACCAGTGGCCCCGCACTGGGTTCACCGCGATACTGACCGTTGATACGATTGTCACCAAGCCTGCAACTCAATACACCCAGGCACAAAAAACAGATCGCCCCGAGTCTAGGGATCGTTTTCCAAATCGATAACGTTCCGTTTTTATAAAAAGGCATTCGGCCTCCGCGCCAAGCACGACAATAAAATGGATGGTTTTAGTATCGCATAATACCGACAGTTACTGGAACTCTTTTGAGAGTCTTATTGATATTCCCTCTCAAAATGAGATTGCGAAATCAACCCATGCTGGTCTGCTTGAGACTTTGGTAGGGAGAGCTGAAGAAACCACTTTGATTCATTTGGATCAAGCCAATGACTTGGGCCACTTGTCAATTATTGCCTGTGTTGCTTGTCTCATTTTGGGACGACTCTTTAGGGGTCGAAGCTGTACCAATAACATTGCCCAACCACTGGTTTTTTCTGAACCAGCAGACTCTGAGATTATTATTTAAGAAAACTCGCAGGCACCATATCCTCAACCCAGACTTCAGATGTACACCGGTGGCACCGCATCTGGCGCAATGAACCTATCGATCACGGATTACAGACGCCACTCAACCGCTCGTCACAAAGCCGAAACATGGCTCCTCCCGCTGGGCTCAGGCTTGCAAAATAAAGATGGCCATTGACTTCAAAATAGCCGTAGGGAATGTCATCCAAAGTCACATCCTGTCTTGTGTTGGATACTTCCAAGAAAACATTTTCTACATCGTCATAAGAAAAGAGCTTGAAAACCCCGTGACTGTTTCGTGATGAAAAATACAGCCTATCGCCAAACGCAAACAAACTTGGTGTCCAATCATCCAAACTTCTATCTCCACGAGTATTCGAAATTTCGCGTATCTGATCGTTCACCGGATCAATTTGATGAAGCTTTTTTGCGCCAAGATTGTTGTTCATTTGAAAATAGCCCTTGCCGTTAAACTCAGTCATACTTGCGAATGTGTTTGCGACCAGCCTAATTTCGTCGGTATTTATATTGTACCCGTACATTCTCTGGGTTAGTCCCGAATCTTGAGCCCCGAAATAAATTTTATTGCCCACTAAAAACATAGGTAAGCCCCCAAATGTCGCATCCGACACCGACTGATCACCACTGGTATTTGATAATTGGGTCAACGCATCAGTGGCAATATCGTGTTTATACATTTTAAATGCCCCATTGCCGTTTTGTTTAAAGAAATACAAGAAGCCATTGGCCAATGCAAAGTACTTTAGGGCATTTTGATGCTTTAGCGTAAAGCTGGGCAATAATGGATTGAACTCATACCATTGGCCCAAATAACTATAAATATAGATCTTCCCGCTTGATTGAAACCATGTCATCAAACCGTTGGCCACTGTGTCGCCGGCGGTCTGAACCCCCGATAAGTTAGACACTTGGGTGATGGCTTCACTGTTAAAGTTAAGCTCAAATAGTTTCATCACCCCCGAATTATTGTAGGCCCAAAAGTACCAATTCCCATTTGTAACGAATCCTTCACTGGACAATTCGCCCGTATTTTGGTCATTGCTGATATTGCTCACCTGGCTGACATGAGCGGCACTCGTATCGTACTTAAATATCTTTCTTCGATTGGCTCGCTCAGACCAAAAATAGACTTTATTGTCGAAACATTCGATAATTTCAGGGTTATCGTTGGATCCCGGATCCGTATTGCCAACTTGGTAGAGTACATGATCTGACAATGAATAGGAAAACAACTTAGAACGGCCCAAACCATCCCACCCACGACCTACGATAAACCCATTGCACAAGACTTCCGGCCTAAATTCCGGAGCAAAACTAGGGTCACTAATCTGTTTGACAAAAATTCTGTAGGATTCAAGACTGTTACTCAGGATTCCTCCGACTTCCACCTGAACCGCCCCAGTTGTTATTTGCAAACTCGACATTGTCGAGCCATGAGGGTCACAGGAAAGGCTTTCAAACGGCGCAAGAAAATGACAATCATTCAACATCAATGACGACGGCAACCACTCTAGATTGAGCTGCGCAGTAAAATTATTCAGCCCCGAATACAATGAACCCGTGTCGACAATTGAGGTCGATAGGCCGTTACTCGGAGTCAAACCACTTATTGGCGCAGATAAATCCGAGCCCGAGAGGGGTGACGCCACTGCCCGTGCCTACCGACCCGGTGGCCAGGGGCAACACAGAAATGTCCGACGTGCTGTTGGGTATGAATTCATGCTCAACCAACACAAGTGGCCGATCAGTGCTGATTGTCAATAATTCGGGACGCTGGTTAGTTTGATTCTTGATCTGGCCATTTACGGTATTGTCACCCAGCCGACATCCCGCCAACAATGCAAAAAAAACCAAATTCACTAGGACCGTCATTCGAAACAGTGACGATATTTTAAAACATAAAAACATTTTGCCCCCAGGCAACTATGCAAGAAAACCCGATCCTAAACCGGGTCAAGGGGCCTCAAAGGGAGCCGGCAAGGGAGAGCCGCGACGCCAACATCACGATGTGCGTGGCGTATCCGGGTTGCGGCACGAAAGTGACGCAATCCGAAGACGACACGCGGCCACTCGTGCCGTTGGCGTCGCGGCTCTCCCTTGCCGGCTCCCTTTGAGGCCCCTTGACCCGGTTTAGGACCTGGTACCCTGTCGATTACCGACACATACCTTGGTGTATATAGTCGTTATGCGCTCCTGTTTGACTGCCTTCAAACCGTGCGTTTGTGACTTCAGACTTTCCGGGAGGCAATACCTTAAATTGAAATTCGCGCTTCATGTAGTTGGTGTAATACTCTACATATCGTTGTCCTCGACAAGTGGTCCAACGCCATCCGCAATCGTTATTGCCATAGCAAATGTATTCTTGGCAGCTGTAGTCGCACCACTCGTATCCACGTCTTAAATCTGAACGCCATCTGGTGGTTTGAAGTTCACCGCTGACATCCACGGGTTGGCCACTTTCAGCACTGGGTAAATAAAACGAACCATTTTCTGAGGGGAGTTCATTGCCGGCTGGCACGCGAAACTCAAATGAATAGCTTTCATCTGGATTATCTTCGCCTGGAGGAAACGGGTCGTTTGAATCTAAATCAATATCTAGTCGAAATCGATCATCACGGGTCATCGTCGCAGTAGCTTCCCACTCGCCGCGGTCCACTTTTACGAGATTTCCAAAAGAGTCTCGAAGTGAAAATGCCTTCTCAACCACCAATGGCGCACTGATTGTGTTACATGATACTAATAATAGGACAAGTGACGAAACACCTAAGGCACGAATCTTTGACATGGTCTCCCCCTCTGGAAATCACAGCCATACTGACGTTGCTGCCAGAATAGTGTTGCCGTTGAGAAAGTACAAAAATCAAAATATCAAACTAGACCATTGTCGTGGCTGCAGTATCTCCCGCCGAAAAAGAGCGGGACGTGGCGGCTTTATAGGCCCGCTCAAAATTTTTCGGCGGATGCTCGCCCAAGAGTGACCCTTTTTCGAGAAACTCGAAGATTTCGCCGTAGTGTCGCACCTCGAGCGGCCCCACTCGTCGCATCACATGCCAGGGGCGCAACTGACTGGGGTCATCAAGCCCCATGGCACCTAGTATATGGGCTGCGCTTTTAACGGTTTCATGGTGAAAGCGCTGAACTCGTTTTCTTTTTGTCGGCACGTGAATGCCCGCGTTCAAATAGGGATCCTGTGTGGCTATTCCTGCCGGGCAGACATTGGCGTTGCAGCGCAAGGCCTGAATGCAGCCTAAGGCCATCATCATCGCCCGCGCTGAATAAATAAGATCCGCTCCTGCTGCTATTCGTTTTATAATGCCAAATCCTGTGGTGACCTTGCCGCCGGCAATCACTTTTACTTTTTCTCGCACACCCACACCCACAAGGGCATTGTGTACAAAAATCAATGATTCCATGAGTGGGGCTCCCACATGGTTTGAAAATTCAAAAGGCGCCGCTCCGGTTCCGCCTTCACCACCATCAACGGCCACGTAGTCAGGTGTGATCCCTGTCTCCACCATTGCTTTACAAATGGCCAGAAACTCCCTTCTCTTGCCCACACAAAACTTCATACCCACGGGTTTCCCGCCGGAGAGTTTTCTGAGGGTCTGAACAAACTCCACAAACTCAAGCGGAGTGGAAAATGCTGAGTGGGCTGGAGGTGACATCACATCTTGCCCCACAGGCACCCCGCGAATCGCAGCGATCTCTTTACTGACTTTCGCTGCAGGGAGAATACCTCCGTGACCGGGCTTTGCCCCTTGGGAAATTTTTATTTCAATCATTTTTACATTTTCAACTTGTGAATTTTCAGCAAATCGCTCTGGCGAAAAACGCCCATCACTGGCTCGGCAACCAAAGTACCCGGTACCAATTTGCCAAATTAAGTCTCCACCTGGCTCTAAGTGAAAAGGACTAAGCCCACCCTCTCCCGTATTGTGAGCAAAGCCCCCGTCTTTTGCGCCACCATTTAAAGATAAAATGGCATTCTTACTGAGCGCTCCATAGCTCATGGCTGAAATATTCAAGATACTGGCATTGTAGGGTTTTGCACAATCGGGCCCGCCCACCACCACACGCAGATTTTCGTTAACCGGAAGTTTTGCCATAAACGAGTGGTTCACCCACTCATAACCGATTTCATCCACATTCTTTTGCGTGCCAAAAGGCAGAGTGTCGAGCTGACCTTTGGCTCTTTGATAAACGATGGAGCGCTGCTCGCGGCTAAAAGGCTTTCCGTCTGTGTTAGACTCCACAAAATACTGATTGATCTCAGGCCGTATTAATTCAAATATATACCGAAAATTTCCCACGATGGGAAAATTGCGTCGAATACCACGGTGCGGTTGGAAAAAATCAAAATATCCAATCACGAGTAGTGGACCAAAGACAACCATGGACCACAAAAAAGGTGGATAAATGAAAATGGCCGCAATGTTTGCAACCACCACAATAATCGATGCGATGACAAACTCTTTTCTCATGGGTGCTACTCGTTGGTTGTTGGTGAGTTCGTAAACCAAGATGAAAACTCATTCATCTTGATAGGATTATTTTCACTCGTTTCACGGTCTTTGTCCATACGGCGACCCCATCCGCCCTATTTTCGCCTGGGCCTTAGACAGGTCTTGACCAAGGTAACCAAGATCTGATCCAGGGTTGGCAAAAAAACGGAAAAAAACTTAAGATACTTGTTGAGGCGGCCCTAAGTAAGTGTCGCGAAATATTTTTAGGAGCCCAGAAAAATTATGATTCATTGTTTACTTCTACCAGAGATATCCACAAAATTTGTGGATAAAACCACTTTAGGATCCCGCCTCTTGGTCTCTGTCTTACTGTTGCTGACTTTGCCTAGTTTTGCAGCATCAACTGATAAAAGTGCGCCTTCAATCAATAAAGAGATTCGCATTGTATTTTTAGGAGACTCACTAACGGCCGGCTACGGAGTCAGCAAAGACAACGCGTATCCCGCACTTGTTGAAAACATTCTTCGGAAAAAACATCCTACAGTGAAGGTTGTGAATGCCGGAGTGAGTGGCTCCACTTCGGCGAGCGGTGTTAGCAATATGAAGTGGCAACTAAAGTCGAACCCGAACATTGTCGTTCTCGCCCTCGGAGCTAACGATGGCTTGCGGGGGTTTAAAGTGACCGTAACAGAAGAAAATCTAGATCGGGCTATTGCCCTGGGACTAAAAAACCAAGTGAAGGTGGTTCTTGCCGGAATGAAAGTGCCACGTAACTATGGACCCCAATACATTAAAGAGTACGATGCCTTGTTTGGCCGCCTTGCCAAAAAACACAACATTCCGCTGATCCCCTTTTTACTAGAGGGCGTTGGCGGAGTTGTTGAAATGAACCAACCCGACGGCGTTCATCCCAATGAAAAAGGCCACGAAGTTATGGCAAAACTTGTGGCACAACACTTGGAGAAAATATTATGATACTTGAAACCAAAGCCCTTTCAAGAAGTTATATCCAAGGTGATCGTGAAATTAAGGCCCTGCAAAATTTTGATTTGTCGGTGAGAGAGGGCAGCACTGTAGCTATCGTTGGCCCCTCTGGCAGCGGCAAATCCACACTGCTATCTCTGCTTGCCGGACTCGACACACCTTCATCGGGCACGGTGAAAATCAGTGGACAAGACCTCAATCAGCTTTCAGAAAGTCGACTGACGGAGTTTCGCGGCGCAAATATTGGTATTGTGTTTCAGCAGTTTCACTTGATGGCGCATCTGTCTGCTCTTGAGAACGTGGCGCTCCCTCTTGAAATATTAAACCGACCTCAACCAGAAGAACTCGCCATTCAAGCGCTGAGGCGCGTGGGCCTTGAAACTCGCTGCGATCACAAGCCCCATCAACTCAGCGGGGGCGAACGGCAGCGGGTGGCCATTGCGCGGGCCTTTGTGGTGCAACCAAAAATTTTGTTGGCTGATGAGCCCAGCGGCAACCTTGATACCGAGACGGGGCAAGAGGTGATGAGCCTACTGTTTGAGTTGGTTAATTCTGAAAAGATGACCATGCTGCTTGTCACTCACGACACGGAATTGGCCATTCGCTGTGATCGACAGGTGCGATTGGTTGGCGGAGTGCAAGAATGATTCGTCTTTTTCGTCTGGCTTGGCGAGAAATCACGGCCAATAAACGCTTCAACTTGTTTTTTGTACTCAATTTGTCGGTGGGACTGCTTGGCTTTACGACCATTGAAGCTTTTAAATCGGCATTAGACACCACGCTGGTTGAAAGGTCAAAAAGCGCACTTGCTGCAGACCTTGAAGTGGGCGCAAGGCGGCCTCTGACAGACAAAGAAGTTGAACTTATCAACAAAACCCTACCGCAAGGTCATCAGTCTTCGCAAGTCACCTGGCTGTACTCGATGGCCGTCAGTGAGAACAACACGCAACTTGTGAACTTAAAAGCCGTGGAAGAGCCCTACCCCTTCTACGGAAAGCTTCGCCTTCAAAAGCCCGTTGAAAACCCTGAAGGCAGCTCAGTGCCACAAGGTGACGGCGTGTGGGTTTACCCCGAAGTGTTGGTTCATCTTAATATTGAAATCGGCGACACCATCCAACTGGGTGAATGGACAGCACGTATTGAAAATGTCATTGAAGATGATGCGGCCAACTTGTTTTCAGTGGGTCTGGCTCCAAGAATATATATTTCGCAAGAACAGCTCAAAAAAACTCGCCTGATTCGACCAGGAAGCACAGCATTTTTCACACAGATCATTAAACTGCCCTCAACAGTGAGGGTGGAAGCAATCAATGAAGCCCTTGAAGAAAAACTTGACGATCCTGCGGTGCAAATCACCACTTATAAAAATGCCAACGAAGACATGGGCGTTTTTCTCAAGTACCTCAACGATTATTTAGGACTTGCAGCCCTAGTGGCTTTGTTTTTATCAGGCGTTGGAGCCACTTTTTTATACCGAAACTTTTTTGCCCAACGACAAACCGAATTGGCTATTTTAAACAGCCTTGGACTAACGGCTCTACGTGCGGAAGTGATTTTTTCCATACACGCCTTAATCTTGGGTGTAGCGACAACCATCCCTACCCTGCTTTTTTCGCAACTGCTCTTGCCCTTTGTCAACGAGTTGACCCAAGGCCTGATACAAGTGGACCTGCCCGCTCGACTAACAAGTGACATTGTACTGAAGACATTAATCTTAGGGAGCCTTAGCAGTTTAGTGATTTGCCTACCCGTCCTTCTAAGAATGGCCCAAATCCGCCCAGCTCAGCTTTTTAGTGAAGGAATCAATGAAGGTTTTCGATTTAATGGCGCCATTATAGCGGCCCATTCTTTTCAGTTTTTACTGTTTTGGTTAGCGGCGGTTTGGCAGGCCCGATCTTGGCAAGTGGGCACCACTTTTTTTGCCATCTTTGTTGTGGCCACCCTATTTTTGTTATTAGTCGCCGGACACTCAATCAAGTGGCTCGCAAAGAAGAAAACCTTTTCTCACTACACCACTCGCCTTGCCACCCGCAATCTAGAACACCATCGATTTTCAACACTCACAGGTTTTTTATCGCTAGCTTTAGGAATGCTTCTCTTAAACCTACTGCCTCAACTCAAAGCCAGTCTCAACGAAGAACTGCAAAACCCGAAGGGATCAAAGCTTCCTAGTTTATTTCTCTTTGACATACAAGACGAACAAGTGGATCCGCTGACAAAGCTTCTGACTGAAAAAGGCCAAGAGCTCCAACAAATATCACCGATGATTCGCGCCCGATTGCTCGATGTCAATGGCAAGCCTTTTGAACGCGAAGCCAACGAATCTGGGTTTTCTACAAGAGAAGAAGAATCAAAAAGACGGTCCAGAAACCGAGGCTTTAATCTCTCTTACCGGAAGCTTCTTTCTGAATCCGAAACCCTCATTAAGGGCCGTCCACTCTCAGAAAAGCCGCCCACTGACCCCGAAGACCCTGCCGAAATCTCCATTGAAACTCGTTACGCCGAGCGAATGGGATTTTCCATTGGTGACGTCCTCACATTCGACGTGCAAGGCGTGTCTATTAAGGGAAAGATCGTCAACGAACGAAAAGTGAACTGGAATAGCTTTCAGCCCAACTTTTTTATCCTATTTCAGCCAGGCATACTTGATGATGCTCCCAAAACCCACGTGGCCTCGGTGGCCAATTTGACATTCGAAACAAAAACCGAAATACAAAGAGCCTTAGCCAAAGCCCTTCCCAATATTTCCACCATTGACGTGACCCGGTTTGTAGAAAAACTCATCGGCATCACCAACCAAATGTCTCTAGCCCTCCGCTTTATGGCCCTTCTCTCGCTCGTTGCTGGACTAGTTATCTTGTTCTCGATTGCCAGTTACCAAACTCAATTTCGAAAGCAAGACATCAATATGTTAAAAATCTTAGGAGCCCCCGCCTCACAAATCAGTGGCACTTTGTTAAAAGAATTTTTAAGCATCGCCACAGCAGCCAGCGTGTTTGGTGTAGCCCTATCGATTGCCGTAAGCTTAGTGCTCTCGCACTATCTATTTGATGACACCTGGGCCATAGATCTAGAAACTCCAGCCATCACAACACTAGCGCTATTAATACTGACATGGATTGTGACCGTGTTAGCCGTAAAAAAAGCCATCAACAAAAAACCAGAAATCTAGGCCTCAAAGCGCCTCCACCGTCTGAAAAGTGGGGGCATGAGGGGCGAACCGTGTCCTCCCGATGTGCATGGCGTATCCGGGTTGCGGCACGAAGTGACGCAATCCGAAGACGCCATGCGGCCACTCGGGTCGGCACGGTTCGCCCCTCATGCCCCCACTTTTCAGACGGTGGAGGCGCTTTGAGGACCGTGCCCAAATCCAATTTATGATGAATCAAAAAATCCTAGTAACCGGCCAACTCTTTAAGTTGTTTCAGCCGATTTCGCTCTTCGGTGGGTAAGAATATCCCCGCACTGCCAGAAAACCCAAAGATGACATTTTTCTCAAAGTCTTTGTAGCAACTTTTTGCCATGTTGGTTTTAGGTGTTTCGCGAATGCAGGCTTCAAAATAAAGTTCTGGGAAATTCCAAAAGCCCAAGTCAGCCAGAATTTCATAACTCTTGCCCAATAAACTGTAAATTTTCGACCTCTCAGCGGGGTCTTTCGTTTCTGCAAGCTGCTCGTGTAAAAGAGATGTGGCTCGAAGGTATTCAATATTGCCAGTTTGAAAGCTGTGCAGTGATTGCAGCTGCCGAGCTTCTTTAATCAAGCTCTCGGCTTTTTTAAGTTTGTTGCTAGGAGCCGTTTTCTCTTTGGCCCAATCAGAAAGCGACTTTCTCCAGCTGCGAGCGTCTTCAGATAGGTAGTAGGGCACATTTTTGCGAGTTAAAAATTTGTCGATGGTGGCTATGGCGGCCGTGGGGTCTTTTTTCACACGCACCGAAATGGCCAAATATTTTTTTAAGGCCCGCTCATGCTCGTAAGGATCTTCATAAAAACTCACTGGCTCATTCAAAACTTTTGACAAGGCCTCAAGAGCTTTTTGGTACTGTCTAGTGGCCACATAGAGGTCGGCCCGTTCAGTGGCTTCGATTTGTCGGTTTTTAAACACCGAGTCTGACACCACGTACTCAGGACCCACTTGTGTGCGGCTGTGGCAACTAAAACAGTTACTCATTGTCCCGCGCAAAATGCTTCTGGCGTATTCTTTATGACCGGAGGCAAAGCTCTTTGTGGCTCGATCGACATCGTCTTGCAGGCGATCAAGGCTGTATTTGATGATTGGATCTTCGCCAATAATTTTTTTACCAGCTTCGGCGGGCACTTCGTGCACAGCGCCTGAAAAGTCTTTAATCATAGATTTTAGTGCTTTTTCATTTTCTGGATCGTGAAACTCTTTGCGGCTATAAACATAGGGCAAAAGTGATGTCACGCTCTTTGACATGCCCTGCATTTTTTCTGGCCAAGACGCACTCTCCGGTGTGGATTCTTGGCTTTGACAACCGAATAATGCTCCCACCAATAGTCCTGAACAGAATAGTTGTCCTAGAATTTTCACCGACGGCCTCCCTGGTTGATGCCTTAGTTTTTTGATACAAAAAGAATTTTATCACTCTGTTTTTGATAAGCAAGTGGCGGATACCAGTATTTTAATGCCCCATTACCGGCGATTGGTTTTCGCTCAGCTCTTGTTCTTTTCTATACAAAGTCTTTCGATTGATGCCCAATATTTGAGCAGCTTTTTCTTTTCGGTCACCGGTTTTTGAAAGCACGAGCTGAATATATCGCTGTTCTAATTTTTCTAACGTTGGCCAATCGGAAATGGCGCCTCCAACAACATCTTCAACTGTATCTGCTGACGTGCCTGTTAAGTCTTCCACTTTCACATATTCATGACTGGCCAGAACGGTCAGACGCTCTATGACGTTTTCAAGTTCGCGCACATTGCCCTCCCAAGGCAATGCCATGAGGTGGCGCATAGCCTCTGGGGTGAATCCTTTAAGTGGCGAGTGATTAATGGTTGAATATTTTTTTAAAAAATATCCTGCAAGCAACGGAATATCATCACGTCGGTGACGAAGAGGTGGCAACACGATGGGTATAACACTTAGGCGGTAATACAAATCTTCTCTAAAACAATCTTCTTTGATCGCTTTTTTTAAGTCTTTATGAGTGGCCGCGATGATTCTGACGTCGATGTCTCGATAAAGATTTTCACCCACAGCCCGGATTTTTCTCTCTTGAATGACCCGCAAGAGTTTAGCTTGCAAAGTCATATCGAGGTCGCCGATTTCATCAAGAAAAATGGTCCCCCCTTCGGCCTCGGCAAATAAACCTTTTTTATGGGCAATGGCACCTGTAAAGGCTCCTTTTGCATGACCGAACAACTCTGACTCGAGCAGGGCCTCTGGTATAGACGTGCAGTTGATGGCCACAAAGGGCTTGCCCGCCCGCGGGCCCTCTTCGTGAACCGCTCGGGCCACAAGTTCTTTGCCCGTACCACTTTCACCCATAATAAGAACATTCGCCTCAGCCTGCGCCACACGACCGATGAGCGAAAACACCTCGCGCATGGCTTTACTTTTGCCGATAAGGCGATGGTAGCTGTATGAGCGAGCCACATGTTGTCGCAATTCATTGTTTTCACGGTGAATGTGATGATGATGGACCGCGCGAGTCATTGTGGTTCGAACCTGATCGGGATCAATGGGCCACGATAACTGATCAAAAAATGAACCTTTTTCTGTGGGCGCCACTCCTCGCCCACCCTGAAGAGAACCACAAGATACAATCGGTAGCTGAGGATATTGTTGATGCACCCAATCCAACCATTGATTCATATCGGCTTCGGGCAGAGTGGATGGCAGGATTAGCGCATCGGCATCTTCCCAGGGAAATTCGAATGATTCAGGATGTGCACCGAGAACTTCTTTATGCTGAGCGGCCGCCGACATACAATGGGTTTCAAATTGTTGATCACGCAAAACGGCGCACAACAAGTCCATTGACCGACTGGGATCGTTAAGAACCACCACCAAGCCCTTGCCTTTTTCTGCCGACATCTTTCCCCCCAAGGGCCTATGTGACCCCATTATGGAGAAAGAGTCAATTTTGGGTACCAGGTCCTCAATCGGGTCACGGGGTGTCAGGGGGCGGCGGCCATAGAAGGGCGAGGGAGCCAACATCACGATGTGCATGGCGCATTGATTTGATGAAGAGGCACCCTAGGTTGCCGAACAGCAAATCAATGAACTCAAGTTCAAACGCTTATGCGTCCGTGCCAATTGCACGGCGCAGAAGGGTTCGAACAGTCCTTACCTGGGTTGCGGCACGAAGTGACGCAATCCGAAGACGACATGCGGCCACTCGTGCCGTTGGCTCCCTCGCCCTCCTATGGCCGCCGCCCCCTGACACCCCGTGACCCGATTGAGGACCTGGTACCCAGACCCAGTCTTCCGCTGTATTATTTCTTATGGCTAAAACTAAAAACTACATCACCCCCAATGGTTTTGCGGCTCTTCGGAAAGAAGCGGATCACTTGCATCGCATTGAGCGTCCTAAAGTGGTTGAAACGGTGGCCTGGGCAGCCGGCAATGGTGATCGCAGTGAAAATGGTGATTACATCTACGGAAAACGACGCCTGCGCGAAATTGACCGCCGCCTTAGATATTTAGCACAGCGCATGGATGCCGCTGAAGTTGTTGAACCACCTAAAAACCCTAAAAAAGTCGTCTTCGGAACTTCGGTGACCATAGAGACCGAAGAAGGGTCTGAAAAAACCTATCAGATTGTGGGTGAAGATGAAATCGATGTGGATGGCAACAAAATCAGCTGGAAAAGTCCCATGGCAAAAGCCCTACTGGGCCGGCAAGTGGATGACGAGGTGCAAGTGAAACTTCCGAAAAAAGAAATCTGGCTGACTATTATTGCTATCACTTAACGTGGTTTTTTACCGAAAATCGCAATCACGAATATTTCCGTATTCTAACTTGGACAAATCCAAACCCTGCGCCTCTGCGGTGGCCAAGGCCTGCTGCAACATATTTTTCTCCAAGACAGGCGTGCGCGATAAAATCCATAATGTATCTCTATCTGGATTGGACACCACGGCCCATTTATAATTAATGCTGTCTAACCCTATGATCCAGTAGTCTCCAAAAAAAGGCCAAAAAAATGTCACTCGCAACTTCGAGTTCGACTTCTTATCAGTCACATTGGCATAGCCTTTAGCTACTTTTAGTTTTCCACTGGGACCGTTTTTCTTACAGGAGTTAACGACGTCAACCTTGCCATTGGAGCGCAACGAGTACACAGCTTTCGTGCAATAGCATCCTTTTTGAAACCTTTGAGGAAAAGATGCAATTTCATACCAAGCGCCTAAATATTTGTTTAGGTCTACGTAATCTACAGTCTTAACTTCATCCGCTCGCACTAGGTCAAAATTTAGCAGCATAAACAACAGTATCGTTAATTTCATGATCACCCCTCAAGTCACAATGGAACGGTACTCCAGAGATCACTCCCAACTCAAGACTGGCGGACCAGATGTCGGCATGCGCCAGAAGTCGTCGGTGCCGTTGGTTGTTTCACCTTCAAAGTCCCAATTCTCTGTGGTGAATGTACTCTCTGTTGCAATTTGCGTGCTGTCGACGCCGTACAAAATGACAGGATCGGCGTGTGATCCAATACCTGTGAGGGCTGGATTTTTTTCGATATTCCAAAAAGACCATGAGGCATCGGCGGAACCACTCAAATAGCCAATGAACCCACCCACACTTGTTACCCCCGTGACTGTGCCGTTAGCATAAGAATAGTAAATCTCACGGGTGGCATTCTGCCCGGCAAATCCTCCCACATGGACCGAACCGGTCACATCACCTTCGGCATAGCTCAGCGAGATATCCGTTGAACTCACATAGCCAACAAAACCACCCACTTCGACATCGCCATGTACCGCGCCTCTCGCAAAACTTTTTATCACATCACTCTGCCACCCGGCAGCCATGAGCCCACCCACGTAGGTGGAATTGCCCGCGGTAATATCGGCCTCACTTCCGCATTCAGTGATGATCCCATAATATATATGGCCCACAACTCCGGCCACGTACGCCACTCCGGCACCCCCCGTGGATACAGTCCCTCGAGTCAGGCTGCCCGCAATGTGTGACAAATAAGTGAACCCAATTAAGCCCCCCAGATTCAGGGTACCCACAGACTTAACATCTAAATCAGTGGTCACCTGATTGATAGCACTTAAATGGACTATGCCAAGGACTCCCCCCACGTTTTGCGCAGTTGTGCTCGTACTTTCTACGTCAACAGGGTTTTCAAGACGCCCCTCAACATGAACCGTATCCACATAGGAGGCCAAAACAAATCCGGCCAGTGCACCCACGTTGGATCCGTCAGAACTTACTCTCACTCTGTGCAAATTTAAATTTTTCAAGTGGGCGCCGAGCAGGTTAGAAATGAACCCCACGGCTGTTTCGCCTGTGCGTTCAATAGTCAAGTTTGATATTGTGTGGCCGCCCCCATCCAATTGGCCTGAAAAAGGTAGGTTTTGATGGCCGATCATGGGCCACTCTAAGGCAGCGGTGCTTCCATCATACTCCGCTAAATCAAGATCGTTATGGAGAACGAATGAATCGCCATACAGCGCCGGTTTGGTCGCTAAAAACTTAAGTTGCTCAATCGTCGAAATGGACCAGGGACTTTTTGGGCTCCCGTCGCCGCCAGAAAAGTGATCCCGATAAATAGAAGTGTCCTCGCTCACAAACACTGGATGCCCCAGATCACTGCTAATTTTGAAAACTTCCGCTTCTCCGTCATCGCTTCGCTCCAGAAAATCCCATCCGGAGGCAGAAAAACTTTGTGGATCTGCCATTTCGCTGGAAAGCAACAAATACACATTCGGCTCATCGCCATAAGAAGAATCTGTTAAGCCGGGATTTTTTGTCTGGTCCCAATAGTGACCACCGCTAACTGTCGCTGAAACAGCCGTACCATAAATACCGCCTTTGTTCGTGCTTGCAAGATCTAGAGTTCCAACAAAAAGAGTACTATAGAGACTAGCACTTTGAAGGTGTCCAGCTACGCCTCCCACCCCACTGTTCCCTTTAACTGAGCCCCGTGAAAACCCATACTTAATTCCGGTTGAACTAACTCTCCCAACAACTCCACCTACGAAAGCATCCCCATCAACAGAGGCTTCACTCCACAAGAATTGGCTCCAAGGTGGCGAAAGGCTTCCTCCACCAGCCAGGAATCCCACTACACCGCCCACATCACTGCCCGTCCCGCTCACTGTCCCTCTCGTAAAGGAATACATCACTGGCGCGTCGGAGGCCCACCCAATCAGGCCGCCTACGGTTGTTGCGCCGGAGACGACGGCATTTATTGAAGATTTTGTTAAGCTTGTTAAATACCAACTTGTACTACTATTCTGACCAATCATTGCCCCAATAAGCCCACCCACATAGTTGCCACCCGAAACTTGTGCAGCACCATTGGTAGTGGACTGAACATGACATGCCCTCAACATCCCACCGCGCACGGCGCCCGCTAGCGCTCCCACGTAGTCTCCTGTTGAAACTACTACGGGGTCCACAAGCACCAATTCTGAAATTTCTGGTGGCGTTAATTCTTTAAGACTAACACTAAGATTTACATAGAAAGATTCACCCACTTGCCCAAACAGGCCAACGTATGAATTTGTTGAATTGATGTATAAATTGGAGATCTTTTTTCGATTGCCTCTGAATTGGCCCACAAACGGCAAAACATTTGACCCGATAACATTGAATGTTTTTGCGCCTGTGCTGCCGTCAAAGTATGACATATCCACATTGGCCCGAAGTGAATAATTCTGACGCACATAGGTGGCGTCATCCGATATTTGATTGAGCTGATCAGCCGTACAAATCGTGTAGGGGTCATCAGGCAAACCCACACCACCGGCAAAAGGTAGGTTGGTAAGGCGAGCCCCTTTACAATAAGTCTCTAAGCGAATGTCTTTTTGTGCTGAAAGTGAGTTTTGAGATCCCACTTCGGGAAGCGTTAAATCTAAAGGCAGGGTCGACCCACTAGCATTTATTGAACCGCCAGCTAACTGCAAAGCGGTCACTCCCCTATAATCAAGATCGACGGCCACATCTTCTCGCTGTACCAAATAGCGAAAGACCAACGTGTCTGTCCCTGAGCCACTTTCATATGTGGCAAAACCTGGAGCTGGGGAAATATTTAACTCAAGTACGGGAGCACCCACCACATCCACGGGCGATGAAAAGTGGATTTCAAAATAGAGTGTATCTTCGTACTCATACGTCGCATTTTGATTTTGTGCAGTCACCGACAGAACAGATATGGCGCCCACACTTTTATAACTACCCCGAATCCGATTATCGCCGAGCTGGCATCCAACGAGGCCCAACGTCAGCCAAAGTATCGCGATAAAATGTCGTTTTCGCACCATTTCGAATTTCAATGCCATAGTCATTAATATCGGCCGTAAGTCCAAAAACTTGAGGCCAAAATGGCGTGCCATTTGATTCGCCTCAAAATGAGAGTTACTTCTTGTTTTAAACACCGAAAAGGTCTCCTCGCTTGGGAAGCCTCACACAATAAAGAAAGTCGGCACTGGCTCCACCCGGCGGTGCTATCGGCAGAATAACTTATTCGCCTTCGAACTCGAAAATGGTGTTGCCAAATTGTTTCTTTGAAGGCTGGGTTTGCCTCAGATTGAGAGGTTGTAGGCTACGTGGCTGATCCTGTTGCGAATGAAAAAAAGTTGATCAAAAGAGGCTGTTTTTTGATGTGGCTGGCTTAAGACTTTTGTCGGTTTACCGATGAGATGGCCATGAGGATTTTCAACTGTTTTTTTAAAATTTTTTTGGTGGCAGGCCTTATGCTTTCCACATTAGGGTGCTTTGAGAACGCCGAAATCTTGGTTGGGAGCTGGAATGGTGGTTCAAAAGATGATGGCAGCCCTGATATCGATGTTTACTTACATATTGAAAACCCGTCGCTTCTGCCTGAAGTGAGCACCAATGTCTCGCTTTCGTTTAGAGATAAACATGGCAATGTCTACAGCAATCCTTCTTTTGACCTATCGGTGGAGGTGTCTGCGGGCAGTCTGTCAGTTTCAGGTTCTGGCGCGGGGGCCCCACCGATTTCAGATCCTCCCAGCACTCCTATTTGGGCAGAGGTCTCGCCTCTGAGGCCTTTGGCCAATGGAGAATTTGAAACCATGTTAACTGGCAAAATCCCAGCATCGCCGCTTCGCCTACAGGTTCGGGTGAATGGAAAACTAGTTAACGTGAATGGTGCTGATTTTGAGGTGCGAAGCCCTCGCTTGGCGTTTACGGGGAACTCCCAGCCTTCCGCAGCACCCCCTAACAGACGGATTTCAGAAACTGATCCTTCGTGGGTTTTAACTGGTGAATGCGAAAATGAGTACGGACTAGTGGACATCAAAGGTCTTGGGCTGCGCGATGACTTCAGCGTACCCTGCCAAATGGATAACACTTTTTCTGCGAGCATCGACTACTGGACCCCTGATTCGGCATTTCCAAGTTTCACTTCTCCTCAAGGAACAAAGAACGTCTCCATTAGCCAGGAACCACAACACGAACACAAAGCTTTCACGTGGATCTACAAAATCGCAACCAGCTGGCAAGTGAACTACATTTACAACGCTTTTGAACTTCAGGCCCTTGTGCCAAACGATCCCAACAAATTTTATGTCTTAGCTAACGACATTGAGTTCACGGGCACCAACAATTGGACGCCTCTTGCCACAGGAGCGAATTTTTTTCGGGGAATGCTTGATGGCAATGGTCATCGCATCAAAGGCCTTGATATCACATCGCTTGCGGAACTCGGATTTATTCACCGGTGCCAAGGCTGTCAAATATCCAACCTCACCTTTGACAGCATTAGTTTCGACTACCGTGGCAGCACCGAACCAGTGGCAGTAGTGACGTCTAATTGTCAAAACGGTGAAATTGAAAATGTTCATGTGATCAATTCGACTATTGAGGGCAAACAATACACCGGCGGACTGATCGGAAAATCAAATGGCAACTGCAAAGTGGCTCACTCTTCTGTTCAATACTCCTCGATAACTGGCGATACCTACAGCACAGGAGGACTTGTTGGGGAAATGGGCAACACCCCGTCCTCAAGTCAAATGTATTACTCATTTATCAAGAACTCTAGTGTTACGGGCCTTGATTATGTGGGCGGCGCTGTGGGCAAAAATATCGGTGGCACTCTCAATGGCATAGTGGTCGACGGCGTTACCGTGAACGGCGAGGACGTTGTGGGTGGCCTTGTCGGTGCCAGCAGTAGTGGAACAATCTCAAACGCTCATTTTATAGGAACAGTCACCGCGACAGGGTTGACCGTCGGCGGTATCGCCGGCTCCAACAGTGGTGTGATCGAGCTTTCCATCGCCGAAGGTAACATTTCTGGAGGCACAAACGTAGGCGGGCTTGTTGGAGAGAATTCTAGTCAGATATTCGACAGCTTGGCTAAAGGGTCTGTGAGTGGCACGGATCGGATTGGTGGTCTTGTTGGGTCTGGGTGGGGGCCCATCGAACGGTGTGTGGCCGACACAGAGATCACGAGCAGCACCAATGGGGGCACGATCTTTGGTGGTATAAGTGGTCCGTCAATCATCGATACCTACTATCGCTCAAGTAATTCATGTACAAGTTGCTCTTCGTTTTACGGCACAGCTGTGACAGATACCGATTGGCTGACAATTGATACCTTCATCGGTTTAGACTTTGCCAACTCATGGTTTATGACACCCGCTGGCCCTCACCCAAGACTGGATTAGTTGGGTACCAGGTCCTAAGCCTGGTCACGTGGTGTCATGGGGGCGACCGCCGCAGGCAGGGCGAGGGCGCCAACATCACGATGTGCATGGCGTATCCGGGTTGCGGCACGAAAGTGATGCAATCCGAAGACGACATGCGGCCACTCGTGCCGTTGGCGCCCTCGCCCTGCCTGCGGCGGTCGCCCCCATGACACCACGTGACCAGGCTTAGGACCTGGTACCCAACTCGAATTTGTCACCATAACTGGGCACGACCACATCCCATCCCAACTCATGGCGAATGCGATAACATAGAGCCTTAATGCTTTGCGGTTCCCCGTGGTTGAGAAACACTTTTTTTGGTGGATGCGAAAACTGGCGTAGCCAATCCATGAGGTCATTGGTATCGGCATGAGCCGATAAGCTCTCTATGGTTACAATTTTAGCCCTCACTTCAACCGGCTCATGATGAATGCGCAAAGTGGGAAGGCCTGATTGCAGAAGCCTGCCCTTTGTGTCTTCAGCCTGATACCCCACAAACAGCACTACATTCTTACGGCTGGGAAGACGTTTTTTCAGATGATGCAAAATCCGCCCGCCGGTTAACATTCCTGCGGCAGAGATCACAATCATTGGTCCGTTACGCATACAAAGCAACATGGACTCGTCCACCGATCGCACCGGAATATAAGAACTTGGTTCCAATGGATACTGCAACTGCCCGTTTTCAAAAGACAAACGCAACTCATCTTTGTGTCGCATATAAAGATCTGTCACGGCTGTGGCCATGGGACTATCCACATACACCTCAAGATTAGGGATCTCTCCCCGCTCTTCTAAAACTTTTAACATATAGAGTACTTCTTGAGTGCGGCCCACTGTGAAGGCGGGAATCACCAACACTCCACCTTGCTCTTTCACATAGTGCACCTGCTCCTTAACGATACCCATCACATCTTCTCTCGGATGCAGGCGATCACCATAGGTGCTCTCGAGAACCAAATAATCCGTCTGATCCACCGCTACAGGACCTTTAATGACATTCTGCCGACCATGACCCAGGTCACCACTAAAGGTGAGAGTTCTCACCCCATTCTCTTCGCTCATAGAAAACTGCACAATACAGGCACCCAATATGTGCCCGGCCCGCAACAACCGAAAGCTCAACCCCTCTGTTAACTCCACCCATGTGTCCATGGGTACGGGCCTGAACAGTCGCAACGCAGCTTCGGCATCTTCTGATGTGTATAAAGGAAGGGCCGGCTGATGGCGGGAGTAGCCTTTTTTGTTGGCGAACCTTGCATCTTCCTCCTGTAAATGGGCGGAGTCCCGAAGCATGATTTTACAAAGTTCCGCAGTGGATTGTGAACAATAAACCGGGCCTTTAAACCCCTCACTGACAAGCTTTGGAAGATATCCAGAATGATCCACATGGGCGTGGGTGAGAACCACAAAATCAATATCAGGCGCCTCAGTGAACTCAGCCCAGTTACGGTCTCGCAACTCGCGCGAACCTTGGTAAAGCCCACAATCTACAAGAATTTTTTTATCCCCATGATGTAGGAGCGTTCGACTTCCCGTAACTGTCTGCGCTGCCCCCAGAAATTCAATCTGCATGTGGCCTCACTTTTTTTTAATCCTCTGTAGCGTGATACGACACCCACACCGGCATTTCAGCCTCGCGAATCACTCCGCGAGCCACACTACCAATGACGATGGATGAAAGTAAACCAGACTCCGCACTCATGGCGATCATGTGGCATTTGTGTTTTTTAGCTGTCTCAAGAATCACATCCACCACCTGTCCGGGGCTATCATCGATCTCCACAGACACTTTGAGCGAATCCGTAGCCATTTTCTTAGCCATGGCTTCTGCAGCCTTAGTGCGCTCCTCAATCTCTGAGGTCATGAACTGCTCCACACTCACCCAGCCGCCGCCCACTGTGGCCACACCGGTTTGCACAAAGGCATCCACGGGATGCGGGATCTTATTCAATAAGACAATTTCTTTCACCACACCCGCATACTGATCTACAAATTTATCTAAGGTCGACTTTGAGGCTTCAGAGAAATCCGTTGGAAAAAGTACTTTTTCAATATTGCCGAGAGGCGCTGTCTTAGGACTTACAAACAACAACGGTACATCTGATTTCAAAAGTGTACTTTCGGCAAAGCTTCCCATAAAAAAACGGGCCACACCCTCTCGGGCGTGGGTATTAAGTACTATTAGATCGGCGCCTTCGTTTTTAGCAAAAGACAATAGCGCTTTAATATCAAATCGACGGGAGTTTTCGTGGTTCACCACCACCACGGGCTCAGCCAGATTTTTCAACGAGGACTGTTCGCTCATGTCACCCAGCGCTTTTTCGGCCAATGGCACAAAGTGATCCACATTGGGTGGCATGACGTTGCCAATCCAATGCAAGCTATCTGCACCTAGGACATAGGTGGGCACCACATTGCAATTTGAGAACTCGCACACTTTTGACAGCACCTGCTCCGCTCGCATCCATGTCTCATCCATTTCAGAAAAAGGATCCACCGCCCAAACTACTTTTTTAAGGGAATTCTTTCCACCAGCCATATCAACCTCCTCTAAGGACGGCCTGCAAGAAAATGCATTTTCACACTTTGTCGCCTTGCTCAAGTTATTGAAAAAATCCTACAATGGCAAAGAGTCCCTAGATATTCCTTCACTCAGAGGCGACAGATTGCGTTACGAAGTCCACTCACCCACTTTAGTTCAATCCCCCTGGCAACGGGAAGTGGTCTACCACAGTGGCCATGCCTTTTTCTTAGCCCTCAGCCAGGCCATCACCGAGGCTCAGCACAGCATCGACATAGAAACCTATATTTTTGCTGACGACGGGATCGGGCGCCGAACCTTGCAACAGCTGCAGCTGGCCGCAAGCCGCGGTGTTCGCATTCGCCTTTTAGTGGACGGCATCGGGTCTTTTGATTGGCTTGAAAAACACTATTCCACATTGCCCAAAACAGGAATTGAACTGCGCGCTTTTAATCCTGTGCCCTGGCCATTTGCACGCACTTTCTACTCGGCCCTCACCAATCCGGGACGTTTTTTTAAACTGTGGTCCACCATTAACCGCCGCAATCATCGAAAAGTTTATATTTTTGATAACAAACGAATTTTCACTGGCAGCATGAATATTACTAGCGACAGTTTCCGCTGGCGGGAGTCGGCCATTGGGCTTGAAGTTTCTGGCCCCAATGACATCTTGGCCTCTTTTAGCCTCACCTGGTCAGAATCTTATCATGTACACAATTTTCAACAGTTTGTTAAAAAACGCCGCGAGCGCTGGCGAGTGAGAAATTCGGCTTTCGTCAGGACCAACTTGAATCGAAAATCTCGACTCAACAACATGAATGACCTCATTGACCGCATCGATAAGGCTAAAAAACAGGTGCTGATCACCAACCCCTATTTTGTACCCCCCACGCATTTACTTACAGCCCTTTGCCAGGCGGCTGAGCGCGGAGCCAAAGTGGTATTATTACTGCCAGAAAAAAGTGACGTGAAGATCGTAAAAATAGTGAGCCAATATTTTTACCCCCGCCTGCTTGCTGCCGGGGTCCGGATTTTTGAGTACCTGCCCACCGTTTTACATGCAAAAACGGCCATCATAGATGATTGGGCTGTTATCGGCTCTAGCAACCTGAATCACCGAAGTCTCTTTCATGACCTCGAGTTAGATGTCATCCCGGCGTCCGAAACCTCTTTGAAGTCCCTGCAAACTCAGTTTGAAAGTGATCTAAAGCTCTCTCATGAAATAGAAATGTCCAGCTTAAAAACAAAACGGTGGTGGCAATACATAATGCCCCGCTTGGTGCTTCTTATAAAAAATTGGATATAATAAATAAGCTTAAATAGGATACTATGGAATCAAGCCTCAGAGTGCTCACATACAACATGCATAAAGGACACACCACCGGTGGGCGGCGCTATGTCTTACAAGATATTCGAGATGCCATCAGGGCGTTAAGTGCAGACATTGTTTTTTTACAGGAAGTAAATGGCCGCCACCCCAATGTGATTATCGGCAACGGCGGCATAAATACCGATCACATGAGCCCCCTTGAGGCCATGGCCGATCAACTTTGGCCCTATCACAGCTATGGTAAGAATGCGGCCTACAGCAACGGCCACCATGGCAACGCAATCATGAGCAAATACCCCATTGTGTTTTCAGAAAACATCGACATATCAGCTGCCCCTTTTGCCAAAAGGGGTCTTCTGCATGCCGTTGTTCGTCCTCCTGAATGGAGCAATGACCTGCACTTGATCTGCGTTCACCTGGATCTCTTCGAAATGTCACGGCGCCAACAGTTGAAGATGATCATCGACCGCGTTAATGAACATGTGGACGCGCACTGTCCGCTCCTATTGGCGGGCGACTTTAATGATTGGTGGCAACGGGCCACGCCCACAATCCGGCAAGAACTCTCTCTCGATGAAGTGTTTCACTCGCTGATGGGTCGGCATATGCCCACGTTTCCAAGCTGGCTTCCTTTATTGCCTCTTGATCGCATTTATTTCCGCGGACTGTCGCCAATTCGAGGGCATAAGGTTGAAACATCTCCCTGGGCGCAACTGTCGGACCACATCCCTATTTTGGCTGAATTTAAACTTTAGTTGGCTCTAGTTAAGGCGAAGCTTAAATGACTCGGCCTTATGTTCTTTTTCTTTTTTCGGCTTCAAAGTGATCTCAAGATTGCCCGGCCCCTCTGGCGCTTCATGAAGTCGGAAATACTCGCCTACGGGCTCGACTTTTAGCTTCGACTCTTTCTCGCCGCGAATCCACTTGGCATGGACCGTGAACTCCTCAAGGTCAATGCGTGCTGCCTCGTTGCCCACCACGAAAAGCCGGAGCTCTTTGTCTTTAGGCTGCAGCCGAACGGTAAATAGTTTTCCCGATTGCTCCAACTGCTGGAAGCCTTTTCGATGCAACTCAGGAGGGGCGTCACCCTTTGGGTTTTGCGCACTCGCCGTGAATCCAACCACCGCAGAAACAAATAGGGCTAAAAATACACTTAAAAGGCGCATTAGAATCTCCTTTACGCTAAACAACAACGTATTCTAACACATTCGCTTGAGTGAAGCTACAACGGACGCTTTCTTACAAATTCTGTCACGAGAAGGGTTTATTTTCAACAGCCATTCCGATTGTTTATTAAAGAAACTTAAATAGTTGTTGGTCACCTGACGGCGCCGTCACAACACTCCTTGTTGCGATTTCGAATAGCGCTTGCCTTTTTTGAAACTCCCATCTCTACTATGAAAATCGCAAGGCGATTAAAGTTTTGGCCTTGGGGCAATTTGTCTCTTTCAATCACTGTCTGATGAGAAACTTTGCCCCAACTTTCTGGCGAAAACGAATTGAGGGGATTTTAAAAGTGGTACGCCGCTTGCTCTAGTATAGAACTGAACAAGACGTCCACAAACAAATACAAGAGGGGGAATACATGAAATTGTTCACAACAACACTGGCAGCACTAGCCATAGTCGCATCAAGTACTTTTGCCTGGGCATCTGATGACACAGTAAAAGAAAAAGAAGTGACCATCGGCATTAACGATGCGTTCATTCCTGGCGGCTTTGACTCTGAGTCAGACGCTTATGTGGTCGTCAACGGCTTGTTTCCAAATGGTTGCTACAGCTGGAACCGCGCTGATGTAACTAAAGACGTTGAGCCCAACATTCACGAAGTGCGTTCAGTAGCCACTGTTCGCCAAACTATGTGCATCATGGTGCTTGTGCCTTTCACTAAAGAATTGCACCTTGGCCAGCTAGATTCCGGTGACCACACCATTCGGTTTATGAATGGCGACGGTACTTTCATCGAGCGTACTCTTCACGTAGAAGAATAATTCTTTAAAAAAGTATTATAATTCTCGACAAAGGTCCGCTCAGGTTTCTACCTGGGCGGCCGTTTATGTAAAATGGTATCGGGGGAGGCCATTTTATGATTTCAATAAAAAATTGTTTCTACATATTAACTTCGATCTTTTTGCTCAGTGCATGTAGCCCTAGTGGCGATATTGTGAGATTTCGGCTGAACAGCACTGATCCCAAAGATCTCAATGACCAACAGCTCGAGCAACTCAACCTCGCTTTAGTCACTGAAAAATCCGGAGCCCATGCAAAGTCGGTGGATTTAAAAACAAAATCCATTAAACGCTGGCAACAGACCATCAATGGCATACCAGTGGCCAACTCTTATGTGCACTTAATTCAGAAAAATGGCACCATTGAATCAGCAACGGGGCAGCTGTTTCAAACCATGGATCAAAAAACCCAAAGTCGTTTAGATAAAATCACGCGACTTGTCCCTGAACTGATAGAACATGCCAAACGGCGAAACTCAGAAATTAACAACGCTAAAAAACTTTACCCACCTGAAATTGAATTGGTCGAAGACATGATGGGGCTCACCCCCGTTTTAGTCTTAAAGTATGTTAAGCAAGATGAATCTGACGTCATGGCAATGCATCTGTCTGACTCTGGCTATGTTTTAAGCCATAACTCCATTGGCTACCACTTGGTAAATGGGGTCGCGACCGTTTTTACTAACTCACCCGCAAGGTCGGACCTAGCTGAGGTGGTCTTGCGACAACTTCTTGGCGATGGCACTTTGACCTCTAGCCGACTGAAAGTGCGTTCAGCACTGAGTGCCGTAAAGAGCCCCACCAATGAATTTAAGTTTGCCACTACTGAGCCCTCATTTAATGAAGTGCAAACTTACTTTTTTATGAATCGAACACTAGATTGGTTTGGCACTGAATATGGCATCAACCTCCCCTTTCAATTGGATGTTAAAACTCATGTTGGCGGGCACACGCCCAGCAATGTGGCCTTCTACTATGACGGAAATATCCGCCTAGGGGACGGCGATAACTCGGTGTATAAAGATATTCCCCGTGATCCCACTATTGTGGCCCACGAAGTGGCGCATGCCTATATCGATGTCCTCTCGGGCCTTCCTAGCCAGGGTGAGGGCGGCTCCATGAACGAGGGTTTTGCTGACTTTTTCGCGGCAAATATGTTAAACACCCCTCGCATGGGTGAGTTTTCTTATTTGAAGCGAGATTTTAAGCGAACGCTAGACAACAATTTGTTGGCCTTTAAAGACTTTAACGGCGGCAAATATCACGATAGCACTATTGTCAGTGGCACCCTTTGGGAGATCCGAAATGCCCTTGGCCCCAATGCCACCGGGCATTTGGCCATCGACACACTGACAAACCTCGGTCCCGGGGGGCAATTTGTTGATTTTGCTCCGTCGATGCTGAAGGCTGTTGAGGCCGGTCATTCGGCTGCAGAGGTTCTTGCCGTTCGCCGCGTCTTGCAGAAACGGGGCTGGATTCAGTGATTAGAAAGTCCAAGTGGTGGTTCTTGGCGGGGCTGATCGCAGCCCTCGATATTTTTTCAAGTGCAGCACAAGCTCAACACCAAGCGCGACAGTGTGACCCCCAAACTATTGTGGGTCGCTGGCGCTATTATAAGTTTGTATATGAAGATCGAGTGCATCCTCCCCTCAGCCCGAACCTGGTAATGGAGTATGAATTTTACCCCAACGGCACAAACCGCCTGCACTGGACACGTACCGGAGAGCACAGCTATTGCGAGCGCCGAGGTATGTACATTTACCGCGATTGTTTTTTGATGGATAAAATCACCTGGATCAATCAGAAACAAAACACCCGCGAATGCGCCTCGGATCCCGACATGAAAGTGGGCCGAGAGACTATCACCGAGCTCGATTTTCAAGAGGGTGACTTAGTGTTGCACCTGCAGCTGGGCGATAAGCCTTTTCAATACATTTGGCAAAGAATGCCGGAAGAGTAGGTTTATTAGCTGTCCTTTTTGCTTGAAAGACCTGAAGCCATCTCATTCAGCGTGCTAAAAAAGTTTGATCTTCAGAATTTTTTGAAAGTTTTTAAAATCTTTGTCCAATGTAAAAATTGGCAATTTTAGTCTATTTGCTACAGAACAAATTAAAAAATCGGTATTTGACCCCTGAACTCCCTTCCTCTGGCATTGGTTGAAATATTCTGCCGCCAACTCGTAGTCTCGTTCGCTCAGCTCAATATCCGGAAAATACCGGAGATGATCTTTCAATTTGATAATAGATCTTTTTTCTTTAATGCCCGACAGGAGCTCCTGTCTAATGGCGCCAATAATTGCGACCTGGTTTTCAGAGATGATACGGGCAAACTTTTCAATAGCTACATGATTCTTTGAGTGGTTCTTTCGCAGAGCTTCGGACCAAATGCAGGTGTCGACTAATATCATTTTTTCGCTCGTTGCTTCTTGTAATTATACTCTGGATTAAACTCGAGCCCACCAAAAAGCTTCAGAATTTCTTTTTGTTTTTTGTTTCGAATATACTCCTGCAGTGCCACAGTGACGGCCTCTTTTTTTGTGGGATGGTTACCCACTTCTTTCGCCTTTTCTATCAACTCATCATCTAACGCTAAATTTGTAGGCATTTGCCGACCTCCACTTTTACACATTTTATCACACATCATTCTACACATCAAGATGGGGCCAACCCCGCCGGCCACATCTTCCTACATCGAGTTAACGTATTGAGATCATGGAGTTATTGGCCACTCTAAGGCCTTGCTTCGCAAGCATTGAATGGATTGGGTCAATGTATTACCCAAGCAATTAGATTTACCGAATTGCCTCAAATTGATATTTTTGCACAAACTTTAGAAACCTCTGTTCCTGGTGTACGGAGTTCCTGGTGAAGCTTTATTAAAACGAAAATGAAATGGGCAACAACACACCTGCAGCAGCCCCGGCGGCATTGGCCTGCATATCTTTTTGGTCAAAATACACGTCTTGCGTCTCTTTGATGGCGCCCACGAGAAGGGTCAGGGCGAGGGCTGCAGCACTGGCTTTAAACCGACTGGCCCCATTTTCACGGCTGGCCAAATAGATGCCGCTGCTGATCGCCGCCGAAGCACTGAGGTGCTTAACTTTGTCGTTTTCCATGGCCATTGTCATCGGCCCTTGAAACACCAAAATGGATGTGAGCAGGGAGCACCAGACTCTTCTTGTTATCGGCAAATATTTTGGCCCACGGGGATTCAGCGGTAATTTACACATGAGTGGCTAAGGTGCAACCGAGGGTCCAAAGAGACCAGCCTGAACGGCAGCTGATCCGATCTGCATATGGCTGGTGCCAGGACGACCTCAAAAATGTCACCCATATGTTAAGAAGCTAACCCTTCCGTAAAGGGCTGAAAGGGTGGGCAAAGGGCAGCCACTGAGTCAATAGCGCGATAGCAAGTGACCGTTGAGGCACCCTGTCTTTAAGGTTTCAACATAATAATATGGCTAGACTAACTACCGTGAATCAACTCCACCATTGGTTTACTTGATCCAACTCAAAATTTCCACCCTCTCAGAAGGTCAAGTTGCGTTAAAGGCGGAACATTGGCACCCTTCAAATCAGAATTGAATCGGGCACCTTCCGAGAAAGACCATCACTCGCCGACGCCTGCCCTAGTTTCGTCCAGTCCTAGCGCTACTCCCCGTTCTTTTAGTGTTGCCGTGCAACGCAAAAAGGAAAGGGATACCTTTTAATTGGCGCGCTGCAAATCAGTGAACCGGGTACCTTCCTACAAGATATTCAAGCAGTGTTTTGGCTACTTTCTCTTGGCCCCATACTGAGGGGTGAAAGCAGTCGTTGGCCACTTCTGAGTTTTCGAATTCGATCCTGGTGGTTTCTGCCACATACTCAATGCTCAAGCCATGGGAGTTTTGCCCGTACCTTTGCTGAATATCAGACACAGCTTGTTTCTGGGCCTCGATCATCGCTTCATAAACAGCCTGAAGTTTTGATATCGATTTGCTGTCGCTTGGCTTCACTGAGAATATGCCTCGACACATGCCCGGCAGGGCCACTTCTAGAATCTCTCGATTGAAGTTTTTGGTTTTGAACGACCCCTCAATGGATGAGTCCAAAATCCCTCGAGGGGGGCCTACCACCTGCACGTCGTCACCACTTACTTTCACTCCACCAAAAACTTTGTGATTTCGGATCTCACTGCAAAAAGCGCCTTCGCCTCGATAATTCACGGTTTTTAATAGCAGACTGGGCTTCGTCAAAAGCTGCAACACCTTTAACGAACCCAAATAGTAAATTCGGGTGCCGTTTTCACTGGGAGTGAGCGTCTCATAGACTTTTTCAAGATGAGAAAAAACAGTGTTATAATAATTATCGGCGGTGTCTTGAACAGACCGATTTAAAATATCATCCATACACATGTCATTGGCATTAAACGATAACAAAACCAGTTCAGGTAAAACTCCATTGTGTCTAGCCAGGCGCTCAAACTGAGGGTAAATGTCAGACACCCTTTGGCCGCTTTCTGCGGCCATTAAGATATTTTCAGGATTTATTCCGAGCGCCCGCCCGACCATGTAACCAAAACTATACTCTTCCACTTCGAAATTTTTCTTTTTTGCGATTTCAACATTTTTACTAATCCATCCCCCAACACCAGTAAAACGACCGGGATCTTGCTCCGGAAATAGCCGCACGGGAGCTAAAATGGGCTCCTCAATATGAAAAAAACCAGGATCCCTGTAGTATTCTATTTTTGGCTCCGAGGGGACAAAGATCGACACTCCCCGTAGGGCAAGTCGGCTCACATCCAAATCGATTTCTGGATTGGCCATACCAGCAGCAGACAAGCTATCACCAACAATTCCTAGTCGTGAGGTTTGAATGTATGCTTTCTGGAGCGACTCTGCATGCCCCGCCAAACCCAAAAATGGGCACCCCACGACAAATAAAGCCACCAAATGTCTTTTAAAATTCATTTTAATTCGCTTTCGTTAAACGGAAAGAACCAAACTGCAGGGGGCGTGCCAAAATAACGAAAAAGGTATCCCTTTACTTTTTGCTTTGCGCAGCGACATAAAAAATGTCGCTGCGCAAAGCAAAAAGTAAAGGGATACCTTTTTCGTTACTTCGGGGCTTTTATGCTGATGGCTGTGCAGGCGACTTGGGACATGATTTCGTCGTGGGCGGTCCCGAAGATTCGTTTTAGGCGATTCGGCTCATCGTAGTTGGCCAAGATGAGTAGATCGTACTCTATGGATGCGGCAACCAGTTGATCTACTTCGTTGTCGCCTTCACAGATCATGGTTTTGGCATCGATTCGGCAATATTTTGAGAATTTTTCTAAATATTCATTTTCGCGGGCGCGACCTTCTTCACTGAGTGGTGAGTCCACATATCTGCAAAATGTGATTTCGGCATCAAAGGCCCTGGCGTATTGCCTGGCCGTATCGATGACAAAACGATCGACATCGGTACCCTTCAACGCCACCAAAATTTTTCGGTAATAGCGCACCCCTCGGTCTCTCACCGTCACAAGATTGCACGAAAGGTGATCTTGTAACCATCCCATGGGATTATGAAACGTAAACGCACCTCGACCTTTTCCAGCCCACTCCACCACCAACCACTGACTGTGCAGCCTTTGGCTGATGTCGTTGATCGATTTAAAAAGATCATGGGTGACAATGGGGTCAAACGACATTTCTACATTTTCTTTTTCGGCCATGGCTAGCAGTCGTCGTCTGAGCGATCGAATCACTGGCGTGTCTTCATCTAAATCATCCAGAACTGTTTGCTCGGGCAACTCGGTAAGGTAAGCCACTTCCACTTTACCGCCCCCGGCTAACACCACTCCCAATTCTGTTAAAACTTCTGGGGTTTTTTCTTTACCAAAGAGGGCCACAACTACTGACGCGTCAACTGAAAGATCTACCACTTCTACATGGTGCCTCGGTTTTGGCGTTGCATCCACGTCGACTAAGTCTTTGCGTCGCCCTCGAAAACCTAGAACCCCTTTTCTGTCTGTGCGCAGCCTCGAAAAGGCCGCATACAAAATAAGTCCTGGCACAGATATTGAGACCACGGCCAACAGAACTGTCAACCCCATCGCCGCCATAATGGCAATGCCCGAAACAATCCCCACAAGTTGCATCCAAGGATACAGGGGCGACTTGTACTCGGGCTTGTACCACTGCACTCTTGTTTCACGTAAGACAATCACCACTACATTTTCTAAAAGAAACAAAAGAAGAATAAAGGCACTGGCAAATTTGGCAATGCCCTCTACATCCATCGTGAGAATGGCTGCGGCCACCACAAGTCCTGATAGCAAAATACTCCATATGGGCGTCATAAATCGCTCGTGCAAACGACCCAGCAAATCAGGCAACAGCTGGTCTCGACTCATTGCAAACGGAAACCGTGAGGCGGCTAACACTCCGGCATTCGCCATAGAGGTCATCGTCACCACACCGAGCACTGAAAACACCACGCCCAAAGACGATCCCCCCAGACGCTCTGCCAGTGAATAAATAGGCTTTAAATCACCGACAAAATCTTTTTGTGGAATATTTCCGGCCAATACAAAATTCACCACACTGTACAAGACCATAATGAGCAACAACGACAACAAGATACCGCGGGGAATGTTGCGACCCGGCTGCTTCACTTCTTCGGCCACAGCTGCAATTTTTGTAATCCCTGCGTAAGATACAAATACCAATGCGATAACGTAAATGAATTCACCCAAACCATTTGCGAAAAAAGGTTCCAATAGCTCTGGCCGCACGGAGAACGATGCACCCGTGGCCAAAATGAACAACCCTGTGATGCTTATGATCACTGACACCACAAGCACTCCCCCCACTTTACCCACTCCTAAAACATTTAAGGCCAAAATCACGACCAACAACCCCATGGCCGTCGGCAATAATGGCAAGGACGCTATCACCGACAAGTAGGCGCCAAACCCCACAAGGGCAAAGGCACTTTTTAACAGCATCACCAAATACACGCCCAGTCCCGCCACGGTTCCCGCGAGCGGGCCAAACGTTCGCTCAAGGTATATGTAGGTTCCACCTGACTCAGGCATGGCAGTGGCAAGCTCTGCCTTTGAAAGAGCCGCGGGTAAAACACTTAAACCCGCCACAAAAAACGCCAACCACGCCGATGATCCAGTATGTACAATGGCAATAGCAGGTAGGATAAAAAGACCACTTCCCAACGCAGAACTCGTACAAATCGAGATGACTGAACTCAACCCCAAACTGCGCTGCAACTTCTTCAAGATGGCCCCCTAAAGTAAGAAGTCGACTGGGCCCCACTTATGTCCCCCGAGAAAGCGCCCAAACCATCGAACCTACTTCATAACTCTGCCGGAAGGCAGTTTTTTTTTAATCAAAATAAACATTTGAAATAAATAGGAAAACTCAAGGCACCTTGACATCTTTAAATGCGAAACCAAGATAAGTTTGTAAGAAAATTAACGTCCTATGAGGAGGCGATAATATGAAAAAATCAATGACACCCAGTGTTTTCGGCAATGCCTTTCCCACGGCGTGGGATGATTTTGACCGCATGCTTGAAGGCTTTTTTGTTCCCACCACACGGTCGGAGTTTAAATTTAATCCTGCCGTCGATATTGAAGAGTTGCCTAATCAATACTTAGTCACTCTTGATATTCCTGGCCTCAACCGTGAAGACATCAAAGTAGAAGTGAAAGATAATACTTTGAGCATTTCTGGTGAGCGCAAGCGAGAAGAAAAAGAAGAGAAGCCGGGCTACACTCGCTATGAGCGCAGTCATGGCACTTTTGAACGGCGTTTCACTTTGCCAGAAACTGTGAGCGGCAAAGAAGTGTCTGCAAAATATGAAGACGGAGTTTTAAAGGTGACGCTACCGAAATCCTCTGAATCTCCCTCTCATTTTGTAGATATCAACTAAGGGCCGAGAGTTATCACAACGGTCAGGCGCAAAAGCTATCACAACCCCCACTTGAGCTGTTGGGGTTGTGATTAAATGTTATTGCGTTTAGCCATTAAGACGGCCATAAGTGGGACAACTTTTTCGCCCAGATTTGAGTCAAATTTAAAAGATTCGATTGAGAAAAGGCCGGGGCGTATCATCTGCGATGTGTTGGAGTCTTTTTGATTGAGAGTCTTTTAAAGGTGGCCTAAAGGTGGAATGGAGATGTTGACTTACTTATGGCCGCGGCCTCAGTGAGTCGATTGATCAAATATTTGAAGGTGTCCAATTACGCCACACCGAGTGCGCGAAGGCCTTGCACCAACATCACCGCCCCAACATAGCCTAATAAATTAAAGGCGACTACCTGGGCTATGGCCACCTTCCAAGAACCCAACTCTCTGACAGCTATCGCCGTTGTTGAAAGACACTGTAGGCTGACCATTACAAAAAATAGCAAGCCCACCACTGTAGCCACTGTAAAGATGGGATTTCCTGATCTGTTGGTGGCTTGTTGCATGCTTAGTATTAAAGAGTTCCGCACAGAATCCTCTTCTACATCATCACCAGGAACATTAAACATCACAGCCAACGACGAAACCAAAACTTCACGAGCGGCAAATGCCGTCAACAACCCCACACCCACACGCCAATCCACTCCCATGGGTTCAAACACAGGTTCAATCACGTGCCCCACTTGCCCCAGGTAGCTGGCCTGAAGCTGATTTTCTCCCAATTGATGAGAATCAACTCGAGGAAATGTAGTGCCCACCCAAATGAGCATGGCAAATAGAAAAATAATCGGACCCGCTTTTGTCACGTAAGACTTTGTGCGCATCATCGCATTACGAGCCACCACTCTCACAAGTGGGCGACGGTAGAGAGGAAGCTCCAACATAAAAAGGGAGCGGCCACTGGTTTTGATAAACCGATCAAGGACTGCGGCCACCAACGCTCCGACAACAACGGCTCCAATGTAGAGAAACGCCAGCGCCAATCCAGGGATCCAGGCCGCTTTTCCAAAAAATAAAAAACTTAAAAGCAAAGCATAAACCGGAAGCCGAGCCGAACAGGTCATCAGTGGTATAACAAATAGAGTGATCCAGCGCTCTTTTTTTGAACCAATGGTCCTTGCGGCCATCATAGCTGGTACGGCACAAGCAAAGCCCGATAGGAGCGGAACAAAAGAGCGACCATTTAATCCCAGTTTTGAAAAAGGCCGGTCAATGAGTGTGGCCGCCCGCGCCAAGTAGCCCGAGTCTTCAAGCAACCCGATGCCGAAAAACAAAATAAATATCTGCGGCACAAAAATCAAAAAAGCTCCAAAACTAGCCACCACACCATCGGCAAAAAAATCACCCCAAAGCCCCTGCCCCAACGAGGTTCGCACTTGTTCAGCTAAAAAGCTGGTGCCTTCATCAATGAGGTCCATAAACGGCGTGGCCAACCAAAAAATAGATGTGAACAAACCCGTCATTATGGCCAAAAAGATAAGGGGGCCGAAGTAACGGTTTAAAAACCACTGATCCAATTGAGCTGTCCGCAAAAGCAATGACGGCGCTGGAGACGGCCTAACGCCATTGCCTTTATTTTTTCGAACCAAGACCGACTCAGCCAGGGCCACACTGTCTTTCAATTTTTGCTCTCGCATGGAGGAATTCCAAGGCGACAACGTCTTTGGAGTCTCCTTTATTGACCCCTGTCGTCGCACCTCTTGCAGAAGCTCATCAACACCTCCGCCTAAAGTGCCATCAATCAAGACCACCGGACACTTGAGAGTTTCACCAAGTTGTTTTTGATTCAACTCTCCGCCGTCGGCGCGAACAAGATCCACCATGGTCACGGCCAGTATCACGTCAAAGCCCGCGTCAATCACCTGCTGGGCTAAATACAGATGCCGTGACAGTTGGGTGGCATCGACCACAACAATCACCTTCTCAATTTTTTCGATTTTTCCGCCAAAAAGAACATCAACGGTCACATGCTCATCGGGGCTCTTTGGAAACAAGCTGTAAGCCCCGGGAGTATCGATGAGCGTAACAGTGTCGCCATACCGAGATTGCGATCGCCCCACTGCATAATCCACTGTGGCGCCCGGATAGTTGACAGCTTTAAAACGGGCTCCAGTGAGCCAATTAAATAAGGTGGTTTTTCCCGAGTTTGGAGCCCCAACCAGCGCCGCTACGGGCGAATGTGGATCTTGATGCACTGAGCCTCCTCCTCACGCAAAGCAATAAAAAATCGACCAGCTAGCACCACCACTGGCCCTTTAAAGGGCATTTTGTGAATCACCTTCACCGGCATCCCTTGGTAAAGGCCCATTTCAGAAAATCGTTCCAGCTGCTGCGAGTCACCTGCGAAATTCTCGATGGTGGCCTCACTGCCGGGTGTGAGTGCTAATAAGTTCATGATTGGCGTAGAGATTTACCACAAGTACGGAGCAACTCTAAGAAATATCGTAGATACAAACTAAATGAGGACGCCCCAAAATAGGCATGGGGCCAGAGTGCACGGGGCGACAAATAGGCTTACTTTGCACCTACTACTTAGTGAATGGGAACCTCACAATAGGTCCCCATTGAAATCGACTAGGGCACGGCCAGTGTATCGGTAAGGTCTCCCTTTGCTTCTTGACAAGTGGTATCACATTTGATTACACTAATTTATGGGCCGATGGAAGCGCAACGGAGTCATTGTAATCATGTACGCCTATGACCATGATCCACGTCATGTACATATTTTTGAAGACGGTCAACGGATGTTGAAGTTTGACGTAGACACTTGGTCAGTTATGGAGGGCAAATTAACTCCAAAAGCAAAGAAGGCCCTAGAAATGTTGAGAAAAGAAGGTGTGCTATGAGAAGTCCTATTTTTAAGGATATACAGCCCAATTACCGCAAGAAGGCTTTTGAGATCACTCTCAAAGAAGGAAGGAAATCCAATAGCTACATACTACCCTTTACTGTCTTTGAAGACCACGAAATTGGCACTGAGAATCGCGTGACTAATATTCGGATTGAGAAAGACTTGGGCTCCCAAGGCGCCACTATCGAGCTTGAAGATGGCTCCCATTTTGATTTTCCAGCAGACTTGGTACTTTACCATTGTGACCCCTCCTATGATTGGGGCCCAATCAATCAACTAAAAACCTCCTTAAAGGACAAGTTAGCGGCAGCTCAGCTCTCTTCACGAGTGGTCGCAGATGCTCTTAAAACCTCCCCGGCTCAGGTTTTCCGTTTACTTGAGGAAAATAAAGCCTCGAAGCAACTAATCCAGCTCTTTCAACTGGCAGAACTTGCTGGGTATAAAGTGGAGTTTCGTTTAAAAAAGAAAAATCAGGCTTCGTAATTTAGCCGGCGGCAGCCCTCCTAGATGGCTTTTTAAACCTTCAAACCTTCTGTCTGGAGTGATCCCGGACTGCCATCGTATCTCAAAAAGTCAGACCTATTCTCTCAAAAAATGATTTTTTACGGTCTTCATTGGCAAAATATTTCATACGCACAAGAAAACCAAACAAATCGGACATCTCTGTGGCAGTGATGATGAAGCCTTTTCTCAGTTTTGGTATCAAAACAGCTGGGTTGTTCGGATGATGAATGCTCGAGATCACCTGAAACCCTTCGGCAACAACAACGTTCAAAACATGGCCGAGAATCTGTTCATAAAACGATTTGCCACGATATTCTTCTAATACAGCTGAGTTTCGCATGTAATAGGTGTCTGCAGCTTCTTGCTCCCCAACATGCCAACCAACAAGCTGATCTGACTGGTAGGCCAACACATGGAGAGAATAACGGCCATCTAAATTAGCCTGCAAAGTTTTTAGTCGCTCTTTTTCTAAATCACTATAAAAAGGGTCCGGAAATCTTGATCGGCGATGTTCAAACACTCTCTTGAAATGAGGTTGTACCATGCGCCAAAATTCAACTGAATCCACGGCTTTAAAGTTAAGCTGACTCACGTTTTCTCCAAAGAGGCCAGCTCCATCTACTGGCTTTAGGTAAATCTCTGTACTACGACAACACAGTATCAGAACCCCAGAGGCTTCTAATAAAAAGTATCTAGAGGTTTGCCGACTTAATCAACGTGCCATTGATTTTATGGTGCACTGTGACCTTCTGAGGGGGTGAGATTTTTTGATGAATATGAGCTGAGGCAACGGAAGATAATTAACGGTTTATTATGCCGGCCGATTTTTAAACAATATCTTTTGACTAGGTTATTCCTGTGATTCATCTACCCGTGTCGGTTTTAGCTGGGAGCCACTTACCCTTTGCACACAACGATCCCGCGAAATTAAAAACCTTAGCTCTCAAGCGCCGTTGACAGGATATGCGAACATCTTGACCCCTGTGACGGGATTGCCTCCGCTGCCGTCTTGAAACGTACATGTGCCCTGCAACCTATAGTCACCCTCGCCTTGATAAAAGCCAAAATTGGGAGAGTAAATGCACGACTCGTTGTTTTCGCAAAGTCCATCATCATCACCTTCAAAATCAAAAAGAATTTCTGTGGCATTCACTAAGAATGTATTGGCTGGGGCCTGCTCATCGGTCAATGTGTAATCACCGTCTACCGCTGGCGGACAGGTTTGGCCGGCCACAAAGGCCAAATTTGAATTGAGACCATCATAGCTTTTGTTTAAATAGTCGCTAGCTCCACTTTTAAGTCTCAAATCCCATATCTGACAATCACCGGCATTGCACTGGTCGGTGAGGTTTACCGAAGGGTAGACATAACCGCTACGCCCCCACACCCTAAAGATATTATCAAAGTTAAGCCAATCAGTTATAGACGCATACGCCGTTAAACTCACACCGCCATGAGCGTTGGTCGCATCGAAGGACACTTCACCAAAAAAGGAACTGGCCGGCGATAAGACCGTTCGCCGAACTCCATCACTGGCATCTGTCAGGTTGCAGGACGAATCTAAACCTGGGTTGGTACCACCCGAGGACGTGCAGGTGGGTGCGCCGGCCAATAAAATATTGTTTGTATACTTGTTGTTGTCGCTGGTGGTAGAAGTTATTCCTTCCCCGGGATCCGAAATAGCGATCTGAGAAAACGTTGAGCTATCCACGCTATTTAAATTCAATACCAGCGAACTGTGCCCGTAGCGCAAAAATTGATTTAATAAAATGTCCGCCTTTGACGAAGCATAAAAGCCGCGAAAATCATTGAACGATGTCAGGTGAGAGGCTGTACCTCCTGGAAAGTAGCGTAAGGCGTAACCCTTATTGCTCGAACTCAAAATACCAGAAACCGTGACGGGGCTCGACCCAATGAACTCAATGCCGCTATCGCCGTTATTGATATTGGTGATATTGACAAAAGAGTTCTCAGTTCCACCAGATACGTAGACACCCCGCTGGGCACTATTTGCAGTGCTGACATGGGCTACTTGGAACTGATTCGAACTGTTAAGTTCTATGCCATTTGATAAAGAATCGATTACCTTTGTATTAATGATTCGAAACCGGCTTGCATTGCTCACATAGATTGGCTGATTTCTAACTGCGGAATTGATTATCCGAAAATGGCTTCCTACAAAAACAGAAATCGATGGATTGGCTGTGCTCGACACATCGGCCTCTATCCAAAAATAGTTTTTACCAAAGGCGTGAAACACATAACTGGTTGCACCCCCCGTCAAAACGACGCCGGGTGCAGTGACTACGGCAACACCATCAGCGAGTTCATGGGTGTCATCGGTTCTATCAGCGGCCAAATAATAAATCGTACCAGGCGTTGACAGCGCCCCCGAACCCGGAGGTAACGGCTCTATAGGATTTGTCCACCAAGAGGAACTCATTAGTGTGGCAAATTCATCTTGACCGGGCTGCCCTACGATCAAATGGTTTTCAAACCACCCATCCCCGTCAAGCAGGTCTCGCAAGCCCTTAGCCAACCTTAACCCGGTAGAGTAAAATGTCACCGTGCCTGAATCTTGGCATATCCAATTGAATACACCCAATGAGTCTCGCGCCACATAGTTTCCACAACTCGCCAATGTGGGCACCTCAACTTTTCGTATTTCACCGCCGTGCAAACAGCCTAAAAAACCTGTCACTGCGCCACTGCAAGCCGTATTGGTACCACTGTAGGGGTCAAGCCCATCGTTATCTACATATGTATTCCAATTGCTGTTGCCAACATAGACTTCGCTCAAGCTCACAGCTTTTAGTGTATGGCTCGTAACGGCCAAAAGGGGCGACATCTCGCCTGTGGCCAAATCCAGCGAACAAATGGCAAAACTGTATTCTTGATCCGAAACTAATGCATCTAAAATAAACGAAGGTGAAGCTACGACAACTCCACCCGCACAAGACTCTGGTGCAACACTTCCCATGGCATAGGTGACCCTATAAGCGGACACGGTCGCACTAGGAGGCTGCCAGTTGAGTGCCAACCTGTCGATCCAAGTGTTAGTAACAACAAGGTTCACCGGTGGTTCCAGCGTTGCCGCGCCTGAACTGCTGATTTTTCCATGCATGCGATTATCGCCAAGCTGGCAAGACGCCAGCGCTGCTAAAAAGACCAGAAACACCGATATTGATTTTACCTTTGGTAACGTTCCATTTTTGTAGGGCGACATTTTGCCTCCATATTAAGCACTCCATTAAAATTGATATACTTAGTATCGTCTGATGCGGTGAATAACTTTAGTTATTTTTGCTGTACTGCTCGTTTTTTATGCATCAATTTGAGAATAGCTGCGCCATTGTTGTGGGTCGAAGCTTAAGCCCAATTGGGCGTCTCAAACAGCGACAGTTTTTATGAATTCACCGTAACTGTTGAATAGTGCTAGAGTATTTTTGAGTTTTACACCTTATTGTCTGGATTGAAGTGATGACTAAGACAGCCCGTCTAAAACAACTACGTGAGTTGCGAAGAATAGCAAGAACTCGCGGTGGTCGGTTATTAACAAAAGAGTATGCAAACGGTCGAACAAAGATGTTATGGCGGTGCGAGGCTCGTCATGAGTGGTTGGCGACACCAGAGAACATTAAGCAAGGCAGTTGGTGTAGGCGATGTTATTTTAAGCGTCGTGGTGAGGAGCTTCGAGGCGACATTACAATACAAAGGGCTCGGGCCAAGGCACATAAAGGGCTTTGTTTATCTAGAATCTACATCGATGCCCATACGATGCTTAAGTGGAAGTGTTTATGGGGTCACATGTTTTTTATGACCCCAGCCAATGTTAGCCAAGGCAAGTGGTGTCCCATCTGTCGAAGGCGAGAGGGGGCTTTAAAAAGAAAGGCCACAGTCAAGGAGATCAGAAAGCTTGCCAAAGATCACAATGCCAAGCTTTTATCAAAGTCCTACGAGCATATAGACGCGCCACTTGATTGGCAGTGTTTAAAGTGTAAGTGCAAGTGGCAAAGAAGTCTTCACAATGCCAAGCGAACGAAATGGTGTCCTCGGTGTTTAAAAGAACACCAAGCTCAGTTGAAAGCTCCATCGAGTCGTCGAAGAAAGGTTGTTCGCAAGAGTGATAAGTGGTGGCGTTGAGAAGATAAAAATGATCTCCTTGTTGATGCTCGACTAAAAACAAACAACAAGGAGACCACCAAATGATTGAGCAAATATTGTCTTTAAAAGTGGGCGCAAGTCTATCAGAAAATGAATTTACTTTAGACGAGCTACTCTTAGCGTCAAAAGAGTTATTTGAGCGCGAGGGTATACCCGGGTTTTTGCAGGTGTTGTTAAGGCTACTTGACGACATGGTCTACAAGAAAGTGCTGGGGGTGGGTCGCCACGACTGTTGCAAGAAGTCACATCTTGTTGTCACAAGACGAGAAGAAAAAAAGACGGTTCGAACGGGTGTGGGTACAGTGACGGTGCTATGGACCCGGCTCAAATGCAAAAGCTGCCATAAGACGACGATCCCACTGAGAACTTTTTTAGGACTCGATCGGTATCAGAAAAAATCCGTAGAGTTAGAGAAGACTGTTGTGGAGCTTCTCAGTGAGCAGAGCTATCGTCGAGGTGAGGTTCACTTAAAAAGCATTGGATCGATTGAGATCCCCCACACGACTCTTCATCGGTGGGTTATGGCAAGTTGTTGTGACGAAATCCCTCTTAAGGGCCGCTGTGATACGTTAGTTGCCGATGGCACTGGTTATAAGAAAAAGCCAGAGTACGAGTCGAATCGCGGAGAGGTGAAGGTTGTAGTTGGTGTGGATCGAGATGGAGGCGTCCGTCCATATGGCGCTTGGACAGATGAGAGTTGGCAAAGCATTGGGCAAATGATCAAAGCCGCTAACCATCCTAATGAGCGAGTAAAATTTAAAGCCATAGCTAATGTGCTGGTCTCAGATGGCGAGGCCGGACTGATACATGGTCTTAAGAAGTTGACGCTCGATCATCAACGATGTCACTGGCACATCGTAAAGGATATCTATCAGCCTTTACGCATAGAAGGAGGTGCTTCAATAGAAGAAACAAGATCGTTCCAGGGTGAATTAGCTGCAGCGATTGAATTACATATACCTGAAGAAGACTTCGATCAGGTCAGCGCAGAGGAAAAGCTAGGTCTTGAGAAAAAAATTTGGATGGCAGAAAAAGGCGTTCAAGACTTAATCGATGAATTAATTACGAAGGGTTACGGAGATGCCGCGAGGTACTTGATACGAGCCAAAAAAGGGATGTTTGCTTACTTACGCACGTGGCTTCATATGGGATTAAAGAATCCCCGAGTGAGTTCAATGATAGAGAGAATGATGCGCGAAATCGGCCGCCGCATAAAAAAGATCGGGTTCGGTTGGAGTAAAAAAGGCGCCGAAAAGATGACAAAAATCATCATAAAACGCATAACAAGTGCCGGCGAGTGGGAAGAATATTGGAAAAACCGACTTAATATTACAGGAAATGTCAGACTAACGTTTTTGGGCTGCGAAATAATGGAACCGTCCTAAGGAAATGGAACGTTACCTTACCTTTCTACGTGCCACTCTTTGCTCCGGAGATTACATGGCACCGCCTGAGGCCCCTTTGACTTTTTCGATATCGATAGAAATATTTTTTAGCTGTTGTTTTTGTTCGGGCGTGAATTGGCTTGCAAAACCTTGGGGGTCAGCTAGCGCTTGATCTAGTAGTTCTTGCATTTTCTTGGGATCGCCGTTGGCTTTTTTTGCTAAATCCTGAAAAATCTTGCCGGATAGATTGTAAATCTGATCGAGGTTTTCTTCGCTGCCAGCGAGATCTTTTGCCCTTTGGTGGGCTTCTCGCGACTGCGAAGTTTCGGCGGCCGCTTTTTCTCTTTGCGATTTTGTATTTAATAGGTCCACGGTTTGCTCTAGAGCTCGTTCAGAATGCTCATCGAGCTGCTGGGCCCAGCAGGGCGCTGCCAGAAAGTAAACGACCACGCTCAGAATTTTAAGATTTCTCATAACCCACCCCTCTCATTTTATAGTACCTTAGGGTGGCCCCTCCGACCAGAGAAGAAACCTATTCCGTCTTATTTTGATACGATTAGGTTTTTTGCTGAAAAAGAGATTTAGTACAAAGCGGTATCTAATAAAGCACGAGATACAGCATGGAATTAACAGGGTGACAAAATCGCTGGAAAGTTAAGACCTGACACAATTGTCTTAAAATAAGACGCTTAAGCTTTTTGTCTGACGCTTATAGGATTTGCAAAGCCAAATGCTCCCTCGCGCACACAGACAGAGGCCAATGGGAAGCGCCCAATGCCCTGCTATCTCTTCTTTTTGACCAAATAGATCACCATCATAAAGACGATGCCGCCAAGAACAATCCATAAAATCTGTTCGCGATCGGGCGCCTTCTTTTTTAGCATTAGCTCACCACCATCCACGGCAAACACATTTTCTTTGGGCAACGGGCCTAGATCAATGTGCCCAGCGTTCATGAGCTGCTCGTTAACCCATGTTTCCCATTGCTCGTTAGCAATAATGGGCAGATCCGACGGGGCTGTGCCTGAGAGAATTTTCAATGCGTACTGAGCGGCTTTGTCACCGTGTTCTTTTGGAACCTTGGCCATTCCATACACTGTAAATGGCATCATCCAAGAATGGTTGGTGACCGAAAGAATGCGAGTGGTCTTCATGATTTCACTATCGATTTTATCTGGGTCCCAATCGTTTATGCCGGCCTTTGAGCCCACCACAATGAAATCATATTTTTGTTGGGCCTCATTGTAAATTTTCAGCCAATCTTCAGTGGTGGACACAAGGGCTTTATCCAAAATAACATTCACCGTTGGTGCGGCTTCTTCAAACCGATCTAGGTTTTTCGTCTCGGTGAGGGTGTCAGCACCGATGTAAATGGCCCGATTTCCTCCCGTAATGGATTTAGCCTTCTCCAGCATTTCTTTGACCGGAGCAATCTCAATGATGCCGGTTACGTTTTTAAAGGGAAATCCATACTCTTCTGCCGACCAATTCACACCACAAAAGACAAAAGGCGTTTTGGCATCTTTAAAATAGGGAACAATCACCTCTTTGGCTGCAATATCATCGGAGACAATCACCACATCGGGCTTCCAGGATTCCACCAACTCTTTGGACTTTTTGGCTTGTTCTAAAATAAATTTTTCATCGGCATTTCTTTTGGTGTCCATATCAAATTGCTTGAATTCGCACTGATCTCCAAGGGCTTCGCGAACCCCACGCTCCACTCCATCAGACCACGCATACCCCTGATGATAAGAGCTGATGTAAAGACATCGAGGTTTCGCCGCATGCCCGACTGATGCAAACCCCAACACTATGGCTATATTCAACACCCACTGGACTTTCATTTAAAAACCTCTCTTTATAGACCCAAATTAATAGGTCACCCAGAAGTCAAACATGGTTTTATCAAATTTGCTGGGATTGCTTGTGGAAACGGAATTCTTATTCACAAAGTGACTAAGAGCAAAAAAACTGTTCTCGGCCATTTTATAAGCCACTCTCACTTTAGACCCATTGGAGTCTGTCTTGCCTCCGGCAAAGTCCGAATCGATAAACACCCCCACCGCGGCATCTTTTTCAATATGCCGATAGTTAAGGTCGAATTTAAAATCACCCACGTTTTTGGTGGATCCCAAACCCACGCCCACATAATATCCCGTGTTGTCTGTATCAATGGCTGAGTTAAAAACATACTGACCACAAAGGGACAGCGGCCCCCATGCCGTGCTCAATGCGTAATCAAAACCCACCTCATTAATATCGTAGTCAAAAGAATAGAGCCCACCAGAAACTGTATTATTATTTTCATATCCCGAGTAAAACGCGGCAGAGCCCTTTGCTCCCAAATAAGAATACCTGGCCAACTCTAAGGACATTTTATGAGATCCCATTTCAGACTTCACTCCCACCTGGCCGCCAACCAGGTGAGCGTCATCGCCTCCGGAATCTTCTTTTAACCAAAAATTAAATGCGCTAAAAAAAGGTTTCCAGGTGGAACCCATTTCATACTTCACAGCCACACCTTCTGGAGTCACATCATGATCAAATATCAAATCGCTGTTGCCTGGTTTATAAAGCGGCAGCGGCACTTTGCCCGCATGCACTTGCCCGCCTGCCATCGGCTTCCAATCAATGTAGGCAAGACTAATATTAAATGGTTTTTTCGAAAAACCGTCTGATAATTTTTGATTCATGCCCCGGGGTTGGCCATCGCCTGAGGTGAACTGTAACTTGGCCTCTGTGGTGTCGTTGACCTTAGTGAGTGCATTGAAACGCACGCGAAAGGAGTTCCATGGGCGATACCGCTGCCCCTCAACTTGTCGACTTTCGTGTCTGTAACGTAAGTCACCATTGAAAGATAAGCTTTCAGGAAATGCGGCAAAACTAACGTTGCCAATAAACAATAAAATGAATCCTAATACGCTACTCAGTGCCCGCATATAAATACCCGCTCTTTCAGTTAAACCTATATTTTGGTGCAATTGTAACGGGTTTTATGGGTCGATCAAGAGTTGCTTGAGTTTCACCATCAAGCATCAATTCGATGGATCATACAGAATGTCACATCATCCACCATTTCAAAACCGGCATCGATTTTATCATCAATTTCTTTGCCTAAATTTCGAACAAATTGGCCAGGAGAAGCCTTATTCGGAAGATTTCGTGCAATATAACGCTCCAAATGTGATGATCCGCCCATATAATCGGCAAGCCCATCAGTAAAGACAAAAAGGGACTCGCCCTTGTCTAACACGAACTCGCCTTCAGAAAATGCCGCAGGCCTTGCCACCGCCCCCAGACGTCCATTGTTGGGCTCAAAAATGGGGTGAAGGTCTCCCCGCTTCATATCAGAAAACACTCTTGGAATTTTATAAGGGGGATCGTGACTGGCCAGCGAATACCGCACCACACCTGTGGCCTTATCCATAGCGCACAAAAAGAACGTCATGAATATCTTCCCCTCAGAGGCTTCGGCGATCACTCGATTAAGGAGCCCCATCACCTCCTTGGGCTCGGGTTCACCAATTCGCTCCACCACCATGGCGACGGTTTTGGCAACGCTTGTGATTAACGCCGCCGGCACCCCATGCCCGGTGGCATCCCCCATCCAAAAATACACCTTATTATCTGTTTCATGGTAGTGCCACCAATCCCCCCCGCACTCAGAGGCGGCCCGATAATAACCACACACGCCCACCGGGCCTAACTGGGCCGACTCGGGTGGAAAAATCGATGCCTGCACCTGTTGAGCCGCCTTTAACTCCGACTCCATGCGGGCTTTTTCCACCTGCTCGTCCGTCAACCGCGACACTTCTTCAGCCATGGCGTTAAAACTATTAGCCAAGTCTCCTATTTCATCGCGGGATCTCACATTCACCCGCACGGAGTAGTCTCCACGAGCTAACTGCTGAGTGGCCGCTGACAACGCCTGTAATCCGCCTATGGCGCGATCAGAAAGCAATACGGCCATCAGTGCTGTTATCAACATAAATAACGACGTGATGGTTACACTACTCATGGCACTGGCTCGAATAAACGAAGTGATGTCTTCCAAAGAAAAGGTCACAAGAATATAACCAAAAACGTCTTCTTCACCTTTTTGCATAACGCCGCCAATTTGCAGCAGTTCACCTTCTTGATAAACCACCCATCCCCGTGAATCCATAATGGCATCTAAACTTCGATGGGATATTCGCTTTTTATCAGTCGAAACTCCTTCGCCTCGTTTCCAGGAGTAAAGGGGAAGGCCTACGCGGTCGGTGACTCTGATACTATCGATATTGGGATTCACGTCGGCGGAGGAAAGAATCTCTTGAATGGCTTCTATGTTTTGAGCCTCAATCTGATCCCGGATGGAGTTGGAAATAAACTGGCTGGTTTTTTTGGCGCTATTTGTAAAGGTTGTTAAAATCCGTTCGGATTCGGAGATCACCTGAGTCACGGCCAAACTGCCGCCTAAGCCAAGCACGATAATCAAGGTGTAAGCCAACATTTTGGCTCGTATAGGAAACCGTCGCAACATGACCGCCTAAAACCTTTCAGACATTAATAAGCCCAATCATATTTAACGGTCATGGCCCGGTCAATAAAAGCCGATAAACTTTCTTTAACCCGATCCCTTCATCAAGGCCGTCACTTCGCTAGTGACGGCCCTCTCATTTTTAATTGTACAGAGGAACGAGAAAGACTTCTTCACTTCGAGCTTTTCCATAAGAATCAGATATAGAAATGCCCTGCAAGCTATATTCGTTGCCTGGCACAAGCCCCCTGATCACCTGGGAATGACTGGTTCTTAAAACATTGTCGCTATCTGTGACGGTCTCCTGCCCCGTGCCCAAATCCACAATTCGAACTTGAGCTGTTGAAGGGATGTCTGTGGTCCAGGATACAGTGATTTCACCATCAAGACTGTCAATCACGGTAAATTCAGTGATCAAAGGCATTTCGCCCTCTACGCAAGGGTTAAACCCCGCTCCCGCAGGAAGACGAAAATTCTCAGGCTCCCACACCTTCCATCCGCGGTTCATCAAATCCAAATAAGCTTGTTGGGGCTTTGAATTGTTTGTGGAATCAAAAAACAGCGAATTGCCCTGGCGACCACAAAGGGGCTCGGCCTGCCGCTGTTCATCTACTTTTCGCCAAAGCGGCACTAAAGAAATGTGGTATCTTGGCCCTTGATAGTAATCAATTTCCATAGGAATCAATGAGTTATGATCCACATATAAAGTGCTTGTGGAACAACCCATGCGGGTGGGATGATCTCCATCATTGGCCACAAGCTCTCTGGCCGTCCCTTCCCCATCACGCACGCGAATGATGGTGCCATCATCAGACAATACTGCAAATTCATACACACCGGGCTCGTCAGCCTCGCCTAACTGAAAGTGAGTATTAAAACGCAGCCCAAAATACTCGACTAGGTCATTACCCTGGTCGTCTTTCACCATAACTCCGGTTTCGGTAGGAAACCCTAAGCTAAAAGCCCGAGTAGGTACATTTAGTGCACTATAAAAAAGGTCAAATTCAGCCTTGGTGCCGTGATCCATGTAGTCTTGAACTGCATCGTAGTTGGTGCCGTTTGTGTAAAACAGCTCAGCCTTGAGACCATACCCCAAACCCAAACTGCCCGAGTTTCCCATAGGGTCACAGACCAGGTTATTGAGTTTATAAATATTCACATCGTGAGCCGATGTACCCAGGTCTTGTTTTGAAACATTGGTCGCCCCAATGAGATGGGTGTCTGAACAGCCTGCCACCATTAGTCCCAAAACCCCAATTGTCCACAAAGAAAACGCCTTGCTTTTCATAAGAAACCTACCTATTGCAATTTTTATTATTTAAAGTTTCTATTCATTAATCAGATTTACAGATCACTTCTACACGTCACTTTTAAGCTTAAGCGATCCCTGATTTGGGTACAATTTTTCAGAAATTCCCATCCCGAGATGGGGCACTAAAAGATAGACGAAAAAATGATTTTTTCATCAAAACGAAGGTCGACCAAAGTCCTGTAAAACATATGGCCATTTTGTTTTAGTTTGCAGCCTTTCGGCCCCACATTGCCGCAACACTTAAACCTACTAGGCATGAGGCAAACTATCAAAATCTCTTGCTGCCGTTACTGACAACAACAGGTCCTTGCTAGCTAAGATTGTGGCTTTCTTAGATAAATAGAGCTCACGATTGACGTTGAGAACCTCAGACACCATGCCTTCTCCAAGCCTCGCTTGCCCATTGAATTTATGAACGGATCGCATGACCTGGTCGTATTGTTCGCGACTTAGTTTTAACAATTGCGCCAACTCTTCAAATACTACCGACGCTTCTTTCACTTGAAAAATTGCGTCTAAAGCTTCGTAGAATTCTTTGATTTGAAACCGAAAACTTTGATACTGAGACTCCACGTCGTCATCTATGGCACTTTCGAACTCTTCGAGGTCGTGACGAATGTCCTTGACACATTTTACAGCTTGCACACTGTTTCTAACAACAGACAACGACCGAGCCAATTTCTCGGACTCGTCGGGTTGCAGAGGTTCACCCTGAAGGTGCGTCACATAAGAAAGGATCTCGCCCTCAAGGCGCTTTAGTAACTCGTACTCTCGTGTAAAGCTATAACTAGATATTAAATCGGTGGGACCGCCTTCTGAGGGCAGACTTGGCCAGGTGGAATACGAAGTGGTCAACTTAAAAACATGGCTGTTAATAGACACCACCTGACCCATCAAATGCCGGCCTTCGTTATACAACGCCTCAAGCGCCGCCTCAGGAACCGTAACAGGTACCTTTGATAAATACACCCCCACGCTGTCGCTCTCGTCCTTGAATCGATTCTGCAAAAACCGAGAAAATCCCCCAAGAAACGGAATAAACAATAAAATGCCCAAAAAGTTAAAGGCACTGTGAAAAGCCACCAGCGTAAAAAGAGGATCAGATACCCCTACAATAGAGGTGAGCCCTTGCAACAGCGGAACTAGAACCGCAAAAGCGGTTAAATCTGTGATGAGATTAAAAAGAAAGTGGGCCAATGCCACTCGTTTTTTCTCTGGTATACCGCCCAATGACCCCAACATCGCAGTGGTTGTTGTTCCTAAATCGGCACCAATCACAATGGCCGCCGCGGCCTGCAGTGGGATGACTCCGGCGTCGATCGCACTCAGGGTGATCACCATCATGGCGGAGCTTGATTGTATGAAGGCCGTCAGCACAAAACCGAGAACGAGAAAAACTACAGCGGGTGCCGCAGCGAACTCGGACACATCCACCACTTTTGCCAAGTCCACCATCCCGGCTTTCATAAAGTCGAGGCCAAAAAATAAAAACCCAAGACCCGCCAGCAGCAAAAACACCTGCCGCAAAATCTTAAGCCTCGCAAACAAAATGGCGCCCAGTGTCCCCAACGTAAGTAGAGGCAATGAGACTCTAGCTACCTCCACTTTAAAACCTACAGCGGCCACAATCCAACCCGTAAAAGTTGTGCCCAAATTTGAGCCAAGTATCACACCCAAGGCATGGCGCAAATCCAGCACGCCGGCGCCGACAAATGCCAGCACCATCAGCATCACAACACTGCTGCTTTGCAGAATGGCGGTGGCTACCGTTCCGCCGAGAATGGCCTTTAACATGTTGCCTGTTTGCTTTCGCAAAAATTTTTTAAAGGATCGCCCGGCGATTAGCTTTAACGAACTTTCAAGCTGAATAAGACCAAAAAGAAATAGTCCGAGGCCAGCTAAAAACTGCCACACATCAATGGATGCCATTAAATTTCATCCTCGACTTCAATAGGTTTTAACAAAAATTTGTGAACAGGACGGTATTCTGGGGCAAAATCTCTACGCTGAACACTCTCAAAAAGCCAGACTTCTTTGGCCGAAAGCGCACCAAATTTTTTTCGCACAAAGGGCGAGAACAAATCTCTGACACTTCTTGTTTTTCGGATACGTCCCACGGTGAGGTGTGGGTGAAACTCTCGTGCGTCTTCTTCTCCGCCCCACTCTAAAACCGCCTCATCCATGGCCGATTGTAAATGGCGAAGAGCCAATTTATTTTGGACGCCCGCCCACAGCACGCGGGCATGATTGTCATCCGGAAAAGCACCGAGGCCCTGCACCTTTAGTGAAAAGCCTGCCGTATCGCTTAAGATCGGCTCAACTAAACCCACAAGGTCTGAAATTCTATCTACGGGCGTTTCTCCCAAAAACCTTAAAGTGATATGTAAATTTTCTTCAGGTACCCATTGAACTTCAATATTTTTCTTATCTGCATTGGCCTTAAGCTTTTTCATGGTGTCCTGAAAGGCCAGCCCCAAATCACTTCCCATCGGAATACCGAAGAACAAACGTTTTTGCTGCATCACTTCCTCATTTCTCTATGATGGCCCACTTGATAAGACGGAGCCACGCACATCACTTTCTCTGTAAGTGGTGCAACCTTTTAAGTTCAACTTGAACGCCCAATCATAGACCATGGCAAAGTCGTCGAAGCTCAAAGCCTTTGGCACATTGATCGTTTTAGAAATGGAATTATCCACATAAGGCTGAAGGGCGGCCTGCATTTTCAAATGGACTTTTGGAGACAAATCATAAGCCGTGACCATATGCTGAGGCATCGGGGCACCTGGATATACCTCTTCCCAAATTTGCCTGGCGAAATCGCGCACCACATAATCTTTAAAGCGGTCATTTTGTTGCAAAATTTTTCTTGAATATTCTGTAGCAAAAATTGGTTCAATGCCACTGGATACATTATTTGCCAATAAACTGATCGTTCCCGTTGGAGCAATGGCCGTGAGGTGACTGTTTCGCAATCCAAAATCAAATATTCCTTGCTGAATATCCAAAGGCAGAGTTTGAACAAAAGCCCCCTCTAAAAACTTGGCGCGGTCAAACTGCGGGAAACTCCCTTTTTCTTGAGCCAACTGAATCGAAGCCCGATAGGCCTCATGGCAGATCATCTTCATAACTGAGGACGCCCACTCACAAGCCTTATCGTCACCATAATTAAGGTTCAACATGGTCAAGGCATCGCCTAAACCCGTCAGTCCGAGCCCAATTCGCCGAGCCTTTAGAACTTGCGCTCTTTGCTGACCCAACGGATAGTGAGAAATATCTAACACATTATCCAGCATGCGAACATACACGCCAATCATCGATTGGAGTTTGGCAAAATCAAAGGCCGCCGATGACCGAAAGGGGTCTAGAATAAACTGCGTCAGATTCACTGAACCCAAATTACAAGCACCATAAGGCGGAAGCGGTATTTCACCACAAGGATTGGTGGCCGTGATTTGCTCGTCGTACCACAAGTTGTTTTGCTGATTGATACGATCGATGAATAAAACACCCGGCTCTGAATACTCGTAAGTCTGCTTTAATATTTTTTTCCACAAATCCCGAGCCCGAATTTTTCTACAAACACGGCACCTGGTCACCTCACTCTGACCCGACCACCGGCGTTCCACATACTCCCCGGCAGCGTCGTCTCCCTTCTCCACAGGAAACACCAAAAGCCACATTTCGTCTTTTTCTACGGCTTGCATAAATGCATCGGTGACCAATACCGAGAGGTTGAAATGTTTCAGCTCCCCAGAAAAACTTTTTGCGGTAATAAAATCTTCGATATCCGGATGATCACACCTAAGTGTGGCCATCATCGCTCCGCGCCGGGCCCCCACTGTCAGAATTGTGGCGCACATGGTGTTCCATATTCTCATAAATGAAACAGGCCCCGAGGCCACTCGACCGGTCGCATGCGCTAAAAAGCCCTTTGGTCGAAGCGGTGAAAAATCATAACCCACACCACCACCTTGCTGCATGGTGAGAGCCCCTTCTTTGAGCCCCTCAAAGATCCCTTCCATAGAGTCCCCTAGGGTTCCCATAACAAAACAATTTAACAATGTGGCTCTGTGAGTGGTGCCGGCATTGGCCAGAATGCGGCCCCCTGGCAGAAAAGAAAAACTCTGAAGCGCCTTTAAAAATGCATCTTGCCAATTGACTTTGTTCACTTCGTTGGCGGCCAGCGCCCTGGCCACTCGCTGCCAGGTATCTTCGATGGTTTGATCGCGCACTTCACCCGACTCCACCCAACGGTACTTTTGTTGCCAAATGTGTTGGGACAGACTGATCTTAAAGGGAGATTCTGGCGAATTGTTTTTCTTCATATTTAATTTCTAACAATGTCTCTCTTTGATTTCTACCTAAAAAACAAAAGTTGCTGAAGTTCTCCCCATGTGGCTATAATTTCTTTTGTGGCAGATACACTCACTCGACTTCAATACACTTGGATTCTTCGCGGATTTGGCTTAGCCAAAATTCCCATGCTCGCTTTTTTGTGGCCAAAAATTGAGTCCATTGAAGGCAGCAAAGTGACTGTGCGAATTCCGTTAACCAAACGCTCAAAAAATCATGTTGGCTCCATGTACTTTGGAGCCTTGGCCTGCGGCGCCGATTTATCCGTAGGCGCCCTGGCTCTGTTTCACATGCGAAGTCTTAAGATTTCATTGCACTTTGTGTTTAAGGATTTTACCGCAGAATTTTTAAAGCGAGCCACTGAAGACGTCTTATTTATTTGTAACGAAGGGGATGCAATCAGAGATTTAGTTCTGCAAGCAAACAACAGCGGCGAAAGGGTGCACGCCACTTTTAATGCCTTTGCGGCTTTAGCTAGTTCTCCCCACACTCCCATTGCCCAATTCAAACTCACTTTGTCACTAAAGAATCCAAACCCTTAAAAGCTAAATGCCTGAGTTTCTACATTTCTTGTAATTGACTGCCCCTCGAAGTGCTCCTTGGGCATTGTGTAAATCTTGAAAAGCCCGCTGCAACCCTTGTCTACCCAAAGGCGAGAACCAATAAATCCAAAACTCTCAGGAATCTGGCAATGTTCTGTGACTTTTGAGGCGATGGGGACCACATCGACAATGGGGTAAGGCGAATCCACCGCGCAGGTTTTAAACACCAACGGGTCACTTTCACAGTTGACGTCCATTGACTCGGCATAACGACCTTCGTCCATGGCCATATTACTTGAGTCGCTCCCGATGACCACTCGCTTCAGCTTCAATTCTCCTGCCACTTCAACTTCCATCTCAGAAAGTAGAGATTTGCTTTCAGACGTTGGATTTAACAACACTAAGAAATCCACTCGGTGATAGGATTTTTCATTATTTTCTTTAAACGACAACAAATCGCCGGGTACAGGCTTCCACTGTGACTCCCACTGTCCTAAGCTCACCCTCACCTCAGAATCAGAATTCGCGAACTTGGACTTGGCGATCACCTGTACCCGGACTAACTGAGAAGAATTTTCTCGTAACATGTTGGGGGCGAAATGTTGAAACTCGGCCAAAGGCAAAAAATGATGCCCTCTTATATGAGAATCACCAAATTCGAGTATCAATGTGTGCGGATGCTCACCGGCATGAACCATCGCGGTTAACATAGCTTCGGTGATTAGGATCAGCACCCATCTTATCAACATCTCAGCCCCCGATTTTTGGTGCATTCAAAACTCTAAAGAAAAGAAGAGCATAAACGGGGCCAAAGCCAAATCTAAGCAAATGCAAACACACAGGCTTCTCTGCAACACCCTGAAACAACAGGCGTAACGTTTTTTAACAGAGTCACCTATTAAACTCGCCTATTTAACTGAACCATTTAACAAGCCCAGCAACTTCTCATTATTAAGCGATCGGGCAAGATCAACGGCCGTTGCACCCGATTTGTCTTGAAGATTCACCTTGGCTTTTGCTTTTAGTAACCATTGCACCATATTTTCGCTGCCATTAGACACCGCTTCCATCAGGGGTGTTCGCCCATCAAGACGTTGATGGTTCACCTTGGCCCCCATTTTATTAAGGTATTGCGCCAACTTCCGAAAATTATTTTTGACCGCCACATAAAAGGGGCTCTCCCCTTCAAAATTTTGAACGTCGATCTTAGCCCCTTGAGCTTTCAACGCCTTAACCATATCCAACTGACCATACTGGGCGGCCACGATCATGGGCGTGTCGCCAAAATCATCCGTAACTTCAAGGTTCACCTTTTTTTGTAGGTATATATTTAGAATTTCTATTTCGCCCCGCGGGATACTAAAAAACACAGGGGTCCAACCGTCTTCGGCTTCAGCATCAAGAGCCGAGCCTCTGTTTATAAGCTGCTCCACAGTTTCAGCTGAAGCAAATCGAGTGGCCATCATTAACGGAGTAAAACCGAACTCGTTTTTTGACTCTAGCGGCGCCCCCGCCTTAATCAATAGATCCACTTCCTCCACACGACTTTTTTGAACCGCATAATGCAAAGCCGTAGCCCCCCAACGGTCTTTTAGTGAGACATCAGCCCCTTTTGATAAAAGGTACTCCACAACATTCTTGTGCCCATTGAAACAGGCGACCATCAACGCTGTGGTGCCTTGGGAATTTTGAATATTCACTGAAATACTCTGGCCCTCATGCTGACCGATGACCTTTTCTAAGTGCCCCCGAGCGGCCCACTTTACAATGGGAATGGCTCCTTCAGCTGGACCCATCTCAGGATTCAAATTCGGCTTGGGCTTTGATGCACAAGATGCCAAAAACAATAGAAAAAGAACACTCCACCTCATGACGATATGGTGCCAAGGCCGCCAATTTTTGTCACCCCTAAGAAATAAAAACACCTCTAACTGTACGAAATGCCCCCAAATGGCCTTAGATTTCGGCCCCTAACTTGCTCTAATCCCACTTAAAGCCCCAAACCTTTAGTGGGCAGTGAGATGACAAGGAGAATTCTCATGTCTAAGATATTTTGGTCCTATTTAGCCGCCATGGTGCTCATTAGCTCAATGACACTCTCATCGGCCCATGCCAACAATTCAGACGCTTTGGGCGACAAGATGGATACCTTGGATTTAGAGGAAGACGTCGAAGAAATGATGTCATACGGCGAAGGTGCTGCCATTGAATTAGAAAAGCAAGAAACACACCGCCTGAATAAAGACGCTCGTCAAAAAGAGCGAGACATTGAACGACTTCGACGAGACCGAGCGCGACTGGTTACAAAATCAGCCCACTTGCAAAAGCGATATGACAAATCACGTTCTTTTCAGAAAAAAGTAGCGGCCCAAGCGGAAGTAGAAATGAGCAAGCGAGACAAAATCGCTAAACAAGTGGAAGCCCTTGAAGCCAATGTTCGCCAAGTGGAAGAAAAAGCCGTTAAGGTGAAAGCCGACCGCGATCAGGCTCGCAAAGATATTAAGACTGCTGAGCGAGTGAAAACAGCCCTGACGAAGCGACAAAAAAATGCTCTTCGCATCATCAAAAAACACGAAAAAGCTCTTCGCGATTTGAATAAACAGCGTCGGGTCCTTAACAAAAGAAATCGAGAGTTGGGATACCGAACCTACGAGCTTGAACAAAAAGCTCAACAATTGCAAAATCGCGTTCAACAACTGCAAGCTCGCAACTAGTTATAAAATATATAAGGAAGGCGCCCATTTAGTGGGCCCTTTCTCGCAAATATCCTATAAATTTTAGAGTCATGCTGCATTATCTTGCAGAATTTTCATGTTTTGATTAGCTCTTGGGTAGTTTTTTAATCTCTCGGGGGGGAGTCCATGAAAAATACAAGAGCTGTATCAGCTGTTATCAGTACAATATTCATTGCCGCAGCGAGTCTTCTCGGGTGTGATAATTCCGCAACTTCGGTGAAGGCCTCAGAAAAGGTGGAGGAGTCATTTTCGGCCCAAGGCGTTGTGACGGCTTACCACAAAAACTACCATCTTGTTTTGAATAAAGGGGCACTTGATAAAGAGTACCTTATGCGAGCCTCGCTGATCCCACAAGCCGGCGCGCCGACCAGCCAAGGCCTACAAAGCCGAGTGGTGGCATTTAAAAAGTACAACGACTCTGTGTTTTTGATGGAAGCCACTCAAGGCCATGTGGTTACTGAGGATCTTCCTTCGAAGCTGATCTTGGCAGAGATTCCCATCGTGGAAGAAACCGACACCAGTATTATATTGGATTTTAACCAAGGCATGAACAAAGCCTTCGTGCTAGAAAACTGGTTTGCGAGCGACTACGTCCCTGGTTTTGGCCAAAGACCCGATCCCTATGAAACACTGCCGATTCAAACAAGCTTTATTGATTCCATTCGAATGGAGAACAACACGCTTGAAATCAGACAAATCGGACAGGTCAATGGTGTGGCATTGAAAGTTGCACCGGGTGATCTGGGACTCAACAACACCGCACCCTCTGTGGAAATTCGATACTTTATTTCGCCATACAAAAATAATCCGAACTTCTCGACAAAATACACCAGTGATTTTAAGTGGGTTGGCTTTTTTGAAGTGCCACCCTTTTATGAAGACGGATCTGGAAGAAACCTCATCCCGATTTCAAGATTTGACCACTCAAAAAAGATTCAATTTTACTATAGCGCGAACACACCTGAGGACTATAAGAGTGCGGTCAAAGAGGGCATCCTCTATTGGAACAAGGCCTTTGGCAAAGAAGTGATTGAAGTGGCTGAAGCTCCGGCCGGAGTCACAGCTCCGGCCGCACATCATAACCTTGTACAGTGGGTTCCGTGGGATTATGCTGGTTTTGCCTATGCAGATGCCTTGATGGACCCACGCACGGGTGAGATTCTCCACGCTCAAACTTACCTCACTAGTGCATTTGCTTTTGGCGGCCGACTTGATGCCAGACGCCTTCTTCGCCGGCTTAAAGACGAAGCCAAAAACCCAGAGAAAACCGTGGGCCATCGATTTTTACCAACGGCACGGTTGTGTCACTTGGATCTCAGTCGACATCTTATTCATGGGCTAGAAACGGCGCTGTCGTCTGGCGCGAGTGATGAAGCCTTAGCCCGACTCTCACAAGATTTTGTTCGAGTGGTTACCGCCCACGAAGTGGGTCACAACTTGGGGCTTCGCCACAACTTTGCCGGCACACTGGCCGCAAATATCACCAATGAAGAACGTGATGAACACTTCTATCACTATATATTAACGCGTGAAGTGCCGCATTTTCGACAAGTGACTCTCACCAGCACGGTGATGGACTACTTGGGTTTTGCTGACGATGTCATCACAGGTGCCATGATGCAAGACCGCCCCGATGCACTGGACTACGACTATGATGCCATTCAGTGGGGCTACAACAACAGGCCTCTGGCGAAGACCAATGAAACTTTGTTTTGTACTGACTCCCATGCCGGAAGTTATATTGATTGCAATCGATTTGACTCTGGCTCAGACCCCATGGAGTACGCCAACTGGAATCGCAAATCTGCCATTACAAAAATTGCGCAAGGACTCGTAGAGGACTACATCCGCGCCAAAACCCCGCTGAATGAAGAGGCCCGTAAAGAATTAACTGAAATTCTACCGGACCCACAAAGCGCTATTTCCCAATTTGTAAGTCCCCTTGTGAGTGCGGCCAGTTGGTATTCTGAAGGTGTGCAGTCCATTCAAATTGAAAGGCAGTTTCCTGCAGTAGGCGCTCTCAACTTGGACGAAGTGAATGCTATGCGCTTTGAACAAGTGAGAAAATTCACCAACAAAAACGGTGGCGTTGAAGCCATATTATTTAAATACCTGCCCAACACATCCAGTTCGGACCTCCCTATTGCTGAAGGTCTCACCGCCGCCCTTGAAGACTATTTGTCTCGGCCTGGGGTGATTCAAGGTGTGGGTGGCAATGGCGAGTCATACACTCTAACAGAGTCCGATTTGGCTCTCATCAGGGATACTGCCGAAAAATATTTCGCGGCCATCGAAGAGGGTCTCGTAAAGGCACAGCTTAAAGGTTTAGCTGGGGCTTCTGAATTTGTGGAGCCATCTTCACTTTACGCCATCGAAAGTCATCTTGGAAACATGGTCGAAGCTGTTCTCACTGCGGGAGTCCCGACCGAATTGCTTTCAGAAATAGCCAGCGAAATGAAGGAATCGTCCGAAAGCGATGAGGCCAAAAAAGAAGGTGAAGAGGACAAACCCAAAAAATGGGTGCCACCCACTTTTACCTATGACCTTGAGACCCGAACCGTGGCAGCCCAGCTTTTGACTTCACAAAAAGGGGATCTTGTGGACTGGTCCTATGAATCAAGGCAGCGCATTCAATCTCTTTATGTGAAAATCATTGAGCACGGCGTGGGCGAAAACTTTAAAGACATCAAAGAGGGCGAGCTATCACGACCCTTGCGGCAGTGGGTGATGCAACAAAAATCATTGCTCCCGCATCTGCAGTAAACGACCTCGGGGGCCCCTTTTGGGAACCCCCGTTTTTTTTTTACATCTAGTAACGCAGATTTGTTTTATCGGTCATTCGCAACTGTGAAGATTTAAAAAATTCATTTAATATTTCGGCCGCCTGGACATAGGTTTTACAACCACTGACTTTGGCAAACAGAGGATGACCAAAGTTTAACCACGGCGAGCTCACTTTTACAAAAAACAAAAATTTTCTTAAGCCCAAACTTTCAGCGAAGTATTTTTGATGTTCATTCAATAAAAATTTTAAGGCTTCACCATAAGCCTGCGCTTCTTCTTCGCCGGTTTTGGGTGGATCCCCACTAAACCCTGGCGGATTGGGCCATCCCCATTTCGCGCCCAATTGCCATAGCATCCACGGCCTTGCAGTAAGGGCTCGTCCAATCATCACGCCATCGCATCCAGTTTGCTCAAACATCTGTAGAGCATCTTCTGCCACCTGCACATCTCCATTACCAATAATAGGCACTGAAATACTTTTTTTAAGCTCAGCGATTTGCGACCAGTCGGCATTACCCCGTCGTTTTTGACCCGCTGTTCGAGGATGAAGGCAAAGCCAAGCGGCCCCAGCATCCACCAGCCCTTGAGAAAATTTTGACAAATAGTTGAAATCGCCCTGATCACCGGCACGCAACTTGACCGACACGGGACCCTTTGAATGTTTCACCGTCATCGCCACCACTTTTGCGGCATAGTCGGCATCTCCCATTAAGGCCACACCGTAGTTATGTTTGAGTGCCTTTTGAACGGGACAGCCCATGTTGATATCCACACCCACGGCACCCCAAGGCTCGAGTTTTCTAAGGGATCGCGAGATGTTGTCTTCATCATTGCCCAAAATTTGCGGCATTAAATGGGTTTCGCCATCAGACTTTAATGTTTCAGGAGTTTCTCCCACTTTTTGCAGCGGCAGGCGGCGACTATTGAGCATCTCAGTGGGCCATAGAGTCACAGCCCCCTCCGGCATGTAGCGACGAACCAGGCCACGCATGGCCACGTGAGAGAGCCCCACCATGGGAGCTAGAAATACAGGGAAGTTGACTCCCAGCTTAGAAAAAGTAGCGGGCACCAACGCCAAGTCCAGGAGCAATGCCAAGCCCAGGTGTCAAATGGACTGTCAAATCCAATTCGGCAAACGCCTCAATGGAAGGATTCTTCCAGCGATAACTCGCCCCCACCGGAGTTCTCACCCCCAGATGGGTGTCACCATCAAAGTTTTGATAAAACGCTCCGCCGACTCCATAATAAATATCAAGTTTCACGTCATCTATCAGTAGCACGTCCCGACGATTCCACAAATAAGTGCTATGAACATAAAACCAACCACTATCTAAGCTGTTCCAACTCAAGGCTCCATCAATAAACCGATCTGACTGCAGCCAATATTTTCCGCTAATAGCCGCAGGCACACCAATCAAAAGACCAAGCCCCACATCACCGGCTCGCCCCTGCACCGAGGTATAAACCGCATGCCCCGTTGATGAAAAAGACAACGAACTAAACATTAAAAAGAACACCAACACCCGACGAATCAACATAAACACCAACCTTTCTTTGGCCCTCACACCACCAGATCCAAATCAAACTCTAGAACTCCAGCCCCCCGCGCCGACCGAAGACCCAAGCCCGAGGGAGTCCCGCGGGTCCCGCTGTCGCTTTTGGCCGCATGTCGTCTTCGGATTGCGTCACTAGCGTGCCGCAACCCGGATACGCCATGCACAACGCGAGCGCAGGACCCGCGGGACTCCCTCGGGCTTGGGTCTTCGGTCGGCGCGGGGGGCTGAAGTTCGGTCTCCGGTGTATCACATCCTCCTTGTGACGCCAATTGACTCAACGCACACTCAGCGATATGGATAGCCGGGCATGCAAACAGAAACTCTTGCTTCACATTTAGGTATTGAAAAGCGTCTCAGGCATCTGGTTGGGGAAGCTATTAAAGATTATGCCATGATCACTGAGGGCGATCGGGTGATGGTTTGTCTTTCGGGTGGCAAAGACTCTTACAGCCTTTTAGATATCTTGCGAACTCTGCAGAAAAAAGCACCCGTCCAATTTAGTCTGGTGGCGGTTAACCTGGATCAAAAACAACCCGATTATCCAGCTGATATTCTGCCGCGGTACCTCGAGCAGTTGGGCATCGAGTACCACATACTGGAGCGCGACACTTACAGTGTGGTGAAAGAAAACATCCCTGCAGGTAAAACCATGTGCTCTCTGTGCTCGCGTTTGCGCCGAGGAATCCTCTATGGGTTTGCTGAAAAAATTGGCGCAACTAAGATTGCGTTGGGACATCACTGCGAAGATCTACTGGAAACATTATTTTTAAATATGTTTTATGCCGGCAAATTAAAAACTATGCCGCCAAAACTTCGAAGTGACGATGGAAAACATATCTTGATTCGGCCCCTCGCCTATTGCCCCGAGCCGTTGATTGCTCAGTTTGCAGAGTCGCGGCAATTTCCCATTATTCCCTGTAACCTTTGCGGCTCGCAGGAGAATCTGCAACGAAAGGTGATCAAAAAAATGCTGCAACAATGGGAAAGCGCCACCCCCGGCCGCTTGGATCAAATCTTGCGCAGCTTAAAAAATGTGGTTCCCTCTCACTTGGCCGACACTCAGTTATTTGGCTTTGCTGACCTTGTGCCAATGAGCGAAAGTGAGTCGTCGTTATGCTCCGATTCGCCCTTGCGCTAGCCCTTATTTTTGTCCATGGCCTTTTTGCCAAAGCCGATGGCAATCAGTGGTTTGAACCACACGGCTCGCCAATGGCCATTGCCCTTGTTGTGCATGGTCTGAACTCTAAACCTTCCGGCATGGACTCTTTGGCTCAGGCCTTGGCTGAAATAAAAATTGCCGCCTACCGGGTGAGTCTGCCGGGCCACTTTGGGCCTTTAAACAACATGAAGACCGTCACTCGCGCTCAATGGACAGAGTCATTTTTTGAATTCTACTCCGCTGCAAAAAGCCGAGCGGCAAAAGACCAGGTCCCTTTGTATTTTGTGGGTAACTCGCTGGGGGCGCTTATTGGTCTAAGCCTGCAGCTAGAAAAAAATCCGCAGAAACAAATTCGGTTTGATAAAATGGTGCTTTTAGCCCCAGCTATTACACCGAAGTTTTTTACCCGATGGGTGAAGATGTTTGGTCTTTTTGGAGATGACTATATTTTAAAGAGCTGGTCGCCTGAATCGTATCAAGCTCAACTTGGCACCAGTGTCGCCGCTTATAAAGCCCTATTTGCCCTTGTTGATGAAGTGGAGCAAAAAGCCAGACCTCAAGAGCTTGATGTATCCACTTTGGTATTTATTGACCCTAAGGATGAACTAGTCAGCTTTGAAAAACTTAAAAAATTTATTTCCGCCCATTCACTCAAGCGCTGGAAAACCGTCCCTGTCAGCAACGATGGCTCGTCGCTTAAGGGAAAATATCACCATTTAATTATTGACGAAAAATCAGTGGGCCCCGAGCAGTGGAAAAAAATGTTAAAAGACATTGAAATTCATTTGGGCGCAGAATCTTAGCAGATTAAAAATACTCGTGACGAGGTGAAGGGCCCGCTTTTCACATTTGAAAATCAGGCCCCCTATTAATTAATTTATACTTCTTGCGGCAATAAACCAACTAGATCACCCAAGCCGCTATCAGATCCATCTGGGCCAAAACCCAAAAGATCGATAAAAATGCCGGCCACGCCACCGCGAAATTGTGATAAAGCCACGCGCAAAAGAAGATTCAAAATGGGATTTCTTTTTACCTTCTTAATCACATCATCGATTTTTACGATGAGTTTTCCGGCTTTGTTTTTTACTCGCCCAACAGCAGCGTCCACTTTAGCTTCTAAATGATCCAATCGATCATTAAGATCTGCTATTTGTGAAAGAGCCAATTGGTGAGCCGGATTGTCTGGCGAAAGCATCGCCAATCGACTATCTATTTTAATGCGAGCTTTATCAATAGCTGTTCGCGCTTTATCCAGTCGCGTATTTAGTTGCCCAAGAACATCACGCAAACTGGTCTGCATATCGCCCAACAATATGCTGGTGATGCTCCCGAAGTTCACTTTGAAGGCATCTGAGTTGGTGATGCCGTCTATTTCTGAAACACTCGCTTCAATGGAAGCCTCAAGACTGAGGGCTTCAGCATTCACCGCGTCCAAGCCCAGGTCCACGTCCATAGCCTCTGAACCTGTGGTCACTGGATTTTCAGAAATGGGTTCCATATAGTTTTGACATCCACTAAGGCCGGCACCCAATAACAATGCCAAAGCGATGAATTTAATCTTTGTTCCTTTCATAAGTTCCCCCACATTTTAAAATTTTTGTCCTTGTCCGCCACGCCTCTTCCTTGAAACGCTAGCCGAGGACGATTCAATGATGATTCATTGCAACCGCTATTCCGCCACAGGAGCGCAAAAGCGGGAGGAAACTCGGTTTTATCGTCAACTTGTTCTTGGCTGTTTGATACCTAGACCTTTTGCCAGTCTTTCTGGACTTTCATCGCGGATTGTTTTGATACGAAATGGCTGCGACGCTTTTCAATTCGATACATGACTACATGTGTTACTTGATGATGTAGAAATATTTCTTCGGCGATCCCCCTCAAACTGCGGGGAATTCGTCAAACTTGTTTGCTGTTTTTCAAAAAACCCTACCTTTAGCCAGCTATCAACTTGTGAAATATATGGGATTCTTAATCAAGATGAGACTCTAGATGCATTCTAGAAAACATTGCTGCAAATCATTACCAATTTAAAGCGAGCCCCCTGGTATGAGCGACACAGTAAAGTTTAAATATCACTTTGAAAGTGATAATGGAGATTCGTTTACCTTCTCCTATGAAATTAATGACGATTCACTGACTGTGATCAACAAAATTTCAGAACCTCTGCCTGAGTGGACTAATCTTGATTTTGAAAAATGCTCGCACTGCCCCTTAAGCTCTGAAGACAATCCCACCTGCCCGGTGGCTAAAAACCTACTCCCCGTGATTCATGCTTTTAGGGACAAGGTATCGCACGAAACCTCTCGCGTGGTTGTTACCTGTAACGAGCGTCACTACGCCAAAAAGACGTCGTTACAAGTGGGCATGCAATCTATTTTGGGCCTTGTGATGGCCACAAGTGGCTGCCCAAATATGGGATTTTTTAGATCCATGGCTCGCTTTCATTTGCCCTTTTCTGATGTCAATGAAACCTTGGTTCGGGCCACGTCTCATTATTTGTTGGGCCAGTATTTTGCGATGAAACGCGGAGAGGCTCCTGATTTTGAGCTAAAAAACCTACCGCGCCACTACGATGCCGCCCACCATGTGAACCTCGGCATCCTCGAGCGTCTACGAGTGGCCACCCAAAAGGATGCTGGTAAAAATGCCATCGTTATTTTAGATAGCTTTGCCTACCTGGTTAACTCTGACATCGAAGAAGATCTGGCCTCTATTGCCAAATATTTTTCTTAAAAAATTATTTATTTTCTAGCTGCTGAATGCGCGCTTCGAGGTCGCGAATGCGCCGTTCAAGATCTAGTACGGTATCGGCCGTCGGTACATATATGGTGGAACCCGTAAACGAACATATATACCCAGAGCCGTTTGTGCCACCGTTAAAATACCTCCACGAAGAACAAGGGCGTATGGTTTCTGTTCTCAATATGGAGTAGTCTTCTTGGTCATCACCCGCAAAAACTAAAATGGGTAAAGCCATTAGCGCGGCAAAAATTAAATATTTCATAGTTCTCCCTCCTGTTTCCACCTGACGGTAAACCGGTTTGGAGAAAAAGAAAATGGGCAATTATTTTTGCTATGTGTTACATGGGCTGCAGATTGACCAGAACGATCTGGGGCCGCCGGTTACTGGTCGTGAGCGTGATCGTGCCTGTATCCACAGTGGTGTCGGTGGTGGTTTTATATCCAACTATTTGTGAGGCCTGGTTGTTAAATTCTTGCGTGCCTACGGTCGTCCACTCAGGCTCTGTAATTGCCAATGTGTTGCTACCAATCGGATCACCAAACCCGCCTACTAATATTGTAAGACCGGACTCTACGCCGGCTAGGCTTGCTGACGCGCTTGTCGAACTTGTTGCGCTATCGGTAGCTGTACCTGAAAAGGGGCTTGCTTGGCTCACACCTGAGAAAAAGGCACAATAAACACCGTAGGAGTCTAATGTACCCGAGTGGGCAATAGAAAGAGATGACCCTGTGGCATTTTGAATATCTGCTTCTGACAGAAACCATACATCTGATCCCGTACCATATCCGCCGCCCGTTTTATTAGATACCGCCTCCGCCACTTGTGCCAGCGACTGCCCACCCCAACTCACTGATGTCACAGCTTTCGGATTCCCTGACGTGTACTCTGTAGTAATGGCCACAATCATTAAGCGATTGGTGTTAGCTACGCCTTGTTCAAGGCACGTTGTGCCACTTTGCCAACTGCCTTGCAGTTCCACATCAGTGCAATATCCCGTGGTGTTTGCGGGCGATCTCCCTGGCAGATCCGGCGGTGGCTCAATGGGATCAATGGGTGCTTCGCATTCACTGGTCGCCTGTACCACTTGCGCTCCCAAATCAAAGTTGTGGCAGGCCAAAAGCGGAAGAACTAAAATGGTAAATACAAAATACTTCATACTAAAACTCAAACCAAAGAATAAAGTAAGGATCTAGTGCTGTTCTTTTTAGCTTCGGTGACAATTCGGTTTCTGAGGAGCTCGTTTTTTCTTTTGAATACTCGGCGTATTTGTAGCTCAACCGAGGTCCTAAAAGAAAATTCGGGCTGCCAAAGAATTCAAAGTTGATTCCAAAGTCTATCTGATAGCCACTTCCTCCACGAAACACACTGGTTGTGGAGACATCACGAAGCTCCCACTCACAAATGGGCAAATAGTTGAACATTCCATAAAAGCTTCCATATACGTATCCCCCGGTAAGGCCATAGCCCACACGGGTATGCCTGGAGTCTCGGTAAAGACCAACCACTGGGTAATCGTTGGCTTTGATTTTTTCTTGTTCATAGCCATAATAAAGTCCCAAATACCACCCCTGTCGCCACTGGTAGCCTAATCGCAAATCCGTAAGGCCTTCCACTTGAGAAGATTGATTGTCGTCTTCACGACGGTCTTCGTTGTAGCTAAAGCCCCAACTGAATACGACGCGGTTGCCGGAGGCCGCATTTTTTTGTGTTTGATTCTGGGCAAAACAAGGCACCGCAGCCATAGCGATGACTGAGATAATCAGGTGCTTTATTGTGATAAAGTTTTGGATCAGCATCCTTACATTTCCAAAATAATAAAGTTGTTCAACTTCTCTTCGGCAGATATTTTAAAAACATTTATCACTTTGAGACATTTGGACTAAAGGACTAGGATTTAGGTCTTGGTCCCTAAAGGTATCCCTTTCCTTTTTGCGTTGCACAGCAGCTACGACGTAGCGCTGTGCAACGCAAAAAGGAAAGGGATACCTTTAGAGGCTTTGCCGAACTACGGCGCCGCAAGGATGACCGCATCAACATCAAGAGTGCCTTATGATTATAATGCCTTTTGCAATAATTGAAGAATCTCCCGCGTGCAAACACCACAGTTGGTAAACAAAGGGAGCCGGATACCTTCAGTTAGTTGAACAGGTTATGGAAGAAGCGCTTGATTTTGTATTTCCATCCAAACTTGCTGATCTCGTCTTCAACCAGTGGCTGAATGTCTTCCAGGTGATCTAGACCTGAAAAGATTTTTCCTTCCACAACCACGGTGGGCTGAATGCGAATGCCTAAGTGCTTGGCGTAATCGAGGTGGGCCGCCACTTCGTCTTTGGTTTTTCGGTTGAGAAAACACACCTTGAACTCATCCATATCTACGCCTGAGGCCCCGGCCACTTCATTGATGTTGGCTTCAGTGGGCTCTTTGCCGGATTCGGCGAATTTATCATAGAACTTCCAAAAAACTTTATCGCCCTGCTCTTTTAAACACATGGACGCTTCAGCCACCATTCGACTTTCTCGCTTCCACTCAGGGAAAAAATGCCGAAAAGCCAAGCGTACATCGTACTTATTTTGGACTCTTAGCTTCTCCACGTACTTCACCGCTTCAGCACATTCGGCGCAATCAAATCCAGCAAACACTTCTACTGTAATCGGGGCTTCTTCTCGCCCGAGGATGGGAGCCAGTTCATAGGTGGTGCTCAACTCACGCGTGGGAGCTGAAAAGTAGATTTCATAAGGAGATTGTGCAAAGATTTTTTCAGCGTAGGCTTTCATTTTTGCCTGTCTGATATTTTCTTTTAAAATATCCTCTAAGCGGTGGCGCAGGTTTTCATCAACAGGGTCACCAGCGGGGATTGTCTTTGCAATAAACTCGTCCACTTCTTTTTCGGTCACGGTGATGTCGCCGCCCAACACTTTTTCGCGAATGTAGTTTTCAGGTGGCATTCCGAAATCTTTGGCTTCGGAGAAAATCACACGGCGTGTGAAAAGGTCGTTTAGAATTTTTAAACGCGAATCAAAATATTTGTTTTCAAGTTCATAGAGTGACGCATGGTTATATTTAAAGCCCTGAGCTGGCCACGCCTCCCCCATAAATTGGGCCGAAAACCCCTGGGGCTCGCCCTCTGCAGGAGTCTTAAAACTCACTTTGATTCTTGGGTTTACTTCTATCCCGTACTTTGTTAACGACTGCTCAAAACTGGGCTTTGGCTCTTTGGCTACAAATTCAAGGGCCACTTTCTCATCACCTTCGATTTTTGACAGGTGATTTACAGCTTCACGGTAGAGCATTACGATTTTTACTTTTTCTATTTCAGAAACCAGGTCGCGTAAGTATCCCGATCGTTCAAGTAAAGATTCTTCTGTGATCTTTTTGTCTTTAAATTGAGCCACTAATCCTGGCTCGGGACTTTGCTTGACGACGTAGGGTTTTTTATCTTCACCCTTGTGACCCGATTTGGTGCACGACAAAGTGGTTGTCATTAATAATGCGGCAACAGCTACTGCACATCGTCTCATAAATCCCCCGACTGCGAACATTCGACGTTGACTGACCCTAGAGATTAAAAATTAGGCTCCGACTTCCATTGAAACATGACCCATGACCTCTTAGCAAGAGAACGGATCAGGACGGAGGTCTAGTTCCATAATCAACTTAAGGGCGCTGAGGTGTTCGGAGAATGGGCCTGTATTGAAATTCAAATTGCAGTGAGATGACTTAGAGAATCGCTGTTAAGGCGGTCAGAATTATCGCCACATCTTCATCCCAGCATTAGGTCGCCTTAATAATTAAGCCACGATCTGACCTTGGCAATGAACCTTTGCCAAAGGCCCTTCGGTTTTACGAGGACCTTCTCGTTCTCTATCATTTGTACCAAGTCACCTGATTGTGTGGTGCCCACAAAGACCTGTTCGCCAAACACCACGGTGGGCTGGGCTCTCACACCTATGTGCTCTGCATAATCCAAATGGTAGGCGACCACCTTTCGGTACCCCCCCGAGTAAAAACACTTTTTATAGGCTTTAAAGTCGAGGCCTAGATCTTCGGCCGCCTTATGCACCTGCGCCTCTAGAATTTGACCTGAAAGCAGAACCATAGCTTTCGCAAAAGCCCAAAACTGAGCGGGATCCTGATCGTAAATGCACATGGCCGCTTCGGACACCATTTTATTTTCTACCGGCCGATCTAAATAATAAAAACGAAATCTCAACTGAGCCTTCTGGGGATGACTATCCACATAGTGCATGAGACTCAAGAGAGTTTCACGACTGGCTTGATTGATAAAATTGCCAAAGACATCTACCGTCAACGCATTGGGGGCCTCATTGTAGGGCACAACCCACTCGCTATTTAGAGAGATTTTCACGGAAGGCAGAGCCATGTTTAATATGGCCTGATCTTTAGCAAAACCTTCTCTTAACATCTCATTGGTCACTTCATTCTTTTTTTCTTCAAGGGCTGCGGCCCTTAGATTTGTCTTTTGTCGGTCATTGAGGTCGGCCTCAATGATATTTTTTGCCTCTAAGAATTGCAAAAACTCCTCGTCACTCAATTCCATTTGACCATGAAACACGTCTTCCAACAGATAATCTTCCACGGTTTTGCCTGCACTTTTAGCTCGTTCAAAGAGCACTTTTTGCTGTATCAGCTGGGCCGTGGCCTTGAGAATCCCCTGGTACAGCAACCGCTCCAGCGTGGCTAAATAAAGATTCTTTGAACGCAATTGATCCTGTGTCACCCACTGATCCCCCACAAAAGCCACTCCTTGAGTTTCTTCTGTGACCTCGGAGTAACTCAAGTTTAAATCGGGAGGCAGATTGAGACCGAGTCGCTTCAGCGCCAATGCCATCCCCTGCGGTGTGGGCTGACCGTAGAATACGGCCTCACTCGCCGACTTGTCCGAAGCCCACCCCACAACCATAGCCGCCTGCAAATCTACAATTTCTTGCGACAAATCCTGCAGCGCCCGCCCCGGTTGCACATCTTGAAGTGTAATACTCTGATCATGAACAGTGGCCACCGCGGCCAAAGGCGTCCGCATCAACGCCAGAGGAGAAAGCGCCTCAGCAGACTCTTTAAAAACCACTCCCTCTGCAGAAACCTGTTTTAAAACAGTTTCCTCAGCCTTTTTCGTGCAGGAACCAATCAGCAAACTCAAACCGAAGATTAACAATAGATTTAATTTCATCATTTGAGTGTAAGAAAAAACCCGACACCTTGAAAGGTATCCCTTTACTTTTTGCGTTGCGCAGCGACGTGAGGTGCCTTAATCACCTGGTATCACCGCGCGATCATGGGGACGGCCCGCGCAGATACTGGAAATCTCTTGCGACCACGTCGTGGCCTTAACATCCTGGTGTCACCGCGCGATCATGGGGACGGCCCGCGGGGAAATCGGAGATCTCTTGCGGCCACTTCATCACCTTAACCGCCTGGTGTCACCGCGAGGCCATGGAGTCTGCCAGCTCGGGCGTGTCGGCTTTTGGTGCGCCCAATTGTAATTCGAACCAGATGAAGAGAGCGTCCCCAACCCACTTGAAATTTAAAAAAAAGTTCCTGAGATACGGTTTTTATTCTGTAAAATAAAAACTTATCTACAAAAAGGCGCCATTCCATGAAGAAAAGTGCGAACTCCGGCGTATGTTGGCCACCAAACCCGGTGGAGGCGGGCCACCTACCTGGTCGGATGTGGACCACTATTCTGGGATAAAGTGGGTCATCTGATGCCATTTTCCAGATAAGTGGCCCTCATGCTCCGGAACATGCAGAAAAGCACCAGACAACGTAAACATGCTGCAGGTCACATTCCCCAGGCCATGGGACAGGTAACGTTTTAGCCCAACAAAAACAGTTTTTTTAGGCGCCTCATTCTTTGGATTTAATTCATTCGGAAAAAAACCACCCCCTCAGAAGGTCACGGTGCGCCATGAATTCATTTTTTTCAGATCAATATTTTGACATTTTATTTTCTAAAAATTAAACTCGCGTCACATTTTGCGAGTTTTTTGAAATCGCTTTTCGAGGAGATCCAGTGAACATCAGGAGCTTAAGTGACAATCAACTACATCAGAATTTGCTAATTCTTAAATCGAACGAGTCTCGTATTGTTGCCAGAATTATCGCTCACCTTGAAGAGGTTTATCGGCGTCGACTGTTTGCTCACTATAAGTGCTCTTCTATTTACGATTACTGTATACGTATTTTAGGCTACTCCAACGGGGAAGCCCATAAAAAGATCAGCGCCTGTAAGCTGGCCTCGCATTGCCAGGGAGTAAAAGAATCCATTGCTCGCGGTGAGCTCAGCCTGTCAAATGCAGCGGCAGTTCAAGTGTTTTTAAACAAGAGCGCCAAATTACACCGCGACGATAAAGAGCAGGATCCGAACGAAACTATTGCAGGGCCTCTTTGGGAAGACTCGGGAGCGTATGCCCAGTTGGGCGCAGTTGAAAACTCCGGCGCCACTTCAGGTACAGCTTCAGGTACAGCTTCAGGTACAGCTTCAGGTACAGCTTCAGGTACAGTTCCAGGTACAGTTCCAGGTACAGTTCCAGGTACAGTTCCAGGTACAGTTCCAGGTACAGTTCCAGGTACAGTTCCAGGTACAGTTCCAGGTACAGTTCCAGGTACAGTTCCAGGTGCAGTTCCAGGTGCAGTTCCAGGCGCAACTCCAGGCGCAACTCCAGGCGCAACTTCAGGTGTCGTTTCAGGCGTCGGCCTTCGTGCAACGGCAGGGGCAAACACTTTGCCTACTCATCCTCAGTTTTCAGCAGCAAAACTTAACCCTAAGGCAATCATAGAACGCGTTAAAAACAAAAGCACCCGAGAGTGTGAGATCGAGCTCGAAAAAATTGCCAAAGAGAATAATTTGAAAACACCTGAATTAAAACCCAGCAAACGAAGCTATGGTGAAAAAACTATGTTAAAGGTTTTTTTAGACAGTGAAAAACTTCATTTGTTGAAATCCCGGTTGAATGTGGCCTGCGAGCAGGAGTTGTTGCAGCTTCTCGTTGAAGAAAAACTTAAAGCCACAGAGCCCGACACAACGACAAAGCTTAATGATAGAGCAAATCCAAGTCGTCGCGCCCGAAGCATTAGCCCGGGAAAGCGGGCTATTGTGATTAAAAACGCTCAACACCAATGTGAAAACTGTGGATCAAAGTACAGTTTGCAGATTGATCATAGAGTAAGCGTGGCCCTGGGGGGCAGCAACCATATTGAAAACCTAAGGCTCTTGTGCCGATCGTGCAACCAGCGAGCTGCTATTGAACAGTTGGGACTGAAGATGATGGATAAATACATCAACAAACAACCACCCTCTGAGAAGGTCTGACTGCGTTAAAGTGGCGCGAATGACATGAGTTTCTTTCGCTGTAGAATTTAGCATTCAAAAGGTCTTCAATCTGGAAACGCTCAACTTCGACGCACCAAACTCAAAGTAGCGCGAGCGGCATGAGTTTCTTTCACTGGAGAATTTAGCATTCAAAAGATCTTCAGCCTGGAAACGCTCAACTTCGACGTACCAAATTCAAAGTAGTGCGAGCGGCATGAGTTTCTTTCACTGGCGAATTTAGTGTCCAAAAGGTCTTCGAGCTCGAAAGGATTGGGCTTCTAGAGCCATTAAAAATATCAAATCTGTCCATTTTTTCCTTCTAAAAATCGTGTTTGGTACGAATTTTTGGGATTTTAAAAAAGAATTCTAAAAAATATAATTCACCCAGCTGGAACTCTGCTCTAGATACGGAAAGCGAAAGGAAAACAAAATAGAAACCCTTGGTAATCTCGTGGAAGTTTCAAGTGGAAAAAAATACGCTCAGAGCATGCGATCAAAGGGAGGACTACCCAGAACATTATTATTCTCTTGAAGAACACGTAAATCCGTACTTGATTAATCTTGATCCTAAAAGAAACTTCGATCGATCAGATATTTGTAAAACAAAAAGAACCATGGTGGTCTTTTTATTGAAATACTTCCCTTAGATCCTCTCATTGTATAGCGATATACAGTATCTTGGTCCGCCTGCAATACCAATATCGGTGGCATTTCTGGCAAAAGCAGGATGTCGGTTGCGACACCGCCGTGAAAATGTAGCGTATTGGTCAGTTTTTGCTGATCGACCTTTTGGCCGTTCAATATTTCCAACTTGAAGACCTTTTGGATACTAAATTCTCCAATGAAAGAAACTCATGTCATTCGCACCACTTTAACGCAGCCTGACCTTCTCAGGGGGTGGGTGGTTGTTTGTTGATATATTTATTCATCATCTTCAGTCCCAACTGTTAAATTGCGGCTCGCTGGTTACATGACCGACACAAGAGCCTTAGGTTTTAAATTCGTCTGTTGCCCCCCACAGGGACACGCTTACTTTATGATCTATCTGAAAACTGTGCTTTAACCCACAGTTTTCACATTGGTGTTGCAGGATAACTTTTTTGCGACCGGCTCGGCCACTTGAAGTTGCGCGCGAGCGATTTATGGCGCGCTAAAACGCAAGCCTAAACGCCAGATCGCGGCGTTTTTTCAGCGCAGGCAGGGTAGATCTTTTGCTGCCAGGCCTTGGACATCTAGTATGTTGGTCAGTTTTTTTGATCGACCTTGTACTGTTACAAGATAACTTTTTTACGGCAGGATTTATCAGTCACCTGGAGTTGCGCGCGAGCGATTTATGGCGCTCTAAAACGTAATCCTAAACGCCAGGTCGTGGTTTTTTTCAGCGCAGGCACGGCAGGTCTTTGGTTGCCAGGTCATGGACATTTAGCGTGTTGGTCAATTTTTGCTGATCGATCTTGCGCAGTTCCACGATAACCTTTTTGTGGCCGGCTTCTTCGGTCACTCGCACCTGCACGCGGTTAATTTCTTCTGTCATCACGCCTGGAAAAAGATCTGTAATGTTGTATTTCCAACCGTACCCATTATAGGCGTTGGGGTTTTCGATCAAATCATCCACTGTGTAATTGTGTTCGCTTGGGGGATTCATACGGTGGATTCGTAATGTAGAATCCGTCTGACCTAAGACCACTGCTAGCGCACATTTATCTTCTTCACCGATACGGATTTCTGAACTGGCCACAAGTTGAAAAATAGGGCCCGCTGGCTCTGGCGGAGCTGGCGTTGGGACTTCTTCTTGGGCCCCAACTGAGCTGCTAAAAACTACAAATGAAATAAACAAGATAATTTTTTTCATGCTTAAGACCCCGACCAATCTTGCCAGTTGATTAAAATGATACTTGGACGCCTGTCACTGCCCCCAGAAATGTCCGTGCCACCGTTATCCACAGCCGTACTCGTAGTTTGGCGATAACCTTGAATACCGCAACCCTGCCCTCCAAAATCCTGATTGTCTAACTCGGTATAAGTGCCCGAGTTTATCGATAACGTATTGCCACCAGCTGGGTCTCCCCAGGAACTTGCCAAGTAAGTCAACCCATCTACAGTACCTGCCAATGTAGTCGAAATATTGTTGATATTTGTTCCACCATTGTAACTACTGTTTGAACCGGAAATGGGAGCGGCTTGGTTGACGTGCTCCAACCAAGTACAAGTGATCAGTTGCGAATCCAGCGTTCCATTGTGCGTGACCGTAATAGCGTTGCCGCCTGTATTTGCCTGTATGCCGGCATCGTTGAGATAGAAGATTTCTGTCCGCGTACCCCAACCGCCGCCACCCACTGTTCCCTCTTCCGCGCCCTGTGTAAGGTTTCGATCCCCCCACTGCACATTAGTTACGTCTTTGGTACCACCAGAGTACTCAACATGAACTGAAACAACCAGGATTCGACCGCTGTTGTCGCTCCCCTGCTCAACACAGGTGCCACCAGACTGAAATGACGTACCGACGAGATCAACAACATCAGTTCTAAAGGCACCACTGTCTGTTGGAGTTCCTGCATTACCGGCGACATCTACGGCTCTAACAGTCACAAAGTAATTTGTGGCCACCGACATTGAGAGTCCTGTCTGCTGGTAAGTGAGAACATTTCCAATGTCAGTCCAGCCTCCGCTAACATCCGTATCTCCGGCCGTAGTTCCAACGGCAAATTCGTAGTGGTCAATTCCTGAGCAAGCATCCGTAGCGGCTGTCCATGTAAAGAGTGGGGACTGAGCATTAGCAGAACCTTTACGATTCGTAAGTGCTCCAACCACACTTGGCCCCGTGGCATCCACGCGGAATCCCGATGTATCTACGGCAAGTGTGGATTCGTTTCCTGATGTATCCACCATCTTCACTGTGGGATAATAATAAGTACACTCTGAAAGAGTGAGGCCCGTAAACTGGTGACTTGTGGATACCGCGGCAATATTTGTATATGAAACCACATCATCACAGCCTCCAGAAAGCGTACATAATCCCACTTCAATATGGTCAATGTCTGTGTCACCAGGATTAGTCCAGTTGAATGTGGGAGAAATCGAGCTATTCGTTATCAGATTTGCCGTCAACGTGACGCCTGTGGCTGGGTTTACCACTGTGTCGTAAGTGTAGGACAAACTTAAATCCACGCAGTTCGACTGGTTACCTACGGCATCTGTGATTTGCCCATAGTATTGTTTTAAGCCATCATCGCCACCGCCAGCCACATACCATGTTCCCGTCATCGTGGCGCTACCGGCTGCAATTGTATCTGAGGCCAATGCACCACCCGTACATGTGGGGTTGTCCCATACTTCAGTGGTTGAGCCATTTTCACCGACAATACCTGTTGCAGAGATGATTGGTGAGGCGTCGTTGGATCGCGAGCCGTTAGCCGGTGAGGATATCGTCCAACCGCTTGGGTCTGCCGGAGGAGTGGCGTCGAGGTTGTACGACACTGTGGCCGCAGAACAAATCGTGTTCCCGTAATCGTCTTCGGCTCTTGATGCAAATGTGTAGTTGGCTGTTCCCAATACACTTGACGTAATATTGATTGTGGCACCCGCTGCCGTTCCTGATCCCACCTGATTCGTACAGCTAGATTCTCTGTAAAGGGCCACACCCAATCCTGTGATGACACCGCCAATTTGAATCTGCGGAGTGGTGTCGTTATTCGGTGAAGTGGCCGGGTTGAGTAAACTCAATGTCATCGCTTCAACATAGCCTGTTCCCTGTACACCCAAAGTGCTATTTGTAGAAATCAAGCCATTATCAAAATCCACTTGAATAGTGTCGGATGCCGCTCCACCTGCAGAAGGGTTGAAGGCCACTTCGATATCACAGAAGGTACCAAACTCGAGATTGCCATCACAATCTCCGTTGTTACCTGGGTACAACCCGCCAGTGAAATCAAACACTCCGCCAAGACCACTTTCACCAAAACTTGAAGCGTCAATTCCGCCGTTATTCGTAATTCTAAAAATATAAGCCCCTTCGTTGGCACCATCTTCAAGCACGATTCCAAAATCATAAGGTCCAGGCGCATCGTTGAATACAACGTTGGCGGGGTTTTGAGCATTTCCAGTGAGATCCCTTGCCACCAACGTCATACCGGTTCCATCATTGTAATCGACAGTGATTGTGTCTGACTTCACACCGGCCGGAGCACCTGCTGAAAAACGCACAGTGATATCACATGTGGCTGAAATACTGCCCACAGGACACGTTCCTCCAGGGCCTGGCCAGCCACCGGGAATAGAAAAGTAAGTGCCCGTCGTAAAGGACTCGGCCACACTGGATGCCGGTACGCCACCAGCATAAGTGATTGTGATGGTTTCATCATTGTAGCCACCACCGATGGCCGCTCGATCAAAATCCACTTGTGGAAATCCTGAAAGCGTCAATACGGCTGGAGCAGCACCAATGCCAGAAAGCCCGCGTGTGGATGTGGGTGCTGCGGCTAAACCAGTGTGATAATCTGCTTGCAGAGTATCACTCAAGGCACCATTAGAGCCTGGAGCAAATCGCACCATAACTGTACAATCACCGCCAGGTGTGGGTGCAATCGTACCCGTACAAGTCCCGCCACCAATAATCGACCAATTTGTTCCCGTGGCCAAGCTAGGTACAAAACTTGTCGCATTCACGCCACCGTTGTTTCGAATGGTCATCGCAATGGCATTCGTACCGCCGCCTGAAGCCACAGTCCCAAAGAATGTGGGTTCCGCGCCCACAATGGTGATACTTGCAGGATCACCACTGGTTCCGTCGATGTCATGGCTATACTGCACGTTGGCTACACCGTTGTGGTAATCGATGGTCCAGTTTTCACTCACTGAGCCGGTCACAGTGGGCTCGTAATCTACGGTGATATCACAAGAACTTCCAGCCGGTAGCGGCTCTGGACAGTTTTCAGTGTTAATATTAAACGGCAAACCACTTACAGCAATCACAAGTCCCGTGGCATCAACACCACCTGTGTTTTGCACAGTAAATACTTCGCTATTGTCTGATGTATTCGGCAAAGTCCCACCGGATGAATAATCAAATGGATCCGATTGGCCAGATGTCACCACAATATTGGCCACTGCCGCGACCGCCCCAGTGACAGCCTGTGTTTCGTTCACGGCAGCGATGCTGTCGTTGTAGGCCACACTGATTGTGTCGTTTCGACTGCCGGCACCTGTGGGAGCAAAGGTGATACCAAAAGTACAAGAGGCTGCTGGAATAATTGTCATACCATCACTACATGTTCCAACTCCACCAAAAGCACCACCAGCAAAGCTCCATTGTGCGGGGAATGCTGCAAAGGCATTGTCAGTCACACCTGTGGCATCCATACCGCCGTTGTTTGTGATTGTAAACGTGCGCGTGGTTGACGAGCCATCACCTTTAGTACCAAAAGCGAAAGAATCTGGCACAGCCGTAATCACAAGCAGAGCTTTATTGTGTCCGTCACCAGTGACGTTAGCGGTTGCCGTGTCGGCACCTACGCCATTGCTAAAACCTAAAGTGATGGTTTCACTGTAGGCCACATCACCCGCATCAGAAGGAGCAAACCTCACTTGCAATGTACACGAAGCACCACCAGCAATAGTGCCCAACGGAGTACAAGTTCCACCCACAATACTAAATGGAGCAGCCAATGTTGATTCACTGATACCTGTGGCTGCAATGCTCGGTGATGAGTTTGTCACAGTAAACGTATGATCTAGCGTATCTGTGTGCGCCAAATCACCAAATCCAAAGGCATCTGGAGCAGCTGTGATGGTTAAATCTGCAGGAACGTCCGACACACCAGTCAGGCCATGTAACAATTGGGCTGCCCCTGTGCCGTCATCATAATCCACTTCTAGATTCACGCCATTCCACGTACCAGTTCCCACTGGTGAGAAATCCACCGACACTTGACATGATGTGGCCGGAGGCAATGGCTCAGGACAGTTTTCAGTATTGATCGCATAAGGTCCGCCGCTCACTCCGAAAGAAAGTCCTGTGGCATTTACACTGCCTTGGTTTTCAATAGTGAAAGAAGCATGGGTTGTGGTTGAACCATTAGCTCTTGTTCCAAAATCATAAGGATCGGCCTCAGCACTGGTTACAACAATGTTTGCTGGATTGGCCGCGGCACCGGTAATATTTTGGGTGGAATTGGTTGCACCTGTTCCGTCGTCATAGGTGATCGTGATTGTGTCGTTTCGACTTCCGGGCGCTCCCGCTGGGTCAAAGGCCACTCTGAACGTACATGTCCCTGCCGGCACAAGAGTTCCACCCGCAGAACATCCGCCACCGCCAGGGAAGGCTCCGCCAGAGAATGTATAATCCGCAAGGCCAAAGGCTGCACCGTTAATATTTGTGGCATCAAAGGCCCCATCGTTTCTTAATGTCAGTGTGTAAACTGTGGTTGAGCCAATCGCCCGCGTACCAAAGGCAAAAGTATCGGGGCTCGCAACAACGGTGATTGTAGCAGGGTCTTTACCCGTTCCATCCACCGCCGCTGTGGCTGGTGCGGCAGCACCCACGCCGTTATTGTATCCCAATGTGATGGTTTCACCATAGACAACGGTACCCGCGGCCGTAGGAGCAAATCGCACCACAATATTACAAGTTGTGCCCGCCGCAATAGAACCCAGTGGAGTACAAGTTCCACCCACAATGCTAAACGGAAGAGCCAAAGTGGATTCAGAAATTCCTGTGGCTGGTACACCGCCTGAGTTGGTCACTTCAAAGGTGTGATCGAGAGTTCCGCCATGAGCTACATCGCCGTAACTAAATGAGTCGGGGCTTGCTGCAATTGACAAGCTCGCCGGCGAGGCACTTGTACCCGTCACGCCGTGAGCCAGCTGATTGGCTCCCGTGCCATCGTCATAATCAATGGTCCAGTCATAAGGCGCATGCGTGGCTGTAGACACGGGCTCAAAATCTACCGTGACTTGACATGAAGTTGATGGCGGTAATGGCTCTGGGCAGTTTTCTGTATTGATATTATATGGGCCGCCTGAGACGTTAAACACCAAACTTGTGGCATCCACACCACCTTGGTTTTCAACTGTGAATATATGGCTAATGTCAGAACCATTGGCAATAGTGCCACCCGAAGAATAATTGTACGGATCGGCTTCACCACTTGTGACCACAATGTTTGCCGCATTGGCACCAGCGCCAAATATATTATTTGTAGAAACCTGTGCCGGATTTACACCGTCATTGTAATTGAGAGTGATAGTGTCGTTTCTTGCTCCCACAATGCTAGGAGTAAATGTCACTTGGAATGTACATGAACTTGCAGGGTTCAACGATCCACCACTTGTACATGTTCCCACACCGCCAAAAGTACCACCAGAGAACGTGTAGTCGCCCAAGCCGAAGGCCGCACCTGTAATATTGGTCGCCGGGCTATCGCCGTTGTTGGTGACCGTAAACATTTGCGTGTTCACTGATGTTGTGGCCAGTGTTCCAAAGTTGTGTCCCGCAGGAGTGATAGCAAGCAGAGCAGGATCTTCAGCCTGGCCGGTGATTGCTAAACTTGTGTTGGCCGCCGCGGCACCTGTGTTGTAGTCAATTTGTATAGAATCAGGGTACGTCTGGCTACCGACTCCTGCTGGCGCAAAACGCACTTCGATTTTACAACTGGATCCTGGACCTAAAGTGCCCAATCCATTACATGTTCCGTTGAGACCTGGCCATGAACCGCCACTAATAGTGTAAGGAGCACCCAAGCTTGATTCCACCAAGCCTGTGGCCTGTACACCACCACTGTTTGTAATGGTAAATAGATAATCTAAAGTATCTCCATGTGTAATGGTGCCGAAGTTAGATGAAACATCGGCAGACAGTGACAAGGAGGCTGGAGAGTTGCTTGTGCCCGTCAACCCATGAGTCATCTGGGCTGCGGCAGCGCCGTTATTATAATCTACCTCTAAATCAAATCCACTGTGAGTTCCTGTAGCCACTGGTGAGAAGTCCACATCAATCTGACAAGGTGATGCGGGTGGAAGTGGTTCAGGACAGTTTTCTGTATTAACTGAGTATGGCCCACCGCTGATACCAAAAACTAGGCCTGTGGCATCCACGCCACCTTGGTTTTCAATGGTGAACGAACTGTGTGTCACCGTGTGCGTGTTAGCCACCACACCAAAGTCTGATGAGAAATCATAAGGATCAGCCTCAGCACTGGTCACTACGATGCTAGCCGTGTTGGCTGCGGCACCTAATAGGGAGCCTGTGCTCACCTGAGCGGGGTTATTACCATCATCATAGTTAAGAGTGATGGTGTCATTTCTAGCACCTGGTGCGCCGGCTGGCACAAAGGAAACTTGGAACGTACAGCTTCCAGCTGGAGCTAATGATCCACCCGAAGTACAAGTGCCCACTCCGCCAAAAACTCCGCCCGAGAACGTGTAGTCAGCTAAACCGAAGGCCGCTCCAGTGATATTTGTTGCCGTGTAACTGCCGTTATTAGTTAGCGTAAACAATTGCGAGTTCGTTGAACCAATAGCTTTTGTATTAAAGTTATGTGGAACTGTTGTGATATCTAGGCTCGCTGGATTTATTCCATCACCGGTAATAGCCAATGTGGAGTTGGTTAGTGCCGAACCATTATGATAGCTCACATCAATAGAATTTGGATAAGTCACTGTACCCGCACCGGCAGGAGCAAATCGAATTTCTATTTTACAGCTGCCTCCAGCATTCAACGTGCCGCCCACATTACATGTTCCATTGTTTCCTGGCCACACGCCCCCTGCCAAACTAAATGGCGGAGTTAAAGCCACTTCAGCCATGGCCGTCGCTTGTAAACCACCACTGTTAGTGATGGTAAACAATAGATCCTTTGTTGTTCCATGCACCACACTACCAAAATCTGTGGATGTATCGGCGGTGATGGCAAGGTTTGCTGGATTTTCACCATTACCTTGGATATTGTGTGTTTCCGTCTGCGAAGCCGCACCGTCATTATACTGCAATTGAATAGTGTCGCTGAGAAGGGCAATCGCACCTGGAGTGAAATCCACTCTAAATGTACATGAGTTACCCGCAATGAGGTTGCCGCCACTCACGCAAGATCCACCACCGGGGAAGGCCGCGCCATTGTGATCAAAATGGGCCGCTCCAAATGCAAGCCCAGTAATACCAGAGGCTGTAACACCCCCTTGGTTTTCAACCGTAAATGCATATGTGGTTGTGCTCGCTAGAGGATGTGGTCCGAAATCATAAGGCTCAGCATCGGTCACAACCAAAAGGGCTGGATCGGCGGCCGTACCTTGCAAAGTCACGCTGTCCGTTTGAGTCACGCCTGTTCCGTCATCATAGCTAATGTCAACGTCGTCACTGGTCGGCCCATTTGCTGGCGGCTGATACATCACTTCGATAGTACAAGTGTTTCCAGCACCAGGAAGAATTGTGGCACCGCAAGTTCCCAATGTTCCAGGATAGCCAAGTCCACCTGTGTAGTCATAAGGCGACGCCAAGGCTGATCCAGGAGCTGCACTTGTGGCATCTACACCACCGACGTTTTCTAGAGTGATAATTGCTGTTTTCGTTGATCCTCGAGCCACTGTACCCCAGTTTTGTGGCGTGGGCGTAAATGTGAGGCTTGCTGGATCAGCCGCGCCCCCTTGCACGTCTTGCGTGGCCGTCGCTGCAGGATTGGCTCCGTCATCGTAAGTGATTGTAATAGTATCTGAATAAGGACCATTGGCCGTTGGAGCAAATTCAACCACGATATCACAACTTGCACCTGCTGCGAGAGTTCCGTTAAGCACACAGTTACCGCCCGTTCCTGGGAATGTACCGTTTAAGAAATCAAACTCAGCCGTGGGAACAGCACCTGTGATATTTGTGGCATCGGCCGCACCTGCAAGGTTTGTTAATGTAAATGTAGCCGTAGCTGTACCGTCTCTGGCGATAGTGCTGTAATCATATGTTCCCCCTGGTGCAATCGTGATGACTGCGGCCGGTACTGCCGTACCATCCACAGGAAGCTGCACATTCGTAAGAACCGCACCATCATTGTATGTGATTGTGACGTCGTCACTCAACGCGCCCAGTGCTGTCGGCACAAATTCCACTTCCACCGTACAGTTATTTATCGCACCCGGCTGAATCGTATTCGTACATGTACCGTTTGTTCCTGGATATCCGCCCAAGCCCGTAAACTTAAAGTGAACTGTTGAGAAGGCTCCGCCACCCACACCTGTGGCATCAGTTCCGCCCACATTTTCTACAGTGAACAGACGAACTGTGGACGAACCATCAGCATGGCTTGGTGGGCTGAAATCATACCCTGGCGCATCAGCAAAAATTAGCTGAGCAGGAGTGATACTATCACCCGTCAAACTGTGCGTCACATTTGTCGCGCCAACACCGTCATGGAAATTCACAGTGAGAGTGTCTGTGTGCGTACCTGATGATGTGGGATCAAAATCCACATCCACAGTACATGTAGAAGCTGGCGCCAAAGTCCCCGCACATGTGGTTGCGGCAATACTGTATGGCAATGTCAACGCGGGCACCGCCACGGCTGTTGCCGTTACGCCACCATCATTTCTGAAAGTGAATTGATGAGTGGCATTGGCTCCATTTGTAACTGTTCCGTAGTCATATGGTGTGGCCTCACCGCTGATGAGCACAATGTCGGCTGGATCTTGAGCACTTCCAGTGATCGCCTGAGTCACATCTGTGGCCGCTACGCCATCATGATAATTAATGTCAACAGAGTCATTTCTTGCACCCGCAACACCGGCTGGCACAAACTCCACTCTAAATGTACATGTAGCAGCGTTAGCGAGTGTTCCGCCGTTAGTACAAGTTCCGCCACCAGGGAAAGCGCCTCCTGCAAATGCATATTCTGGAGCCAATCCAAAAGCATCACCCGTAATCGCTGTGGCATCCATTTCACCGGCATTTGTCAGTGTCCATTCATGCACCGATGTTGAACCAATCGGCTGTGGACCAAATCCAAATGCGTCAGGGTTTGCGGTAATAGTGAGTAGGGCTCTTGTTCTGGCATCGCCATTTAAAACCGCCGTGGCATTCGGTGGTCCTGCAATTGTACCATCGCTGTAAGCCAATGAAATCGTATCTGTGGCTAGTCCACTCACTGAGGGCGTCCAACGCACGATAATTGTACAGTTGGCTCCGGAAGCTATAATACCTGTACCTGGACATGTGCCGCCACCTGGATAACCACCGGGCATACTCCAGTCTCCGCCCAATCCTGTTTCTGTAATACCTGTGGCATCCACATCCCCAGAGTTGGTCACTGTGAACGTATGATCTACTGTGGTTGTAGTTTCTTGAATACCCCAGTTGAATGAGTCTGGGTTTGCTGCAATAGCCAAGCTTGCTGGGTTCACACCGTTACCATCTAGATCAGCCGTGGCGCTTGTTCCTGCAGCTCCGTTATTGTAAGTGAAATTAATTTGATCACTTTGCGCACCGGTCGATGTGGGTGTAAATTCCACTTCAATTAAACAGCTCGATGTGGGCGTTAAGCTACCCGCAGCCACACAGTTACCACCCGATCCAGGGAAGCCCCCGCCAGTGTAGTTAAAATCACCCGTGAGACTTGTCTCATTCATATTGGTCACAACAAAGTCACCAGTATTGGTGATGGTAAATACTTGTGGTGTGCTGGCACCGGCATTGGCGACATCACCAAAATCATGGGGATCTGGAGCTATAGTCAATAGACCCACATTCACCGCGTTACCGTCTACTTGGGCGGTTTGATTGACGTTGCTAGATCCATTAAAGTAACTAAAGTCGATAAAATCAGTATCTACGTTAACAACTGTAGGGTTGTAGTAAACTTCGATATCGCAACTGGCTAGTGGTGCCAGAGTTTGACCCGCCGTACAGTCACCATTGGTACCTGGGAATACGCCACCTGTGTATTTAAATGGATCTGCCAAGCCCACTTCATTCACTAAAGTGGCATCATAGCCACCGTTATTAGTGATGGTGAAGATTTGCGCAGCACTGGAACCGCCGATAGCCATATCACCAAAATCATGGCTTGCAGGCACGATATCTAGATCAGCAGGAATCACACCGGTACCGGTCAGGGCTTGCGCCACACTGGTGTTCATAGCTCCGTTGTTATAATCCAAAGTGATCGTTTCACTGTGCGGAGCTGAAGCCAGTGGCGCATAGCGAACCACAATATTACAACTTGTTCCCGCATTAATTGTCGGTCCGCAAGGGATTGTGGCTCCTGTACCAGGATATCCACCTGGCATTGTAAACGGAGCCACCAATGTGGACTCACTCACGCCAGTAGCATTAATGTCGCCAGAGTTCGTGACGGTAAATTCATGATCCACGGTGGTAGTCACGGCCACGTTACCGTAGGCGAATCCATCTGGAACAGCTGAGATACCAAGTACGGCTGGGTTATCACCTTGACCACTCACGGACTCGGTCACAGATGTATTGCTCGCACCATTGTTAAAGTTTAATTGAATGGTATCTGAAAGGGCGCCGGTTGAACCAGGTATAAACTCCACTACAAATGTACAGCTGCCGCCGCCTGAAGGAATCGTTCCACCATTTGTACAAGTTCCAGAACCAGGGAAAGCGCCTGTTTCAAACTGGAAGTTGGCTGTTCCAAAGGCCGCGCCCGTGACGTTTGTGGCATCCACTCCACCTGAGTTAGTCACTGTAAAGATCTGCTGTGTGGTGCTTGTTAGAGCATGGCTTCCGTAGTCAAATGCATCTGGAGTGATATCCAAAGTCGCAGGAGCCACCGATGTCCCCTGCAAGGTCACACTGGCAGTGACAGGGGCCACTGTTGTGCCATCATCATAATCTAAATCCACATCATCACTGGTCGCACCCAGGCCTGATGGCAAATACTGCACTTCAATAAGACATGTGTTGCCACCACCAGGTAAAATGGTGCCCGTACATGTACCGTTAGTTCCAGGATAACCCAAACCACCGGTGTAACTGTAGGGGTTGGCAAGCACTGAGCCTTCAATAACGCCGGTGGCATTTACAGCACCCGTGTTTTCTACGGTGATTAAAGTGATGTTCGTTGAACCATTAGCCACATTGCCCCAGTCTTGTGGGTCCGGAGTGAATGTTAATAGTGCTGGATCTGTGGCCACACCTTGCACGTTTCTTGTGGCCGTCACACCCACAGCCACACCGTTATCATATGTGATCACCATGGTGTCGGAGTCTGAGTTGTTCACTGTGGGAGCGTATTCCACAACCACATCACAAGTTGTACCACCTGCTAAGCTTCCGCCGTTCACGCATGTTCCACCAGCACCAGGGAAAGTGCCGCCTAAGAACCCAAACTCAGGACCAGTAAAACTTCCAGCTAAGTTTGTGGCATCCACAGCACCAGCAGCGTTGGCTAATGTGAGAATTTGTGTTGTTGTACCATTTCGTGCAATAGTGCCAAAGTTCACAGGTCCTGCCGGAGTGATGGTGATCAACGCCGCTGGAGCACCTGTTCCGTCTATTTGTAACTGGTTACTTGTCGCACCCACGCCGTTATTGAAGCTCAAGATCACATCATCAGTGTGCGCACCACTGGCTTGTGGGATAAACTCCAATTCAATTTGGCAACGGCCGCCCACTCCAGGCACGATCGGCGTTGTACATGTGCCCAAGGTTCCTGGATATCCACCTGCACCTGTGAACTTAAAGTGAGTGCCTGTGGTGAAAGATCCACCCACGCCCACAGCATTTACTTCACCAATGTTTTCAACCCAGAACAGTCTCGACACCGACGAGGCATTGGCCGCTACACCAAAGTCATATGAAGGTGCATCATCAAACACCAGTTGAGCGGGCAATGCACCTGTACCATCAAGGCCATGCAACATCTGACTTGTGCCAGTGGCATCCGTATAATCTATAGTTAAGTTATCGCCATTATAAGTTGCACTTCCCACTGGAGTAAAATCCACATCCACTGTACATGTGGCACCGGCCGCAATGGTTGCACCACAAGTTGTGGCGTTAATAGCAAATGGACCACCACTTACGCCCACACTCACGCCTGTGGCATCCACGCCACCTGTGTTTTGTACTGTGAACGAACTGTGCGTGCTTGTCGCACCCACAGCCACTGTTCCAAAGTCATACGGATCTAACTCACCACTGATCACAACAAGGTTTGCTGGGTTAGCTGCTGTGCCCGTAATGGCCTGAGTCACATCGGTGGCCGCCACTCCATCATGATAGTTCACATCAACGTCGTCGTTTCGGGCACCGGCGACACCGGCTGGTACAAACTCCACTCTAAATGTACATGTAGCCAGACTTGCCAGTGTGCCACCATTCACACATGTTCCGCCACCTGGGAAGGTTCCACCAGCAAATGCATACTCTGGTGCTAAGGCAAATGCATCGCCAGCAATAGCTGTAGCGTCCATCTCTCCTGTGTTGGTCAGCGTCCATTCGTGCACTAAAGTAGACCCAATAGGACGGGCACCAAAACTAAACGCATCGGGGTTAGCGGTGATAGTTAACAGAGCTCTTGTTCGCGCATCCCCATTCAATGCCGCTGTGGCATTCGGCGGGCCTGCAATTGTGCCATCATTGTAAGCCAATGAGATCGTATCTGTAGCTAGACCACTCACCGAAGGTGTCCAACGCACGATGATCGTACAGCTGGCACCTGATGCAATAGTACCTGTACCTGGACATGTACCACCACCTGGATAACCACCTGGCATACTCCAGTCGCCGCCCAATCCTGTTTCTGTAATACCTGTGGCATCCACATCCCCAGAGTTGGTCACTGTGAACGTATGATCTACTGTGGTTGTAGTTTCTTGAATACCCCAGTTGAATGAGTCTGGGTTTGCTGCAATAGCCAAGCTTGCTGGGTTCACACCGTTACCATCTAGATCAGCCGTGGCGCTTGTTCCTGCAGCTCCGTTATTGTAAGTGAAATTAATTTGATCGTTTTGGACACCTGTCGATGTGGGTGTAAATTCCACTTCAATTAAACAGCTCGACGTGGGTGTTAAGCTACCCGCAGCCACACAGTTGCCACCGGCTCCAGGGAAGCCCCCGCCAGTGTAGTTAAAATCTCCTGTGAGACTTGTCTCATTCATATTGGTCACAACAAAGTCACCGGTGTTGGTGATGGTAAATACTTGTGGCGTGCTGGCACCAGCATTAGCCACGTCACCAAAATCATGTGGATCTGGAGCTATGGTCAATAGACCCACGTTCACCGCATTGCCATCCACTTGGGCTGTTTCATTGACTGACCCCACACCATTATCGTAACTGAAATCAATAAAATCTGTGTCCACATTCACAACTGTAGGGTTGTAGTAAACTTCGATATCGCAACTGGCTAGTGGTGCCAGTGTTTGGCCAGCGGTACAGTCACCATTGGTTCCAGGGAATACACCACCCGTGTATTTAAATGGATTGCCTAAGCCCACTTCGGTTACAAGTGTGGCATTAAATCCACCATTGTTTGTGATGGTGAAGATTTGCGCGGCACTGGATCCACCTATGGCCATATCGCCAAAATCGTGACTTGCAGGCACGATATCTAGATCAGCAGGAATCACACCGGTACCGGTCAGGGCTTGCGCCACACTGGTGTTTATAGCTCCGTTATTGTAATCCAAAGTGATCGTTTCACTGTGCGGAGCTGAAGCCAGTGGCGCATAGCGAACCACAATATTACAACTTGTTCCCGCATTAATTGTCGGTCCGCAAGGAATTGTGGCTCCTGTACCAGGATATCCACCTGGCATTGTAAACGGAGCCACCAATGTGGACTCACTCACGCCAGTAGCATTAATGTCGCCAGAGTTCGTGACGGTAAATTCATGATCCACGGTGGTAGTCACGGCCACGTTACCGTAGGCAAATCCATCTGGAACAGCTGAGATACCAAGTACGGCTGGGTTATCACCTTGACCACTCACGGACTCGGTCACAGATGTATTGTTGGCACCATTGTTGAAGTTTAATTGAATGGTATCTGAAAGGGCGCCGGTTGAACCAGGTATAAACTCCACTACAAATGTACAGCTGCCGCCGCCTGAAGGAATCGTTCCACCATTTGTACAAGTTCCAGAACCAGGGAAAGCGCCTGTTTCAAACTGGAAGTTGGCTGTTCCAAAGGCCGCACCCGTGACGTTTGTGGCATCCACTCCACCTGAGTTAGTCACTGTAAAGATCTGCTGTGTGGTGCTTGTTAGAGCATGGCTTCCGTAGTCAAATGCATCTGGAGTGATATCCAAAGTCGCAGGAGCCACCGATGTCCCTTGCAAGGTCACACTGGCAGTGACTGGAGCCACTGTTGTGCCATCATCATAATCTAAATCCACATCATCGCTGGTCGCGCCCAGACCCGATGGCAAGTACTGCACTTCAATAAGACATGTGTTGCCGCCACCAGGTAAGATGGTGCCCGTACATGTACCGTTAGTTCCAGGATAGCCCAATCCACCGGTGTAACTGTAGGGGTTGGCAAGCACTGAGCCTTCAATAACGCCTGTGGCATTTACAGCACCCGTATTTTCAACAGTAATGAGTGCAATGTTCGTTGAACCATTAGCCACATTGCCCCAGTCTTGTGGATCTGGAGTGAATGTTAATAGCGCTGGATCTGTGGCCACACCCTGAACATTTCTTGTGGCCGTCACACCCACAGCCACACCGTTATCATATGTGATCACCATGGTGTCGGAGTCTGAGTTGTTCACTGTGGGAGCGTATTCCACAACCACATCACAAGTTGTACCACCTGCTAAGCTTCCGCCGTTCACGCATGTTCCACCAGCACCAGGGAAAGTGCCGCCTAAGAACCCAAACTCAGGACCAGTGAAACTTCCAGCTAAGTTTGTGGCATCCACAGCCCCGGCAGCGTTGGCCAGAGTCAATATCTGTGTGGTCGTACCATTTCGAGCAATAGTGCCAAAGTTTACAGGTCCTGCGGGAGTAATGGTGATCAGTGCCGCTGGAGCACCTGTTCCGTCTATTTGTAACTGGTTACTTGTCGCACCCACGCCGTTATTGAAGCTCAAGATCACATCATCAGTGTGCGCACCACTGGCTTGTGGGATAAATTCCAATTCAATTTGGCAACGGCCGCCAGGACCTGGCACAATCGGCGTTCCGCAAGAACCCAAAGTTCCAGGATATCCACCCACACCAGTAAACTTAAAGTGTGTGCCTGTAGTAAAGCCACCTGCTAGACCGACAGCGTTTACTTCACCAATATTTTCAACCCAGAACAATCTCGACACAGACGAGGCATTGGCAGCGATACCAAAATCATATGAAGGTGCATCATCAAACACCAGTTGAGCTGGCAACGCGCCTGTACCATCAAGGCCATGCAACATCTGAGTTGTTCCTGTGGCATCCGTATAATCTATTGTTAAATTGTCACCGGCGATCGCTCCACTTCCCACTGGAGTGAAATCCACATCCACTGTACATGTGGCACCGGCTGCAATGGTTACACCACAAGTTGTGGCGTTAATAGCAAATGGACCACCACTTACACCCACACTCACGCCTGTGGCATCCACACCACCTGTGTTTTGTATTGTGAACGAACTGTGCGTGCTTGTCGCACCCACAGCCACTGTTCCAAAATCATAAGGGTCTAACTCGCCGCTGATCACAACAAGGTTTGCTGGATCTTCAGCACTTCCCGTTATCGCTTGAGTCACATCCGTGGCCGCGACACCATCATGATAGTTCACATCAACGCTGTCGTTTCGGGCACCGGCGACACCAGCTGGTACAAATTCCACTCTAAATGTACACGTGGCTAGACTTGCTAATGTGCCACCGTTTGTACAAGTTCCACCACCTGGGAATGTGCCGCCGCTGGCAAAAGCATATTCAGGGGCTAAACCAAACACATCACCAGCAATCGCTGTAGCATCCATTTCACCGGTATTGGTTAGTGTCCACTCATGCACCGTGGTTGAGCCGATCGGCTTTGGACCAAATCCAAATGCATCAGGGTTAGCGGTGATCGTCAATACAGCTCTTGTTCGCGCATCCCCATTCAATGCCGCTGTGGCATTCGGTGGTCCTGCAATTGTGCCATCATTGTAAGCCAATGAGATCGTATCTGTAGCTAGACCGCTCATTGAAGGTGTCCAACGCACGATGATTGTACAGCTGGCACCTGATGCAATAGTACCTGTACCTGGACATGTACCACCACCTGGATAACCACCTGGCATACTCCAGTCGCCGCCCAATCCTGTTTCTGTAATGCCCGTGGCATCCACATCACCCGAGTTGGTCACTGTGAATGTGTGATCCACAGTTGTTGTTGTTTCTTGAATGCCCCAGTTAAATGAATCAGGGTTGGCTGCAATGGCTAGACTTGCTGGATTCACACCGTTACCATCAAGATCAGCTGTGGCATTCACCGTGGCCGCTCCGTTAAAGTAACTAAAATTCACTTGATCGTTTTGGACACCCGTCGATGTGGGCGTGAATTCCACTTCAATTAAACAGCTCGACGTGGGCGTCAAACTACCCGCAGCCACACAGTTACCACCGGTTCCTGGGAAGCCCCCGCCAGTGTAATTAAAATCACCTGTGAGGCTTGTTTCATTCATTGATGTCACGATGAATGCGCCACCATTAGTCACCGTAAATACCTGCGGCGTGCTCGCACCACCGTTAGCCACATCGCTAAAATCATGCGGATCTGGAACTATGGTCAATAGGCCCACGTTCACCGCATTACCATCCACTTGGGCGGTTTCATTGACAGGACCCACACCATTATCGTAACTGAAATCAATAAAATCCGTGTCCACATTCACAACTGTAGGGTTGTAATAAACTTCGATATCACAACTCGCTAGCGGTGCCAGCGTTTGGCCAGCGGTACAATCACCATTGGTACCTGGGAATACGCCACCTGTGTATTTAAATGGATCTGCCAATCCCACTTCATTCACTAAAGTGGCATCATAACCACCGTTGTTAGTGATGGTGAAGATTTGCGCAGCACTGGAACCGCCGATAGCCATATCACCAAAATCATGGCTGATAGGTACGATATCTAGATCGGCTGGAATTACACCCGTACCCGTCAAGGCCTGAGCCACAAGGGCAGCGCCAGCACCATCGTTGTAATTCAATGTGATCGATTCAGAATGTGGTGCTGCGGCCAGTGGCGCATAGCGAACCACAATATTACAACTTGTGCTCGCATTGATAGTCACACCACATGGAACTGTGGCTCCTGTACCCGGATAACCGCCAGGAAACGTAAACGGAGCTGCCAATGTGGATTCAAATATTCCCGTAGCATCTACGTCACCCGTATTAGTCACTGTGAACTCATGATCCACTGTGGTAGAGATAGCTATGTTACCAAAGCTAAAACTATCTGGCACAGCTGAGATACCAAGCACTGCTGGGTTGGCGCCGGTTCCATCCACAGACTCTGTGACAGATGTATTGCTTGCGCCATTGTTAAAGTTGAGTTGAATTGTGTCGGACAGGGCTCCTGCTCCGCCAGGTACAAATTCCACTACAAATGTACAGCTGCCGCCGCCTGAAGGAATCGTTCCGCCATTTGTACAAGTTCCAGAACCAGGGAAAGCCCCTGTTTCAAACTGAAAGTTAGCTGTTCCAAAGGCCGCACCCGTGACATTTGTGGCATCTACAGCACCTGAGTTGGTCACTGTAAAAATCTGTTGCGTTGTGCTGCCAATGGCTTGTGTGCCGTAATCAAATGTGTCTGGAGTGATATCCAAAGTGGCCGGAGTCACCGATGTCCCCTGCAAGGTCACACTGGCCGTGACTGGAGCTACTGTTGTGCCATCATCATAATCTAAATCCACATCATCACTGGTGGCACCAAGACCTGATGGCAAATACTGCACTTCAATAAGACATGTATTACCGCCACCAGGTAAGATGGTGCCCGTACATGTACCGTTAGTTCCGGGATAACCCAAACCACCGGTGTAACTATAGGGGTTGGCAAGCACTGAGCCTTCAATAATGCTAGTGGCATTTACGCCACCCGTGTTTTCTACGGTGATTAAAGTGATGTTCGTTGAACCATTAGCCACATTGCCCCAGTCTTGTGGATCTGGAGTGAATGTGAGAAGCGCTGGATCTGTGGCCACACCTTGCACGTTTCTTGTGGCCGTCACACCCACAGCCACACCATTATCATAAGTGATCACCATGGTGTCGGAGTCTGAGTTGTTCACTGTGGGGGCGTATTCCACAACCACATCACAAGTTACACCACCGGCCAAGCTTCCGCCATTCACACACGTCCCCGCTGTACCAGGGAAAGTGCCGCCTAAAAACCCAAACTCAGGACCAGTAAAACTTCCAGCTAAGTTTGTGGCATCCACAGCGCCGGCTGCGTTGGCCAGAGTCAATATCTGTGTGGTTGTACCATTTCGTGCAATAGTGCCAAAGTTCACAGGTCCTGCCGGAGTGATAGTGATGAGTGCCGCTGGAGCGCCTGTTCCATCTATTTGTAACTGGTTACTTGTCGCACCCACACCGTTATTAAAACTTAAGATCACATCATCAGTGTGCGCACCACTGGCTTGTGGGATGAATTCCAATTCAATTTGGCAACGGCCGCCCACTCCAGGCACGATCGGCGTTATACACGTGCCCAAGGTTCCAGGGTATCCACCTGCACCTGTGAACTTAAAGTGAGTGCCTGTGGTGAAAGATCCACCCACGCCCACAGCATTCACTTCACCAATGTTTTCAACCCAGAACAGTCTCGACACCGAAGAGGCATTGGCCGCGACACCAAAGTCATATGAAGGCGCATCGTCAAACACCAGTTGAGCGGGCAATGCGCCCGTACCATCAAGTCCATGCAACATCTGACTTGTGCCAGTGGCATCCGTATAATCTATAGTTAAGTTATCGCCATTATAAGTTGCACTTCCCACTGGAGTAAAGTCCACATCCACTGTACATGTGGCACCCGCTGCAATGGTTGCACCACAAGTTGTGGCGTTAATAGCAAATGGACCACCACTTACGCCCACACTCACGCCTGTGGCATCCACGCCACCTGTGTTTTGAATTGTGAACGAACTGTGCGTGCTCGTCGCACCCACAGCCACTGTTCCAAAATCATAAGGGTCTAACTCGCCACTGATCACAACAAGGTTTGCTGGGTTAGCTGCTGTACCCGTAATGGCTTGAGTCACATCGGTGGCCGCCACTCCATCGTTATAGTTCACGTCAACGTCATCGTTTCGGGCACCGGCCACACCGGCTGGCACAAACTCCACTCTAAATGTACATGTGGCCAGACTTGCCAGTGTGCCACCATTCACACATGTTCCGCCACCAGGGAATGTTCCACCAGCAAACGCATATTCTGGCGCCAAGGCAAATGCATCACCAGCAATGGCTGTAGCGTCCATCTCTCCTGTGTTGGTCAGTGTCCATTCGTGCACTAAAGTAGACCCAATCGGACGTGCTCCGAAGCTAAAAGCATCAGGGTTAGCGGTGATCGTTAATAGAGCTCTTGTTCTAGCATCACCATTCAATGCCGCTGTGGCATTCGGCGGGCCTGCAATTGTACCATCGCTGTAGGCCAATGAAATCGTATCTGTAGCCAGACCGCTCACTGAGGGCGTCCAACGCACGATGATTGTACAGCTCGCACCTGATGCAATAGTCCCGGTACCTGGACATGTACCACCACCTGGATAACCCCCTGGCAGACTCCAGTCGCCGCCAAGACCAGTTTCAGCTATACCTGTGGCATCCACATCGCCCGAGTTGGTCACTGTGAAAGTGTGATCCACTGTAGTTGTGGTTTCTTGAATGCCCCAGTTGAATGAATCAGGGTTGGCTGCAATGGCTAGACTTGCTGGGTTCACACCGTTACCATCTAGGTCAGCTGTGGCATTCACCGTGGCCGCTCCGTTGAAGTAACTAAAAATCACTTGATCGTTTTGGACACCTGTGGATGTGGGTGTAAATTCCACTTCAATTAAACAGCTCGAAGTGGGTGTTAAGCTACCCGCAGCCACACAGTTACCACCTGTTCCTGGGAAGCCCCCGCCAGTGTAGTTAAAATCACCTGTGAGACTTGTCTCATTCATATTGGTCACAACGAAGTCACCAGTATTGGTGATAGTAAATACTTGTGGTGTGCTAGCACCGGCATTGGCCACATCACCAAAATCATGTGGATCTGGAACTATGGTCAATAGACCCACATTCACCGCATTACCGTCCACTTGGGCCGTTTCATTCACCGGCCCCACACCATTATTGTAGCTGAAATCAATAAAATCAGTGTCTACGTTAACCACTGATGGGTTGTAGTAAACTTCGATGTCACAACTGGCTAAAGGTGCCAATGTCTGATTGGCCACACAGGTTCCGTTGGTTCCCGGGAAAGTTCCTGCTGTGTACTTAAATGGATCCGCCAAGCCCACTTCGTTCACTAAAGTCGCATCATAACCACCGTTGTTAGTGATAGTGAAGATTTGCGCTGCGGTTGACCCACCAATAGCCATATCGCCAAAATCAAAACTTACAGGAACAATATCCAAATCTGCTGGCACAACACCTGTTCCGTCTAAAGTGACAGCCGACGTGACCACGGCGGCCCCATTGTTGTATTGAAGTGTAATATCAGCTGTGGCTGCACCAGGTGCCAATGGACCAAAACGCACCACGATGTTACACGAAGCGCCTGAGTTAATACTCACACCGCAAGGTACAGTAGCCCCCGCTCCAGGAAATCCACCAGGGATGGTAAATGGTGCGGCTAAAGTGATTTCAGAAATTGCATTTGCCGTCACATCACCTGTATTTGTAATTGTAAACTCGTGGTCCACAAAAGTGGCCGTGGCCACGTTACCATAACTGAAGCTGTCAGGAACTGCAGCAATGGCTAACGCAGCAGGGTTAGCCCCAACGCCTGTTGTTCCGTGAGATTCCACTTGAGCTGCGGCGCCGTCGTTATAGTTGAAAGTCATAGTATCCGTGTGTGTGCCGGCACCTTGCGGAATAAAATCCACACTGAAAGTACAAGTGGCGCCGAAAGCTAAATTTCCACCTTCAACGCAAGTCCCGCCGCCAGGGAAAGCGCCACCTGTATATTGATAGTTGGCTGTGGCCAATCCACCAGAGGTAATTCCTGTTGCGTCAATGTTTCCTGTGTTTTCAAGAGTTAACAAAATGGGAACGGTGGCTCCAGCGGCTGCCGTACCAAAATCGGTGGGATCAGCGCCTTGAACATTAAGAACTGCGGGGTTATCTGCGTTACCCTGCAAGGTTACGCTGGCTGCAACAGGAGCAACAAGTGTTCCGTCATCATAATCTAGATCCACGTCATCGCTCGTGGCACCATTAGCCGTTGGAACATATTGAACTTCGATCAAACAGGTATTTCCACCACCTGGTAAAATCGTACCAGCACAAGTTCCGTTGGCACCAGGATACCCACTTCCACCCGTGTAACTATAAGGAGCAATCAACGCCGATCCAGCAATCACGCCTGTGGCGTCCACGCCCCCAGTGTTTTCAATTGTTAATAGAGTGACATTTGTCGATCCACGGGCCACTGTGCCCCAATCTTGCGGACTTGGAGTGAACGTCAATAGCGCCGGATCCGTGGCCACACCCTGCACAGGTCTTGTGGCCGTTTGCCCTACAATCACCCCGTTATCATAAGTGATCGTAATTGTGTCACTGTAACTGGCATTGGCCAACGGCGTGAATTCAACTTCGATATCACAACTCACTCCCCCAGCCAGTGAACCTGCTAAAACACAAGTTCCACTAGTTCCTGGGAAAACGCCGCCACCGGTAAACGCAAAATCGGCCGTGCCCAGGGCTCCTGTAATATTGGTCGCATCCACAGCACCAGCCACGTTGGTTAATGTGAAAATTTGAACAGCTTGTCCACCGCGAGCGATGGTTCCATAATCATAGGTGCCACCGGGCACTATGGTTATTAGCGCTGCAGGAGCACCCGTTCCATCAATTTGCAGTTGATTACTTGTCGCACCCACGCCGTTATTGAAACTCAAAATCACATCATCTGTGTGCGCACCACTGGCTTGTGGAATGAATTCCAACTCAATTTGACAACGGCCACCCACGCCAGGCACGATGGGCGTAGTACATGTGCCCAAGGTTCCCGGATATCCACCAGCACCTGTGAACTTAAAGTGAGTGCCTGTGGTGAAAGATCCACCCACGCCCACAGCATTTACTTCACCAATGTTTTCTACCCAGAACAGACGAGCCGTTGACGATGTGTTGGCATGCACGCCAAAATCATAAGACGGCGCATCGTCAAACACCAACTGCGCTGGCAACGCTCCCGTCCCGTCGAGCCCATGCAGCATTTGGCTTGCGCCTGTGGCGTCGCTGTAATCAACAGTGAGATTGTCGCCATTGTAAACAGTGCTGCCCACGGGCGTAAAATCCACATCAACTGTACAAGTGGCACCAGCAGCTATTGTGACACCACAAGTTGTGGCATTGATACTAAACGGGCCACCGCTCACACCTACACTCACACCTGCGGCATCCACGCCACCGTTATTTTGAACAACAAATGAACTGTGAGTACTAGTCGCGCCAACCGCCACAGTGCCAAAATCATAGGGGTCAAGCTCACCGCTAATCACAACCAAGTTAGCAGGATTGGCGGCTGTGCCCGTGATCGCTTGAGTCACATCGGTCACGGCAACTCCGTCGTTGTAGTTTACATCAACCACATCGTTGCGAGCGCCCGGTACTCCTGCGGGCACAAATTCCACTCTAAATGTACAAGTGGCACCGTTTACAAGTGTTCCGCCATTCACACAACTTCCGCCACCAGGGAATGTTCCGCCAGCAAACGCGTACTCAGGCGCTAATCCAAAAACGTCTCCGGCAATGGCTGTAGCATCCATTTCACCTGTATTTGTTAAAGTCCATTCGTGCACCAGAGTCGAACCAATCGGACGCGTTCCAAAACTGAAAGCATCAGGATTGGCCGTAATAGTTAAAAGAGCTCGGGTTCTTGCATCCCCAGTCAGTGTGGCTGTGGCATTGGGTGGCCCAGCAATTGTTCCATCGCTGTAGGCCAGAGAAATGTCATCTGTGGTCACACCGCTCACAGAAGGCGTCCAACGTACGATGATTGTACAGCTCGCACCTGAAGCTATCGTACCTGTACCTGGACATGTACCACCTCCAGGATATCCGCCTGGCATACTCCAGTCTCCGCCAAGACCAGTTTCTGTAATACCAGTGGCATCCACATCGCCTGAGTTTGTAACAGTAAATGTATGATCCACTGTGGTTGTAGTTTCTTGAATGCCCCAATTAAAAGAATCTGGATTGGCCGCAATACTGAGGTCGGCCGGGTTGACACCTTCGCCGTCAAGATCTCCAACTACGTTTGTCGTGGCCGCTCCATTGAAGTAGCTATAATCAATGGTGCCATTTTGCACACCCGTTGAAGTCGGCAAAAATTCTAACTCAATTAAGCAACTCGATGTGGGGGTTAGACTACCCGCCGCCACACAGTTACCACCCGTCCCCGGGAACGCACCACCGGTGTAGGCAAAATCACCACCAACGCCCACTTCATTCATCGCTGTGACAACAAATCCGCCGGTGTTGGTAATTGTAAATAGCTGGGCCGAACTTCGACCACCGTTGGCCACAGGTCCAAAATCATGGGGATCTGGTGCCACTGTCAAAACTCCAATAGCCACGCCGTTACCATCAAGTTGGGCTGTTTCGTTCACAGCACCCACACCATTGTTATAGCTAAAATCTATAAACTCCGTGGAGGCCACAATGGCCGAAGGGTTAAAGTAAACTTCGATATCACAACTGGCTGCCGGAGCTAACGTTTGATTGGCTACACAAGTGCCATTTGTTCCGGGGTAAGTTCCGCCTGTGTATTTGAAAGGATCAACCAATCCCACTTCGTTAACCAACGTCGCGTTATATCCGCCATTGTTTGTTACAGTAAAGATCTGTGCCGCCGTTGACCCACCTTGAGCCATATCACCAAAATCAAAACTTGCAGGAACGATATCGAGGTCGGCGGGAATCACGCCCTCACCATCAAGCGTCACACTTGAAGTCACTAAATTCGCACCATTGTTATACTGAAGAGTGATGTCGGCATTCACAGCACCTGGAGCCAAAGGTGCAAAACGAACAACAATATTGCAGCTCGCTCCCGAGGCCAATGTAGGTCCACATGCCACTGTGGCGCCAGCTCCTGGAAATCCTCCCGGCATTGTAAAGGGTGCAGCCAAAGTGATTTCAGTAATTCCAGTGGCCATCACATCGCCGGTATTTGTAATTGTGAACTCATGATCTACGCTTGTAGAAACGGCCACATTTCCATAATTGAATGCGTCCGGTACGGCTGCAATCCCCAAGGCCGCTGGATTTGCACCCACTCCTGTCACTCCATGAGACTCAACTTGAGCAGCTGCGCCATCATTATAAGATAGAGTCAATGTGTCAGTGAGTGTGCCCGCACCTTGAGGTGTGAAGTCCACACTAAAAGTACAAGTGGCGCCTGCGGCCAACGACCCACCTTCAACGCAAGTTCCGCCACCAGGATAAGTGCCGCCCGTATATTGGTAGTTCACTGTTGCTAAGCCGCCAGATGTGATTCCTGAAGCAGCAATATTGCCTGTATTCTCAAGAGTGAGCAGCATAGGAACTGTGGCTCCCACGGCAGCGGTTCCAAAGTCAGTGGGATCTGCCCCTTGCACATTTAAGACAGCTGGATTGTCCGCATTACCCTGCAATGTCATGCTGGCTGTAACAGGAGCGATGAGTGTACCGTCATCATAATCTAAATCCACATCGTCATTTGTTGCGCCATTGACCGTCGGCACATACTGCACTTCAATGACACAAGTGTTGCCAACGCCAGGCAAAATAGTTCCCGTACAAGTTCCATTTGCTCCCGGATATCCGGAGCCACCGGTATAACTATAAGGAGCTAATAGAGCGGACCCCTCATTGACTCCCAAGGCATCCACGCCGCCTGTGTTCTCTATAGTTACCAACGCAACGTTGGTGGAGCCGCGGGCCACTGTTCCCCAATCTTGAGGGCTAGGAGCGAATGTCAACAATGCGGGATCTGTAGCATTACCTTGAATGGGCCTAACCGAAGTCTGACCAACAACAAGTCCATCATCATAGGTGATGGTGATGTTATCCATGTAGCCGCCATTAGCTAACGGTACGAACTCCACTTCAACATCACAGCTCGCCCCACCAATCAAAGTGCCATTGATCACACAAGTCCCGTTCGTACCCGGGAACACCCCGCCGCCAGTGAATGCAAACTCCGGAGTGGCAACAGCGCCAGTGATATTTGTCGCATCAACAGCACCCACTAAATTTGTTAACGTGAAAATTTGCACGGCACGACCACCGCGAGCAATGGAGCCAAAATCAAAAGTCCCACCCGGAGCAATTGTGATTAATGCAGGTGGCGCACCGGTACCATCAATCTGCAATTGATTGCTTGTCGCACCCACGCCGTTATTGAAACTTAAAATCACGTTGTCGGTGTGCGCTCCCGTGGACTGCGGGATAAACTCGATTTCAATCTGACAACGACCACCAACACCTGGCACGATGGGGTCAGCACAAGTACCTAAAGTACCTGGATAACCACCGGCTCCAGTAAACTTAAAGTGAGTGCCTGTTGTGAATGACCCCGCAAGACCGATGGCATTGACTTCGCCTATATTTTCTACCCAGAAAAGGCGAGCTGTTGAAGATGAGTTAGGCTGAATACCAAAGTCATAAGAAGGCGTGTCATCAAACACAAGTTGAGCAGGAAGTGCACCTGTGCCTTGCAATCCGTGCAACATTTGCGATGCCCCCGTGGCATCACTGTAATCTATCACTAAATTGTCACCGACAATGGCTCCACTGCCAACGGGCGTGAAGTCCACATCCACTGTACAAGTGGCACCGGCCGCAATTGTTGCACCACAAGTGGTTGCATTAACTGTATATGGCCCACCACTAATGCTGACGGCCACGCCCGTGGCATCAACGCCGCCTTGGTTTTGTACAACAAACGAACTGTGAACACGGGTCGCACCAACAGCCACGGTGCCAAAGTCATAGGGATCAAGCTCGCCACTAATCACCACAAGGTTAGCCGGGTTTGCGGCCGTGCCCGTGATGGCCTGAGTCACATCGGTTGCGGCCACACCATCATTATAGTTAACATCAACGTTGTCGTTTCTGGCCCCTGGCACCCCGGCGGGAACAAATTCCACACGGAAAGTACAAGTGCCCGCAGCAGCCAAGGTGCCACCATTCACACAAGTTCCGCCACCTGGGAAAGTGCCGCCAGCAAAAGCATATTCTGGAGCCAATGCGAAGACATCTCCCGCAATGGCCGTGGCATCCATTTCACCTGTGTTAGTGAGTGTCCACTCTCGAATTGTGCTTGAACCCAGAGGCTGAGTGCCAAAGCTGAACGGATCTGGATTAGCTGAGATCGTTAATAGGGCGCGCGTTCGGGCATCAGCTGTTAATGTGGCCGTGGCATTGGGCGGGCCTGCTAAAGTACCATCGCTATAGTTAAGTTCGATGTCATCTGTTTTTACGCCACTCACCAAAGGATTAAAGCGAACAACAATCGTGCAACTGGCACCAGAAGCAATCGTACCCGCCAAAGGACATGTTCCACCACCAGGATATCCTCCTGGCATAGTCCACTCTCCGCCTAGGCCCACTTCCGAAATGCCGGTCGCTGAAACATCACCTGAGTTACTTACTGTGAATGTGTGATCAACGATTGTTCCTGTTTCAACAATGCCCCAGTTGAACAAGTCCGGATTGGCTGCAATGGATAAACTTGCGGGGTTCACTCCCGTACCGGTCACATCACCCGTTGCCGAAACCGTGGCCGCACCATTAAAGTACGTAAATTCAATTTGATCTGCTAGTCCGCCTGTAGCCGTAGGTCTAAAAGCCACTTCGATTTGACAGCTCGAAGTGGGTGTCAAACCACCAGCTGCCACACAGTTCCCGCCAGAACCTGGGAACGCGCCACCTACATATATAAAGTCGCCCGTTAAACCCACCTCATTCATGTTGGTCACAGCAAATCCACCCGAGTTGGTCACGGTAAACAATTGAGACACACTTTGTCCGCCATTTGCCACTGAACCAAAATCATGGGGGTCTGGAGCGATCGCAAGCAGTCCAACAGCAACTCCTGTTCCATCCAGCTGGGCTGTTTCGTTCTGCGCGTTTAATCCATCAAAATAGCTAAAATCTAAAAAGGTCGTGGCTGCACCCAATACGGATGGATTAAAATAAACTTCCACGTCACAACTGGCTGCCGGAGCTAACGTTTGATTGGCCACACAAGTGCCATTCGTGCCAGGGAAAGCCCCGCCCGTGTATTTAAATGGATCCACCATTGCCACTTCATTAACCAGAGTGGCGTTGTATCCACCCACGTTAGTGATGGTAAAAATTTGCGCCGTGGAAGAACCGCCTAAAGCCATATTGCCAAAGTCAAAACTTGGCGGTGTAATGTCTAAATCAGCTGGCACAAAGCCAATACCGTCAACGGTAACCACTGATGTAACAACATTAGCCCCATCATTGTATTGTAGGGTGATGTTAGCGTTTTGGGCGCCCGTGACCGTGGGTTCGAATCGAACCACTATATTGCAACTGGCTCCAGCGAGAATGGTATTACCGCAAGGCACTGTTGCACCCGCACCTGGGTACCCACCAGGCATTGTAAATGGAGCTGCCAAAGTGATTTCAGACACTCCCGTGCCATCTATGGATCCCGTATTTGTTACGGTAAATTCGTGATCTAGGTTTGTTGTCAAAGCCACATTTCCGTAGCTAAAACTATCTGGAATATTAGCAATATTTAGGGAGGCCGGATTAGCGCCAACGCCTGTTACACCATGAGTTTCTACTTGAGCTGCGGCCCCATCATTATACGAAAGAGTGAGGTTGTCTGTATGTATGGCTGCCCCTTGCGGCATAAAATCCACACTAAAAGTACAAGTGGCGCCCGCAGCTAAGTTGCCACCTTCTACACAAGTTCCACCGCCAGGGAATGTCCCCCCTGTGTATTGATAATTCACTGTGGCCAGTCCGCCAGAAGTAATTCCCGTGGCGGCTATATTACCGGTATTTTCTAAGGTTAATACCAGAGGCACAGTGGCACCCACGGCAGCTGTTCCGAAATCTGTAGGATCAGCACCTTGCACATTGAGCACAGCTGGATTATCCGCATTCCCCTGCAAGGTCACACTGGCTGTCACTGGCGCTAAAATAGTTCCATCATCATAGTCGAGGTCGAGATCATCACTGGTTGGGCCATTGACCGTGGGCACATATTGAACCTCAACCATGCAACTGTTGGCCACTCCGGGCAAGATGGTTCCTGTACATGTGCCGTTCGCTCCCGGATAACCACTTCCACCGGTATAACTGTAGGGAGCTAAAAATGCTGAGCCTATGATTATGCCAGTGGCATTTACACCACCTGTATTTTCCACATTAATAAGCGCCACATTGGTTGAACCACGAGCCACTGTGCCCCAGTCCTGTGGACTCGGTGTAAATACAAGTTGAGCGGGGTTGGTCGCCACACCTTGAATATTTCGACTGGCCGCAACCACAGCTACACCATTGTCATAGTTTAATGTTAAAGTGGAGTTGTAGGATCCGTTCACGGCGGGCGTAAATTCTACTTCTACATCACAAGATGTACCCGGCAACAAAGAACCACCAGAAACGCAGTTGCCGGCAGTTCCTGGGAATACGCCGCCGGCAAAATCGTATTCAGGAATGGCAAATGCCACCTCTGTAATACTTGTGGCATCAACGGAACCAGCTGCATTAGTAATAGTGAAAATATGAGTGGTCAGTGAGTTGCTGGCCACGCTGCCAAAACTATAAAATGGGGCATCAGAAATCGTAAGAATGGCCGGATTTGCACCCGTACCGATCACATCACGAGACACTGAAGTGGCAATGACTCCATTATTATAGTCAACAGTGATTGTGTCATTAAGTAGGCCCGTGGAGTTGGGGCCAAACTCGACCACCACGGTACAAGTGGCTCCCGGGGCGAGAGGCGTTCCGCAATTGCCCGATGCTCCCGGATAAACATCTGTAGTTTCCCAACGAAAATCAGGTGAAGTTAATCCGCTGCCAGCCATTAGAGTGGCATCAACGCCGCCCGTGTTTTGCACTGTAAAGGTGTAAGGAGTAAATGAACCAATGGCCTGAGTGCCGTAATCGTAGGGGTCAATTTCTGTGATTGTTAATAATGCCGGTGCTGCCGCATCGCCGTCGATACCCTGAACCAATGCTTGAGCCACCACTCCATCATTATAATTGATCTGTAAGTTTCCAGCATGAGGGCCAGTGGATAATGGCGCATATTGAACTTCAACAGTACAGCTGGCTGAAGGATTAATGGAAGCGCCACAGGTTGTACTGTTGACCGTATACGGAGCCACCAACCCGCCCACAATCACGCCCGTTGCCGGCACTCCACCTGAGTTTTGAATTGTAAATGTATGAGACCGAGTGGATCCGTAGGCGATCACTCCGAAATCGGCTTGAAAATCATAGGGATTAGGTTCGCCACTTGTTACAACGAGATTGGCAGGAAGTGCGCCGATACCCGTAACCGTCATGGCATCATTCACATTATTAACGCCATCAAAATAATCTAAAGAAACAAAGTCCGTATGAGATCCCACACCAGCAGGCGCATACTGAACATTCACCGTACAAGTGCCACCGTTTCCGGCTAAAGTCGTCGAGCAAGTTCCGCCACCGGGGTAAGTGCCACCAGCGTATTGAAAATCAGCTGTGAGCAAACCGGCATCAACTATCGCCGTGGCGCCAATGCTTCCGGTATTAGTAATTGTAATCGTTTGCAAGGTCACAGATCCGATAGCTCTTAATCCAAAATCATATACAGGCGCTAAATCATAAACCAAATTAGCGGGAGTCATGCCCTCCCCTTTTATATCCCGATCGGCTTGCGATGTACCCGCACCATTGTCGTAATAAATTTCAATGGTGTCTGAGTGCATGCCCGTTGTAACTGGCGCAAAAGTCACCACGATGTCACAAGTGGCCGCCGGCGCTAAACTGCCTAAACAAGTGCCGCCCGTGCCCGGATACCCAATGCCACCGGCATATCTAAAGGGGCTCGCCAACCCGCCGCCACCCATGGATGTGGCTGTGGACCCGCCCGTGTTGGTGATTGTGAACGTGTAATCGACAGTGTTTCCAACAAGAATCTGACCATAGTCATACTCGGGTGCATCTGAAATTTCTAAATTAGCAGGAATCAAAGCCGTACCCTGAAGATCTCGGGTGGCCAGCTGTGCTGTGGCGCCATCAAAATAATTCAGCTCAATGCGATCCGTGTAAAAACCAATGTTGGTTGGCGAAAACGTGACCACAACGGTACAACCTGTTCCGCCAGGGATGGTCCCATCAATGGGGCATGTCCCGTCAGTTCCAGGATACAATCCATCTTGAAACTGAAAAGGTGAACCCAAACCACCTTCGATGATGTTGGTGGCTGTTGCACCTCCCGCATTGGTGATTGTAAACACATGGTCGTGATCGCCGCCAACAGCTTTGGTTCCGTAATCATAAACAGGTGCATCAGAAATCGTAAGAACGGCGGGAGTGGTTCCAGTACCCTCAAGAAACAGCGTGGATGTGACAGTGTCATTGTTTGAATTGTAAGTGAGCGTGAAGCTTTCTGTGTTGGTCACATAAGCCGCTGGAGTATATGTTAATACAATTTCACAAGTGCCACCGGCAGCAAGAGTGCTAGTACAGTTTCCGCCGATACCGGGGAAGCTTCCACCCTTAAACGCAAATGGCGAAGGGATGCTGCTGCTGGTGACGTTTGTGGCGGGAAAGTCTCCCAAATTGAAGAGGTCCACGGTGGCCTCAGCCATTCCGCCCACTGCAGTTTCGCCAAAATCATACTTGTCTGTGGCACCTGACGGCGTACCGTCCTCAGAGAAAATAATTCGAGCCGCTGATTTGTTTGCTAACTGATCATTGATCTCGGCAACGCAGCCTAGAAGCCATACGGCCAATCCCGCGACCACAAAGGAACTTACGGGTGTATGGGATACACCTCGCCCCAGCTTCCACAGCGTTTTGCAGAAGCTCATGCATAGATTAGTAATATAAATAACTATGCTACGTTCCATAGTTTGCAGTAAGATCCCTTCTTTAGAGAGCTTTGTAACCACTCATCTCTTCGGCAGAAGCGTCTAAAACCATTAGCTTTTTTCAGATTATTTTTAGGAATATGTCTCGACCTGGTACAGTTTTGACTCAAGTCGAGACACTGGACAACAGTCTAGCAACAATGGAGAATGCGAATATTTTTTAACGACCAAGATCTGGCCAGAACTCAGCATCGTTTAGCTGTATTTTCTCAGTTTGGGGCAACCACCCGCCCAAAAAAGTCGAGCCGTAACTCGTTTCGAATGATTTCTCAAAATCACTCACAGGACCACTCAGCCCTGCTACCTGCTAAGACAGGAACTCGATTAGCGAAAAAATCATCCCCATTAACCTGATTCACTCTCCTAGAGGCTAACGCCATCTAGCTAAGACATCGGTCCATTCGAAGGGACGTTGTTGTATTGTCTTTTGGTAAAAATTCTATTTTTAATTTCACAAGAGTATACAGTCTAGCACCTAGACCCGCGAGACAAAACGCTAAATCATCTACTGCCTACATGCCGCTTTCTTTTTTGTCTATGTCGCCATAAGTCTCGCCAATTCTCTCAAGACGTTCATCTAAATTGGGATAATTACGCACACCCGGAACTACCTCGCCATTTCCGTCTGTGGATCGCCTCAAATAATCCACAAGATCTTCAAACCCATGCAACTTCACAAGGGCCATAGGCAATGCGGATCTCGATCGACCCATTCGGTGCAAAAGGCGAACTGCGGTCGTGTCGGCTCTCAGCTCCACAGCTGGAGCTCGCGTCGCAAACTCTTCCAATATTTTAAACATGTGACCCATATCACGAGTTCCTTGAATCCGGCCCGACACTTCTCCAGTGATCCATTTGCGTATATAGTCGTGCGTGTAGTCAGCAAAGTGGTGTCCGGCAGAGGCAAAAAAAGATCCGATGGTTCGAACTCCATCGCCCCAATCACCATGACTCATCTCATGGGCTATGATGGCCTCGACTTCATCAATATCTAGCTTGTCGATCATTAATTTTGATATAAATACATTACATCCTGTATTAAAGGCATTTACTTCGTTCACATCAATGACCCACGCTCGGTAACAAGAGCGCATATCTTTATCTAAAGCAAATTGTGAAAGATCCAACATGATACGGTCGACAAAATCCTGATAGGGCCCAACATAATGACCTTCCAGACTGTGCGCGGCTGCTAAGATCAGTTTCAATGCTGGTTTCATTTTTTTGTCCAAATGCTCAGGTATCAAATCCTGTTGGTGATAGATCATGGACCAAGTCTCAAGAACAAAATCCTCATAAATCCGCTTTATCGACGTGGGCACATACCCTTGCCCTCTCTCCGAAATGGCAGCCACTTTCTGAAATCCATTCTCCGAAACGTTTGCCCGAGTCTCTATCTTACTTCTGGCTTTGACCCGCCATAAACTTTTCGCTTCCTCCGCGGTGGTCAAACTGCCGAAAACTAGAACACTGACAAAAAACAAAAACCTACATCTGATTAATAAATGGCTGCCTTTAGATAACAAAACTCTAATAATCCCCAGCCCCTGTTTATCATTCCGATCAATCATCACTACCCCTATTTGAATGTTGTTTGCGATTCGTTTAGAAAACCACAACATATCGATTTCCGGAGGTCCATTTCAACCCCTTAGGCCTCTCTTAAAACCTTTTCCCAGAAAGTGTTACAGGTGAAACAAGAGGTTTCAGCCCAGATCTAAAACAGGCAAAAAACAACGCCTCAGGGGCTTTTGCCGCAGCCATCAAAGTGAGGGCGCAACACCTTTCTTTTCTGGATGAGACTGTGTTGGAAAAGATGCACCACACCCCCGAAAAATAGTATGAGGACATCGATCAACTAAAAAATCACCGCTGATCCACCTCAGATCCAATCCCGGGCCCATTGACCCGGCGGACCCACCAAACCCCCTTGACAAAAACCCCCATTTTCCCGTTTCTAAACAGTCCGACTCATCACAACTCAGGATGGAATTGAAATGGCCTGGAGCCTGCCGGATCGCTATATTTGGGATTTTTGGTTCGCAGAAAAAAACGGCGAAAATCACGTTTTTTTCCTTCAAGCCAATAAAGAACACTGCAAATTTGATCCGCAGCAAAGACATGATTTGGCTTCACTGGGGCACGCGGTTCAAAACAATCGGGGTTGGCAACTTCTGTCGCCGGATCCGGCGTTTTCGAAAAGTCGCTCCGGGGCTTGGGATGATCTCTCCATTTGGAGTGGGAGCATTATCAAAGATCCAAAAAGCGCCTACTACTACTTGTTCTACACCTCGCGATGTTCAAAACATAGCCGCTATTGGACGCCAAAAGAATGGCAATACCCGCAACACATTGGCATCGCTCGCTCAGAGAATCTCAGCAGCTGGCGCCGTCTGGAGCAAGGGCTCTACAAACCCCTTATACCAAACCCTGTGACAGACACTCGCTTTGATCACATCAATTGGAGAGACCCTTACGTTATCTATCATAACGATCGCTACCACTGTTTTATCACCGCCAGAAGACGAAAACCCAATGGAACGATTCACCCTGATGGCGACGGCGTCATTGCCCACCTAAGCAGCACAAACATTGAACGGTGGTCGGGATCAGATATCCACATTTTCCATCATTCGCAAGAATTTTACCAAATGGAAGTGCCGCAGGTTTTTTGGAGATCAACAAAAAGTGGCAAACGCCTTTATCTGATTTTTTCAGCTGAAGAAAGTGACTGCTCTTCACACCGAAGAAAACTCACCTCATTGGCCCAGTGTCGCACCGGCAGCTATTATATGTTTTCACATGAAGTGGCCATCGATTACAAAGGGTGGCCACCTCTGCGAGAACCCGCTCACCTTTTGGCTCCGAACCTATTTGCGGGTAAGATCTTAAACCCCGAGACGCAATCACAACCTGAACTGTTTGGTTTTCCCGTCGTTGATCAAAAAGGTCAGTTTGCCGGCGGCATCGAAAATTATGGACGTGTGAATTTTCTGGATTCAGGATTAATCAACATAGATCGAAAACAAAATTCTATGCCGCATGCCGCTTTGTAATTGCGGTGTCTCTCGAACTATTTTGTTCTCGCTTGGACTTTCTCCAAAACGCCTGAATCAAAGCCGGAAGCAGCAACAAATCAAAAAGCAACGCCGAGGCCACACCCACGGCCATTAGCAGTCCAAAATAATTCACCGGCCGATAAGTGGCGGTGAGAAATACGAGATACTGGGCCAACAAAATAAGAGTGGTCACGGTGATTGCCCGTCCCGCCTGTTTGAACGTTCTGGCCATGGCCCACAACTTAGACTGCCCCTTTCGCATACGATGCAAAAAACCATGAAAAACATGAATCGTATCGTCTACGGCAATCCCCAGTGTGATGCCCGAAATCGTAATTGTTGCCAAATCAAGGGCGATATTCGAAAGTCCCATAGCAACAAAACACACAAAAATAGGGAGCACATTGGGAATCATACACATAATGCTGCCTGAAAAAGAGCGAAATAAAAAGGCCATCATGCCAAGCACTAAGATGATGGCCACCAAAACGCCGCGCTCTTGGTCTTCGATCAGAGTATCCAGAAGTGAAACCTCAAGAAAAGTCGAGCCAGCAAGTTTCCAGCTTAAGTCCTCAGGACAATTTTTACTTAAATAATTTTCTATATTCTGCAACACACCTTTAAGTTTGATGCTTCCCAAGCTTTTCATTCGTAGACCGACGCGCGCTTGAGTGAAATCGCGATTGACGAGATCATATAGATCTTCACCGCTATTTATAAATAAGTATTGGGTGATCAATTCCCTATCATCAGGCAGCGTCCGATACCCTTCTTTTTCGCCGTTATACGCCCAGTGCATATCTTCGATCACTTCTACAGGAGAAACGGCTTTATCCACTTCGGGCAATTTCTCTACCCAGTCTTTGAAGTTTTTGATCACCTGTAACTTCTCAGGACTTTTTAATCCATCAAGGTGGTCCAATGAAAACACAACATCAATTGAGGCCGTTCCGGATAAGTTTTTCTCCACAAGGTCAGTGCTTTTTCTGATCTCGTGATTTGGCTTAAAAAATTCGATAAAGTTAGTCTCGACCCGAATGGCAAAGAGAACGGGGGCCAAGATTAAAATTGCCAGCACGTGCCCCGCTATCACCCATTTGGGGTGCCTCAGACCAATCTTTGCAATCCCCCAGACTACAGTGTCAAGCCCCCTTAAACCGCTTTTTTTGACTTTTTCTGGAAAGGTCAAAAACTTAGCAACCAGCGGGGGCATTAACCATATCACCACCACGTAGATAACGACCAATCCCACCGACACGACCCAACCAAAGCTCTGCACTGGAGGAATTCTTGTTGTCACCAGCGACACAAACCCAGCGATCGTCGTCAGAGCCGCAAACAAAGATGGTGACCTTACATCTTGCATGGCGTTTTTAACCGACTCTTCAACACTTAACCCTTTGTCGTGCCAAAAATAAACACTGTTAAAGAGATGAACGAGAAAGGCAATGGTCAATGCCGATATTAATGACGGAACCATTTCTGATACGGCAGTAAATGGCACGTTAAAAATTCCGTAAAGACTAATGGTCGACACCACCGTTACGGTCAAAGAAACTAAGCCAAATGCCACGACAACGTAGCTTCTAAACATCCACCACAGCACTAAAATACCCAACAAAAAAGAAAGCGGCAGTAATATTTGGGTATCTCTCGCCATTGACCGCGTATCAGCGGCCACGACCGCCGACATTCCAGACACACCTTTGAGATGATCATCCAGTTTGTTCTGGACCACTTGCTTTCTAATCTGTTGTTCGAGAGGCTCATAAAATTCTTTAACCTCACCGGCAACAGGCTCAACGACAACGGCCAAGGTGCGCGCATCATCAGCCAACAATATGCCTTTTGCAAATCGGTCTTTTGTAATTCGGCTTTTGATACTTTGTTGGCTAAATTCGTCCGCATCTACATCTATCAATGGAGTCACTTCAAAACCATCGGCACTGGCTTCGATGTGGTCAACATTTGTTGGCGAGGTGACCTTTGCGACGAACTCCAAGCTTGATAAATCTTCAGTGAGCTTGTGGAGTCGACCTAGAAAGTTCGCCTCAAGTAGATCGTCGCCTTGAAACAACAGGATGTAGATGGTGTCATTGGCGAAAGTGTCCCGGACTTGTTTTTCAAAAACCAATTTGGGATCATCTTTCTCATAGTAGAGATACATGTGATTATTCGGCGACACCTTCGACACAAAAAACAACGAAGGAAGTAGTAAAATGAGGAGAGCAACTATTGATTGCCAGGGCTTAATGTGACCGACCATTGCCATTCCTTGGTGAAGTCTTTCAGTAAAAATATCATGCCAGACAACTATTTTTCGGAAATTTCATCGAAATACTTAACAACTGAATTTCAATACTTTGCTGACCACCCGACCAAGATCATGGCATTGTCTTGAAAAAACTCACCCGCACTCTGACCAGCCCCCTCAAAGGTATGGAGTGACAGTGAAAATTCATGGGGTTCCTGTCCGGCAAACACTAGAGAGGGTCCTAAATAATAGTCAAAGGGGTTCACTCCCACTGCAAAACGAATAAGCCCCCGCCACCGCCCTTGGTCCCACTCGCGCATCCACCTCCCGCCAAAATTTAAAACATCCTTAGGTAGAAGTGTCTCGCTGTCTGCTTGAACATGACTGCCTGACACTTGCAAATTTAGCGTGTTATTGCCATCGCCGGGGAAAACCTCAAGGCTTGTGGTCCACAATAAACTATCGGTTTCAAGGGGCAGAAAATTTTGATCTAACGTCAGTCCATCTCTCGCCCACCCCAGCTCCCCCCGCACGGTCCCACCCAAGGCTTCAGTGCTCATGTCAACAGCCACAACTGTCTGCTTTGGGTAGGCCTTGTAGAAGGCCACGCCGCCTGCGCTAGCCAGAGCCGTTGTGGGATCGGCACCCAAACCCACTGCAACAGCCACAACTGGATTCACAAAATAAAAAGGTTGTGCTGCCGGCGCTTGCACCCAACTAAGACCCAAATCCAGGCCCTTGCCCAAGTAGGTCATTCTAACCCCACCGGCGTCGGAGTTCGGGTTTATATCTTCAACTTCTCCCGTGGTAGCGAGAGTCGTTATGAGAGTCGAAGAGTTCGCCCCCAATATTAAACCCCGCGTTTTATCAATGGGCGACCATACATTATTGGCTTCAGGAAAGTTCGACACTTGAAACTGAGGCACCCACGCCATGTCTATTTTTAACGAACCGAAAAACAACTCCAAGCGGGTCGCCCACTGTGATCGAAGTCTCTCATCATAAGGGGTCAGTATGAGACGACCGAGTTCTTGCCTCGCCAGGCGGTCGACAAGGGAGTTTTCATAAACGTTTCCCCAGATCACCTTTAAGGCCCCCACTGAAAACTTAAACCAATTGTTTCGATAACCAAGGTAAGTCTCTTCAAGACTTGCATTCGACCAAGTCTCACTGGCGTCACCGGTCTGAAAAAAGGTTGAGGCCTGCCCTCCAATGCGCCAGTCAAAACTCGACGACAAGGCCCCTTTTAAAAAGTAATTCACATCTAAATAGTGCTGTCCGTACACGGAGGATGTCCGTCTCGGAAAGTAACCCGGCTCGAATCGAACTCGTCCACCCGACGCCCATGGCGAAGGCTTAGAGTCCTCATTGGTTTCAGTAACTTCAGGCAGCGGCGGTGGCGCACCAAACACGAGGCTTTCTGTTTTTTGAGCCCGGCCCTTGTCTCCAGCCGAGGGCAAGCGCACCTCAAAAACAAGTACAGAACCGGCACCTCGCTTTTTAACAAAACGCTGAATACTCAGTCGCTGACTTGAAAGGGCCTTTCGCAACAGCGACACCTGTTGCCGACTCCACAGGGGACCAATCAACCACTGATTTTTACTTTTTCGCACCGAAAACTGATTCTGCCTTAGTTTTTTACCTATTACCTGTGCCTGCGCCGGGCTCGGTTGTTTGATAACGGCATATTGGGGCCGAACCTTTTTCTTTATAACCTGAGCCTCCAAGCCTTTTTTCTTCAGCTTACGCAGCGCCTTGAACGCTGAGGCTTTCGAAGTATGAAAAGAGTGCGCCTGTGTTTGCTTGCTGTCCCCATAAACATTCACCGCCGGTGTAACAGCCAAAACAAAGGCCAAAATAGAAAACCAACGGGGCTTAAAGTTGACGGTACTTTTCTTCACGACGTGGATCTTCTAACACCTTTTGGGTAAAAAGGCTCTCTGGCAAGCCCAGGTTGTACTTCACCTGTTTGACTACCATTCGCGTTTTACTTCCTGTGACCAAGTTTTGTGTCTCACTATCGAGTACGGTCCAAATCCCCTGGACCTTTTCAAGCTTAAATACCTGCGTCACTTTCCATGGACTCTTACGGCCACTTTTATAGGCTTCCATTTTTATCGGCACCCAACTTTCAGGGTGAATCCATGCTACTCGCTTGCTGTAGGCCGAGTTGTCTTTTTTAACGGGCGTGCTTTCTACTTTATACAACTTAACACCGTTCACGGATTCCTCACCCAAAAAAACGTGCTTATCCATTTTCACCTCTCTATCGCGGAGGTCTTCAAAAAAGATATCCGAGTTCACAAAACTTCCATCTTTTCGCTTCGATGAAATTCGACGAATCCGTCCTCCACTAGCAGACAAATAGATCCATTGGTCACTTTCATCTCCAGCATCATCAAGGGTTAAAAGCCCCACGTCTTTCACATCTGCTGGCATTAAGAAACGAATGAGCGAGGCAATCTCATTGGGCTTGGGTCGCCGTTGAAACATAAAAAACTCTCGCTTTCTGGCCGAACCACTTTTGGGTTGGATCAACATTTGCGCAAAACCCACTGAATCCTTACCGGTGGGTCTGTTGTAGACTTTCTCCGCAATGGATTGACCCCTATCCTCAGCCCCCTTTGTGGCCTTTGCTTGCGCAAAACAGAAAGGAAAAATGACCAATACATACAACCAAATAACCCGAGCTATCATACCTCATCCCCCTCCCCAACCGCCTGTTAGGGACAAATCAATCCCCTCCGCCAGAGGAGAGGCCCCACATCAACAAAAATTGTTGCGTTTTCATAATACAATACAAATCGAATCAGAGAAAATGCTGTGAATCAGGATCAATAGTTCTCATAGAAGACTGGACTTTTATCGGGCCATAGGAAACAATAAGGGACAATCCAATGCGGACAAGCCATAATGAGTTTGTCTGTTTAGTGCACCAAGGAACATGAACGTGGATACTCAAAATAAAGAACTGAAGCAGATACTCGGCAGCCTTCATGGCACCCCATGGGAACATAAAATTCAAGTGGCTCCCTTTGAAGGCCGCCTTCCTACAGGCTTCAAAACTGAAACGGGTATTGTGGTTGGGACTGATTTACACCCCAGAGAAGTGGTGGATATTGCCGCTAATCACGGCGTGCGACACGTGGTGCAGGTGGGTAGCCCTGAGGCCGAGACAGAACTTAAAACCTCAGCTCTGATGCTTGCAGACCCCGAAAAATTTTTAGATCATCCAGCATCGGCCATTTTTTGCCCAGAATCGGTGAGCGACGCCAAAGACCGAGAATACTTAGGTATCGGTATTGACTTTAAGGCCGCCAATGAAAAATTTGGCATTCTGGCCCTCATACAAAGTCACCTATCTCAATTTATTCGCCGCCAATCTTTTATCACCGAACTTCTACTGATCACTGACGAGCTGTTTACCAACGCCGTTTTTAATGCGCCTTATGGACATGAGAAAAACTCCAGCGGTGCCACAACCAATAACGCCAAGAAGCACGGATTGGGCGGGCGTATTTTTGTAGCCAGCGACGGCAAACGAGTGGCCATTGGCTGCTGTGACCCCTACGGCTCATTAAACGTGGCAGACATTCTTCACCGCCTTCAAAGGTGCTACACGGAAGGTCCGGATAAGTGCATGAACATGGGGCCTGGCGGCGCGGGCATTGGGTCGTACATGATCTATCGCTCAAGTGGAAGTTATTTTGGCGCGGTTAAACAGGGATATAAGAGTTTTGTCGGAAGCGTGGTGCCGATTACGACCAGTCTGCGACAACGAATGCAAACTCCCAAGAATATTCATTGGCTTTCAATTTAAGGGTAAAACACGTGGAAAAGCTGAAAATCGTTGCGAAAAAGAATTCTAAGGGGTGCGAGGCTAAATTCACTGGCCTTATTGATGAATCAGCAGATTTTTCAGTATTGAAAATCGATACCCCAGGAGTTTATCGGTTTGACCTTGAAGGCTTAACCGGCATCACCTCCAACGGTATTCGAGAGTGGATGATTTGGTGCCAAGACCCTAAAGAGGGCGTCTCGCTGGTTTTTGAAAACGTGCCTAAAATCTTAGTGGACCAGTTCAATATGGTTGTGGGCTTTTTGCCCGATTACGCCCGTGTTGACTCGTTTTATGTTCCTTATTATTCAGATGAAACAGGAGCAGAAAAAATGGTGTTATTTGAGCGGGGCAGAGAGTTTGACGACAAATCCATCGACGCCCCACGCCACTACACCGACGAAAACACGGGCACACTCTTAGAAATAGACGTGGTCGAGGAAGCGTACTTTCAATTTCTGAAACTCGATAGATGAGTATACTCTTACAACTTCAAAATGCCTCTAAACGCTTCGGCGCCCGTGAACTCTTTCATTCGGTGAACTTTGCCATTAATAGCGAGGAGCACATCGGAGTTATCGGCCCCAATGGGGCCGGCAAGTCAACTTTATTTCAGTGCTTGATTCATCCAGACGCCCTCGATGACGGAAAAGCCATTTATCGAAGGAATCTTCGCATTGGGCACCTGGCCCAAGAAGATGCGGCCCCACCCGCGCTGACGGGGCTGGAGTTTATTCAACAAAATACTGAATACCCCGACTGGGAAATTATAAAATTAGGGGCTCAGTTTGGCTTGCTCGAAGACCACTTTCATCAGCAACTTAAAAAGCTCAGCGGCGGCTTTAGAATGAGAATAAAGCTGCTCAATCTTTTATGCCAAGATAGTGAGTTACTCCTCTTGGACGAGCCCACAAACTATCTGGATCTCGAGTCCACATTGGTTTTAGAAAAGTTTCTTCAACAATTCCCCGGATCTTTTTTGTTGATTTCACATGACAGAGAGTTTCTCCGGCGCACCACCGACCACACCCTAGAGGTCGAAAAGGGTGATATTACAAAATTCAACGGCAATATTGATGACTATTTTGAACAAAAAGCGCTGCTTGCAGAACAGCTGCAAAAAATGGCGCTCTCGCAGGAAGCCAAGCGCCAACAAGTCATGGCCTTTGCGGATCGATTTCGCGCCAAAGCGACAAAAGCAAAACAAGTTCAAAGTCGCCTGCGGCAACTGGCAAAAATGCAGTCTGTTGAAATAAAGTCTTTGCCCGTTCGAACTAAAATATCCATACCACCGCCCCTGCCCATCGGCAAATTGGCCATCGATATGGAACAAGCCGACTTGGGCTACCCCGGAGTGACAGTACTTAAAAGTTTACATTTTAGTATTTTCCGGGGGGATCACATCGGTGTGGTCGGCGCTAACGGAGCCGGCAAAACAACATTGCTCAAAGCCTTGGCTGGCGAGCTAAAGCCCATCTCCGGAAGAATTTCCCACGGGCAAAAAGTAGAGGTGGGATATTACGCCCAACATGTGGCCGAGGCCCTTGACCCCGTTGACACGGTTTATGAATCTCTCGCCCATGCAGCCCACACCTCTATAACTCCGCAAGAAATTAAAGACTTGGCGGGCTCTCTTTTGTTTTCGGGTGACTCTATCAACAAAAAAATTGCGGTACTCTCGGGCGGCGAAAAATCTCGGGTCGCCATTGGCCAGGTGCTGTTGTCAAAGTCACCAGTGATTATTCTGGACGAACCGACAAACCACTTGGATTTCCATACGGTGGAAGCCCTCACTCAAGCCCTTCGAGATTTTGCCGGCACTCTCATTGTGGTCAGCCACGATCGATCGTTTATTGGCCGTGTGGCAAAAAAAATATTTGATATCAAAAAAGGAACTTTAGAACTATTCCCCGGAACCTACGACGAATATGTTTGGAGTGTGCAACGGGGCCAGTGGGGCGCTGAAGCCGAAGACTCCACAGTGCCAAAACCCGCTGAACCGGCGCCTGGCCCAGACAAATCCTCAGCGGCCGACGCTTCTCCACTCAACAAAAAGCAATCACGCCAATGGCGAGCGCAACTGCTTGGAATTGAAAAATCCATGGAAGCTATCAATCAAAAAATAGACGAACTCTCTGAACAGCTCACCCAAACTGCTGGCGCATCAGCTCAGGGATTAGCCCGCGATCTTCACCTGCAACGGCAAAATCTTGAACAACTCGAATCGCAATGGCTTGAGTTGAGTGAAAAAATATCTGAATAAATTAACCAGTCCCTACCAATAAATGACGTTGGACTCCAGAGGCGTGTCATCGTCGTAATCAATGATTGAAACGCCTCGATCTGGATTTTTAGGCCCCGCGGGATAGGCTCCACCTGGGTACTCCGTCGGGATCGAACGCTCGTCATAGACCGACGGCCTTTGATCTTCACGGTCTTCTTCTCTTCGACGAGGATCATAAAGTGGATTTTCAAGATCAGCGCCCAATGAATAGGCCAATAGATCATGGCAGTGATAATCTGCGCTGGCCACGGGCCCAATCAGAAAAACTAAAATTAAATAGGGAGCCTTCATAGAATCCACGAGAATACCAAAAACGGGGCCGATAACAATTCATCTCTCTTTTGGTTATGAATAAGATCAACTAATGGGGCAATGCCCCCCTCAACTGAGGATGAACGCCCCGTTTATTCGATACGCCAGCTCCAACGGTATGAACATAAGACAGTTACGGCGCAATGGTCGGCAAGGCGACCAAGGCCACCGTGGCCCGAGCTCTTACTCGTCTAGATCTTAGCTCCGCGAATCAGACCACTACAAGATTCATCGCGATGATCCAGATAAAAGTGAATCATCTGCTCCACCGGCCACCGATGACCGAATATATCTTGAGGGATTCGCCCCGGGACCCCAGCAGCAAAATTCGGCGTTTTAAAATGAAAAAGTTCCACCGCTACAGTGATGCGCCGGGGTTTTGGCTTCAGCATCCGAAGCCAAGACTTTTTAGATTGAGGTTCAAAAATTTTTTCCATGTCTATTCTTACTTCGTAGATGTCATCATTTACATCCTGCAACAGGATCAGCTGCCGCTGCTTGGCCGAGGTAAACCACATGAGCTTTTTAAACCTTTGATTCGACCAAGTATCTTGAAATATGACCTCGTCATCTGCGAGACCCGGCGTCAATTCAATTATAGCCTTTCCTTCCTCATCAAGGCTTACGCCGACAAGATCACCATAGGTGGTTTCCACAATCACCGACTGAGCCTCACCGCCCGCTCGGGCTGCCGTGACCTCAGAACTCCATGAAATTCCTAAGCTTAGGCCCACAAGAACCAGTACACGTCCAACGGATCCTAGGATCACCATAAATTGCTCCAGATAGGGTTTGGTGTAGGCTCCTCGCTCGCGCCTAAAATGTCAAATGCCCCACTCTGCCTGGTAATTTTTTACTTTGTTAACACGATGGATACACTGGGCCAAAATAGCCACTGCGATTAAATGAGCTGATCCTTGTAACGATCAAACACTTTTTTCACACAAGATTCGATCTGGGCTCGAAACTTTTTGTCGTAATCGGTCCCTCGATAGGCCGCAAAAACCACAAGATATCGGTCACCCTTTAATTGATAGTAAGATATCCGGCGCTTGTTATCTCCGTCCCCGTAAGCTCCCTTTTTGGGATTCTCAGGCAACGAGAACCCCTTGGTGCTGCCATACTCCACAGACAACTGACCCGCCGCCAATTTTTCAAGTGCATAGACAAATCTTTCTATTTTTTTCTGATTGGCGCTACCCAGATCACTCTTCCTTAATAGCTCCACGGGGAGCACCACCTTGCCATCTAAAACCACAAGGTCTTCTTTCGCCCCCGCCTGCAGAGCCCGCATAATTTTCCCCACAGTAGAGTTTGGATCTGGTGGGGCCGGGATTCCTGCTTCTACCAACCGCTCCCATTTGTCTTTGTTTTTTAGCCATTGTTGTTGCCGGAGTCGAAGCTCCGCCTCGCCGCTCTCAACAGATACGGTGGCCGCCTCCAGCATTTTACGCTTTCGACTCACGCCCACTTCCATAACCACATTATAGATGCTGCCATTTTCGTCGAGGTCTTCTGACAGTTGATCCAGCGCTTTTACAAAGCCCCGGGCGGATTGATTCAAAGCGCTCTCAGCTTCCACGACAGCCTCGGCTTCGTCTCTGAGTTGCGATGTGGACTCGCCCAGCGCAATCAAACGTTCAAGTAAAATTTCAACCTCACTCTCATTGATTTCAGACTTTTCTGTTGTCTCTGCTGCTGATCGAGCTGCTAAGATTTCGCCGCCACGTTCACCGTCGTCTTCACCCAAATAGGCCGACAAGGCTTTTTTACGCTCGGGCAACAATTTGGCCATAATTTTTGCTAACTCTTTTGTGTGGAGTCGGTCTACATCTATGTTGATGTCACTAACCGCCGCCTTATAGGCCGCTCCGATTTTGTCCATGGCCAGAATGAATTTTGCCGCACTCGCTGGCTGCAATTTATGCATGAAATTTGATGCCAGTGAGGCCGGGATCCCCAAAGAGAACACATCATCCATTAGAATTTGGCGCTTTTCTTCAGATATTGGAAGTGCCGCAATCATGCTTCTCAGCGCCTCGCCCGCCACATCGGTGGTGCCGTGTATACTGGGAAAGGCAGCCTTAAACACGTCGTACCCACCCGTTTTGGGTTTACGAAATTCTCCCACTCTTTTTAACAGTTGATCGTCCACTTTTAGCCGCACAACCACCCGCTTACCCGATTTTGGCACGTTGGCTAGGGGCTCTGCTTCGGCCTCTTTGCTTTCTTCAACAGGCTCGGCCTTAGTGTGAACGTCTAATTCAGACAGCGATTTTTCTGTTGAAACCACACTGTCATAGTGACCCGCTAAATCAGCTTGATCTTGAACCCGAGTCGCAGGTCTGGCTTCGACCGTAGCCGACTCCGTGCCAACCGGTTTTGCGTCGTCCACCTCTAATGCCTCAAACCCCACAAATGCACAGCGAGCACAATTTCTGATACCATCAATCAGTTGTGAATATTTGTGATGCTTCGGCTTAATTAACTCGGCACTTTTCTGCAGGTGCCCTAAAGTGTGCAACCCCATAAGAACAAAGCCGCTGTTGGCGTGGCCAATTTGAGCCGCTGAATGGACCTGCCCATTTCGAAGTTCCATCTTCAATCGAGTCCACTCTTCATCTTTAGAAAATAATTCCTCAACACTAGAAAATTTAAGTCTTCTTACCTCTATTTGCACTTGTTCTTCGTATTTAGAAAATATGGCCCAGGGTACGGCAGCAAAAAAGTTCCCACTTCTTGCTAAATTAAACACCACCACTTGTTGTTTTTCGGTGACGGCTTCTTGCACATCGAGCAGCGAGGCCTGATCATCTTCGTCTAAAAATGAAGGGTAATAGTCGATGTCCGTGACCCACTTAAGGTAGTTTGTCGGAGCGGCCCCAATATCAAGAACACTTAACCCAATCTGAATGCTTTTGCCTTTGAGCTTGGCGTCCACACCTGAAATAAATCGAGCCATATTTTCAGGTTTTCCCACTACAGCAAAACTAATTCCCGACTCAATGCCGCCGGCAAGCTCCTTTGGCACCACAACCTGATTTTGAGCGGCCAATTCGTCAACAATGGCCGCCGTGGTGAAAGGGTTAAAATCGCCCCCCGAGACAGTCATAAAAACCACGGAAGCCAAATCTCCAAGCTCTTCATGCCGTGGGCGACGTCCCAGCTCAAAAACCAGCTCGGACACAGAAAACACCCGAACTTTAGCCTCATCCATTTCTAGTTTTATATTTGAAAGAGCCTTTTTGCAGGCTCCTGGTGGCATGATGCTTGCCTCAGTAATAGCGCCATGGGCAATCATCCAAACCCCATAGACACCAATGACAATTTTGCGCAGGCAGCAATGCTCCAACACGAGATGAACTCCTTTAATCTCTAGATGCTCAGCAATTGAGCAACTTTTATGCCATCAGGTCGCGATACAAAAAAGCCTTTAACCTTTAAATCACTCCCCTTTTTCAACTAACCCCCACCTAAACCCCGTTAGAGATCTGATGATTCCAGAAAATTTTTCATTGGGAGGACCCAAAGAGTGGTGTATACATTCCGTACACATCACATTCCGAATGCATTGGAGTAGGCTGCCTGTGCCACTTGATTTGCGATTATGATTTAAAAACAGGCGATATGGGGCTCACTATGGAGAAACGTCGAACTGGTTTTTTTGTAAACGACTTCAATCTTGAAGCTGTGACCATGCCTCTGCATCGAGGCGACAAAACCAACGATGTTCGTATTGGCCTAAGCCGAGCTATTTAATGTCTATTCGTTGGTTGAGAACGCTTGGATTTTCTTTAGATGAAATCAAAGGGCTTTTAAAAGTATTTGCTCGCAAGAAAAAGCCCACAGAAAAAATGACTAACACCATCCAGGGAAAAAGGTTGAAATTGAATATCGGATCAAGGCCTACAAAAAATCCGTCGCCATCTACAAAAAACTGTAAAAAGTCGGTAGACCTTATCAACAATCAATTTTTCATCCAAAATGCATCAATTTGAGAGCTCCACTAAAAATAAAGTTCTGTAAAAACATATAGTTAGAATACCTAAGTCCAGAGCCAAAAATAACCCTTTTGTTAACTTAACAAATATGTTATTTATATAATTGGAGATAGAATTATGGCAATACCCAACCAGTTTAATGCAGATGGATTTTTAGAACCAGAAACTTATGAGGCTACTTTTGAAGAAATTAGAAGCAGTATTCTTGTTAATGGTGATGGCCGTTCAGAAACTTGGGATCAAGGCTGGAGAAGTGAGCTTGTTAATCGAGTGGAAGTTTTAACAAAACAATTGTGGGACGTTGGAGTTGAGGACATATTTCTAGATGGATCATTTGTGGAGGATAAAGATCACCCAAATGATATTGATGGCTACTTTGATCCTCACTTGAATGGTTTTAAGCGAGAAGACCTTGTGAAACTTGAAAAGCTGGTTTCTGATTTAAACGATATTGACCCTCATAAGGTTTGGGACTGGTCGCCGGAATCAAGAAAAGCTTATAGAGGATATCCAAAAAAACAACTTCCAATGTGGTTGCTTTATAGAGTTGAGTTTTACCCACATATTAATGGTTGGAACTCAGGTATCACAGATGAATTTGGCCATGAATTGACTTTTCCTTCGGCTTTTAGGCAATCGAGAAGCAATTTTAAACCAAAAGGTATCGTGAAAGTTTTAAGAGAGGCAAAAAATGATTAAAACAGATAAAGAGTATTCAGAAGCAAAAGAAAGACTGGAAAAAGAGTTTCAAACCATTGAAGGTCAGAAGGCTAAAATGAAAGAAGCAGGCATGACAAAGTCTCAAGTTAAGCTAGCAACAGATCCTCTACTATCTTTCGCCTTTCAACTTAAAGAAGAAGTTGAGGAGTATGAAAAGCTTAAAAGAGGTGATTTTGCTCCTATTGAAAATCTCACGGGCCTAGGAAGAAGCTTGGTTGCGTTAAGAATTTTTAAAGGCCTTAAGCAAAAAGACTTAGCAGATAGACTGGGCGTGAGTGAAGCCCAGGTTTCAAGAGATGAAAGAAACGAATATCATGGAGCTTCTATTGAGAGATTGCAAAAAGTTGTAGAAGCATTGAATATTAAGTTAACGACAGAGATTGAATTGGACTTTAAGGACGCTATGTAAAATTGGCCGATTTTTGGCCAAAAGTTTTCAAAAGCTCAATAAAATACAAAAAACTGGAAGGCTACATGAAAAAATATAACCACCAAAACATTTCTAAAATTAGTGAGTTCGTGTGAGTGTAGCCGTCACCCTTGATCTTTGCGAAAACAATATGAATCCTGACGATGCCGTAATGGCCCACCTAGATTTAAAGGCCAAAAAAAGCCTTGCCATGCATTTTGGCACTTTCCCGCTCACTAATGAAGGCATTGATCAGCCCATTGAAGACCTCTACGCTATAAATATTTATACCGTTCCCGTAAAACCAATGGGTCCTTTTTTATCGATGGCACACTGAAATCGGCTATTCATACATTCAGTTTGCCGTTCATTGCGTACGACCATCGCTCCAAAGTGGACATTTTTTCTGAAAGCAGCCTGGCTGCGCCGCTTTTTTTGCTCTCAGGCCTAGACTCTGGTTGGAGAGGCATTTAGCCTTAAAGGCAGCGAGGTGATTTTTGTGTCTGACACTATTGTGAACGGCCCATCCTATCAAAGCTCATACAAGGCCTTGAACGACAACCTCATTCAACTTGTGAGGACCCACCATTGGCTGTCTGAGACCGTTCACACCGATGTGGCGGGGCCGCAATGGTGGTTGTTTTTCGGTGACCTTTCAGAAAACCAAGTTTGTGTCTTCTCACAAGGACAATGGCTGAGCGAAACAGGTCCGTCTGCCCTTTTTCTCCCGCCTTTTTCAGTTATTCACTGGAGGATCAAACCCGGGCCACTGGAGTGGACGGCCTTTATTGGACGTACACCTCTACCTGAATCTGTGCCTAAAAACCCGTATCTGATGTCGCGGAAGGGATTGTCACCAATCAGCACAGAAGAAGATGTAAAGTGTTTTATGCAAGACTTTCCGAAAGGCCGCAACATTGTCTATAAAAAAGATCCTGCGGCCGTGAGCTTGAGGGTGAAGGGCTATATTGATAGCAACCCTGGCCAAGATTACCCTATCCAGGAGATCGCTGAAAAACTTAAGATAAACTATCGAGTGATGTCGCGATTTTTTCATGATGATTTCGGACTCACACCAGCGGCGTACAGAAATAATCTTCGAGTGATGCACGCCAAATGCACTATGGTTTTTGACAAGCCCTCGGTGCTGGACGTGGCCCTTTCCACAGGGTTTTCAAGTTCTGGCGGACTGAGTAAGGCATTTAGAAAAATCATGGATCTAGCGCCGTCAAAGTTTCTTTAGGCACTCAGGTGCTTATTCTTGTTTTTTCTCTCTTCGATAATAGTAAATATGAACATCGTGAGAACCATCGGGGTGGTACACGAAAAACTCTGAAGCCAAGTATAGATAATCCACCTCGTTGCTGCTGGCTTGGACATCTAGTGAAAAACGAATGGTCGCCTCCATGGGCTGCCCTTTTGTTTGAAACGGATGGCGATACAAATAGGTCATATATTTAATCACATCCTCTTTACGGGTCACCTCTTGCACTGGATAAACTCCAACAAATGGATCACCGTCGATGGATACAAATAATCCTGAACTCCTATCTTCAAACCTCACCTGCGATAGACATACCGATTCGGGCAAAAATTCAGCTCCAGGAATTTTCTCAATACCCGAGTGCTTGAAAAAGCAAGTGTCCTCAGCACTCCAACCCACAGACGCCGTCATCAAAACGAGCAAAGGTACCAGGTTCCATTTTGATTTGCATCGCATCAACGATTTCATAGCTGCCCTATTATCTAAGACTCCCAAAGCGCCCCTCCCTAAACATAAGCATACGTGCTCGGTTCCATTTCGATTTGCGGCGCATCGACTGCTTCACGACGGCCCAATCATCTAAGACTTCCAAGTGGCCCTCCCCGCGTGATAACATAAGAAGCATAAGTACAGAGCTCCATTTTGATTTGAGCCGCATCGACACTTTCGTGGCTCCCCGATTATTTAACCCTTTCAAAGTGTCCGCTTTTCGCGCAAGAGGCCTTCCCCAACTTCAAGTCGTTAGCCACCAAAATTTTCAACAGCCGGAGAATCCAGTTAACAGTAAAGACCAACGGTACCCCACAAATTCGATTTCATCCAGGCACCTTGTCTTTCCTATCCCCATGCTCTATTCCATCAATGTTAATTCGAACCACGTTGGCAAGCAGAGAAAATATTAACGACCCCGCAAGGCCTTCAATTTTTTTAAACCAGCCTGGCAAAAACTCGGGGTGCACAATGATACCTTGTCGATAAGGTTCTTCGAGTTCAAATACATCTTCAAGACTCACGCGGCCGCAAAAAAGTAGGTGGGCCAGCTCCATTCGATTGTGTTTCATGGCCCATCGAAACAACGTGTGCACATTCATCAGGCCATCAAGATAAATGCAATCTTTGGTGAAGATAATGTTTTTATCTGGGTAGCCACCCCTAAAAATTCGCTGCGTGGATGTGTAACTCTCAAGCACACTTTGCCCATTGTCTTTGAAAAACTGATACACATCTCTGAAGCTCGCACCCTTAAGGGCCAGATCAATGGCCAAAATGCGCAAACTGATTCGCTTCATTCGGTTGATATCAAGAGAACCTGTAATGGCCTCAGAAAAAGTCGCAAGCCCCTCTTGGGCTTTCAAGGTTCGAAGTGACCCACTCCCCATACACTTTAAGACGTTTTGTTTGGAGCCATTGATTGCGGTTAAAGAATGAATCATCACTTCGTGGTAAAACAATTGTTTAAAGTCGTATTCAGTGAAGTGAGTGCCCGCCCGAATTCTCACCTTTTGCCCCGTGGCCGTGGCCTTTGCCGCAAGACCAGTGACGATTTCCACCTCAGGCCCTTGACCATGAAACACACCAGAAATTCGGCGATCCAAGTAGGCTTTAATTGAGTCCGCCATGATGCAAACTTCTGGTTCTTTGAGGTAAGGAAACTCAAAGGCATGGGCCATATCCACCACCTGCCGAGCCGCATCGATATTGCTCACCGTGGAAGCCGGCAATGCATCACCCGGAGTGCCAAAAATTCGTTTAGACAGTTCAGTAAACGAGTCGGTGCCGATGGCATGATTCAGATCAATCATATCCATGTAGCTTTGAATGGTTTTATAGGTGTATTTTTCAAGGGGATCAGAGGGCGTAAAAGAATTTAGCAGGTTTGAAAGAGCAGTTCTTTCAGACGAATAATCAACCTTTTCGTAAACCACCTCAGGCAAATGGGCCTTGTCATTGACGAGTGCTTTTAGAAACTCCTGCTCCAACTGAACAGGCCAAGCCAAATTACCCAATAGCCGTAGGTTTTTGCCAATACTGTAAGCGTCGTCATTGATCTTAGTTATGGCCGCAGTTGAATCCACCCCATCCCCCTAACTCATGGCTTAAATTTATATCACTTCGGGATTCGGTTCAATTTTGATTTAATTTATTGTGTCACTAAGAGGGCCATTTGAAAAGATACGAAGTTTAACCCCTAATGGCAGTTGGGAGTTCGCTTTCGGCGCCGCAAAAACACCTAGCAAGCTTTTTTATATTCGCGAATGAAGATTTCTAGTTTCTCCGACGCGCAGCTTGGGAATTCATGATCAAAGGTGCGGTAACTCAGATCACAACATTATCTCGACCTACGTCGCACCAAACTGCTGGGCGTCTCTTTGCGATTCCAACTCACGCATATAGATGCCCCTAGTGTTTTGAACGAAGTTGTCAACCTCGCTATTCACAAAAAAGCTCAAGCCTTGAATTCAAAACAGTCTTTAAAAAAGTTAGTCTCTCGAAGCCTAATATTGCAGCTGGCCATCGGAGCTTCCTCCTCTAATTCAACCAAACCCATGGGCGCACAAAACCGGTGCAAGAACCGGGTTGTAAAAGAGTGAACCACGTCATCGCCCGGCTGTCCAAAGTGTGATTTACACTCTTCTTCGGCCATCATCGGAAAAGCGCGAAAAAATACCTTGCCTATATCCTCCCCGCGCACCCATTGCTTAGCGTTTTTATGAATCAAAAGTAAGTTGAACACGAGGCTCGCCTGGATCAGAGCAAAATCGGGGTACCGATCGAAATACCCCCAATTCAATTTATTCGCAAAACTTAAAAAAAGTTGCTTATAAAGATCCACCCGGTTGTTTCTTTCCAATATCTTCTGTCCGGCCTGGGTCAGCGAGAATTTTCCAGATCGAATCTTTATGAACCCACTTTCTTTTAGTAAAAATTTTGTCCGATGGATTTCTATTGAATCTTCCTCGCCATGGCCGGGTCGAAAGTATTCATATCCATCTCGAGCAAAAAATTTATCGTACATTTCCAGTACCACAGCCTTCGGCAGGTTGCCTTTCTGAGTGGCGCGCATTCTACCTTCAGTCTCAGCTATTTTCTCCATTATATACAGGGCATGAGTTACTATGGGTGGAGCGCCCAACTGCTCGTTACTTTCACAGCTGAAGCGAAATAATTCATTATCAAACTCGAAACGAGAGTAGTGGATTTGACGCATTTGATTAGGCGAAAGACCTAAAAATTCCTTAATCGGCGCGTTGTTTTGTGCATCAACTTGCGCTGACAAAATTTCATTGAATACGTCGAGACCCGAAGCCCCCGAATCGATCGGCAATCGTTTAAGAATCTCTTCGGGGCTCAAGTCCAAACGGTTGCTATCCGATTTTTGTTTTTCAATTTGAAGTGGAAACTTGATAATCTCTGCCATTCGCCCCTCCTAAACTAGTCCGTGGCATCCCGTTAAGAAACTAAGCCAGCCTTTTTGACTTCAATTTGGCCAGGTCTTCGAGGTTCAAAATCTGAATCTCTATGATATTTCCGGCTTCATCTTCGCAAAAAAACAAAACCATCTTTTTCATACGACTTGGCCTCAACGCCGTCTTTAATCTTAATCGATGCAAAGTCATTCTCAGCATCAATATAAATCTTTGGTTCCCTTTCAGTTCTCCCTGAAGTTGTGCGTTACTGCAATAACAACCCACAAGTTTGGCTTTTTCTTTTCAAGAACGACTCAGGCTATCATATTGTCAGCCCTGCCTGCCAAGGATTTTGCAAGAATATATTTGGGCCCTTGAACCTTAAAATAAGCTCGCTTTTGCCTAAATTAAATAGACTACTTATTTCGGCGACTTACAGAGGTTATTGCGACACTGGGGCCACAAGGGGTACAATTATAAAAGGGAAGGGGCATCAAGTTGTCAAACAGACCACCAACAATGGCAAAAATCTGGCAAGTCTCCGTGACTATCATGGTGGTGGGGGCTCTATTTTTTCTTTTTCAAAATTGTTCGGGCCATAGCGATAAAGGCAGCGACGCCGGCGCTTTGAGTGCGCGGCCAGAAAAGCTCTGTGGAGAAGAAGGCTTTCGCTATATGCTCGACACCTACTTTATCCCCCACTGTGCTGCATGCCACAAAGTTGGCGGATTGGCCCACCCTCCATTTGCCGATCATAACCTTGAGATTTCTTTTAAGTATGCCTTTAGTATTCCGAAGGAAAACTTCATTAAAAAGTCCACCGAAAATGATCTCTGTGCAGCACAAGGCTGCAATCTCATTCCTGGCGAACCCCGCTATCAAGACCTAGTGGAGTGGCTGGATAGCCCCCGCTTCTGCGATGAATAAAGGGTGCAGCGTCACCCGGCCTTAAGTGATCGAAGTTGAGCTTTTGGCCTGCAGCAATCTTCATATGTCATAAATATTTGACATAGTCATGTTTTTATGACATGACGATTGACAATGAAGGCTATACGGCTTCACCAGTCATTACTTAAAGACATCGAATCAACTCCCTTGAGCGTTCGCGCACGACTGGCTGAACTCTTGGATCTGATTGCTTCTGGTAAACACATTGGCAGGCCGCGCCCAAAAAGGAATTGGATGTGGCCAAAAAACGAATAAAGGATTTGTTATGAGTAAAGAGTATTTTGAAGTCAAATCCACAAAAGAACTTTGTCGACTCCTAGGCTTACCTGCCTCTGAGGCAAATAAGGTTGAAGCCAGAAGAAACCTTGTGCTTGCTATCGAAAAGGTCATAAAGCAAAAAAAATGGACCCATGAAGTGGCCGCGAAGAAGGCCCATGTGGGGCGTACAGTTATTACCGCAATCTTGAATGGCAATATCAAAAACATATCAACTGACAGGCTGATCGATATTGCGCAAAACCTCGGCCTCAGTGTACAGATCAAGGTGGCTTAGATGTAAAGAGATGCCTACCGGTTAGAACCACTAATGCGACGGCTCGCGCCCGATGGCACACCAGTCCATAGCTGGCTTGCGGCCGCCGTCATATTTGTAGGCGAGCCGGTTTTTCACAAGGATATCTTTTAGATTTTGTCCATCATAGACAACATCAGCTACCACACGAAAATACTTGCCGCGCTTGATGTTTTTTAAATCAATGCGTTTGGCTCGCCCTAAAACATTGGCAACCAGACGCCGGGCCATTCTAGCGGCTTGTTTTTCACAATGGCTTTTGGTTTTCACTTCAGCTGTGTCAATGCCATCCACCCGCACCGCAATATTTTTGCCCAACAGTGGATGCACGCCCGGGATATTAAACGTGACAGTATCGCCGTCGTAATTTTTAACATACTGCACGCACGCAAACATCTCAGGCGTGTGCACACAACTCGTTTCATCGGCTGAAGCGACGACCGGCAACAAAAACTGAAGAAATACTAAGATGACCACCACATTTACTATTGTGCATAGGTTTTTGTTATTAATCGACATTAACTTGCTTTACGGCTCGCGCCATTGGGTGCTTCATGTTTTGGGACGTCCGATGACTTTTTATAGCTCCCGTCTTTTTCTATGTAATAACATCGATCAGGTGCCACAACTAAACACACCGGATGGCCACGGCCGGCACACGCCGATCCCAAGCCAATGACAACTGACTCCACAGTATCGTCGGTGATGTAACCGTCCTTGTCGAATGGGTCGTATATGGTAGCAAGGGTCATTGAACCCTTTGGCGGGTTCGCCACAAGTTCTTCAACGTCTTTGATAAGACGCACCTCAATTGGACTCACTTCATAGCCATTTGGGTCCAACACCAAATAATAGGGATACTGTTTTTTATCTACTTTCATATTGTCTTCTCCTTGTAACTTCGTTTTATACGTTCTTAAATCATTTGCCGCACACGCCCCCTACAAAAGGCCCATGCGTTTTATAACCTGGTAAGACATCGGCTGTGCTGTGGTGTTGATAAACTTATATAAATGAAAAATCTCAAATGTGTAAAGCCGAGCAAGAGCGCCAAGAATGGAGTCGACGGTCACATCGTCAAACCCACCGCCTGGCTCTAAACTTTTCAACCTCATAAAAATAGCGCCGCCCAACTCAGGCTGAGGACAACCCAATGCCGAAAGCCGCTCGACAACAACACGTCTTTCATCGTCTTGTGCCGACATTCGTGCCACCACCGAGTAAAGGTTTTCCGTTTTCCCTACTGACTCTCGTTGCATGATCCTTTTCACCCACGCTCATTGATTCTCCCTTTGGTTAAGAAAAATTCGCCCTAAGGGTCTTTGCGAATAAACAGCAAATGCGGTTTCATCAGCGCTGACAAAATAGTAGAAGTTCTCGTCCTGACCCCTGTAACTAACGGCCACATAACGATTAGTTGATAACCTCAAGAGCAGTCCGTCTTCAGTTTTTACAAGCGGGACAAAAATCACCCATGAACGAAAATGCACGATTACCATCTCAATTTGTGCCGTGAAAAAATCAAAGCCTTGCTCAAAGTCTAGGTCCAGTATCCCTAACCGCACCATGAGCCCCAATATTCGAGTTTGGCTCATAATCTTGATTTTCCTATAGTAACGCTTCAGCCACGTGCCCAAGCACTTGCCCCCTTTTGATTAATTCGTTCGCTCTACGCTTTCATTCATTCTAAAGGCCGATCGCGACACAAGGGGTCGTGGCTACTACGACCTGAGCTGGCATGCGCGAAATCTATAATAAATAAGACGGCAGACCTAAAGTCTGTGGATCTGTTCGCCGATGGGATATGTAAGATGGCACGGCATGAAACCACATTGCGCACACTACGAGCGCTCCACTTGCTTGAAACGAGCCGGCTTGGCTTGTCGGCTCGAGAACTCACAGATCGCTTAAAGGCAGATGGTTATGCTGTATCAAAACGCCAGGTCCTACGCGATTTACAATGCCTTGAAGAAATCGGCTTTGATTTAAACAAAATCGACCGTGACGGTAAGCCCGTCTACAGCCTTTCTGAATACGCCAAGGTTAGTAAAAACGTGCGATTCACCTACAAAGAAGTGTTCGCACTCTACATTGTGAGAAACAATCTCGACCACCTTAAAGGCAGCCCCGTCTTTTCTGAAATTGATTCTCTTTTCACCAAGTTAGAGAAGCTCTTTGGCACAAATATCGAAGCCTTTACAGAGCTTGTCGGCAACATTAAGTTTCGGCCGCGAATCACCTGGCACACGAGCGTTCAACCCATTGTGCTTGACACTGTCTATAACGGAATCGAAGAGGGCCACCCACTTAAGATGGTCTACCGCGCTGAAGGTGGCGAGAGTGCTGGCAAAGAAACAACTCGCACGGTGGGGCCTGAGTGCCTGTACTTTGCCAATGGTGGTGTGTACCTAATTGCAAAGGACCTCAACAAAAATGAACCTCGAACCTATGCACTGGCGCGGATTAAATCCGTTGAAATGGACACATCCAAAGAGTACTCACGCGAAGGCCTGAGTCCTGAAAATTTATTCAAAGATGCCTTCGGAGTGCTAAACACGGGCACAGCAGACAACGTAGAAATTGCCCTGGAGGGCCCGATGGCCACCTTTATTGCCGAACGCCGATGGCACAATTCGCAAACCGTCGTAAACACTCATGATGGCATATTTTTGAGAATGCACGTTAAAATAAACGAGGAGTTCGTCCATTGGGTGCTTAGCCTCGGCCCATCGGCCACAGTCGTTGCCCCAGACAGTTTGAAACAGGCCGTTCTTACGACTGCCCAATCAATTTTATCAAACTACAATAAAAAGGCGGCGTAAGCTTTTTGTTATTTAAGGGTTCACTTTCTCACGGATCCATAGGGGCTTTGCCGGGACAAAGTCTATGAAGTGATATGTGAACACACGATCCTGCTCCGGCTCGAGTCGTTTAATCTGAAAGCGAATGGACTGGCCTGAGGCGTTAGCCTTAAAAAGAATGTCACGCAATTTATCTACGCTGCCCATAGATTCACCATCAACGGCCTCGACAATATCACCCTCACTCACCTTTAACAAATCACCTATGCTACCGCTATCAACGTGAGTGACGGCCACAAAGGTTTTACCACTATTTAATAATTTAAAATCGCGACGATTTTCTTCTTCAAAAACAACTCCATTGGCATAAATGGCCTTAATATCTAACGGGCTTTGGGTTCTTTCAACAGGTGCTATGACTTTTGATTTCTTGCCACCGCGTAAAACGGCAAACCTGACTTTGCCGCTTTGGCCCCTTAGTACGTGTACAAGATCAGCCACGGTCTCCACTGACTCATTGCCCACAGCCAAGATCTCATCCCCCGGCTGAAACGCTTTGCCCTTATAGACCTTTGCCACCAGCAAATGCCGACTCTCTTCTTGCTGGTCCACAAAGGCCACGTTAAGGCTGGGCGGCAATGGATCGATGCCTTGTCGTAAAAGGTCGACTATCTTGCAAGCTTGACTGACTTTCAATGCGAAATTGGTATTTTGTGCCGCCCCACGTGAAGCGGTATTGATGCCTATGACCTGGCCTTTTTCCATATCAATCAGTGGCCCACCTGAGTTGCCAGGGTTAATGGCAGCGTCAATTTGCAAGTAGGCCCCACGAATGGCGCGCATGTTTGATATTTCACCCGAGACAACGCCGGTGGTGCCAGAAAAATAGGAACCCAACGGGTGCCCAAAGGCCCCGATGGGTTGACCAATAGGGACTTTTTGCCGACAATCCATCACAGCTTCTTGGCTTTGCACTGGGATGTCTGCCGGCTTAACTTCAATCACGGCTAGATCCAAAAAGGGATCCACGTAGAGCTTCTTTGCGTTTACATATTGGCTCTTCCAAAAACCCACAAACAGATCCGAGGGCGACCGGCCCACCACATGGGCATTTGTCACAATCCACCCTCGGCTTTTGTCCACTAGAAAACCAGCACCCTCAAAAACACCTTTTTCGTCACCATACAGGGGCACACCAACACGGTTTCGTACCTTTACCGTGTACTTTTTGGCCGACTCAAAGTACTCAGGTCCAGTAATGGCAAGTGCGTCTTGCGCACCAACCAACAACAATACGAAGAAAAGACGAAAAAACTTTGAGACATCAAACATCGTCCACCCCACCGACAGGTAAGATCACAATCCCTCCACTTGGTGGCTTCGAAGAAAAATCCACTGATCCGTCTTTTTCAACGTAGTAACAGCGATCCGGTGCGGTCACGAGACACCCTCGCAGGTTTCGCTTTTGCACCATGTGCTGAACCACAATAATCAATCCCTCAACTGTAGCGGCATCAATGTAACCATCCTCAGCCCAGGGTGACCGTTGCATATTGTAAACCAACTGCCCGCGATCACGACCCTGATCCTTTAGCTCAGCGATGGCCCCCAATGAGTTAAAACACACCTCGTGTTTTTCATAAACACTGTTTTGAATTCTCATTATGATATATGGATAATTATTTTTTAAGTTAATGACCTTAGACATTTCAATGCCCCCTCTTGTTAAATCATCATAGACCGACAGTGAGTCATGAGGGGTCGCAATGTTTAATCTGGAACAAAACCCACCATGGCCAGACCAACACTCAAACTGCCGTAGTGGCCGCCGCCGGGTTGCTGATAGAGATTGTAGGTCAAATTTAGCTGATAGGCGTCTGACAGGCTTTGATACCCGAGTGTGATGCCGGTCTTACTTTGAGACACCAATTTTTCATAAATAGGGTCGATGAACATATCGACGTCGTAGCTTTCGTAGGTGTGTTGAATAAGGCCTATTTCAGGCATCAAGTACCAACTACTCTTTGATTCACCCAAATAAAATGGCAGACCAATACCATAACTTGTGCCGGTGAGTGCGTAGGATTCACTACTGTCGCCAGTAGCGGGAGTGTAACCCAAGCTACTATCGTAGCCTACGGTCAGCCGCAATCCCGCAATGCTAGAAAAACTGTTTTCAAATGTGAACCCTATGCCATAGTAACCTTGCGATGCTGGAATATTGCCATTGGTGGCATCATTGGCAGACACGTAAAAGCCAACTATCCATCCATCCTGGTGCTGCTCTAGCCTACCTAGCTGTTGATAAGTGTTGGCACCACTTTGATGGCCTCCCGATGGCATTCGAGCCGCATAGGAAGGCTTGCGTGACAAAGCTACGTTGACCCACCGGCGCTGGGATTTTTCAACCTGCACCACCTGGGTCACTGACTCACAATCAGGATGGGTCAGGTCAATATGAACGGGCTTAAATGCGGGCACACGGGTCAAACTGATTGGCGTGACCCCCATGAGGCGACCATCAATCTTTACCGACGCTCCCGGTGGCTCCGACGCAATTGTGAGATCGCCCCATGCTGGCCTGAGAGATTTGGCCACTTGAGTTTCTTGGCCTGATACAACGATGATGGTTTCAACAACATTTTGATGGCGGGGGTGGTCAAGTTCAACACTATGCCGCCCCGGCGCAATAACGCCATGAAGTGTCAGAGGTGTGACACCCCAGCGCTTACCATCCAAAAAAACTTCTGCACCCAGTGGCTCAGTGAAAAAATAAACAGTTGTTTTGTAGGGCGCATCTATACCCCCCACCGCCACCCATCTGCCAGGTGTCGCCGGATTGCCTACAGCGAGCCGCTTTTTTTCAGCAGCGATACTTGAGATTTTGTATCGAAATAGCAGCCACACTTCAATATTGTTTGATTCAGCGATGTATTGATCCACCAACTCGAAGTCGTGAAGCTGTACCAGCTTTGATCGCTCAGACCGCCTTTGCAGAAATTCTTGTTCGCTTAAAGTGGAGTAGTCGTCTTGTGCAATATGAGTTTCCACACCAAAGTTTTCACGAATTGCGGACTCTTGGGCATCTTTTCGCGCATTCTCAAAGGCCTCGGCCTCCCCAAATACACTCGTACCACGTCCCACATAAAATTTGTATTCATGACCGGCCTGGGGCCTGGCACCCACCCAATAGGGCTTTGCCCAAGCCCCATGTGAAACCATATGACTCACAAACAATATCGACCAAAGACCCCATGCTCGCATCATAGCTGCCCAGCCTGCTGATCAGAAGTTAAGAAAGCTTTTTGTTTTTCTAAAATAGCGTCTTTAAGCCGTGGATCGACCTCAACAATTTTGTGTAGCACTCTTTGCCTGGTGATATTGTATTGGGCCTTTTCTATTGATGCGAGCACAAAGCAGTCCACACGCTCTTGATCACCAATCACATAGCGCTCATAGTAGGACTCTTCCATACGCAGCCCAGTGATAGTGCCTGAAAATTTACTGCTTCGTACGAGACTGAGGAGGCTTTCTGAATCCTCCATCAAACTTTGTTGTGCGTTGTCGATTAACCCCCGCACGTCGTCTGAAATTTGTGACAGCACCACTTGCTTTGTATCAAGCTGGGCCAGTTGATAGCAGCCGGCTACACGCTCATCCCCCCGAATAGTATGACGGGCGACAAACTTATAGGAATCACCCTCCACCCAGCTCATTTTGGTGCTAGCCACCCAATCTGGTCGCCCGCGATCGGTAGCGCGATCCAGAACCACTCTACCCTTTGGTGTGGCACAACCTGCAAAAACCAAAGACAGTGTTAATAATAAATAAGACTTCATAAGATCCCCCTTTTAGTTAAAAGCCTTGATTCACTTTTAGCTTAAAAGGGGGGTACGTCAGATCAGGTCACGCACAAGAAAAAAAATACGGTCTGTCTCATTAACTGACTTTAGAATTTCTGTACTGCTTGGCCAGATAGCGCAAAAAACGGTCAAAACTCATGCCCTGGCTGCCTGCAAATTCGATATACTTGATAAAATCAATGATCTCGATGTCTTCAGCTTTCAAATCATTCCGCAGATCAAGCGCATAAGCCCCGATCATGAGCCGATGGATGTTGCCTGCAGCGTAATGCTCTATCTTCTGCTCCTCGTGGCCAGTCGATGCCGCTGCACCAGCCAGCGCCCCCGGGCCTTTCACTTTTGTTAAATGTTTGAGAGCCCCCGCATAAAGCTCTTCCGTTGTGAAATCTTTTAATTTCATAATGCCTCCTCGATTTTTTTAGTTTGAACGGAAATGCTGCCCGTGCATGGCAGCACCTATCTATCGGGGATATTGTCACGTGGAATCGGGTCACACCGGGTCGCGGGGGCCGGCCAAAACGCCTAGAGAAATTGATTTTCAGATTGCCTGCACTAAGTTCGGACCAGAGTCAGTGGTCGGTGGCCTCACTGCTCTTTCTTATTATAACCTTGCCAATCAAGTGCCTCAGCAAACATGGATTCTTGTGCCGCCAGAACAACGAACAAGCAGCAAGGGTTATCGGCTAATCAGAACAAAAACGCCTCTTAATGTTGGAATTGTCCAAGGCGACGGTTTTCGAAATGTATCGATTGAAAGGGCCGTCGCAGAGGGTTTTAAGCTTGCCAGCAAAATCGGAGAAAGAACTGCCATTAAAGCGGCTCGAATTGCAATTCAACAGAAGCAAACAACACTTAAAAAAATCGGGGTTATGGCAAAAGAACTAGATCTAAATGCCTATCTCACGAAATACTTCGAAGCCATCATAGGATCTATCGAAGGATGACCACCTAAGCCAAAGGCGAATCTGTTCGCCAAAAACTCACTACATTATCTACGTCAAGATCGCCAAAGCTCTTTAAATCAAAAGTCTGCAACGCCGATTCTGCAAATTCATATTTTGTATCTGTATTCATACGGGTCTGGGCCCTTCCGACACCACTTGCCACAGCCAACGATCTTCGACAAATCGGCTGCGCCGATGTTCGAGGCCCGAAAGAGCTTACGTCTCTGAACGGCTGTGACTGGTAAAGTCATAGAGTCATCGTCGGACCAAATGTTGGGGTCGAGGGGTATCGAGACGGGGCCCTAAAATTCCATAACACATGGAAATAACCAAGGGAAACAAAAAAGGCCTGATCATATAGACCAGGCCCTAGACTGTCGAATTGGTTCAAGTTGCTTTGAAGTCAAAATTGAATTTAAGAGGTTTACAAAAGATTGAAACTGAGTTACATTTGTAAACAAGATGCCTGCTGAGAGCAAGCTTCCTGATCTGCTTTCAAAACTAAGTTCCTCTGTCCAAAAGGGACAGCTTCGCTTCACCAAACACGCACTTGAGAGAATGGCTGAACGAAGTATTTTGCGATTAGAAGTTGAGTATGTTTTGAAAAACGGACATCACGAAAAAAGGAAAGATGCTTTTGATGAAGCATTTGATATTTGGAATTACTCAATCAATGGCAAGACTGTGGATGACAAAAAGCTAAGGGTTGTTGTTAGTTTTGAAACACCTAATTTCATTGTCGTCACAGCTATTGATTTAGAGAGGTAAAAAATGAAAAAGACTAAGATTCAAAAAGTTTATGAGGATTATGGTTGTGGGTTTCCTGTTAAGCTTATTAACGCCCCCATGGTGCAAATTCGTGGAGAGTGGATTTTAGATATTAACCCCAACAAGCTTCATGAGGCCGTTTTAAACGCACTGGTTTTTAAACCTTCAAGGCTTACGGGTGCAGAGATTCACTTCATCCGACAATATTTTAAAATGACGCTCAAAGAGTTTGGGGAGAAATTTGATGTCACTCATCCTGCGGTGAGAAAATGGGAGGATGCCAAAAACATGGCCACTGAAATGAAGTGGTCTATCGAAAAAGATATACGTTTATTTGCTTTAACCGGAATAAGCACAAAGGCGAAAGACTTTTTAGATGCTTACAGAGAGCTTGACACCAAAGCTACGGCAAAGAAAGTCGAGATAAAAATTAATTTAGATAAAGTAGCTTAAGTATAAATCCCACTGCTTACGAACCGCAGAACCCTTGCCACAGCGAACGATCTTCGACAAATCGGCTGCGCCGATGTTCGACTCCCGAAGGAGCTTACATCTCTGAACGACTGTGAGTGGTAAAGTCATAGAGTCATCTTCGGACGAAGTGGCGGGGTGGACGGGACTCGAACCCGCGGCCTCCGGCGTGACAGGCCGGCGTTATAACCAACTTAACTACCACCCCGCAGATGGTCTATTTTAAGAGAGCAAAATATAATGAACTGGCCCTGGGGTTTCAACCTCAAAATTAATCGACGCACTCCCCCAAAAAAGCTGTCACTTTCACCTGAAGGGCGGCTTTTCCGTGAAGAAATCGAACCTCAGCCAGGGTTCTTGTGGGATCGATATCTCTAAATACCTCGTCAAAGACCTTACAAAAAACCTTGTAGTCGTTTTTTATGTCTGTCAGGTAAACCACCACATCCACTACATTTTTTAATGTGGCGCCGGCTTCTTGCAACAACACCTCCACATTCTTGAAGGTGGCGCGGGCCTGCTCTGTCATATCATGAGCATGGATTCGACCATCGGGGTTGACCCTGATCCCCGGCACCTCTTGCGAGTTCACCTGATGGGGGCCGATACCGGATAGATACAGCCAATCTCCCACCTTGCGTGCATGCGCATAGGAGCCCTCTGGTGCTGGGATTTCGCTACATACGACCTTTTTGCTTGCCATGACTGTCCTCCTACTTGGGGTGTATCTACTCTAAACCAATACACACATTTTTTTGTTCGGTGAAAAAATCAATGGAATGCTCTCCACCTTCACGCCCCACACCTGAAGCCTTCATGCCGCCAAAGGGCACTCTTGGATCGCGAAGGCTCCATGTGTTGACCCACACTGTACCTACTTGCAGGCCATGTGCCACCTTATGGGCTCGTGTGACGTCCTGAGTCCAAACACTTGCTGCTAATCCGTACGGAGATGTATTTGCCCACTTCATTGCATCATGTTGATACTTAAAGGGCATCACTGTTACAACCGGCCCAAAAATCTCGGTCTGCCACAAATCAGAGCAGTTGGTTAAATCAGCTATTATTGTTGGATTTAAAAAGTAGCCACCCTCATACGGTGATGGCAATTGAGGCCGATCACCCCCTAAAAGCAACTTGCCCTTTTCAGAAACCGCTTGCTCAATGGCGGCCATGACTTTTTGATGATGCTCTCGACTCACAAGTGGGCCCATATATGTATTCTTGTCTTGAGGGTCACCCACCACAATTTCTTTGGCTTGCTTTACAAACTCTTTGAGAAACTCTTCGTAAATATCTTGTTGCACCAAAAGCCTTGAGCCACAAAGACAAATCTGACCAGAGTTTAAAAAGGCGGCCTTCACTGCAGCAGGCACCGCTTTTTTTAAATCGGCATCTTTAAACACAATAGTGGCGTTCTTGCCGCCCATCTCAAGCGCCACTTTCTTAAAGTGAGGTGCAGCGATCTCTTGAATTCTCTGACCCGTATCGGTCCCCCCGGTAAAAGAAATCACCGGCACTCCGGGGTGTGACACCAAAGCCTGACCCGCCACTTCACCCCGGCCAAATACCACATTACATACGCCGGGTGGCAGACCCGCTTCAACCAGTAAAGGTGCCAACATGGAGGCCGTCTGCGGCGATAACTCCGAGGGTTTGCATACGGCCGTGTTACCGGTGGCAAGACATGGTGCTAATTTCCAAGACAACAAATAAAGTGGCAAGTTCCATGGAGTGATTAAAGCGGCCACACCCAAGGGCTCTCGCCTTGTGTAATTAATGGCTCGGCCGTCCATGTCTGTGGACATTTCTTCGTGATTTAAAATTCGCCCAGCAAAATAACGAAAACTCGCCACCGCCCGCGGAACATCCACCTGTTGCGCTAACCAAAAGGGCTTTCCCATGTCAGCACTTTCAGCGGCCGCAAACTCATCTATGCGAGACTCTAACAAATCCGCCACTCGCAACAAAATAGCAGCTCGCTCGGGCACGGGTGTTTTTGACCAGCTCTCAAAAGCCTTGTTTGCAGACTGAATGGCAAAGACCACGTCCAACTCATTGGAGTCGGCCACTTGCGAGGCCACCTCACCCGTTGCGGGGTTAAAGTTGGTCATGTAGTTTTGAGACTTCGGCGCTACGAACTCGCCGCCGATAAAATTATCTATTTTGTTCACGAGCTACCTCGTTGATGAATTTTAGGCCTGCACTTCAGGCGATGGCAGGGGCTCGCTCGGCACAGAGGCCGCTCCACCACCCGCATCCGCCACAAGTTCCGGCAGCGCATACGCCGTAGCCCCGGTCAAAGCCGTCATATACATAAAACCACCACCCGGGTGGTCTATGACTTCTTCATATAGGTAGGCAAAGATATTGTCAGCTTCGTTTTTATCAGTGGCCACAATGGTAAGAATTTCTTTTTCTTCTTCTGCTGGCAGAAATCGCGCCCCAGTGTGGCCAGCAATATCGGTGCCCCGCGCATGGGCAAAGTTAATGCGAGTGATTTGTTTTTCGGCCAACTTCTGCATCACGTTGGGGGCTGAACCCACCGGCAAAACACAAGTGATAAGCTTACCGCCAGAGAGCAGCTTCATGGCTTACTCCCATTTTCATTGCGCTTGGTGAGATTGTCTAAGACCACTGGCGGAATGTAAGTGGCCGCTTTTTCAACAGGAGTCATATAAATAAAGCCCTTGGCCGGCGTGTCCAATTGACCCGCTAAATACATTTTTTCAAAAACATGATCGGCCTGCTCGGATGACACGACAATATTAATAATTTCTTTTTCCACTTCCACGGCCACACCCAAAATACCCAAGCGCTCTCGAACCCCTGATCCCCGGGCATAATAAACCGTCGCGCCTTGCGCCCCGGCTTCTCTGGCCGCCTTTACAATGACGTCGGCCTGCCCTTTTTCAACGATACACGTTATCAACGTCCCATCTGTTAAAACTGTCATCGCTCTTTGAGCCATACCACTACTCCCTTAATAAACTTTCTTCTAAGCCGATGCCGCCACCACTTCGGTGTGTTCTTTGGCCCGCTTCTTTGCCGTGTGCTTTACATACAATCCCATAATCAAAACCGACAAAATCGGAAAAAGCGACGCCATCGATAAAATCCCAAATCCTTCAATCACCTTTGTCGCGTTACCAAAACCAAGTCCCATTGATAACACAAGCGGCACCGTCACTGGCCCTGTGGTCACACCCGCACTGTCCCAACCCACGTTTACAAATTCTTCCGTAGAAAAGTGCGTCACCACAAGCAAAATCAAATACCCCGGGATCAAAACATAAAACAGCGGGTAATCAAACACCAACTTTGACACACCCACAGTGATCCCAAGCCCCACACCAAATGAGACCGAGTACATTAACATTGATTTTCTAAACGCCCCGTTTGTGAGGTTTTGCACGGTCATGCCTAAGGCGTTCAAGGCCGGCTCAGCCATGGTGGCACCAAATCCTAGAAAAAACGCAAAGGCTAATGAGATCAATATCCCTGCACCTGTCCAATACAACGGAGACTCCGCCACGGCCTCAATTTGCGTAAATGCAGCCGGCACTAAACTTCCCGACTGATCTCCGAGCTTGGCAAGGCCATACATTAATCCCACATTGAAAACGGCCATGCCGGTTACAGCCAAAATAATTCCGTAGGTGATAATTCCAGCGTTTCTGATTTTCTCTCGCAATACAATTTTTAATACCACAAGTAAAAACAGCACCAAAGGTATAATGGCTCGAGCTGCACCAATAATGGCTTCTAAAATTTTATCCCACTCGCTAACGACTGCTCCTGTGGCTCCGGCACTGGCTTGATTGGCCATGGCGATGATCTCTTCCACACTGGTTGTGTGCGAAATAAACAGCCCCAATATTAACGCCCCTAAAATAGGAAACAGTGACGCCAATGTGACAATTCCAAAGCCCGATAAGCTCGAAGACCCTCGCCCTACAGACGCCGCCACACCAATGCCCAATGACAACACCAATGGCACGGTCACTGGACCCGTAGTCACAGCTCCACAATCCCAGGCCAAACCAATAATTGTCGCCAGTTGAGGTTCGAACAAACCAATGTAGGCCGTGATCGCCAATACCGGAATAAGGCTTGCGTAGATGAGCGGTTTTAGACTCCAATCGTACACAAATCTTAGAGTTCCTAAGATGGCTGCAACGCCCACACCTCCGCCCACAAGTAAGACAAGATAACCAGAATAGTCATTGAGTATGGCATAAAGATAAGGGGCGCGGTCCACAGCCACAATCTTGCCGGCCTCTTTTAAGGCACCAATGGCGGGTTCAGCAAAGGTCACACCCACACCCAACAAAAAGGTAATGAATAGCACCACCGGCAGAGGTGATTTTACGGGTAAAGAATTACCCATGGCCTCGCCAAAGGGCATGAGGCCTAACTTCAGACCTTCCATAAACAACATCAAACCCAACATCACGGCCACAAGACCGCCAGCAATGATTGCCGAGTCCACAACGCCCTGTCTAAGAACAATGATTTGAAAAGCCACCAAGTAAATGGCAAGCGGGATCACCGCCTTGGCCTGCTCGACAAACCGAATGCTGGTGTAGGGTCCAAGAATCCGATAGATATCCTTAGCTGTGACTTGTAATTTTTCTTGTTTAGCCGGAGGTATTTGGCCGTCTGGGCCGACCTTGGGCTTTGGTGCTAAATCGTTGAAACTGACTTCATTGTGTTGCACGGTCATCACACGTACAAATTCACCAAAACGAATTTCTTGCTGTTCCATGACGTCCCTTTTTTGTTACTTCGATGTTGGTGGCCGTGAGGGCATGCAAATAGTTTAACGGCTCCCCATAACCAGTCAAAAATTATGCAGATTTAGCAAATAACCTGGACCTAAAACCGACGCAAAAGGGCAAAATGATTGCATCAGTCATTAATTGACCGTATTCGTTAGGCTATCGTTTTAAAATTTGAGGGGAGCCCCCAAAATGGAAAAAATTCTGTGGATCGACATGGAAATGACTGGCCTCAATGTGGAAAAAGAAGTCCCCATCGAAATTGCCGCTGTTATCACCGATATCAATCTTGAACCCATCGACACCTACCATACCGTGATCAGGCAGCCCCAAGAATACCTTGATGCCATGGATGATTGGAACAAAGACCATCACGGAAAGTCGGGTCTCACTGAGCGCGTGCCCTTTGGTAAAAAACCTGAAGTGGTGGAACAGGAGCTGATCGCATTAGTGAATCGGCATTTTCCTGAAAACGGTGACCCACCTGTGCTGGCTGGAAACTCCATTGCTCAGGACCGGGCTTTTCTTAATAGATACATGCCCAAGTTCGCCGAAGGCCTGCACTACCGAATGCTCGATGTGACAGCATGGAAATTGGTGTTTAACAATTTTTTTGAAATCAAATACGAAAAAGGTGATGCCGCTCATCGTGCCATTGAAGATATTCAACAAAGCATCAATGAGCTGAAGTTTTACCTTGATCACATCACCCTAAAGCGGCCAAAGACCACCACTAATAGCGATAGTGGTCTGGCTTAAACGGACCATTTTGCCCCACGCCAATGTAGTCGGCTTGCTTGGTTGTGAGTTTAGTTAATCTCACTCCCAGTTTGCCTAAATGCAATGAGGCGACTTTTTCATCAAGCTCTTTAGGCAACACTGTAACAAGTGGTTTTGTGTACTTGTCTTTGTTTTGCCAAAGCTCCATTTGAGCCATAACCTGATTGGTAAAAGAGTTACTCATAACAAAAGACGGATGTCCCGTGGCACAACCCAGGTTCACCAGACGGCCCTTGGCCAGCACAACAACTTCACGGCCATCGCCGAAACTGTGGATATCCACTTGCGGTTTTACTTCTCGAATGTCAGTGTTGCGGTTGAGCCAGTCCATATCGATTTCATTATCGAAGTGACCAATGTTACAAACGATGGCCCCTGACTTCATTTTTTTGAAATGCTCGCCCGTAATAATGTCGCAATTTCCGGTGGCCGTTACATAAATATCCGCTTCAGTGACGGCCTCTTCCATGGTGACCACTTCAAAACCTTCCATTGCCGCCTGCAGGGCACAAATGGGGTCAATTTCAGTAATGAGCACTCGCGCACCATAAGAACGCATAGAATGGGCACAACCCTTACCTACGTCACCGTAACCGGCCACAACAACCACCTTACCGGCAATCATCACATCAGTGGCACGCTTAATGCCGTCAGCTAGAGACTCACGACATCCATAGAGGTTATCAAACTTTGACTTGGTCACAGAGTCATTCACATTAATCGCCGGGATTTTTAGCTTGCCCTCTTTCAGCATTCGCTCAAGATTGTGCACTCCCGTGGTGGTTTCTTCTGTCACGCCTATAACTTGCTTTAACATATTGGCGTATTTGTCTTTGTGCATCAGTGTGGTTAAATCACCGCCATCATCTAAGATGAGGTCGTAGCCTTCACCACCCCAGCCTTCAATGGTCTGCTCCACGCACCACCAGTACTCTTCTTCGGTCTCGCCTTTCCAAGCAAAAACCGGAATTCCCTCTGCTGCAATGGCCACGGCCGCGTGGTCTTGAGTCGAAAAAATATTGCATGAACTCCAGCGCACCTTGGCGCCAAGATAGGTCAAGGTTTCAATAAGCACTGCTGTTTGAATGGTCATGTGCAAACAACCCGTGATTCGAGCGCCTTTTAGAGGTTGGCTGGCTCCAAATTCTTCACGAAGAGCCATGAGCCCTGGCATTTCTTGCTCGGCCATGTTGATCTCTTCTCGACCCCAACGGGCCAGCTCTTCAAACTTCTTTGGATCATCCATTGCCGCCTTACAAACACGATAATCACGGTGATCACCGGTACCTGCTTTTTTGCCTACGGTCGCATTTGATGTTGTTGTCACAGTTCCCTCCACAGTGGCTCCTTTTTTTAATTGGATTGGCAGTTTACCTACTCAATGATCAAAATCAACGGTTGCGTGATGTGACTTGCTATTGTCTCAATGCGGCTACGCATCAACGGACACTGAAGATCAATCCCGTTCGGTTAGAATCGCATAGCCCTGATCCGTGACCAGCACGGTGTGTTCATATTGGGCTGAGAGCACTCCATCTGAAGTCTCGTAAATCTTCACATCAGAGTTGGCAATGGACAACTCACGTATCGGGGCATCGGTCTCGTTGATCATGGGCTCGACCGTGATACACGTCCAGGGGCGAAGTTTATCACCTCGGCCTTTTTTGCCATATGAGGGCACAAAGGGGTCCGTGTGAAAAACGCGCCCGATACCGTGACCACCAATTTCTCGCACCGGAAAATAGCCTTTTTTAGTCACATACTTGTTAATGGCAAAACCAATGCTGCCGGTGGTGGCAAAGGGCCCCACTTCTTCAATACCTCGGTACATGGCATTTTCTGCCACCTCACAAATGCGCTGGGCCGCCTCAGAGACTTCTCCTACAAAAAACATGGCTGAGGTGTCGCCATGAAAACCGTCTTTGATCGACGTGATGTCGATGTTAATGATGTCACCTTCTTTTAAAACCTGTTCACCGGGCAAGCCGTGGCAAATACAAGAATTGACAGAGGTGCAAATGGATTTGGGATATCCACGATAACCCAGTGGCGCGGGAGTCGCCTCTTTCTGCATGGTGAAGTCGTAGGCAATTAGATCCAGCTCATTGGTGGTGATACCGGGTTTCACAAACTGACCCACATACACCAGGGTTTGTGCAGCAATCTGCCCCACTCGTTCCATCATTCGAATTTCATTGGCTGCCAAAGGTGTCAAAACCTTCCCCTTTGCCGTTTGAAGACCAGGCCTGTCACTCGGCCTAATGATTTATTCCATAAAAAAAAGCCCGTAGCACAGGCTACGGGCTAATTCAATGATCTTTCGATAGAGCAATCTTATGAAAGGTGCTTGCTAACGATTTTAGTCATTTCAAACATAGAAACACTGTTCTTGCCAAAAACTGACTTAAGTTTGCTGTCAGCAAGGATGTTTCTTTTGTTTTTTGGATCTTGAAGATTGTTCTTCTTGATGTAAGCCCAAAGCTTCTTCACAACTTGAGTGCGAGGAATAGACTGAGTGCCGATAACTGCAGCTAGAGCTGAGCTAGGAGTCAATGGCTTCATGAAAGCAGCATTAGGCTTTCTTTTTGTTTTTTTCTTAGCTGCTTTTTTAGTTGTTTTTTTAGCGGCTTTCTTCGTTGTTTTTTTAGCTGCTTTTTTTGTAGCGGCTTTCTTTGTTGTTTTTTTAGCTGCTTTTTTTGTAGCGGCTTTCTTTGTTGCTTTTTTAGCCGCTTTTTTAGTGGCTTTCTTCTTTGTTGCTTTCGCTTTCTTCTTGGCCATGGTTCCCTCCCATATAAGGTATGTTAAAAATGGTTATTCCAAGATGTGTACATCGCCATGATACTTATTTGCCTCGGCTTGTCCAAATAAAAATGCACACCTAATGCTTTTTTTCGAGAGGTTTCCCTCTCGGAAACCACTCGAAGGACCAGTTTCTCTGTGACTAAATCAAGGATTTCCCCCTCCTATCCGATAGGTATTCACCTATGAAAGAGATGAGTTTTCACGAAATTCTAAAGCAAAAACTAGAGGAGAAAACGTCCCTTTTCACCAGTGACAAAATCGTGAGTGAGGCCCCTCTTCTCACTGACAGCCCCTTAATCAGCTGGCTCTGGGCACTTGGACAAAAACGCCACCACACTAGCTTTGGCGGAAACCATGCGCAGAAATCCTACACACAATGGAAGATTCATGAACACAATACGGAGCCGCCCCGTGGGCCCCATGAAGAGCCAGAAACGGGGCACGCCAATGAAACTATTAATGCATCCATTGAGGCAGAAGCAGAACCTTTTGGTTTGCCCATCTCGGAGCTGTCTCGAGAGCAGCTCTTGGCCTTTCAACGATTGGAAAAATGGGGGGCGCATTGGGACCATTCTCATGCGTTGCAGCTAAAAACAATCAAAGCTGTCTATAGAAATCTCGCCCGCAAACTGCACCCTGACCTCTCTGGACCAGAGGGGCTAAAGGGGCATATCGATTTTATTAACATGAGACGAGACATCAAGATCTTAGAGGGCGCGGTGCTTGCGGCCGCAAGCACCGACATGGAAAACAACCACTCTTCTAGTTCATGCGCCGGTACTTCAGCCGCTTAGGAATAATTGTATCTACCCCAAGTCGCGCTTTTAAATCGGCTTCATATTCAGAATAGTTACCTGGGTACCAGGTCACCTGGCTATCCCCTTCAAAGGCCATAATGTGGGTACAGACACGATCTAAAAACCACCGGTCGTGACTGATGATCACGGCACTTCCACCAAACTCGAGCAAAGCCTCTTCAAGGGCCCGCATGGTGTTCACATCAAGATCATTGGTGGGCTCATCCAGAAGTAACAGGTTGGCTTCTTGCAGAAGCATTTTCGCTATATACAAACGGTTTTTCTCACCACCTGATAGATCCTTCACCCGCTTTTGCTGATCACTTCCGTTAAAGTTAAACCGCGACAAGTAGGCCCGCGAATTGATTTCGCGATTGCCAATGGTCAAAATTTCATCACCACCCGACAAGGCCTCCCACACCGTTTTGTCACTGTCGATGTGAGCCCGCTTTTGATCCACATAGGCCAGCTTTACGGTTTCACCCACCTTAAATGTACCGGCATCGGGCTGTTCTTGGCCGGCAATCATCCGAAACAAGGTGGATTTACCGGCCCCGTTGGGACCAATCACGCCCACAATGCCCCCACGCGGGAGAGAAAACGACAATTCATCAATAAGAAGCTTATCTCCGTAGGCCTTGACGATCTGATCCGCCTCGACCACTACATCCCCAAGACGAGGGCCTGGCGGAATGTAAATTTGCAGCTCCTTCATTCGCGCTTCATCGGGCTCTTGCAAAAGCTTTTCATAGGAAGAAAGCCTAGCTTTCGACTTGGCCTGCCGCCCTTTGGGGCTCATTCTCACCCACTCCAATTCGCGCTCTAAAGTTTTAATGCGCTTGCTGTCGGCTCGTTGCTCTTGCGAAAGCCGCTTGTCTTTTTGTTCAAGCCAAGATGAATAATTCCCTTTAAACGGAATCCCTTCGCCGCGATCCAATTCGAGAATCCATCCGGCCACATTGTCCAAAAAGTACCGATCGTGAGTGACCGCAATGACCGTACCCGGAAACTCATGCAAGAAATGCTCAAGCCAAGCCACCGACTCTGCATCCAAATGGTTCGTGGGTTCATCGAGTAATAAAATATCGGGGTTTGATAGAAGCAGCCTACACAGTGCCACGCGCCGAATTTCGCCTCCAGAAAGATTATCCACCGACCATTCACCCGGAGGGCAGCGCAAAGCATCCATGGCCTGCTCTAGCTTTTGATCCACTTCCCAGCCGTCAGCGGCTTCAATTTTTTCTTGTGCAATTCCTTGCCGCTCGATCAACCTCTCCATTTCCTCTGGCGTGATGTTTTCATCACAGAGTAGTTCGCTGATCTTATGAAATTCACGGAGGCTTTCTGCGAGCTCACCGAGGCCATCCATAATATTTTCTTTAACCGTTTTTGCGGGATCAAGCTTTGGCTCTTGCTCCAAGTATCCGACCTTGAAATCCCGGGCCGGAAAGGCCTCACCCAAAAAATCCTCGTCCACACCAGCCATGATTCTCAATAGGCTGGACTTACCTGAGCCGTTCAAGCCAAGGACGCCAATTTTTGCACCATAAAAGTAGGACAGATATATATCTTTCAATACGTAGCGATTGGGAGGGTAGACCTTACTCACACCCTTCATTGTATAAATAATTTCTTCAGCCACTGACTTATTTCTCCTCTTTAGATCATCAATATCACTTATCCCAGCTGGTTTTAGGTTGTCAAAAGTGATATTCCGCTTTTTAATAGGCCCTTATGTCTGAGAAGAAAAAACACTCTAAACAATTTAAAATCGCCTGTAGCGAACTGGAAGCGGCCTTAAATCAATTTAAGTCACTTAAATCTCTCTCAGACCGGCCCGACGAACAACAACGCCTTGAAGAGATGCGAACGTCTTTAGAGCAAATCAAAAAACAATTAGATACTCTATCTTGATTATTGGTGGCGGCCGTCTCCCCCACGGCACTGGGGCGATGGGGCGGCCTCGTTTTGTCGCTCATTCCATTCATTTTCTGTGTACAACCTGAGACTTAGAGCATGCACCGGACCGGCGAGCTCTTCTCTTAGGATTTCGTGGATCTGCCGGCTGCGGCCGATTCTTGAGACCTGCTCCCAATGGTTTGACACCACAACCACATGAAAGTGGGATTCGGCGTTGGGAGGCCCTTTGTGTTTGTAACTTTCATTGACCACCTCGATATGGGTGGGATGCAGCTGATTTTTGATCTTTTCTAAGATGGTGTCTTTAACCACGGTTGTGAACAAGGTACCGGTCACCGTCTTCAAAGGTGACATGAATTTTCAACGCTTGCACTTCAGTAACTACACCTAAACCAAATTTCGGGTGCTCAATGGCCGAATTCGCCTCAAAGCGTTGTTTCATATCGTAAGTCATCGGGCTTGCCACATCTACGGTCTCTTTCAGCTCCGCCCATATGTCGGCTGGTGTCTTCGACTTTCGCCGACGGGTGGTGGTTTTTTTCACGCCCGCTTTTGTTTTTTTGACTCGATAGGTCTTAACGCTGCCACACACTTCGCATTCTATCTTGGCGCGCTCGCTATCCACGTGAGCAATGACCTTATGGTAACGGTCTGCATCGCATTTCTTGCAGGCATAGTACATGTTAGTGGCAACGGCTGGCAATTTTTCTACTTGTATGGTTTCTGCTGACATGACTTTATACTACGAGCTACAGTCCTGTTTGACTAGCAAAAGCATTCACGAGGGGTCAATTGGAGCAGCGCAACCAAATGGTCCCGTAAGCAGCATGGGAGGAATCTGTGGAATTTCGCACTGAACGAGACAGCATGGGAGAACTGAAAGTACCTGCCGACCGCTATTGGGGCGCCCAAACCCAACGCTCCTTACAAAACTTTAAAATTGGTGGAGACCGTTTTCCCAGAGAAATGATTCGCGCACTGGGTATCTTAAAAAAAGCCGCCGCTCTAACAAATATAAAACTGGGTTTGCTTGCCGAAGATAAAGGCCAAGCCATAGTCAAAGCCGCCGATGAAGTGATCCAAGGTGAACTGGATGTCCACTTTCCGTTAGTGGTCTGGCAAACCGGAAGTGGCACCCAAACAAATATGAACACCAATGAGGTCATCGCCAATCGAGCCATCGAAATTAACGGCGGCCATTTGGGAGACAAGAGCATTCACCCCAATGATGACGTCAATAAAGCTCAATCATCGAACGACACTTTTCCAACGGCCATGCACATTGCTGTGGTCGAGCAAATTCACCACCAACTGTTACCACAATTAAGCCGACTGAAAGAGGCGCTTGCCAAAAAATCTTCAGAATTCTCTGATATCGTAAAAATTGGACGCACTCACCTCATGGATGCGACCCCTTTGACATTGGGTCAGGAGTTTTCAGGGTTTGTTACTCAATTAGAGCATGGACTTGTCCGCATTAAAAACACTCTCCCCCATCTTTATCAATTGGCCCTTGGCGGAACCGCCGTTGGAACAGGCCTAAACACACATCCTGAATTTGCGGAAAAAGCCGCAGCCCAAATTGCTACCGAAACTAAGCTACCCTTTGTCAGTGCGGAGAACAAATTTGAAGCTTTGGCCGCCCATGATGCCATGGTTGAAGCCAGTGGCGCATTAAAAACAGTGGCCACCAGTCTTATGAAAATTGCCAACGACATCAGAATGTTGGGCAGTGGCCCCCGCTGTGGTATTGGCGAACTCATATTGCCGGCCAATGAGCCCGGCAGTTCTATTATGCCCGGAAAAGTGAACCCCACACAAAGTGAAGCCATGACTATGGTGTGCGCCCAAGTGATGGGCAACGATGTGGCCGTCACCATCGGTGGCGCCACGGGGCACTACCAGTTAAATGTTTTTAAGCCTATGATTGTGTTTAATGTGCTTAACTCCATTCGGCTGCTTGCGGATGCATGCAGTTCGTTTACCGACCACTGTGTGGTGGGTATTGAGGCCAACAAACCCCGCATTAAAGAACACCTGCAAAACTCTTTGATGCTGGTCACGGCACTTAATAGCGAAATTGGGTACGACAATGCCGCAAAAATCGCTAAGGCCGCCTATACAAATGGCACCACCCTTAAAGAAGAAGCCGTGAACTTGGGACTCCTCACAGCTGAGCGGTTTGACCAGATTGTCCGGCCAGAACTTATGACTGGCCCTAACAAGGGGTGAAGCCATCGCGCGCGTATTGGTTTTTTTAAGTTCGAGCCAAACATTGGCTCCCATGTACTTTTCTGAGGCCGAGCGCCTGGCTGAGAGCCTGGCCCGAGGCCAACATGAACTGGTTTACGGTGGTTCTAAACTGGGGTTGATGGGGCACCTGGCGGATAAAACTCTCGAATACGGTGGTCGCGTCACTGGCGTCATCCCCGAATACCTTGACTCCCGACCGGGAATGGCCCACGCCGGTCTTACAGAAAAAATTATTGTGAATAACCTCATGGATAGAAAACGCGAAATGATCGCCCGAGCCGATGTGATTGTGGCTTTTCCTGGCGGCATCGGCACCATGGATGAAGTGTTTGAAGCTATGGCCCTTAAGCAATTGAATGAAATCAACCATCCTGTGATTTTTTTAAACTTCCTGGACTTTTGGCGACCCCTTCTAGATTACTTTGAAGAACTCACCGCACAAAACATGATCAATCAACCCCTCGACCAACTATTTCAAGTCTTGGATGATAGTGCGAAAGTGGTAGACTATTTAGACAAATGGCAACTGTAGAAAACCCTCACTTCTCACTGGACTGGCTCGACGGAGAAAAAATTCGGCCCTATATTTTTGTGCGAGAAGAAAATCGCACGGTCGATCCGGGCAGCCGATTTGACTCGGATTGGTTTCCCTTTCCTCCCATTTATTTTAACCCTCTTCACATGGATCAAGTCACTTTTGCCGACCAGATTATGCGCCTAGAATCAGGGGCCTTTGATAAGAGCGGCATGGCCATGCCCCGATGGGTATTTTACGATTGTGGAATTATGCCCGGTTTTGTGGCCGGCTTTGCCTGCCACCGTGACCATCTAAAAGCGTCCCACGCCAAAGCGCTGGCTCCGGACCCTTCGCTCGAATGGATCCCCATATCATTGTTTATAATTATCCCGGCTCGAGCCCAGGGAGAATGGGTGGCCCACAATCTCTCGTCAATCAATGCCCTTGTTGAAAAAGACGATCGCCTTTATGGCTTGGGTTTTCTCACCAAAGCCTTTGGACTCTGGTATGCAAATATTGGCATTTGTTGTGGCATGACCCAGTGGCAAAGCCCCGCCATCCGGCTGCACTCCCACTATGGGGCCTTTGAAGTGTTAACCGCCTACACGCCCGTTCATTCTTATGCCAGAACCCTGACCTACCGGTTGCAGGTTGACCCACTGTATTGGGCTTTATTTTTTAGCAAAAACCAATCCCGTGAATTTATCACCCACTACAAGCCAGCCGGCTTTCAGGTGGACCCCAAAAACGACGACAGCCTGAAAGCTTTTCAGCGTCGAATAGAAAACAACGAAGGCCCTTTCTTTCTGGATTCACAAGAAATCCGCAACCAGCCCCTGGATGCAGAGCTGAGCGTTTACCTCCCCCGAAAATAATGCTATCGGTTTTGAGAACTGAGACCTCGGGGGGCGGGCCCCTGTTGGCGAGCTCGCAGGCGCGACATTGCGTATCCGGGTTGCAGCACGCAGTGATGCAATCCGAAGACGCAATGCGAACCGCAGCGCCAGCTCGCCGACGGGGGCCCGCCCCCCGAGGTCTCAGTTCTCAAAACCGATAGCCCGACCTATTTTCTTATCTCGATTTGATTTTGAAAGGACCCCTCTATGGCCAAACAATATTGGTTAATGAAATCTGAACCCGATGTTTTCTCTATTGATGATTTGAAAAAACAAAAAACTTCGCTTTGGGACGGGGTTCGCAATTATCAAGCTCGCAATTTTATGATGAAAGACATGAAAGTGGGCGACGAGGTTTTGTTTTACCATTCCAACGCCACCCCACCTGGCGTGGTAGGTCTTGCCGAGGTCAGCGAACCCGCCACTCCCGACCCCACACAATACGACAAAAAATCTGAATACTTTGCCGAAAAAGCATCTAAAGAAAAACCCATCTGGTATTGTGTGAAGGTGAAATTCAAATCCAAATTTCCGCAGATGGTGGCCCTTGAAGACATCAAAGACCACGCCGAACTCAATGACATGTTGGTAGTTCAAAGAGGCCAGCGGCTGTCGATTCAACCGGTTGAACCACAACACTTTGAAACTATAAAAAAATTAGGTGGCCTCTAATATGAAGGTGTTTTTAGCGCCCATGGAGGGTGTGGTCGACTATGCCACACGCTGTATTTACTCAAAGCTCGGTGGTTACGACCAGTTTGTTACCGAGTTTGTGAGAGTCAGCCAAAACCCTGTACCGGCTTCGGTTTTTTTAAAATACTGCCCCGAACTTAGAACCGGGGGGCACACCCTTGAGGGCATTCCCGTTTTTGTGCAACTCCTCGGAAGTGATTTAGAAAACCTCGCTACCAGTGCGATGACAGCTGTGGATTTGGGCGCCCCAGGGATCGATTTGAATTTTGGATGTCCCGCTAAAACAGTCAATCGTCACGATGGTGGCGCCACTTTGCTGAGGTCGCCGGAGCGTCTTTTTTCTGTGGTGAGTATTGTTCGCAAAGCCGTGCCCGCTCACATTCCGGTCACAGCAAAAGTCCGACTTGGGTTTGATCACAAAGATTTTGTCAAAGACATTGCGCAAGCCGCTCAAGCAGGAGGGGCTTTTCATCTAACGGTACACGCTCGAACAAAAGTAGAGGGCTACAAACCGCCAGCCCACTGGGAATATATCGGATCTATGCGTGAGGCCGTCACTATTCCAGTGATTGCCAATGGCGATATTTGGTCGGTATCGGATTACCAAAAGTGTCGCGAGATTTCGGGGTGCGAGAACATTGCCCTTGGCCGACCCGCCATCGCCTGCCCGGATCTAGCTCATCAAATTAAAGCTTGGGTGGCAGGAAAATCCGATGATTACTGCAGCCAGACGTGGAGCGAGGTACTGAACCAACTCTTTTTGCCATTCATTCAACTCAGCCAAGACTACCTTGGTGACCGCTATGCTTTAAATCGTGGAAAACAATGGTTGAAACTACTAGGACGACAATACAAAGAAGCACAAATTTTATTTGAACAAGCCCGTACCGCTCAAACACTGGACCAGTTTAGACATGAAATAGAGCCACCTTCTCAGACTCAAGCGACAGGGAACACTGAAAATGTTCGGCAATCCACCGCATGGTTGTCGGCTGATAGAAAACCACATGGGTGGCATCATGGTGATAGTGCCACCGGGGAAACCTTTCTAAATCCATAAGCATAGACGTCATTACACCCACAACACCGCCGGGCGCACAAAGAGAGAATATTTGCTTTAATGTCTCACCGGGGTGATATAAGTGCTCCACCACCTCACTGCAAAAAACAAAATCATAGAGTTTTAAAAGAGCCTCTTTGTTGTTACAAAAATAAGGATCATAACTTTCAATGGTGTAGGGCTCTCCTGCTGCCAACCCGGCCAGCGCTTTTGTGGGACCACATCCATAATCGAGGCCACAGGCCCCGGGTTGAATCTGCCTTTTCAGCGGATCCCAAAGTTGCCTAAGAAATTGGCGATATCCCGGGTCAAGCACATTGTTTTGGTGGGTGGTATAGCGCGATTTTTCTTGGTCCGGCTGCAACCGTTGATTGGGGTTCAAAAACACCAACTCGCAATGGCTGCAAAGATAGTAATCTCTTTGAAAAAGTTGGCCAAATTCCTTGCGCTCGTACCCGAAAAACCAAGAATTTGATGTGCTTTGACACAGTGGACAGCGTTGCATAACGGCAAGTCTTATGAAATAAATAATGTTTTGCCAAGAAGGAGTGACACCTTGGATCAGAAATCAAAAACGGGCCTGCATTGGGTGATCGCCGCCGGTGTTGTGGGCGCCGACATCGGCACTTCGGTTTTTTACGGAACGGGAATTTTATTTCCGAAAGTGGGTTACCTGGCACCGGTTTTTGTGCTGACCGCTTGTTTAATGATGTGGCTCTTTAAGAAAACCTACGAAGAAGGCTTAGCTTTGAGCCCGTACAACGGGGGCGCCTACTCTATGATCCTTCGTACGGTGGGACGACGCTTTGCTGTTGTGGCGGGATCTTTAACTTTCGTTTCTTATTTGGCCACGGCGGCCGTGAGCGCTCTCTCTGGAGGGTTCTATTTGAACTCCCTCTTTGACAATGGGTTAGGCGGGGGGACCGTCGTACTTATTTCGTTTTTTCCAATTATTTTATTTGGCCTTCTCAACACCCGCGGCATCAAAGAGCCTGCAAAACTTGTAACTGTCATTGCCGGATTGCACTTTTTGCTCCTGATTATCATGGGCATCTGGGGATTGATCTACATTGGGTTCAACATCGACAGCATTGACTGGACAAAAATGAGTGACTTCACGCCTAAAAATGAATCACTCACATTTGGTATGCTCATGTACGGATTTGCGGCTGCCTTTTTGGGTATCACGGGGTTTGAATCGGCGGCCCAAATTGTTGAAGAATTAGAACAACCCACACTGTTAACGGTAAGACGTCTCTATCGCACCGTCATCGTATTAGTGTCTGTCACGGCACCAGTGATCTCGTTTTTATGTTTGGCCATTCTCACGCGGCAAGAAGTGGATACCAATTTAAACTCCTTGCTATCAAGCTTGGCCGATAAACTGGGCGGACGCATTTTGTTAACTATCATCGTTGTGGATGCCACATTGACTCTATTTGCCGCCGTGAATACGGCCTTTGTGGGTTTTATTGGACTGGCCACAACCATGGCCAAACAGGGAAACCTTCCTGAAGTGCTGCTGACTCGTGTGGCTCACAAGCACCCAACCATTCAGGGTTACCCACTGATTGCACTGCCCTTTGCGTTGGTGGCGATGACCATGTCGGGTCTTGTAGCAGGTGAAGTGGAGATCGTTGCTAAAGTCTATGAGATGGCCTTTTTAGGCGTGATGGTGAGTTTTTGTTTGGGTGTGGTGCTCATGCGCAACCGCTCTTTTCGTAGAAACGTACCCACCAAATATTTAAGTCATTGGATGCTTTCATCAAAAAACCTCTCCATCCCGGTTGTGCCGCTAATATCTGGAGTGGTTTTAGGATTTGCCACACTCACACTGATGGTGCATGCCGACGAGAGTGCCATCTTAATGCTTGAAACTCTTTTTGCGGTCACATTGCTCGTCATGGCCTACTACCGATGGGGTGTGCTGGAAAACCGGCTTGAAACTCGAACAGACCTACGGCTGGGCTTGGGCCGCTATTCCACAGCGACCGAAGCATTGCCTGAAGATTTGCCCCGCTACATTTTGTGTACTGGTGGTACCGGGGCCCGCCGCCTAATTACAACGGCACTGAAGCGAATTCTTAGTGAGCGGCATGATCCATTTGAACTGGTTATCTTTCATGCAGAAGACGGAAAAGACCCTGAAGGGTTTTTCTTTGAATTGTTACAACGTGTAGTCTCTCAACAGATTGCTCCGATCTACGCAAAAAATGATGTTATATTGACTGTAAAAATTCTGCCGGGAAGTTTGGCTGAAGGGTTACAGACACTGAAAAAAACCTATGACTTTCAAACTTTGCTTTTTGGTTCTGGCCGAGACCCTGAAGCCAGTCGCACGCTCGGAGAACACATCAGTGAGGAACTTGAAATTGAAGTGATTCATATTGAATGATTTAAAAGGAACTCTCAATGGCTAATGTAGTTATATACTCCGCAGACTGGTGCCCATTTTGTGTACGAGCCAAGCGTTTATTAGAACAAAAGGGTGTTAAGTACAAAGAGGTTAATGTGGATCAACATCCTGGCGAACGACAACGCATTATGACCCAAACAGGGATGCGTACAATTCCGCAAATTTTTATAAATGACGAGTTTATTGGTGGCTACACTGATTTGGCTGCCATCGACCGAACGGGCGAGTTGGACAAAAAACTTAAGGCATGAAAAAGCATTTCACTTCCATTAAAGTGGGGATTTTGGGTGGAGGCCAGTTGGCTCGAATGATGATCTTATCCGGTCACAAACTGGGTGTGGAAATGCACGTCCTCTCAAAAGATCCCACAGACCCAGCGGCACAAGTGACCAGGCATTGGCACAAGGGCGACCCCAATGACAGTAAATCCCTCACCGAATTCTTTAAACATGTGGACAACGTTACTTTTGAGAGTGAATTTTTGGATGCTGATAAGGTGAGTGATGCAAGCAGAAACACTTCCACTCCCGTGCAGCCGCTACCCAAAATCATGGGGGCCTTGCAGGATCGCCACACTCAAAAACTCACTCTTGTAAAATACGGTCTGCCCACTTCTTCGTTCACGGTGGTTTCTAGCAGTGAAGAGGCCGCTCAAGCGTGGCCGCAATTTACTACTGGAATGGTACTAAAGCAGAGGCGTTTTGGATATGACGGTTATGGGACCATCATTATTAAAAGACCCGAAGACATTCAGATATACTCTGCAGCCATTGATAAATGCCCCTATGGATACGTGGCCGAGGCTTTTGTGCCCTTTAAACGAGAATTGGCGATTTCTTTAGCTCGAAATAAATCTGGAGAAGTCAGTGTGTTTCCTCTGGTTGAAAGCCTGCAGGTGAACGCCCGATGTTTTTGGGTGAAGGGACCGGTGAAGAATTCAAGGTTGAAAACCCTTTTGGGGCCAGCGAAAAAGATGCTTCATGGCCTCAACTATCAAGGTGTCCTAACCATTGAGTTGTTTGATACAGGTTCTCGCCTTTTGGTGAATGAGCTAGCTCCGCGTGTTCACAACTCCGCTCATTATTCTCAAGACGCTTTGGATGAAGATCAATTTACGGCCCACCTAAAAGGCATCTTAAATGCGACTTTGAAGTCGCCAAAACCAAAAACCGGTGGATTTGCCATGGTCAACCTTTTAGGGACATCCGAAAAGGCACCGGTGTGGCATGGGCTGAACAACGGCTTTGTCCACTGGTACGGTAAAACTCAAAATCGCCCAGGGCGAAAAATGGGACATGTGAATGTGGTAGAAAATACGGCAAATGCGGCCCTTAAAAAGGCTCTCAAACTAGCCAAGGAGTTTAAGTTATGAAGCCCACTGTGGCCATTATAATGGGAAGCGATTCAGACCTAAAAGTCATGAACGGCGCCATTGAAACACTTGAAGAGTTTAAAGTGCCTTATGAGGTAAAAATTGTTTCTGCTCACCGCACACCGAAAATGATGCAAACCTACGCCAGTCAGGCTGAAGGTCGAGGGTTGCAAGTGATCATTGCTGGAGCGGGTGGTGCGGCTCACTTGCCCGGCATGGTGGCCTCTCTCACCTCTTTGCCCGTGATCGGCGTGCCCGTCATGGTGGGTAAACTTGAAGGTTTGGATTCACTTTTGTCTATATTACAGATGCCCCGAGGGGTGCCCGTGGCCACTATGGCTGTGGACAATTCAAAAAACGCTGGCCTTTTGGCTGTTCGAATACTGGCACTGAAAAGCGCCCGCTTGCGTCGCCAGCTAGATGACTTCACTAAAGGCCAGCAGACCAAAGTGCGAAAAGCCAACTTAAGATTGAAACAACATAAAAAAAATTAAAACTCAGACATATCCCGTCCGATAAATAATTTAGATTTATTGGGGAGAAAAATATGTCTGATCAAAATAACAAAGTCGAAGAAATCAAACCGGCTGAAGGCACCGAGAACCAAGACACCATCTTGATTGCAGAAGACTCTTTGCCTAACCGCAAAATTCTAACTCATCTGCTCACAAAATTGGGCTACAATGTTGTCGCATGTGAAGATGGTAAAGTGGCTCGTGAAAAACTAGAAGCCGGCGAGGTAGACAACCTCGTGGTTATTATCTCAGACATCATGATGCCAAACGAAGATGGGCTACAGCTTTTAGAGTACACCCGAGGGAATGACAAATACAAAAGTATCCCCTTCTTTTTGGCCACGGCGGTTTCGGATAAAGAATATATCATGAAGGCCAAGTCTTTAAATGTGAATGGTTACATTTTAAAACCACTGACATTTCAAAGAATCACGGCGAAACTTCAAGAATTATTCCCAGACAAACGCTTTCCGAAAATGGCTAGCTAATCTGATTGTATGTCCGCCGCAAAAGAATTGCATAATAGGATATTAAAGAAGCTCGAAGAAATCCCCACTCTCCCCGCGATCGTCTACGAGCTCAGTCGAGTCATCAATGACCCGATGGCTTCCACAAAAGAAGTGGAGCGCATTATGGCCAATGATGTATCGATGACGGCAAAGGTTTTAAAACTGGCCAACTCTGCCTACTACGCCATTCCCGGAGGCGTTAGTAACTTGTCACGAGCCATTGCCTACATTGGCTTTGATGCCGTCAATCAGCTGGTCCTTTCAGCTTCAATTATTAATGCTCTTGACGTTGAAGAACCTAACGAGTTTGATTTGAATCAATTCTGGAAACACTCCATCGGAGTAGGTATTGCCGCTGAAACCATCGCAAAGTATACGGGCCATCCAACTCCTGCTGATTTATTTACATGTGGTCTTGTGCACGACATGGGAAAAGTAGCCATTATTGCTGGCGAGCCCCAGCTTATTGCTGATATTTCCAACCATGCTGTGCAAAATAAAGTCAGCTTTCATGATGCCGAAGAGGCCATGGACGCCCCAAGACACGTGGAACTGGGTCTAGCCATGGCCGAACGTTGGCTTTTGCCTCGGCAATTTCAAGCTGTTGTGCGCTTTCACCACGAAAATGATCCCAGAAAACGTGGCGGTATCACTGATGATCTTAATCGTGCCGTAGATATTGTATTTCTCGCTAACCTTCTGATACATGCCCTTAAATTTGGCAACAGCGGTCACAGTACTGTCCTCGGCGCTCCAAAAACATTGATGGAACGCATGCAGATTGATCCACAGAAAGATTTCAAAGCCCTCCTTATTAAAATCAAAGGGGACCTTGAAAGAGCCGCGGACTTCATTAAACTCATTGGGAGCGATCTATGAGTCCACACAACAATGATAATTTAGAAATTTATCAACTGATTGCTAGTGAAGCCATCATGGGGATTTTGGCCGTGAATGAGTCTAGCCTTGAAATCATCTATTTCAATCGTTTGGCAGACCATCTCCTCGAGCCGCCGATGAGTAAATCTCTTGATCAAATGAAGATTTCTGATTTTTTTCCCGAGCCTGCAGTTTCGCAAGGCGAGCACCGGCTGCATCTCTTAGACAAACAAATACTCGAAATGGAAGGTCTATTTCAAGATGTGGTTGTCAAAAAGTCCACGGGGCAAAATTTTATTGCCAGCGTCGGAGTTAAAAAAGCCACCCTGAACAGCTCCCCTGTTTTGCTTTTGATGTTTCAAGACACGACCATTCAAAAGAAACTGCAACGTGATCTTTTGGCAAAACAACAAGAGATCAAATCAGCGTATGAAGAACTTCTGACCCAGAATAAACAACTCTTAGAGCTAGACGTCGCAAAAAACCGCTTTATTGCACTGACAACTCACGAGCTGCGCACACCAATGTCGGCCATTGTGGCGACAGCTGAAGTTCTACACATGAAGTTTTACGACACCCAAGAAGAACAAGATGAATTCGTTGAAATGATTTACCAGCAAGGCCAGCACATGCTTGAGCTCATCAATGACATCCTTGATTTTGCAAAAATCCAGGCTGGGCGAATGGACTTTTTCGTGAGCGAACAAGATATTGCACAACTTGTCGCCGGCCAGGTTGAAACCCTTGAGGGGATGGCTGAGCATTCAAAAATTACGCTTCATTTTGAAGCTCCAAAGGCGCCCGTTGCTTGCTACTACGACGATGTGCGTATTAAACAAGTTTTATCTAACATCATCAACAATGCGATCAAATACAACAACGAAGGTGGCTCCGTAAATATTTGGATTGATGAAAATGAAGAAAAGGTCACCGTTTACGTAAAAGACACTGGTAAGGGGATCCCCAAAGACCAACAGGCCAAGGTGTTTAACGAGTTTGAAACTCTCGGCAAAGTGGCGCTGCACAGTAAAGGCACTGGGTTAGGAATGCCCATTAGCAAGCGCCTGATTGAGGGCATGGGTGGCACCATCTCACTAGAAAGCGAACCCGGTGTGGGCTCTACTTTTTGGATAGAAGTTCCAAAAACAAAAGTTTTGGCCGAAGACTGCTACCGGGATCGCCCTGATATCAATGGTGATCTGGCCGCATAGGTATTAGTTGGCCGAGGATCAGATAGCATCTCTCAGAGTAACAGTACTTAATTAATAATCGATTAACGAGTCGCCCTCAATGGCGGCGACTCGGTCGACAAAACAATTAGGTAACAATAGGTCACCTAGCGATTCTAAATGTAGACACACTCACACGAGCCCAAAGTGCGCTCTGGCGAACATGGCGCCTTGGCATCCCTAAATTTAACTAGCCATAGATCAGATGAGGTTTTCTTTCTTCAGCCCACTTTGCTTCATCAACGGATAGTCGCTGCTCCCATGCATCCATCGTTGAGTCTTCCTGGTCAACCCATCGTCTTAACTCATCACTTCCACTCAGGATATCTATGGGCAGCAGAGTTTTTTCGTACTCATAGGGCGGAGATCGCCAAATATTGTATTCGGGGTAGATCTGTCGAATGGACTTAAACGCCAACGACACCAATCGAAAGGGCTTAAAATCATTGTGTTCATAAATATCTTGATCAATATGAATTTGCAGACCTGAACACAGCTTATGACTGTGCTTTTGAAATGTGGGTTCAAAAAAACACGGTCGCAACCGACAGGCCCAAAGCCAATCCGGACAGAGCCGAAACATTTCCTCAACAACTTTTTCGCCGTCAATATCAGGGGCGCCGATGAGCTCAAGCGGGATGGTGGTTCCCCGCCCCTCTGAGAGAGTTGTCCCCTCAATCATAACAGTGCCAGCATACATCTGCACACCTGAAAGCCTTGGGAGATTGGGACTGGGGTTCACCCAAGAAAGCACCCCCGGCACCCACCCCATGCCACCGCGATCTTTGGGGTCATAATCGTTCATACTCACAACTTCTAAATCCACATCCAATTTTTTATGAGCTTTGTACCAATAAGCCGCCTCACCCAGGGTCAACCCATGCCGCATAGGTACAGCTGCGGCACCAACGAAACTTTGATATTCGTTTTTTAAAATTAATCCCTCAACCGGCCGACCCGCAGGATTTGGTCGATCCAACACCCAAACGGATTTCCCGGCAGTGGCACATTCATCCATGACATAAAAAAGCGTGGTGAGAAAAGTATAGATTCGGCATCCCACATCTTGCAGGTCTATTAAAATCACATCAAAAGACTCAAGCATCTCAGGCGTTGGTCGCCGGTAGTCTCCGTACAGACTAAACACGGGAATGCCGTACTTGGGGTCATGATAATCAGAGCTTTCAATCATATTATCTTGTTTCTCGCCACGCATGCCATGCTGGGGGCCGAAGGCCGCGGTGATTTTCAAATCTTCTTCGCGCATCAAGAGGTCCAATGAGTGCTCCAGCTCTTGATTCACTGAAGCCGGATGCCCCAAAAGAGCCACTCGCCGCCCGTGCAATTTTGCCTTTATGTTGCTATCGCTGAGTAATCGTTCAATTCCCAAAGCAAACACGCATCCCCCTAAAAAATCTTATGAATTCTGCCTCGACGTCAAAAAAAAATGATGCCATGAATGAGGCCCCTCCTCAACCAGATATTGGCAACCCCACGGGCTTAGCCGCAGCTGTATAATGAGCGCTTATTTGGGGTACAAAAACATATTTCTCCTCTTTATGCGGCCAATATGTTTTTATTCAACCCAGGATAAGCGGGGGAAACATGAATTTACTAAAAAGAAGTAAGTCAGACTTAGAAAAACACCGGGAGTTGGTTTTGGCTTCTCTAAAATCATTGCCCCACGCCTGCCTGGATTTATTTTTGGTTGTTTTTGAAAGTTTTGGTTTAGCCTCTGAAAAACAGTTCGTCGCGCAGACGATTAAAACCTGTCAACCGAGGCTTGACCATTCTAGTTGGGGGACTAGTTACACTGGGGGAGGGGGATGCCCGCCGCATTGGCGCACTTAGCCGAGCCTTGAGTCTCAATGAGGCTCAAGCCGGCTTTGGCGCTCATTTTGTCGGGATGGCCCAATAAGCTCGCTATAACCCCACTGGCCGCGGGTCGTGATGCCTGGAGCCCAACGGCCTTTTAAGCTTTACACAGAAAAAATCTTAAGTAATAACAACCCCTCAAATCAAGCGGGGTGTAGCGCAGCCTGGTAGCGCGTTTGCTTCGGGAGCAAAAGGTCGCTGGTTCGAATCCAGTCACCCCGACCACTATGGCCAGGGTACAGTCTGGTCACATAGGTTACAGATTGTTCCGATCACATGGGTAACACCTTTGGTCCAAACGGATTTTCGCCAGGTTCAACCGGCTCTTCTCACTTAACTGTTGGTAACCCCAAAAAACTCTAAACGCACATTCTGTGCGGGCAGAAAACGGGGATATCGACCAAGACCCCCAATAGCAAACCCAAATCGACTCTTCTCACCTATCTGGTGATAATCCCAAAAATCTCAAAAAGCACTTTCTGCCCGAGCAGAAAACGGGGATATCGACCAACTCACTCAACAGCAAACTCAAATCAACTCTTCTCGCCTATCTGGTGATAATCCCAAAAAACTCAAAAAGCACTTTCTGCCCGAGCAGAAAACGGGGATATCGACCAACTCACTCAACAGCAAACTCAAATCGACTCTTCTCGCCTATCTGGTGATAATCCCAAAAATCTCAAAAAGCACTTTCTGCCCGGGCAGAATGTTCGTACTTGGTTTTTGGTAACTGGGCTTGTTCCTCCAATAACAAATGCACTAGTTCATGATGGGCCGGGCAAAGGGTCATTAAATTATCCACACTGTGCTCGCCACCGAGCGACACCGGCACCCGATGATGCAAATGCAACCATCTCCTAGATTTGCATTTTTCACCTGATGGGTAACGGTGCTGGCATTGGCGTTGATCTCTTAAGTTCACCTGATGCTCGATTTCTTTTGGTATGGGCAGACGATCGCCTCTGGGGTTGATGGCCGGATGGGAAATGTGTATGGATAGCTTGCCTTTATCTTGGCGTCTTTTTGCTTTTTCAACGGGATCATTCTTTTGCAAGAATAGGTCGGCCATTTTTTCAAATACAGTTTCCATGGATACAACCTGTCCCGTTGAGCTGGAGAGCAAGTCCTGAACCTGCACCAGTTTTTTATAAACCTCTTCACTCACCGGCATTTTCATTTCGATCACGTCAGAAGTGAGATAGTGACTGCGTTCACCAGGAACCTTTTTCGGGTTGATCTTTGCCACTTCTTTTTCAAGTTGGGTTTTTGGTAAAGAGGCGGCTTTTAAAACCCAATCTTGCTCATTATCGGTCGTGATCACTGAAAGAATTCGGGCGGCTTTACTCGGCGTCACCCTTTGGTCAACAAGAGCGGATTCCAATTTTTTATACTGCCGGGTGGCTTTTGCCAATCCCACATACATATAAGATTGGGCTCGACTCAGGCGGAGGCATTGCACGGCATATTCAAATAGAGAATTATATCCACACCATCTATGAACCATATTGTCTTCAACCAATTGAAGAGTTTGAATAAGATTAATTTCTGCCCCCTGCAATTGCGTAACCGCAGTTTCCGCTTGCTTTTGAATGTGACGAAACTCTTTGGTGCTTAAAGAGCGTTTAGCTTCGCGAAGATTTTTAAAACCCATGATCACCCCTTCTGTAAAAGTAACCGATTTGTGTTATTGAATATCTTTATACACCCTTTATTTGCAGTGATGTTTTCGAAGGGTGGCGATCACTACAGAGAGCCCCTGTCAGAGTCACGAAATGGCCGACTCGAGGTGTGCTTTTGTGATTGTGATCTTTTTTTGAGCATTGAGCTAATTAAGCTTTGTGGCGAGGCTATTAGAGTGGTCGGAAAAGCTGTCAAATGTTTTTAAAAAATGTTTTCGTCTTGACGCCAGGCTGCCACAGATTAAAAAGTCCCCAGGCCAATGAAATTCGGCGGGTTCGGTTGGAGGATTCTCCTATATTAAAGCAAACTGAATTTGAATAAAGTCGTCCATTGGCCCAAGCCTTTGGGTTTTTCTGGCATTTATCAGTTTGCATCGCCGGCCCTCATGGCTAGCAGGACCTCTCGTTTGGATATTCACGTGGCGTTTTCTTAAATGAGTTTTTCCATTGCTCAATCGGAATCGCCTTAAATAAATACACAAAATATTGCCCTCACCATTTTTTGCCCGGGCAGAATGGGGCTGTCGACTTTGACTCAGCAACGAACTCAAATTAGAACTGTTCAGCGAAGGCGATACCACATTCCCATTTCAAGCGCCAAGGCTCCAGAAGGCTAAAACGTAATGACCCATTACCCAACCTATTCGATATGTTGCAAAAATGGTTTGGGTGACACACATGGCGTTGGAAAAATGACGATTTTCACAGCACATCTTAGTCGTGTTTCCCAGTAATTTGTTATTACAATTCGTTGTCGTCTCAAAATAAGTCGATTGAAAGCCCACGCCTCACAATGATACAAAATCACCTTCAACCTGTATCTTTTTGAGATACATTTCCCCGAACAAATTTCCACCGACATATTGACATATTGACCCATTTACTTGAGTTATCTTCCTGCATTCTGTCATTTCGTCTGGTCATGATGCGTTCCTTATGGATTTGAAGTTCACTATCTTGAAGAAGCGACATTTATTCTCAAACCCCGTACTTTTCCCCGACAAAAGACTCAAGATTTTCTGATTTCTGCCGATAGGTATTTATGGCCACGTTGGCAGGAGTCCATTGAATTTTATGAGAAAGAATACCTACCACAAAATCATTTCTTTAACTAAGAGCTTGGTTCTGGTGTTCGTTAAGTTGTTTAATCCTCATTCAACGATTACCCTCTCCTTTTTATTAATGGCCCTAGGTCTTTCTGCCTGTCAGTTGGGCGACAATTCTATCAAAGGTCAGATTCGGCATACGCTGCCCTCACTTTCTGAAGACACAAGCTTTGCCTTTAGCATTGACGGCGGAGCTAGCTTCACCAGTGCCTCTTCGGTGAATATCACCCTCGACATTGTCGATGTGACGGAATTGATTATTGCTGAGTCACTTGTTGCCTGTGATGCAAGCACTCAGTGGCAACCCTACTCTGGCGGTCTGAACTATGAACTCAATCATCTCAATGACACCAACCAACTGTTTGTTCGCTACAAATTAGCTGATGGCACTATTTCTGGTTGTCGAGGCGAGGCCATTACTCATGACAATATTCCTCCCCCTGAAGTATCGCCTCCCACTTTGACAAAGACCGGCTTTTCGCTGTCTGAAATCCCGACTATCGTGTTTGACGAGGCCTCCGGGCAAGATGAAAATGGCGTCGCTCGATATGAGGCCCGAGTGCTTCGTGAGGGGTCCAGCCTCGTCGTCGCTGACTGGGCGCCCATATCCAGTGGTGAAACCATTAGTGGTCTCACATTAGATCCGGCCCGCAATTACATCGTACAAATTCGAGCCATCGACAATGCCGGCAACCCGGGATCAATTATAGAAACACCCCCTTTCGGAGGATCTTCTGTAGAGCACCCCATCTATGTTGGATGGTGGAATGCCCAGTTCTTTAAAAACGTAGATATGGATGGAGACAATGACCTCGATGCCATCGGTGGCGGGTACAATAACACGGGCTGGTATGAAAATCTTGGCGACACTCGCTACCGTTACCACTCTATATCTCAATCGCAATCAACTCGCGATCAAAACATCATCGACTTCGATAACGATGGCGACTCTGATGTGGCCTATATTCTTTCAAGCGACGGCGGCAAATCCATTCAAATGTTTCGAAATATCAATAACAAATTCTCAGACCTCTCCGTACACACATTCGCCAATACGATCAACAAACTAAAAGCAGCTGATATCGATGCCGACACTGATTACGATTTCATAGTCATTGAATCCATAGTTGATCGATTGAGTGTTGTTGAAAACAAAGGTCAAAATATCTTTGTGGCCACTTCAATTCCAACATCGCTGCCTGGTACAAAAACGTTTGCCGTCTCAGATCTCGACGAGGACGGCTACCCTGATATTGTGGGATTTACAAATACCGAAGTTTACTGGCTAAAGGGTGACGCCGCCCGATCGTGGCCTTACGCCAAACTATTTGATGTGACGTCCACAGGCTCCTACTATTTGATCGAAGTGACCGACATCAACAATGATGGAGCACTCGATATTGTCACCGGCAGCACTCAATCCGGAAACAATTCGATCCATTGGCACGAAAACAATGGCAGCGAGAGCTTCACGCCCCACGCCGTGGAAACCTCTGGCACCGAAACCCTCATGCAGATGCTCATTGCGGATATTGATGAAGATGGACACAAAGATATTTTCTTAAATGACATGACCAAGTGGTATAAGAACACGGGATCCGGTGTTTATTCTACGCAATCGCTGACCAATACTGTTAATTTTTCTGGGCAATGGGTGGACGTGGCCGATCTGGATGACGATGGTGATTTTGACCTGCACTACTCTGGACTCTACGGTTTTACAGTGCAAAACAATGATGGTTCTGAGACATTCACCGAAACCCGTGGCAACTTGATCCTTTTGCAGGACTTGAACGAAACAGCAGTTGCAGACCTCGACGGTGATTTGGATCTTGACATTGTGGTCACTGAAAACAGTCTCTTTTCTAACGCCATCTACATCTTAGTCAACGAAGGGGCAATGGGATATATACTGCAACCCATACCCAATGCCGGTCGCGCCGGAGGGGTCATTGCCTGGGACTTTGATAATGATTTAGATATGGACATTATCGTATCAGGTGGACCGGATGGTACACGATGGCTAGAAAACACAGGCGGATTGACGTTCTCGAATCATTTGATCACCACCTTCGTCGGCGACATTAACGTTGCCAAAGTCAACGGCGACAGCCACTGGGATCTTGTCCTCGGTGACAGCGCCAATGATCAGATTCGCTACTTTCAGAATAATGGTAACATGACATTTTCGAACCTTTATAGCCAAGCCGAAACGGCCGTCTATGACGTGGAAGTCGTGGATCTTGATGAAGATGGTGACTTAGACTTCTTAAACGTGGGATGGAATGCCACATTAAGTTGGTTTTCAAATGATGGGAGCCAGAATTTCTCGGAAACTATCCTCTACAATGACCCCAGCGTAGGCATAATCAATGTCACCGCGGCGGATCTTGATAATGACGGGGACATCGACATTATCGGTGGCGACAGCAACGAAGACGTCATCGAATGGCACGAAAACAACGGCAGCGAAAGCTTTACTAGGCACACGGTGGCTCCCTTTACCGATCGCGCCGGACACGTGATGGTGGCTGACATTGATGGTGATGGCTACAAAGATGTTCTCTCCACCACGAATACGAATGTATTGATCTACTGGAATGATGCCAGCCAAAATTTTACAGAAAAATATGTAATGAGAAGTGCTGAATACAACTATTTTACTCTGCACGACATGAATGGCGATGGAAAGCTGGATTTGGTCGAGACTTCAAATACCGACAAAACGGTGAGTTGGTATGAGATCTTCAAGTAGATGTCGTTTAAATCGCGCTTGCCATTAAAAATTGAGCACGACTCTGAAGGAACGACGAGCGAGTATTTGCTAAACCTAGTCTCTCTCACCCACAACTGCAACCGTATCCCGTCCGCAAATCATCCGTCCATCTGATATAGAGTGTGGCTACCCCACGCGCCTCTCCGCTTTCCCATTTAGAGAAGCCTCGGCTAGATTTAAAATATCGCTGAAGTAGTCGGCGTAAACATCAATTGTCTCTTCACCCACAGATTTAAGTTGCGCTACTTTATCAGGATTGGTCTTTAGGTAGTGATCCATTTGAACGATATTTTCTTTAATGTGCTCCACATCGGCCACCACATGGCCGTTTAGAAACTTTAATCCCTTTAAAACCTCAAAGCCCACTTCCTTTACGCAATAGCTAATAAATGCGGGGGCCAGATCGAGGGCCATAACTTCGGTTTCGTAAAGCTCAGCCAAAGACAGATAACAAAGCTCTCCCCCAGTTGTGACCTCACTCAAGCGCGTGTAGGCTTCAATGCACGGCCGATTTCCAGCGGCAAGCACTTCCTGCACTTGCAGGTTTTTGTTAAATTTTTCGTTGTACATTTGAACAAGAGCTTTCACATCTCGCTCATGCCACTTGTCATGTCCCACTTCTTCTTTGGCGTGCTCGATGTAACTCTTGGAAATTTCTTGAAAACCGATGGCTTTGAAGCCCTCCCCCCAACTCTCTAACCACTCGGGGGCTTTTTTAACCATAAACCTACCGATAGACGAAAAATAAATAAGCGACAAATAAATGAGTTCTTCCCGCCGCTCCCCTTGGTGACTCAGCCGACCCACAAGTGAATCAAACAGATGGCGTAACTCTTCTCGCTTCACCTGCATCTCATTGTGGTAATCGAGCACGGGACCCTTGATTTCAAAAACAAGATTAAGACTATTTTGCAGCGCCTGCCGCGTGGGCCGTAGTTTTCTATTTATGATGAACTGGCGCACATATTTTTCTAAGCCAAACATATCTTGTCCCCCATAAAGACAGACCCTTCCCCTTGCCTTCGCATGCCGCCAAGGGATTAAGTCTCTACTTATTTTTTTTCAATTCGTGCAATGCCCGTGGCTATTGCGTTATCGTTGTGCTAATTGCTGTAACTACAGGTTAACAGAAGCGAAGAGGCTAAAAAATTCGCTTTCAAAAAGGAACTGGCCAAATGCCGAGGAACGAAGTTAAGACCCCAATTTCACAAAGAAAATTGCCGCAGCAAAGACGGTCCATAGTCATGGTCGACAGCATCCTTGAAGCCACCATTCGTATTTTAAAAAGTTCACCAGAACCCAAACTAACCACCTCAAGTATCGCCGGAAAGGCTGGCATCAGTGTGGGATCGCTTTATCAGTACTTCCCGAACAAACAATCTATCATTGCGGCATTGATTCGGTGGCACTCCAAAGACAGTATTGAAAAACTTAAAATGGTTTTGAAAACCGAAAAGCCAGAGAGTCTAAGTCGCACGATTGAAATACTCGTGCGCTTTGCCGTAGACTACCACCTCGACCGTCGAACCATTTATAAATTTATGTCCAAACATCTTTATTCTTTGGACTGCGAACCCTATGTGGCGGAAGCAAGAAATCGAGCCACGGATATGATTGACGATTACTGCGCGACCCATTCTATTGCCGAAGATCACCCGCAACGTCGACAGGCCATTTACCTATCGACCATCGCGGTTATGGGAATAGTGGATTATTTCATTGCCATTGATGACAGCCAGCTGTCTCGCGAGGACATCTACGAACAAGCCCAAAAATTGGTGAGCCAATATTTATAGTATCTGGCGCGGCGCACTATGAGTTGGCACTTTTGAAAGACAACCAATGCGATGGCCCACGGTCATCAGTTGTTGCCGTTAATTCCCATTTGCAACATGTGGGTTTTGCCTCAGCAGAGGCATGAATCCCACTGGCAGCTACTGAAAACGAGTATCAAGAACTGGCCCACGCCCTTCACTTCTCTGCCGGTACCTGGCGGCATATTTCTATTCAAAAAGCCAAGCCATCGAAGAAGAAGAAAATATTTTTCCACAAGAACTCGCCGACCGCCAAGGCTGGCCCACAGAAAACCCACTATTGGGCATGGCAGGTGTGCCAATTTGGCCGAATAACAATCTGGCCAGCCGACCGATCAATTACCTGTGGTGTTTGGTAGACCATTGGCCATTTAAAAAACTTAGTGATAGGCTAGATCTCACTTGGAGGTCAGCTTGAGACAGTCGAGGTCTACTCTTTTTGCGCTTTTTATCACTCTTTTGTGCGCCTTTTGGCTCACCCCCGTTGTTGCGCAAACACCTGAGAGCAACAATGGGTTGCAGGTGCAAACCATCAAACAAGAACAGGTTCTTGACCAGATAGAGTTAGAAAAAAAACAAGCGGAAAAAGACAAAGAAACAGCTGAAAAGTTGGCCGATACAGCGGAAAAAAGGGTGCAGTCGGCAGATTCAGAAACTGAAAAAACCCTCGCCAACTACCTGAAGCTTTTGCAAGAGTATTTGGTGACTCTATCAGCCACTCGAATTGAGAAAAACAACCAGCTCAATTCAGAAATTCAATTTATACGAGAACAAACAGAAATATTAAAAACAATTGAAAAAAAATTGGACCACCCGTCGTCTATCCATCGTGACGATCTCAATCAAGCCACCTTAATTTGGCGAGATGCCGCTAATAGATCTATGGAAAGTCTATTTGCCGAAGAAACTGTATCTATAGATTCACCACCTCCGCATCCTGAAGAATTGGGTGTAACGTCTGACAAGTACGACGCCCTTAAAGCAGAAATCAACGAAGCCTATAAACATGCCCAAGCGGAGAGAGCCACACTAGAAAACGATACAGCTCTCTTAATTCGTACCCGAAAAGATGTGCAGTCACGACTGCTCCTCAGTGCCGGACGTATTCGGGCCGCCACCATGAGTCGGCTTATTTCTCGAGGCGAATACTCCGTGTGGGATCTAAGCATCGATCAGGCCGATGATTTTATTCGAGAAGTAAAAGTGGTTCCCCTTCGCTTTGTAGCCACAGTGGTAGAAAAGTTTTTTGACTTGAAGGCCCTCAGCCGAGAAGGACTGCGTGGTTGGATGGGGATCGCCAAACAGGTGTTTTTTATTCTTGTGGTCTTTTTTGTTCCCTTTGCCCTGTTTCAGGCCTTTAAAAAACTCTCTGTTAATTTAGAAAAATTACGGCGAAATATTTTTACCAATTCTCAGTTGGATTTCAGGCGCAGAACTCAAATCGCTGTTTGGATCGGACGAATAAACCCCTACTTGCCTTGGGTCTTTGCCTACCTGACAGTGCTTTCTATTCAATCCCTTTTATCTCAGACCCTGATAGGCCCCGTCTCGCTGATCCTGCCCTACGCCAACATTTACATTTTATATAAAATGTTTTTGCTTTTACTAAGCTCTCTACTTGCAAAAATATTGCTGTCGAAAAATTTAGATAAAATAAGAAACATGCAGAATCAGGTTCAACAGACGGCGAAAACTCTCAGTGTACTTTTTTTCGCCGAATGGGCGTTTTTGCACGCCACTGAGGACGCTGTTAGACGGGCCTTAATTTACTACGTGGTGTTTGATGTTATTTTTATTTTAAATTTAGGCATAATCGCCATAGAAGCGCAAAAATGGCGAGAGGAGTTAGGTGCTCTTTCAAAAAATTGGCTGCCCGCGACGGCATTTGCAAACATCCAAAAAACGCCAAAGGCTCTCGGCTATCTCGTTTTTCCAGTGATTCTATTTGGCAACATTATATATTTATTGCTCACCTGGTTTATGCAGTGGATATCCAACTTTGAGGCCGGAAAGCGTTTAACATCAGAACTATTTAAGCGCCGCCTTGAAGAGGCCTCTGAAGACCTAGAGCATAAAGGCAGCCTTGAGCTTCCCCCCGAGTACCGAGAGTGTTTCCGATCTTCTGAATCTGTGTCGGACGACATTCGCGTGCGTCTAAGTCGATCGCCTCTACATAGCTGCATGGATACCATTGATGGATGGATCAATGAACGCATTAACGATGATCTATTGTTGGTTTACGGAAACTATGGGATTGGCAAATCCACCCTGCTCAGTTCGATTTCGCAGATTTATTCGCAAAAAATCAAAGTTCGCAACATTCACTTAAAGAATAAAATAACAGACCCTCTAGAACTACTTAAACAACTTTCAAATGGACTAGGTACCACCATCAATTCACCCCAAGACCTCGAAGAGTTTGACAAAAATGCCGAAAAAACTTTGGTGATAGTGGATGATATACATAATGCTTACCTTAATTTCACTGAAGGGTTGTCAGCTTATCGAATGCTTATTCACTTAATGAGCCTGCAACTGGAAAACGTTTTTTGGTGCCTGGGAATAAATGAAAAAGCCTTAGCTCATCTCAATGGTCTTTTTGGACCTCAGCATTTTCAGGGACGCAATATTGAGCTTTACTCTTGGACGGATTCTGAAATTCATGACCTGATACTTAAACGTCACCGCAAAACACCCTATCGACTCAAGTTTGATCCAGTCATTAGCGCGGTACACAAAGGTGATATTCTTGAAGCCGCCTCAGGGCTTGAGGTGCAGTTTTTTAGATTGCTTTGGGGGCAATCTCGTGGAAATCCAAGAACGGCGCAAGAGCTCTGGCTCTCAGCGGCCCACCTGTCCCATGATGAGGCTATTCATATTTCAGTGCCTGAATTCACCAGCCCGCGAATGTTATCTGACTTACCCGATGACACACTGATGGTGTATGCCGCCATTGTGAAGCATGAAAACTTATCTTTTGAAGAGCTCTCTCTCGTCTGCAATATGCCAATAAGCCAGCTCAAACAGGCCCTTAAATTTGGTGAAGATGGTCTCATTCTTGAGCGCATGGATACCGACAGGTGGCGAGTTCACCCAAAAGGTCAATATGTGGTTCATGCCCAGCTCCTTGGAAGGAATCTGATTTATGGATAACAGTCAATTAGACCAAGTGTCGCAGTTTTTTAATTTGTTTGATATTGAAAAAGTCGCTCTATTTTTGATGAGTCTGTTTGTTCTAGTGGGAATTGTAAAGGTCATCAATTACGTGGCAGGATTAGTGGAGCGCGCCTTTCCCTCAAGACGGCTTCTCGTCTCGCAGCTTGAGACCATTATTTCGTTTTTCACCTACATCTTCGGCATTAACGTTCTGTTTTTTACTATTATTCGCCCGCCACGCGAACTTTTGCTTGCCGCTGGGGGAAGCCTTGCCGTCGCGGTGGGGCTTTCGATGAAAGATCTTGTGGCCTCAATCATAGCTGGCCTAATTCTTATTTTTGATCGGCCCTTTCAAGTGGGCGATCGGGTTAGTTTTAACGGTACCTATGGGGAAATCAAATCCATTGGGCTAAGAGCTGTGCGGCTTCTCACCCTTGATGATAGCTTGGTCACTATCCCAAATAACAAATTCATTAATGAATCAGTCAGCTCAGGGAACGCCGGCGAGCTTGACATGATGATCGTGGTGAATTTTTATTTCGACCTCGATATAGACGTAGAGGCCACGACTCAGCGACTTCGCGACGTCATTTCCACCAGTCGATTTGTGTATTTAAAAAAACCCATTATTTTAAATGTAAAAGAAGACCTCGTGCTTGGGCGGCCCGTCATGATGATCACGGGCAAATGTTATGTGCTTGATGTAAAATATGAAAAAGCACTTGAAACAGATATTTACACCCGGGCCAATAAAATATTTAAATCAAACCCTCGCCCCACATTTGCCATTCACAATGTGCAGTAGACAGATTTTGGGTATTTGTGCATCACATACGATAGAACCTGCGATGGAGTCGAATCAGATTCATTGCGGCCACCAATCAGGTGGATGTCCGGACGTTTACAACCCGCCTTCATAGCCAAACATCAATGAAAACCGGGTGGTCGACTGTTTGGCCGCATTGTGGGAGACTGAGTCTTCATTGTACGAAAACGACACGCTATAGGGGCTTAGCTCCCCCAATCCTTTTGCCACAACGCCTAGCTTTAGCCGAGATCCTCCGTCGATAAAGGCCAGGGAGGATCCATCCACAATGAGGCCCAATTGCACAGGATCAATATTGTACAAATAATAGGTCAGTCCAAAATCAAGACTGATCTCACGAGATTTTGTGAGTGTGATGGTGTTGTTTGTTATTTGAACATTTTCGAACTCACCGTAACTCAAACCTGGATAGAACATAAGCTCTGGCCATACTTGGTAGATCCCGGCCACACGCGGACGATCTAAAAACACATTGCCATTTTCTAGCGCCCATCCGCCATCTGGCTCTAAACGATTCATCATCCAAAAACCATAAGAGAACATTGTGTGCACTTTACCAAAAAAGGTTTGATAGTATTCAAATGACAAAGACATGTCTGTTGGCGAAACTAAGTTTGCAGTTTTCTTTGTGGTTATGTCTGTCCCCTTCAAGCTGGACATGCCAAGCTCCATTCGAACTTGATAAGACTTTTGATCCGGCAAATTCATAGAGATGCCCGTCACTGACGATGGGCAGCGGCAGAGTTTCTGCGAAGCGGGCTCGCGGGCGACGTTGGCACTGTTATGGTTTTCAGCGAGGCTTTGACTTGGCTCTTCCGTCTCGGCCTCAGGTTCTTCAACTTTTGTTTCTTCAGCTGCCGCCGGAGGCGTTGCTGCCACAGGAACCGGTGCTGCTGAAGTGTCTCCCGCATTTTCTGCTACTGATGACTCTTTTGTCTCATCAAATTGGTCATCTGTGAGGCCAAAGCTGTCTGACATGAGTGCTTGAGTCTTTGAATGTCGAACAGTGATTTCAAGGATTAATTCTTTGCTGGAGTGGGGTACGGTAAACTCGTAGTTTCGCTTTTCATCGGTATCTGCCGCACTGAGAACCACTTTTCCGTCATATATCAGGTCGTAGTCTTTTCGCGCCAAAACGCCTTTTATCAGTAGACTTTTGCCCTCATCAACAACGAAAACCCGATTCACCCAAAGACCACGCATTCGCTTGGCTGGCGGGTCTAAAACTTTTATCGGTAGTCGACGAGGCTCAGGGGACTGCGCATAGGTGGCTTCCTGTACCGTAACTTGCACAAGCAAAAATGCCACAGCCCATATCTTAAGACTCATCGCACTCCTTTGACCGTCACTTCATAAAGCAAAATGGCTTTGGGCGGAACCTCACCGGCCAATCCATCTTCACCATAAGCCAGCGACCAGGGCACAATAATTTCTCGTTGCCCCCCGGCTCGCACGCCAACTAAGGCCTTTTCTAAACCTTTGGGTATTTGTTCAGCACCCATAGCAATGGATTGAACCTTATTGGCCTCATCTGTAAATAATCGGCGACCTTTATTGCCCTTTTGCGCAGGATCATAGATCCACGCCAAATAAGACATATCGAGAGAGCTCGTTTCAGCCACTACAGCTCCCTCACCCACAAGTATATCTCGTGTTATTGAATCTCGAATGGTAATAGAACTGTAGTCGGGAGCCGGGGGAACAGATCGCTTTACTTTGGCCTCAGAAGTCTCCCCTTCTTTTTTTGGGGCTGTTGGATTGTTCATGGATTCTTTTAAAAATACACCAATGAACACCAAGCCGGAAAGTACAACCAAAACCAAAATACCTTTATAAACTTTCTCAGACATACTCTCACTCCTACCTTTTTATCGGTAACAAAATGAGACAAGTAAAGGGTTCTTAGGTCTAGTTATGCGGTGTCGCGAAAGCGACCCGCCTAGTTATAGCGCCTCAGAAAACAGCTCGATCACTGTGTCGACTCGCTGGTCACCCAAGTAGAAGACTCGCGACGAGTCGGGGCTGATTTTCATGCCTGTGATGTCACCACCGGAAGGAAGATCCGCACTCACCTGAGTGCTCGCGCCCCCACTGATGGCCACATCAAAAAGCTCTACGTCATCATTGATGTCTTTATCAGCAAGATACAAGACCTTCGATGAGTCGGGTGACAGCACAAACTGGCTCACATCTCCACCGGCTACGAGCGCCGCAGAGATTTTTGTCTCACCACCACCAGCTAAGGGCGCCGAATAAAGCTCCATCAATCCGTCTGTACCCTGATCGGCTAGGTAAACCACTCGACTAGAGTTTGCTGTCAAATCAAAAGACGCTACATCACCACCTGAAACTAACGCTCCATTTAACTTTGTTGCACCTGTTCCTGATAGCGTCACTGAGTACAGTTCGAAAACCTCGTCTGTATCTTCATCGGCGCGGTACACCACTCGGCTCGAGTCCGAAGAAATCTTAAACCCTGTAACATCACCAGATGAAACAAGTGATCCATTCAACACCACAGCCGACGACCCACTCATATTGACAGACACCAACTCAAAATCCTCATCCGCGTTCTCGTCAGCCAAGTACACCACTTTTGAGGAGTCTGCCGATAGGGCAAAGCTCACCACATTGCCTCCGCTGGTCATAGCCCCACTCACGGCATTGTCCACTCCGCCGCCTATGGCGTCAGAAAATAACTCAAACACCCCATCCGTACTAGCATCAGCAAGAAACACTACCATTGATGAATCGGATGATATCTTAAAGTCAGTGACATCCCCGCCACTGACAAGGGCATCATTTATGACTGTTACAGCACCGCCGCTGACCGATACCGAATGCAGTTCAAAGTCCTCGTCTGTGCTGGCATCAGCTATGAATACGACCGTTGTGCTATTGGCTGAAATATCAAAAGTAGTGACGTTTCCACCAGCGACTATACCGCCACTAATCGACTGCTGGTTCGAGCCATCCAAATCCACAGAATACAGTTCATTTTTTCCATCTGTGTCTTCATCAGCCAAATAAACTACTTTACTTGAATTGGCAGAAATCAAGAACTGCTGCACATCTCCACCTGAAATCAAGGATCCATTGAGTTGAACTAAATTTGAGCCATCCAAATCAACTGAGTAGATCTCCATGTCGTCATTCACATCTTTATCGGCGATAAACACCACTTTCGATGAATCAGAACTCATCGCAAAATCAATCACATCTCCGCCCGACACAAGTCCACCACTAATTTTTGCAAACCCGCTGCCATCAGGGTTTGAGGAGTACAACTCAAAGGTCTCATCTGTGTCGATATCACCAAGAAACACCACTTTTGAAGAATCTGGTGCCATCTTGTAGTTCGTGATAGACCCACCAGAAACTAAACTTCCATGCACTCGTACAGGCTCATTGTCGTTGATGCTACCAGCACCGGAGCCATCACTAATGGTGGCGTTGTCTGCCAAATCAAGAGTGACTGTAAAATTTTCTGTGGCCGAACTATCAATCACTGAATCATCTATGGTTGTTACATTTATAGTCCCTGTGACCTGGCCAGCACCTATGACAAGGGAGCTTGATACTGAAGTGTAGTCGCTTGCCGCCACAGCCGTGCCATCACTGGTACTGTAATTAATATTAGTGCTCACGCCTGCAGCCGTTGATAGAGTCACGGTGAACGAGGCCACGGCCCCCTCTGTGACAGCCACGGCATCGGCAATGGAAACCGTCGGCTTACTGTCATTTTCAGTGATCGTTCCCACAGCCAATCCATCAGAGAGAGTGGCCACACCCACATTTGTGATAGTGAGATCAAAACTTTCATCACCCTCGTAGAGGCTGTCATCAAGCGTTGTGATATTAATCACCTTTGATGTGGATCCCGCCGTGATAGTCTCACTCGTGTTTGAGGCCGACGTGTAATCACTGCCGCTAGCCGCTGAGTCGTCACTGGTCGCCCAATCAAAAGTGACCGCCTGCGAAAGCGGCCCACTCAGGCTCACGGTGAAAGCCGCCACTCCACCTTCAGCAATAGAAACATCACCTACCGACAAAGTGGGTACCGCGTCGTCTTCTGTAATTGTACCCACACCCGTACTGTCTACAATGGCTGCGTTGGATGGGTTTGATAGTGTCACATGAAAAGTCTCGGAAGGTTCCCACACGGCGTCTTCAGACAAAGTGACATTAACAGTTGTTGAAGTGGAACCTGCCGATATGGTCACGCCGGCACCGGAACTTGCGGTGTAATCAGATCCCGATAAAGCTGAGACATCACTAGTGGCCCAATCAAAAGTCACATCTTGGTAGCTGGGTCGATCCATGGATACGGTGAACACAGCCGAAAGGCCTTCGTTTTGAGAGACATCTGAAATGGAAAGGTTCGGGATGGCATCGTTATCCTGTAGTGTCGCAACCCCCGTGTTGTCTGTGATGGTTCCCAGGTTTGGATTGCTAATGACCACATTGAAGGTTTCATCGATTTCATCGACGTTGTCATTGGCAGTTGTGATATTAATAGTTGCCGTGGTTGAGCCTGCGGTGATGGTGGCTGTTCCTGATGCAGCTGTATAATCACCCGCGCCCGCCACAGCTGAAACGTCGACCGTGGCATAGTCCACAGTTATATTTGAACCCGCAGCCGTATTAAGACTAACGGTAAAGCTCGCCGTATTCCCTTCCACAATGGTTGAATCATTAATAGAGATATTTGGTACAGTATCATTATCTGTGATTGTGGCGTTGGCTGTGGCAGTTAGTATCACGGCATTAGTCGGGTTTGAAATCGTTGCCGAGAAGGCTTCAGATAACTCTGATAAGGAGTCGTCATTAAGAGTCACGTCAAATGTGGTCGACGTCGTAGCTGCTGTAATGGTGCCTGTCCCTGATCCCGCAGTGAAATCTCCCGGGGCTATGGCTGTACCATTGGCTGTGGCCCAATCAAATGTCACATCCTGACCGCAAGTTCCACTCATATTCACAGTGAATGTGGCTGTGCCACTTTCAGCCACGGTGGGTCCCACAAGCGACAACGACGGTTCGTTATCTGAAATGGTAGCAATGGCTGTAGAGTCACCAATGACGGCATCTACGGGGTTACTCAATACTATTGAAAAGGTCTCGCCGATCTCACACACTGTGCTGTCGTCACTTATAGAAATAACGATGGTGCCTGTGGTTTGGCCAGCCAGAATAATTAATGTTCCTGAGTCTGCTGTGAAATCAGAACCGCCAGTGGCCGTTCCGTTAGATGTAGTCCAGTCCACGCTCATGTCTCGCCCACTTGTTGTATTGGCCGTGATGGTGAATGTGACGGTGGCGGTGCCCTCTTGCACACTGACATCTGCAATAGATAACGTGGGTAAAGTGTCATTGTCTGTGATCGTACCTATTCCTACGTTATCACTAAACGTCGCGTGACTTGGATTACTCAAGGTGACGTTTACTGTTTCATCCGACTCATCCAACCCGTCATCCAAAGTGGATACAGTCACAACTTTAGTAGTGCTGCCGGCCGTAATAGTTACGGATGTGCCGGAGGCCGCACTGTAGTCACCGGGAGCCACTGCCGTTCCGTTACTGGCCGCCCAGTCAAATACAGTATCCACGGCCGTGGTGCCAGTGAGGGTTATGGTGTAGTTCAGGGTCCCGCCCTCAGTCACTGTGGGATCATCAATAGATAAAGTTGGTGCGGCATCATCATTATTAATTGTGCCAGCTCCAGAGGCATCGGTGATGGTGGCGTTCACTGGGCCACTTAGAGTTACTGTAAAGGTTTCGTTGAGCTCATATGTGGTGTCTTCAGATGTGTTAACAACCACAGTTGTGGACAAAAGACCTGCGTTAATGGTGGCCGTGCCCGAGTTGGCCGTAAAATCCGTGGGGGCCACAGCTGTTCCATTACTGGTGCTCCAATTCACACTCACATTATTCACCGAAGTCCTATCAATAGAAATTGTGAATGTGAGACTATCACCCTCGTTTTCAGCCACATCATTTATTGAGAGGGCTGCTGTATCGTTATCAGTGATTGAAATATCACCTGTTCCGTCGGCTACTGTGACGTTTGAGGGGCCAGATAAACTCACGCTAAGTCCCTCACCATTTTCATCTACTGAGTCATTAATAATCGCCACTCCTACAGTTTTGCTGGTTTCGCCCACAGCAAAATTTAGCGTGCCGCTATTAGATGTATAATCGTCAGGAGCCACTGCAGTGTTATCAGCCGTTGCCCAATTCACAGAAATAGATTTTTCACTGGCTGCACTCAGCGTAACACTGAGATTGGCGGTTCCAACACTTTCATCCACCAAGGCATCACCAATTGATACCGTGGGAGCGGCATCATTGTCAGTTATAGTGCCCACACCCGTCGTATCAGAAATCGTAGACAGGGTGGCTCCACTTAAGGTGATTTGTATCGTCTGGTCGGGTTCATCAACTGAGTCGTCAATGGCAGGAATCGATATAGTACCTGTTGAGTCGCCACTGGCTATGATCAAAGTTCCTGAAGTGGCTGAATAGTCTCCTGGAGCCACGGCCGTCCCATCTGAAGTGGCCCAATTCACTGACACACTCTCTTGCGTTGACCCCGACTTGGTCACAGTAAACACAACATTGCCACCTTCTGTACCTGTGGGGTCATCAATGGCAAGTGTGGGTTGAGTGTCGTTATCTGTAATGGTGCCTATACCTGTGGCATCACTAATTGTGGCGTTTGCAGGATTAGACAGTGTAAGGGTGTAGGTTTCACTGATTTCAAAAACTCCATTATCGAGACTTGTCACATTCACCGTGGTTGTGGTCGACCCGGCCAAGATAGTGGCTGTGCCTGACACAGCCGTGTAATCACTTCCTGCCACTGCCGTGCCGTCAGATGTGGCATAATCTACAGTGATATTCTGGGAGCTGACTTTACTTGCAGTGATTGTGAATGAAACGGCACTGCCCTCGGCCACAGAAACGTCGTTGACTGACAATTGCGGCGAACCGTCATTATCTGTGATGGTCCCCGTGCCGGAAGCATCACTGATAGTGGCGTTACCTGGATTAGAAAGGTTCACCACAAAATCTTCGCTCAATTCAGAAATGGCATCGTCAGCTGTGCTCACGTTGATGGTGCCCGAGGTGTCGCCAGCTAAGATCGTTAAGGTTCCCGATGCTGCCGTAAAGTCTGCGGGGCTGACAGCTGTGTTGTCTGCGGTCGCCCAGTCAACAGTGACATCTTGTTCACTGGCCGCACTTAATGAGACCAAAAAGCTCACTCCCCCGCCCTCTGTGGCTGACCCATCGGCTATACTAATACTTGGGTTGGAGTCATTGTCTGATATGGTGGCCACACCCGAAGCGTCTGCCACGGTGGCATTGTTTTCTCCGCTTAAAGTCACTGAAAAAGTTTGGGCTGCCTCATCTGAGCTATCGTCAATTGTCACAACATCAATAGTTTTTGTGGTTTCACCAGGAGTAAAACTCAAAGACCCCGAATTGAACGTGTAATCGTCTGGACTGATAGCTGTGCCATTAGCAGTAGTCCAGTTCACAGTGGTGGTTAATTCGGTGGCTCCTGTTAGTGAAACTGTGAACGTGGCTGTTCCCCCTTCAGTGACACCCACATCATTGATCGACAAACTCGGTACACCATCATCGTCATTGATAGTACCAACACCAATGTCATCACCGATAACTGCATTTCCGGGACTGGAGATTTGAATTCTAAATGTTTCTGATGATTCATAAGTGGCATTTTCAACTGTGGTCACATCTAAAGAAACCGTGGTTGATCCACCGGGAATGGTCACTGAACCTGAGTTTGAGTTATAGTCTCCCGGATTCGTCGCCGTATTATCCTGAGTGACCCAATTGAAGCTCACATCTCGACTGCTCACCGGGCTAAGTGAGACAGTGAAGCTTGCCAAATCGCCCTCATTTACAGTGACATCATTAATCGAAAGTACAGGCAGTGGATCATTGTCGACCACGGTGGCTGTTCCCGTCGAAACGCCGATAGTACTATTGCCGGGATTAGATAGGTTCACTGAGAAAGTTTCATCGGCCTCATCGATACTATCGTCACTGGTTACCACAACTATTGAGGCTGAACCTGTCCCGGCGGGTATGGTTAATGTATTTGAGGCAGCTGTATAATCGGTTCCGGCTGTTGCTGTACTATCAGCAGTGGCCCAATCCACAGACACAGGAAGTCCGCTGACCGCACTCAATGTTACTGTGAATGAAGCATTACCCCCTTCAGTGACAGTGACGTCACCTATAGACACTGTGGGGATCACATCATTATCTATGATCGTTCCTGTGGCTGTGGATGTTCCCAAAGTGGCATTACTTGGGTTAGCCAAGGTCACCGTGAAGTTTTCTGAAACCTCGGTGGATACATCATCCACTGTAGATACAGACACCGTGGTTGAAAGGCTCCCTTTCGGGATCAGTATCCCCACGCCACCGCCCGAAAAATAATCGCTGGGTTGTGTGGCGGCACCGTCAGAAGTGGACCAGTCAAATCCCACGTCTTTTCCGCTCACGGTGCTTAAGGTCACCGAAAAGGCCAGGCTCTGGCCTTCTGTGCCTGAGGCATCCGCAATGGACACCGACGGTGGAGAATCATCATCAGTGATTGTAATCGTGGATGTGCCGTCGACGATATTCACATAGTCGCCGCTGCTTATAAGAAAGTTAAAAACCTCGTCTTCTTCGTCTAGAACATCATTCACAGTGGCTACACTAACACTGGCTGAAGTTTGACCGGCAGGGATCACAACTGTATTGTTGTCGAAAACAGTGAAGTCACTGCCAGACTCGGCATCCAGGTTTTGCGTAGTTACAGTCAGACGAATTTCTCGACCACTAGGCGCATCTAAAGTCATATTCACAGCGGCGTCAGATCCCTCTGCTACTGTCATGTCAGCTACGGTTAAATTGGGAAGTGGATCATCGTTAGTGATAGTACCCAACACCGAAAATGTAGAAAGATTTGCATTGTCCACATTTGAAAAGGCCAGAGTAAATGTCTCATCGGCTTCGTTAAGGGAATCCGCTAAAGTAGCCACTTCAATGGTCGCTGAATCTGAGCCCACGGGAATCGTCAAAGTGCCCACCACCGGTGTGTAGTCCACTCCTTCGATGGCCGATGAATTATCAAGCGTGGTGTATTCCACCGTCACTTCTTCTACGGCTGTACTTGTTAAATTGATTTGAAAAGTAATAGTGGCACCTTCAACGTTACTGGCCGCTGAAAGCACAATGCTAGGAAGAGAACTCGTGTCCACCGTTGACTGGTTGGGTAAACAACCACTCAGCCAAACCATAAAGAATGTGGACAAAATCGCTGCTCTCACCAAATGGCTCATTTCCATTAGTCCAAAAAACATACGGGGTCCCTCTCCCCCCATGTCATCCCAATTCAGTATTATTTATCGGCAAGACTTAAGTTTTCTTGAGCGTTTTTTGTCGTTTTTTGTCGTTTTTTTATTTTCTAACTGTCTCAAAATGGGAGTCGCGAGTATTTTTCAGCACTTAGATGTCTATCGTCCAGTTGTAGCGACAAGGCATTTGGCACCGGAGTTACTCTAAATTTATAAGTGACTTTTTTACATTTAGCTCAGGCCGACCTTCCGGGATCAAGCAAAGAGCCTTTCTCACTAGCCTCGCAGATTTCTCACGAAGGCAAAAGCGTACCAATTAGAATTGACGTTAGTGTGGAGCCTGCCCCATCACTTGACGTTCACAATCTAAAATCTCCGCAGCGCCACAAGCAAGACTAGCGCTGCGGAATTCGCGCCGAAGGCGTTGCTTAAAAAGAACCCTCAGGGCTCTGCTGAAAAACTGTGGTTTTGAAAACTGGCCGCGGCCCTATTGCCTATAACGGGCGACGCAGCTTGGGGTAATCGTTTTCTTGTTCTTCCCAGACGTTAGTGAAATCCCAGGTACTAAGAGGTGCGTTTGTGGATTTGAAAAAATAGTCGGTGAATATGCCTAGATCAATGCCAACGTCGTCCGCACCAAAGGCGTCCGTTGGATCATTGCAATTGCCGGCGCCAGTGTTGGAGCAAGTATAGTTGCTTGCAAAATAGGCGGGGGCAAAAATGTACGGGAGTTCGCCCACGAGAAAACCCACTTCATCGCCTAGGGTATTTCCAGTGACGTTTCCAACAAAAAAGGAATCGTATATTTCCCCATCGAACCCAACCAGTCCACCTGACTCCGCTGTGTTATTCGTGACTGTGGCAACACCATAGGACCGATAAATATCACAGCTATTGCCGCACAGACTGCCTGTGCTCACTCCACCGGTGCTGTTACTTGTCACGGTGCCAGTGGCAAAGCTGTCTTCTATTCTCATTTCCCCAGAAGATAGGCCCCTGCCCACAAACAATCCCACATCGCCATTGCCGCCCGCTGAAATGCTAAAGGTGCAATTGACAAGGCCTAGCTTTTTAATTAATCCACCCTGCCCTGAGCCCACAAACCCAACGTGTTCAGTCAATAAATGACCTGAAAAATCAATGTTGTAAATGCTGTAGCCCTGACCGTTGAATTGTCCCGTGAAGGGGTTGGCCGCTGTACCAATCGGCACGTACTTTGTTAGGTGAATATAATCAAAATTTAGATCATTATCCAAGCGGTAGTATTTATCCAAGTTCGCCGTGTTGCTGGCGCTCCCCACATACAGCTGCTGTTTTACCGAGCAGATGCGAAGTGCATTATTATCATCCAGCCCGGATGGACCATCAGGCGAGTTAGCGAATGGATAATTGGCCACGCGGTTTTTTTCCCAACAAAAATTGGAAAGTGGCGGCGTCGTTTGTGCTGCGAAAATCGGAACCCCGTTGAAAGCCACTTCTTTGAACACGCCAGCAGGCCATGAGGCCATAGGTTCGTTAGTCAACTTTGAAAAATAATCGGGAGTAAGACTGGTATTGATACCTGTTGCGGTCTGAGCTGAGCAGTTGCCTGTGCCGATATTATTGCAAGGCCGTTGATTGTCGTAAAAGGAATTGGTAATTGTGCCTGTGTTCACGCCTGAGAATGAACCAACATTGTTTCCCGTGGTGCTGCCGTCCACAGTGGCAATGGCAAAAGAGTTTTCAATAACCCCAGTGGTGTCATTGTACCCAACCAGGCCACCGATATATGGACTATTATTGAGTGCAGTGACATGGCTCACGGCGTACGTATTGAGAAGGGTTCCTTCATTGTAACCCACCGCGCCGCCTAAGGTTGAGGTGCAACATGCCATATCCTGGCTAGTCACCGCAAAGCTATTTTTCAATGTACCACCCACGCCAACTTGACCGACTAACCCTCCAACGCGGCTTGAACCTACATCGATGTGTCCCAACACATACACGTTTTCAACGGTTCCGGAGTAAATAGCGCCTACGATTGCCCCTGTTCTAACTGGTCCCCACGAAAAAAGGTTCATATTGACCAACCCAAGATTCTTAACCACACCGCCCGAGTCAACCACACCAAAAAGACCTGATTCGCTGAAACCTGCAAAGTATAAAAGAATATTTCTAATCACATGAAACTGACCATCAAAGGTACCAGAAAACGAAGACACCCCAGGACCCGTGCCGATTGAGATATTGGCGTATGCCGGCAACCCCTGATAATTGAGATCACTTTTTAATATGAAGTATTTAGTCCAATCGCTCGACTGGGCAGAGATCTCATTGAATTGGCTGGGACTACAGATTCTAAAGGCATTCTCTTCGTCACTTCCATCGATGCCAGCCTCACCCGAGTTGGCGTAGGGCGAGTTGGTCAAGCGACTACCATGACAGTAAGCAAAAGTGGTCGACGTTGCTGTTTGGCTGGTGGCTTCAATGGGTTGATCGTATTCATCTAGAGCGCAAATGCGAAAACTATAGCTTTGTTCTTCAGTTAGCGAATCCACTTGATGAGTTGTACTGCTAATCTCACTGCTTGAGATCAGCGTGCCTTCATTACAACTTGCAGGTGGTGTACTTCCGGCCATGTATGCAATTACAAAACCAGGGGTGACATCGCCACTAGCTGACCAATCAAGCTGTATGCTTTGATCACTCAAAACGGTAAGGCTTACACCACTAACCGCGCCTGGCTGTGATCCTCCTGACGGCGCCACTGACCTAACCGATCCTTTAATGGCATTGTCCCCCAACTTGCAATGCACCAAAAACAGCAAAAGCAATGGGGACATTAATATAGTAAATAGGCTTTTCGAATTCATCAGGCCATGCTCCTCCACACCACAAACCAAGACATTAGCCGTGATATCCCTTTCTTCATTCCGAACAATAAGGTCAAAGTGGCTCCTCCAACGACAAAATCCTCACCTAACATCATACTCTATCGGCAGATATTCTGAAAATCTAACGCTCTCACGCTGCCAAAACCGCCACAAAATGAGATTCCCTAGGCGCTACCAAGCCTTTAGGATTGTATTTTTTGATGGTTTTGGAGTGGGATGGACCTCAATGGGCTTTCCTTAAAGACCACATTTTTTCGAAAGCTCGGCATAAAAGTGCTCAGCAGCACTAATAGCTTCTTTGACATCTTTATGACTAATCTCACCTGATGCCGCATCTGGGTACCTGTAGGCCACCGCATATTCCGTCAGCCGCTCAAGCTCTGAGATGTCGCCTGTGAGTGATTGGTCATGGCTCCGAGCAAGGGCAAAAATCTGTACCAGATCATGCACTTTTCTGATTCTTACCTTGTGAAAAACTAAAAACCCTTTCAACGACTTCTCTATGCTTTGCTGACAGAAAAACACACTTTGTTCCCAAAAGTCTGAGCCTATTTCGTCAAGAACCTTTGCTGTACGCAAGTCTTTTGCTGAAAAGGAAAACCATTTTTTGACAATCTTACTAGCCAACGCTGAGCTCTTTTCCCTCGTTCAGTGCTGTTTCAGGTATAGAACCGAACTCATCCTTCCACTCATCAAACTCTCTCTGAGTGTAGACAAAAACATCAAATGTTTGCTCTATTCCCCGCAACACCTGACGGGCCTTGATTCGCCTTTCCAGAGGGCTTAGTGATGAATCCGAGACAACAACCAGAAGATCGTAGTCACTTTGTTGATCGTTATCACCCCTAGCCCTGGATCCGAACAGGAAGATTTTTTCTGGCTTGAACTCTTCGTTCAAAGCTTCGGCTATTTGTTTTAAGCTATTGTCCATGTTCTTAGCTCCACTGTTTTGTTATCGTACATATCCCGTCGATCTAAGAAGCCATTTCTAACGAAACCAACCCGCGGCCTTTTTCAAGGTCACAAATGAACTGCCTCGAAAACCCAAGCTTTTTGCACATCGCAGCCCGAATGGCCGGCGGACTTTTTATGATAAAGCAACAATTCAGCAAAAGAAACCAATCTATCTAGGTACCAGCTTCCTTTTGTGGCGAGCCTGCGTTAGGCGGGTGGCCCCTGCGGGCACCACCGCTGGCCCGAGTGGCCGCATGTCGTCTTCGGCTTGCGGCACGCAGTGACGCAATCCGGATACGCCATGCACACCGGGATAGCGGTGGTGCCCGCAGGGGCCACCCGCCTAACGCAGGCTCGCCACAAAAGGAAGCAGGTACCTTTCGACCTTACAAAGTTCTCACTTGATTTTTCGCTCATCTAGCAGAGCGTCATGCCCTCAAAAACCCCTCAAAGGAGTAAAAAACCATGAAAACTCTCTTTAGCCTCGTAGCCGTCGCCCTTTTGGCCAGCCCCTCTTATGCGCGCGCGGCCTGCGCCGAAGCCCCTGAATCTGTCATGAATGACAAATACACCGTACAGGTGATCTCAAAAAGTCATATGGACTTACAGTTCGTGCTTTACATTAACCCTGATTATACAACCTTCGCCAAATCTGTAAAAGTCGTTGGTGGTATGGAATACCGAGATAGCCAGTCTGAAAACCCAGAAGTGCCCACTTGCGAAGATCAAGAAAATCGATCTATCCGATGGCACAATCCCCTCGTGGCCACTCACAACACATCGGGTGGCTCATCAAGTTTTGAATCCATTTACCGAGTTTGCTTTTACAACTCCTACGGTCAATTGATCTCGCAAGCGCTTGTTTGCAACAGTGAAGTGGGCGACTAAAAAATAATAATAAAAACACTCGTGACAGGCCTCCTTTTTGCCGTTAATTTTTCGCGGCAGAAAGGAAGCCCTTATGAAAACACACCTCACCCTCTTACCATCATTGCTCATTGCCTTGTTTATCGCCCCTCTCACCAGCGAAGCCAGCGCGCCTCTCCCGAAAAAGCCCCCCATTCCAAAAGATAACCCCATGACCCCATTAAAAGTGGAGTTGGGTAAGCAGTTGTACTTCGACCCACGACTATCAAAAACAGGCACTGTTTCGTGCAACTCTTGCCATAACGTGATGTCAGCCGGGGTGGATAACACCGCTGTCTCCACAGGGATCCTCGGCCTCAAAGGCGGTCGCAACTCACCTACTGTTTGGAATGCGGCTTTTTTGTCCACTCAATTTTGGGACGGCCGAGCCAAATCTCTTGAAGAACAGGCCATCGGACCATTGGTAAACCCTGTTGAAATGGGGATGCCCAACCACGATGCTGTGGTGGCTCGCATAAAAGAAATTCCTGGCTATGTGGCCCAGTTTAAAAAAGTTTTCAAAGGTGAAGATTCCGTCACCATTGATAATTTTGCTAAAGCCGTGGCCGCCTACGAACGTACCCTGATCACACCCAACGCTTCTTTTGATAAATTTATTAAAGGTCGTAAGCGGGCCCTCTCAGATGCAGCGCAAGCGGGCTGGAAGACCTTTCAAGAAGTGGGATGCACCAGTTGCCACCAAGGAGCTGCCTTTGCCGGCCCCGACCTTCCAGAAGGGCAAGGGTTTTTTATGAAATTTCCCACTTTTGCGGATAACTCGTATGTTAAAACATACAAGTTAATGGACGATACGGGACGCCACGATGCCACAAAAAATGAAGCGGATAAACACATGTGGCGAGTGCCCACGTTGAGAAACATTGCCCTCACGGCACCCTACTTCCATAACGGGTCTGTGAAAACCCTGGATGAAGCCGTGCGAGTCATGGCCAAAACCCAACTCAACCGAGACCTCAATGAAGACGAAGTTACAAATGTGGTGGCTTTTCTCAATAGCTTGACAGGTCAGTTCCCAAAACAAACCATGCCTCGCCTGCCCGATTACCCCAATGGCTCAATAGTGGATTGATTTTCCCACCACAGTTCAGCCCTAAAAACAAAAAACCCGCTCGATCTGGCGGGTTTTTTTTTGTTTTTTAATTTAATTAGGCGGTGTCGCGAAAGCGACCCGCCTAATTAAAAAACGCTCACTATTTAGTTTCTGGCAACAATCCTTTGCCGGAGAACGCTCCTCGCAACCAAGTCAAAAAGCTAGCGAGTTGTGGCTCTGGAGCATGGCGAAGTTCAAATCCCATGGCTCTAAAAACACCTAATAAACGGCGCAAAGTGGTGCAAGTCTGTGCATTGGTAGTGAATCGGATTCCAAAACCCGCATTGCCCGTATGCACTACAGTACCCTCTACTGGCAACTCCACTCCAAAAAGTGGCATTTTCAATGTGATAGTATCACCAGTAGTCAGTTTTCGGGTGGTTTCGATAAAGGCGCCGCCTTCTGAAATATCACGAAGGGTGCAAGGCTCAGTTTGGCCACCCGTCTCAACCGTGGCAGAAAAATCAATCACAAATCGAGGCTGTGACTCCCACCAGCGAAGCTGTCTATTAAAATAGATCTGTCTCACTGCAGGTAGTAAGTAGTAGCTGACAAACAATACATTGATCAAAGTGAATCCAACGATCACCCATGGCGACATCACGCCCTGGTAGTCACGCATGTAAATGGCAATGTTAGAAAAAAGTGTCCACCCCATCACCGCAAGAAATACGGGGTAGCTCCATTTCTTCATCAAGAAAATAGAGATGCCTGCGATAGGGAACAGAGCAAAAAACTCTATAAGCTCCCATCCTGCCTTCACCTCAATGAGGGCGTTAAAGTACATCAAAGGCGACACTTTAACGAGAAAGGCATTGGTTATGATGCTAAATAATGGCATCAAGAATTGGATAACTGCTAATATTATGATGGGCCATGGACGTGTTTTCATGCCCTTATGATTGAGACCCCACATAAAATCGTCAACACCCTTTTGCAAAAAACTAGACCTTAACCCGACAGCCACTGAATCCAGTTTTTTTTCTAACCCTCATTAAAATCCAACAATGATTTGAAAATAAAGGATTTGGCCAACTTCATTTACATCAGACATTAAGTGGAATAGAAGGGGGCCAACTCAATGTTACGAAGCTATAGAAAGAGGGTTTCACGTGAATCCAGGTCAAATGGTCTATGTCATCGAGGACGAATCCGATATTGCTGAACTTATCCGATTCAACCTCAGTCTTGAGGGTTTTCGGGTTCAAACATTTGGATCAGGAGAAGAGGGTCTAATGGCGGTGGAAAATGATCCTCCAGACCTCCTTGTTTTAGATCTTATGTTACCCGGAATTGGTGGTTTTGACATATGCCGGCGCCTAAAAGATCGGCCTAACACAAAGGACCTCCCCATCATTATGGTAACTGCAAAAGGCGAAGAAACCGACGTGATCCGCGGCCTTGAATTGGGGGCCAGTGATTACATCACAAAACCCTTTAGCCCGAAAGTGCTTGTGGCAAGGGTTAAAGCCAATCTTCGCGACTTCACCACCCAAAATGCCAACGCCCAAACCAGCATTGTGGAGCGCCATGGAATCAAAATTCATCCAGGCCGGCACGAAGTGGTTTACGGCGGCAGCCCAGTTCAACTCACCCATTCTGAATTTCAGATTTTGCACTTTTTAATGAAAAAGCCCGGTTGGGTGTTCACCAGAGGACAAATTGTAGACGCTATCCGAGGCGAAAACTATGCGGTCACAGATCGATCTATTGATTTTCAGATGGTGGGACTGCGAAAGAAGCTTGGCGACGCAGGTGATCACATTGAAACCGTGCGAGGTGTGGGGTATCGCTTTAGTGAATAGTATAACCTATGCTTAGACGCCCGTTTTTTTGGCACCTTTTCCCATCTCTTCTTATTCTTACAGCGGTGAGTGCTGAGGGGTCCTATTGGCTTGGAAAAATCGGCCTACAAAATTGGACAGGCATTCATTGGGCACTGGTTCTTGCCATAGTCGTTGGCTCTGCGTCTCTGTCTTATTGGCTTTCGCAGACTCTTAAACGGCCTATCGATATATTAAAGATACGCATTCAAAAACTGGCCCATGATGATCTGTCCGCCAGCGGTGATACCGCCCGAATCATTCACCGAGAAGTGCATGAGTTGGCATTGGCCGTTGACGAGATTGCGGAACACCTAGATCGGCGAATTAAAAAAATCACCAGCCGCAAACAACAACAAGAGGCCGTATTTTCAAGTATGGCCGAAGGTGTGATGGCGGTAAACAGCGACCGAAACATCAAGTTTTTAAATTCAGCCGCAGCCAAAATTCTTGGCATCCCCAACGAACGCCAAAAAGGGCAGGGCATCGAAGCGGTCGTGCGTGTTCCTGAAATCCAGGATTTTGTAAACCTCTCCCTCAAAGCCGATCATCCCCTAGAAAAAGAAGTCGAACTGCTGGGAGCGACCAGTAAGCATTTACAGTTGCGCAGCAGCCCCCTGAAATCCCACGACGGCACCCGCAATGGGACTGTGCTCGTTTTTTCAGACATCTCCAGGCTTAAAGAATTAGAAAGTCATCGACGGGATTTTGTGGCCAACGTGTCCCATGAGCTCAGAACGCCGCTCACTTCAATTCAAGGTTTTGCAGAGACTCTGCTTACAGCTGAAATCACTGACCCTGAAGAACGACGAAGATTTATTAAAATTATCCACCGCCACGCTGCGCGCTTGGGGTCAATTATTGAAGATCTCTTGGCGCTTTCTCGAATTGAACGGGGCACCGAGGGCCAAGCCATTGAGCTTTCCAAAATGGATGTGAGAAGCACTGTGAGGTCGGCCATAGAAATGTGTGAAGACCGTGCCCAGGGGCTTGATATAGAAATTGACTGTGAATGCGAGGATGAGGCCGTAGCAGCCATCAATGCCCCACTTCTTGAACAGGCCGTGGTGAATCTCATCGACAACGCCATCAAGTACAGCGAAAGGGGCAAGCACATTCTGGTAAAAGTAGTCCCGAGCCCTCAAGATGTGCGCATTATTGTGCTCGATCATGGCATTGGAATCACCCGTAAGCACCTTCCCCGGCTTTTCGAACGGTTTTACCGTGTGGATAAGGCTCGCAGCCGCGAACGGGGCGGCACAGGTCTGGGGCTTTCCATTGTGAAACACGTTTGCTTGGCTCACCGCGGCCAAGTGGATGTACAAAGTGAGCCCGGCAAAGGCAGTACTTTCACCATTGTTCTCCCCACGCCTCATTGAATTCTAACAGATCGCCCTTGTAAAAAACCGCTAAAAATCGGAATAATTCCTCGAAGAAGTGCGGAAATTTTCAAACCACTGGGGGCCACTACTATGCGTTTATCCAACCTTTACCAATATGCCATTTCACTCACCGTCTTTTTAATAGGAACAGCGGCCGGGGCCTCGTTGAAATCAGGTACCGTCAGCGTGGATGGCTCGAGCACCGTCTACCCCCTCACTGAAGCCGTTGCTGAAGAATTCAGAGGCGAAAGCCCCCAAATTCGCGTGCCTATTGGCGTGTCGGGTACTGGTGGTGGATTTAAAAAATTTGTCAGTGGCGAAATCGATATTGTAGATGCCTCTCGCCCCATATCGGCCAGTGAAATAGCTAAGGCCTCTAAAGCTGGCCTCACCTATCTCGAAATTCCAGTGGCTTATGATGGAATCGCCGTCGTTGTGAATCCTAAAAATACATGGGCAAAAACTATGACGGTAGCTGAACTTAAAAAGATCTGGATGCCCGAAAGTAAAGTCACTAAATGGAGCGATGTTCGATCTGATTGGCCCAAAACCGAAATAAAACTCTACGGACCTGGCCCTGACAGCGGCACCTACGATTACTTCACAAAAGCTATTGTGGGCAAAGAACACTCTAGCCGAGCTGATTACACCAAAAGTGAAGATGACAATATGCTGGTTCACGGAGTGGCAGGAGATGAAGGTGCTCTGGGCTTTTTTGGATTTGCATACTATAAAGAGAATGAGTCCAAGCTTCATGCTGTAGCTATAGACAATGGCAAGGGGCCCGTTTCTCCCAACTTAGACTCTATCAACAAAAATACCTACGCCCCGCTTTCCCGTCCTGTTTACATTTACGTGAATAAAAAATCTCTAGAGCGTCCTGAAGTTTCAAAATTTGTCTCATTTTATCTGACTCATGCGAAAGGACTCTCTAAGCAAGTAGGATTTGTTCCACTTGCTGACAGCTCCTATGAAAAGTCGCTGAAAACAATTGCTGCTAGTGGTGTTCCAACAGCAAAAGTGAACTAGGATCAATGATTCGAAACAAATATATCGATCATGGAGTGCATGGTTTTTTATTAGTCTGTGTGCTCATCACTGTTGCCGTTACGCTTTCGGTGATATTTGTATTGAGCGAAGAAACTTGGCAGTTTTTTCAACAGGTCCCGTTGCCAGATTTTTTATTCGGCACTCAGTGGCAGCCCATAATCAAACCCCAAACCTTTGGGGTTTTGCCCTTGCTGGCGGGCACTGTATTGATTGTGGTTGGAGCTTCCATTGTGGCTCTGCCCATGGGACTTCTCGTTGCCACATACCTCAATGAATTCGCATCTGAAAAGCAGCGATCCGTGGTCAAACCCATATTAGAAATCCTGGCCGGTATTCCGACTGTGGTCTATGGTTACTTTGCTTTAACCTTTATCACGCCCTTATTAAAGGCCGTCTATCCTGAAACAGAAATCTTTAATGCGGCAAGTGGAGCCCTCGTTGTCGGCATCATGATTCTTCCCATGGTGGCTTCGCTTGTGGACGATGGCTTTCGGGCTGTTCCCCGCGCGCTTCGAGAAGGGGCCTACGGGCTTGGGGCCACCCGCTATGAAGTGATCACCCAAGTGGTGATGCCTGCAGCGGGATCTCGTATTGGCGCAGCCGTGGTGCTCGCCGTCTCTCGAGCCGTTGGAGAAACCATGGCCGTGACCATGGCCGCCGGCGCCACCCCGAACATGACTATAAATCCTTTTGAAAGCATCCAAACAATGACCGCCTATATTGTTCAAGTGAGTCTGGGGGATACTCCTGCCGGCGGCATTGAATATTTGACAGCCTTTGCCGTGGGCACATTATTGTTTGTTCTGACTTTGTTGATGAATGCGGTGGGAAATCACTTTATCCATAAAATGAGTTGGGAGACCACTTAGGGTGAATTCAAAACGCTACAAAAAAGACCGAATATTTAAATATTTGACCGTGGCGGCCACAAGTTTTTCTGTGTTTATTTTATGCGCGCTTCTATATCACATAGCCCACACGGGGTTTTCTTGGGTCAGCTGGGACTTTCTCAATCGATTTCCCTCCCGATTCCCCCAAAAAGCCGGCATCAAAGCGGCCATTTGGGGAAGTTTATGGATTATGGGACTCACTACTCTGATTGCCGTACCCCTCGGTGTGGCCACAGCGGTGTATCTTCAAGAGTATGCTAAAAAAGGAATGTTTGTTCGGCTGTTGCAAGTGAATATCGCAAATCTCGCGGGGATGCCGTCTATTATATATGGATTATTGGGACTCGCGGTCTTTGTGCGCTTCCTGGGTCTTGACCGAAGCATTTTAGCCGGCGCCCTGACGTTAACTCTTTTGGTGTTGCCGGTCATAATCATTGCCTCGCAGGAGGCCATTCGCGCGGTCCCTCGAGAGGTCAAGCTAGGTGCCTACGCCCTTGGGGCCCGACGCTGGCAAACCATTACCGGGCAAATCCTACCGGCGGCTTTGCCGGGCATCATGACCGGAGTCATCTTGTCACTTTCTAGAGCCATTGGTGAAACAGCGCCACTGATTATGGTGGGGGCCTTAAGTTATGTGGCCTTTGTGCCCGAGTCGGTGAATGATCCGTTTACAGTACTGCCCCTTCAGATTTTTAACTGGGCCGGTCGCCCGCAAGAAGAATTTCACAGTTTGGCGGCAGCAGCCATTATTGTATTGCTGCTTGTCTTGTTTAGTATGAACTTTGTTGCCATATTCATTCGCCAAAGGTTTCAAAGGTACCGCCTATGACTGTCGATTCAATAATAAAACCAGTAATAGATATAAAAGATGTCTCCATTTTTTACGGAGATAAGCAGGCTGTGAAGAATGTTTCCATGCCGGTGCGAGCAAAATCGGTAACCGCTGTTATTGGCCCCTCTGGTTGTGGCAAGAGCACCCTGCTAAGAAGCATCAACCGAATGAACGACCTCATCCCCAATGTGCGCGTGGAAGGTGAAATTGTATTTGACGGGCAAAATATCTACTCGCCAAAAACTGATCCTGCGGAAGTCCGCCGGCGAGTGGGCATGGTTTTTCAAAAGCCCAATCCATTTCCAAAATCAATTTATAAAAATATTGTTTGGGGCCCCAAAGTAAATAACTACAAAGTGGACTGGGACGAGTTGGTGGAAACCTCCTTGCGCGGAGCTGCATTGTGGGATGAAGTCAAAGACCGCCTTCACGAATCGGCGCTGGCTTTGTCTGGCGGACAACAGCAGCGCCTTTGTATTGCCCGTGCCATTGCCATGAGTCCAGAAGTGATATTAATGGACGAACCCTGCTCGGCCCTTGACCCTAAGGCCACAGCCCGGGTGGAAGACCTCATTGATGAACTCAAAGACAACTACACTATAATTATCGTAACCCATAATATGCAGCAAGCCTCCCGAGTCTCCCAACAAACGGCCTTTTTCTATGAAGGGCACTTGATTGAATATGGTGACACGCGTAAACTGTTTACGAATCCGCGGGAAAAGCGCACTGAAGATTACATCACTGGGCGCTTTGGCTAGAACGTCTCACCTGTATCCGTGGGCTCTTAGAACATTTCGTAGTCATTAAAAAGGATTTTAATATGACGAAACATCTACGTGACGAACTCGATCGATTAAAGCGTGAGCTCCTGGCCCTGGGCTCTTTAGTGGAAGAAAATCTAAATAGAGCCTTTCGAGCCTGGAATGAATGCAATGAACCTCTGGCCCAACAAGTGATCAGCAACGACCGACGTATTGATGAAACCGAAGTGGAAATTGAAGAAAAATGCCTTCAAGTAATGGCCCTACACCAACCTGTGGCCACAGACCTTCGCTTTTTAGTGGCTGTACTTAAAATCAATAATGACCTTGAGCGCATTGGCGATTTAGCGGCCAATATTGCGCGAACCGCAAAAAACCTCGCCGGACGAACTGACATGGACTTGCCAGTGGATTTCACCACCATGCAGGAACACACACGCCTGATGGTTAAAGAGGCCCTGGATGCGCTTATAACCATGGACACCACCGTCGCCCGCAAAGTTCTCGAATCTGACCGGATCGTGGATAAAATCAACTACGAAAACTTTCACCTCATATCAGATGCCATCTCCAAAGACCCCGCAAAGACTCGAGAAATGATTCGTTGCCTGAATACTTCAAAGCACCTTGAACGCATTGCTGATTATGCCACCAATATTGCTGAAGACGTTATCTACCTTGTGGAAGGTGTGATTGTGCGACATGGGTTTGTTGAGGCCAAAGGAGAATAAATTGACCCTATTTCAAAAAATCATAAACCGCGAAATTCCGGCTGATATTGTTTATGAAGATGATCTGTGCCTAGCATTTCATGATGTCAATCCGCAAGCGCCCACACATATACTGGTTATTCCAAAAGAACCCATTACCTCAATGGCTGAACTGGCTGATTCCAATAAAGCCCTGATGGGGCACCTTTTGGTTGTGGTCGCTGAAATTGCCAAACAGCAAAACCTGGCAGAATCCGGTTATCGGGTGGTGATCAACACCAACGAAGATGGCGGACAAACCGTGTTTCATTTGCACATCCACCTCCTTGGCGGCCGATCTCTGAATTGGCCCCCGGGCTAAGAATTTAGAAAATCCTTAATTTCTTGCTGTCGCTCAATACAGTCTTGATATCCCATATCCACTAGAGCCGCCGTATACTCGCTATCAAACAGAAGATAGCTGGCCAGCTCTGCCGATTCATGCCGAGTCCCTAACCCCGCCAAGAGGTATTGAACAGAGCGTGGGATTCGATGGGCCACCTGCTCAGCCAAGGCCCCCAGATCTTTTGAAGGCTGGAGATAAAGGTGTCGCACGGGAGTGTAGCGAAGTTTCTCTACTTCGGCCTTTGACAGTTTTTGAAGGGCTAAGTTGATATTCACAAGTCGCTCAATGTCCACATTGGTTAAATCAAAAAACAAGGAATTCAAAAGATGACCGACCATTCTGGCCACACTGGGGCCATCAGGGCCGATACTTGAGTCCACATGCACATGTTTTTGATGGCGCACACCCACAACCAGAATTTTTTCAGCACCCAAATTGATCGCCGGCCCCAAAGGGGCTGTGTTGCGAAAAGTCCCATCACTAAAATGCTCACCATCAATGGCAATTTGTGGAAACAAAAGAGGCACTGCCGCTGAGGCCATTACATGGTCTTCGGTGATCACCGTCGCCCGACTCTCTCTTCGAGGTCGGGACCACATTTCTGTGGCCAATTCTGATTGAATATAGGCCACCGTCTTACCGTGAGTGTAAGAAAAAGTGGTACAAACCAGTGCTTGCAAGTGACCTTTTTTTAAATTTTCAGAGATCTTTGAGAAGTCTACTTTTTCATTAAGTAGTTTCTTAAGGGGAGCCGTATCCAAAAGGTGGTGGGCTTTCTTCTTGGCGCGCAGATTACCCAGTGCCAAATCCGCCATCCATCCCGCACCGATACGCCCCAAGGACATCAAATCGGAGCGATAAACCTGCTCTGGGCGCAAATGGGTCCACAAATCAGCCAGAGCTGCTGCTGTGGTGGAAAAGTCATGGGCCCCACTGGCGCAAAATACCGCATTTATAGCACCAGCACTCACGCCGTTCATAATACCAAAACAGTTTGTGGCTCCACACCGATCGGCGATTTCGCTGAGTCCCTTTATGACGCCCGCTTGGTAGGCTCCTCGAGCGCCTCCCCCCGTCAACACCAATGCCGTTTTCACGCTGCCCCCTTCTTCGTCGCCACTTCCTGGTTGAACTATAACTCAAATCTCCGATTTGCTTAACAGGATATTAGACTGAAAAAGCGGTAGCTCTAAATCTTTTAGAAGGGGCTGCTGGGTTCAGGGGGAACCCAGCAGTGCAATTGGGGGGGGGATTAGGGTTTTATTGAGACAATAATGCTTCGACCGAGAGGTCTTTGGCAGTTATCGTTGTGATCAACTTCTAGAGCACGATGTGTGCCAAGGGCAGGCCCCCATTTAAAGCCTAATGGGATAAATTATCTTCTCTGAAAAGACTCTCACCGTTACAGGCTGTGACAAACTGTTTCGTAAGTCGGCCCTAAGGTACTCAACTATAGGGCCTAAATTCGCTTTTGCCATGGACTGATCTTTGCTGTGCAACCTTGCATACGACCAATACAGCCAAAAGGGAGGCGATCATGAGATTTTCAGAAAAACCCCACTGGACTCTACCCATTCGTGGTTTTCAACAACTTAAGGAGCTTTCCGAGAAAACATTCGGTGCTCTCCCCAAATCTCCAGACAACAAAGATATAGGGAAAATGTCTAAATCATTGTCGTTGATATTCAATCGGCAGCCGATCATCAAAAACTTCCACTCAAAACCGGGGCCCATAGCTTCCTAGTGAGACAGTTTGTTACAATAGACTATATTTTGTTCACCCCTGTAAATCCTTGCCCATAAAGGGTTTTATAGAAATCTCAGGTTGATTTTTGTGAACGAATACTGTTTAATGTGTCTCTCGATTCAGCAGAACGTCTTCCACAAACAATCGGAGCCTATATGTCCACAACTTCACGAGCTATCAGTGATACCTCGCACCCTGTAGAGGAATCTCTACATGTATTAGTGATTGATGACGATGAAGATATTCGTCGTCTATTACGAGCCACCTTGGAGCGCGAAGGCTTTCGTGTAAAGGAAGCGGAATCTTTCGATACCATGCGCTCACAGATCAATGCCTATTCTTTCGATGCTGCCATCATTGATGTGTACCTCAATAATGAAGACGGTCTTGAAGTGATGTCTTATTTAATTCACGAAGCCCCTTACACCAAAGTGTTTATTATGACGGCCCAAGATACTGTGTCGTTAGCTGTAGACGCCATGGAACGTGGGGCTGCCAGTTTTTTGCCCAAGTCCATGGGGCCCAAAAAAATGGTGCAAACGTTGAAAGATAGATTTTTTGATAGCACCCTCCGCGCGGGCCCGAAAACGGGATCCGTTAAAGACATGGGCTTGATTGGCAATGGCCCTAGTATGCGCAAGACAATGACTCAGATTCAACAAATGAAAGACGCTGACTCCACAGTGCTTATCATGGGTGAGTCCGGCACGGGCAAGGAACTCATAGCTAGAGCCCTGCACAAATCCTCTCGTCGAAAGGGCGAACGCTTCGAAGCCATTAATTGTGGAGCCATTCCAGAAGCCCTTTTGGAATCTGAGCTATTTGGCCACTTGCGCGGAGCCTTTACCGATGCAAAGACAGACAAAAAGGGACTTTTCGAAATCTGCAAGGAAGGCACCCTGGTGTTAGATGAAATTGGCGACATGCCACTCTCCCTGCAAGTCAAACTTCTTCGTGTGCTGCAAGAGCGTGAGGTTCGACCATTGGGTTCACTGTCCACCGTTAAAGTGAACACTCGAGTCATTGCCTCTACTCATCGCGACCTAGCTGAAGAAGTAAGAGCGGGACGATTCCGACAGGATCTTTACTTTCGTTTATCTGTCTTGCAAATCTATGTGCCCTCATTGAAAGAGCGTCCTGAAGATATTCCCATGTTGGTTGAGCACTTTGTTGAACGATATTCTGAACGATTCGGCAAGAGAATTAACCAGCCCTCGCACGAGGTGATGTCTCGCCTTACGACTTACGCATGGCCGGGAAATATTCGAGAACTTCAGAATGCCATTGAGCGAGCTGTTGTACTGACCCAAGACTGTGACATTCATATCGATCACCTATTTTGCCATGCACGGCACGACTCAGAAATGAATAAAGATAGTGGCGATGCTTTTTTGAACAGTCTTCCACTCTGTCATTCTGACGCAAAAAAACTTTTTGAACGAAGCTATCTTGAGCAACTGCTTAAAGAATCCCGCGGAAACATTTCAAAGGCCGCCCGACTGGCAGGTAAACATCGGGTTGAGATTTATAGGCTCATTGAAAAATACAATATCGATCATCATCGATTTTCTGAGACAGACACTCAGTCCCATCACTAGTTGAGGCCGCCTAGAGGCGCAAGGGAATCCTCCTGATTCCCTTACGCCAAAACACTGCGAATCTGGGTCAGCCAGCTCCATAAAAATCGCCTAGCTCCTTCCTCGTAAGCCGGCGCTACACTGACCTCAGCAGGCTCGGCCTCAAGTGGGCCCACACCTTTCACCCGCATCAGTTTCCTTTGAGGGTCCAGATCCCCCAAAATGCAAACGTGGCTCCATTCGAAGTGATGAAGCACGGGGTCCCAAGTGGGATTAGGAAGCAAGCTGTATTCTTCATCATCTCTTGTGGCGAGCACATAGTACGTTGCCGTATTGGCCTGATGGGTCTTCTTCGGTATCAATAGACCTTCGATCTCTTTTGCTGGATGCACAAACATACTTATTCCCCTATTTATAATTTGATCTATTCAGCAGTAATCTAAACTACAAATATAGAGTAACAAGGATTGTGCCAGATCTGGCTCGATCTAAAGAACATCTAGAGCCCTGTCTGACTCTAGATTGATACATTAAAAGATGGGTTTGAAACTATCTGATACAACTAATCCCGCCGCTTTCGATCATAGGCCACACGGATTTTGGTGCCCGATTTTGGTGGAACATCAAAGATGATTTTGTTTTCATACACAGACCAACGCACATCGGGTTGTGGTGGGTCAAACAACATCATAATAGAATCTTCATCCGGTGCTGCTTTTAGTCGCAATGAATCTAAAAGCTTTATTAAGTTTTTGCCAATTTGCCCCAAAGTCTCCCCGTATTCTTCGCTACAAATGCTGCCCGTTAAACCACCTGTTAAGTCTGATAGATCTGACACATGGGTGCCGTAGGACGCATCTCTACCTTGAGCACCAAGACAATTCACATCCCCAGGTAGTGTAATGATCCCGTAGGTGTAGAGATCTTTAGAATCGCCCCAAATGTTGCGAAAATGGTCGAGTACAGCTTCTGGCTTGGTTGCCAAAGCAGGACCCGTACTCATCTCATCCTCGTCAGAGAGAATCAAAAGCCCTAGGTCCGCGTCATCTCGAAAAAAACCACGGTTATCAGTATTTCTTTTGTCCATCGCCATAATTGCCGCCCGCAGAGCTTGCTCGTCAGCTGATGGACACGATCCCACGCAGTTCAATGTTTCAGAGCGCACCACTGTATCCAAAAAGACCTGCTCATAATTGGGCACATTCTTATTAAGAATCATACTTGAGGTGCCTGCCATTGTGAGAAGTGATCCTTTTAACCCATACGGACCAGTACTGACATCGGTTGTGGTCACAGCCAATTGCCAGTCCACCCTACCCAAATGATTTAGAAAGCTTTGAATTCTAGCGCCCAGCCGCGATTGTTCTTCGGCCATGGAAAGAGAGTTATCTACGATGACTAATAAATCGACTTTGCGAACCACCGACCTTTGGTTAAAGGCCTCAAGAATCTCGCCACTAATTGAGCCAAGCCCCCCAGAATCGGGAGTGGAGTCCTCAAGTGTCGACGGCCCCTCTTTTGGAGGAGCTGGCGAAAAGCTCACCTCTGAACAAGCTCCTAATATAAATGTCAGCGCCAGACCACTTACGGCCCTTGACCACTTTATCGAATTCATGATTCCCCCCTAAGCCCTTTGTCTATATATGTAGCAACTCCAGTACCAACGTCTTGATTTGTCGAAAATTGACCTAACCGACTGAGATGACAAAACAATTACCACAGCCACAGTGATCTCAAATTTCTCAAAAACCGTCAGATCTGGCCCCTTGCAAAGGCATTACTCAGTTTTTCGAATAATTTGAGAAAACGACATTTATTGTCACTGTTTCGAACAATATTCAGCCACGGCTAGCGTGAAATCGAACACAACTGACTTCCAGCCAGGCATTGGCCTTGCTCTACTGCTTCATGGAGATTGTCTTTTTCGGGCTACTAATGAAGGAGAAACCTTATGAGCTCTGGATCGTTTAGTGAATCAATAGCTGCAATTGGCTCTGCTTTTAGTCAAGGCGGCATTTGGATGTGGTTAATACTCGCTGTGCAAATTGTGTCGATCGCAATCATAGCTGAGAGAATTTATGCTCTTTATATAGTAAGAGCTCCCAAACAAAAGAAAATTGCAAATGGATTAGAGCGCGACATTAAAGCCGGTAATATCGAAAATACTCTGCGCAAAATTGCTCGAATAGCCCCCCGTCACGCCATCGCCAATGTGGCTCAAGCCGGCATTGAAGCCGCTAAAAATATGGGCGGCCGAAACGAAATCCAAGCTAAAATGGATGAAGTACTGGCTCACGAAAATGCTCGCCTCGAAAAGCGTACTGGATTTCTCGCCATGCTTGGAAACGTGGGAACACTGCTCGGCCTATTAGGAACCATCGTCGGTCTTATTAAAGCCTTCTCTGGTGTGGTTGATCAAAACCCCGTAGAAAAAGCGGCCATGCTTAGCCAAGGTATTTCAATGGCCATGAGCACGACGGCCTACGGATTGATAATGGCTATACCTGCGCTGATTATGTTTGCCGTCCTCCAAAACCGCGCCAATGAACTGGCTGAAGATTTAAATCAAGGTTCTACAAAGATCTACAACTGGCTCAGCTTTAACTTTGACATTATCGAAAACAAAAAAACCAAGGCTGTAAAAGGTAAGTAAGCCATGAAAATCAACGGTCGCGATCTAAATTTTGAATTAAACCTACTCCCGGTGATTTCACTCCTAGCCGTCCTGATCTGTATGCTTCTTTTGACTACAGTATGGGTAAACATCGGGACTCTTGATATAGCTCAAGCTTTTGGTGGGCAAACACAGGTAGAACGTTCGCTCCAGCCCACACTTTGGATTGAAATTAGAGAAAGCGGCCGCGTCTCATTAAGATTAAAAGACGTGGCGAAGGCTAACCAAAGCCTTCGACAAAAGAACTTTCGCGGTGTTGATGGTCAGCCCAACTGGAATTCAATCAGCCAACACATTGCAAATGTCACTCGAAGAATCACCGGCCTTAAAACAGCACTGATCCTCCCTAGCGCCAACACAGAATACGACAGCGTCATTCACCTTATAGACCAACTTAAGGCCACAGGCATAACTGATGTAGGGATAGCCCCTCTTTAAGATGAGGTAAGGAAAATGGCATTAGGACGTAGTTATTTAAATCAACAAATTCAATCCTCTTCGTCAGTATCCCGTTCCACGTTGGCTGGCTCACAAAAATCTGCGAAAAAGACGATTGCCGCTTCCCTCATACTGACCTCCCTTGTTGACGCGTTTTCTATTCTCGTTATTTATTTGTTGGTAAACACCAACTCGGCATCCGAAATGCCCACTCCCGACAGAATCCAGCTCCCCCTTGCTTCTCAATCCGAAATAGCTACTTCTGGTTTGGTTGTGCAAATTGTAGACAATCATTACGTGGTCGATGGTGAGCGTATCAGCCAAAAACAACTTCTCGACAAATTAATCAATTTGAAAGCCCTAGACACTACAAAAGAAGCACCCAGCGTTGTCATTCAGGCAGATCGCAAAACTGGTTTCTCCGCTATTAACCCCGTCATTATGATGGCCGCCCAGTCGGGCGTAGAAAAACTGCGATTTGCGGTTATTCAGGGAGAGCGGGCGCTATGAAACGCTTTTTGATAATCGCACTTTTTATAGGATCGACCTTTCCCGCGTGGGCTAAAACCACCATGGATTCTCAAACCTATGGAGTGCTTATTGAGAAACTTGAAGGCGTAAACAGTAAAGCCAAGCTTTCTGACGTTTCTCGATTTGGCATCAAACTTCGACTGGCTGATTTGTATGCTGAGCGCGCCCGCCGAGTTCTCTTAGAAAAAGAAGATAACCAATGTAAAGACTGCCCATCCCCTTATAGAGACAGAATAAAATCTCTTAATTATTACAACCAAATTTTTGAAGAACCCTCGCTTATCGAACACCGAGGACGAATGCTTTTGCAAATGGCTCACCTTTATGAGGTCACTGATCAACTTGCTAAAGCCAAGAACCTTTACCAAAACATTATTTCAGGCAAAGTTCAAAAACTGACAAAAGACATCAATGGCCTGGCTCACGTGGGACTAGGCGACCTTCACTACAAAGATGGTCAATTTGGTACAGCAAAAACTCTATTCACAAAGGCCTTGAGTTTCAATATTGATTCTGCAGGCTACACGGCCTCAAAGATTGCCTGGTGCTACTTCAACCTTGGCGATGCAAAATCAGCCGTCAACTGGCAAACGAAAATTCTGCAGTCAGAAAGTTACCTTTCGCGCAGCACCTCAAGTGGGCTAGAAGTTGATGAATCCATTCACATGGATGCGGCCCGAGACCTGGCCACGTTCTTAGCCCAAACGCCTGTGACCAAAAACGATGTGGTGCAACTTTTCAATCTTAGCCCCGAAGACCACAAGCTTGACAATGTCTCTTATTTAGCCGAAGAGCTCGAACGCCTTGGCAAAACCCCTTCGTCTTTAATCGCCTGGAGATATTATCTCGAGAATCAACCTCACACATCTAGAAAACTCAAAGCCCTCGTATATGTGGCCAAAGTGCAACTGGTTTTGAATAGAGAACAATCCGCTCTCGGCGACATGACTGAGGCCGCTCAAATTTGGCAGAAAACAGGCTGCCAACTAGACGCTGATGAATGCAAAGAGCTTCAAGATCAATTTCGCCAGACAATCATTGATTGGAACCAGCGCCGCAAAAACAAACCATCACCCTATTTAGTTAAAGCGTACGAACTTTTCACAAAAACCTTTCCCAAAGATATCGATATGATTTACTGGGCCGCTCAAACAGCTAAAAAACGACGCGATTACGCCCAGAGCGCTCAGTTTTTTCGCCAGACCTCAGACCTCGCTCGCCAGCTACTGTCAGATAACTCTGATTCAGTGAAAATCAAGAACATCGCTGAAGGCTCGCTACTTGGCGAAGTAGAAATGGCTGAAGCGTCAAAAGACTCTAAATTAAAAACCCAAGCCTACGAAAACTACCTGAAACACAGCACTAAAAAAGAGAAGCAGTTTGAAGTGTCTTACCAGCTGGCTTACATGGATTATGAAAAGCGTGACTACAAAACGGCTGCAGACAAATTTTATAAGTTAGCAGTAGATACCAAATTGGGTTCTTCCCCACTTAAAAAGAAATCAGCCGATCTCGCCCTAGACTCCCTGGCCGCTCTGAAAAAAGAAGACACTCTTTCTGAATGGGCCGATCAGTTTAGTCGCGTTTTCCCAGCTGCCGCACTTGAGTTTAGAAGTATTGCCAGAAAATCGCGACTCAACCTGGTTGCCGTAAAACTCAATGACGAAAAATCGGAAAAAAGTGAATACAAAGAGGCCCAATCGCACCTAGCAAAGGTTTCTTTGCAGGGTTCAAGCGACAAAGAAAAGATTGCCTACTACAAAAACAAGACGCTATTGGCTCTCAAACTGGATCAACTTAACGAAGTTAACGACGCCGCGAGTGGACTATTAAGCCTTAAAGGGCTAAGTAAAAATGACCACCTTTGGGCCCAGAAACAGCAGCTGATTGTTGCACAAAAGCAAAAGCGTTTCAGGCGTGCTTACCAATTGGCAAAAAAAATCAATGACCCAGCGTTGAACCCTGAACAAAAATCACTTCAACTGGCACTGCTGGCTGACCTTGCAAATATAAACTCTAAAAAGCATTACCTAGACTTTATTAAATATACAAATAGTTATGAAAAAGCCAATCAAGCCCGCGCCCATCTCATCTTGAAGAGTCGTTATCCTTGGAATGAATTGAAAAAAGAATTGAGCTCACTAAAGAAAACTCCTGAGCTCTTGGGCCGCCTGGCGCTTGAAGTTTATGCAAAATATCGAAATCAAGTTTCTGCTGAACTTATAATAAAACAACCGGGTGTCACCCGATATGCCGCCGGTCGGTCATTGCAACGTCAACTGGTCAGGCCTTCGCTTGTTGCCAAATCCCGTCGAATAGAAAGTCACCGAGTATCAACAAAGAGCGACTATCTTTTGAAAAAGACCCTTAAACAACATATTGATCTTTTGAAAGATCTTGAGACCGAAACAAATAAGATTATTGCCCTCAATGACTGGATCCTACAGATTATTGCATTAAATAAACTCGCTGAGCAAAACAATCGACTTGCTGAAATCATTGAACAACTGCCGGTGCCTCGAGGACTTTCTGACGATGAAAATGCCAAATATAAGGGCCTCCTTGCACAACAGGCTCAACCCTTTAAAACGACCAATGACTCCATTCGAAAAAAACTCGACCAGTTTTGGAACAATCAATCTACATTTGAAGCCGTGATTGAGAATTATAAAAGCTCCCCACGCCCCATTAAGAACCTTATGAAACCAGAAATGCAAGAACTCGCTAAATATGCACCGTTTTTCAAGCGGCAGGCAATACTGTCAGCGATCAAAAACAACGACGAAGGTCAATCTTTGGAGCACGGAATACAGGCCCGGGCTAATCCCTTGGATGGGAGGCAAAAATGAGACAAGTAATATCTTTTCTTTTAACATTGACTTTAACTATGCCTGTCCTCGCATCAACACAGAAAAAGAAATCCACTTCAAGAAAGACAGCCCAAGAAAAGCTACAGACAGAGATGAAATTTCACGAAATGAGCTTACGAGGAAAATATAAAGTTCGAGATGAAGCCCTGGCTGAAGTTGAAGACGACAAGCTGTTAGAGGAACTTCTCGGCATGCGTCTCGACTTTAAAGATAGAATCAAGAAAGACGTGGTGCGAAAATGAAAAACAACCGCTCAACGGCAAAACCGACGCTTTTAGCGCTACAAAATCTAAGTGGTCAAACCGTGCGCACTTATGAAATGCACACCGAACAAGCCGCTTTAGTTTACCGCCTGGACTCAAAAAGAGTGGAATTACTGGCCGACACCACAGAGCTAGATAACAACGATGTCAGCTATCAATTGCTTTCAAAGATTTCGCAAAAAACCCTAGGTGCCGAAAATTCCGTTCCTGTGGCTGGCGTGGGTTATCTAAGAAAAGTGGCCACCGTGCAAACGCTTTCAAAAGACATCTCTCTTGCTCCGGAGAATAACTCTCGCTTTAAAGAAATCTTACGTTACACAGCATTGGGCCATATGACTCTGTTGCTGATCTTTTTATTGTTTGCCTATTTTTCGCCCAGCAAAAAACAAACGGACGAACCGCAAGTGGTGACAATCTTCAAACAACGCCCTGAAGCACCTACAGTGGATCTAAGCCCTGAAAAAGTGGTTCGCACACAAAGACCTATTGCCAAAAATAAAGTGACAAAAAAGACAACACGGCGAGTGATTCGAACGGCCAAAAAATCGGTATCGAAAAACAAAAAACAAAATATTTCTAGCATGGGTGCCCTCGATGTTTTGGGGCAGCTCACCACCGGAAAAGCTAAGGGTGGCATCAATCTTGGCGCTGCCAACGCCACATCTGGCGTGGGCCGCGGTGGCCGTCAGGGCAGCGGCGGCAGTCAGACCAGTATCTATAGTAAGGGTCTTGTTGCCACCAATGTGGGACCAGGAAGTAAAGCCTACGGCGCTGGTGGTTACGGAACCAAAGGACAAGGCGGCGGAAAATCCGGCTATGGCCGAATCAGCCTTAGCGGCGCCTCCAGCCAATACGTACAGCCCCTTGAAGAAATGGCCTCTGTTTACGGAGGGCTAGATCGCGACCAAGTGGCTGAGGTCATTCGCCGCCACCAAGGACAAATCGTCTATTGTTATGAAAAGGGCCTACAAGTGAAGCCCAGCCTTAAGGGACGAATTGATGTCAAATTCGTAATCGGCACTCAAGGCTACGTGAGTACCGCAAGAGTGTCACAAACAAGTGTTGGTTCAAGCACTGTAGAAAACTGCATTGTTCAAAAGTTAAGATCTTGGAAGTTTCCAAAGCCGGTTGGCGACGTCAATGTGAAAGTGGAATACCCGTTCACATTTAAACGAGTGAGCCAGGGTTAAAAGGAGAAAGTCGAATGAAAGCCTCAATTAACTATATATTTACACTGACTACCTTACTTGCGGTGGTGGGCTGCACTGATAGCGGTTCAAATCCCGTAAAAGACTACGACTTCTACCCAGACCTCGTGGCTGAACAAACTGCTGAAAAAATGCCACAAGCCACCGTGGGCTCCGATTACATGCAAGTGATACCTGATAACGACATTAACTTTGTCGAGGGCGAAGAATCCACATTTAAGATCCGAGCCTACATTTACGATCAAGTGAGTTTTAACCTAAAAGCCTTCTATTTACCAGCAGGCGCCGTCTTTCAAGCTGATCCAACAACTCCCAACACTTGGAATCTGACTTGGAAACCAAATACAAACTTCATAGATCCAGGTCAATACGACCGACAACACGAAATCGAAGTGGAACTTGTTCCAACGGGATACCATGATGTTGATGAACAAAAAAATCGATCTGCTGAAGCGCTTATCTCGAGGCTAGACAAGCGCCGTCGAATCCCCATAAGTGTACGTCGATCTGACAAACCGCCAGTTGTTGAATTGTCCACCTCCCATATCACGGTTAACGAAGGTGATCAGAGCGCATTTCAGGTGAATGTAAAAGCACCTGGCACCCACGCCCAAAACAAACCCCGTGTGGTAGTTATGGGCACTGGCCAAAAATGTGTGGCCAATGGCGCGTCTTTTATATACCCATCAAACAACAACCCCATTTGGAGTGAAGACACTCAATCGTGGGTTTTCAGCTACACGGTCGACACCAATGCGCAGTCCGTTCCCACCCAATTGAACGATCGCACTTGCCAAAAAGACCCAAAAGCAGCCTCATTGATTTCGCGATTTCTAGTAAAGGCATTTAACCCCTCTGCCGGAACCAGCAGCCCGGAAGAATTGATAAAGCTTGAAATCAAGTTTGCTCCGAAAAAGCCCGTATTCTCCTTCGCCTCGGGAAAAGAGACTATAAAACTATTTGCAGGCGCACTCAATGTGATCACCTTCTCCGCCTACGCTCCAGATGGTCGAGGACAGGTTGAAGTTTTAGAGGAGTCCATCCAGCAATTCGCGAAGCTTGGGGAAAAAATGCACGCTCCTGAAACAGCCTGTAAGGCTGGCTCGCAGGCCTCGCAAGTTGAATGTGTGGTGGCCTTTAAACCCCTTTGCGGCAAAAAGAATCATAAAGAAACCGTTGAAATCAAAGCAAAAAACACTACTGACAGCGAGGCCCATTCGTCGGTGAAAAAGGCCTTTGAAATTGACAACAGCCTTTGTGCGGCTGCGGGGCAAGGAGCCTAATCATGAAAAATCTAAACATTAAACTCACATTATTGGTTTTGTTTTTTGCCTCCACGGCTTCGGCCAAAGACGTGAATCTGTTAAAAGATTTGGACTCTTTGGGCGGCAACAAATCCCTCATTGAACGCGCTAAGTATTATGATACAAAAAACCGCACTCGTATCGTCCAAAACCGTATTGTAGACCGATCACTTCGGTTTGAGCTCGGTGTGTCTGGTGCCCTTGTCACCTCAGCCAGCAGTTACTTAGATACACAAAACCTTGGTGCCAATATTGATTTTCACATCACTCCCCGCTGGTCCATGGGTGTGCGCTATTCAAAAAGCTACAACCAGTTAAACTCTGAAGGCATATATCGCGTGGAACAGGCCGCCGCCAGAGATCTCGCTAACGACATTTATACGGCTCCGGCTTTTGATTATCGCATTGATAGCACCATGGTTGTTTTGAACTGGTATCCTATTTATGGAAAGTTGAATTTGTTTGATGTGGCCGTCACCCAATTTGATATTTACGGCCTCGTTGGTGGCGGGCAAATGAATTTGGCTTCAGGTTCCACTTCGGCCCTGACTGTAGGTGCGGGTGTGGGCATGTGGATGTCTCAACACATTTCTTCTCGGTTTGAAGCGCGGTATGAAAACTATCAAGAGTCCGTCTATGGCACAGCCCGTCCCGTTCATTCCGGTGTATTGACGGCCACGTTGGGGTTTTTGTTATGAACCACTGGCTAAAAGCGAATGCTGCAATTTCTAGCTTGTTGATATTTGTTTCTATCAGCTCACTGGCAGCAAACTTTGATTTTGTGTTTCCGCAAACAGAAACACAAAAACAAGTGCTCACGCACATGAACAAAGGTGAGTATCCCCAAGCCCTTAAACTCTGGCCATCGAGTTTCGGCAAGTCACGATTTTCACGCACTGCCGATGGTGTGGCTATGTATTCAATTGTACTCTACAAAAATGCCCTTGAGGTTTCAGCCACCCACAAACTATTTTCAATAGCTCAACCTCAGAAAATATCGCCACGTCTTCGCGAAATATTAACAAACACCATCCCTCGCGATCACGCGGGCTTTTCATTTGTTACTTCTCGGACTGCAAAGAAATGGAGCCTCGTATTTCCACATTTAAAGGGCTGGGGTGCTCAGTCGCTCAGTGGACACTTCTTTCTTCCCACAGCACGGGATGTTCGACAGTTTGAAAAGAAGATCCAGAGCACTCAATTGAATTCTTCGCAAAAAGCCTGGCTTCATTGGCAATTGGCTTTAGCTAAAACTCTTATCAACCAAGAGGCTGAGGCCCACTGGCACCTCAATCACGCCCAAGATCTTGACCCTACGATCATTGATTTTGATCTTCTTCATATGACTCAGGCTCGTGGCTACTATCAATCAGGTCAGCTTCAAAAAGCCATTTACGAGTATGACAAAGTGAAGAAGTCTTCGGATTATTGGCTTGAATCTCTAGAGGAAAAGGCCTGGGCTTATTTGCGATTGGATGAACCCGATAAGACATTGGCACAGTTAAAAACTGTTTTAGCCCCCGTTTTCACACCGCAAGTGGGCGCCGAACCTTATTTTCTACAGAGTTTCGCTCAACTTAAGATTTGCAACTACGCCGGCGCCTCTCAAACTTTAGGTGAATTTAAGTCTCTTTTAAGAGATCGCATTGCCTCTCTTCAAGATTTAGCAAACACGGGCAAGAACCGAAGTTGGGATAAATTTTCAAGCATTTTTTCAAATGTTGACCTTAAATGGGAAAACCTAGGCAGCGATGTTCATTACCTGCCTAGAAACTTTCATCGGGATTTATATTTAAAAGAATATCTTGCCCGTTATAGAGGCCTGCAGACTGAAAAACATATTCTGACGACCAAGTTTAATCAAAACAATGAATTTGCTGGCGAAATTGCCGATATCTATGAACTTTCAAGCCAGTCTATAAAAAAGGCCCAAAATCGTTTAAGCTTTTTGGCAAAACAAGAGTTAAATGATGTCAGCAAGATCATTCAAAAAATGCACATCGTAGAAGCCGAAATCATTCAACAAATTCATTTGTCTGAGAAAAATGTCAGCGTTAAGCCAGCCAAACAACCGCTGGTAAAATCAGCCGACAAACTGCAGTTTCCAGTGACCACCGAAGTGTGGATGGATGAGCTGGACAATTACGAAGTGAATATCAACAACTGTCCTTGGAAGAAAGGTCAAATGTTATGAGAAATCTAAAACTAATATTTGCAGGTTTAATAGGTTTAAATCTGGTTGCCTGCGGCAACCCCTCGCCCCAGGTCATGCCGAGAAGTCAACAGTTTAAGGCTGAAACGGAGTCCTTTCCTGCTGTTGAAAGCTCTATAAATCCTCGGGTTGACATTCTTTTTGTTATCGACAACTCGCACAGTATGACCACTCATCAAAAACGTTTGAGTGAAAATATTGACAGTTTTGTGAAAAATTTTGCACGCCAAGATTTTATTGATTTTCACATTGGCGTCACCTCTGTTTATGACACAAGAAAATTTTCTACTGATGAATACAAAACCAGATACCCCGGCAAGCCCAACTATCGAAATGGGGAGCTTCGACCCGTATCGGGTTCGTCAGTGGGTGATGCTAGATACATCACAAACCAAACTGACAATTTGATCGAATCTCTCGAGAAGACTTTGTTAATAGGCACCGTGGCTCCAAATAAAGGCGGGCCCCGTTGGGAAGAGTCTTTTTCACCTGTTGTTGCAGCATTTAGCGACGGCGATTTGGCCAGGGGAGCTAATTCGGGTTTCCGTCGAGAAATCGCTCATAAAGCTGTGATTTTTGTTACCGACGCCGAAGATCAAAGCCTAGACATGAGTGTGAGTCAATTCAACGCCTACCTTAAAGGCTTGGTGCCGCCCGATTCCCAACTTAAAGTGGCCACCTACGGTGTGATTTCTCCATCCAACGAACCTCACTGCAATAAAGACTATGACGTGCGACCTGAGGATGCAGAAAATCCCGTTCGAATTGAGGAGCTTTTGGCGGTTTCTGGCGGGATGATGCTGAGTCTCTGCCAAGCTGACTTTGGTGAAACGTTAGCTGAGATTGGCAACGATCTTTGGGAAAAGGTCACCACACGAAGGTTAAAACTTCGCAATGGTCGACCAGATTTTAACAAACCCTTTGTGGTCTATCTTGGCGGAAAAGAATTGTCCGTGGAATTGTGGTCCTACGAGCCTCATTCGGCTTCTGTGATTGTCCGAATGGACCCGTCATTGAGTGCAAATATTGATGAGCCTATCACTGTTTCATACACTCAAGTTGAATATGTGAATATTCAAAATGGCAATACCAGACGGTATGGCAAGAACCGGTAACACTTAGGCATCGATAGATTTTAAATTGGCCGATGGCCTCCGCAATGCCATCGCGAGGACCAAGAACAGATGGGATTCAGATCCCCTCTTGTATAAGGTTTTTCTCTGCCCGAATCAGTTGCTGACGGATTCTTTTGGCGACTACCTTTATCTGGCTGGCCTGATCTGTAAGCGAACCGTTGCTGTCTGCCATCAGATCTAGGGCTTCGCGCAAATCCGCTTTCACCACACCTAAAACCGCTTTGATTGTAAGCGCTCGATCGAGGGCAAATTTGTAGATCAATTTGTCGTATTTAAATAATATCTGATTTAGATTTTCCAATTCTTGCATTTTTTCTTTGTAGCGCTCGGCAGACATTAACTTTTCATTCGATGATAATTGAAAGTACCGATCTTCAGCATCTAGCCGCAAGTGAATCACCTCTTGCTCCAGGGGCGACACCAGATCAAGACTCAATGAATCCTGGCCGTCGGCTGTGAACTCCACCATAGAATCCACAGCAAAACCTTCCACTGTGACAAATGTACCAATAGTGGTGACCGGAAAGTCGGAGCTGAGGTCATCGATCATTAACTCAAGACTATCTAGCACATCATCAACAAAAACCATGGCCTCATAGGCCCGGTATCGAGCCTCATGCAGCAACAATGAGTGCTCACCCTCTTGCTCCCACCGGGAGGCCAGGCTCAGCAACAACGATAGATTTCGAAAAAAATCACCGGTTCGATTATGGTCATTTTGCAGGTAAAATAAAAATAGACTGTCTTGCGAACGATCATAAAGATCAATCAATGCTTCGCCACTCACATCAAAAACTCGCGACTCCCCCGTAAACGGGGCGACGAAAAAATCTTCCGGTATATAGACAATTTTTTCTTTTTCATCCACTGCCGCATTGTATGGGAGCAAGAAGTAAGTACCACGATTGGACGAACGCAATCGCCGTAGCCGTTGTTCCGGAGATTCTAAGGCCAAGGGGTCATAGATCACTCGATAACCCTTTTCAAAATAAGAATTGAGCTGTTTTGCTAGTGGTGTGCGTGGCAAAGTCTTAGGCCTCTCGATTTCAAGAACGGGCCGCCCCAGCACGTAGTCATAAAACATTACAATTTGAGTGCTCAGCCACTGCCGCTCAATCAGTCGCTGGGTGCTTTCAATAAGTGGCCGCCAATCCACGTGACCATAGGTTTTGGCCTCGTTGCGAAACTCACGATAGCGGTTTTCATGCAATAAATCGAGCACATGCCCGAGTTCTTCATAGTAAGACTGCAGAGATTGATCGTTACTCAAAAGAGATAGGCAGTTCTGAGAAACCAGTCGAAGCGGGGCCTCAGAGCCAACCTGAGCGTGCGCCAAAGAGGGATATGTCAAATATAGAAAAAAAAGCCCCCAAAGGAATCCTTGCACAACCACTTACGTTCTCCTTACCCAATTTGTGTGGCAGAACTATCATTCATGTTGCACGTTGTCAATTGACCAAATCCACTCTGTAAATGATAAATGACTGTCTGATTTGTAGTGTTTCAAGCCCTGGGGACCGGGCTCCGCCCAACCGGTCGGCGGATGCAACGCCGGGTCTTTCTATCCGTTAAAAAAGCTCGAATTTACAGGCAAATCACCCACAAATTGGGGTACAAACCTTTCGCCCATTGGATATTGGCCCTAGCCTTCAAGATCGCACCTGCCAGCGGGCAAAATTGAGATTGGCTAGCTACAGGCCAAGCTGCTCTATGCCTTCTCGCCAGTGGAAACACTCCACGTGGTCTATTTTTTTCTTCACAGGGTCGTTAGATAGACATATGGCCCTGATGTTTTTCATGTCGGCACTTATGGCAATAAAACTTCTCAGGTCAGATCGAGTGACTTGTGAACTTGATTTTATCTCAATACACACAGTGGGTCGCTTCGGAATATCTATCAGTAGGTCAATCTCCACATCATCTTTTGTGCGAAGGTAATAGAACTCCCACTTTTTTCGGGCATACTCTGCCAATTTTCGAATTTCCAGTATTACGAAGTGCTCAAAGGACTCTCCGTAGGCATAGGTCTTTGGCACCAGGTGTACGTCCAAAGTTCGAGACAATGCTCTAACAACGCCAGGATCAAAAAAATAAAATTTTGGAGCCTCACGCTGCCGCTTACGTACCGATTTGTGGTAACTCGGTAGGATGAAACCTAATAGCGTGTCCTCTAAAATTGAAAAATAGTTTTGTACTGTCGTCGTATCAACTCCGACATCGTTTCCAATTTTTGAGAAATTAACTATTTTTCCGTTGGATTGAGCCGCCACCTCTAAAAACTTCCTAAATGGATCTAGCTTTCGAACAAACTGCTCGGCCTGCACTTCTTCTTTTAAATAAGTCAGAGCATAAGCATACAATGTTTCAGCTCGATCACCCGCCTGCTTGAGATTCCAAACCTCCGGCAACAACCCCCACTCGAGCGCGGTTTGAAGATCAAAATCGTCGCCTAACTCGCGAGCAGTGAATGGATAAAGATGATAGACACTGGCTCGACCGGCCAACAAGTTGGCAGCGCCCCTTTTTAGTTTTCGCGCACTGGATCCTGTGAGAATAAACTTCTGTCGCTTGTTAACAATGGCATGATGAACAAGGTCCAATAGTTTGGGAAGCTTCTGAATTTCATCCACTATGACCCACTCAAAGGTTTCGGCTTCAATTTGGTGAGCTAAGGTCTCTGGATATAACCGGTACAAATCCTCTTTCGAAGGCTTTAAAAGATCTATGTAAAGCACTCCGGGATGCCCGACAAATTCCTGTTGCAATAGACTGGTCTTTCCCGTTCCACGCGCTCCAAACAGAAAAAAGCTTCGCGATTTCGATAAGTTAATAGCTCTATTGACCATACCCAATAAATGTACGCCCTTTATTGGGTATGGTCAAATGCGATTTTGGCCATCAAAGTTGCATTACTATCACCAAAGCTGTGTAGGGCTATTTTGCTATCACTTAAGATGGCTGGCCGATGAAGGGGTTGATTGGCCCCTCACTCCGACCCTAGGCCAGGAAAAACGCATAGAGAACGAGATCTGCCGGCTTGGAGCCGTTAAAGCTCCATCTCATCAAAGAACCTTAGTTCTTATTGCACACTGTCACTCGCCGAGGACCTCCTCTGTACCAAATTCAAAACGACCACTCTGAACGATGCAACGCCGGGTCTTTCTATCCGTTAAAAAAGCTTTAATAATGAACGTTTAACAAGCTTTGTGAACCAATCAAATGACCTGAAGTTGAGGAGATTTTCATGGCCACGATAGAGTTAAATGACGGAAATTTTCGAAAAACCTTGGATGAAAACAGCATTGTGCTTGTGGACTTCTGGGCACCATGGTGTGGACCCTGCCGAATATTTGGACCCGTGTTCGAGGCCGTATCTGAGAAATTCCCCGACGTGGTCTTTGGCAAGGTCAATACGGAAGTGGAGCAAAAACTGGCGGCCTATTTTCAAATTCGTAGCATACCCACTCTCATTGCTATCAGGGATAAAATGGTCGTGGATATGGTCAGTGGAGCCCTGCCTGCCGACCAACTGGAACGCGCCGTGGTTCAACTAAAAAACATGGATATGGATGAGTTTTTAAAGCAGGTGGAGGCTGAAGGCGATAAGGACTAGTGCCCGCGATATAAAAAGAAAGGGCTCCTTAAGAGCCCTTGCCTTCCCATTTCGCCCGTTCTTGTTTTTGGCGCTCTTTTAAACGCTTACGACGACGGCGGCGGCGACGGTCCATTTCTTTACGACGTTCCGATTTTTTATGCTGACTCATAAGTTATCCTCTTTATTGAGTGAGTTACGCCTTCTATTAATCAAATCTCACCATTGAAGGCAAGCTTGGCGTGATTGATCCTGAAAAAGCATAGCGTCACAACCAGGAGCTCACTCTCTGAATTTAGAAAAACCCTTACCTGATTTCAGTGAATATGTTTTCATAGAAGCATGGGTACGGAAAAAAGCCTTTTAGAAAGCATTTGGTGCCTTTACCACAGAGGTGCTCAAACCGTTATTGAGAACCTGAACCTCACCCAATTTCAGGCCATTGTCTCTTCAATTAAGTCGTCAGATGTTCCCCTTTGGTACTTTTGGCGCCCCGGTATGGCCAAATGGGAAAACATTGCCAATGTTTCAACTCTACAGAAACCGCAGGCCGGGTCCGTGCGCTTGCAAAAACCAGCGCCACCACCAGATAAGGCCCCTATCATCTCCGACGATGCCCCTTTAGATCTTCGCCGCAGCCAAAGATATTCGGCATGCATCCCTTTGGAAGTGAATTTTTTAGGCTACATACTCAACAATGAAACTGTTGATATTTCTATGGGAGGGTGTCGATTAAAAAACGCGCTTCCCACCCGACCCATGAAAGAGTTTGAAATCGTGTTGAAGTTTTCAGCTAAAAACGCGCTCACTATGCCGTGTAAGTCGGTTTCCGCAGATGAAACACTGACCCGGATTTACTTTTTGCCCACGCCGCAACTGGATGTTTTGCGAGAGTATTTACTCTTTCACAACTACCCGAAGGTTAATTAAACCCAATACAAACCCGTTAGTCTTTTTGCTTTTTTACTTTACGCAAACGGCGATTTCCAAAAACGTATTTCATACCAATTCCACCTTCAAGTGCCGCCACGTGCGGCCCCACCACAAACAAATCTGCCAAAACCTCTCCGGTGATCACCCATTTTTGCGAAGGCAATATGTAATCAAAACCCATCCCCAAACGCCCTCCCACGCCGCTAAAGGTGTCTTCTTCACTATTGGTGTTCACCACAACCACACCTCCTAGTAGCCAGCGGGCCAAAAAGGCGCCATATCCTTTTTGCCCAAACCAATGATCCGATTCATTCAACAAATAGCCATTGTAGTTGAAGCCTGTTTGCAAGGCTCCATTCCAATGCAGACCAAAATCAACGGAGTAAGAATTGGCCCGGTGGGTCCACCACTCATACTGAAACTTAAGGGGGCTTCCCAACAAAAATCCCACACTTTGTGCCCCAGGCGTAAAACCCGTAAATTTATAACGAGCCTGCCCGTCAACGGGCAGTAGCAGGGCAATGACCACTACACCAAGCCAAAAACCCCGACCTTTAGCTAGCCTCAATTTATCCATCACTCCCCCCACTAAAGTATTTCATCGATTCATCCGATAGCGTTCTTATGAAAACACTCGGCGCTTTTTACATCTACCCACTAGCAATATGCCTTATGGCTTCGTTTTTGGCAAAGGATGCATGGTCTCGCCCGGTTCGAATGGAGCCGTCACCGATAAGCTCTGAGATCATCCAAGAGGACCTGCCCGTAGAGGGCGCCGTGGCCCCCTTTTCACCGCCTACGGTACAAAAAAATCACCCTTTGCTAAAAAAACAAATGCCCACGAAAAAAAGCCCGCGGAAGCCTTCATCAAAATCTATCAAAAAACAGGCGACCACAAAAAAAGCCACCGGCAAAAAAGTAAGCGCCCAGCCAAAGAAATCGCACACAAAGAAATTGCGCAAACAAGCGCGCAAACGCACGGCCAAACCAAGAAAACCCGCTGCGAAATAAAAACAAACGTACCCAACATGGTGCCCCGCAAGTTTAAATCCGATTTGCGCAGCACTATTTAACCAGCTGAAATTGAGCGTTTAGTTTTCTCACTTCGACTCAAGGTTCACACACTAGAGATTCACTGCCATTAAAGGGAAGTGCCACGGCATCAAGAAAACCACTCGTGTACTCCTGATTGTCATTGATATTGGACGTGGATTGGGATGGGCCAGCGTTGACCGTGTAAGTGGCCGGCGTGATTACGTTAGGAGCCCAATCGCTCCACTCATTGCAATCATACTGAACCGGTGTGCCATCGGCGTTGATCATCGTTATGGATGCAGCGCCTACAACTTTCAAAGCTCCGTTGCTTGCTTCTGTCACCGATGAAAATGACATCGTTTCAAAACGCTTTGCCCACAAAAATTGTCCCGATGTATCCAAGGTCATGACGACTCCAGCGGATGGGCTATTGATCCCGCCCACTGCCGCTATATTACCGTTGGAGAGTTCAATCACATCGGCAAGACTGAAATTAACGGGTCCGCTCGCCGTCCATGACCAAACAACTTCGCCAGTGTTGTCTAGTTTTAATATGCCCACCGGGTCACCTGTGCCAGCAACCACATAATACCCGCCCCCGGTTGCTGGGGTGATTGCCTGAGCGTTGAAGGGGCCTGAAGCATTGGGGTCAATCGACTTGTTTTGGATAACCGTGCCATCGCCATCCACTTCAAAAAACCAAATGCCGGTGGAAGTGCGACCAATTGCCACGCCCGTATTGCTGGGGCTTTTAACGGCATCTTGAATCAAGCTGTCATTGCCACCGGTTCCACCAAAACGCTTGTGCCAAACAATGGTTCCATCTGAGTCAGTCTTTACCACTGTGCCGCCCATGTCACCCATTGACACATTGTTGGTCTGACTAAACATTAAGAGGTCTCCACTATCAAGAGCCACCAAACCCTCACCAAAATCCATGGTTGACGGTGCCGAGTTGGCAACGGCTCTGGCCCAATGAATAGCCCCTGTTGCCAAATCTAGTGCAAAAATACCGGATGTGAAGCCCATTGGTGTTCCGACGGCATATACAATGTCATCACCTATGATCACGTCATCAAAATAGAAAAAAGTTGTATAATACTTGTCCCACACCACCTCACCCGCTTCCGTCTCTCGACGTAAATAAATGCCACTCTGAAAACCTCCCGAAAAATTGCCCACGAGCACCTGATCTGAGGAGTTAGGTATAGACGCGATGGAACTGAACCCCCCACTGGACGTATTCGGACGTGAAAAGGTTTTCACCGGATAAGGGTAGCGAGTGTATTCGATCGACAACGTCGGCACGGGAGCCGCCGGACGATGGGCCGCTGACTCCAAATAGTTCACCGCCACGGCCCCATAGGAAGTGGGTGCGACAGTTAGCGTATAGAAAAAACCACTGCCGACGATCTGCGTGATGGTTCCATTTGTGATACTGAAATCTGTCGCCGTCAAGGACTCTACCGGCTCAGTAAAGCTCACTTCAACCAGTATTTCAGTAAGGTAAGTCTTTTCGTTGAACCCGCTCGAAAACTGCATGGTGACACCAACACCACTAGAGCTCTCCTTGTACCGACCCGAGATAGAATTATCCCCAAGCCGGCAACCCGCAAGAGCCACCAAAACTGCAAATCCTAAAATGAGACAAAGCCACTGAGTGATCGATTTCATACTGTACTTTGATCGGCATTTTTTGAAAAAACTGAAGGGAAATGTGTGGGTCAATATGAGGGGTTAATACGGGGTTTTTATGCGTTATTTGAGACCATCGCCGGCTGATACTTTCCCGGCGTTTATCAGGGAAATTACTGTCGCTTTCAGGCTAGGACTCGAACGCTGGGCAACCCTCTAAAGTCATTGTCGAGAGTGATGAGCTCTGCCCCAAGTTCATGAGCATGGGCCAAGATCAAGCTGTCGGCTGTTCCTAATTTAAATTGCAGTGACAAATCTGCCGCCAAAAGTGCCACTTCCCGAGTTAAAGGTTTTACTTCAAATTGAGAAATGTAGGCCGTGGCTGACAAGCCACTTTCATCTGAAATAGACTGTTTAACTTTTCGATAAACTTCATAGATTATCAGCGAGGGCACCACTATGGTTTTAGCCGTGCTGACTTCCTTTTGACACTTCTTTGCCAATGCCCCATTTGCAAAAATCTCAATCCAGCAGGACGAATCTATAACCTTGGTCTTCAAAACTTTCTGTCCTTTTTATCCCTCACATTTTTGGTAGACAGCTTGCCTTCAAGATTTTCTTTAAGGTCCTCTATGTCAGGCACTGGCACAATATAGGCAATGCCGCCCTTGGCTATTACATCCACTTGGGTTCCCGGTTGAAGCCCAAGCAAGGTCCTCACCTTTTCAGGGATGACAACTTGATATTTTGACGAAACTTTAACAGCCATAAAATGCCCCTACTAACTTTAATTATGTTAAACTATAATAATATCGATGTCAATAGCGTTCAACGTTCAAACGGGGCCACTTCGCGCACGACAAACCTAGAATCATGCGGCATATCTGCAAGCCAAAATCTGGCCGGAATCCTTCTATGGGATCGCAACCTCGAATAATTCATATTTAACTGCAGTGTAGCGATTGGAAATGAAACGAATGGAGGTTTCACCAGGGACAGTTTTGGCGTTTAAAATCGTGGCGCCGTCATGAAAATTTCTGCCCGATAGTTTTTGCAACCCGCTGCCATCGGGATTAATGATGTAAAGATTGGAACTTCCACCGTCTTCTGGGTTGGCTACGAAAACAACGCGACCATCGCTCAAAAGCCAATTGGCTGAGACCTGACCACTTGTCAGCACACTGGCACTCAAATCCACTTCGCCACTGCCATCTGCAGGCGCAAAAAAGAGTTGCTTTTTTTGATTAACAGCAACGTCAGCCATAAAAATCACACCTGATGAATCACTGAGCCACTTTGGAGAAGAACCAATATCAACATGGCTCGGAAAATCAATATGAACTTTAAGGCCTCCCGTAATGCCATAATCGGACACATAAACCTCATCAGCCCCCGACGGGCTATCTAACTGGAATGAGATTTTGGATTGATCCGGGCTCATTGCCACTGTGTACAAGAGGGGATTTCCCGCAACGTTAAATACCGGATTGGTGCTTTCAAAACTCCCAATAGTCATAGTGTAAAACATACTGCTCGTCCGATAAAACCATGCCGAGTCCGATAGACTGAAAACCAAACCGTTGGCGACGGCTGTGTTGTTCATACGCACAGCGCTCCCTGCGGATCCTACCGTCGCCGAAAAAACATCCGTTCGGCTATTGTCGTCAAACCTGCCTTCAAAAACCACAGTGGATGAATCTGACATAAACTGAGGGGCCCGATAAAACCCCACCCCCCATGAACCCGACCCCGCCTTAATCTGAGTGCGCGAACTGCCATCGATCGCCACCGAATAGACATTGTCTTTAAATGGCGGCGCGCCAGTGGGGACACCCGCATAGACGACATAAAGCCCATTGGGTGAGATTTTAAACTGAAACCCAATTCCTGAAGGCACACTATCCCCACCCGAACCTATATCCTCACTCAGTGGCACCACACTACTTGGATTGCCAATATCGACGGCAAAAAGTTCAAAGCCCCCGTGGCCATCTTCATTAGACATATAAACAGCTTTTGCTCCATCTGGGGTGAGAGCCCAATCATAGGTGATTTCTCCCGTATCTAAATTGGGATTGAGCTGAATAGGCCCCGAGCTTAAATCAGTTGGCATTGAATACAACGCCGAGCCACCACCGCCGCCAATAGTCACTCTGGCAACGGCGTACAGGCCATTTTGTGTGATAATAGGGTCAAATACAGACTCCGAGGGAGAGAAAAAACCCTCAAAATTTGTTAGGACCCCAGTTTGTACATTTAAGAAATAGTAGTCGTAGGACCCTGCATTCGGACCGATGCTCAACAACTTCACATTTGCCGCGGACTTATAGTCATTTATATAAATGTAACCATCGGTAGTGATTGTTTGCGACGCGCCAGTGGATTTATTCGTGATCATCAGCTCTTTTTCACCATCATTGTCCGCGTCCATTACATATACCCAATAATCATCAGACTCAGCTACGTTGCTCGCCCAAATTCCGCCTTCATGACCGTTTTCACCCAAAAGTCGCTGTGGATCGGTAAACACAGAAATCTCGGCACTGTTGCCAGCCAAGTCGGTCACCCGAACAATGTTTTCGCCAATACTCGAGTCCGCTGTAAAAACCCCCGTTGAAACATCAATCGACCCGCCTCCACTCACGAGCGTGTACTGATAGGGCGGCCGCCCACCCTCACCGGTAATTGTTAACGATTGCCCCGGAAACACGCCATCAGAGAGACTCGAAACCTGCAAAGGTCCTGATAATGAAGATCCATCACGAATTCGGCCATTAAGACGATTGTCCCCAAGCCTGCAACCCGCAAGAGACGCTAAAACGGCAAATCCTAAAATGAGACAAAGCCATTGAGTGATCGATTTCATACTGTACTTTTATCGGCATCTTTTTCAAAAACTGAACCCCAAAACTTAAATCCGTTTGCATCAGATTTGTTTCAAAATGAGACTTGTGTAAGGGCGACGGCTATATCGAAGGTCGCTGGTTTAGAACATGGCACCCTCTGCCTGGCCCCTCTTCTGTCAGAGTTGAGAGCTGCCACCCAAAGATTAGACAGCACTGGGCCGCGTACGGCTTTCTGGCGGTGGCTTGTGGGCACTGGAATTGCATTTCTTTAGCTTTAGGATGTATCTGATGAGGGGGAAATCATGACTACAATTTTAAGGCTCTTAGGTCTTACTTTTACTTTCGCGGCCACTTTGGCCACTGTTCAGCTTCTGGACTTAGACTCTGCGCAAGCTCGCAATAAAATTGATTTGGATGATGTGCAAATCAAGGGTGAACTTCATAATGATGGGCAGCTTCGAATTGTGGGGCGCGAAGACTATCAACTTAAAAACTATGTGCGATTTCGTACCAATTACCGACAAGAAGCCGTTGAAGATCTACCACGCGCTCAAATGAAGGTGCGCTACAAGTATCAATAGGCAAAGGCCTATTCTGTCCCCTCGGGTTTTCTGACGACGAAGTTAATCACCGTCCAACCTTCGCTAATAAGGGCGTTCATAACCCGCTTAATATAAATTACTGGCGTGGACCTGTCGGCCTGGATATTCACACCGGCCTTGAAGGGTTTACCCGGCTCTAGGCGATTGTGAAAGTCTTGAATTCTTTGAAGTGCGGCTCGCAACTGCGGCAACTCTTGATCTGTTTCTTCCACATGCAGTGGGTTGTCCCCTACCTTTTGGGCATCGAAAATAACTGAGTCTTTTGTGATCGAGATGAGGGGCAAGCTTTCCATGGGGATGGGGTTTGAGGCTTCGGGCAGCTTCACATCTTTGGCGATAAAATAAGCTTCTCCCGTCGAGGAGAAATTCAATAGCAAGAAAATCACCAGCATTGAAAACATGTCGATCATTGAGGTCAGTGGTAGCACCACGTTGGAATCTTTACCGGCACTGTCGGTTTTTCGCGCTCGCAAATGGGGCAAATCATATTTAGATCTAATATGATAACCTGGTTCAACAAGCAGGCGCCGTGCGCTCCCCTTAGCTCTAGACATTATTGCGTACTCACTCCCACATCGGGCCAATCATGACCTATTAGTACATCAAACACTTCAATCAACTGATAATAAGGCACTCGGTTATCTGTATTTAAAACCACATCTTTTTTCTCTGGATACCGCTGCCGCCACTCCCCTAACGTTGCAATAAACCGCTCTTTATTGACTTCGTCGTTTTGATGCATAATGGTCGTACCCTTTTCATCTTCACTCATCTCCAAGCGGTCACCCATTATGGTCACACTCAATGTGACTTCTTTTTTGGGAGGAGTCGACGAATCCGAAGCTGTCGATGCCGATGTGTTAGTTTGAAAAACATAAACGCGGTTCCACACTGCCGTGACCAGCAGCAAAACCACCAGCATGGCAAATAGCCCAATAAAGGGTGTTAAGTTGAGTTCTTCGTTTACCTGTTTAGCCATTGTTATGAGCTTTTAAACTTGTCTTTGTGGACCATTATAAAATTTAATGTTGAAACACTTGTCTCATGAATATCGTCTGTGACTTCTTGCGACTTCGAGTTCAAATACCCAAATGCCGCAAGCAGCGGAATGGCCACAATAAGACCAAATGCTGTGGTGTTCATCGCTTCGGCAATGGCACTTGATAACATTTCGGCTTTTTTGTCAGCTGCTACTTTTGCAACCGCCGCGAAGGCACCAATAAGACCTGTTACTGTACCGAGTAGCCCCAGCAGCGTGGCAATGTTTGAGAGCGTGGCCAGAAGCCCAATCCGCTTTTCTAGGCGCGGTATTTCTCTAAGCGCTACGGCATCCATTGAGGTTTGAACGTCTTCTGACGTTCCACCGTTAGCCACCGTCACTAGGCCCGAATGTACGATATTTGTTAAAGGAGTTGATGTTTTTGATACGGTTCGAACAGCTTTAACCAAGTCACCTTTTAGAATGTAACTATTCAGTCGATCTAGCAGCTCTTCTTTGCTCACGTTGGTTGCGGCTCTCAACACCAACCATCGTTCTATCATAATTGCCAATCCCAAACCTGAACATAATAAAATCGGCCACATAAATGGCCCACCGGCCTGAAACTTTTCCGCTAGATCTTGTAACATGACGGTCTCCTTTAAGGTCTTCCATCATGTTACTGACTTTGTTTTTTCTAGACTAGCTCGACTTTGAGTAACCCCACCAAAGTCTAGGTCGATTAGAGCCTTCCAAATGGGAATCCAATGCGGGGAACCGTCTCTTGGCCATTTCTGGCTTTTGGAAACTTCATGCCCTTAAACACCTTAAACACACAGGAGTTCAAAGAGCCTCCGCCGCGCATTTCTGAGCTCACAACCTTGATGGTTTTAACTTGTCCACCGGGCGTGATCAGCCATTCATACTCCACCCGACCCCGAAGCCCGGGATCACTAAGAAGCGCTTGCTCATAACATTGCTGAATTTCACCCACATACTTATTCACAACGTCCATCACTTGTTTTCGAGTCAAACCCTCTGTGCGCTTAAGCTCCATAAGTTTAGGAGACCCGATCACCTGGCCCGCCACCTGCCGACTGCCGGCAACACCTCGCTTACCCTGCACACCGTAGCCGGTCCCTGTCCCAAAACCGAGACCTTTAGTTTTAACGGCCTGGCCCGTACCGCCGGCAGCTAATTTACCACCTTTTGACTTAAGTAGCCCCATCACTCCCTTTGAGCTTGGGTTAGGCAAACCACCAGCGTTCGGGCTCGGGTTAATCACCACGGGCGTTGTTGTCTGCGTAGGTGTTTTTCCGAGAGTTCCCAATACCCCGAGGGCCCCTACGTTTTTGACCTCAGTGATTTTTTCTGGGGCCTTTCCTACTACAGTGGCTGGCGTTTTGGTCACTCGTTTCGACTCGAGCTTCAACGGAAACTTGTTCATCTGCTTGATTTTTTGGCTCTTCTGAACCACGACCTTCTTTGGTTTACGGATGGGTTCAGCCTTAACAATGGGCTTCTTTTTTTCAATTTTTTTCACCACTTTTTTCTCAGGCGGCTTTTTCTTTTCAATCTCTTTGGGTTTTGGCGGCACCAAAAGCTTTGCATACCTCTGAGGCACCCCTTCCACTTGAGGTGCATCGATTTTTGGAGCAAAAATAGCAATCATCAGAATAAAGAGTGTGTGCAGGGCCACTGACCATGTGGCCGTTTCATTAAAGTTTAACTCTTCACCGGGCACAAATTTCAAGCGAAATTCTCGATACCTTGGCACATAGTTAAAGCACAAATACATGTCATCACCGAGATAGATGGTAAACATGTCTCCCAATATGAGCTTTACCACATGGACGGTGTGGCCCGTTTCACCTGTCGCCATCGTGGCCACATCTTTTACGCTAAAAACCTCTTCGCCTCTTTTCAGTTCACCTGGAAAAATCGTAGGAACTTCAATTTCGGCATTTTTTTCCACATAGTTGACGTGGAGCGCTTCATCTTTGAGATTTGGCAAATACACACTTTTGTAGGAATTTCGGTCTCGTAAATCAACCTCTTCACCCCGGCGGTAAACCTTCGAGTCGTACAGAACTCCGCGCCACACCACAGACACCAGTAAATCGTATTTAGATCGGCGGGGCATTTTCTTTTTTGGACGCAGTTTTTCAATACCAAAAGATTTAGTAATGTAGTGTCTCACATTAGTGATTACATCCATTGGCCGAAAGCCGTAGTCACCACCTGAATTGGCCGACGCCGACAAAGACTCTGTGCCACCACTGGAGTTTTGCACAGTCTGAACTGTGGGTACTACCCCTTCTTTGAGATTGGTGAAAAACTCTTCTGGAATAAACGCCTTTGTTTTTTCTAAATCTGACACTTTAGAACCGAAAAAAGTGTCGACTGCGGCCCTTTCACCAAAACTGTCTTCAATGATAATGCGAACTGAACCTAAGCTAAAAACTAATTTCTCGTGAATGGGCAAAAAGGGTTTTGAATCTCCCATATAGAGAAATCCCTCGCCACTGTTGTCTGCAACCACTAGTAGGCCATCTTGCTCTTTGATCATGGCATGAATCAATTGAAACTCATCGCTGTCTGGCAACTGAACGTGGCAGGTGGCGTCTCGGCCAATTAATATGGGAAGCTTTGAGAATTCTTTGCAAAATATCTCTCCACTTGCATCTTGTAATCTCACTGTTAGTTTGACTTTTCCCATAATCCTACCTTGATCGAACATGGCTCATTTATGAAATTAAATTCATATATTGATCGGAGCAGAGGATAGGATTCTTAAACTCTGAAGCGAAACTGGACCAAGGGGTTAGGGTAGCCCCAACTATCCCAGTGACTTGATGGCCTTTGGTAGAACACCCGTGGGCCGCCCGGCCCGTTTGGCCCGATCAAGGTATTGTTTCTTTTTCTTAGGCATACGGTACTCATGAAACAAGCCGGCCATACCCCAAAGGGCAACCACGTCATTCTTGTTTCTCTTTATGGCTTTTTTAAACCACACTTTGGCATCATCGGGACGATCCATAAACATAAAGGCCAAACCCATTTCAGACATTAACGACGCATCATTGGGCTCAATCTCTAGGGCACGATTTAGTACAACTTGAGCGAGTCCAAAGTTTCTACTGGCCATATAAACACTGGATAATTTTTTTAATAAACCCACATTGCGAGGGCTGTCGTACAGTTGTTTTTGAATGGCCAGGGCATTTTTTGGTGCGGCGGTAGAGCCCGTCCAGCCACCGGCCCCCACCTGAAACTCATCCACATTTTTTTTGCCGCCACTCAGGCAACCCACCGTGAATGGGCTAAATATTTCATACTTTTCAGCACTTTGATTGCATTGCTTAAAGAACTGCTTTGCCGATGCCGCATATTGAGTGGCCTGCTTGGCAATCTCATTTTTATACATGGCTTTTTGACTGCCAGACAGCCCAGGCGGTAGCGGAGCTTTACTTAAGAAACTTGCAAATTCTCGGTTGATCTGGCCTTGGGTGTACATCGCGGAAATGATCCATTTGCCATTTCCTGTGGCTATGACTCTATTGAGACTTTCCGTCATCTTGTTAAGCAGTTGCACTTTTTGAGTGACGGCGGCTGTCACGTCTCCCCGCCCGCTACCGGCTCTCCGGTAATCATTGAGATCCGATGCGGCCAATAAATAAAGACTGTGGGCCACCATTTCTTGCTCTTCATAGGAGCCACCACTAAACCCACTGGCTTGGCGAAAGCGGTCAGCTGCAGCATCTGGCCCACGCAGTTTCAACTGCGCCACACCCTGGTAATAGGGACCGTAAACTCCCGGCGCATTTTCTGCGGTCCTAGATAGCGAACTCCAGTCTGCACTGAGAAAGTCCATTCGAGCCACAGAGGCCCAATCACCCAGGCGTCGATAATTTCTTGCAGCCAGTTTATAGTCGCCCATAAATTCACGCATCTCGGCCGCATTCTTTAGCAATGCATTGGCGGCACTGTCGCTTTTGTAGCGATCAGCATAAATTTCAAAATACACCACAGCTCGTTTAAAGTCGGCCGTGGCTAGCGCCACCTGGCCCATGTCTGTTAGTGTTGGCTTGCCAAATTTGGTGTTAGCGTATTTGACCACTAGACTCTCACCCACATTAAACATATCCGGGTCTCTTTTGGACTTTAAAGATAAAAAGGCCTCATGAAGGGCTTGGGCTCCCAATTTTGAATCTTTATATTTGCTAGCTAATTTTAATAGATTTTTTGAATAATCGTCTGACTTCATTCCACCTGTGCTGACTTGAATTTTCTTAAGCTCTGCTTGCTGTACGATTTGAGCCACGCCGGATTTTAGACTTTGATCAGCAATAGACTTGTTGGCTAAAATTTGTTTTCCAGCCTTTATTAGTCCGTCGTAATCTTCTTGTTGGTTGTACACATCTAGCACAAGATTGGCCGCCAACGAAACCTTATTGCCTTTAGGGAAGTTATCGATGTAACCCGTTAAGTACTTTATGGCCAATTTAAAACGACGTTCGTCGTAGTAAGATTGGGCCACGTTAAACCATACTTCTGGTACAATTTTGCTCTTAGGAAAACTTTTTATATAGGCCCGGCCCATAGACCTCAATCCGTAACGGGCTTGAGTTCGTTGTAATAGCGTCAATTTATTCGTGCGCTTCAGCGCCAAAATGTACGACTCAACGGCCGACTCTTGCATGTCCTTAAGGCCTTTTTTGCTTCTCACAACTTTTGCCAACTCTTCATAGTAACGGCCCGCTTCGGTGCCCATTTTCAAATGATAATAGGCTTCAGCTAAATTAAGACGAATTTTGTCGGCATGTTTACTGTCACCATAAAAACTCAAATAAGTTTCATAATCACGCGCGGCCCACTCAAGATCCACTGGCTTGCCTGTCTGCTTCGCCTGCTTATGGGCCCTAGTTGCCACATCGCGAGCGTAGATCTCAAAGTCGTGCAAATACTTTTTTCGTTCATTGTCCTTAAGGTCGCCTGCATATTTCACTCTCTCTGAAGTGGATATGATCTCATCCACAAAACCTCGCACCGGCCAAGGTTTAAGGGTGTTTTTCATAGATACGTAAAGCCGCTCGATCACGTCAATACGATCTTCTAATTTGGTCGTCAGACGAAGCAGTTCAAAATAAACTTGGGTCGCATCAATGAGTCGCTTTTTAATGGTCAAACGACCACCCAACTTGTGTAGGCCCTTGCGATAGGTGATCACATCAGGGGCCAGAACCTTGAAATATGATATCACTTGATGACGACCTGATTTTTGCTTTTTTAGCTTCCTAGGCGGCACTTCACTGTAGGGCCAAACCATAGCTAACAATGCATCTTTTCTCACATCGCTTTGCCGGATCTCATCTGTAGAAATAGAACCCTCTGAGCCATCCAGATAGGTCTTAAAAACCTTTTCAAACGCATAAAGAGCACTATCGAATTTTCTTAAATTGATATAACACCACCCCATTCGCTCATACGCTTTTGCTGTGAGGGGGTTGCGTTTCCGAACTACGATCGTCCGATATGTTTTTAAGGCTTTTTCTACGTTTTTTTCGTTATCAAATTGAAAGTTTCCAACAATGAGTTGGGCCTCTTCCCAATACTTACTTTTTGGGTAATCCCGAGTTAACTGCTGATAAGTGCGAATCATTTCTTCGGCTTGCCCGAGCTCCCGAAGTTCGTGGGCCTTGTAAAAAACGGCTCGATCTACAAATTCAATATTTGGGAACTTCTCGACGATCGTGTCGTAAACCTGAATGGCCTGATACTTAGGCCGAAGCTCGGCTGTAAAATCAAGCTCTTCTACGGGCGTCCCTTTGTTTTCACGCACCTTGATTGTATATTGAAATCGACTCTGCTTCGAATACAGGTCGGCCAACATAAAGTATAACTCTGGCAAAAACTTCGCATCCCTTACTGTGTCCATCTGCCCGCGTGTTTCGTCTATTTTTAGCTCGATCTTTTCAAGCCCCTCACGCATCTCGGCCAAACTCAGCTCCTGGGCCCAGGCCTTTGAGACCAACAACAGTAAACAGGGGATAAATGCAAAAAACTTCATTCGATCTAGCACTGCACCTTACCTTTGCCCACACTGACTTGAAACAAGTACTTTATATTGCCCCAATTCATCCAACCAGTACTCACCCTGCACAGGCCAAACTACCTGATTAAAATTAAATTTAGAAATTTTATCACTGGCAAAATCTGGCCCCTTGTCATTAGTCACTCGGAGCGCCTCAAGGTTTGAGAAGTACTCTAAAAACTTCACTTGCTCTTCAAAATCCAATAATAACTCAGCCTGCTTGGCGGCTTCCGTAACCATAGCCCGGTCCAGGCGGGTCCGCAAATCTTGAACCTTGCGGTCATATTCATCCTTTAAGACGGATAACATTTCACTATCCATCCAACTGTAGCCAAAAATGCTTTCTCTCTCCTTTTCGATAGAGTTTAGAAAGTTGGCTAGCGCTTGATATTTTCTTTTAACAAGAACCATATTTACCAACAAAGGGTCTTCCCCCAAAGGAAGACGCCTTCGAATCTGCATTAGTGAGGGGTTAAATCGCTTTTTAAACTGTGAAGATATCTCGCTAACCTTATCGAAATAGCAAAGATCTTTGTAAATAAGCATTTCGAGAATAAACGCTTCTGGGTGCCATGAAGGCGAATAATACGGTGATTTTAATCCTTCTAGAATCCCTAAAGCTTCACTGTAGGATTTCAGGTAATATTTAACCCAAGCGGTTTCAAGCTTAAGGCGTCCGACTTCCCTTTGCGAATAATTTTGATTCTCTGTTATGGCCAAGGCTTCTTTCAGTTGGCCTTTTTCAAAGTAAAGGCGCGATAACTGCAGAGCCACTTGTGCTTTCAGCGGACCATCGAATTCTTTCACTTTTAAAAGCCCTTCCAATCGAGCAATGGCCTGATCTACCTGGCCTTTTTCGATTTCAGACAGCGCCAGAAAATACTTCTTTTTTAATCCCCAAAAACTATCATCAGGTACCTGAACCCATTCTTTTTCAGACCATTTATTGAGCCCAAATTGCAGATTGTAAATGGCTCGATGAAAACTGACAAAACTCTGAACGCCTTTATGTAGTGGACCGAAATCTGTACTTACCAAAAGATCTGAAATTTCACTCTCATCATGATCAAAATGAGCCACAATTCGGCTTAACCCCTCAAGTCCGGCCTCACCAAAGCGGCTGCCATTTTGTTTCAATGCCAGCTCTTTAAACAGATAAGTGGCCGCATAGGGATACCCCAAAGCCAGGAGACCTTCCGCTACAGCCACTTGCCCTTCTGCCCCTTCAGCCGAAGTTAGTCCCGCAAAAGAAGTGAACCGCTCCACCCCAAGGCGCACAACTCGGGCAGAGTCATTATCTGCCATGGCTGTCTTCACCTCAGACCAGAAATCCCGATCATAGGGATTATACGAATACTTTTCTTCAACTTCGGCAATAGTTGGTTTTGCGGTGTCTGTACCCGGTGAGCCGACCATTTGGCTATCTTGTGCAAATACACTAAAAGACACTCCCGCAATCATCATTGCTGTTAATATTTGCGATTTTGCAACAGCCATTTAGTTATTCCTCTTCCTCTTCTTCGGAGGCTACAGGAGTCTCGCCTTTAGGAGTGCCCAGTTGAAACGAAAATCCACCGGTGATAGCCAACATTCCGTTGGCGCCTGTGGCTTCGTCAAAAAAGATGTGCTCACGCACATCTAAGGCAAATGAAGTGCCCTTGCTTAAGAAATAACGCAGAATTACACCGGCAGAAATCATTGGCTTTGTGCCTGTGGCATTGAACTTCACCATTCCGCCGCCAAATAAAAAGCTCATCTCACCATGTACAACGGTGCTGTTAAAAAATAAGTTTTTATTGTACACGGGTGTGTAAATAAGGCTGGTTGTGGCATAAAAATCGGGGAAGTCTAATTTTCCGCCAAATGCCGTGTTTTCAATATTGATATTTAACGTGTCGAAGTCTTTTTTCAAATCTGTGACAATATTGAAGTTATTGTTGAAGTTAAGAATTTCCCAGGCCAAAAACTCTGAAAAGTAGTAGTTGTAGCTAAGCCCCGCGATAACGCCTTTATTAAAGGCATCGACCGGCAACATACCCAAATTGAGGGTGACTCCATGGTCAAAATAGTAAGATCGATCCTCGATGGCTACGAGCTGGGGAACCGAGTAAAGGTTTTTTGACTCCGTCTCGGCCTGAGCCAAGCTGCACATACATATATATAAACCCAAACCTGTGGATGCTAAAACTCGACGCCAAAACATTCGCTGACTCCCTAAAATGTATCTATACTAATGTAACGATTCTATCCAAGAACCTCAACGAATGAAGTAAGGAATGCCCCAAGGTCTAGGTCAAGGTCAATGATTAAACCATTCAAATCTCAACACACAGATCACTGACAAACGCTGCCGCCGCTGCCAGAATTAGAATTAGAATTAGAATTAGAATCAGAACCAGAGTCTGAACCTGATCCCGAAGAGCCCGAGCCCCCTGAACCAGAAGAGTTCTGAATTTGGGGATAGCGACTGAAAATCTCATCAGCTAGGGCGTCCATATTCAAAACTTTTCCGTCTTTGAAATAACTGGACAACCCACTCACTCGGCGGGCCGAACTGGTGATTAAGTCTTCAATGAGGGCTCCGTCGTAAGCAATACCGTGAGATTTCAAGAGCGCAATGGCCATTCCTGCGGCTGCCGCCACAATCGGAGACGAAAAAGACGTGCCCGATGTCGTGCCATAGTAATTGCCCCACCGTGCGAGGTTCGGGTGATAGGGAATGGTGGTATATACACTGCCACCTGGAGCTGCAATTTCCACCAAGGAGACGCTTCGATTCGAGCCCGACCAAAGGCTATCTGAGCCCGACATTGTGGCCCCCACAGTCATTAGCCCCGGAATAGAGCTACCCCATACCGCCGGATAAGATGATTTATCTACCCCCAAGACTTGGCCGTCGTTGCCGGCACTTGTGGCAACAAAGCCATTTTTTTGCGAAACAAACTCTTCAATGAGTTGCCGAAACATTGTTTCGTTAGAGGAAAACCCGATGCTTAAATTAATCACTTCGGCACCATTATCCATAGCGTAGATAAATCCATTCACTCGATCGGTGCTACTGGCTGATGATAAGCTAATATATTTTACCGCCATCACCTTAACATATTTAGGCACCACACCCATAATCCCCGTGCTGTTGGCATGAGTGGCGCCGATGATTCCGGCAATTTTTGAACCATGGGCATTGCCACCATCTGAACTCCCATAGTCATCAACGGCGTCTTGGCTCGGGCTAAGAACATTGTAACCAATGGTCCCATTCGACTGCCGCCACAAGTTATCCACACTGATATCTTCGTGGTTAAAATAAACCCCCGTGTCTAGATCAGCAATAATTACGTCTTTATTTATGCCATAGCTTTGATCATAAAATTTGTCGTAAGACACATCGGCCTTGGTATCTTTAAGGTACCCCTGCTTGGTTGTATCAGGATCTGAGTTCACCCAATCGGAGGCCGCATGAACATCATCGCCTTCACCGGCCAAGGTCACGCTTAACACACAAGGGTCTTTTTGAGCCAATAACTCCACCTCACTCACGCTCATTACCTCTGGCACGCGAAAGTTAAAAGCCCCTTTGGTCATAGTGGGGTGCATGGTCGGCATATAGGTAATCACCATGGACTCCACAAATGAGCTCTTGCCGCTATGAGTGTCCACGCACTTGAGATCAATGAGACCCATGAGATCTTTATCTGGATGCAAAAGGGTTTGAGTATCGTTACTGATCACTTGAAATGGCGAGACTGTTCGAAGGTCACCTTTTTGTGATAGATCAATATGAACCTTTTTCGGCGTAGCAAAAGGTGATATTTTTGCCACCACCGGTTTGCAAGCGCTTGGCCCTTCACCAAAACGGGTCTCTGACCCCGTATTGACGGCTTCAAAGGGCTGGCCAAAGCAACCTGATAGAAATGTGGCAAAACCTATAGTGAATAATCCGCGTAAAAACATTTGATCCCCCAAAATGTCTTACGGCAACGAAACATTAAAGACCTAGTGGCACCGCCGGTACCTTGTAAGGCTTAAATTTATCGAGCCGCAATCCATCAGCGCCGCCGCCATAGCTAATGCGCTGATAGGAATGGTATAAATACCCTTTACCATTGGGATCACGCTCAGGGGTGGTAATGTAGTAAATAAGAACTATATTTTCATTGGCTTCGTGTTGAAGCTGTTTTAACTCACTGACCTGCTCAAGGGTGACGGCTTCAGTGGGATATAGGGCCAATTGCTCCATTTTAAAGTCATAGCAATTTTGGCCTTGAGAATTAATTCCAGTGAACCGCACTTGTGTATCATAGCTGGTTTTTGCAAATTCCTCAGGTATCATCGGATGCCGATGTTCCGTCATTAAAGTCTCTGAAGTGACTCCACCTAAATGGCGATCCGTGATATTCGTGTAGTCAACTGCGACTGACTTGACCTGAAACTGAAAGAACTCAAGTGAATCTAAAAATCCATCGCCATCGGTGTCGGGGTTTAGCGGATCCGCCGCGCCACCGCCACTGTTACGCATTTCCGCCGTCCACTGCGGCGTGGGCCCATTGGCTTGCGAGTCTAATAGAGCTCGCTCTTCGCAGTCATTGAGTAAATCAAAGTCTCGATCTGGCTTATTGAGATTGCACTCGTTCAGACCCTCACCACTGGGCAACACTTCTAATTTGTAAGAGATAGAGTCAGCAAATTTTGGATTAATTGAGTTTCGATTGAGCTTATCAAAACGAACTCCAAGTTCATTCAGCTTATCTGCGAAAATGTTGTTAAAGTGGTCTTCGTCCTTGTCGCATAAGCCGTCGCCGTCAGAATCTACGTCAACAGTGCCATCCGTGCAAAAACCGGAATTGATATTGTAAACAACGAGCCTTTTCAATACCCACGCTTCTGGGCGCTCTCCTAATTTCATTTCTTCGAAATCCAGCTTGTCGTTATTTTGCAGATCCACAAAGTGCCCATTCCCCGCTTCGGCCATATATTCTAATCCGCGCGCAGCCTGACGGCCAGGATCGTTTTCTGATGGCGTATAATAAGCTGTGCTCAAAAACGTCCTCTCCGGAGCGATAGTCACGATATCCTTAACTGCGGAAATATAAGGGTCATCGGGACTATTTGTCACAGCCACATTGCTCGCGCAACCCGAAGCCGTGTTTGCATCATTTGGAAATCCGTCGGACATAAAAAATATGTTATAGACGTTGTCCTCTTCAGGGTGGTCAATAATATCTTTTTCAATAGCTGATTTCGCAAGCCCCAGTGCCGCTAAATAGGGTGTACAACCTGTATCTCCTTCTGCCCGATGCCGATCAATAGCGGCCTGCAATTCAGGAGCTTCCCTAAAAACTGGATTCAAATCTCCATCAGCGATATAGGGTACGGCCTTATTTCCATCAATTCCAAAAGCAATGTAACCAAACCGATAGTAGGGATCATCTTTATGCTTATCAAGAAACGCTTGGACATTGTCAGCACGGCGCACATCATCCGGATCATGGATTGTGTTCGACCCAGACTTATCCATAATAAATAGAACTTTACTATAACGGATCAAACTCTCTGGCGGCGCCATACAAAGCGCTCCACTGCTCGCTTTAACCACCACGGGCGGAGTCAAGCTAAGACGCACATCCGAGCAGTTGTTAAAGGCCAGAAGCGTTAATGCCACAACACCTGTTAAACTTAAAATTATATGACCTTGTTTCAAAGCAAAGCCCTCCCCTTAACCTCTATAATGAGCAAGCTCTGGGCCAATTTCAGAGCAAATACAATGGCTTACGCGCGAGTCTGTGCCCAAAACTTAGTGTCTCATTTTAATATTAGAAGGGTAAACCGAGGCCTTTTCAACTAGTTAGACAGTTTTGTCAAAAACTTGGACATTTGCTTAAGATTAACTCAATTATAATCACAATGATTCGACCTAAACGGTGGACACCACATTGGCCAAGCTAATAATCTGCACGTTTTCCTTGGGCTGGCTGTCGTTTTTCACAACCTCTCCCACGGCATTGTGAAACTGCGAGACCAATCTATCGATTTCTTCAGAGGCGTTTCGGCTGATAGCCACCACTCGCGTGGAGGTACCAGATACATTGTAAACGCCAGGCCTGTTCTTTGACAAAATCTCAAGGGGATACTTTTTCGCCACCCATTCAAACGTAAATTTATTAAATTTTCGCAAGCTCTTATTACTTAAAGTTGAAAAACTAAAGCTTGTGGGGCTGGAGAAGTATTTGTGGCCGTCAAATCCAACCACTCCCATCTGCACCAATTTCTCAAGTAAAGGTTTTAGTTCGTCAACGGTGCAACTGGCATGAAACGCTAGCACTTCGTCATCATGCTCCGGCAATCGCCGATAGTCTTCTACCAATAAGGCCTCATTGATAAATCCCACAAGCGGCTCAGCTGACAACAGGTTCATTTCTTTTTCAAAATTTTCAAAATCTTGCCTTAGTATTTCTATTTCCGCACAATTCACAAAGTGACTTAAAAACCCAAATAGCATGGCCGGACGTGAATCCATAGCCATAAGAGCCTCGGCTAGATCCAACGATTCTGGTGATGCTTTCCACTTTTTCAATTTATTCCTGATCACGTCTGAATCTATAGAGTCTAAAGCCAGCCAATTGGAAAAAAGTCGTTTCACATTTTGAGATGTGTGGGGACCATGACCATTGCCGAAAAAAACTTGAAGCCGCTCATCTACTGGCAAGCCCAATGCGTGATTGATCTGAATAAAGTCTTCCCACTTGATCTGGGTGACTCCACTTTCCCACTTGCCCACCTGATTGAAAGTGTAACCCAACTTTTCACTCAGCTGCCGCTGGCTGAGCTCCCCCCGTAGCAAACGAAGTACTTCGCGACAGATTTTGTAATAGTCCCGCAGGGGCCAGACTTGTTTGAACATGTTCGCAGTTGATGTGGGCTCGTGTATTGTTTCCATTTTTGCCTCACCCCCTACAAATTTAGAAACACTCCGTGACAGAGTTTGAAAACATCGCTCTGACGACGTTACACTGGCCTTGGCAGACAGAAAACTCTTTTGCTTGCGACAAGGGGCGGCAATGAATTCCATCCTATCTGACATCATCGACGACGCATTGTGGGCTCCCACTCCCGACAATATCCAAGCCTGGGACATTCAGGCCTCCTCTGAAAACATATTTATTCGAGTGGCCACAGAAAAATGGTGTCATCCGGTGGATCCCCATCATCACGCCTCTATTTTGTCGCTTGGAGCCTTTATTAAATATGTGAAGGTGGCCGCCAGCCACCGGCAACTGAGTGTGCGCTGCACCCCCTTGGGACCCGATTGGCTGTCTGCTCAAATGGAACTGCTCGATCAACCGCCCACAGACCCGGCTCTGCAGAAACTCTATCCCGCGTTGAAAACTCGGCGAACTGATCGTAGGGCTTATTTTGCAAAAGCTCTTTCGAGCGACTTGAAGGAAAATCTCTTAAAGTTAAATGAACAGTACGAAACCAAAGCCTATTTTGCATCCCCACAGGCCACGTCACTTTGGAATTACCTGAGGGACTCAGAAAAGATTTTTTGGAGCGAGCCAGAGCTAATTCTAGAAACTCTAAAGCTTGTGGATTTTTCTGGAAAAATTCCTAAGGTGGGATTTGGCTATAAATCCGCCGGCCTTAAAGAAAGTGATGCCCTTGCCATTAGAATCTTAAAACAACGACCCAAGATATTTTCCTGGTTGTTGCGACACGGCTTGGCCCATGTTCTAAGCCAAACTCAATTAAAGACCTATCAACAATGCTCGGATTTGATTTTGTTAACCACCCCCAACTCTGAGCGACGTCACCTTTTCACCTTAGGGCAACATGCAGCCCACCTTTGGCTTTCGCTCACCGAACAGGGGCTGTCCGCTCAGCCTCTTTCTTTTTCAAGCCTTTCTTGCTTTAGCCAGCTACAACAAGATCAGCCCAGCGAGATCATTCATCGCCATCAGCAACACTTCGACAATGGACTCGCCACACTAAGACAATCCTTTTCTACCCCAAAGTATGAGGTCCCCGCGTGGATTTTTCGCATAGGGTATGCCTCGCCGCTACCAAAGGAGATGGGCGTGGACAGGCTTCGTGCTGAAGATGTCATGTCTATTTCTTTAACCCAGCAGACAATGCCTATGAATTAACCGCCGCATAAACAAGCCTTGAGCGCGGACACCCGACTAGGCTCTGCCAAGCGTGCAATACTTTCCAGCGTACCTGCCCTATTTAATCTTTTGTAACTTATCGACGCACTGGTATTCGGCGCCATCAAAGAATGTTGTTTGTTCTAAATAGTATTTGCTGTCAGCAATGTAAAACTTAACAAAGGAGTCTTCGCCGTCAACTTGCTTGATCGTGAAGTACGTGGAGTTGTCAGTATCTAATTTACCTTTTGTTAGACCTTCTGGAATCCACTTCGCTACGATGGCATAAGCCCGAACATCATCTACCGTTTCAAGGTCTGCTGGTGACATCAGCATTTCTAGTTTCAACCGACTATCAATCGGGTAATTTCCTTCTACTGTGATTGCTAAGGTGTGGCTGATAATATCTGCATCATAGGGAACACCGTCTATTTTACATTCGGATTGTTGAATTTTAAAAAGCCCCACCCACCGCGATGGGTCCGCAAGATTTTGCGCAAAAACAGTCTGTGACACCAGAACTAAAGCCGTCGCCGCTAATAAACGTCTCATTGAAACCTCCCCGTAAAATCAAAGTTCGCCATCCTAGACGCTGGAGAGCAACATGTAAACAGCATAATCCGACCGAGTTACAAAGATCACTCCCTCTGATTTGTGTGTTTTTTAAAGCAGCAAGTAAATTCTTTCCATAGAGGTGGCTTTTTCAGTTTCAGAATCTCCATGTAAAGGAGGTCGACGGGCACCCAGTGGGTTTTTGATAGGACTGCGGGCTTCAGTTGATTTTGTCAGCAATGGATGTTGCAGCGAAAAACGCTGGCAAATCGACCCGATTACACGTGGTCAGTGATCAACAAAGATGCTGGCTAAATTATTGTTTCTAACATAAGTAGTTTTTCCACCCAGATCTGGTCCAAAAGATAGTTGTTTCTTGTTTATTAGAAATAACTGGTCGAGTGCCCTTTAGATAGGCTATTCAGGATGCTCATTTAAGGATCTTTTTGGCAATTGTCTTATCCACAAGCTCACCATTGGCGTACCGATGAAGAATACTTCCGATAAAGGTTTGGTAAGGCATTCCTAGTCTCTCAGCCTCAGTTTTGAACTCTGACAGAACAGCGCCGTCAAGGCGAATACTAATGGGGACCTTGGCCGCTGAGGTTGAGGTCTTCGCTTTTCCGGGTCGTTTTTTCAATTTCTTTAGGTCATATTCCTTCTTCATATTGTTGGCGCTCCTTTTTAGTCGCCTTTCTGGCCGAAATGATTCGTATGATACCGCCGTCCTGGCGTTCGCAAAACACCACCAGTAGCACGCGTGCTGCTGAGGAGTGCCCTACTCTGATGAAACGGTCTTCAGATTCGCTGCTAGGATCAAAAAATTCCACTGAGTGGGCATCTGCCCACAAAGTCTGAGCCTCTTCGAACCAGAGGCCATGTTTTTGGTAATTACTGCGATTCTTGGCTTCATCCCATTCAAACTGCACAACGCCATTGTATATACACAAGAATACATTTGTCAAGCTTTATTTTAAGGGCCAGAATCTGTCAGGGTGACTTTAATGGTTCAATTTTATCGACACTGCCAATTGGATATACAATTAACTCGCTTCCAACCAGTTTTTGGGCGGGTATACCTTTTGCGGACGTAAATGTTTTGGGGGAAGCATGAGCTTAAGGTTTCAATTGATATTGGGAGTATTAACTGTATCTGCTGTGGCGCTTTTGTTTCAAAATTGGGCTGAGCCGCTTCCGAGGATCGGAAAAGAGACCAAAACCAGCGAAGGGGAAACTCCCCCTCCGTCACCCCTGCCGCCACCGAAACCTGAGCCTGAACCCATTGATTCACTGTTTTCTACGGCATTGAACACCGAAGGCGTCCCGCTACCAGCAGGTCACAGGGACCCTCACTACCAAATTTTTGGTTCCGCTGACAATGCCTGGGTTTGGTCGCATAACAGCTATCTTAGGACTTTTTCTGGCTTCATTCGGTTTAAAGTCAAAAAGTAATTTCCTTTGCAATCCAGGATTTTAATTTGCTCACTTTCTCGCCATGAGCTTTTTTTGGTGTCAAAAAAAGCATTTCCCCTATCAACTTCACGGCAATCGTTACCGGCATAGGAGTGAAGACTCACAAGGATTAAAAATAAACTGACTAATTTCACTTCCGTCTCCATAAAAAACGGGGCCTACGGAAAGAGTCCCTGGCGCAAGCCTCAAATCGTGGAAAAAGCCCATGGTTATTGCTCTACTAGTTCAATTGTGCGCCAGCTCCAAAAACAGGACAAGTCAAAAGGCTCGGGACAGATGAAAAATATGTTGATCTCAGCGAACTTATAGAACTTTCGCAGGACAGCTTGCCATCTATGATCTTGAGCGGACCGTCTTGCCTTTTGTTATGTGTCCTACCGTGCCCCGCGCGGAGGACGGTCGGTTTCATGCGGCCTCATGATATGACAGGAATTGCATTGCAAAAAGAGAAATTTTGGAAAGTTGTGGATGGGTGACAACAGAAACATAGCGGCATAACCTCGTTGGTGAACAAAACCAACCGCTCAAAATGAGCAGAACAAGGAGATGCCGCTATTTAGAAATTTACTCGCTGATATGGCCAAACCCTAGGTTGCCATGAGCTACTTCGGCCCGACTTATCTGATGCGGGACTTAACACTTTTGCTCTTGGTTTATCATAGCAGAACTCAACTCTGCTGGCGGGAGCGTTCAGCTAGGGACTTCTGGGACACGGCATGCGAAGCTGTACAGCTGCAGCATGTGGCCGTCCTTCGTTTCAAACCCTAGTGCTCGTTAATATACGCCTCATGTCCTTGAAATCTACCGCTGGCCCCGAGGCTCGCCGACTCTCGTGCTGGAGAGGGCACGTTCTCCTTTCTTAATTCAGCACCGCTTTATTTCACTGTCTCCCGTCGGCACCATAGCATGTTGTGTGATATAAGATTGACTGCCAAAACTGGGGTTGAATAGAAAAAAGGCCAGAATTAGAGCCTCAAAGGATCTCTTTGTTTGAAACGCAGGTCGAGCGAGTAAATTCACATTCGGCCACGAGCTTGCCTCTGGCCAGATCATAAAAATTCAAGCTCTTAAAAGGATTCAGTAGCTGACGGCGAATGCCAGCCGTTTGATTAAGTGGGTCAATCTAGGATTGGGATTTGTTGAACTTTTTCATTTACATAGATGGGTTTATCGCCGAAGGTCTTTCTTTTGGGGGCAGGAGGTCAACCATGAACATGGCTCTGTTTTTTTTCTGTGTAGTCACTGGCTTTTCGGCACATGCTAAAACCTTGCACCACAATATGAACGTACAATTGACCCCGGATCAGCATCACCTCCGGGTTTCAGATACGCTGACTTTTCCTGAATGCGGCAAAAACCAAGTTTTCAACTTTCGCCTGCACGGTGGCTTAAATCCTGTGGTCGATGCCCCAGCCACGCTTCAACTTGTCTCCCGAGATCAGGGGGATTTTCCACTAGACGTCTATCAACTAGATGTGCCCCAAAACCGCTGTCAGGTTCAGCTGCAATATGAAGGGATGATCTATCATCCCCCACAAGAAGAACTGGCCCCGGGCTCCATTCAAGAAGAAGGCGTGTCACTGATGGGGTCTACCTATTGGTACCCAGAGTTGTCGACCCACCCACTCGTGAGCGTGGATCTCACTGTCCAAACGCCCGCTTCGTGGTACGTGGTGGGACAGGGCGAACAAATCAGTGAAAGTATCAGCGACAAACAGTGGTCATTTAACTGGAAAGAATCGCAACCGCAAGATGCCATTTATTTACTGGCTGGTCGATTTCATCGCAGCGTGGACAAAAGAGGGAACCTCACATCCTACGTCTATCTAAGAGAAAACGACGATTCATTGGCCAGAATGTATCACGACCTCACTCACAAATACGTCGAGCTTTTTTCACAAAGGATCGGCCCCTACCCTTACAAGAAATTTGCAACAGTTGAAAATTTTTGGGAAACGGGCTTTGGACTCCCCTCCATCACTCTACTCGGCCCCACGGTCATCCGTTTGCCCTTTTTAGCCGTAAGTTCTTTTCCCCATGAAATCTTACACAATTGGTGGGGCAATGGTGTTTATGTGGATTATTCCAATGGCAACTGGAGCGAGGGCCTCACCAGCTATATGGCGGATCACTATTTTCAAGAACAGACTGGGCAAGGTGTCGCGTATCGGCGGACGGCTCTTAAAAACTTTGCAAGTTATGTGAAAGCGGGCAATGACTTTCCCTTAAAAAAATTCAAAGGCCGACACAACGACAGCACAAAAGCCGTGGGATATGACAAAGGTCTCTTCTTTTTTCATATGTTAAAAGTGTTGGTGGGAGAAACGGCCTTTCTAAAAGGTCTTAATATTTTCTATACTGAAAATCTTTTTAAAGAAGCCAGTTACCCTGAGTTAAAAGCGGCATTCAGCCAAGTCACGAATGAAAACCTAGATCTGTTTTTTTCGCAGTGGACGGAGCGAACCGGAGCCCCTACTCTAGAAATTTCTTCCTTCCACCAAAGAGAAGAATCGGGCCGCTTAGTAGTAGATGTGATTTTAAAACAAGATGCCGAGCCTCCGTATTCATTACGGGTGCCCTGGGAAATGCAACTGAAAGAGGGAACACGCGTCACGGGCCACACTAATATAACCACGGCAAGCCATGAATTTTCTGTCGAGCTTGCAGGCCCTGTAGAGTCTGTAAAAGTGGATCCCCGGTTTGATGTGTTTCGCAAGCCTTTAAAAGATGAAATCCCGCCAATACTGACCGATGTGATTGGTCAAAGCGAAAAGCCACATCTTGTGGTGGTTTCTGACAAAGACATCTCCCCTGCTGTTTTTTTCGAGGGATGGAAAAAGCAAAAGTCGAATGAGTTTGAGTTTATTAATGAAAAAGACGTTCTTACATTTCCAGAATCCCCCGTGGTATGGGTGGTCGGGTGGAACAACAAATTTTTGCCCAAGGTGAGTCAATGGGCTCAAACTGTCGAGGTCGAGTTGACATCAAAGGGGGTCACGCTACCCGAACAAAGTTTCAGGAGCGCCGACGCCACCGTCGCCGCGCTGGTGTTAAAACAAAAAGACACCGACCAGATTATTGTTTTCTTAGGGTTACCCGCGAACACGGATCAACAGACCCTTGCCAGAAAAATCACTCACTATGGGAAGCACAGTTACTTACTGTTTTCACCAGAGGGTCGGTATCTTTTGCCCCATCTGTAAGGGCATTTGGATTCTGCATTCAGCACCCTATGGGCTGGAAACTAAAGCACTTCGCGTTCAACCACAGGCAATTGGCACTGAAGTCGAGGCTCTGGTCACAGCCATTGAACCTAAAAATGCAAATTTCTAGTGGCTCCATCCGTCGTGTTTAAATAGCTCCTCATACGCCAAAAGGGCCTTATGAATTTTTTCATGTCCACTTTCATACTCTCCACGCTTAAAATCCTTAGCTCCATCAAGAATTAATCCTAGCGATGGATGAATCGCAGCATCCGCATCTGGCTCTAGCTTACAGGTTTTAAAAATATCACCTACCGTGTCTGTAAGTTTAACTCCGTATTCTTTGACGATCTTTAAATCATTTTTCTTTAGATTCAACTCTTTCACCAAAGCCAACACTTTTTCCATTCGAATTTTAAGATCTTTTGTTGGCACAAACTGTTTCTTTTCCCCACTTGGTTTGTTACTTTTTGCATGATGACTTCTATGATGGTCATGGCTTTGCGCGCCAGCAACGTTTACCATCAGAAACAGTAAAGCAAAAATACCAGTTTTCATACTCCCTCCCTTTTATTTAATTAAATATAAAAATGATTCTGCATTAGCCTTAACTTCATGCTCGACATTTTCTGGAATCTCAAAAAAACTGCCAGCTTGCAGATTGTACTCTTTACCGCTAATTAAAAAATCGACGTCACCAGACTGAACTACTAAAATAGCTTTAGTCGGTGTCATGTGTTTTTCTAAAACTTGTCCTTTTTTAAAACCTAGTCCAATCAGTTTAAAGGACGGGTTAGATAAGACTTTAACTACTTTTGTGGTTTCATTTAGAATTAACTCGTCCATCAGAATTCGCTTCATCACTTCACCCTCTTTCTATTTTCGATTATTTTGACCGACACCTTGTCTGCTACCAAATCTGCGGATTGCTCTATCGTTTTAACTCGTTCTACGCTCAGATTATTCATAAATTTTTCTCCTCCCGTCGTGAGCGATAAAATTTTAGCTCGTCGATTGTCTTGATCTTCTTTTCTATCTATAAATTCTTTTTTAACTAGTTCATCAATCATTCTACTGGTCGCAGACATTGACAGGTTTAGCTTGTTTGAAATGTCATTAATATTAACGGACCCCTCTCGATCGATAATATGGAGAGCTGCGACTTGAGAAAAGCTCAGACCTTCTTCACTCATTACAACCGCTAAACGTTCAATAACCTTACTAAAAAGCAACCTAGTAAAACGCTCTATCGGTGAATTAATTATTTTTCTGCCCATTCATTAATTATATACAACTGTTGCATTAATGCAACTAATATTTTAATGGGTTATTTTGAGCCAGTTCCATCACCAAGGCTGTCGACGAGGGCGCAAACGCGCTCCAGAGGGCCACTATTTGATAGTCTCATATCAAATAGTCGTGGCCAAACCCTCAAAGGGTTGTTAAAAATAACCTGATTGGCTGTTATATAAATAGGGGCCGGCCGGGCCAGCTCTTTTTTTTGACATTCTTCTATCTATAGATAGCTGCGATTGTTGACTTTTTGATATCAAAAATTGGAATTTATCTAAAACGAGGTCTCAATGAAATCCCCAATTATTCTTTTTGCCTTAGCCCTCATGTTCTTGTCTTCATGTAGTACACCGGCCACGAAAAGGGCAATTGCCAGTCTGGAGCCCCCAAAAGCAAAAAAGGTCGAAAAAAATTTGGAGAAATTTGGCGATGTCCGCGTAGATCCTTATTATTGGCTGAATGAACGAGACCACGCAGACGTCCTCGACTACCTGAAGGCAGAAAACGCTTATTTTGATGAGAACTTTGCACCAATGAAGCCCCTTCAAGAGACCCTTTTCAAAGAAATGGTCGGACGAATTGAAAAGAAGGACCAATCAGTACCTGATAAAATGGGCGATTACTTTTACTATGAGAGGTTTGAAGAAGATAGCGAACACGAGATCATCTGCAGAAAAAAAGGGAGCCTAGACGCTGAGGAAGAAGTACTCTTTGACGCCAATGAAATGGCTAAGGGGAAAGACTTCTTTGATATGTCCAGCTATGCCATCAGCTCCGATCACAAGGTTCTTGCGATGGCCATAGATTTGGTGGGCCGACAAAAACACAATATTTATTTTTTAAACCTAGAGACCAAGCAGTTTTTGGGTGAGCCGATTTATCCAACTACAAGTAATATGACCTGGGCTGAAGATGGAGAGACTCTCCTTTACACCACCCAAAACCAGGAAACTCTCAGGTATGACACCGTCAACAGCTACAACATAAAAACTAAAAAAAAACAGAAGCTCTATTTTGAGGGCGATGAAGAGTATTTCGCCCATGTTGGAAAATCGCGCAGTAAAAAGTACCTTATTATTGGCTCCGGATCAAAGGAGAGCACTGAGCACCTTTTGGTGCCTGCAAAAAAGCCCCTTTCAACTCCTATTCTTTTTCAAAGAAGGCAACCTAATCATGAATATCAGATAGAGCATGCTGGGAACTTTTTTTATATCCTGAGCAACAAAGACGGTGCTAAAAATTTTCAACTCTTTAGAACCAAAGATGAGAAACACACTGGAATTAAAAATTGGAAGATTGTCGTGGAGCATCGTCCTGATGTCTTGATTGATGACATGTCCGTTTACAAAAATTTTGTAGCGCTCGATGTTCGCAAGAACGGTTTAACGGAAATTGAAATTATCAATCGAAAAACATCAAAAATTTCTACTTTAAAAACGCCGGAAGCCTCTCACTACATCGCCAGTCAACCCGCCTCGAATTACGATTCAGATTGGCATCGCTATCGATATGAATCAATGACCACCCCTCCGACAACTTTTGAAACACACTATAAGACTGAGGAATCTAAGATTCTGAAGATCAAAAAGGTTCTGGGAGAGTTTAACACGGACGACTATGTCACAAAACGAATGGAGTTTCCCAGTCATGATGGAACCCTCATTCCGGCCTCAATTGTTTACAAAAAGGGCTCTTTGCCAGCAGATGGATCTGGCGCCCCCACGCTGGTGTATGGTTATGGCTCATACGGAGCTAGTATGGAACCCTATTTCAGCACCAATCGGCTTAGCTTGCTAAATCGCGGTTTCGTTTTTGCCATAGCCCATATCCGAGGGGGCAAGGAAATGGGACGCTTGTGGTATGAAGATGGGAAATATCTAAAGAAGAAAAATACGTTCCTCGACTTCATCGCCGTAGCTGAAGGCTTAGAAAAACAGGATCTCGCCCAAAAGGGTGCAATCTACGCCATGGGAGGAAGCGCGGGCGGCTTATTGATGGGGGCTGCTATTAACATGCGCCCGGATCTTTTCCAGGGGGCCTTGGCTCAAGTCCCCTTTGTGGATGTTCTGACAACCATGTTGGACGACTCTCTCCCACTCACCACTTTCGAGTATCAAGAGTGGGGGAATCCAAATGAAAAAGAATTTTATGATTATATTAAATCGTATTCTCCCTACGATAATATCACTCGCCACTGTTATCCCCATATGCTCGTCACAACAGGGTATCACGACTCTCAAGTGCAATATTGGGAGCCCGCAAAATGGGTGGCAAAATTGCGAGATCTAAGAAATGATCAAAACCTACTACTCTTGCACACGGATCTCGCCTCAGGGCATTCTGGGCAAGCGGGACGTTTTCAAAGTTTACATGAATTGGCTCGCGAGTACGCGTTTCTTATTTACATGCAAGAGCATCATTCAGATAAAAGGGCCTGTTCTAACTAGAGCCGTTTTTGGAAAATTTGGTCGGACCGGCGGGATTTGAACCCACGACCTCCACCACCCCAAGGTGGCGCGCTACCAAACTGCGCCACGGTCCGACTGTGGTTGGTTGCTTTTTTGAGGCTCACAACTTAGGGGCCTGGCTGCTTAAAATCAAGATCAAATCGTGGCTAATAACGAGACCCACCCGGCACTTGGCGCAAGGCGTAACCAGTGGCGACCCTTCACCCCGTTGGTCCGATCAAGGCTTCAAGCTGCAATGAAATGCCGGGATTAACTAAAAACTGCTGACTGCGATCAAAGCTCACTTTTGGCGTCACTTCTACGGTGAACCACTTCCAAATCGCTGGGGTCCGGTACCCCACACCGGCAGCATAAGACTCCGCAGTCCAACTCCTTAACCCTGACGCCTCACCCCCTATAAAATAGGTGACAACCTGCGAACCACGGAGAAATTGGAAGAGACTTAACCCGTGACTCACATCTAAGCTTTGAGGCTGATCTTCAAAGGCCAGACGATTTTCCTGCCGGATTTCTAAGTTTGTGTTGATCGGCCAATCCAATGTGGCTCTGAGCTGATGCCCGTAGCCGCCCCTTCGGTAGTAATGCAAATCTTGATGGAAGGTCAAAGACACAGTCTTCCACGGAAGGTCTTGTCGAAAAAACAATTTCACAAAGGGATCACTGTCACGCATACGAAAACCCAGATCCGCGTGTACGTGAAATCCCTCTACTTCTGAGAGACGTTGTCGAAATCCTGCTGAAAACTCCTGCGGCTCTAAATTTCTTGAATTTTTCGTCGAAACACCATCTGTGTCGACTTCACCTTCACTGTCTCCATGATTTCTCATCTCGTCCTGTAAATTGCTAATAAACAAATGGAGACGTTTTTGAGTTCTTGGTAGCGCAAGCTTTCCGTTGATTGACGTATTTACTGATCCCTCACCAGCGGCATCGGTGGCTGATCGCACCTTCACTCGCACCTGGCTTTCTGGGCCCACATCATCCAACTCATCCACACCCAATATGCGATCAATCCGCCGGGATATCTGGTTGAGTCTTGCAGTGAGGTCACTTTGAAGGTTGTCTACAGCCAATCGGGTACTGGTTGTGGCGCTCGGCTCTTGCGCTATGGCCGGCGCTACAATCAATGCGCCTAAAAATATCGACCAGGCTGCTAGCCACACCCTTCGTGTCACTGCACCCCTTTCTATTTTAAAAATGCTACACACGGCTCAGTCCTCTAGTCCCTCACTCAACGTGAGTCTCACGCATCGACCCAAATGGGGATCATAAATGACTCGCTTAAAAAATCCCAGCTCTCTTCTTGATTTGGACTGTTTAAGGATAAAAGTGTGTAAAGTCTCTAGGCATTGAGATCAAAGACCACTTCTTTTTCCAGTTGGTGGATTTCATGTTGGATAGACGAAACCACAGCAGCTGTAATCGTCAACGGCACCTCTTTCGGAGCTTCCCACAGGTGAGCCCTTTCCACCGATATTCGAAGTAACCGGAGATCTTTGTCTTGAACCCCATAGGGGAACCAAGCCCTAAACCGGGGCTCCCAATACCTATAGGCGCGTAGAGTATCTTGAACAAGTCCAGCAGTTCCTTCTAGTGACAGCGACACATGGCGTACCTGATCTTGAATATGAAAACTCACCCTTGGGTTTTTGCGCAGGCATTCAGCCATCTTGCCGGTGGCATTGATAAAAAACCACAAAGATCCATCTAGCTCAAAACACCTGATCACTAGGGGATAACTGGATAATCCGCCGTCGCAGTTTTGCACGGCCAAAATACCCACTTCGTTGGATTCAATAAACTGCTTCAGCACCATTAAGTTGTCTAAGTCCAATTTTCTTCTTTCTGCTGGCCATTTCATCAATCACTCCTTGAGCCAACGGCTCTCCTTTCCTATTGCGAAAGCATTCTCGGAACACCTGAGGCCAGGGTCTCTCGCGGGCCGCTCAACACCATACCTTCTTCTGCCTCGTCTCTGTCTGCGCTTAATTCAAAGCGGTAGCCCAACCCATGGACACTCTTAATCATATCCGCAGACTCGCCCAGCTTGCGACGAAGCTTACTCACATGAGTATCTACGCTGCGGGGAAACACATGCACATCGTGCCCCCAGACCTGGGTTAAAATATGATCCCTTGAAAAGGCCCGATCCGGATGCGCCGCCAGTAAAGTCAGAATCTTGTATTCAATGGGGGTTAAGTCATCAATGGGAATGGTGACGCCATCACGAGTGATTCGACACATCTGTGATGTCAAATCAATCTCTAGTGGCCCCGCTACCACATGGTCTGCATGATCTCTAAAACTCTCATAGCGACGAATTCTTGATTCCAATCGAGCCTTCAATTCTCGCAAGTGAAACGGCTTCACCACGTAGTCATCGGCACCGGAGGTGAAGCCCAAGATCTTGTCATCCACCGAATCGCGAGACGTTATGAGTATGATGGGAGTCAACGCACACCGTGGATTGGCTGACAGCTCGGCACTCAACTCTAACCCGCTGCCATCAGGCAAACCCACATCGAGTAGGATCATATCGAATGATTTGGTATTAGCGAGCCTACGCCCTTCGGCCACCGTCTGGCGCCAGTAAACTTCGGAACTCGTGGGAAGGGCTCTGGAAATCAGAGCAAATTCATCTTCGCAGTCTTCAACAATCAATATTTTGTGCATGGAGCCTCCACTGTTAAGCATTTGCCTTGTGTGACTCCATACACTTCTATAAGTGTGCCAATTTTCTTGTAGGTTAGATCAAGATAAATGAAAGTGACGTACCTATTGAGCCATCTCCTGCATCGATCTGCATCTGTCATGTCACTTATTGAAACAATAGCTTGAGTTTTTGAATGTCAGCAATCAAGTGATCGGCCACATCCCTAAGATGATCCAGGTGCTCGGCCGTACTTCGAATCACCTTGGCCTTATGTGTGGCCTTTTTTTGCTGCTTCAATGCCGTTCGCGCCCCTTCTATGGAAAAACGATCCTTGTAAAGGAGCTTTTTGATGGTCATCACCATCTCCACATCGCGGCGAGTGTAGGCTCTTTGATTGTGCTTGGATTTTTTAGGCTTTAACTGCTCAAACTCTGTTTCCCAATATCGCAAAACATAGGGTTTTACGCCCACAATGCGGGCCACTTCGCCGATTTTAAAGGCCATTTTATCAGGAATCTTCTGCAGCTCTCGCTCAAATTGAATGTCAGCATCGGCAGCCAGCTCTGTGGTCACTGGCGTTTGCGCTGAAGGAGCGTAACGTCGCTCATCTTTGGTTTCAAAGACCACTTCATCCATTGAAATTGTAGAACTCATAGGCCTTATGCCTCATCCATTTTGCTCAGTGCTGCCAATTGGCTTTCACTCAGCTCTTCGCCATTGAGAATGGATCGCAGCACCTGGCTAGGGCGAAAAGTCGGCACGTGCCGGGCACTGATGGTGATCTGCTCGCCGGTTTGTGGGTTTCTGCCCACCCGTTCGTTTTTCGACTTCACCACAAAATTACCAAATCCCGAGATTTTAACCTTATCCCCGCGACAAAGGGCGCCCTTGACCTCACCAAACACTAACTCTACGAGTTCAGAAGCTTCTTTCTTAGAAAATCCGATTCGTTCATAGACCTTTTCTATGATGTCTGCTTTCGTAACTGTCGATCTTGCCTTCTTCTCTACCATGATGCTCTCCAAGGTGTGTCCTGGTTGTTGCCTAAAGGCTATCAAGTCATTGAAAACTTTCAATATTTTTATGACCTCTCAACTACAACTTGAACTTGATATTGCAGCGCGTTTATGGATTGTGCGCACCCCGCTAGCGCACTTCTACCTGCAATTTGCTCTTGATGTGACCAATCACCTTGGATTGAAGGTCGCTGAGTTGCTCCTCCTGCAACGTGCCCTTGTCGTCTTGATAGAGGAGCTTAAAGGCAATGGACGAGTGCCCGTCAGGGAGTTCTGAGCCTTGATAAACATCAAAAACGCTCACCTCCTGCAGTAAAGACCCCGCCACTTTTTGAATTTCTCGAACCATATCTCCAGCTGAAACATGAGAGGGCACCAAGAAGGCTAAGTCCCGCTCGACCCCTGGAAACTTAGAAATCTTTTTGACCTTAGGAGTGCGCGGCTGACCCCGCATCAAGCTTTCTAAATTGAACTCAGCCACCGCGCAGTCATTGCGAAGTTTAAACTCATGTACCAATTCTGGGTGTAAGGCTCCCATAAATCCCACTGTGCGGCCTTCAAAAAAGAGACCCACCGATTGCCCCGGGTGTAAGAAAGGCGGCAGATCCTCTTCTCTTAAGGGCCGCCATTGCCAAGTTTGACTATGAAGCCCTTTAAGCAAGTTCTCAACCGCAGACTTGAGGTCAAAAACCACGGGTCGGTCACCGGGTTTGTCCCAAAGGCCTTCGGCTTGTCCCCAAGCCACCAGGGCCAAGTGATGGTTGTGCTTATATTGCTCAGCAAGCCGGCTAAATGCATATCCAACTTCAAACAACCGACCCCGCCCCATACCATGTCTATAGTTGTGCAGAAGATTTTTAATTAATCCCGGCAACAACAGGGAGCGCATCACATTGGTTTCTTCGCTCAACGGATTTTTCACTCGCACGGGTTGCTCAGACACATCAAAACCCAAACGACCGTAAAGGGCTGAAGCCCTTGTGGAAACTTCAGAAACCGAATTATTAAACATCAACGGCTGCTGAAACTTGTCATGCAAAAAGCCGTAGTTGATCGCCTGGTGATAGCCCTGGGACTTTAAATGTCGAACCACCACCCTCTCGTTCAAATACCCCGTGGAGTGAGGGGATGGAGAATTCACCAAAGGTGGAGTTGTCTCGGGGATCTTATCGTATCCGTTCAGACGCGCGTATTCTTCAACAAGGTCCACACCTAAGGCGAGGTCCCACCGGTAGGGAGGAGGCGTTACCTGATAAATATTGTCTTTCTTATTGAAGACCTCAACTGTGCAGCCCAACCGAGTCATCCACTCAGTAAAAAGCTTCATGTCAGCCTCATAGCCAAGCCGCTCTTGAAGATAACTTTGGCTTAATGTAATAGCGACGGGCTCAGAAGGCTCTGGATAGTGATCATAAAAATCTTCTGTGACCGTTCCGCCGCAAATTTCTTGAAATAAGGAACAAGCTCGATTCATCGCAAATAAGACGCCGTCAGGATCAGTTCCCCGGGCAAAACGATATCCCGAGTCTGTCTCTATGCCGAAATGCCGCGAAGTTTGGCGCACCGTTTGAGGCAGAAAGTGGGCTGATTCTAAAAACAGGCGCTGAGTATTATCGGTCACTCCCGAATTTAAACCGCCCACCACACCAGCTAAAGCTACCGGTCGCTGGGCATCTCGAATCATTAACTCGCGCCCTGTGAGCTCGAGCTCGGTGCCGTCAAGAGTTATGAACTTTTCGCCACTTTGTGAGCGGTCCACAATAATTTTGCCGCCTGAGATAGTACCGGCATCAAATGCATGCAGGGGCTGGCCCAACTCCATCATCACGAAGTTAGTAATATCGACCACGTTGTTGATGGTGTTCATCCCCACAGCTTCCAGCCGACGCTTGAGCCATGCGGGGCTGGGGCCCACTTGCACGCCCGATACACCTCGACCGCAATATCGAGGGCATAGCTCTGAATCATTCACCGTCAGTTCAGCAAATTCTTTCACCTGGCCAGACTCTTTGGTCAATGTCACAGAGGGCAGCATCACCTGCCGATTGAGTATGGCCCCAAGTTCCCTGGCCAAGCCAAAGTGACTTAAACAATCAGCACGGTTGGGAGTGACACTCAATTCAAAAATCACGTCATTGAATCCGTAAAATTCAGAAAAATGCGTGCCTACCGGAGCGTCTTCACCGAGAATTAAAATCCCTTCGGCTTCGTCTTTGATACCAAGCTCAGTTTCAGAGCACATCATCCCCTGGCTTTCAACGCCACGAATTTTTGAAAGCTTAATGGCAAAATCACCCGGCAAGACAGCTCCAGGTAGAGCAACCACAACCTTGTCACCCTGTCGGTGGTTTTTTGCTCCACAAACGATCTGACGATTTTGACCATCGCCCACGTCCACCTGACACAAAGTCAAACGATCGGCATCAGGATGTTGTCCCAACTCGATCACTTGGCCAACCACCACTCCTCGGTACTTTTCATTTTGGTTGTCGATGTTTTCAACCTCTATGCCGGCCCCGGTGAGCAAATCCGCTAAGTCTTTCGGTTTGGCAAAGTAGTCTTTTAAATCAACGTAATCATTGAGCCAATGCAGAGAAATCTTCATAGTTAAAACTGCCTTAAAAAGCGAATATCATTTTCGGAAAACAATCGAATATCGTCTATCCCGTATTTGATAATAGCCATTCGTTCGATGCCAAATCCAAAGGCGAACCCTTGCCACTCCTTCGGATCAATACCAGAAAACTGGAGAACTTTCGGGTTGATTAGACCACTGCCGCCAATTTCAACCCAGCCTGTATGTTTACACATACGGCAACCGCTGCCTCGACAAATGGGGCAAGAACAATCCACCTCAGCCGAAGGTTCGGTAAACGGAAAAAAGCTCGGGCGAAAACGGGTTTCAAGGCCTTTACCGAAAAATTCCTGCACAAAATAAGAAATAGTGCCCTTTAGGTCGGCCATAGAAACCTTGCGGTCCACAAGCATACCTTCGATCTGGTGAAAGTTCGGCGAATGGGAGATATCGCTATCACAACGAAACACCGAACCGGGTGCAAGAATCCGAAGTGGTGGGGCTTCGTTCTCCATGGTGTGGATTTGAATGGGACTTGTATGGGTACGTAAAACATGCTGGTCGTCGATATAAAATGTGTCTTGCAGATCGCGGGCGGGATGATCTGCCGGTATGTTCAACGCCTCAAAGTTATATTTATCGTGTTCAATCAGTGGCCCCGTTCGCACAGAGTAACCAACGCGAGATAAGATATCGACAATCTCATCGATCACCAATGAAATCGGGTGGGCACTGCCCAGCGGGCTCAGTGGGCCAGGTAATGAAAGGTCCAGGCGTTCATTTTCAATTTTTCCTTTCAGTTCGGCTTTCTTGAGCTCAAGCTCACGGGCCTCATAAATGGTCTCCAGCTCCCGCTTCACTTCGTTGACCAAGGCCCCAAATTTGGGTCTTTCCGCCTTATCGAGCTGCCCCATTTCACGCATAATCTTTGAAAAAGCGCCCTGCTTGCCAAGGTATTTCACTTTTTCGTCGTATAAAGACTTTGAATTTTCACAAGACGCCATCGCCTGCGCCGCTTCGGCCTGTATTTTTTTGACTTTTTCCTCAAGCATTTTCAAAAATTCACTATTTTAAAGGATTTATCCAAATTTAGAGGTTTTTTTGATATCTCAGAAACCGGTGACTTTCAACAGCCTCCCGCATCCGGCCCTGGAAACAACGCCGAGTGCTGGGACCTAACCATGCATGAGTTATATGACGCAGAGACACAAAAAACCCGAAAAGATTTACCCGCTTGAAGAAGCCAATGATCGGTTGCTGGATATCTTTCACAACCATGGATTTACGGATTACCCCCATGAAAAGCGACAGCAGCTGGCCCAGTTTTACCAACTCTTAATGACCCGGCAAAAAACAGATAACTTCACCCGACTTATCAAATTTCGAGACATTGCCATTAAGCACTTTATTGATTGTCTGATGATTCCTCGCTTAACTGATTTGCAGTTTCCGCTGTTAGATATCGGATCCGGCCCCGGGTTTCCGGGCATACCCTTAAAAATTGAATTTCCCGATGAGCGCATTATTCTTGCCGAAGGGGTCAAAAAGCGAGTGGATTTTTTAAAAGTGGTGCGCGAAGAAATGCATCTACAAAACCTGGACATTGTGGGCCGAAATGTGGATGAAAACTTTGTTCTTCCCGTACAAGGGGCCATCACTCGAGCTGTGGCTGATATGTCTATCACCTTAAGGCAAATCTCTAAGGCTCTGCAGGTGGGCGGGGTGATGTATTTTATGAAAGGCCCCAATGTGGATGAAGAGCTGCTCCTTACAAAGGCTCAGTGGCGTCCTTACTTTGAACTGATTCAAGACACCGCTTACACCCTGCCAAACACTCAAAATCAACGGCGACTGATCTGTTGGCGAAAGGTGCAAGAGGTGCCCCAGTGATTGAAAGTGCTGCCAACCCGCGATTCAAGCTATGGAGATCACTGCTAGATAGCCGGGGCCTTCGAAAACACGGCAAATTTATAATTTCAGGTCGAAAAATAGTACCTGAAATGACAGAAATTCCCTCATTGTCTGGGGCCGAGCTTTTATACGTAGAGGGGCAACCTTTTGTAGAACAGTGTTCTTTGCCCAAGGTGGAATTAAAATCGAGTTTATTTCAACAACTGGATATTTTTGGCACCCACTTCCCCTTACTCGTTGCAGACACGCCCGCAATTGATGCTTGCAAACTTTCAGATGCGCCAATGGGATTAGAAATTCTCTGCGGATTAAGTGATCCATCAAATCTTGGCGCTCTCTTACGAAGTGCTGAGGCCTTTGGAGCTAGCCAGGTCATACTACTTAAAGAGGCGGCCCACCCCTTTCACCCAAAAGCGGTGCGAGCCTCTAGTGGCTCTTGCCTAAGAGTGCCGCTGACAGCGGGGCCATCGATTAAAGAAATACATGGCGCAGGTCCCATTCTCGCACTAGACAAGACGGGCGAATCCATTGCCGAATTCAACTGGCCCAAAGATTGTCGACTCCTCATCGGAGAAGAGGGCCTAGGGATACCCGATGACCTGATAAGCGTTCAAAGAATTTCCATACCCATGCAGGGACAGGTAGAATCCCTCAACGCCGTTGCCGCAACCAGCGTGGCACTGGCCATGGCCCGCTGGAGGTAAGATACCGGGTTCAAAGGTATCCCTTTCCTTTTTGCGTTGCACAGCAGCTACTCTGTAGCGCTGTGCAACGCAAAAAGGAAAGGGATACCTTTGAACCCGGTGTCTTACCTTTTTTCTAGAACAGTTCTTGAGATGATATTAATCGATTTCGTAACAACTCGGCCTCAGCAACTGACATTCCCACATAGGCACCCTCGTTACGGCTCTCATAGATGTCCAGTGCGGCCTGGGCTTTAATGTTGTATTCTTCCACCAACAAACGCAGACGGATGTCCTGTTGAGGGCTTAGTTGTTCAGAACCATTGCGGCAAGTGAGTTGATCTCTAACAAATCCACAACCCACCTTTGCCATCTTTCTAAGGGTTTGATTGATCTCACGTTTAAGAGTCCGCAACTGTTGTTGGTCTTCATCGTTTTGGCGGGCTTCAGCGATTTTCAAATCAATTTCAAGCTTCAAGGCCATTTCTTTAGCTCGCAGAGCCTTCTTCTTCAGCATAACCTGTTCATTTTGTTTGAGGCCCACATCCTGACTGATCTCCTCAGCTGATTTGGCAAACTCTTTAAGATCTCTAACTTGGTTTTCGATCTGAATCTTACTTTCGACCTCATCGCAACTCAGGCTCACGTCATAGACATTGGAATGAGTCCCTTCGTGTATTAGATTCTTGTGAAAGGTGCATCCCGATTCCCGCAACAAAGCTTCTTCGTCTTCGGCCGCCACTCGGTTTGGCTCACCACTGGGATTTATGCAGCCCAGAAGGCCAAAAATCATGGTTCCAACGATGACTGCCATGATTTTTACTTTATACATTCATGCTCCCTGGGTAACGTGTGTGATTCGGCCATACAGCCATTTTTTTTAAAGAACATCTATGCAAACTTCCTGCCCACTAACGACAGTGCCTTTATTCAATGTCTTAGGGCCAAGGGCCCACTTTTTTCTACCCTATTTGAGTGCCTAACCCTATGACATTCTTACAAATCTAGGCACCTCAAGGCCGGTCCATATTTGCAAAGGGAATCCTTTTTGTGGACAGGCCCCACCCCCGTTGGTAATCCCTTCGGCGTGAACCTTTCTTCACTGGGGAATACATGAAATTCATCGTACCTGGGATATTAGCTCTCACATTGATCTCAACCTCTGTTTTTGCTGCTAGCTGGGATGACCTGGCCGCCACTGACAGCATCTACAGCGAACTGATCGAGAAAGTCCCCTCGCTGGGCTCTGAAACGGGCATTATTGTTTCTAAGCGTGAGTCTGAGTCCGTTGTTAATTCCCTGAAGCAATGGACCCACATTATTGCCTCAAATAAGGGATCGCACAATCAACCTGAATATGTAGATATCAGCGAAATGCGACCGGCAGAGGTCAAAAAACTAACAAAAAAACTCTTTCAATTGCCCGGACTGTTTTCAAGCCCCGCCGGTTTACCAGAAAATGAGCTCGATGCCATTGACAGTTTTGCCCAAAAATCGAGAATTAAATCTTATTTGGGAGGCCACGGAAACTCCTTCGGCTCGTGCGGCAGCGTATATCTTTACGACGAAGAAACTAAACAAGCCCTTATACTGACTGCCTGTTATTCAGAGTAAGGCACCGGCTTCCCCTTGTGGCGACTGTGCATCAGGCGAGCCGCCCATCTCCACACCCGCGCACCGCCGTCCTCCCGATGTGCATGGCGTATCCGGGTTGCGGCACGCAGTGACGCAATCCGAAGACGACATGCGGCCACTCGGGCCGGCGGTGGTGCGCGGGTGTGGAGATGGGCGGCTCGCCTGATGCACAGTCGCCACAAGGGGAAGCCGGTGCCTTAGATACAGGTGCGGAACTCTTTTTCTGAGTAGAATTTCTTTATGACTTTGTGAATTTCATAGGCCTTTAAGCGGAGCTCCTGGTCTGTTGAAGCATTGAAAGCGTTTACGACCTTTAACACTTCATTCAGTCGGGGACGTTCAGTTTGCCTATAATTAGCATTTGAAAGGTAAGTGAAGTAATGAGCCGTCACCAACGACACACTGGACTGGTAGACTTTATTTAGTGCCGCCTTCTCACCAGAGGATACCTGTGATTGTTCAATGGCTTGCTTCATTTCAATGATCTTTTTTTTCGCCTGTTCGAACATCGGAATGAGCGGGTCATGACCCAGTTTATGCTCTTGTTTTTCCATCTCTGAGAGATGATCTTTTGCTCTTTCTAGAGTCTTAATGATTCCTCGAGCCCACTTTTTGTCTTCTTTTGTTTTGGCTACTTTCAATAATTCTTCTTTTATACCCTCACCCCAACTTACAATTTCGCTCAGCGGGCCCGAATGACTTTTATGAAGAGCCGCCTGACAGCCCTCATCGGCCGAGCTGATTTCACTGACTCCCATGAACCCAGCGACAGCTATTGCCAACAACAACCTGCTCAGGTCAATTCCCCGCTTACTAGTCATATGCCCCCCAACTGCTCGCAGCGCAGTGGCGAAGTGCTCAAGGGAAATAATCGGTAAACTCGCTTTTTTGGCACCCAAAACCGCGAACCATTGAGTGTTTGTAGCTGATCTTTAAGAATATCCAGTATCTGTTGCGATGCCGGTGATTTCTCTTTCAGATTTTCCACATCAATTTGTGACAAAGTTCTTAGGAGCAATAAAAAATACTCCATAGCTTCATATTTAGCCCAGCCATCAAATCGGCTGGTGGGCGACACGGCCACCACTCGAAGAAAATCAAAATACTGGTCAAAGTAATAACCCAAATTTTCAGAGCGCCACCAATATTTTGCATTTAAAGAAAGTTTTTTGAACCCCTCAAGGCCACTTTCTGTTACAGCTTCTTGCCACTCTTGTTCATTCACTTTTTGGCTAAGTCGAAGCAAGTACCCACCCATAAGGGCCTCAAGACTCACCAAATTCATGTACTTTTGATTTCGGGAAATGTTCGAGTCAAACAACAAACCAATGTCGTTTAAAACATCCGATACAAAACTCTTGTGCGCTTCATCATTTGAACCCACAAATTGCTCTGCCAGACTCTGACGAATGAAATCTTCTTCGCCAGCTGGTCTCGATTGAAAGCGGGACACCTCTAACCCTTGTTCATTCTCAGGAATTATCACTCGGTCCAGAAAATGGGCTTCCGCGGACAACACCCAAAGCCAAGGCCCCCTCAATGAGCGCTCTATTTCAGTGGAGCCGTTCAAATACTGAGGAGAACCCTTACGTGATACGAGAAGAAAAAACCTCTTATAACGGCGCCCCTCTACCAATTTTCGATGAAGCGTTTGCACACGCTCCAGCTTTTTCTGCAATGTCTTTTCTTGAATTTTCTGGCGCCAAGTTCTGTCTTTCGGCGGGGGCAATTGCTGTAACTCTTCATAGAGGTGTTGAGTTTGACTTTTTAACCATGTCAAAAATTGCTGCCGTTTTCCCCCTTCAAGCGAAGTGAAAAAAGATTTCTTTTGAGGTCCTTGGGCATCGAGAAGCTCAAGGGCTGCGGCATCTAGCTCAAATGGAGGGCTTGCAAACACCACCCGATTTTGAGCCTTACGAATCTTTCGGCCATAATAGGCAACCTTCACTAACGTACTCCATGATCCCGTGTGGTGTTGTCCACCGTAACGAAAGGCGCGATACCCTGTTTGCAAGCGACTCGATGCCACTGTCAAAGCCGCCGTGATCACCTCACACATCATATGGGCACCGGGCATCTTGAGTACGACCAATAAAGCATCCTCAGCTAGCTCCCCGACCACTTTTAATACGCCAGCGACCACGCCATAGCGGGCCCCCAAACCCACAAAGGCCCTCCCGTAACGATCAACAGCGACATTGGCGAATCTTCCAGATGTATGAGTCAACCAACCCTTCGCCACCAACTCTTTTGCCTGCTCCACGACTTCCTCTGGATGAGGCACATGACAATGGACGCACTCTTCTTTAATTTCCTCATAGTAAAGTTGGCTGGCTCCCCTTACGAGTTCCCAAAAATGACTATTTAGGTAGATTTTCTCTCCGCCAACATGAACATAGGGCATGACGCCGGAGGCGGTCTTGTGGCTTAACATATCGGGAACCAATTCCGTGGCGCTTTTTAAAACCAGGACGTGGCGACTGAGGCCACTGTCATCATCGTTGACCGCATGACCATGGTCATGCCCGTCGTGGGAATAACCGTCCAGCGAGGCCAAAATCAGACCCACTCCAAACAAGTAGGGTAAAAAATAAGTTCTCAGCACAGCCAGAACGTGTCTCCGATAAAAAAGTGAACATTGTGAAGGGCTCTTCCGTACCATTTATACGATTCCGGGGCCATCACAAATTGGTAGTGACTGCCAAATGATAATGTATTCAACGGATTTTCAACTACGGAAACCTTGTGGACTGTTCCCGGGTTTTCACCTAAATGTGGGCTTTAAACAATGGAGAGCTATTCTATGTACAGGGTTTTACTATTACTTCTGGTGACCACGGGGCCACTTGTGGGCTGTGGACGCCCGCCGGAGTCACAACCCCATCCGGCGGATCGCAATCGATTTGAGCGAATGACGCCACAAGAACAACAACAAGTGGCGCCGAACCCATTGTTTGTATCTATCTATAAGGGTGACTTAGAAGAGGTCCGCGTCCATGCCGATAGATCATCGACCCTGCTTGAACAAAAAAATGCAGTTCATGGTGATACACCGCTTGCCGTAGCGATCCGGCTGCGCGAAAGAGCCATTGCCAACGAGATTATTTTGCGAATGAGCGTGGATTCACTTCGCCATAAAAACGATACCGGCGAGTCTTACATTTATCTCGCCTCTCAGCAGGGCTTCAATGATGTGATTGAAAACCTTGCCAGCAAATACGAACAATCGCTAGGTACCTTTGACGTGTTTGATTTTTCGGAGCTGGATCAAGAAACTGACAGCCTAGAGAGAGCCTTGTTTGTGGCCCTCAATGCCGAAACAGCCAAAACACTTCAACACTATTGGTTTCTTGGGGCCACCCATTTCGAACACCCATTTAATGACTTTTTTCACCACCGCGATTTGTCGCTCCGTACTTTTTTGCACCGAGCGGCTCAGGAAAATCGCTTTGATGTGATTTTATGGGCCGCTGACAAGACCTGTGGCAGCAACAGCTGGCAAGATCCAGATAGTTTTTTTCTCAAACGATTTGCCGGCCATGTTTGGGATTTTTTTAGCGACAACACACCTCAGACTTTTTCTTTTGTAAGGCAACATCCAATAAACAGAAAAGACATTGCCGAAGACACCCCGTTGCACCTGGCTATTCGATCGGGACATTTAGAAGCTTCGACAGCACTCATGGGATGTCACGAAATTGATTTCTCCAATCAAAATGCTGTGGGAAACAGTTATCTGATTGAGTTTCTTAAAACCATTGACCCCCGCACGCCCCACACGTCGCAAAATAAAAAAGCACTCTTTCTCTCAATCCTTGATCACAAAAACCAGGTGATGTCATGGTTCTTCCGCACCTCTGACTATGTGGATTCTGTGGACCAATCCGGTCGATCAAGCCTCCACTGGGCCGCCATACTTTCTGACCCCTTTTACTATGAAGCTTTAAAGCCCTATGGCGACGTTTTTCTATCGGACCATGATGGCTTGACTCCGCATGAACTGTTTAAAGGATCGCGCCATTGAGCCCTCACCTTAACAGTCTCATTTTAACGCTATTTTTTATCCTTCAGGGCTGTGTTGACCCACCGTCAAACCAGATTGAACCCTATGAAGTTTATGACTCTTCCACTTTGACCACCCACACTTCTGACCTCAGCGGGACGGCCAAAATTCGATTCACTCGCCCGTTGTTTCAGACCCAATCTGCCAGTCACTTTCACCTGTCGGGTCGCTTCGTGGGACAGGCGTCACAACTTACTTTAATCTCAAATTTCACTGGCTTCGATGACGATGATGGAGTTGTCATTGAGTTTATTCCTCAAGATCACTCCATGAATGTGTTTATTTCAACACCTGGATACAGCAAACAGGTCAATGGGGTTATCGCTGACAGTGTTGCTGTGGATGGAACTTTTGATCTACACATTGAAATCCATCACTTTTTTGACCAGCCTCTGGGCGTTTTTATCTGGAACAATCAGATTCTCAACCACGGCTCCACCTTTCATAAAAAGGCGACGTTGAATGCGGCTTCGGCAGATCTAGATACTGTAGGAATGGGAATGACTCTACGATCTTACGGCCGTGGCAACTATTGGGGGATTTCATTAGATAATGCCGTAATACATACAGCCAAGAGGGGGGTGAGATATGTGGACTAGAGCGAGTATAAATGTTTTTTTTCTTTCATTACTTTTTAATGCAAGTGTTTTGGCTGCACCTAGCACCCAAATCGATATCCTAGGGATTTTTGAACAACGAACCTCACAGACTCCGGCCTTATCCACCCGACAAGAGTATGGTTTTAATCAAACAACACTGTCGTTGGCGACTCAAGGCCTCCATGACCTTCAAATTAAAATTGATGGAGTATTTGAATCTTCTGAGAATGACAGCCTGTTTTATTTAGAAACACTTACGGTCAAGTGGCCACTGCTCGGACAAAAGAATCTTTATATCGAGGCTGGCAAAATGTATTATCCCATTGGCCACTTCAGTCTCCAACAAGATATTTTTATTGAAACACCTGAAGAACTTAATCATCTTCTCGGGGGCTTCGGCGGTCTCGACATCGGCGTTACTGGTTCCTATAGGCTGCCTGATACACCCTTTTCTTTTGAAGTTTCCGTGTTCACGGGCCAACGTTTTCGTGCTGATGAAGGGTTTGCCGCACCTGCAGTGAAACCTCCAGTGATTCTGTCGGCCCTATGGAAAGACGGCGAACACCAGGCCTTTATCAGCTACCTCGACCGCAAGTATCACCGCGGTTCTTTTTTTCAAGGCTTTGGAGTGGGCGGACAAACAAGTCACTATGAATCCTTCACCGGAGTAAACATCAAGGCCACTGCCGAAGCTTGGGGCACAAAAGAGACTGGACTTTCCCCTGGTGCTGAACAGGCAGTTGGATTGATCCTTTACCCAGAGATTTCATGGAAACAAATCTATGCCACTTGGTATGAAAGCCTTTGGCACCAGCAGACTACAAAGGTGTTGCGCCGCTCTAATGTGGCTAAAATAGGCTGGCAAACTCATCCTAATGTGGGCCTGGAAGCTCTCTGGCAAACTTCATACGATGGGTTTAATAACGAATTTCAAGTGATGAGTGATGATCAGTCACTGCGGTTGGTTTTTGAAGCTCAGATTTAAAGGACGTCAGGGTTTACAGCGCAAAGTGGCCGGTGGTCTCTATGACTAAGCCACTTTCTTTTTTGTTGGCTCCACTCCATTAAGCGAAAGCCAAGAGCTCTCAGACGCATCAAGCACTTCGTATCCAGAGTAGTTTTCTGCATTTGCCCAGACCTGCCGGGCCTTCACACGAACCTTCTGCCCGTTCCCCCACCTAAAAATAAACTCCGACGAAGTGTTTCGCAGCTGCCTGATTCTGTCGTCCAGGGAGTGCAAACAAAAACCCTCTTTTGAAACATTGCGCACACTCACTGGAACCAACAGGTCGTCGACGACCTGAAACCCGTGCACATTGGTCTCTGCTCGATTTGATTGTTTATTTGCCTGGCCGGACCCCAACCATTTTTCTAAAAGCCGCTGCTTGGCGATGCCATCCATCTCCTCTAGAACATTTGTTCTCTCCATAAAAAAGTACTTAAAAAGATCACCGTTGAACACGGGGTCTGAGACAAAATGACTAGGCCTTTTCGGAAACTGAAACTGCGAGCACTGATACTGACCAAAAAAATAATAAAGGTTCTCGCTAGGCAACATCTGGCCGTAGATATCCCAATATCTATGCTTGGCCCAGTGTAGGTCCAAGGATTCGGCCACGACTGTTTGATAGTTTCCGAAGGCGTAGCTCTTATGTAGCGTTCCTTCGATGGGTCGAAATTGCAATACAGACTCGTAAAACAAATGGGCCAGTCGATTTGTAACAATCACGGCAATCAGTTCATCCAATTGCATATAACGAACACTGTATTCATACATATACTTGATGAGGTGAACAAATATCTTGCCCTTAAACTCTCGATCCACAGCCAAAGCAGACACTTCTGCCAACTGCAATCCTCGCTGACGACGAAGAGAATAATCAACAAGATCTTTTGACGGCAACCCTAATGCCCCAAATCGAATGAGCGAAAGAGTACCAATCACCTGATCTCCAAACATGGCCACTATAGTGGTGGTTGTGTCTAAGGCGTGATAAGGCGTCACTCTTAATTTTTGTTTATTTGGTTTTTGTAAGCCAACACGCAAGTAGGCGTCATAGAGAAGTCGAAAGGCCCCCTCCAGTTCTTCTTTTGTCGAGGCCACCTTAAAGGTGATTCTGGGGTCCATCTCGTAGGTGAGTGACATGCCCTTTAGCAGAATCGAGCGGCGCAGCGAATGGGGCATAGCATAAAGCAATCTTTTCGTTAAATCATTCATTGGTAAATCCTATTTGATTTTTAATCGGACGAAGACCCTGGTGTTTAAAGAGCCGCCCCGATGTTTGCGTTCCTTCATTTGCCTGTCGGCTGCAATTTTAGTAACAAGATCTCACGGGCGAGCTGGACCTTGAGGTTGTTCCCTTTTTTGAGGCGGGATATAAATAAGCAATGTCGAAGAAAAAAGTGTTTTCTCGAAATGAGCATTCTGAACTGGTTTTAAATTTACTTCAGGCCCACAGAGGTCGGTTGTCGCAAAGGCAGTTCTCAACAAAATTGGGCTTTACCTACAGTGCCGTTTTTCGCTGGGAGTCCAATATTAAGCCTATTAGCTGGGAAGAGCTTTTTGGCTTGATCTCTAAAAAGACAAATATCCGAGAAATCTCATTTGCTGACGAGTTTCAAGGCAGCATAGAAAACTTCAAAGACATTTGCCGATTTCTCATACGATCCAACAGTGAAGACATGCTGTCAGCATTGTTAGACATTAAATCCGTGGATCGGAGAACCGCAAAAAACTGGCTCTCTGGCAAGTCCTCACCTCCAGCTGCAATGGTATTTGCCCTTTTTAAAAAACACAGTCCCGAGACATTTTCTGATTTTTACGCGCAATTATTTCCTGATGACATTACAGATGTAGATATTGAAAATCATGAACTTAAAGAAAAAGCGCGCCCCTTCTTTGGCGAGAATGTCTTAGCAGCCCTCCTCTCTGAAGCCCTAAATGTAAAGGCAGTGATAAAAAATGGTGCCGACAAGGACGCGCTCGCTGATTTTTTTGATATTGATTTGTCGACTGTCGACGTGGAAGTCCAAAGAATGCTCGATCTCGGCTGGCTAGTGACTGATGGTGATCGATTGTCCGTCAACTACGACAAACCGGTTAATCTTTTTCCAAAAATGGAGCACGGGTTGCGCTTGGCCCACTTTATTGCCCAGCTTGCAAAACAAAGTATTTTTCGACGAATTGGACAGAAGCCTGAAGATAAAGACCCTAACTCAACTGATTATCTCACCGGATGGATTGCTTCCCTCTCCCATGATGCCGCTAAAAAAATCCATGCTCTCTCTGGCGAGTATAATAAAAAGCTGCTAGACATATTAAAAGACGACCTCGAACAGGACAAAGATGTTTTAAAAGCTGTAATTTTCCACAGTTTTGATGTGGACCACCGATCGCAACTTAAAGATCTTACTGACAGAGACTAGGCATTTTACGTTTTCTATGACCCTGCAACATGAACCAAGGAAGGGATTATGGCGGCACCTGACTACTCCGAACGGTTCGGTAGAAATATTGGCATACTGACAAGCGAGGAACAAGAGCAACTGCGAAAATCTTGCGTAGCGGTGGCAGGTCTCGGAGGCATTGGCGGAGCCGCTCTCCTTTGCCTTGCGCGAATGGGTGTAGGACGCTTTCACTTAGCTGACTTAGATCACTTTGATGTGGCTAACCTTAACCGCCAAGTGGGTGCCAACATACACACTTTTGGTCGACCGAAAGTCGATGTGATGAAAGAACAAATTCTTGCTATCAACCCAGAGATAGAGGTGAAAACTTTTACCGAGGGAGTACAAAAACACAATGTGGCGGCGTTTGTCAGTGGGGTGGGCTGTGTGGTGGATTCAATCGAGTATTTCACTCTCAGTGCCCGCGAGCTACTTCACCATGAAGCTCGAAAGCAAAAGATTCCAGCCGTGTTTGCCGCCCCGCTTGGGTTTTCTGCTGTTTTTCTTTCGGTATCACCAGAGGGTATGAGTTTCCACGATTACTTTGATATCAATGACGAGCTTGACCCCTTTGAGAAGATGTTGCGATTTACTGTGGGACTGTCACCAAAGGCCCTGCACTTAAAATATATGGAATTTAAAAAAGAACGCCTGGTTGAAATTGAAACTGGGCCGTCGCTGGCGCTGTCTGTAAATTTAGGAGCAGCCCTGATAGGCGCCGAAGTGATCTGCCATCTGACAAAAAGACGCCGCCCACAAACACTCCCGCAGTATGTGCAAATTGATCTGCTTACGCAAAAGCATGTTCGAAAAAAGCTTCTGTGGGGTAACCGAGGCTTTTTGCAAAAACTCAAGATCTTTTATGCGCGAAAAAAATACGCCGACTTCAAACAGCTCTTTTTAAAATTTATCAATTAGGTACTCAGGTTAGCTTGAATACACGGGATGACTTCGGCTTAGACCGGAAGAAGTTCAAAGGGCAAGTCACTTAGATTTGCCGGCGGCTTCTTCCATAAGCTCAATACGTAACCGCCCCCACCTGAACCTGTGGGTTTTGCCGCTAAAGCTCCATTTTCTTGAAGAAGACGCATGTGGTTGCTCAATTCTCGGCCAATGAGGCCCCACTGCTCAAAACAATCACGAGCCCGATCAATCGCCATGGCCAAACGGGCAAGCCCCTCGTGTTCTGGCAGGCTCAACGCAAGCTCGGCCTTATCTGTGGCCCGGCTCATTTCGTTGTCAATTTTTTCTAACAACTCGGGTGAACGATCCGCCAAGGCTTTTACCTTTTTAACACACTCAGAGGTCATGCCTCTTTTGCCTGAGTAAGAAAGAAACCAGGTGGGCTGCCATTGCATATCCACATCTGTCCACTCTCCACCCCGCATGAATCGAATGCCCTGACCAGCCACCGACACCGCAATATCAACTCCACTGCTTTCACCGTGAAATAAATTTTCAAGGTCCCTAGAAAATTCATAAACCTCTCGTTCAGAGATCCAACCCATGTATTGCCACAAACGGCCAATGGCCACACAAAGGGCGGCTGAAGCCCCGAGTCCCGCCCCCAACGGCAACTGACTGTCTATTTCTAATTGCCCCGGAAGGTCCACTCGCTTTTTTCCTGAGACCTCAAGCGCTTGCTCTAAAACACCCCAAACCAAAAGCTTGAAGTCTTCCCCGTAAGGTCCTGAAAACTTTAGTTTCAGACCCTTTTCGGCAGGCAAATAGTTCAAATGAAAGCTTTTACTTCTCACAGGAAACACCAATGCCGGACCACCTCGCAACACGGTATGTTCTCCAGCTAAAATCCACTTTCCATAGGTGGTCACTGATAGTGGTTGCATCACGGCTTTCCATCCAATTTGGGGGATTGAATAACATCAAAAACCGAAAATGAATCACGCACCAACTGACCTGCCACCTCAATCTGGTCTTCTCGGTATAGCAAATGCACATTCGCCCCAGCATCCATTGTCACTATGGGGCCGTCACCCTGAGAGTTCCAGTGATCACGAACGGCCTTAAGCACAATTAAGCTTCCTGAGTTCATGTAACCAAACGGAGGGGCCGATGTCTCAAATAGCGCATGCATATCCCAGAACTCGGCCCAAGCAATTTGAAAGGCTTGCCCCCAGTCACCCGTCTTCAAGGCACTCACGAGTTGATCATAGCGAAGCTGGGCCCTTTCCACTCTACCTTTAAACAATGAACTAGTTAGGACTCGTAGATGGGCTTCACTTGAGCTCACTTGTTTTTTCTCAGCTCCTACCACCACCACCTGATGCAATAAATCCTCAATACCCAAATCTACGGACTGCGCCGTTTCTCCATCCCACTTTGCAAAGGGCGCAAAAAACGAACGGCAGGAAGAACCTGACCCCCTACGGCTTAAAGCCGACAGATCGGCCAAAGTACAGTCAACCCCAAACTCTTTTGCCAGCTCATGTGTCGCCAAGGTGAGTGCGGCAAAACTAGACGCCGAACTTGCCAACCCACAATCAGACGGAAAATTATTTGCAGATTGAATGAGGTAACTTCCAGGTATTTTCCATTGTTTTTTTAAATCTGCAAAAAAATCTAAAAACCGACCTTGAGACTTTAAACTCAAATCAATGGGCGAAAGACCCTGTTCGCTCAAGGGCTCCCATGCATCGTTACCTGATTCTTTCGGAGATATGAACACATGGGTCTGAAGGTGGTTCAGCGTGAACGATAGCGAAGTGTTTGTGGGAAGATTGCCCTCACCCCTGTTTTGCTTTCCCATGTACTTGATCAAAGCAATATTAGACGGGGCACTAGAACGCCAGGACTTGATCATAGTTCGTTCTCTTTCCCCATGTTCTGGGACGTCCACTCCATACTCATTTGTAGACCCGATGCCAATCCACGATGATCGGCGACCAACTCTAGACCCAGGGCATGTGAAATGGCGGTTGCGTCAGTGACATTGATATCAAATAGCACCAAAACGGTGTCAGCACCCAAGGCGCCGCAGCCCTTGACCACCTTCACTCCAGCAATTCCGCCGGCCCTCTTAAGGATACTGACGGTGGAATCCGCCACTAAGTTCAATCGGCTAAGTTCATCGGCATAGCCTTGAACCGCATCGACCAACCGTTCTGCCTGACCCTGGTCAAACGCTGAAACTCCCTGCAAAACCAACTCCTTCAGTCGAAGCAAGGGAAGCGTGCTCACTGATTCTAAATGTTTATGTGTCACTATTTTATGACCGGTCCGATAAATACCGAAACCTAAAGAACTAAACGGCCACTGTTTTTGAAAAGTTTTAAACGGCGAGGATGAAAAATAACTCACGCCCCCTATCCACTGAGCCACCACATCGGCACCACTGGGTGGGTTTTTCAATCCGGCAGACACAATGGCCTGATAACTATTCCACATTTCTTGGGGGTTTATTTTTAGCTCTGATTCATCTATGCGTCGCCCACTTAACTCTTCCCAGGCATACGTGAGCAAAAACTGACTGCTCGATGCACCAAACCCACCAAGCCCGGCGTGGGGGTCAACAAACTCCAAATCCCTTTTAAAAAACGCCTCGTTGTTCTGGCGAATCCATTGCCCCGCCGGACTGTTCGGGTGAATCCCTTCACAACGGCCTTCACCTCGAAGCCGAACTTTTAACTCAAATCGTGGAGTGGTGTTCAAGATTAGACTTGGCCCGCCGGATAAAGCCAAATACTCCCCCAACAGAAATGTTTTACTTGGGGCACTTAATGTCATTTTCATCATGCCCCCTAAAGGCTTGAGTCCACGTGGGTGGCCGCATGCGATGAAGCCCCCAAGATCTGGCCACTTCGTCCCGCTCTAATTTCTTTTAGAACTTCCACGGCATGGCTTGAGGTGATTCGCTTGGTCAGGCGTAAAATCTCCTCCAGTCGACGCTGCACGAGCGGGATTTCCCGCTCTTTTGCGCCTGCACCAATCGTGAGGTTCTTAATATGAAGCTTCATATGCCCTTCAATTATACCAACCGTTGTGAGGGCATTTATTGCCCCTAAGTTTTGCACGAGCCCCACGGCAGCACAAATACGAGACAACTCGTCTGCGCTTTTGACGCCTAAAATATTCAACGCCACTTGGGCCGTTGGGTGCAAACGTGTAACCCCTCCGACAACACCTAAAATCACTGGCGCCTCAAAAGTCCCTACAAGATCATCGCCCTCTCGCCGCCATTCCGTTATGGATCGGTACTGACCCGATCGGGCCGCATAGGCATGCACCCCGGCTTCAACCGCTCGCCAGTCATTTCCGGTAGCTAACAAAATGGGATCAATGCCATTAAGAACACCTTTATTGTTGGTAGCGGCACGATAGGGATCTTGTTTAGCAAACAAAGATGCCTCTACGATTTTATCGATGAGGTCTGAATCCAAGTTTTTTAAAACCACTGTGGCTCGTGTGACCTTTGTGTCCACCAGGTTAGATAGAATACACATGGTCACATCTTCGCCCGTGAGATCTTCAATCTTTGGACGTAAATATTCACACACTTGATTCATGATATTTGCGCCCATGGCATCGCAAGCATCCGCGAGCACATGCACCACAGCCATTTTTCCGCCGTCCCCGCGATCCACTTGCCGCACTTCAAGGCGATGCACACCGCCCCCACGATTTACCAAGCCGTGAGCCACGTCTGTATTGGCCGATTGAATCAAATCTTCTGCATTTTCTAAGATGACTTTTTCAAAGTTTTCAAAATTCTTAACCCGAGCCACTTGCACTTGGCCAATAATATCTCGCCCTATGATCTCGGTTTTAACTCCGCCATGATCACGAACCCACTTCGCCGTTTTGCTAGCCGCCGCAATAATAGAAGTCTCTTCCACAGCCATCGGCACTGTCACGGGCTTACCATCAATCACGAAGTTCGTGGCTACGCCGAGAGGCATTTGATAATAGCCAATCACATTTTCAATAAAATTTTCGGCAAGCCCAGGGTCGAGCACCGTGCGACTGGTTAAGGATTTAAGATCAGCAGCAGACAGCACTCCCAAGTTTTGAAGACGCTGTAACCGCTCATCCAAACTCAACTTAGAGAATCCAGCTAATAGTTCTTTTGATTTTGTTATTACATCTGTCGCTGTTGCCATAGTTTTCTCGCATGTAAATTGTGAACAGCATTTGATCCGGTACAAAACAAAGCTGTCTTTAGCTCGTACTCGATCGTTGCCATTGCATTTTGTAATGAGTCCTCACCCTTTAAAGCCGCCTCTAATATCGGTTTTGCAAATCCCACAGCACAAGCTCCCATGGCCAGTAGTTTGGCTGCATCTAAGCCTGATCGGACGCCCCCAGAAGCCCATATCTCAAAATCTGGGTCCACTGAAACCGCATTCAATACGGACTGAGTTGTGGTGACCCCCCAATTTGAAAAAGTCTTAGCGGCTTCAAATTGAATCGAGTCTGTTGACGAACGCTGCCCCTCAATCCGCCCCCAGTGAGTGCCACCTAATCCGCTAATATCCACCGCGGCCACTCCAATGCCCGAAAGCCTGCGCAATGTGGACTTTGAAAACCCGCAACCAGTCTCTTTCACGACGACGGGAATCTCAAGCTCATTGCAAAGTCTTTCAATAGCTGTCAAACCTCCACGAAACTCGGGCGTACCCTCTGGTTGCAAGCACTCTTGCAGAGGGTTGAGGTGAATAATCATTGCCGAGGCATCTAGCGACTCGGAAAGCTTGGCCACCTGGGATGTGGGTGTGTGAATGAGTTGAGCCAAACCTAGATTGCCTAGAAGCCGGGCTTTGGGAGCCGCCTTCCGCACAGAACGCCATTCTTTGGCCGCCTCCGAATCACCCAATTCTCTTCTTTGAGAACCCACTCCCATCACCCAGCCACGATCGGCACAGGCGTGAGCTAAAATTTGATTGAGATTGAGCGAATCATAATGACCTGCCGTCATTGAGCTCACGAAAAAAGGTGTGGGACGCGTTTCACCAAGCCATACTTGGCTAATCGTCACCTCAGAAAAATTGAGATCTGGTAAGGCTTCATGTATGAGTTCAATGTGAGATAGACCGGACCACCCTTTGGCCTCATTTTCTGGAGACAAAGAAAGCGCAATATGATCGCGCTTTCTTTGCTCAAACTGAGCCAGATCCTCTATGCGTTGGGGATCTGTGGTTTCCAATCCGGCCCTCCCTGAAGCTGTTGCCCTTGAACTGCAGTCGGCCCTATTGAGGTAAAACCTGTTGAACCAATGCTGTAAATCCAGCGGCGTCTTGAACGGCCATATCAGCCAAGGCTTTACGGTCAAGACCCACGTTGGCTTCCTTCAATGCGAACATCAAACGTGAATAAGTTGTCCCGTTCATTCGGGCAGCGGCATTAATCCGCTGAGTCCACAAACGACGAAAATCACGTTTTCTGGCTTTACGATCTCTGTAGGCATAAACCAGAGCTCGATCATTTTTCTCTATGGCCGTGGTATAACAACGGCTGTTTGAACCACGATAACCGCTGACTCTGGCTAAAACTTTATTACGACGACGACGGGCTTTAACGCCTCTTTTAACACGCATTTAAATCTCTCCTTCTTTTACAGAACTAAGCAACGTTCCATCTGGTAACGGTTGGCACTGTCCACATAGGTCATCGTGCCGAGCTGACGCTTACGTTTTGATGATTTATGGGAAAGAAGGTGACGGCGGTTCTGCTTTGAGCGTTTTATTTTTCCGCTCGGCTTTACTCGGAGGCGCTTTTTAGCCCCACTATGAGTGCGCATTTTCATTTGATACTCCTTCTGAAAGGGCGACTGGTGGCTGAGCACCTGTACTTTTAAAAGCCGTTTTCAGTGTTATTTGTGCCGGCAATATAGCGGCTCGGACACTGCGTGGCAACCCCTTGAATGACCAGAGACACTTTTTATTTCCCCCTAAAAGTGGGTCAAATGCCGCCTCTGGTCATTGGGGGCTTCAAGCCCAGCCCCATCGGATTATTCGGCCGACGAAGCCTCAACCTCAGTGGTCGACTCTTTTTTGGCCTGAACTTTATTGGCCTTTTCGAATTCTTTAACTTTCACTGGATCTGGCGCCAAAAGCACGAACATCTGCCGCCCTTCGCGTTTTGGGGGAGATTCAACGATGGCCAAATCCTGAAGCATGGCCGTGAGTTTATCCAATAGCTGCACGCCAAGATCTTGGTGGGCCATTTCTCGGCCAGAAAACCGAAGATTCACTTTTACCTTATCCCCTTCAAGCAGAAACTTGCGCGCTTGTCGCACTTTCACCTGGAGATCATGGTCGTCTGTACGGGGTCTCACCTGGATTTCTTTAACAACAACAACGGTTTGTTTTTTTCTAGCCGCCGTTTGCTTCTTTTTGTTTTCGTACTTCCACTTGCCGTAATCCATAATTTTGCAAGTGGGTGGTTTCGCATTAGGAGCAATCTCAATCAGGTCCATGCCGCGGTCTTGAGCCATTCGCAGGGCATCTTGCGGCGACATAACCCCAACCATTTTACCCTCTTCGTCAATTAAACGAATTTCTGGGGCCCGAATACTTCGGTTGATTCTGTAACCTTCGTCTCTAGGTGGCCGTCCACCACTGCCTTTGGCTCTTATAACTCTTCTCCTTGTTGGTCGGTGTCCCCTTCAAGCCAGGGGCTCACCAGTTGCCGAGATTCAATCTCGTTTCGAACGCTATCTAAAAACTCACTGCGACCCAAGTCTTTTTTCATTTTTCCCGTTCGAAGTCTAACGGAAACCTGATTGGCATCCTTTTCTTGATCGCCAATAATCAACATATAAGGGGTTTTTTGCAACTGAGCTTCACGAATCTTGTATCCCAATTTTTCGCTGCGAACATCTAGCTCTACACGAACACCGGCCGCCTTCAACTGGTCATACAGGGCTCGACAATACTCTTCTTGTTTTTCAGTCACATTCAATACTCGAACTTGCACGGGCGCCAACCACAGCGGCAAATGCCCTGCCGTGTGCTCAAGATAAACACCAATAAATCGTTCCAATGAGCCCAAAATTGCCCGATGAAGCATCACTGGCCGATGTTCACTGTTGTCTTCACCCACATACTGGAGATCAAATGACTCTGGCATATTGAAATCGCACTGTAGAGTGCCTAACTGCCACGGCCGCTGAATGGCATCAACAAACATAATATCGAGTTTTGGACCATAGAACGCCCCATCACCGGGGTTCACAGTGTATTTGAGATTTAGATTTTTTAAGGCTTGCTCAAGGGCTGACTCGGCTCGATCCCAGACAGCATCACTGCCCATACGTTTTTCTGGCCGGGTGGAGAAAAACACGCGGTACTCTGTCATGCCAAGTTGTTCATACACTTCGTGCAAGAGCTTCATAAAACTTTGAATCTCTTGCTGCATTTGTTCGAGTGTACAAAAAATATGGGCGTCATCTTGACAAAAAGATCGCACTCGAGTGAGCCCATGCATGGCGCCACTGCGCTCATAGCGGTGCAGTCGACCGAAGTCTGCCACCCGATAGGGCAAATCTCGATAAGATTTTCTTTCGGCCGCATACAACAAACAATGGCCGGGGCAATTCATTGGCTTCACTGAAAAATCGCGATTGTCGATTTTGGTGAAATACATGTTTTCACGATAGTTATCATAATGACCCGAGCGATGGTAAAGATCCACGTCGAAAATCTGTGGAGTGATCACCTCATCATACCCGTACAGCTGGTATTTATCGCGCATAAACCCCTGTAGTTGGTTATAAATCACCGACCCTTTAGGGGTAAAAAACGGCGCCCCCGGTGAAAACTCATGGAAAGTGAATAGACCAAGTTCTTTGCCGAGCTTTCGATGATCTCTTTTTTTCGCCTCTTCCAGGTTTTGCAGGTGCCGTTTGAGATCTTTTTTATCAGTAAATGCCGTTGCATAAACCCTTTGCAATTGCTCACGGTTTTCATCGCCCCGCCAATAGGCACCGGCTTGCGATAAAATCTGCACGGCCTTGATCTGTCCCAATCGCTGCACATGGGGCCCACGACAAAGATCAAACCACTCCCCTTGACGGTAGATACCCACTTCGGACTCATTGAGGTCTTGGATAATTTCAACTTTAAATCGTTCGCCCATCTCTTGGAATGTCGCGATGGCTTTGTCTTTCGACCAAACTTCGCGAATCACTTCATCATTGCGGGCGATCACCTTTTCCAGTTGGCCTTGAATTTTTTCAAGGTCTTCCGGGGTAAACGGGCGAGGCGAATCAAAGTCATAGTAAAATCCGTTGTCAATAACAGGGCCAATTGTCACCTTCACATCGGGCCACAGCTCTTGCACCGCTTGCGCCATCGCGTGAGCCGCCGAATGGCGAACCACTTCGAGTCCCTCGATGTCACGTGTGGTGATTATTTTTAGTTGAGTGTTATCTGGCAACAGCGTGCGAAGGTCGACCACCTCACTCGAGCCATTGAGCTGCCCGCCCAAGGTGTCGTTTGCCAGCCGTGAACCAATAGATTGGGCCACTTCCAGAACCGTGGGTTCATGGTCAAATTCTTTCACAGAGTTATCGGGTAAAATGATTCGAACGGCCGCCATTAGCAAACAAAGAAGATACGAGTCATATTTTTTAGGTCAAAGCACATTAACTAAGAACACCTACACTTAAAATTTCTATTGAAATATCAACGGCAAAAACCGGAAATTTGCGGTCTTGCTGAGGGATCAAAATACTCAATTTGTAAGGCAATGTCCATGGTTTGGACTCCCGGCCCCAGTTCTGGCCACGCAGCGTCAGGGAGGGCGAGGCGGAAGGAGAGCGCGCGCGACAACATCACGATGTGCATGGCGTATCCGGGTTGCGGCACGAAAGTGACGCAATCCGAAGACGACATGCGGCCACTCGTGCCGTTGTCGCGCGCGCTCTCCTTCCACCTCGCCCGCCCTGACGCTGCGTGGCCAGAACTGGGGCCGGGAGTTCAAATGTCAATTTAGGGTTGGTATCCGCATGGGAAACGGGGGCTGCCTGTGCGACGGATGTAGGCTGCTGTTCCCTGATCGGCGGCCATAATACTTGTTGCATCGTTCTTCTCTGTGGTGACGGACCCGTTATTGATATACAGCGGGGTCCCCTCATAGGTGTCGCTGTATGCCACACTGTCAAAATAGGAGTAGGCCGTTTTGTTGTCGAAATTCACTAATCGACCTGGGTCGGCAGTATAAGTGCTGCCTCTGACAATTAGCCGGGGCGATCCCACGCTTGTGGCGATATTATATATGGGGTAACCGCTGTTAAACTTTATGTTTTCAAAGGTGAATTCACTGTCATCGGGATTAGCTTTACCACGAATATCAAAAAACCAATCCCACTGCCCTAATGTATTTCTTTGAATAGTCATGTGATAAAAACCTGGCTTCACCTGTGCTGGCGCCATCAAGTCAGCCCGCAGATGAAAAACAACATCATCTGATCCAATATCCACATTGATCGAGACATCATCCGGATCACCCGTAGAACCATAAAAACGCACGTCTTTTGAAATAGTTGTGTAGGCGGGAACAGTGTGATTGCCCGGATGTAAAATAATATTGTCACCATCGCTCGCCGCCGTCAGCGCATCCACAATAGTTGAATAGGTTTGTCCACCACCCACGTGTAGAATATTTCCCACGCAACTCGCCTGTGGCGTAAAATCCAACGTGTTTTCAGCAGGTGTTAACTGAGCTCCATTATAGGCGACGACCTCGGCCTTGTAAGTTACTCCAGCCTGCAATTCACAATCTGTCACATCGTAGTACTGATTGCTTGTTGTCATAGGCGGACAAATAACATTGGAATCGCTATCTTTAATTTTAAGTTTATAACTTGTGGCGTGGCCCGATTTCATCCAACTGATTCTTGGGGTCAATCCCTGTGAGGCGTACACGACACTGAATCTTGCCGGTTTCACTACGCCCGGCGTATATCCGCAGGGAAAACTGGGAGCGCCGTACTGAGACGTGCCGTGAGTCGACGAATTTGTGCTGTAGTTATTATTTACTATAGTCAAATTAGTCGGATTCCAGAAATCCGGTGTTGGCGCAATTGGTGTGTACAAGGAGTTCACTTCAACAAAGTTGGCGTGGCTATTGTTTTGCATGAACGTGTAAGGTTTGGTTCCGTGAGTTAGTGAAACATTGTTAAAAATTTGGGTAAACCCGGGCTGGGCTGACCTCACTAGATCATTTGAGCCACCTAGATCACCTGTGATTTTGATATTCTCAAGGGTAAATGAATGATTGGCAGGGTCACCGTCCCCAAATACATAAAAATAAGGCGCCCAATTGGAATAGGGTTTGTTTACACTCACGTGGTAAAGGCCCAAGTCACGAACCAGATCCGACATGCGATCAAAAAATACTCCCATAAAATGGGTGCTGCCAGTTGACGACACTAACGTCACATCATCTGGATTGCCCGTTGCTCCATAAAGCCTGATGTTTTTTTCTAGTCCAAACAGAGAGAAGTGGTGGGTATAGGTACCTGGTTCAATAATGATATTATCACCGTTACTGCCGTAGCGTTGCGCGGACATAATCGAGGTGTAAAGATGATCTGGACCTACGAAGATGGGATCAGGACAGCTATTGTTGTCTGTGGCGTAGCCGCTAATAGGCAGGGTTTCTTGTCGTACATTGTCCCCGTCAGTGTACTCCATGGTGAGATCCAAAGTATATTCGCCGGGAGTCGACGGATTGAATTCAATGGCAATGGTGCAGCTTTCACTGGGTGCCAAATCCCCTGTGCAGGTCCCACTGGTTCCAGGAAAACTTCCTCCCTCAAAATTGTAGGGAGCGTTGACTCCCGAAAGAACAATATCTGTCATGTCTCGATTGTTGTCATTGGTGATTGTGATGATTTGTATAACCGGGCCACCACTCACATCACTAGAGCCAAAATCCATTCCACCGTCAGAGGACGTAATAATCTGTTGGCTCACGGCATTTGCAATACTAGCTACTGTGCTTTTCTGCGAGCCTTGATCAGGAACACCCGATTGATTCGTCGATGATCCCGGAAGCAAAGTGACACTGATCGTGCCGTTACCGTTGCAATTTTCTAAAGTGATATTGCGATTGCTTGAACTGATTGATGACACCTGTGGAGGATCACACGTGACGTCGCCCGTGGAGCTAACTTCAACTTTGTGTAAGTTCAAATTAATTGTGGAACCAGCTTCATAACTAACAGCAAAAACAAAGGCGCTATCGACATCCCCACTAGGAGGAATGGGCGCGGCAATATTAACGCCAGAACCGATCGAACCTCCGGCTATGGATCCCTTAATGGTGTTGTCGTTGAGCTTACACCCCACGCTGAAAACAAACATCAACGTGAATAATGCCCGTCGACTATAAGTCGATGACGTTCCGACTTTGCAAGACGACATTTTGCCTCCATATTATCGAATACTCTATCGGCAGAAAATGGTGTTAACTTTAGGACTTTTGGCTGAATTGGCCGAATTGTCTCAAAACGAGAGTCACTCGAAACAAATTAAATTCCGTTTTGCGGGTAGGCGTACATGTTTACGCCGGTGACTGTGCCGTTTTGAAACAAGCATGTGCCTTGACTGAGATAATCACCGTGTCCTTGGTAGGCTCCGAAATTTGGTGAATAAACGCATGACTCGTTGGATTCACAAAGGCCATCGTCGTCGCCAACGTCGTCGTCTATGATTTCTGTGGCATTGATAAGATACAATTCTGCATAAAAATTTGTTTCAACAAGGTTGCCGTGAACAGGGGCAGGGCAAGTGGCTCCAGGAACAAAATTTGGGCTTTGTGAGGATCCATCGCCGCGGGTATTTCGTAAAATAGTATCAGTGCTTTTAAGTCGCCAGTCCCAAGCCTGACAAGTTTCGCCCGTTGCGCAGTCACCGAGCTCAGCAATCGGGCTTACCGCATTTCGCCCCCACCCGATAAACTCCGAACCAAACTCCGTAAAGTCAGTGATGCTGTCGAACGCCGTTGGAGCGCCGACCTTGCCCACAAACGAAGAATTAATGTCTAACCCATCGATGCGTGTGGCATCGGTAATCCCAGTGCTTAAACAGGTGGCCCGGTCGAGACCGCTGTTGGCGCCGGGAGGCGATCCCGCGTTGATGCAATACAAACTAAGCCCGGTGAGTAATGCGTCGGTAAATTTAATATCGTTTGCAGCGTTTTGGGGCCAATATTGTCCGTCGATATAAACATTTGAAAATGTGTCACCATCTTCGCTGTTGAGTTCAATAAGGGCGCCGCTAAAGATGCTACCGAGTAGCCAATTGTCTTGACCGTCATAGGATTTAAAACTCTTACCACCAGCGTTGACAATTGTGACGTCAAGTACAGTGTTAAACCGATTTGAGTTGTTGTTAAACCATAGTCCGATGCCGCCGCAATTGGCGAGGAGGGCCTTCACGATGGTGGCGTTGCCGGTGGATTGGTTGAAACAGTTTGAAGAAAGGTTGATCATTGATATGTCATAAAACTCAGCGCTATTGGAGAAAAAGCCAGAAATTCCATTTGAACCCAATTGTAGATAAATATGCCTAAAGCGCGCATATACGGCGGCTGACCCCCCGTTTTTTCCAATATGTGAAAAATTATTAAAACCATATATGTAACTGGCATCAACATAGCCAGAGTTCGAAAACACCAATGGATAGATGCTGTCACTTAAGTTGGCGTGAGTAATTTGAATGCTAGAGGCGCTGTTGAAGTAGACCCCATAGTAGCTAGCTGAGGATATATCTTTGACGACAAGGTTATTGATTTTAATGTGAGTCGACGATTGAATATCAAATCCCGTAGCGCTGGCAAGGTTCGCAATTGTGACATTTCTCATTTGCACAAACTTCGAAAGGCCCACTGAGGCAATGGTGCCTGTTGAGTTTGCAAAGTGACCTTCAAACCACAAATATTTTTTTGAGGCCGCCGTAAACCCAGTGCCCGTATTGGTAAAAAGGGCATCATCTTTAATGACGACAGAAACTTTATCCACTGTGATGGCATGACCAACATCAGTTCGGCTAGAATTTAAAACGTAAATGGCTCCTGACGTATCCAAATCTGCAGAGGCCGCAGGCAAAGGCAGCACTGGATTCGACCACCACGTGGCCGCGCTACTGCTGGCAATCGGGGTATTGTTTGCTTTTACCGTGAGTCGAAGAGACTCAAAACCAGATTCAGAGACAAGGTCTTTTAGACCCTTGCCATCAGCAAGGCCTGACGAGAAAAACTGAGCAGAGCCCATGGAGTCATCACAAACCCAATTAAAAGCTTGTAGTGAATCTTGAGCTGTTAATCCGGTACATGAATTTCCAAAAGCCGAAGAAGTGGCCAATTTTATCTCGGCCCCGTGAATGCAAACCTCGTCAAGAAGGCCCGATATAGATTCTGTGCCGTCGCAGGGAGTGCCATCAGATTCGTAAATCGAGGCTCCGTTATTTCTAACATAGCCATTCCAGTTGGCGCTAGCACCAGCATAGACTGCGCTGACGCTGACATCACTTAAGGTTGTGACAGTGAGGGCGGCCGTCGCGGCATTGTTCACTGTACAAATCAAAAAGGAATAGGTGGTCTCCGGCAGCAAGCCTGCGACAGAAAACGGTGAGGATGAAATGTTACTTAAAGTAGTGCCCTCGGCACATGAAGCCGGTGGTGCGAGACCCTGAAGATAGGCAATATTAACAGCATACAACTCCGGGCTTTGATTCCAAGAGATAGACACAGAATCATTAAAAACAACGTCTTCAGTCGGCAAAGGCACAACCTGCTGTATCCCGCCGGAGCCACCATTTTGCACGCGACCGGAAATTCTGTTGTCAGCGAGCTGGCAGCCTAACGTGGAAAGGTCAACGATAAGTACACAAAGCAAACTCAGTGCAGACAATACGTTGGCGTAGAACGGCCGGTTAATTCTTTTTTTAAAAAATGTCAGCATTGGGTAACGTTCCATTTTTGTAGGACGACATTTTGCCTCCATAAGAAGAACTCCATTAATATGGATGTACTTAGTATCGGCAGTTTGGCCCTAAAACTTGACTGCTTTTTTCATACGTATCAGTATGAAACGAATTGCCTCAAAATGAGAGTTACTAGTTATTTTAAGGGGTTACTATCGAGACTTTGGTATCGTGAAAAACGGTTTTATCAAATCTCGAAATGAGTCACTTGGGTAACCCAAACTAATTGGGCAACACGCGTGTTTTAGTCAAACTGAATCACACTCAAAGGAGCCAACGGGAGCCCAGATCCTCAACCGGGCTTCCCGGCGGCAGAGGCGGGGGCTCCGAGGGGGAGAGCACACACCAACATCACGATGTGCATGGCGTATCCGAGTTGCGGCACGAAAGTGACGCAATCCGAAGACGACATGCGGCCACTCGTGCCGTTGGTGTGTGCTCTCCCCCTCGGAGCCCCCGCCTCTGCCGCCGGGAAGCCCGGTTGAGGATCTGGGCTCCCGTCGACCGAATCAATTTTTGTCACCGCCTTTACAAACTTTTTAGGGACCTGAGTGGCGAGGCTCATCCTCTTTGAGATCAGCTTGGTCGCCGTTTTGCCTTATAAAAACACCAACGAAGGGAGAGCGCTTATGATGCGTTTAATTTTGCCCGTTTTGTTGATGTTTTTGGCGTATTCTGGACCACTTCAGGCCGACGAATACAGTGGATGCGTGCTGTTTCTCGGGCCAAAGCCCCGAATTTCGGTGGATCAAATCGATGACATAAACAACAAGATAAACCAGCTTCTCGATGGTGAGATCGTCCACTTAAAAAAGGATTTGAATCCAAAACAACACAAAAAAATAGTCCTTCTTCGAACCCTCGGGCATCTGAACAAAAAAATCAATGTGAGTTGGCTGCTCCCCGACCCTGCCGATATGGTGTTCACCATGGAAGCCGTCACTGGTGGTGTGATTAAGGAAGTTAACTCTGACTTTTTGGTCATGCACGTGGGCGATGTGGGGCAAGCTCGAATTCCATTGGTGGATATTCGATCTTTGCAGATTCTATGACCTCTACGAAAAACTTTGCCTCAACTTTTGCCATTGGCATACACTCTGCAGCTGAATTGCCCGACTTCTAAGGACGAGGTTTAAAATGAAATCTACAGTCGTTTTGCTGGCTTCACTCATCATCGTGGTTTCCCAATTTGGATACGCTTCTGAAAATTTTTCGCAAGCTAAAGATCATGCGGCCCTTCCTGGCCTGACTAAACCCGAGGACTCAAATCAATCCACCCCTGCGAACTTGCGTTTTGGTAACCTTGAGCTTGCACCCAAGTACAACGACACCGAGTTGATTTTTGATTTGGAGTCTCTTCCCGACAACGAGTCTCCAGAACCATTGCCAAAAGAAAACCTTCACAGTTTCGAGCAATTTTTAGAAATGCACCCCGGGGTGGATCCGGCAGCAACCCCAGAACCGCTTCACGGCACTGACTATTATGCCCCAAGGGGCACCTCTCGCGGGGATGCCGACAGCTACCGGAACCACCAGCACCGTCAACAGATTAACGGATTCTAACTAGCAAGCTCAAACTATGAACACAATTTTTAGGCACGCCACACTCGACGAACTCACAACCCTTGTTGATTTTCAGTTGGCCATGGCCCTTGAAACTGAAGGTCTACGCCTGCACAAAGAAACCGTGGAGCGCGGTGTATCTGCTGTTTTTGAAGATTCTAATAAAGGGCAATATTGGATCGCTGAGAAAAATAGTCAGGTGGTCGGCAACCTACTTATCATTCCCGAGTGGAGCGATTGGCGCAACGGATCTGTGTGGTGGATTCACTCTGTTTATATTACTCCAAAATATCGCGGACAAGGCGTGTTTCGCGAAATGTACAACGCCCTAAAGGCCACTGTGGAGGCGTCACCCCAATTGTTCGGCCTGCGGCTCTACGTAGATCAGTCAAATATCAATGCTCAAAAGGTTTATCAACAACTGGGCATGACCTCTGATCACTACGCACTTTTTGAGTGGCTCAAATAAGATCTGTTAATAACTCCTTGTGAGTACTAGCCACATAGCTGCCCAACGGACTAGATCTGTTTCCAGCCGTTTAGTATTCGGGTGAAAATCATTCCACCTAAAATGATGCGCCAGAATATAAGCACCCACACCAAAAACAGTGGTAAAAAAGCTAACGATCCGTATACGGCGTCGTAGTAAAAGATACTGTGGGAAGCCCATTTGTATATCGCTTGCCCAGCATACAAAATCAATGAAACAAATAAAGATGAAATGACCGCGCTTTGTATTTTCAAATTTCGATTTGGCAAAAAATAGTAAATTAAAAATATCGTTAAAAACGAGGCCGCCCTCGATATCCAGACCACAGGCAAAATGTCATTGACCAAAGGTAACAACTTCAAGGCAGACCCCATAAAAAACAAAAATACTGGCAACCCCCCAAGCAAGCCCAACAACATGAACGCTAACCTCTTAACGGACTTGTGAGATGGGCCCAAACCCCAAATCATCTGGGTCAGCTGATCTAGTCGACTCAAAAGGCGCGCTGTCACTAGTATCGTTAAAATAAGACCACTTAACCCTATAACTCCGTCACTCATTTTTAGAATGGCTGACGACATCAAACCCAATAGCTCTGGCGAAGTACTTGGAGTAACAAATCCAAGCACCCAATCTTGCAACCTCATCATCATGGTATATCCGCTTCCCAACGCCCGCGACGTGACCATCAACACCGACAAAATCGGAACAATGGAGATCACCGTAAGGTAAGCCAGCTCGGCTGAGCGCGAACCCACTTGCATAGCAATGAGTTCTCGGTAGAACCTTTTGAACACTGGTTTTAAATCAGTGGGTTTAGGAATAATTGGACGGATGTTATTCATTGTACTTTTTCACTTCCAAAGACAACGATACTTTATGATGCCACTACGTCAACTGGCTTAAGTAAAAAGATATTGTATTTATTGGCTCCATCGGGATCGCCACGTCGCCTATCTCACTCTCTATAATTTATGGGCAGGCAATACTTAAACTCACACAAATCATCTCACGTCCAAAACAAAAACGCTTTCACTCAAAGTGCAATGAAATCTCTACCGAAACATCTCTCGACAGCTCTCGATAGCCATCTCATCTCCCGAAAGGTGTAGAGTATCTCCGACGTGAACTTCCTCTAGGTGATTGGGAAAAATCATCAAGTTTCCGTCTCGCAATATTGATACTATTGTCGCTCCAGTCAATTTTCTCACATTTAGCTCGGCAATCGTCTTGCCCGATAAATTATTGTTATTCATACTAATTGAAACTAAATTATCAAATCCAGGCAAACTGGGAGGCGTTGACTCAACACTTGCCTTTGATCTAATCATAGTTTGCCGCTTAATCATCGATATGAGCTTCTCACTACCCGCCTCGCATTCAAATGCCACCTTGCCGGCACTTCGCCACAACCGGTAAAATATGGTCGGGATCGTCAACAGAACTAATACCGTGTAAATCGTATTGTTAATAAACGGCCTTATTGATGCCAGTAGCGGAAAGGCCACCATCAACCCCAAAATAGTCCAAATGGTTAAATTAAATAGTCGCTGCACTGATGATACCGACCTACTCCCATCAATATCCCCCGAAAACGCGGCTTGTGACAGTCTAGCAATCAAAGCCGAAGACATGATCACAAAACCGTAGATAATTGGTGCCAATACCGCCCCTAAAGCTGCAATTAAAACAACCTGACTTACAACAGTCCCCTCTGCAATACCCATGTGCGAAAGTGTTGCCGGCAAAAACTTTAAGAAAAGCGGAGGGATCAAGATCAGCAAAACTAAATCAAATAGTAATCCGAAAATCACTTTCTTCGGTACGCCAAAAAATCGGCCTTCTCTGGCACTAAAGTCTCTCATTCTGCGAAACCAAGTCTCATAAAACCCAACAGCAATTCGAAAAGATTCAGGAAGTTTTTTTGATATATTACTGACTATAAATTCAGACCTGTTCCAAAGCACCAAAGTAGACAATGAAGTCAGTATAGCTACTGAAACCACAATGGCCTGAAACTCTTTCGTCACCATACCTGCGCCAAACCCTATCGCCGCAATGATAAATGAAAACTCTCCGATCTGTCCCAGAGAAATCGATGAGCACAGTGATCTACTAAGGCCAGATCCTGACAATACGCTCCCTATAAACACAAGTAGAAATTGTGACACCACCACAGCTACCGATATCAAAACTGACTGAGGTAAAACCTCAATAGCTATCAATGGGTCTACGGTCATTCCCACAGACACAAAAAATATGGCAACAAATACATCCTTCAATGGCTTCAATATTGACTCGACTCTGTGAGACTCCCCACTCTCCGAGACCAGCACTCCAGCCAAGAACGCACCCAGTGCCACGGAATACCCCAAGCTCTTCATGACAAGCGCAACAGTGAAACACAACCCCGTTGCCACAACAATAAGCACCTCTGAGTTGTTTTGAGCGACAATATGTTTCACAAATCTCGGGATCACAAACAACCCCAACAACGTCAAAGAGGTCACCACAAATACCATTTTTGCCAAGGTAGGGGCCAGGCTATCTAAACTGATCTCTTTGCTCACTGCAAATGTGCCAAATACAGTTAAAAGTAAAATCGCTACCATATCCTGAATCACCAGCACACCAAATACGTGATCTCGCGTTCCTTGGGTTGGCCTTTGATCTTCAAAAACCTTACTCACTATCATTGTGGAAGAAATCGCCAGTGCGCCGCCCAAAAATATGGACTGCGCCGTCGACCACCCTAAAAAATATCCTATCGTCAACCCAACCAAAAACATGCCACTGATTTCTAGAGCCGCCGTCACTCCTGCCGTTGGCAATACTCTAAAAAACTTTTCAATAGAAAACTCTAGTCCCACAGCAAACATAACTAGAATCACACCGAACTCGGATAGACTTTCCACCCGATGGGGATCTGCAAAAAGCGGTATGGGGATATAAGGTCCAATAATTAGACCTGCCGTCAGATAACCCAAAATGGATGGCAAACGAAAGCGAAAAAATGCTGATCCGATGAGAGCGGCCACACCCAATACCAATGCAATATCTTTTACAAAGCTGCCGTGCACACGGGCCTCCTGCACCACTGAAATCTTTTAAATATATTTAACTGTAAAAATATTTTTGGCAACGTCCAATCGAAATTATAAATGCTTCAGCAACCCATACATTCGTGGAGTTTTGGCCTTGGCTGATTGGTCATTTCATCCTCAACACCAACTGACCCAGTGATGGCAATAAGCTAAAGCCTAACACAAGAATCCAATCCTTCTTTGACAATGCCAATAAGTCTAAAACTTCCTGAGTAAATGGAACGTGAACGCTTGCAACCAGTAAACCCACACACAGCATGACCGCACCCCACACGTGGGGATTTTTTGTGATTTCGTTAATAAATACATTTGAATTTCTTCCGGACAAATTAAACACATGAAACACCTGGGCCATACCCAGAGTCAAAAACGAAATGGTCACCACTTTTTCAAATGAATACAAGAACAAATATAAACAGAGATAAAACACGGCCAGAACACTTGCCGTTATAAGTATTCCGTACAAAAAAATGAAATACCAGTGGGACTTCTCGATTATTTTTTCTTCAGATTTTCTGGGAGGATTTGACAGGTAGGATCGATCGCCGTTTCCCATGCCCAGAGCTAGGGCCGGAAATACATCTGTGACTAAGTTCAAAAACAGAATCTGCAAGGGTGTGACCGGAATCTTGGTGCTAAACACAGCTGCAATTCCCACGATAAAAACTTCGCTGATATTGCATGAAAGCAAATATGTTACAAATTTTCTAATATTAGAAAAGATAATGCGGCCTTGTTCCACCGCATACACAATGGTTTCAAAGCGATCATCTTTAAGAATCATATCGGCGGCCTCTCTTGCCACTTGCGTACCACGCTGACCCATGGCAATGCCAATGTCGGCCTTCTTAAGTGCCGGAGCGTCGTTGACCCCATCACCGGTCATCGCCACTATGGCGCCTTGCTTTTGGTAGTGAGTCACCAATTGCAGCTTCTGCTCAGGACTGACGCGACTAAACACGGAGGTTTTGTCAATGGAGTCTATCAAGCTTTGCGTCCAAGGGCCGGTAAGATCTTTTCCTAAAACGGGCTCCAGCGAAGCCTGCGGCAGCCCAATGTCTTTAGCTATTTTTAAGGCCGTTCCAGCTTGGTCGCCAGTGGCCATAACCACTTTTATACCCGCACTATGGCACTGCGAAATGGAGCGAGGCACGTCCTGCCTAGCAGGGTCAATCAATCCCACAAGACCCAGCAACTCCAACTCATCAAATACGGACTCGTCGTTTTGGTATTCGGATTTGTAGGCTATCGCGAGCACCCGCAAACCTCTTTCTGCAAGAGTCCTATTTTGTTGTCTCCATGCTTCCTTTTGTTCATCACTGAGGCGGCTTCGGGATATCACCGACTCCGGTGCCCCCTTTACGGCCACCAGTTTTTCATTTGAGACATTATGGATGGTGGCCATCATGTTCGTATGAGAATCAAAGGGAACCTCAGAAACTCGCGGGTATTGTGTGTTCAGGTATTTGTCATCACCAATGACCTCTTTTGAAAATCTTAAAAGCGCAACTTCCATCGGGTCACCAAAACTCTCTGCCCCGTGATTGTAATGAGCGTCATTGCAAAGCCCAACCACCTCTATGAGCCGTCGCATGATCTCGCCTGCACCAGTATAAAAAATGGGTAATCCATTTTTTGCCAATAGGTTTATCTTCTGGGTGTTTTCATCTCTGCTAACGGTGAAAGGCCCCTCTTCTGTTACTACCTCCACCAACGTCATGTTGTTTTCAGTAAGGGTCCCCGTCTTGTCGGTAACAATGATACTTGTCGCACCGAGAGTTTCCACGGCCGAGAGTTTATTAACGAGAGCGTTTTTCCGAGACATAATCAATAGCCCTCTAGCAAGGGCAATGGTCGCCACAATGGGAAGTCCCTCAGGAACCGTGGCCACAGCCAATGCAATGGCGGTTTGTATCATTAACAACGTGTCTTTTCCTGTCAGCAATCCGCTAATGAGTATCACCATCGATACGAAAAGTGTGAGTACCACTAACCGTCGACCTAACCGATCAAGGCGCTTTTCTAATGGAGTGATTTCCTCTTCAGCGCTTGCTGTCAACTTCGCTATCTTACCGATCTCCGTGCCCATTCCAATGTGAGTCACCACAGCTCGACAGACACCCCGCGTGAGATAAGTCCCCTTCATCAACATGTTTTGGCGATCAGACACATTTGTGTCAGAATCCAATTCAACAAAAGGTTTTTTCTCGACGGGCACGGATTCACCGGTCAAGGCTGATTCATCAACATTTAGATTGTGACTTTCAATGATTCGGCAGTCAGCGGTCACCACATCACCTGCCTCCAGTATAAGGATGTCGCCAGGAACCAAATCCTCTGCTGGTGTCAATGTCTGCTCTCCGGCACGAACCACTCGCGAATGCGTCTGCCCTATTTTTCTAAGCGACTCCATCGAACTGATCGCTCGCACTTCGGTGATAAACCCAATAACTGAATTGATTAAAAGCACTAACCCAATAGCTGCCGCATCTAAAACATCACCAGACAAAGCGGCAACCAGAGCCGCCAAAGCCAGTAGCCCCACTAAAATACTTTTAAACTGCCTAAAAAATAAGGCCAACAGGCTCGGCGGAGCCTGCGTTGTAATACGATTTATTCCGTATGTGAAATTTCGCTCTTTGACCTGCTCCGCAGTAAGACCATTCACTTTATCAACTTCAAGCAGGTCTAATACACGAGGTACTGTGAGTACCCAGGGTTGTTCCTTTAACATCATTGAAAGATACCCTTGAAAGATACCCGGTTCAATTCTGATTTGCATGGCGTTAGGCAGTCTATCGATGTGCTATTTTTTGGAGCGGGAGATACTTAACGTTCTGTCCTGATCTTTTTCATCAGATTCAATATGTCTCCCCTAGAATTGCTTTTTTTGGTCAGCCCCCCGTAGCTCTACATTGAATATGGCAAAAAACATCGGCACCTCAATGTTAACAATTTCGTGCTACCGGAATTGAGTAAGGGGTTAGGAACCGTGAAGGCTTCTAACGCCATGTAAATCAGAATTGAACCGGGTACCTTTCCCTTTCGCATGCCAGTTGCCCCACTAACTTGGCCACTGAGAAACTGCTGCCTTTTAAGCCAGAGGGTGGGGCGATCACCCGATCTATCTCAGGGCCGTAGTTGGATTGGGGCGCCACGCGTCCGAAGTCGTCGGCCTCGGCCACCACGATGGCTTTTGGCAACAGGCCGGCCACCGTCTGGTCTATTGACAGTGGTTGCTTTAGGTCTTTCTTATTTTCGCCGGCTGCCATCACTAATGTTGTCTGTTCAGATAGGGCCTTTAATTGAGGCAATACGTCTTTGAGTGACGCAGATATTTTGTCGTTCCAACTGAGGTTCACGATGTTGACACCATCTGAAAGTATTTTGTTTATGGCATTTGTCATTGTGACTTTTGTCATCTTTCCGTTTTTAAAAATGGGGTAGTTCACAATGTTTACAGACTTGCAGTCTTGCACTGAGTCTTCAATGACTTTTGCAATCTGACGTTGATGGGCTGTGCCCACTTCATCATCCATAATCGCTATTATAATTGGCGAAGAAAAGGCATTGGCGGCCCTAAATACCAGGGCCGCCAATACCAACACCATCCATTTAGTAGTCACAAACAGGCCCCACTAAACACTTGCCATCGTTCACTTGAATCTTAACTGACTCTGTCGACGATGCGGTTAAACCGTTTTTCTTAACGACAAAGCTGAGGGTGGTCCAACTGAACTCTTGACGAGAGTTGCCCTTCACTCGCACAGTGACCTGTCGCGTTTGCCTTGGACCCACAGTAAATGACGTGGGCCACGCATTGGACACTTTACTGCTGTCGTATTTAATGTGAATCACGGCACTCTGAGTAACCTGGCTCTTGTTGTAGACACTAAACACAAAACTTCCGGCTTCAGATGTGGGTAAGTCTACGGGCTTACTGGCCAGTTCCATCTGCATGGGGTAGGCAATCTGACCCTCTAAATTTTTCTCAAACAATGTCTTCTGGCCTTCTTTTAAGCCCGCATTCACAAAGAAAGTCTGCCCCACTGACATGTTTGACGGAACATCGTAGTTACCAAGATTAATGACTTTCACCTGCGATTGAGCCGGCAACTCGGGCAACTTAAAAGTCTTAGTGCCCGGAGTGATTGACGATCCCTCGCCTTTGATAGAGGCACTCAATCCCCTTTTTTCAACGAGGCCAAAGTTTTTTAAATTTAGTTCGAGCTGCGCGGATTCACCCGGCAACACAAATCCATCTCCATCGCCGTCGACAAGTTTAAACTGAAAATCATCTAAGATAGGATTGTTTCGATAGAGCTGGTCCACTTCACTAACGCCTTCCCCATAGGCTTTTGTCACTTCTTTGTCTTTGTTCGTTGAAATCGTGATGTTGTAACCTTCTTGCTTCCCTTTCTTTAAGCTTGCCGCCCGATTGGCGTTCGCATAGGCCGTTTTATACTCGGGCGAAGTGACCGAACCACTTTTGTACATGGGATATTTGTCACTGTACTCTTTTTGCTCATGCTCGCTGTAGCTCCTGGACCGCTCTGCATTGAATGCCGAGTGATAGGCACTCATGTAAAATTCTTTGATTCTCGGGTGCGGATAACTGCCAGGGCGTGGTCGGTAGTATTTATCCGTTTCTGTTGACGCACTTGAAGATTGCAAGGATTCATTCGAATAAGACAAAACCTCAGAGGCATCAATTACGATTTCTTCAAGCTTGGATGTGCGATAAAATTTAACCCGATCATTATAGCCTTTTTGCTTTGCCACACGGGATGCGGCCTTGATTTCATCCCAGGCCGTGTCCACGCCTTGCTTGTATCCTTCATCGTAAGCTTGCTTGTCGTTGGCAGCAGCCGTTCCATTTTCGTAGCCGGCCGTTTCTGCGGCTCGCAAATCGCCAGCAATAGTGCCGTACTCTTTACCAGAGGCCGCGCCATCTGTTGATCCGTGACTTTTTGCCACCGGTGACACTTCCGCTTTAGCTAAATCTAGGTTTCTTTCTATGCGGGCCACCTCTCGGTTGGCAGACGCCAACTCACTCAATGCACCATCTAACTCCACACCCACAACCTGAAGATCTTGGCGATAGGCCACAATATCTCGCTCGAGCTGTTGATTTTCTCTTAAAAGACGTTGGTTTTGATCTTGAAGATCTGAAACTTCATATCGAATTCTCTCTAGGCGATGTGAGGCCTGCGATATGTCACGTTGAACTTCATTCAACTGGTGGCTGACTTGTGCCAACTCCCCTCGCACCTTTCGAAGTTCGGCTTTGAGACGATCCAATTCGGGATTGTTTTTGGGTGGAGGTGTCGCACCACCACCGCCAGCGGGAGGCTCTCCGCCTTTATCGGGCCCTGCGCCGTTGCCACGGCCTGGTCCATTTTCACCACCGCGACCGGGACTATTTGTGTTATCTCGCCCCCCGCGTTCAGGATTTTTGTCACCGTTTCTAGCAGGGTCATCCCCTTTACCTCCGCGGTCACCCTTGTCTCGGTTGCGCTTGCCTTCGTCAGTATTTTTTTGAGGCGAAGCTGCTGCTGCCATCTGAATGGGTCGCGACGTCTCTACACTTATAACAGCCACGCTGGATTCTATTTGTCGAATTCGCCGTTCCAAATCACGTTCTTCATGGGCCAGTTGAGCTCTTCGTCGACTGAGTTGATCCTGCCTCCGCTCTAGTCGTTCTATGAGCTGCCTTTTATCTTGTCGCTCAGAACCCAAATCTTGAATTCGATTTCGATTTCGAGAAATCTGGTATTCATTTGATGAAAGCTGAGTTTGAGAGCGCGACAATTGCGACTCCAAGTCTCGTTCGCGCTGTTGTAAACGAGAGACATCCGATTCAGCGGCATACTTCACTCGCAATGCCGCATCCAAATCGTAATCACGGTATTGATCACTCGGCAGAGCCAAAACGACACTGGCAACTAAACCCACCATGCCGCCAGCCAACATTTGATAACCAAACTTTTTCATATTTCCCCCTTTTTCATTTGCTAGCTGGAAACCTTTTGGCCCCACAATCCAGTCAATGGGTCTACTAGGCAAGTTCGGTGCCAAGGGTGTCGAACTCACACGAAGAAGGAAATCTATTTTTGTCTTTATGAAAACTCTAGTGAAATGATGCGCATGGCAAAGTAGCCACCAGAAAAGGATTACATAAAATACGGGGGTATCCTTTTGGGGAATTCACCGTAACGTCGGTGTAAAATAAAAAAAAGCCGGTCTTGGGGAGACCGGCTAGGGAGTGAATTGGGGATATGGGGGATTGTTCGTTAAAAACTATTTATTAAAATTTAAAAATTCCTTGCAGCCCTGACGTCGACGAGCGACGCACACTTGAGTCTACTGCTGGTTTCGGGCCAAACAGTAACATACTAAAATTATTGAAGTCTTAAATTGAAACGGCAACTTGAGTCGGCAGTTTGAAGGCCACTTTTGTTGGCACTGCCCACCGGAGTTGGCGATTTCTGGTTACTGAGAAGAGGTCCTTTGACGGCTAAATGGGGCAGCTGATAAAAACACTGCGAGTTTGAGGTATACCCGGCAAACCCAGAATCAATGCCGCAAGTTCCTGTCTGTTTTTATTTTCCTGACAATTGCTATTCAATTCCAATCGGATATCGAAGTCCCCAACAATTTATGAATTCGGCCAGGTCTTGGCGCAAAAAAATTTTCTCTAAACTAGGCGAAATCAAGGCCCACACTAAATTCAAAAGCCCGCAGTCTTTCGCTCAACAACAGGAAATGCTGTTATCAAAAAGTCATCGGTGTACACCACTTTTATTCTCACCGAGCGATATACGCCTACAGATTCATATTTATCGTTACCGACTTTTCTGCTATGGCCTACAGCGATTATGTATTCAACCGCCTCTTCAATGTCGGCCGAAGTCCATGATGCCGGAAAAAATGTTTTGTATCCTTTCGTTTGTGTCCAGGAGGCTTCGCTCACCGCCCACTTGGGAAACTTCACCTGAACCACTCCGCTAGATAGCTCCAAAAAACTGTTTTCATCGTTCAATGCCAACGCGAGCTCGGGATCTTCTTGCAGCCACCTATCAAGAAAGGCTCTAGAATGAAGCCCGCCCTCAAGAACTCGGTGACCATTTTTTTTATGGCCCCATCGCCCCTCAACCACATAGTGAGCCACACGATCCAAACGGGGCTTTGGCGCCAGATTGGAGTGGCAACTGAATCCCAATGCCCCGGCCCTTACGGCCACCAGCAAAAAAATACAAACGACTATAACTATAATGCTGATCCTCTTCCAAACTTCCATATCTATCTCCAATCAACGGTTTTGATTTGAAAACGAAAATACGGAAACCTGAGGATTAATCACAGATTTTATAAGTAAAAAGTTAACGAATAATTTAACTTTTTAGTTACTATTAAGTCGCTGACTTAAGCCCAGATCGTTTACCTTTTAGATGATATTTTCATTGCCTAAGGTGTAAACTTTAAAATGAGTACTTCGACGATATTTTTATGGGCTCTATATGAACAAGCTGCAAAATCTCTTCGATTTTGATGATTACAAATCTTATTTTAATAGCGTTGTTGAGAGTCTACCAAATAAAGGCCGCGGCGAGTATCGACGACTGTCACAACATCTCGGTGTGTCCACTACACTTGTGAGTCAAGTTTTCAAGGGTGACAAACAATTGAGTCTGGAGCTCGCCTATGACCTGTCTCAATTTCTGGGTCTCGACCGCGATGAAACTAATTACTTTATGCTTTTGGTAGAAAAGGAAAAGGCCGGCAGCTTTAAGCTCAAACAATTTTTTTCAGATCAAATCAAAAGCATCCAAAATGAGGCTAAAAAACTAACGAACATCATGCCCAATCAAATTGAACTCAAAGAAGCAGCAAAATCTGAATTCTATTCCACCTGGTGCTATACAGCCGTGCGACTAACCGCCGACATTCCTGATCTCAACGATCCCACCGCCATCGCCAACCGACTGGGTCTGCCCATTTCATTGGTTCAAAAGGTACTCACCTTTTTGCTTACAAACCAGTTGTTAACCTTAAATGACAATAACTTGGCCCTTGGCCCCACTCGAACCCATGCGGCCAGAGACACCGTGCACTTCCAACGGCACCATCAAAATTGGCGCATGCAATCCATCAATCGCATCTCACAAGTCAATGATGACGACATCTTTTTTACAGCACCGATGGTTTTATCCAAAGATTTGGCCGAAGAGCTTCGGCAACGTATTCCTCGAATACTCAAAGAAATAACCAATGAAGTGACTCAGTCTCCCTCAGAAACGACTCGCTGTCTTTGCATCGACTGGTTTAGATTCTGAATCTTGCCGTCGCAACGAGCCCTCATAGTAGTAATCTAACTCCGAGAAACTGTATGCCTTTTCACGATCCACTAGTAAGCCCGAAAGCTTTCGAATCATCTTATAGTCATCTGACTTTAGGTCTACTTTTTGTTTTCGACCCACGATTGAATCAAAGATCTGATCAATACGATTCTTTCTGAAGCACTCGGATCGATGAGACTCATACTCAGCGCTTTGCGTGGGTCGAAAAAAATCAAATTGGTCCCGACTTTTTAAATAGTAGCCTCCAAGCTGTGCGAGGCAACGATCTACACCCTCTGTGTATTCAAGGAGCCTCACTCCAACAACTAACTCGTGTAACACTAAAGCGACTTGGTCACTAGCATTCATTCCTCCGTAAATGTGAGAGTCAATCCACACTTCCTGCAGGTTTTGCAAAGCTATCTGGTCCTGCTGAGGCACATCAATTAAGACGCCCAACGTGGCTCTAGGAATCTTTGCCAGTCGTACTGGAATTAAATACCAATCGCGATTGACAAATATATATGCTAGGTCCGAGGCTAAGGCCGGATGAACTCCCTCCACTGCTTTTATAACGGAATACACCTCGTCCACAACGCCTCCACCCAAATCTACGGCACTCTGCAAGCGATAACTTTCGAAAGGCCGACCATTGACGCCATTGCCACCGCCACTATCAACACCACCCTGCAGCTCGTACTCCTTGGGCTCTTCAACCAGAGGTTCCTTGATGATTGTCTCCTTCAAAATGACTCGCTCACATCCTAACAAGGCAGCTAGAGCCAATATGAAAGTTATCTCTCGAGCTCGTCGTTTCATGCTAATCAATCCTATGTGTGCGACTATTTAACTTTTTCATATCGAAAACTTGTTCCAAAATGGTCCCGCCTGAAATTTGATCCACTATAACCACTTGTTCAGATCCATAATCTATAATGGCCTTAATACCTCGTCCTGAAACCTGTTGCCCTGTACTTCTATCTATCCACTCAAATTGAGGGTATCGCACGACAAACAAGGCGCCCTCAGTGGCCTGATAGGCCTTCTCTCCAGAAACCTTTAAACAGCGGTTAGCCTGCGGCGCACACATGGAAAAGGCTACTTGCTGCAAGCTGGCAGAAAAAGCGGACTGGGAAAACACTATTGTTAATCCCAGTCCAATCAATAACCTAGAAGCAAAGTGGCAGAAGTTCATAATTAGCGACACCCATAGGTATCAATTTGCGGCTTGAACCCATCTGCATAGAAACCACCTAGGCTGTTGTCGCCTCGATATTCAATGACATTGCCGCAATTGTCGTACTTACTTGGTGCGATTGATCGAAGATCAGACACCGGGTTGCGGAACAAGGCAAGGTAATCAATGCGTAATGATTCACGAACGCCAGTCCCTTCGTCCTCTATTTCAACCGTTATTGGGCCCTGAAGTGCGGCCTCTAGAGAGGCAATCAATTGATTGAATTCAGTAGGCTTGTCAATACAAACGCCGTCTTCAAAGATATGTCGTTTTCGTTTGCCCGTAGGATTCGCATCAGATTTAGGGCACAGCTTGTCTTGAAAATTCCGGGCCCACTTTAACGCCGCCAATGTATCAGACCCTAGTTGTGGGATGATTGTCATTGACTGCCGCTCAATTAGTTTTCCGAATTTGGCGTTATTTTCCAACATAGATTGATACTCTGCAGGCGACATCGGATTGTAATAAGGCCGTGAATCTTTCAATTGAGAGATTTTAACCAGTCCCGTGAGGTCATAACTAGTAAACGGAGTCAGATAAACAATCATGCCAGCAGCGGCCTGCTCTAACATCTTAATGTCCGCAACGTTTAATTTCGCTATTGTCAGATCAGTATAATCGCACTCCACCTCGAAGTATGAGTTGTCACGACCTGACATCTCCCACTCTTCTCGTGTGCCACCATAGGCAGGATTTATGACCTTACATGAATCGTAGGTCCGTGAATCAATAGTAGATTTCCACACGTGATAATTAAGATTTAGTGTCAGTTCAAAATTGTCGTTTACTTTAAGGAACTTTCGAAAATCATTCCACCCATCACGAACGTCAGCTAAAACATCCTGAATGTCGGCTTCAGTATTAAGGTCCGGCTTGCCGTCATAAAGAAATTCTAAAAATGGTGATTGCGGAATACCCTTTACAGATTTTTCAAAGTTAGCTCTTTCATGTTCAGTCAATTGAGTGTCTACAATCGGCTTCACTCGCGCTAATAACCCTTTATAGGCCATAAATGACTTTAAAAATGACTTGTAGAAATTGGCTCGCAAGTTAGTTGGATCTTTTTCTATAGCCATATCAATCACTTTATCGGCCAACATGAACGTATAGGGTCCAACAAGTTGCTCTCCAGCCAAAGCCAGCTCTTCGGCTTCCATTTTCATAGATGCTTCAATAACCAATTTGCCCTTTTTATCTACAGGCTCCATAGGTCTGGTACAGCCTAAGAAAATTGATGCACCCACCAACAAATAGCCCAGCGCCAAAACATTAATTCCTTGCATTGAGTTCACTCCTCTTAAAGGTTTTTAAATCAAACGATCAGGTACCGACATTTGTATGAGATCTGGTGCCAGGTTTATAGATTCCATATGAAAAACTTGGAGGCCAAATTTCACAAATTGGTTAACTCAAATGGGGTCCAGGCCACAACTCTGCAACACCTATTCCCGGTGAAATTCTTGAGTATTTTCAGTATGTTACAGGGGAGCTAAAAAAAATGATCAGTTGAAATTGCCTGAAGTTTTGTCAAAACCCTACAATTTGTGTCACCGCCTGTAGGGTAACGGGACTTTAGAACAACTGCTTGGGCGATGCACACTCGACAGGCGAGCTCACCATAAGATCTGGGCATTTAACAACGCAAACCAGATGTCATGAGTATCCGGATTCCTTTTGTGGAAAATGTGTACCCGCCCAACGCTGTGCAAATCAGAATGGAACCGGGTACCTTAGTGGTAAACCACGTGATGGTGGAGAGCTTCTTGGATTCTTGGGTCTTTGACCGGAACCAGGTTGTTTCTGCTCAAGAACCGGGTCAGCGTGAGCAGAAATGCTCCCAGGAAGCCTGCAAATATCAGAACTTCATAAACTGAGAACACCGCATGCTCTTCGTTGTAGCTAGGATATACCAACCAATAGATGTCGACAAACTGCATGACCAAAATCCAAACGCTGGCCACAGCTAAGTAGCTGGGAGTGCGCTTGGCCCATCTTGGTAATAGTGCAAAAAATGGCACAATAAATTTAAAAAGAATCAGTGCCACAGACACCATGGCCCAAGAGCCTTGCGACCGAGGCACGTAAAAAATGGTCTCTTCTGGCATATTGGCATACCAAATCAACATATACTGGCTAAACGCGATGTAAGCCCAAAAAACCGTGAACGCAAAAAGAAACTTACCCAGATCATGCACATGGTTTTCGTTAACCAAACCATGCAGCAAACCCTTACCCTTTAAATAAAGGATCACTAAAATCATCACCGCCATGGTCGACTGAAATAAGCCGGCAAAGGCATAAACACCAAAAATGGTACTGAACCAATGGGCATCAAGGCTCATCAACGTGTCCACGCTAAAAAATGAATAGGAAAATGCAAATACCAACACCGCACCCACAGAAACGCCCACAAGTTTGTGAGTGATCGACTCGTCGCCGGTGGTGTCTTGTTTCACTGAGTTACCCACAAGCACCTTTGCCAAAAGCCACCAAATTCCAAAAAACAAAACCACCCGAACAGCAAAAAATGTGGGGTTCAAATACCCGGCCTTATGAGACAACAAATGATCCTTCGCCACCACATCGGCGTGAAACCATTCGTACAGGTGATTGCCGCCAAAAAACACCAGGATCAGGGCCGCCACCGCTCCCACCGGGATAAATGACGTGAAGGCTTCGCTGATTCTTCGAACCGTCACGCTCCAACCGGCTTTAGTGACATGTTGAATGGCGGTGAAAAACAACCCACCCAAAGCCAAACTTACAAAATAAAATAGTCCAATTAAATAAGCATGCCAGGCTCGAGCCTGATCATTAATAATGGCCACAACAAAGGCCGCTAATCCCAAAAAGATTAGCACCGAGTACACTGTTTTCATCCTGGTAGAGACCACATAGTTTCCTGGCTGCGGTACACTTTTCACTTCTGCCATTTTAATGACTCCCTAAAAATAAATCTCAGCTCACTCGGCATTTTTGTTTAAAAAACGAACGTAGTTCACAATAGCCCACCGGGTATCTTCATCACGAACTTGGTTCGCATAAGACCCCATCACACCTTTTCCCTCGGTGATAAAATGAAAAATGAGGCCATCTTTATAACCCTTAACAGCACTAGATACCAATGGCGGTGGTTTTAAAACCATGGCCGCAGCCACTGGTCCGTCACCACGCCCGCCGGCGCCGTGACAAACACCACAATAAATTCTGTAGTGCTCCTCACCTTTGGTGATCATTTCTGGCGAAAGGTCCCCAGCAAAAGGGTTTTTCAGATTTTGCTCGGCGGCCGCCGGATTGCCAGCATACTTGTAAGGCTTGTGATTCATGGGAATGGTATTTTCTGGCGGAACCAACTGCCCCGGCACACCTTCACGCTTTGGATCCCAATCCTGGGCCTTCAGCGAATTCTGGTCCATCATGGCCTGCACTAGCTCAATATTAGTTTGATTTTTACCACCATTGCAGCCCTGTACAGCCAGCGCAATAAGGAGCGTCCCTGTGGCTTTTATCCAATTTGTTTTTGTCATCATTAAAACTCCGAGCTGCGCACTTCATCGGCGCCCAAATCTTTTAACAGGGATTTCACTTTTTCAACGTCAAATCCTGAATCGTCTTCGGGCACAAACAATGCAAACTTATGGCTAGTTAAGTCAGGATCAATAATGGCCGGATCTACCTTAGGTAGCCCACAAACGGCGATCAAGGTTCCCACAGAGCTCAAAGCGGCAAACAAAATGGTGCACTCAAAGATCACCGGTATAAATGCCGGCAATGAAAACATGGGCTTGCCGCCAATAATCAACGGCCAATCCACCGCTGATGTCCACCACGTAAACCACAAGCCAAATGTACAACCCAACAATCCAAAGGTGAATGTCACCCAGGGAATGAAAGACCGCCCAATCCCCATGGCTTCATCAATTCCATGCAAGGGAAATGGACTAATGGCTTCAAACTTTTTAAATCCGGCTTTTCGAACCTGTGCAGCTGCTTTTTCAAGAGCGTGCTCATCCAGCCAAATACCGGCAACCCCTTTTTTAGCTTTGGGTCGAAGCAATCCCTGAACTGTTGCTAATAGATCAGCCATGGTGGCCTCCGTCTTTTCCCACATAAAGTACCGGCTTTACCTCAGCAATGGATATGGCCGGCAACGTGCGGATATAGATCAAGAACAAGAAGAAGAACATTCCAAAGCTTCCGATCAATGCTCCAAGGTCAAAGATGGTCAAATTAAACATGCCCCAACTTGATGGCAAAAAGTCCGCATGCAATGAAGTGACCACAATCACATAACGTTCAAACCACATTCCTATGTTTACAAATATAGAAACCACGAACATCAATGGAATACTTCTTCGCGCCCATTTGAACCAAAAAATCTGGGGTATGAACACGTTACAAGTGACCATGATCCAATATGACCAACCGTAGGCACCAAAGGCTCGGTTTAGAAATATGGCCCCTTCATAGGGAGCGCCTGAATACCAAGCAATGAAAAACTCAGAACCGTAGGCATAACCCACCATCATGCCCGTAGCCATGATGATCTTGTTCATGTTTTCCATGTGGTTCAAGGTGACATAATCAGAAAAACCTGGAATCAACTTTCGCAGAATCACCATAAGTGTGACGACCATGCCAAACCCAGAGAAAATCGCGCCGGCCACAAAGTACGGCGGGAAAATCGTGGTGTGCCAACCCGGCAACTGCGAAACAGCAAAGTCAAAGGATACAATACTGTGAACCGAAAGCACGAGAGGCGTGGCTAAGGCTGCAAGTAGCATGTAGACCATTTCGTAGTGGTTCCAGTTACGAGCCGTCCCTCTCCAACCCAATGAAAGCGCTCCATAAATGGCTCTTCGCCATTTACCCTGAGACCGGTCGCGAAGTGTCGCTAAGTCTGGAACCATTCCGATGTACCAAAAAACAATAGACACCGTGGCATACGTTGAAACCGCAAACACGTCCCAAACAAGCGGTGATCGAAAGTTCACCCAAAGCGGTCCCCGTTGGTTTGGGTATGGCAGTAGCCAATACCCCAACCATGGACGGCCCGTGTGCAATATGGGAAATGTCCCCGCCACCATAACGGCAAATACGGTCATCGCCTCAGCGGACCTTGCAATGGAGGTTCGCCACTTCTGCCGAAAAAGATAAAGAATGGCCGAAATCAGTGTGCCCGCATGACCAATACCAATCCAGAATACGAAGGTGATGATATCCGTTCCCCAGCCCACAGGATCATTCACACCCATGAGCCCCATTCCTTTGGCCACGATAAAGCCCATGGACAAAATATAAATGGCAAATAAGCTTTTTGCGCCAAGAAGGGCCGCAAAGTACCTACCCCCTGGCATAGACTCGGTCAGCCGACTGATGTCATCCGTGATGTCTTTATAAGTCTTGTTGCCTAAAATAAGCGGCTCTCGTTTTATCATGCGTGTTCACCCTGTTCATGGTGTCCGTGACCACCTTTAAGTGTTTTTGCATTTCTAATGTGAGTTTGATAGCGAACAGAAGGCACGTTGTTCAACTCTTCAAGCAACGAATAAGTGCGTGCATTCTTAAACTCTTTTGAGACCCGACTGTTTTCGTCGTTCATGTCTCCAAAGACAATGGCCTGAGTGGGGCAAGATTGCTCGCAGGCCACTTGCACATCGCCATCACGAAGATTTCGACTTTCATTTCGAGCCGTCTGCTTAGCTTGCATAATTCGGTGAGTACAGAATGTGCATTTTTCCATCACCCCTCGAGAGCGAACGGTGACTTCAGGATTAAGGGCCATATGCAAAGGTGATCGCAGATTCGTGTAATCAAACCAATTGAACCGACGCACTTTATACGGGCAGTTGTTGGCACAATACCTTGTACCTACACAACGGTTGTAAATCATATCGTTGGTGCCTTCAGACCCATGAGTTGTGGCGGCCACAGGACAAACTGTCTCGCAAGGAGCGTTGTCACAGTGCTGGCACATCACAGGCATAAACACTGAGTTTGGATCTTCCGGCTCACCCACATAGTAGCGATCCACCCGAATCCAATGCATTTGACGCCCCTGCAGAACATACTTTTTACCCACAACCGGAATATTATTTTCTGATTGGCACGCCACCACACAAGCGGCACAACCTGTGCACTTGGTGAGGTCAATGGACATACCCCACTTGTGGCCACTGTATTCGTGCTTATCCCACAAACTAAAGATTTTATGTTTGTGAATTCCCGCACTGGCGTCATGTTGATATTGCTCGTTGGTGGCCTCATTCACAATGGCTCGAGGTTTTGAATCAAATGGACCCTGCATACTGTGGTGACCTTGAGTGTTAGCAAGCTCCACTCGCTTACGACCCGCCACCGGCGAAAGTTTTGCCGACAACCCGGAGGCCACAGCCCGGCCATTTTTATAAGCCACAACTTGAAATGCATTGGCCCCGACACCATTGCCCACTTCTCCAGCGGCGGTCCGACCGTAACCCACAGCAAGACCCAACACGCCGTCAGCCTGTCCCGGCTGCACGTGAACCGGAGCTTCCACAGCCCCACCTGCCGTTTGCACTTGCACTACCTGACCTGCATGCAGGCCGAGTTCTGAAGCTGTTTTCATAGACACGGTCACATAGTTGTCCCAACAAATCCGAGTGACAGGATCAGGCAACTCTTGCAGCCAAGGTACGTTGGCAAGACTGCCGTCGCCCAATGCCACGGTCGGGTAAAGCACCAACTCGAGCTCTGCTCCGGGTTGAGACGAACTCACCTCAGACAAGCTAGCCCGTCGAAAGGATCGAGCGCTGCCATTTTCGCTCATTTCTGAGTGAGAACGCACTCCATTTTGCAAAAGATCGACCCAAAAATCTTCAAAAGATAAACCATGAGTTACTGCGCTATATAAACGATTTTTCCAGTAGCTTCGCAAATAATCATACCAACTGTCAGCGGCCAATGATCCTTTGCCCACTCCCGCACTGGCGCTCCATTTTAAAAGACTCTCTTCAAAGGGTCGCGTGTTATTCAACGGCTGAATAGTGGGTTGTTGAATGCTATAAACACCCGTGCTGGCTTCAAGATCACCCCATTTTTCTAAGGTGTGACTATCTGGGGCCACGTACTCCGCATAAACTCCTGTTTCATCAATGCGGTCACCCGTGTAAACAACCATCTCAGCATTTTTTAAAGCATCAACAAAACCCGACTGCGCGCCCAAGGAGTAACCAGGGTTCACGCCGTGAATGATCACTGTCTTTATGGTCTTTGCGTTAAGGCCATCTACAAGGTTCTTAATATCAGAATGAGAGCCGGCCGATGCTGGATAGGCATTTTTGTAATCCACGGTGCGGCCATCATTTTCAAGCACCGAATTTAAAAGATTCACAGCCACTTGAAGACCAACAGCTGAAGCTGTTTGCGATTGGAGGCCGCCTGCAACCACAAGACTTTCGCCTCTATGAGCCCAAAGACTTTCAGCCACTTCGCCAATCACTTTCTTATCGACACCAAGATGTTGTATGGCACTCTTGTGCGATGAGATCGCCTGCAACACCTGCGAGTCACCGGCAAAACTCGAGACGCCTTTAACTACCAACAGATGTTGAAGAAGCGCCATCACCACAGTCACCTGCTGAGAGGGCTTAATTCGAAATCGCTCGTCCGCATTGGAACCCGTCAATGAAAGCAGTGATTCAAATACAACCAGACGACTCATGCCTTCACCAGGCGTGCGTCCACTGGCAAATGCCCGGTTGAATTCTGCTGGCGACAGATAAGTCCCCAAGAAGTCGTTATCAATGGCCACAATCATTTTTGCTCGATCAAAACGAGGGCGCGGCAAAATATCATCACCATAGGAAAGCTTTTGCCCCTCTCGCTCAGCCTCAAAACTCAAGGCATCCCACTGAAAGTGGCGACCATTTGTGGCGCGTACGAAGTCGCCAACCAAAGCTCGTGTGGAGGGAGAAAACTCACTGGCCGTCAATAAAGCCACTCCACCTTTTTGCAATTGCGCCCCGACGGCCTTGTCCAAATCCTCCCAAGTGACATTGATCGTGTCACGGTTGGTTTTTGTCTTATTTAATAGGTTTCGCTTGGGGCCATTCATCCGATCTGGATCATATAGACTTAAAATTTTCGCATGGGCCCGCGCCGTCATCCCACCGGCATTCACTGGATGATTTTTGTTTCCATCTAGTTTGATAGGGCGACCTTCTCGAGTGGTCACCACTAATCCAAAGGCATGATGCCCATCCACCATGGACGAAGCATAGTAGTTAGCAATACCCGGAACCATTTCTTTCGGTCGTTTGGCATAAGGAACGATCTTTTGGGCGGGCCTTCGCACACAACCAAAACTACTAAGGGCAATTCCTGCTCCCATTAATTTCAAAAACTCGCGACGGGCCACGCCACCTTGAGGACCACTCTCATCTTCTGACAGCGGGGTCGACAAAAATTCTTTTTGCACCATCGCCTGTGTTTCTGGGTCGTTGTACCACTCATCAAGACTTAACCAATATTTCCGTGAACTCTCTATTGAATTGTCTTTCATAACTCTACTGTTCCTTAATATTAGTAGTGGCAGGTTCCACAAGTTACCGCAGCATTATTTTCTTTTTCACGGTGGCAGTTCACACACCAGCCCATGGACAAACTCTGCACTTGTTTGACCACTGGCATTTTTTCAACCTCACCATGACACACGGTGCAATCTTTCCCGGCCTGAATGTGGGGCGCATGGTTAAACTTCACGTGGTCTGGCAAAAGGTGAACCTTTTTCCATTCAATGGGGGTGCTTGCCGCATAAGAGGCTTGAATTTTTTGAACATGTTCGCTGTCGAGCTTCACGGCAATGTGACAGTTCATACAAATATTCAAACTAGGCACAAGAGCATGCCGCGTGGAGGTCACTCCCACATGGCAATATTTGCAATCGATCTGAAACTTGCCCGCATGAGTTTCATGCGAAAAGGGAAGGGGTTGATCGGGCTCATAACCTTGGTTGTATCCCAGCACCATATTATTGGTGGCCAAAGACCACACAAGAAATATAACGCCGCCAAGTATGACAGCTGTTAAAAACGCACCAACGAACTTCTTAGCCATAGCTAACCTATTCTTTTTGTTGTTCAAATGCCGCATCACAATGCTGAAAAGCCGATGCCATTCATTTGTGCTTATAGTTTCTTTATAAAGATCAATAAGTTGTAATTGGCAGATTTTTTTTTGTCACCCATTGAATCAAAAATTTTTGGATGTGTCATAAGCGGAAAGAATGCCTAAAATCTACGCAGCAATTCAGTCCAATAAATACTTATTTTTAAAAACATGAACCGGGCTTGAAACTCGCACTCCCCAAAGTCCAAGGGGGCGGGGCCGTTGAGCCATGCGTTCGCGTCGTGCATGGCGTATCCGGGTTGCGGCACCCGAAGGGTGACGCAATCCGAAGACGACATGCGGCCGAAAGCGCCAGCATGGCTCAACGGCCCCGCCCCCTTGGACTTTGGGGAGTGCGAGTTTCAAGACTTTCTACACCGATGACTATGATTTTGATTTTAGTCGGCTGTTTCTTGTTACCGATACGAATATTACAAATAAGATGTGGGCTACGACAAACGCAGCCACATATTCAACACCACCTGCGCCAAAACCATAGGTGTGCAAACCCGCGCCCAGAACAAAGTTCACGCCGTACCACGCCATGATCACCAAGGCGAACGTGACAATAGACCACACCGCCAGACCAAAATCACGAACCCAACCGATCAGTCGACCATGCAAGATGGCCAAATACCCCAGCAGAGCGATCAGCGCCCATGTCTCCTTCGGGTCCCATCCCCAAAAGCGACCCCACGAGTAGTCAGCCCAGATTCCCCCGAGGATGGTTCCGGCAGCGAGTAACACTACCCCGATTTGCATGGACCGATAAATGGCCAATACACCTTGCTTGATTCGGTCTTTAAAGCGCGATTCATCAATATAATAGTAGACCAAAAGCAAATCGCCCAAAAGAAACGCCAAGAAAAAGGCCGCATAACTCAACGTAATGATGAGTACGTGAGTGGTTAACCAAAAGTTATCACGCAACACTGGCTCCAGGGGATCCATTGACCCATCAAGTACGGCGGGCGCCATATCAGACAATATCAAACACAAAATAGCGACCACACCTGATGACAGTAGCACGATTCTAAAACGATAGATGGCCTCCAGAATCATTGCAAAAACCACAGCCCCATAAGCCACCCAAGTCACTGATTCATACATATTGGTCACCGGAGGCCGCCCTATAATATAGCTACGCAAACCAAAACCATAGGTATGTAACAATAGACCCAGAACAAAAAATCCCCACCCCGCAAAATAATAACGGCGCTTGGGCGAGACCATAGCGAAGGCCATAAAAATCACACCCATTAAATATGCCACCCATGCCCATCGAAAGGGATGAAAATGATTGTAGTGGGTTTCGGCATGAATCAACGAAGAGTCGGCATACTTATCAGGGAACTCATCTGCCGCCGCCTGCATGAACTCCTGCACACGGTCAGATAATTCTTTTTCTGCAGCCACTACAGCCTCTGAATTTTCTGAATGTTGACGAGCTGATATGGCCCCCACAAAGGCTTTTGTGATTCGGCCAAAACGCTCCTTCCACACGCCATCTAATTCATCCACGGGCAACCAATTTTGCCCATCCTTTGCCGGCAAAACGCGCATGGCCTTTCCCAAACGAACAGCATGAAACATGGTGATCTGATTTTCTAGAGTTTGAATGGCCTGAAAGTAGGGATTGAGTTTTTCTCGGGTCTCTTGTTTGGTTCGCAACTCTTGAATGACTAACCCCACACGCTCATTGCGCATCAACTCTTGAGGTGAATAATGAAGCCGTTTGTTTTCTAACTGAAGAGCTTCTCGCAATCCACTGTGACGGATATGTACAATGGGGTTTTTTTCCCACTCTTCTGGTACCAACATCCAAGTGAACACAATTTCGCTGGCGTCATGTTTTTCACCGTCGGGCGTCTTGTATTTTTGTTTTCCAAAGACCAACTCTAAAGATTCTCTAGCAAAAGTATCAAATGGCTTTAAGCGGCCGCCATCTTGAACGGGTAGTGATTTTAGCGCCTCCCCCACACTGGCCTGCACCCAACTGCCGCAAAAAAGAACAAAAAATATAGTGATTGCAGAAATGAGGGATCTCATCAGGCCGCTCCTTGGGTTGCCTTCTTAGAACTTGAAGCTTTCAACTTCATGCGCTTGAAGTAGAATAAAATGATAGAACCTAAAACGATCAAAAACGAACCCAGATTTTTCACAGGCCTTCCAGGGTCTTTGTTCACTGACAAAATTGAAGCCGTTGGCTGACCTCGCTCGTCTTCAGTAAAGCTAGCCTGATAAAACGTAAAACCCCTGTGCTTTAAGGGATTGTTCATCGAGATTTCTTGTTCACCGAGGCCTTCCACTTCGACATCACTGGAATAGGATGCGGCCCTCATTGTTCCCTGATAACGACCCACCTTAAACTCTTTAAGCCCAATACCAAATCCTAGCGGAAGCCGCTTTTGACCAAAAGAAACCCAATAGGCCGTGTTGCCGGAGAACAATCGAAGCGAAGAATTTTGACCAATCCAATGTTTTTCACCCTTATATTCCACCTGCACAGCAGGGGTGGTTAAAGGCGTCGGGCCTTTTCGATATTCAAATTGAACATCTTGCCGAGCCTGGGGAAGATATTTTAAAAACCGAAGCTGCAAACCCATCCAGCCCGTCGCTATTGTGGTTCCGGCTTCTACTGTGCCACGATTCACTTTACCCGGTTGGCTTTCGGTAAAAATAGCGTATTTGATTTTACCTTGGCTGTCAGGTTCAAGAATAATTTCATTCCCGCCTTGGGATTGGTAACTGCCATCGCTTAAAATAATTTTAGCTGGACCTAAATTAACCACTTCGTAGGGTTTTGATTTTCGACGAAATATCCACTCGCTGAAACTCACCCTTTCGTTTTGCAGTTGAACACGAAGGGCCGGTCCATCGCTGGCATCACTAGATCCAACAACTTGCATTTTCGGTAGAGAGTAATGGTAGTAGTCAGTCACCACCAACGGTTCTTTTCCCAATAAAAACTGAAGCGGATGGTCTTTTGGGGACTGCAATAAAAAATCCACATCGCGGTGATGAAGAGTTGTGGGTTCGCCATTTTCAAATGAGGCAAAAATTCGCAGTTCAGTTTGATCCACAGTGATCCAACGGTTTGTGCCCCCGTCCATTTCCAATGTCATCGACCCGTCAATACCCCAATACCGCGTCATCAACGAGCCCAAAAGTAGCAAAATGATCCCAACGTGCGCCAATACGAAGCCCATGTGATGACGCTTCCATGGCCAACGGTCCACCATCACATTGACGAGGTTTATGCAGAGCAGGCCCAACACAAAATACATATAGGGGCTGTGATAAACCAACTTCTGCGCCACCTTCGCATCATAGTTGGCCTCATATATGGTTCCCACTGCCGAAATGATTCCCAGAGATAGAATCACAAGGACTGCCAACTCAATGGAGGCTAAAAACTTAAACAATCGCTCAGACCAAGTGAGACGGGAGTATTTCTTGATTATCTGCTTCAAATGCCAATTCCTTTTCAAAAATAAGACGAACCTTTTATTTTAGGTTCGACTCCAAATCTTCACCCGTCACAACCTGCCAATTCACAAAGGCCATATGGTGACCCTCGCGAGCTTTGATAAAAGACAACTCGGCCCTCTCACGTGCGCCCTGTAAAGCCACAATCTCTTGACTGCGTACGCGACCCGTTTGAAAACTCGCAAACGCTTGATCGTAAGCTAAGGTAGACAACCGAGCAGCCTCTTTAGCTTTATCCAACACACTTTGAGACCTCACGACAGCATCATAGGCATCTTGCAAGTTCACATCTAAAGTTCTTCGACTTTGCTCCACGGCTTTTTTTGCTGCAAATACACGCTCACCGCTCGCGCGTCGATCATTTAACGAGGACAGACCTGAAAACAACGGAACCTGCAGCCCCACAGTGACTGTTTTGGTTTGCGAAGACTCATCAAAGAGAGTGTCGGTCTGACCACTTTCATATCCTAATGAGGCTGATACTTGAACTGATGGCCAATGCTCCCCCATAGTCATGGATTCGTTGAGCTCTGCCATTTCTAGTTGTGTTCTTGCCGCAAGGTAATCGGGTTGATTTTGTGTGGCCCGAGTCAGCCACACGGCCAATGTCTCGGGTGGTCTTTGATGCACTTTAGGCCATTTTAATAGATCGAGCTCTGCACTTGTGGCTGATGGAAGTTCCGAATTCAAATTACGGAGGGCACTTTCAAGGCCCCGCTTAGCTTCAATCAATCGACTTTCGTAACTCACTTCATCAGCTTGCGCCTGACTCAATTCGAAATCTAAAGCAGCTCCTCGTTTTTGCTTTTTTGTTGTCACCTCAACATACTGCCTTTGGGTTTTTGCCGAAGCCTGCAACACCTGCAGCGTATCGCGCGCGCTGAGGTAAGCAAATACCTTGCGTAAAAAACCCGAGACCAAATTGTTTTTAGACACCTTTAAATTGTGTTTTTCATATTCCGCACTCACCTGCTTGAGTTCATAGCCCTTCCATATACGGCCTCCGGCAAACAGAGTTTGCTTTGCCGTAAATGCGGCTGAATAAGTGGTCGACGGAAATAAACTGGAGTAGCCCCCAAACAACGCTGAGTATTCTTTATCTTGCATCCCCAACTGAAGCTCTACTGAGGGAATAAAGTGGGTTAACGCCTTTTTCGCTTCTTCTTTTTCGGCATTGTATTTGGCTTGTGCCGCCGCCCAAGCCGGACTGTCGGCCAAAAACCGATGGGTCAATTCGCCCCATTGACTGGACTGTTGAGAAAAAGCCGCCGCCTGGTAAAAAAGAACGAATAACCAAACGGCATATTTTATTTCACTGACTCCTAGAAAGATTTTCATTCTTCGTATTCCTCGGGTGCTAAAAAAAAAGTTCTGCCAATACAAAAAGCAGCACCCCCCAACAACTAAAAGCCAAATTACTAGCGCTGCAAAAATCCATTGAGAGTCCCATGGTAGTGCAAGTCGTTGGCTCGCACAATCATCACACGCTCTCCGGCCCTATCCCGTCTAGCTTTTTTCAACGACACGCAGCAAAACCGCTCACCAAAATATATGATGCCGCTCATTGAGCCAACGGTGACTCTTCATAAACCATCAAATATGAATTGTACGGCTTTTTCTATTTTTTGTTGCACCTGCTTAGAAGGTTCTGAAAGTAGCTGCTTAGTCTCTTCGTTCATGTAGAGTGAGCGATTGAGCTCCACTTGAATCGCATGCTGCCCCAAGTCAGGCTTGCCATAAACTTGGGTCACTCGTCCACCTTTGTATGGCCAATTATAGGCCACCTGAAATCCCGCTTGCTTGTATGCCTCAATAACCAAATCCTTGAACCGACTCTCACAACTCTGGCCATCCACATCACTAACAACCACCTGGGCCCTGACTTCACCCGGATCCCGATGGGCTGAAGTTCCCATGGATGGCATGCTGTGGGCATCCAACTGGTAGATTTTTTCATGACCTTGCCCCTTAAATTCCGCATACTTTTTTTCCACCTGATGATGAAAGGGCCAGTAGTAATCCCTCACCAACTTCTCATGCAACATTTGAGGTATGGGCTTTTCTATTAAAACTTCCCCCTTTGTTGTCTTCACCCAATGCAAGCCTGTGGTAAAAGTCCCCGAAGGATTTTTGCTTCCTTCCACAGAATCAGCATCCACATCCTCAGGCAAACGATTTAAATCCACCACATAACGGTGCCACTCCGTCGCAATGGATGGCACCGAAACAAATTTCAGGGCCGGCTGGTAAAGTTTATCCACAAAACGATCTACATCTCGCATCAGCACAGGTTCACTCAGGCCACTCAACCAAGTCACCTCTGGCGGCACTCTCTCACCCGAGTGGGGAATGGAAATAAAAAACGGTTTCATATTTCTACCCTCTTTGATTAAAAAAAAGTCCTACGTTTATTAATTTTGTGTTTTACTCAAACCAATGGCAAAGGTTTATACGCGCACAGGCGATCAAGGTACCACAGGACTCATCAGCGGCACACGGGTGTCTAAAACAGACCTACGAATTGCCGCTTATGGCACCGTCGACGAGCTCAATGCCGTTCTGGGTCTAGCTTTGAGTTATTGGCAACAGTCCGCCACAGAAAACAAAAATGAGGTGGAGAGTTGGATTTTGAAGGTGCAAAACCAATTGTTTAACTATGGGTGCCATTTAGCTTGTGACAAAGATAGTCTCAAAGCTTCACTGCCGGCCGTAGATGCGGCTGATGTGGAGTGGCTAGAAAAAACGATTGATCACTGCCAAGAAGCCCTTCCGGAACTCAGGGAGTTTATCATTCCTGGCGGGGGCAAGACGGCATCCACCCTGCATTTGGCGCGCACAGTGTGCCGCCGAGCAGAAAGAGTCACACTTGAAGCTTTTGGGATGGGCGGCGAGGCCGATCTCACCCTGCAATACTTAAACCGATTGAGTGATTGGCTTTTTGTATTGGCCCGGTACTGCAATCATATTGAAGGCATTACCGATAGAACCTGGAAAAAATAATATGAAGCTGCTGCAAGCCAATGAATCCGACAATGATCGATTGCGGCAGTTTTTCTCCCACACCATCTGGCCAGGCCCGGTGCAGTTGCGATTTGAGCGTCGGGAAAATTTTTTCACCCAGTATAAAAATCAAAGTGACGACTTTGTCACCCTGATGCTCACCGACAAAACAGAAACAAACATTCTAGGTATGGCCACACTGGTATTTCGAGAGGGTGTGCTTGATGGGCAAAACCAAATCATTGGATATGCTACTGACTTGCGCGTGGCCAACTCCAGACGGGCCGTTCTTCAGTGGTCACAACATTTTTTACCAGTATTAGAAAAAGAGCTCAATGCCCGTAATTGCAACTACGTGTTTTCAGTGGTTTCACGCCACCAGAGACAGGCCTATAACGCCTTTATTCGCCCACGATCACCCAAGCGACAATTGCCCCGTTATTATTTATTTCGGCGATTCGACATTGTGGGTCTGCATGGACTTTGGCCATTTGCCGCAAAACCCTTACCCGGAATTACAATCAATTCAGCTGTAGACAGTGAATTGCCAGAAGTCTGCACCTACATCCATCGTCGAAAAAAAATCCAACCCATGTATTTTGGACGCTCACCGGAAGAAATCTATGAACAAATCAGGCGGTGGCAAAGCTTTGAAACGTCAGATTTTCTTGTGGCCCGCGACAGTCAACGCAACATTATTGGTTGTGTGGCCCCGTGGTCGAGCCGCAAAGTTCAACGAGTCACCGTAGGTAACCTGGATGCAAAAGGCCGCACGTTTAGTGATACTTTGAGAATGCTATCGTTTTTGGGAATTGCCCACCGACTGCCAATGCCAGGCTCACCTTTGCCGATCAACTATCTTACGCATCTTTTTGCGGATAATCCGGATATTTTTTACTCTTTGCTTTATAACGCCTGGAAACGCCTCAACAAAAGTGAGGTGCTTGCGTATCCCCACTTTGAGACTCATATTCAAAATGTTCCACCGCGCTCGTTTATTTCCTCAAAAACGAGTTGCGGTCTCTATTGCGTAATGCCCCCCAACGTGGCTCCACCAAGTTTTCTAAAGCCAACCGCTTTTGGTGAACCGCCCGACTTTGAACTTCCCTTTTTATAACAAGCTCCGGTAGCTCAAATTTTTACTGGGCCGCCGCTGCGTACTCATCCTCTTGCACATAGGCCGGACGCTTCACCTCTGACCAAAACCAGTTGAGCATGGGATCAAGGTCAATGCTCTCTAGCATTTGGATGTCGTACAATGCCAACTCTTGCTGGGCGCGATCCAGTAGTAAAGACCCAGGACCAATACTGACAAACCGATTGACGTTCTCATCAGTGACCAGCTTCGTTACTAACCTTGTTACTTCCATATCACTGTAGTCGGTGCGGACAAAACTCACTTCACCCAATTCATCATCTGCGGCCCGAAACACCTGATACTCTGTGAGTGACACGCCACTAAGCACCGGCTCTTCAGCCAGCTTCAAATGAGCTCGTGGACCAAACGCCACCGTCGAGGCCACCGATTCACCTAAAACAAGTTCAGCAAAACTTTGTTCGCCAACGATTGTTCGAAGTGCTGAATCTCCATTAATGGCACCTATGACTAAACTCGATGGCCCGAATTTTTTGATATATCGATCGTAAAGACCAATTTGAACCACCGCCGAACACAGTGCCTTCAACTTCAAACTGCTCAAGAATGTGCGGTCTTCTGAGACAATGAAATTATAGAAATTAAAACTTTCACTCTTGTTTCTATCCCATAAGTCTTGGGCTTGACTGAGTCTTGCCATGACTTCTGGAATTCGCACCACGTTCGATCGAACGTTAAAGAAATCGAGAGTATTTGCTCCGTTGAATACGATCGCGTCTGTCATCTCACCCCCCAGTTTCGATAGACTTTGCTTTCGCTGTGATCCAAGGTTTTTCGCCTTGGGATTCTTACCCAGTTACCTTCCCCCGAAGGACGAGTAATAATCTCTTCCAGTTTCACCACTTCCTGTGAATAAACAAATGGGGAATCGCTAAACTGAATATTTTTCACCATCACCCTGATCTCAGAATATTGATCAACGCGCCACGACCAAAGTCCTTCAATTGCAATTTCAGGGCGAAATCCCCACCCAAAGACTGGGTCGAAAACCCTTCATTAAAACTTAAGGCCAGATTTGACAATGAGCGGTAAGCTATTATTTTATTTAGTTATTTTAAAATTTTCGTGCCGCCAACTATGACCTTTTGCTATAGTTTTTTAGTATGGCGAGTTTGCTAAAAATTTTTAATTCGATGACCCACAGATTTCAGGGCCGAAGGCCGCCCTTTGAGGGCGTCTACATCTACCTATTAATGCTTTTTATAGGGTACATGATGGCGGACCTGGGGATGATATACACCCGTCCCCATTTACTTCCTGAACAGGCGCCGCCCACAAAACAAATTAAAACCACCCGCGAACGTCAAAAACAGTTATCAGATTACACCACCATAACTTCTCGCAATGTTTTTAACGAAGATGGCGTCATTCCTCCACCAAAAGGGGCGCAAGAAGAACAAGATGAAGACCTTACAGATGCCCCAGCCGTAGCTTCAAGCCTACCCTTAAAACTCCAAGGAACCATTGTTCACTACATGGGTGAAAAGTCTGTGGCCACCATCGAACTGACCAGTAAAAATGAGACCAACGCCTATAGAGTGGGCGATGAAATTGGCTCTATGGCGCGAGTCACTCTCATTGAAAAGCGTAAAGTGACGTTCATTAACCTAAACAGTCGGCGTCGCGAGTTCATCGATATCCCAGATGATCTGGCTCAAACACTTTCATATGTATCGCCAAAACCGACTAGCACGGGTCCGGTGGCAAAAGTGAGTGAGTACGAATTTACCGTGCGAAAAACAGATGTGGAGCAATACATTCAAGATCTTCCGAACCTCGTACAAAAAGCGGCCACCCGCCCCGTGCGTGGGGCCGACGGTAGAATCGTTGGGTGGGAGTTTAAACGCATTGAAGATAACAGCGCCATTTCTGCGCTCGGGTTCAAGGTCGGAGACGTCTTAAAAAGCGTCAATGGCGAAGCCTTGGATAACCCAATGAAGGGAATGGAGCTTTTCAACAGGATGCGCAGTGAAACAGAATTTGAAGTTGTTGTGGAACGAAATGGTCGTGAAGAAGTATTTCGCTATAACATCAATTGATTTTGAATTTGCCTTCATTGGACCGCAAAGGAGTGTGGAAACATGAAATATTGTATCGCCATAATGGCTACCTTATTGTTGGCACAAACGGTAATCCCGCACAAAAGCTTAGCGCAAGACACGCCGGACGAGGCCACATCTTCGACAGAGCCACAGAAAGAAGACAAAATGCCCTTTGCGGATGCGAAGCCCGAAGATATTACCAACGAGAACTTTCCAAAGCTCATTGAAAGCTTTGTATTTCCTGATGCTGAAATTCGCGAAGTGGTGAAGGCGATTGCCAAACTAACGGGCAAAAACTTTATCGTCCACTCGCAGGTGCGCGGGAAAATCTCGATTCTTGCTGATACGCCCATCACTGTGGCCGAGGCCTACAAAGCCTTTTTATCAGCCCTGGCCATGACAGGCTATACCGTCGTACCTTCTGGCAATTTTCTTAAAGTGATTTCGTCAAGAGATGCCAAACGAGATAGCATTGAAACCTACTCTGGCCGGTATTTTCCAGTAACGGACCAGTTGATTACCCGAATTGTGAAATTAAAATACATTAGCGCTGAAGAGCTCAAAAAGAAGTTGCGCAACATCGTCTCTAAAGAAGGCGAAATGGAAGACTACGCGCTAACGAACTCTTTGATTATAACTGACTACGGCTCAAATATTGAGCGCTTCATGGGCATTGTAAACCAACTGGACGTGCCCGGCTTTGAAGAACGCCTGGAAGTGATCACCATCAAATATGCCAAGGCCAAAGATATTTCTGACCTCATTGATGAAATCATCAACAAGGGACAGCCAAAGAATCAACGATTTACATCTTCGCGATTTAGTCGCACCAATCAGGCCGAAAGCTCTTCATCGGGCGCTGAGAGTTTTTCACATGTAATCCCGGATCAGCGCACGAACTCAATCATTGTTGTAGGCAACGAAGCTGGCATTCAAAAAATTCGGGCCCTCGTTAAAAAGCTCGACTTCAAACTGCGCCCGGAAGACTCTGGCGGTGTGTATGTTTACTATATTCGCCACGGAGAAGCTGAAAGCATCTCTAAAATACTCAGCGGCATTGCCTCTGACTCAACAAAAGCTCAGTCTGACACGGGAACAAAAACAAACACTGCAGCGCCGCCCACGGCACAACCTCAAGCAATTTTTGGCGGTGACGTGAAGATCACAGCTGACCCAGACAATAACAGCTTGATTGTTTCCGCTAGCCCGCAAGACTATGAAGTGGTGAAAAACCTGCTGGCTAAAATCGATATCCCCCGAGACCAAGTGTACGTGAAAGCCATCATCATGGAAATGGAAGCGCAGAAAAGTCAGAACGTGGGCATCAATTACTATAAATTCGTCGAGGGAACTGACGGCGTGGGACGAATTGGCTTTCGAGGCACCACTGATGTGGCAAGCCTGATCGATCCAGCCGGCGACAGTGGTGCGATTATTTCTCTCGGAGACAAAGGCAACCTAACCACAGTTAAGATTGCAGGCCAAGAACTTGAAGTCCCTAACCTCCTGGGCCTGATTAAGATCTTAAAGAAAAGCGTGGGTGCCAATGTCCTTTCAGAACCGCAAATTATGGCCCTTGATAACCAAGAAGCATTGATTGAAGTGGGTGACGAAGTGCCCGTTGGGGTTTCACAAGCTTTAGGTACCGGAACCACGCCAACCACGGCCTCCATTGAACGAAAAAAGGCGACGATCAAGCTAAACATCACGCCTTTTATTTCTCCTGATACCGACACCGTTCGCCTTAATATCAAACAAAGCGTGAGTCAGCTGTCGAAGAAGCAAGTGGAAGCCTCCGAGCTTGCAAAAGCAGCGGTGATCACCAATGAACGAAACATTGAGACGTCCATTGTGGTCAACAGTGGTGACACCGCTGTTCTTGGTGGCCTAATGACAGACAAAGAAGATGAGACTGTTTTCAAGGTCCCCATCCTGGGCGATTTACCGATTTTGGGTTGGCTGTTTAAGTCGCGGGAGACCTCAAAGTCTAAAAGTAATCTCGTGGTGTTTATCACCCCAAAAATCATTCGCAATGCTCAAGACGGCTCAGATGTCATCGACGTGAAGTTAAAAGAACGTATTGATTTTATCCGCCAAAACCTTCAAGGCAGAGACCCGCATGGTCATACTATTGACAACCTTCCCCGCCGAGCCTTTAACAGTTCACCGACGACGCTCGACGAAGAGCCACTTGAAGAGCCCGCTCTGGAGACTTTTTAAGCGCCAATTGGATGCGCCCCCTTTTTGTGGGAGCGCGCACCACCTCTTTTCTTGTGTTTTCTTGAAACATTGAGCTAAGATGGTGGTGTATGTCCACTTCATCATTTGAAAAACTCATTCTTAAAGGGACCAGCATCACCGAGCCGCAGTTGCGATCTCTGATGCAAGCCCAAGGACGCGACGGGGGATTGCTTGAAGAGTCTCTGACAAAACGCACCTACAGCACGCCTGATGAAGCCATGGCTGATCTCTGCCGCAGCCTTGACCTGGACTTTATTAAAGAAATTCCGGCCAATGACATTGCCGCAGATCTTGTTCGCGACATTCCCATAAATTTTGCCAAAAGCCATGAGGTGCTTCCGTACAAATCCGATGGAGACACCGTCATCGTTCTTGTGACAAACCCCTTGAACCACCAGGTATTGGATGACCTTCGCGTTTTATTCGGAAAGAAAATCCATCCTCTGGTCTCCACCAGTAAGGCCGTGCACGACGCGATCAATGTGGTTTACGAAAAAAGCACGGCAGCCCTTGAAGGGCTCGATGAAATTGAAAGCGAAGAGTACGACCTCGACGATCCGGTCATTGACCTCTTAGAGGCTGGCGATGATGATGCACCAGTGATCAAGCTTGTAAACACACTCTTGTTTCGCGCAGTGAAAGAAAAGGCCTCAGATATTCATATTGAGCCCTACGAAAAAGAAATGGTGGTGCGCTTTCGCATTGATGGTATTTTGTTTGACATTTTCAAACCACCTAAAAAACTTCAAAACGCTATCACCTCTCGCATTAAAGTAATGGGCAACCTCAACATTGCCGAAAAACGCTTACCGCAAGATGGGCGTATTCCTCTCAAGCTAGCGGGAAAAGACATCGACGTGCGGTTAAGTTCGGTCCCCACCGCTTTTGGCGAGCGGCTTGTGCTTCGCTTACAAGATCGATCCAACGTGGTTTTAGAGCTTGAGCAATTGGGGTTTAGCCGCGACAGCCTAGATAAAATTAGCCATTTGCTCACAAAAACCTATGGCATCGTGCTCGTCACTGGCCCTACAGGAAGTGGTAAATCCACCACACTCTATGCCTGCCTCACTCGAATCAACACTGTGGATCGAAATATTATTACAGTGGAAGATCCAGTGGAACAACGAATTCAAGGTATCGGGCAAATTCAAGTGAATTCAAAAATCGGGCTCACCTTTTCGACCGGACTTCGCGCCATTTTGCGACAAGATCCCAATATTATCATGCTCGGTGAGATTCGAGACCTTGAAACGGCAGAGATTGCTATTAACGCCTCCTTAACAGGTCACTTGGTGCTATCCACAATTCACACCAATGATTCAGCAGGCGTATTTCCGCGACTGATCGATATGGGCTGCGAGCCTTTTTTGATTGCCACCTCCCTTCTTGGCGTTGTGGCCCAGCGCCTTGTTCGCGTTTTGTGTCCCCATTGTAAAGAGCCCTATGATCCCACAGATGTAGAACTTGACAGTCTCGGGATCTCAAGAGAGCAAGCGGTTAACGCAAAAATACACCGGGCTGTTGGGTGCAGTGAGTGCAACCAAAAAGGTTACAGTAGCCGAACTTTGATCCAAGAATTATTAATGGTGAATGATGACATCCGAACTTTGATTATGCAGCGCCAAGACGGAGGCTCCATTCGCAAAGTGGCCGTAGCCTCCGGTATGACCACCTTTCGTGATCATGGAGTGCAAAAGGTGCTCAACGGAATCACCACCATTGAAGAGGTTTTAACTAACACGCAAATGGATCAGTAACAGGTAACGTAATTATGCCTCTCTATGTGTATCGAGGGCTTGATAAGTCTGGAAAAAATAAAAAAGGCACCATCGACAGTGAGAATCTGCGCACGGCCCGTTTGAAACTAAAAAAACAGGGCATCTATGTTGTCGACATAAAAGACAAGACCAAAGCGTCAAAAAAAGCCAAGGGGCGATCGCGATCTCCTGGCGGATCTGTCAGCGTCAAAGACCTCTCAATGATGACTCGTCAATTGGCCACCCTGCTGAAGGCCAATATCCCACTGGTTGAATCCTTGGGGGCTGTGGCCGATCAAGTGGAAAACCAGTATCTTTCAGATGTGCTTGCCGAAATAAAAAACATGGTGAATGAAGGGGCCACGCTACACCGATCCATGCAAAAATACCCCAAGGTTTTTGATAAAATATTTGTGTCCATGTGCGAAGCCGGAGAAATGTCAGGCACTCTTGATATCATTCTCATTAGATTGGCTGAATTTAAAGAAGCTCAGAGTGAACTGCGAAGCAAAATTACATCGGCCATGTTATACCCCATTATTATGGTGGTTTTTATCGGACTCATCCTCATCGGTATTTTTACCTTTGTGATTCCTAAGATTGTCACCGTATTTGAAGCCTCACCCGAGCTAGTTTTGCCATGGTACACAAAGGTTGTGATCTCAATTAGTGATGCTTTTGTGGATTATTGGCACATCATGTTGGTGGCCGTTATAGCATTTGGATTGGTTTTCAAAAACTGGAAGAATTCACCCTCAGGCTCAAAACAGTGGGATCTTATTGTTTTAAATCTACCGGTTGTGGGAAAGATTGCGCGAATGATTGCGGTTTCTCGCTTTACCCGCACGCTCTCTACACTGCTGGTGGGTGGCGTCCCTATGCTTTCAGCCATGGGAATTGTTCGCAATGTGGTGGACAATGAGGTTCTCGGAGAAGCCATTGATGAGGCGCGCGACAATATCAGTGAGGGTGAATCCATTGCTGGACCTCTAAAAAAATCGAATCAATTCCCCCCCATTGTGATTCATATGATCAGTATTGGCGAAAAAACTGGTGAACTAGAAAACATGCTGACCCAGGTCAGTGAGGCCTATGATTTTCAAGTAAAAACGCAAGTGGATGGACTGACCTCTTTGCTTGAACCAGTGATGCTTATATTGATGGGTGGCGTTATTGGCGTCATCGTTTTCTCTATTATGATTCCGATCTTTCAATTGTCAGATTTTGCCGGTTAAGATACATTCGAGTTTGTTTCTACCAGGGAGGATATCTGTGCGAAAAGACGCTGGTTTTACACTTGTTGAAATTATGATTGTGTTGGTCATTCTGGCCTCATTGGCTGCGATTTTATCGCAGACGGTGATCGGGGGTCTCGACAAAGCCCGTGTGAATGAGGCTAAATTACAAATGAGTCAGTTTGGTAAGGCCTTAGATATGTACAACATTGACTGTGGCCGCTTTCCTAACACTGAAGAAGGCTTGGCTGCATTGGCTCCTGGTGGTGAAAGCACCTGCAGTAGCTGGGGGCCCGAACCCTACGCACGAAAAATCCCAAAAGATCCGTGGGGCAATGACTATGTCTATGAGTCCGACGGTGGTGAGTACACCATTACAAGTTTCGGCAAAAAAGGAAAACCTGGCGGAAAAGACTATGAAGAGGATATCGTTTATCCAGAAGAATAGGCCCTTCGCCGAAAAAGAGCGTGAACGCTCCACACCCTTATCTTCACAATCTTGGGGTTTCACCTTAATTGAAATTTTGATTGTGTTGTCGATTATTGCCGCCCTCGCTGCCGTTGTGATTCCGCGGCTGGGCGGCCAGAGAAATCAAGAAATTCGCTCCACCGTGCGAAAGCTTTCTACTCTCACACGCAACCTCCATAGCCGCGCTAAATTGTTCAATGTGAGTTACCGTCTGGTCATTGATATGCAAGATGGACCAGACTCAAAAGAAGCCCACTCCTACTGGGTAGAGCGCACCAGTCAACCGGTTTTAATTCGCTCCGAAGAGGATGAAAAAAACAAAAAAAAAGCTGATGACGAGGCCGAAGATCCAGATGGATTTGGTCTGGATCCCCAGCTCACCCGAAAACCTATTCCTCTTCCAAACGGTATGATATTTTCTAAAGTGGAAATAACCAGCAAAGAGGGAGAAATCACCGAAGGTAAGGCCTACTTGAATTTTTTAGCGCAGGGTTTAGCCGATGAAGCGGCCATTCACATTCGGCATGGCGGAGATTTAAATTGGACTATTGCCATTCACCCTCTGACAGGTCATGGTGAAGTGATTGCAAAAGACGTGTCTCTCAAGGACATTCAAGACCAAGACTGATTTTTCGTAAAAGAGGAGATCCGTTGAAGAGCCGAGGATTTACACTGATTGAAGTGATGATGTCTATGGTGATCCTCGCCGGCAGTATTCTTGTGCTGGCACAAGCCTGGTCAACCAACAGTTTACGCCTGCGCAAATCCCAACTAATGAATAATGTGGCCACTTTACTTGAGCGCAAAATGGTTGAAGTGGAGGCTCAGTACCGCAGCAAACCCATTGGGGAAATTCCCGAAGAAGAAAAAGGCGATTTCGGCAAAAAGTATCCCCAATACTCATGGCGTTTGGAATCTCAAGATTTCACAATGCCCGACATCTCACAGGCTTTGATTTCTGATAACGGAGCCAGTGACATGTTGTTGACCATGGTCAGGCAAACCAGCGAGTTTATTTCAAAATCTGTTAAAGAAGTAACGGTGGTCGTGATTGTCAAAACCGCATCGAAATCTCTTGAATATTCTCTCACCACCTATTTTGTTGACTACAACCAGAGCATTGGACTGGGAGGCGGCGGTGGGTAAATCACGCCCCGATCGCTCCACAATTGCGGCCGGTTTTACTTTGGTTGAAGTGATCATCACCATGACGATCCTGGCCTTTATTTCTATATTTTTAGCTCAATCCATGCAGTCCGCTCTGTCATCGAAGAAGAAAATTCAAGGTCGCGTGGATCGGGACTCAAAACTGCGTGATGCTCTGAGCGTTCTGCGAAACGATATCAAGCTGTCCTTCAACTACCGCGACATCAATGTGGAACTCTATAACGAAGCTCAAAAAGAAAGAGAAAAACGAAAAAAAGAGAAAAAAACCAAATCCACATCTAGCACAACAACAGGTGGCGATAGCACGAGCGGTGAGGGCTCTAGCGGCGATGGCTCCACAGGATCTGTGGATAAACCAGACACTGCAGCGACAAACACTGAAGAAAACAAACCCTTTGTCCCCAAAGAGCAGAAAATTTACACTCAGTTTCAGGGGCAAGCCGATAATCTTCACTTTACAAGCTTGAGCCTGCCTCGCGTACAAGCCAACGCACAGACCAGCAATCAATCTGAAGTGAGTTATTTTTTAAAAGACTGCCGCGGGCGATTAAACAAAGACCATCAAAGCAAGTGCCTGTGGCGACGAACATCTGCTGTCATAGATGAAGATCTAACCACTGGTGGAAACGAAATGGCTCTTCTTGAAGACGTCACTGAATTTAAATTGCGCTATTTGGGACCAGGTACCGAGGGTGAATGGAGAGATGACTGGATGTCTGGAGAAGGAGGCGATGCCATCACCAAAAATAAATTTCCCGATGCCGTAGAGATCAGTATTGAAGTTCAAGATAAGGACACAAAAGAAAATCCCATCTCAATGACCGTGGTGGCGCCCATAAGGTTCCCCAATAATCCCAATGTATTGCCCACTTCAGACTCCACGTCGACCACCGAGGACAGCACAGATGACTCCGAATAAAACCATCACGGCGTCTCGTCCCTTAAAAAATCGAAAAGGTGTGGCTTTGCTGCTGGCCATATTTTCCATCATGCTTTTGACTTTTGTCGTCACCGAAGTGACCTACGACACGCAGGTTGAGTATATCACTGCAGCCAACAGGGTGGATCGCCTTAAAGCCTACTATGCGGCAAAGTCAGGAGTGGAGCTTAGCCTTTTGCGAATTCTTATCTACAAACAGGCGATGGCCACCTATGGTGATCAATTGGGGGCTCAAAAGTCTTTACTGGATCCAATTTGGCAATTGCCTTTTGCCTGGCCTCCCATTCTCCCCGACAACATGACCACCGTGTCTAAAGATGAAATCAATAAGACGGTGGCCGAATCCACACTTGATGCCCAATATTTAGCCACCATTGAAAGCGAGGGTGGCAAAATTGACTTAAATGATCTTGCGTCTCCCGTAAAATCTTTGGCCGAAAGCACCAAACAACAGATTGTTCAGATTTTTTCCCGTGAACTTGAAAACAACGATGATTTCAAAGACAAACATTCTGGCGAAGACTTTCAATCCCTGGTCAATCGCATGGTGGATTGGGTGGATGAAAATCAAGAACGAGTGGAGGGGGGATCTGAAAAAGACGACTACCAGGATGATCTCTCCGGTGACACCGTCCCCCCCAACCAACCCTTTAAGACCATCAGTGAACTGCATTTAATCAAAGGCATGAAAGATGATTTTTTCAAGCTCCTTGAGTCGCGAGTCACTGTCTACGGAACTAAGGGGATCAACGTCAATTATGCTCCAAAAGAAGTCTTACAGGCCCTGGATCGACAAATGACAGATGAGGTTGTGCAGCGAGTTATAGAGCGCCGAAATAACCCCGACCTTGGCGGACTTTTTGCCAATGCAGATGACTTTTTGGGCTTCATCTCTGGGTATGGCGTCAATTCAGAAACCTTTAATGAAGCTGGAGTTCCCCTGCTCTTTGACGCTGAGTATAACTTTCGTATCACCGCCATCGGCCAATCAAAAAAATCCAGCAAAGAGATTTCTGTAATCACATACGACTTCGACACATCAAAAGACCGCTTCATTGAGCTTTTGGACAAACAAGAAGAAAAAGAAAAGGGCACGACCAATTCAAACACTGGCACCAATACCAATACAAACACCACTGGAAATGACGACACCGACAACGAAGATGATAAAAAAGCCAAAGACACTAAGAAAATAAAGATGCCTTCTGGGCGTCCTAGAGTAGTCTATTGGAAAGAAACCTGATAGAATTTAGACTCATAAAAAAGCGGTGGCTTTTTTGTGAAATTGAACCCGTACAAGGATGGACGGTGAAATGATTAGCGTCGGCATCGACATTGGAAGTTTTAGCATAAAAATGGCTGAGGCATCGCAGGATGCCAAGGGTTTTCGCATTCGTAGGCTTGATGAGTTTGCATTGAGCCAAGATCCAAATAAAGACCGACAGATTGAAGTGATCGAAATTCTTCGACAGATCGCGGCTCGTTACGAGCCCGGCACGACCCGATTTGTAGTGGCCGTGGGACAAGGTCAAGTCAGCCTTCGTCACCTTGAGTTTCCCTTTAGAGAGCGGCACAAAATTTTAAAAAGCCTTCCCTTCGAACTTGAAGAGGACATTCCTCTATCTGTAGACGATGCCATTTATGATGCCCGCGTGCTGAAGTATATAGGCGCAATGACGGATGTGCTCGCCGTGGCCTGCCCGAAACATCATGTGGAGATCGTTCTGCAACAAGCCCGTGATGGTGGCATTGAAGCCGATATTGTTAGCGTTAAGGGCATGGCTGAGGCCAATTTATTTGAGCCCTGGGTGGAAGCCCCGCCCACTGACTCAACAAAACTGACGCCTGTGGATAGCGACTTGGGCGAAGAAAGTCCCGCCCCCCAGACCTTGAACGGCGAATTGGTTCTTGATTTAGGTCACGCCACAACCACGGCTGTGGTCTTAAGAGAAGGTCGACTCATCGATGCTCGGCATGTGGATTGGGGCGGAAAAGACATCGCTCTAGCCATTGCAAAGCAATACAGCATGCATTTCACCGAGGCCCTAAAACAGCTGCAGACCAAGGCCTTTTTGCTGCTCAACACGGAAGATGCGACCCGAGAGCAAGTTGAATTCTCAAACTTGATCAAAATAGAAGTCAAAAAGCTCACTCACCAACTCAACTTGCTCATGCTGGAATTTCGAGCCCAGCACAACATTGAATTTCAACGAGTCACCCTGGTTGGGGGTCTTTCTCGGTTGAAAAATCTTGGCGCCATACTGACCCAAGACTTAGACGTGCCCAGCAATCGATTGGGTGGGCTAGCTGAACATTCGCACCTCGATTTCCAGAATAACCCACACAATGAAATTGGTTCCATCTGTGCCATTGGACTGGCGGCCGAAGGATTAAAGCGCCCGAAAAACCCGGCCATTAATTTACGAAAGGGCGAGTTTGCAAAACAAAGTCAGTCTTTCAAAGTCTGGTGGGAAAAATGGTCGCACTCGGTTTATGTGGGGGCCACGGCCTATGTTTTATTTTTGATGTTTGTTATTACTCGCAGTTTTTGGGCTGAGTCCATGGCCGATAAAGCTCACGACGTGATGGCCGAACAGGCAAAGGTCGTCGCAAACATCAAGCCCACCAAAGCGACCCCAAGAAACATCAAAAAGTTTATTCGTCAGCAGAAAAAAACGGCTCAGCACGCCGATCTTATTCGCAACTTGCAGGGCATGGATTCAGCTTTAGACATTCTAGAAATGGTGTCTGCAGCTGCCCCGGCAAAAGAAGTGTTTCAAATGAACATCAAAAAATTTAGCGTCAATAATAGAACCGTAATTATTGAGGGCGAGGGCCGACCACAAAAAGCGATAAAAGACTTTGAACAGGGACTGACCAGTGTAGCTAGAAAAGGCTTGGTCAAATCGATCTCCTCAGAAATCAAAGCAAGATCAGGTTACAGCCCGTTTGCATTCCAGTTTAGCGTGGACCGAAACATAGGAGACAAACAATGAACTTTGATGACCTCAAAGTCCAAATAGCCGAGCTTTGGGCCACATTTAAAGATCAACTCAACGAGTCTCCCGCATGGAATAATTTTCGAGAACGCTACGAAACTCTGCCGATGACAGGCCAACTGGGTGTACGTGTGGCGGCCTGGGGTTTTTTGGTATTTGTGCTGCTTTGGAGCCCAATACAATGTATGTCCACATCTGATGAGTACCTCGATGAGTTTGCCGATAAGAGGGAAATCATTGAAGACCTGCTGCAAACAAAAGCGCAACCGTCGCAGTCGATAGCCCTTCTTGGAAAACCACTCGCCCTGTTGCAGCCTCAAATTCGCTCGGCAGCTGAACGCGTGGGCTTAGCCGCCGAACAAATCACCGGTATTGAAAACTTCGATCCCACTGCTGAAAATACGTCTCTGGCCCCCAAGACCGAGGCCCTGACCCAAGAAGGGGTTAAGGTTATGGTTAAAGATCTTAACTTAGATCAGGTCAAAGAGCTTGGGTTTGATCTTCAAGCCATTAATCAAAGTTTTAAACTCACAGGAATAGACGTCGCCCCAAGTAAAGAAGATGACCACTATTTCAACGTCACCTACTGGCTCACGAACTATCGCCTTGAGCCTGAGGAACCTGAAGAAACAGAAAAAGGACAAAAGTAATGCCAGCATTGAAAAAAGTCATTGAGGCGTTGGGAAGTGTCTTTAAATTTCATAAGTTAAAAATTTTGAGTCTTTTTTTATTTGCACTTGGCTTTTTTCTACTTCGATTTCCCTATGGAGATTTGTCGGGATTTATTACCGCACAGGTGTCGCAACGTTCGGCCGGCAATGCCTACCTAGAGTTTGAAGATATGAATCTTCGTGTTTTTCCCGGCCTGGGGATGCGCTTGAGCCAGGTGAACTTGTCTTTAGCTCGATCCCCGCTTCCTGAACTAAAAATGGCCTCTCTGGTTGTGGCCCCCAACTGGCTCAGCCTTTTACGTTTTGCGCCAGGTGCCAGTTTATCAGCGGAAGACCTCTGGCAGGGAGACCTTTCACTATCCGTGGCTCTCGGGGGAAAGATTGGTGATGAGGGTAGGCGCTGGCAAAATATTGATACCACTTACCAAGGCTTTTCATTGGCTCAATTGATTGAGGCACTGGATCTGCCTGTTCGCCTTGGGGGACAGGGTCAACTTTCTGCTGCCGGCAAGCTTGACCCCCAATTTTCTGAACAACCAGATCTTACTATCAACGCATTGATCTCTCCCCTAGAAGTACCGGCCCAGACCTTGCAAATTGGCTCTCCCATGGGCCCGATCCCCTTTCCCCTTCCTAACCTTTCGTTCAAAGATGTGAAACTCAAAGGGCGCTGGTTAGATGGTGACTTTATTGTTGAAGATATGATTCTGGGAGCACCCACTGATAAGATCAACGCTCGCCTGCAAGGGCGCTTGGGGCTGCAGCTGCAACGCGGCGGCCTTGGAGTTCGACCGGCGGCCGGGGCCTATGATTTTAACTTGGAACTCAATATTCATAAAGAACTTGAGAAAAACTTCAGTGTGCTTTTGTTTATCGACAAATTTAAAAAACCAACGAGCACGGGCACTCTCTACCGCCTTCGAGTCTCGGGGACCCGCGTGGGTGCCCCGGCTACCATGGGTAAGTTTGACGGTTTTTGATATTGAGTGTTATGTGTCGTCATCTCAAGATGATGTGAATGGTTCTCCCGTCCGGCAGGTCGAATAACGCATTCCGTTACGGGAACACTCGCTTCCCCAGTGCTCCCGACTTTGACACCACCCCTATTCTACGCCATACATAAACCCTATCAATCACACTCTATGAGGGGTTTTCATGGCAGGAGTTAATAAAGTTATTATCGTGGGTCGACTAGGAACAGACCCTGAAGTCAAAACTGTAAGTGCTGATAACCAAGTGGCACGTCTCAGTGTGGCCACTAGTGAAAACTGGACTGACCGAAACGGACAACGACAAGAGCGGACGGAATGGCACCGCATTGTGGTTTGGGGAAAGCTGGCCGAACTTTGTGGCAAGTACCTCAGCAAAGGTCGCCAGGTTTATGTGGAAGGACGATTGCAAACAAGATCTTGGGAAGATCAACAAGGACAAAAACGTTACACTACGGAAATCGTAGCCAACACGGTGCAATTTCTTGGTGGAGCTATGGAAACTCAATCGCGAGGTTCCAGTGATTACTCCCAACCCGATGCGTTCCAGGGCTTTGGGCCAGAGCCATCTTTTGATACCAATGAGGAAATTCCTTTTTAAAAGTGACCCCAACAAAAGCCTAAGGCGAAGTCTGACAACACTCGCATCAAAAACCTTTTGTGTTTATACTAAGGAGCATGAACAACATGCTCCTTATTTTTTTAGCCACCTTTTCGCTGGTCACACTCTCTAGCTGTTCCATTTATCAATCGCAGGGACGAACGTGCGTAGAAACCCGCACTTGCCTGCAGCAATATATAACTTCACTTGAGACCTTCGACGCTCAAGAGTTTTGCACATTATCGGCCGTGAGCATTGACGACCTTTCACCAGCACCACTGCTTTTACCCCCGCCACCTCCCCTGCAAGTGGCCGCCTACTCTCAAGTCCTTTCTGACAACTCTAGAAAACTTTTGCTCACCTCAACATCCCTGGAGCAGCCGCAAGCCCACTGCACGTTTTGGTTTGAAAATCCAACTGCTGAACAAAACCTTTCTGCATCGGCATTTGCTCTCAGCTATGATTTCTTTAACAATTATCATGAGTCTTCTTCACCAAGGATCGCAAAATGACTTTACAGAACCACCTCTGCCGCTGGCCAATCACTCTTCTTCTCGCTTTGCTCATCAGTTTTGCCCTGACTACAGAAGCTATGGCCGCCGTCATCACCTCCGTGCAAGGAAATGCGGTGAAGATCTCAAAGCAGCGCACAAAGATCAAAAAAGGACAAACCGTCTCAATCTATAATAAAAAGGGTCGAATTGTTGGAAAAGCCAAAATCACTTGGGCCGGGAGCAAAACTGCCAAGGGAACACTCTTGTCGAACAGCCAAGCAAAAAAAGGCTATCAGGTGAAGATCTCGTCATCTCGCGGAAAACGAGATGTTGTTAAGGGCTCTGATGGTCCTTCGAATTCAAAGATGACAAAAAAAATGCTGGTCGGATTTATGGGCGGTTACACCATCACTGACATGCAAGTCACGCTAGCGACCACAAGCGCCACTGTGGATATGGGTGGCAATGGTTATGGCGCAAAAGTCTTGTTTGACTACGGGATCATGAACAACCTTTGGTTTCGTGGCATGGTTGGCCTAGAAAACTTTTCTGCCGGCGGCGTTAATAACTCGGGATGTACGGGTGGCGCTGAATGTAATGTCAACATCGACTATTTGGCCTTTGACTTCTGGGGCCGCTATTTGATTATGAATGGAAACTTCCGTCCCTGGCTGGGCTTGGGATTTTCTTTTTTGATGCCCATGTCTAAATCCTCAACGGCCATCAAAGACAGCTCTATCGGAAATACCAACGTGTTTGGCGGTGGCCTTGGCTTCGACTGGATTATGTCAGAGAAAATGTCGATTCCGGTACACCTAGAATATGGACTGTTACCCTCAAGCGAAAAAGTCAAAGCCAACTATATTGCTATTCGTGCAGGAATCGCCTACGCATTTTAGCCCGAACGGTAACGATACCCCTTTTTTTTTAAAGGCATCCCTTTCCTTTTCGTTTTCAAAGGTATCCCTTTCCTTTTTGCGTTGCACAGCAGCTACGCAGTAGCGCTGTGCAACGCAAAAAGGAAAGGGATACCTTTGAAAACGAAAACCTAGGTATGCGTGATTCGGGTTACTCCCAAAACACCTTTTATCTTTTGTAAGGCCGCGATCACTTCACTCAGTTGGCTGGTGTCGTGAACTGACACATCAAAAAGGCAAATGGCTTTTTGGTCACGCGTGGTCTTAACCTGTGCATTATGAATATTCACTCCCCGAGTTGAAAACACCTCGGTCATGTTTTTCAACAAACCCTTGGTATCATGGCTCACCACGCGCACTCTCACCATTCGGCTTGTGTCCGCCGCTCGGTTTTGGCTCCACTCCACATCCACAGTTCTATCCTGGTCCATCTCAAAAGCTTTTTCACAATCAGCCCGATGCACTGTAATTCCGCGACCTCTTGAAATAAACCCGACAATGGAATCCCCTGGTATGGGATGACAGCATTTTGCATATCGCACAAGCATGTCATCCATGCCATCCACCGTAATTATGGAGGTGGATTTTTTCTTTTTGTTAACAGCCGTTTTCAGTGCTTTTTGCAGAAAACTCTCTTGAGTGGGCTCTTTGCTTTTAGGCTGCAAGTCGGGAGCCAGGGCTTCTAGGACTTCTTGAGGAGTGACTTTTCCGTACCCCACACGAATAAACAGATCGCCCTCAGAATTACATCCCACCTCTTTAAGTAAATCGGCAAACAACGCTCCGGCGAGATTCTTTTGTAATGACATCCCTTCCTTGCGGAAAGTCTTCTCTAGTAACTCTTTTCCCAACTCACCGGCGCGGCGCCTTTGTTCACTTTTAATGTGGGCGCGAATTTTTGATTTCGCCTTGGAAGTGACCGTGTATTTTAACCAGTCCTTTGACGGCGTCTGATTTTTAGAAGTGATCACTTCTACGGTATCGCCATTTTGAAGGCGATAGCGCAACGACACCAACCGGCCGTTCACTCTTGCGGCCACAATTCGGTGCCCAAGATCTGTGTGAATCGAGTAAGCAAAATCTATGGGTGTCGCCTCTTCTGGAAACTCCTTAACCTCACCGTTGGGGGTGAAAACATAGATATCAGACTCAGCCAAGTCAGACTTAACATTTTCTAAAAACTCATCGGCATTGTGTGTTTGCTGGTGCAAAGAAACCAACTCGCGTAGCCAATTGAACTGGGAAATCGCCTTTTCATTAACACTGGCTCCGCTCCCCACAGTGTCTTCCTTGTACTTCCAATGGGCCGCAATACCCAGCTCGGCCACTTGGTGCATTTCTTCTGTTCGAATTTGAATTTCAATGCGTTCTGCACCCGGCCCCACCACCGTAGTGTGTAAACTTTGGTAGTTATTTGTTTTCGGCATGGCAATAAAGTCTTTAAAGCGTCCCGGAATCGGCTTCCAAAGGGAGTGGACAATACCTAAAACCTCATAGCACTCGCCCACTGTTCCAACGATCACTCTAAATGCAAGCACATCATAAATCTGATCATAATCCACACTACGAGCCTGCATTTTTCTAAAGATCGAATAAAAATGCTTCGGCCGACCGTACACCTCAAAAGTAAATTGAGAACGATCACTGATCTCGTTGGTCAAAAGAGTTCTTACATCCTCGATGTATCTTTCTCGCTCTTTCTTTTTTGTATTCACTTTTTGAACAAGCTCATAATAGGCATCTGGAAACAAATATCTAAAACTTAAATCTTCCAGTTCTATTTTAATCGGACTGATCCCCAGCCGGCTGGCCAGAGGGGCATAGATGTCGAGGGTTTCTTGCGCAATGCGAGCTTGTTTTTCATAAGGCATGTGGTTAAGGGTTCGCATATTGTGAAGACGGTCTGCAAGTTTCACCAAAATCACCCGCACGTCCTTGCCCATTGACACAATCATTTTGCGAATATTCTCGCCTTGCTTTTCATGGGTGTGGCGAAACCGCATCTGCGATATTTTAGTCACCCCATCAACAAGGTCTCGCACCACAGGACCAAACTGATCTTCCACATCATCTAAGGTGACGTCGGTATCTTCTACGGTGTCGTGCAAAAGTCCGGTCACCACCGTGGCCATATCCAGTTGCAAGTCTGTTAAAATGGCCGCCACACCAAGGGGATGGGTGATGTAAGGCTCTCCACTGCGACGGATCTGTCCCTCATGCGCTTTTTCAGAAAATTCGAAGGCTTTTTTGACGAGTTCAACGCCTTTGGCGGACTGGTAGGATGCCACCCGCTCCAGCAGCTCATCTATAGTTTCTGGGGATTGTTCGCGGATACCTAGATCCAATAAACCTACATTAGCCATACCTGACCTAAAAATACCATAATACCGATTATCGGCAAAATATCCGGTAAAACTTAGGTATACGCTAGGAAATTATTACGCCATGAAGGTGTATTAAAGGCGGGACCGCGGCCCCAAAGGCCGTATTAGTAACGGTTTAAATCCGCTTCGACCTCTTGATCGGGAGTGATCGACTCATCGGGGCGTCGAAAGGCCACTTTTCCGGCGGCCACTTCTCTCAATGCGGAAACCACGTACTTATTGCCTTTGGTCTTAACTGTGGGAGGGAGACCCTTTAACAGCTGCTTGGCGCGCTTAGAAACCAAAAGGACTAGCGCAAAGCGGTTATGGACATTGTCTAAACAATCTTCAACAGTGACTCTAGCCACAGGATTCTCCTTTTAAAGACACAAGGCGCACACACTATCGACTCTTTATCACTCCATCAACGATTTTTTTGAACTGGGTGTAAGTCTTGGAAAAGTCGTCGTTCACCAGCTGAAAATCATAGTCGCTGGCTTCTTTCATCTCTATTTCAGCATTTTTCATTCGAACATCCAGATCGGCAGGTGCCCCGCCATCTCGCTTTCTCACTCTTTGACGCAGCTCATTAATGTCGGGCGGAAGAATGAACACTGTAGTGCAATCAGGAAAGTGCTCCCTCAACGTGCGCACCCCCTGGACATCCACATCCATAATGACCACTTTTCCCTCCGCCCAGGCCTTTTCCATTTGATCCCTAGGGGTACCATATAGGTTGCCATGGACCTCGGCCCACTCTACGAAGTGGCCCGCATCAATTCGCTGCCGAAACATCTCTTTTGAAACAAAATGATAGGGGTGCCCCTGACTTTCACCGGCTCGCATGGGGCGAGTGGTGTTTGTCACAATGTCCACCAATTCCGAAAAATCCGTGACCGCCTGATCCACAAAACTGGATTTGCCGGCACCACTGGGCCCGGCGACTAAAATCATCGGATGCATTACCTTGCTGGTCATTTTCTACTCGACGTTTTGAACCTGTTCTCTGAAGCGCTCAACTATAGCTTTGGCATCAACCACGATTTGAGTCAACTGCGACACTTGGGATTTGGACCCCACAGTATTCACTTCTCGTAACAACTCTTGGCAGTAAAAATCCAATTTTTTACCCACCGATTCGCTTCCCGACACAAGGGCCCGACATTGTTTAATGTGTTCATCCAGGCGAGATAATTCTTCTGCAATATCGGCCTTATCTGCCAAAAGGGCCGCTTCTTGGGCAACCCGTTGAGGGTCTAGGCCTAAGTCCTTTTCAACTCCCTCAAGTCGCTTTTTCATTCGCTCTAAAAGAATGGCGCGAACTTGGGTTTGCCAGCTCTGCATTTCATCGGTCTTTTCTTTTAACTCACCCAAAAGCCCCAACAAATCCTTTTTTAAAGAAACACCTTCGCGCTTTCTCTCTTTCACACAGGCAGCCACGGCTAATTTCGTCAGTCGAAGGACTTCTTTTTTCTCTAGGTCAGTAATGTCATTGGACTCACTGACTTGAAATACGCCCGGCAATCCGCCAATGGTTTTAAGTGTTACATCCGACGGTAATTTTAAGTGACGAGCCAAACTTTGGTAAGACTTCACCCACTGTTCGGCCATTTTTGCATCCACACTCACTTGAAGTTTTGATGAGGCCGCCCCAGATTTACGGCTAACATAAACATCCACTGTACCCCGGGCGATCTCTTCAGAAACTAGCGCTTTTAGGTCGGCTTCAAAACTGGCATAGTCTCGTGGAATATGGATTTTGATATCTCGAAATCGTCCATTCACCGTCTTCACGCTGACAGACAGCTCTAGATCTTTCTTGCGAACGGATGATACGCCAAATCCAGTCATGCTTTGCACGGCTTACCTCACTTGGAGAGAGTCAATTTTTCTAACAAAAACTGATGAGCCTTATTGATTTCTTGCTCACTATCAAACCAAATTATCTCGTTGTCTTTTCGAAACCACGTCATCTGTTTTTTTGCAAGTTGCATGGTACTTGTAACAATGGCTTCTGGCAAATCCTGTTCTGGCAGCTCTCCCTGAAGGACCGCAACGCACTCTTTGTAACCTACGCTTTGAAGGGGCGCCCACAGGGTTAGGCCCTTGGCCAACAAAGACTCCACTTCATGAAGTAAACCCTCTTCCAACATCTTTTCTACCCGATCTCTCACTCGTCTCGCCAACTTCTTGCGATCCACTCGCAGTCCAACCTTGATCACCGAATAGATGTCGTTCAAATTTGTGGTTTGTGTTTTAAACTCCTCCCGAATTTGGGTGAGCGTTTTATCTTGTCCACGCAGCACTTCGAGGGCTCTTTTCACCCGGTAAGTATCCTCAGGGGCAATTTTAGCCGCGGCTTCAGGATCCCACTTTTTGATTTCATCCCACAAGACCCTCGAGCCCTGCTCTTTGATTGAGCGTTCGATCTCCATCGAAATAGCGGGATCTGTGGGTGGTAACTCAAACATTCCCTTTTCTAAGGCTTGTACGTAAAATCCGCTTCCTCCAACCACCAATACGGGGCGAGTGGCGGTTTGCAACTTGAGAACTTCCAAGGCCTCTTGCCTGAATTGACCGGCCGTGTATTTGTCACCCTCATGCACATGACCCACTAAGAAGTGGTCCACTTCTTTTAACTCTTCCTGACTGGGTTTTGCCGCGCCGATTTGAATGGTTTCGTAAACTTGAACACTGTCGGCATTTAAAATACAACTACCTGTGGCATTGGCTACTGACATAGCAAGAGATGACTTCCCCGTGGCGGTGGGACCAAGTATAAACACGACGGGTTTGGGAGAGCTCATACGATGCGTCCGAAATCTCTCTCAAGTTTAGAAAATGGATACTCTACATAGACGGGACGCCCGTGGGGGCAAAAACTCGAAAGCGGAAACTCATCCATTTGCTTCAACAAACTGGTCATTTCAGTCACACTCAAGGCTTGCCCCGCTCGAATCACTGAGTGGCACGCCAAAGTCGCACAGATATCACTGATGGATTTTTCAAGTGCAAAGCTACCTCCCTTTTCCACCATCTCTGTTGCCACCAGTTCAATAGCCGCTTGAATGGATTTTTCTTTAATCACAGCGGGGGCGGCTCTTACACCGATAGTCTGCGGACCCATTTCATCAATGTACACACCCAATTTTTCAAAATCAGGCTGCAGCTTAATTACGGATTCTACTTCTTCGGGTTCAAGGTCAAAGGTCAATGGCAATAAATAATCCTGAACTTCAATGTTTCCTGAGTTCCAGGCCCGCATTAAGGTTTCATACATCACTCTTTCGTGAGCCGCATGCTGATCGACAAATAGTATGGCTCGATCTGTCTGCGCCACAATATAAGTGAGATTCGCCTGACCAATCACCTGAAGCTGCGACCAATAGCCCTTTTTTTCATTCACTTCGAAGGGAGAACTCTCATTAAGTGCAAAATTCTCTTCAGAGCCCGCTGAGGCAATTTCTACTGATGGGGAAGGTGTCACTTCATACTTGGGCGGGGACGCTTTTAATCCCAACTCCTGAAGTGTTCCCATCATCGACTTCTGCGAATACTGGGTCCTTTGAAATTCACTATCGCTGAATTTGAAATTTGTCGTAGGCCCCGGCGCCGTTTCATAGGCCACTTTACTCTCTGACACAGACGAGGACGAAATGCGCTGGGGGTCGGCGGCCAGTACCGCGTCTAACCACGGAGCCGTTTCTAGAGTATGCCGAATGGCCCGATTCACAGATCGAAAGGCATCTGACGGATGCAAGAATTTCACCTGAGACTTCGTCGGATGAATGTTAACGTCAATATCCTCAGGATCACAGCTGACCCAAATGGCCGCCACGGGAAACTCCCCGTGCATCAATAGGCTTCTATAAGCATCAATGACAGCCGCTTGCAAACTTCTGTCTTGTATCCAACGGTTCTGTGCAAATAACCAAATCTGCCTGGAATTTTTAACTGTACGATTGGGGCTGGACATCGCCGCCTTTGTCTTGATGCCATTACATTCACCCTCACCCCAAAAAAGCTCATCCACTTCTAATATTTGTTTAGCCCGCTGCAGGTGGGTGGACATGGCCGGCCAAAAGAATAACAGCTTATTTTTGTGGCGCACGCGAAATGTCACCTGGGGATGAGCCAATGCCATGGCCCGAAGCACATTTTTTATTTGCGTGGACTCGGCCGCTTCTGATTTTAAAAACTTTAGGCGTGCCGGCACATTGGCAAATAAATCTTCTACAAGAATAGTTGTGCCGGGTTCACCACCAATGGATTCCACCGCCGAAGCCTGGCCAAATTCTGACAGGATACGCGAAGCCGTTTTTGAGTTTTTTTGTCGGGAGCGAATCTGCACCTTCGATACCGCCGAAATACTGGCCAAAGCCTCACCCCGAAATCCAAAGGAATGCAAATCCCAAAGGTCAGAGGACAACTTGATTTTGCTCGTGGCATGGCGAGCCAGAGCCAGAGGGAGCTCCGAGGGGCCCATTCCGGCCCCATCATCGATTATTTTTACCTGACGCCCACCTTGGTCAAATTCCACTTCAATTTGGGTGGCACCCGCATCGATACTATTTTCGACTAACTCTTTTACCAAATGAGCGGGGCGCTCGACCACTTCTCCAGCCGCTATTTGGTCCACAACTTCTGGTGAGAGAATTTCTATCAAAACCTGACCCCTTTTTGAGTTCCCCTTATTCCATCACGCTAAAAGGAAGTCACCATGCTATTGTTGAGGGAGGATTTTTTGGGAATATACCGTTTGGCCCAAGGCGTTGACATAGGAGACTTCAAGCTCCCCGGATTCAGCGATGTTGATTTTTCCATAGTTAAACCACTTCTTCGCCTCTGAGAAAGACTGAACTTCTCCCATTTTTTGTGGGCCAAAAAACAGCTGACGCTCGGGTTTCAGCGTGGCATCCAATGTGAGATTCGGAAAAAAATCAGCATTCAACGGACCAGCCACCCATTCCCACATAATATAATCGGGGTCTTTCGCTATGGGTTGATATTTCACACCCTGCGCAAAGTGCACATCGGCTGTCAGCCAAATTACGTTTTTCACTTTTTGCTTATACATTTCTTGAACAATACGCTTTAGCTCATTTTCAAAACCCGTGTTGTTCTCATCGTTGGCCCACCCATCCCGACCATTTGTGGGTGGCCAACCTGTGGGAATAGAAAGCGGCACACTGCTGATAATGGCCTTCCAAGTGCTTTTTGAGTTTTTCAGTTGGTTGAGTAGCCATTGGCGCTGATGAACGCCCAACATCGACTTAGGTGTTGAGTCTGAATCCACATCCGAATTTTTAGCGCGGTAACTTCTTGTGTCCAAAACAAAGAGATCCAAGTGGGATCCCCAAGAAAACTTCTGATAAAGACGATGGCCTGTACCGGTCTCGCCCACCACAACTGGATTGTAATCACGAAAGGCCTTTTGTCCCATCGCCATTAAATCCACAGGCTGTTCTGTGGACGGATCTTTTCTTATGCTGTCTTTTGGGCCATAATCGTTAACCACTTCATGATCATCGTAGGTCACATAGTAAGGTGTCTGACCAAAAAATCTCTGTACCCTCGGTTCAGAATAAAAATATCGCCAATGTTTCCAAAAACTAGAAAGATCAAATGAGGGTTCCAAGGTAACTTTGTGCTGTTGGTTGCCATAGCGACCCTTTTGCCGACAAAAACCATCGGCATAGATCATATCACCGAGTCCCACAAAAAAGTCCAACGACTCGTGGCCGAGGGGCTCAAATATGGGGAAACCTTCTTTTTGATCTCGACAAACATTCTGCCCTGCCACATCCCCACTCCAGGCAAAATTGACGACGGACTTCGATGAGGGCTCAGGCGGAGTTTTAAAGTTACCATCCAATACTCGACTCACTATTTTTCCTTGAGAGTCAGTGAAAAGGGCCTCGACGGCGTAACTTGTACTGGGATACAAACCCTCCGCAAGGACTCGCCCCGCAAAGTCGCCCTCTTCAGCCACTATGGACTCACCGATAAAAACCGGTTCTTGTGATGTTTTGACTTTAGCCCCTTTATCAAAAACCCTCACACGAAGAGCACCCGATCTTACCCCTCGAGCCCAGATCACGGCCTGTGATGGCGTCACTTGGCCAACCATTGGGCCCAGGTATTTTTCTTCAAAATTTGAGCGTGTGACGAGAGAGCTACACCCCGAAACTAAAACGAAAATCAACAAAGTCCACTGAGTCGTCATGACTGCCATGTACTACAGGCCACACGGGTCAGACAATCTGTTTATCCAGATTCGTTCTGTGTTGGCGTTGACAGATGTGTTACATCCACTTAATTCAAAGTGAGAGCTTTATTAGAATCAAGCTCGCTGGGTTTGTGTTCGCGCTGAAAGGACGTCTTGCCGTGAAAATTCATTTGTTTTTAGTTATTTTTTTAGGTTTGTTGCCGTTAAGTTGTGAGTCTTTGAATAAAAACTCATCGGGCCTCACTGAGACTCAGGCCAGAGAAGCAGCCATCAAACACCTAGAACCTTTTAAAAAGAAATTTATGCAGGCGCTAATGACAGCCTTACAATCAGGGGGTCCTGAAGCCGCGGTCCTTGCCTGTCACCAAGAGGCCCCTAAGATTCCAGCCGACTCAAGTACACCAGAGGTCATTGTTGGGCGAACCAGTCACAAATTGCGACAAAGTGCCAATGCCCCTAAACCATGGATGAAACCCTACTTAGATCAATATGCTGGAACAAAAAATGGGGATCTTCCGTCCGAGCGACTGGTCGCCCTTAACAACGGAGAATATGGTTACTTGCAGCCTATTTATATTAAACCTCTTTGTCTGACTTGCCACGGAAGCAACCTCAGTGAGGGCGTCGATAAGAAGCTTTCGAAATTATACCCCGAAGACAAGGGAAGAGGTTTTAAGCTGGGTGAGTTTCGTGGATTTTTTTGGGCTGAGGTTATTAAGACCGCCTCAATTAGCCCCACTAAAACTGAATAACTTTCCACTCTCCGTCCACAAAGACGGCATCGTCATCCCCGATATTCAAGTTATTGTAGATCAAGTCCTGGACTACTAGATCTTTGTACTCTTGGCTCTTTCTTAGATCTGCTATTTTGTCATTAAACTCATCGTATAGAGCCACAGCATTTTCAAAATACTCGTCAGAAATCTTATGTGATTCATGAAGAGTTCTAAGTTCACTGAAAGTGGGTCCTGGTTCGTAAGTGTTAATCACATAGACATTATTGCCCTGCCGAATATGACCTAAATGAGTCGCCACACCTATTGTCTTTTTTTGAAGAAGGTTCCACAAATGCTTCTCCTGCCGCAACGCCTTGCCCAGAGATACACCATGCACCTCAAGCGCTGATGGCACCATCTTTTTTAGAGTCACAACGCCAATTCCAAAAGTGGCGGCAAAAGTCACGGGTACGAGTGCGCCACTCAACGGTTTTTCAAATCGAAAAAAACTGACCAAGGGCGCGCCTTGATAATCAAAAACAATGTAATGATCTGGCCGCATTTTTCGTCCCCGTGGGACATAAACGGATTTAAGTGCTGAATCGAAAATTCTCTGTCCCGATATAAAACCTTCAGCCAACTCAGTGACCCGTTGCCGATCCACCCAAGACAATTCTTCATGCACAGCCCATGACTGACGCTGCAGAACTTTGTAACAACCCGACTCTTGTTCCTTAACCACTTTTAATAAGGGTGCGTGGACTTCTGAATGCCTTTGAAAATCCGTCGACTTCGGTACCCCGGCCGTTGCTACACCAACGTGGCTCAACCCCAAAGCTATAATGATTAATAATAGATGTTGTCCTATCACCCCGGCCCCCAAAAATTCAGCCTATCTAAAATTTGAAGCTGTCCCCTAGATCCTTGAAAAATCTGCCCCCTATTTTAGGATCCAGATCATTTCTAAAGGCACCTCAAACTACTGCATTGAAAAAAATTCTATGGCAGGACTGCATCCGAATTAGCCGCCCCAGGACCAAGATCGTCTTAGAATGAAGCAACAGTGTGTGAAACGAATTGAGAATAACTCTGCGCATTAACTGATGAATTCAAAATTAGGGCGGTTTCTGACCCATTTCAAAACGGCACAAATTTGGAATTATCAATTTCGAACGCCAGGAGGACCACCATGAGGCAGGCATCAAACCAAAAACTTAAACTTATGGATGCTGAAAGCAACGCAGATATCTTAAAGGACAAGAAAAACACCTATTTGCTTTTATTCGTCCGTCCAAATGTCACGAGTTGCGAAGTGGCCATGCAAAAATTTGCCGAGGCCCCGTTTCCGGCTCATTTCAAAAAACTTGTGGTGCATTTACAAGATCATTGTGAGCTGTGCAGTCGATTTGGTATTCAAGACACACCAAGCCTTGCTGCCGTCAACAATGGCACTCTACTCGCTTTGGTGGAAGACTGCGAACCAGAATCTTGTGAGTGGCTTCTTGAATTTTCAAAACAACAGTTGGCGCACATCAATAATCAATAGTTAAAATCTAAGAACAACAAGAAGGAGAACAAAAATGGAGTGGGGGACAATTATCGAGGCATTAATTGGTGGAGGCTTAATTGGGTTAGCCGTATCCATCATGCTTATATTTAACGGCCGTGTGACCGGCATTAGCGGCATCTTTGACGGTGCCATCACATTAAAGACCATTCGATCCGGTGACTATCTCTGGCGCCTGACCTTCTTGGCGGGTCTGATTGCTGGCGGAGTTATACTTTTACTCTTTTATCAACCTGCATTCAGTTGGGATGACTCGTATAATCTAGCTACCGTAGCCGTAGCGGGGTTTCTGGTTGGTTTCGGAACTCTGATGGGCAACGGTTGCACCAGTGGGCACGGCATCTGTGGCGTCAGCCGAATGTCTCCTCGGTCTATTGTTGCCACTTTAAGTTTTATGATCTCTGGCTTTATTACTGTCTACATCATGCGACATATCTTAGGGGGTTAAGATGAGAGTGTTGATTACTTCATTTACTGTGGGTTTGTTATTTGCTTTGGGCCTTGGGATTGCCGGGATGACTCGACCGGATAAAATCCAATCCTTCTTAGATCTCGCCGGCGACTGGGACCCAAGCTTAATTTTTGTTATGGTGGGCGCCGTGGGTGTACACTTTTTTGTCTACCGATTGGCGAGAAAAAAGTCTTCTCCACTGTTTGCTACCAGTTTTAATATTCCCAGCCGGCGTGACATCACTTGGCGCCTGGTTATAGGAGCCGCCATATTTGGAGTGGGCTGGGGATTAGGTGGTTTTTGCCCGGGGCCTGGATTAGTTTCTGTACCCACAGGGGCGGCATCTACTTTGACGTTTATCGTGGCCATGGTAGGTGGATTTTTAACCTTCAGACTTGCAGACCAGACGCTTTTGAAAAAATAGTGTTGCAAAACATTTGTAAAATATGTTGCAACACTTTTTAGATATTTGAGATGAGAACAAAATTGTTGATACTTCACACTGGCATTGCGGTTGCTATGTAGTAGAGTGAAACACTTAATTGGGAGGCAACAGCATGGAAATCAAATCATTTTTTGACGAAGACACTTTTACTGTCACATTTGTCGTCTTTGATCCAGCAACTAAGGATGCTGTAATCATAGACCCCGTAATGGATTACGACCCGCATGGTTCTGCCACCAGCACAAAGTCGGTGGATGAAGTGACCGACTTTGTAAAATCAAAGGGCCTCAACCTCCATTACATTTTAGAAACACACGCGCACGCAGATCACCTTTCCGGTTCTCAGCTTTTAAAGGAGCGATTTCCAAAGGCAAAGGTGGGCATCGGTGCCAACATCACGAAGGTTCAAGATCTTTTCAAGGGCATCTTTAACTTAGGTGATGGTTTTGCTACAGACGGCAGCCAGTTTGATACACTCCTGACTGAAGATAAAGATTTGGTGGCTGGAAGCATTAAAATAAAGACTTTGTTTACTCCGGGTCACACACCAGCTTGTTCATCTTATGTGATTGAAGACGCTGTGTTCACTGGCGATGCTCTCTTTATGCCCGACTTTGGAACCGGACGTTGTGATTTTCCGGCTGGAAGTGCTGAGGACTTGTACAACTCTATCACAAACAAACTTTACACCCTACCCGATAGCACGCGGGTTTTTGTAGGCCATGACTACGCGCCAGGTGGCCGTGGCTATGCTTGGGAGTCGACCATTGGTGAGGAAAAAGAAAAAAATGTGCAGCTTCCAGTCAGCCGCTCGAAACAAGACTTTGTTAAGTTTCGAACAGATCGCGACAAGCAATTGTCGGCGCCTCGATTGATTTTTCAAAGTGTGCAAGTAAATATAAATGCCGGCCATCTACCAGAGCCCGGTCCCAACGGAATTGCTTATCTGAAAATGCCATTGAATGTGAGTGGATAAAATTTATTTCCACTTACTGAAACCACTCAGAACTCTAACGTTCTGAGTGGTTTTGCATTATCTTATAATTCTGTGCTCTCGCAACTTACGCCAAAGTGTTGAACGACTCATTCCTAATTTTTCGGCCGCGCGCCCTTTACGGCCGCCCACTTCATTGAGCGTATTTAAAATTCGTTCTCGCTCAATATCAACTTCCGTCTTCTGATCCACTCGTTTTGACGACGGCGATTCTTCTCCGCGAAGCTCAGGTGTGAGTTCGGAAAATCGCAGGACATCACCCTCGCCAATGGCGTAGGCATATTCAATATTATTTTTTAGTTCTCTGACATTTCCAAACCAAGGATAACTCTTAAAAGCCTCCATCACTTGCTTTTCCAGTGCGCGGATCTGCCGAAAGCCCTTTTGATTTTCTTGCTCAATAAAATACCAAGTGAGGGCCTCCACATCGCCCTCTCGATCCACCAAACGAGGCAGAAACAGCGGCACCACTCGAATTCGATACATGAGATCTTCTCGAAAAAGACCTTGTTCCACCATCCGCCGCAGAGATTTGTTGGTGGCCGCAATCACTCTCACATCCACTTGTATTGGGTTTACTGACCCCACCGGCGTAAAAGTCTTATCCTGTAGCACGCGTAAAAACCGAGCTTGAATCTCAAGGGGCATCTCGGCGACCTCATCTAAAAACAAGGTGCCTCCATCGGCCATCAAAAACAGACCCTTTTTATCCCTTACGGCGCCAGTAAATGCGCCCTTCATGTGTCCAAATAACTCCGAGGCCAACAAATCAGGTGTGAGGGTGGCACAGTTAATCGCCTCAAAGCGAGCTCGACTCCGACGAGAGAGCAGGTGAATAGCCGATGCCACCAACTCTTTTCCCGTACCTGTTTCACCTCGCAAAAGTACTGATGCATCCGTTCTGGCTACACGCTGCAGCACGGATATAAATTTCTTCATTTCCGGCGACACCGTTACGATGCCATGAAAATTCTCGTACTGAAAATCTGGTTTTCTTATAACTTGCGACGTCATGTTGCGACACATTAGTACAACTGCAACTTCATACGCAATTCATTCAGGGTTCCAGGTCCTAAATCGGGTCACGGAGCGTCAGGGGTGGACGGCTGTGGGAGAGGGGTGGCCCCAACATCACGATGTGCATGGCGCATTGATTTGATGCAGAGGCAACTGAGGTTGCCGAACAGGAAATCAATGAACCAGAGTTCGACCTCTGCTGCCCCGTGCCTACTGCACGGAGCAGCAGAGGTCGAACATTCCTTTTCGTGGGGTTGCGGCACGTAAGTGACGCAATCCGAAGACGACATGCGGCCACTCGTGCCGTTGGGGCCACCCCTCTCCCACAGCCGTCCACCCCTGACGCTCCGTGACCCGATTTAGGACCTGGAACCCTTATCTAAGTGACGCAATCCGAAGACGACATGCGGCCACTCGTGCCGTTGGGGCCACCCCTCTCCCACAGCCGCCCACCCCTGACGCTCCGTGACCCGATTTAGGACCTGGAACCCTTATCTAGTCCCTGTCGAAGGCGCCACTTTAAGTTGATTCTTTAGATTTGCTGGTGTTTTGGGGAAACACTTTTTCTGCTGTTCCGCAGTCAGATTATTTTTCACAACAAATTTTTTACTCTCATCACCAGCGGTGTCTGCATAAACCGTGATTGTGTTGCCATCCTCGCCGCCATGAATTTCTTTGATCAAAAGCCCCGAATTGGTCGTCAAATCATTTATTTCAGCAACCAAACTTCTTTTTGATTGCTCTAGCCCCTGCTGATGCAGAGCCTCTTTCCCCACTTTGGCGCCTACCGCCGCCGCAATGCCAACGGGCCCAAGAAAACCAAGTACTAGATACTGTGGCTCAATCCCATTTTTTGACGATGCCAAAAGCGAATTCTCATCCAAATAACTTTTCGCCATCTGCCGCATCACGGGTAATCTCAAGCGCAAATCGGATCGGGTGCCGGCAACCATCTCGCCAATTGCCCTTGATCCCAACACAGCCTCTTTGCCATCAATAGAGTCAGCCACGATCACCACCTGTCCATCTTCAATATTCACAAATGGCGGGGCCGACAGAGTCCTCCACTTGGCACACTCTCCGACGGCGCTGGCTTCGGCACACAAACGAAAGTATCCTGAGTCATACAGATGCTTTAAATAATCATTTAAGTCTTGTCGCCTAAATTGAAAAGCGGCATTGAACGATGAAAAGCATGACTCAGGCAGAGGTTGCAGTTGACGACCTCCACCCGAAACTTGTGGATAATCTCCGCACATCGACAGATCAGCCTGAAAGGCCTTTTTCTCTGGAGAATATCCCAGCTTTTTTAATGAAAGATTCAGCGTATTGGCCACATCCACCCTTTTAGACTGATTCAACCGCACCTTTTTCTTCACGTCCTCAAGCAGACGACTTGTGGCCAAAAGTCGTTCCTTAAAACCCCTTAACTCACGCTGTCCCTGGCTTTTAGGCGAATTCATTCGCGCATCCACTTTTTTTCTAATTTCTGAAACCTTATCCATCATACGCTGAACCAATACCAACGCCGATGGATCGTCGGCAAAGGAGAGCTCTTTGACCACTGGAGCCTGAGGATGAATTGCTTTTAAAGGCCACCATTGACGAATATCAGGATTTTGAAATAACGCCAGCTCCTCGATGACACTCTCGTTGGCCTGAATCCATTGAGTGAAAGGAAAATGTTCTAGTCGAACCAGATCACCTTGAGAGTCAAGAGCCGCCTCTAACGAATTAAGGTCTTTGAGTGTTTTCTCCCCAGCTAAGAGTGTACTAGATTGACCATAGATTTCTTGAAGACTTGGTAGGTATATATTTTGCTGTTCGCTTTTCGAAGAAAGCTGAGAGATTTCTTCTTCCACCCCCTCTTGTACATGGGGCAGCAAAAATTTCGGCACTATATGATTTTGAATAATATTATATGGAATTTGCGGATAGGCACTCAAGAATTGATCAAACCCACGAAAACTTTCTGTTCGCACATGGGTACCCTTAATGCCCTCTCCATCTTCCACTGAGACGGTGACGTCCCCTTCAGGAACGTTAACACGCAAACTATCCTGCACCACCTTCAGATCTCCAGAGTCATTATCCACGGCGAAGCTCATGTTAATAACTATGGGTTTTTTGTTGCTTACAGATAGGGGCGCTTCAAGCCAGTGGGACTTATCAAGGCTCTGAAAACCCGCCTTCCCAACAAGAGAAAGATCCTGCAAGTGGATCTCTACATTGCATTGCCCGGAGGCCGGGTCACATTTTGTTTTTACCTGTGACGGTTTAAACTCATCTACCATAGCACAGATCCCGGTGGTTCCCGGAATAGGATCTAGAGGTGAACTATCGGCAGAGTTCAGATCTGACAGAAATTGAGGCAAAGCCACAGGACAACGACCCCAGAGCGAAATGCGATCCATCTGCTTATAGAGGTCCTCTAACTTTGCTTTTTCTTCTTCATCTATTTTGTCCAAATCTTTCTTTTCGGCCATCTCAATTTGAGCCAATTGCGTTTTTATTTTTTTTACCCGCGCCTCGGTCTCAGGGGAATTCAGTGGAAGGCCTGCGATCGCCTTATTCAATTCTCGCTTTTTGGTGTTTGCCGCTGCCTCTATCTTAAAGCGCCGAGGCACTAGCGACTGGAAGTACTCTTTTTTTTGCCTTTCTAAATTTCGCAATTTTGACTTGAGTTGGGCAATTTGTTTGGCAGAACAGGCCTCTGGGTCTGAACCCTTTTTCTCACACCACGGTGGCGCCTTTTTCATCGCCTCGCCGGCTTTTTCTAAATTGGCCTTCATGGATGTACTGATTAGTTCTTCCAATGCCTCTGAATCCAATGAAACTCTCATTGGAGCCGGATTTGGACAAGAAACACCACCCCAACCCAAGGGGCTGAAAAAAACTAGGAATGTTAATATGAATACACCTAGAAAGTTCACAAAGTCTTATCGGCAAAGGCACTCTCGGGGTTTAACCACCTTAGAAAATTTCGCAAAGAGATACGTTCGTAACAATTCGATTTAGCCTGGCATTTCATCCGATTTTGTGTCGCCCGAGAAACTCGACTGGACATAAGTGGGACTGTAAAAAATAACGTGAGCCCCGGCGGCTGAAACCGGGACTCACAAACAAAAAGTGGATGCCTTTCGCCCAAAGTTTGAGCTCCCCCCTCGACCACCAGCTTTTTGCTTCTGTAAATCACCGACTGATTGAGAAACCCCTGTCAATAGCACCATACATTTGAAATCACCCAGATCCCTCGCGCCGCAGGTAAACCAATCCCCTCTGGCTTCTCTCTTGTTGGTAGCACCAACGGGCTCAACTCAAAATGTGCGGCTATCCCCCGATAGAAGTTAGTGACTTACAGAAGTAAAAAAAAAGGGGCCTGGGCATTTTTTGCCTAGACCCCTAAACATAACTGTTTGCATAAACAGTGACGCTCTCATGCCCCTCATTTTTATTTTTCACCAATGCCCCCTTTGATATTGGTGAATCCAACCCCTTAGCTGGATCATTTAGTAACAGTGTCAAGGCCTTTGGGCCAGAAATATAAATTGCTACAATTTATAATACAATCTTATGGAACCCCCCTATCGAGGGCCCCAATTCAAATTGATTGCTAGTAGAGTTCTACAGAGTCCGCTGGGGGACGATCCTTCCAGATACTTTTCCATTTCTTGAGGACCTGACTAAACACCCTTATGTACGCTGTAGACAATTCCCGCTGATAAGGTAAAGCCAAAAATTCTGCGGCCACCACCTCTTCGGAAGAATAGAGATCTGGCACTACTCGTTCGACGTATTGTTTTTGTTTAACCCAGTAAAGCCGCGCCAAGCTCTCCTCTCGAATTTCTAGCTGAAGAATGGCCCATTTTAAATATTCAAGTTGATGCTCCACACCCTTACCAAGAATGTGTTCACTGACCGCTTTTACGATCTTACTCACTTCTGCTTTTTCCCAGTTTTTCTTACCATTTTTCTCTAATTGTTTACCTTCTGGCCTAGAAATTTCTGGCATGGAAAGACCCATATGAGAGCCTTCCCGAGACGTAGAGTAAAGAGATTGGTAAAGCTCTTTAACTTCGTTTCCTAAACCACCGCTCAATGCCTCTTTCCGTTCAGCTTCGACCAGCTCTAGCTCTGTTCGCTTATATTCTCGATTCAAACGATCAAATTCTTTGAAAAGATCATGGATTTTGTGAGGCACGTTTTCAACGACCACTTGGCCACGTTCTACTCGCACCAAATGTTCATCTATGGCCGCCACTATATCTTCATCGAGGCCCGCTAATTTTTTGATTAGTGCCTCTTGCCATTCGCGCAGCCCATTTATGCGCTCAGACTTTACCTGCCCTAAAAGAGAACCGATTTGTCGGTCAATATTGTCTCGTTGGCGCACGACATTTTGCTGCAACTGCCGCACTTCCTTCAATGCCTTTTCATAGGCCACTCGCTGGGCTTGGGCCACATCGCGATCCACGAGAATCTTATGGCCGTCAGGATCATCTTTGCCCGGATCATAAATTCGCGAACGACGAGATCCTAGTCGATCCTTTCGAACCTTAGCATCTTCCAAGGAGATCGGTGTTGCCACCCCATTAATAACAAGTGGCTCAACTATATCGCCTTTTTTGGAGCTCAAGGCCTTTATATAGCTCTCTAGGGCCTTGTATTCGGCGTTCACCCCGAGCAATGCCTCTGAGCCGTTCAGTAGACCATAATTAAAGCGCTCAACAAACTCCCTAAAGGCTAAATTGTTTGCCATGTTCTGCATCACTTTAACCAGAGTCGCATCGTACGGCTCGCTGGTCTTAGAAAGCACTTCTCCCAAATCTCGCTCAATGGTTTCTAAGATATAGCTAAACGTTTCAGGAATATCAGACTTCAACGTCAGGAAAAACTCCTGCTGCGCTTTTTTGTCTGCCAAGCCCAAATTATCCCGCATATAGGAATCGACAAAAACGCGAAAAGATGGCTTTCGTTTATAGGCATATATAAAGAATGTGGCAATGGAATCGCCTTGTGGATCTCTTAATAAGTCGTCCGAAACTGATTTCTCAAGCAACTCCTGTAAAAACAGCTGGCGCACGCCCTTTAATCGAACAGCCAAGGTGTCTACTTGCTCCAAAGCCGCCACTAAAGGTGGCAACTCCTTTTCTCTGGCTTGTTTGGCTCGACGGTTTGCAGCCTTGTCTCGTGCCGCTTCAAGACCTGCTATTTTAATTTCGACAAGTTCCTTTTCTTTAATTAGAAGGTCCCGCACTTTTTCAACTTCGTCCACTGTGACTTCAATATCTGGTAAACTATAACCATTCATTCGTGCGAAGGCCTCAAGAATGTCAATGGCCTCAAGGTGAATGGGTTTTGGACGATGATGGTCAAATATGAGGTGTCCCACATCATTGATTTGACCTTTAAAGTCTACACGAGGACCCATAATTACCAACTTACCGTTGGGCAGTTGACCTACATGCTTGTCGATATTTTCTTCACTACCCACATAAAGCCAATCGTTACGACCCCACACGTGCAATGACGTGGGAAGATTAGCCGCGACGTCGGCCTCAGACCAAACACTGCTTCGTTCCATATTGCGCTCGCCCAGAAGAGCTAGAGGCGAGTACTTACCCTGTCGCAGCAGCATTTCCCCCAATTCGTTATCTTCATCGTGAACTTGGCTTTTTACATCGTCATTCTTCACAATCTGACTAAACGCCTTCACCCTTTGCTCATAATCAGAATCTGGCGATGCATCAGGCACTCCACTGAGAGACAAAAATCCTCGAATTCGCTGTTGCAAATTGAGTTTGTCCTCACCCGCCCGGCGCAACATCATGTCTGTATAGAGCCCACCCATGCTGTGGCCTGTGGTATAAACAGGAACACCTGGCGCTACATATTTTTCAGCAAAAGCCTGCACCAGTTTAAAATACTCATCGGCTGTTCGAAAATCTCGATTCCCCTCTCCATGCCAGTCTTGATCCCATGAGATCACCACCACTCCGTGGGCGGCCAAATATCCCATCAACTGAATCGCCACATGGTGGCCGGTTGTGCTCGTGCCACCACCGTGAAAAAATAGAACTACCGCTTTTGCTTTTGGTCCAGCGAGGTACTTTGGTCTTGCTTCTGCGTTGTTATTTGAGTCACCAAGATTATTTTTGGCTTGAATCAAAAGCTCCGTCAAGGTGGGGCCAGATGTTCTATCTTTGTCTCCGTCATTATCGCTGCTATCGTCTTCCACGCTGCCTTTTGTTTCTGCCATTTCCACATTATCTAAAAGTGCGGTAACAGGCAGGCCGATGTTGGTATCCAGAGTTTGCCCATCATGTGAAAAGTGAAGCCGCAACGACATAAAATCTCCGTCGCCAACTTTCACAAGGCCTTGTTCTTTGGGGTCCACCAGGGGATGAGAAATTAAACTAACTCCCTCTGGAAGAAAAGACGACATAAGTGGAGGAGGCGCCACTCCTGCCCAAGTGATGGCAGCCTCTTGTTCTTTCTTGATGCTCATGAAACTGGGCTTAACCACATTCAAAGACTGCCAACGCTCTTCAGCAGCTTCTTGAAGAACCTCTAGAATTGTCGATTGCTTTAAAAGATCGAGACATTTCGACTCAACTTCATCGGCTTTAACAAAAGCGGGGTTTACAAACCAAGCCGTTACCCACAAGGCAAATAGAAAGCCCTGCGCCATCCGAGTGTGCAGTTTCATGTTGAACCCTTCCAGGACGTCCCCGCCCCTAATTACAGTTTACCCTTTGAGTTCAACCCTGCTCGTTCCGCCAATTTGTCCCCTCGAAATGCCGGCTTTACCCGACAAAAACGCAAGATGTCATGTAACCCAGATGTTACAGAAAATCAATATTACGATGGACATTTTAAACCCGCTAAAATCTGCCCCAATACAACTACCAATAGATCCCAACTAGTAGGGTCGTCAAAACAAGTAAGATCGCAGAATGAATACGATAATCCTGATACCAGGACACCTTCGGAAGACCCGCCTCCAACTCTGCTACGCGCTCCTTCGACCACACATAGTTTTTGATTTGGCTCGGCTCTGGCGGTGGGGTCACAAAGCTCAATCCGAACATCACTAGGCAAGCCAGCAGAAAAAAGCTGCCGCCCAACAACAAGAAGTGCACTTGCGGCAAGAAATGAAAAAAGTTCTGGTCCAAAAATACGGCTACGGCCACCCCGTGGGTGAGCACCATTCCGGTTAACGCGGCCCTTGAGCTGGTCCGAGACCAAAATAGCCCCATCACAAACACCGCTACCACGGGCGGAAACAAATAAGCCAAGGAGGACTGCAAATATTCAAACAGCGTTTCAAATCGCGCCACCATGGGCGTCCAAAATGCGGCGATCAACATGAATGCCGCAGTGATGAACCTTCCAGCCACTGTGAGCCTCTCTTGTCCCCATTGAGGCCGCCACCTCTTAACAAAGTCCATGGTCACCAAAGTGGAGGCCGAGTGTAAAGTGGAGTCAATGCTCGACATAATCGCAGCCACGAGGCCGGCTAAAACCAGGCCACGCACCCCCACGGGGAGGAGCTCATGAACCATGGTGGGGAATACGAGATCGGGGCGCTCAAGATCCGGAAAAATAAATCGAGCCATCACACCAGGAAACACCATAATAAAAAGAACTGGCAGCTTGAGGAGCCCGCCAAAAAGGGCTCCCCACCGGGCATGATGTATGTTGCGAGCCCCAAGTACCCTTTGCACGATAAATTGATTGGTGCACCAAAAATAAAACCCCAAAATCGGAACGCCAGTCACTAAGCCGAGCCACGGCATGGTGGGATCACTATTGGGACGGATCACACTCAACATTTCAGGCGGAGTGTTCTCTACCACATACTGCCAAGAGCCGACTCTATCCAAAGCCAAAAATGTTAGCACTGTTGTACCAACCAATAAGGTCACCGCTTGAATTACATCTGTATAGACCACGGCAGACAAACCACCGGCTGCGGTATACAGACCGGCTACAATTGCTAAAATCAGTGCCGACTGCCAGACTTCAACGCTTGGAAAGAAAAATTGTATGACCAATGCACCGGCAAATAATGTTCCAGCCGTATCAATAAACAAATTTCCCACAACTGTGAGTAGAGAGAAATAGTACCTGAGCGCTGGACCATATCGTCGTTCTAAAAATTCAGGCATCGTATAGATGCGACTGCCAACGTAATAAGGCACAAAAAACACGGCAAAGATCACCAGAACCACAGACGCCATCCACTCATAATTGGATATGGAAATCCCCGAGCTGTAAGCGGCCCCAGACAAACCCACAAGGGTGGTACTTGAAATGTTAGAGGCAAAAAGCGAGAAACCTATGGTGGCCCAACCCAGCTTGCGCCCCGCAAGAAAGTAATCCTCAGATCCTGAATGCCGTTTAGCAAAATGCCACCCAATGGCTAGCACCACCACAAAATAAAGAAACAGCAAAACGAGGTCTATATTTGATATTTCAAACTGGGCGGACACATCTCCCCCTGCACTTCAGTGACAAATCTACATATGAATTTACAAAATTGGATCAGCAAAAAATTGCAGACACACATCAAAATGATAGGCTCGCTTTAACGGCTACCCTCACAAAAATCAAATGGCAGGGTGTCACAGAGGTTTTGGCCAAAGCCAAGCGGCCCCTCTCACTCCACTTGAGTCGCCAAATTTTGCAGGCACTAACTTTGTGTGCACTTCGTCTGAGAAAACATATTTCTCTAAAAGCTCGGGCACCCGAGAATAAAGACGATCAAGGTTTGAAACTCCACCTCCAAGTACAATAACATGAGGGTCGACCACATTGATCACTCCACTTAATGCCCGGGCCAGTCGATCTTCGTATTTTTGCAAATACTCCTCGGCTTGAAGGTCGCCACTGGCCGCCCGCCCCGCAATGTGCTTTGGTGATGTCACGCCTACGTCGGCACTCTCAACCCCTTGCTGATACCTTGCGACCATCCCAGGGCCAGAGAGAAAAGCTTCAATACATCCTTGCTTTCCACAGTAGCACTTAGGCCCCGGAGACTCCGCCTCGTTCATCCATGGTAACGGGTTATGCCCCCATTCACCGGCAATGGCATGGGCCCCAACAAGGAGTTCACCATTGATCACAAGTCCGCCACCAACACCCGTTCCCAGAATCACGCCGAACACAACTGGCTGTTTTTCTGCGGCACCATCCACAGCCTCTGATAGCGCAAAGCAGTTGGCATCATTGGCCATTCGCACTTCTTGTTGCAGTATTTCTGAAAGATCTCTGTCCATCGGTTTGCCAATTAAAAATGTGGAGTTGGCATTTTTCATCAAACCAGTGGCTGGAGAAATCGCCCCCGGAGTGCCAACCCCCACCGTGTAATTAGTGGCGCCTGATTTTGTGACAAGATCATTCACAAGGTGTCTAATGGCGTTTAATGTTGAAGGGTAATCTTTCGGCGTGGACACCCTGATCCGGGCCCACTCCTCACCTGACGAATCAAGAGCGATACCCTCAATTTTGGTACCGCCCAGGTCGATGCCTATTCTCAATGCTGCCCCCTCGGTAATTGGCGAATACAATCTCTAACGACTAGATATTTTCTGAAACTACATCTCGTAGGGATAAAATGTATTCTGGAAATCCATCCACATATCGTGGAAGCCAATCCCAACCCGGCTCGCCGTCAATCCACAACTGCAAATTGTCTTTGTCGTAGTAGTACTCAACTGTTTCAGCGGCATTCGCAACACTCCAACTCGCAAGTAACACTGCCACACCGGCGGCTTTTTTAGCCACACTGGACCCCGCCCGGGCCGCAAGGATCAAAGCCCCGCCACTGCCCACAGCCACGGCCATGACGATGGCTTGCTCTTTTTCAATATCGCTCATCTGTGAAAAAGCCTCGCGAAGGTAGCTGCGGGCTTCTTCTACTTCATAAAATAAATTGCTGTTATTAGACCCTCCACCAAATTCTGAGAACCCGCCTCCGGTGGACCCACCGTAGTTGTTGGTTTCAGAACCTTCATAGCCTTTAGAGTTGGGTGGTAGGCCATTGTCAGAGTTTCGCAAACGATCATCCCGAACTTGATCGTTCGGTTGCTGCTTTTTAGAATTGGCTTTTTTGGCATACATAATCTGAGCCACAGAATCAAACGTGGTTCCAAAACTAGCGACCGAAAAGGCCAGTGTCGGCAAAACAACAGACAATATTTTAACCTGAGAAAATAACATAAACACTCCTTGGTCACGTAAGGGGCGAGTGACTGGATAGGGATCACTAAAGTCCCACATGCTCAGTCCTCACCAATGGCATGGCGAATAACTAGCAAATAACTTCAGCAATAACAATGCCATAGGCCCCGCCGCTAAAGACAATGAGTGGCCTCTCCATGACTGCAACCCCATCTTTTCATGAAATAAATTCACAAACTGCCGCGCCCTGAACAGAATCGTTCTGAATGAAGCCGCTATTCACCGGGCTTTGATAAAACTGCGGATGATCTCAGCTATTTTTCAAACTGAGGGTATGTCGCTACAAAGGCTTCGACTGCCTTCATTGGGCGAACTTACCTGATTAATAGTGAGTATTTACGAAAATTGAAAGTGAATGAAAACCCTATTTCACTTTATAAACACATCGAACCTGCTTGTTCAGCTTTCCTCCCGATGAGATCTCAAGCTGGTAATCGATAGTGCCTCCACTAACAGTGAGCACCTCGCTTCGAGAGATCTGTCCTCCTGGACAATCGATATCGGTCGTTTGAGCCAATCGATTCTTTTTCAAGACTGTGTTGGATTTATAGCTACACTCATCTGAATGAGTCTTCCGCTTCTCCACAGAACCCTCGTTGATATTGGCAAAGACAATGTTCTGGCCGAGCATAAATGACGGACTCGGCTCGCCATCCATCCATCCAACAAATGACTCTGCACATGGCGATTCGCCTTTCACCATATTGTAAATGCCACTTTGGAAGCCTAGCTCCGCCTTCAAATCTTCCCAAGCTGCAGAACTAAACCAAGCAAATGTCACACATGAAACAAACAAGACGGTTTTTAAAACTACCAGAATCTGACCTTTTCTTATCGACATAACGGATACTCCTTGACCATGCTCAACACTTTGCCATGACTGGGCTGCCGCAGTTTTTCCCAATAGAGGTGATGTCCGAACAAAGCCTTCCCTTTATAACCTTCTGACTCTTCACAACGCAAGGGCCATCGCCTCGTGCTGTAGAAGCCGCAAATGGCTCCACCCATAATTTCAACTCCACAGGGGATTGAATTCATTTCATTGGCCATCAAAAACCTCCCGATGGGACGCCGTTTCGCGTTCACACCTTGAACCTTTTCTTCAGTTGCGTCGCAGCCTGGTCCTCGCCAACTTCGCCCGTCTTTCCAATTTTCAGGCAACTGAAAATCACCAGCAGCCACTCCGTTTGTGGCATCAAGGCGGGCAATGTTAGAAATACACTTCCCTTCATCCCATGCAATGGCGGCAAAAGTCCAAACCCAGAATTTCAGCTTTTGTTGGTCGGTGAGACGTGAAAAATTCGGACATATTTTGCCCATCTGATCTATATTGTTTGAACGAAAGTAGGCCCATCGATTCGACGACTTACCCTGCCCCAGTATTTCTTTGGCCAATACCTCACCTCGAGAACCGTAGGATCCATCCTTTTTAATATAGTCCTCACAGTTGGCCCCCTTCCGATAAAAACTCTTTGAAAGGCCTGATGGATCCTTGGATTCTTTGGTTTTTGCATAGAGAAACTTTAATATATCTTTTGCATTCTGTTGATCACCGGCCTCAATATCCACACATCGATGCAGCTCACCCTCATCGTAGAAATACAACTGATCGTATCTTATCCATCCACTGTCTTTAGGATCATCTGTACTTACAACCTTCGCGTACTGCACGGTTCCCTTGGACTCAATTTTTTCTATTTTTAAATGATCTCCTGGTTTAATCCACGTACGTTTAGGCAAGGTTGCCGTTTTTTTTTGACTCAAATCGCGGTAGACTTCCCAGTCATACCCTATCTCGCCATATAGAGTTTGCTCGCGATGGACGGTGAAAAACATTTCTGGTTGCTTTTCCTGACCCGAAACCAAGGTACAAAAAATAGTCATTACGACAAAAACGATGCTAGAATTTAAACTGAACTTCATAGGTTCAATTCTACTTGGCCGGTGAAACGGTGAAAAGCGTTTATATCGATGACCCTGTCGGACCCCATTGGAGAGCTATTTGAAATTGCAATTTCTAGACTAAGGTTATGCCTTTGTTTATTAGGCCGGCCATAGGAAAGGCAACATTTTCATCTCAGCATTAGGTCACCTTCAAAAGATACTCGACCAAAATAGCCTCAACGTATCGCATGGGATACGCCTCGGCCTTTTACCAATCGAACCGATTAAATCTGACCAGAATCTGGGTGAATATGTTGCCTTACCTATTGCCACCTTAAATAAATCACCAAAGAGGAGTTCCTGGGGTAGTGATCCGTTCCGAGAATGGGTGGCGGGCGCCAATCGCGTCCAAAACCCTCAATCTTTCGCCAAGACTCTCTTTGATATCTTAATCCTTGTTTAAAATTGGAGCTAAGACAAATCATGTAAATTTGAAAATCTAGTTTGTAATTGCATTATGCGTTAGTCGGTTTTTGTGATCTAAAAACACAACTTATACTGAAGAAAACGACTCCTTTTAGTTCAATCGGAGCTTTAACTGTTTTGATTGCGCAGCATCAAGTACCTATACTCAAAAGGGTTTTCGCACACCACCGCTGATTACCAGTCTCTTTATCCTGCGAACTTGAGGCTATGAATCGGCTTTACCGCCCTTTTGAAAAATTTTTTATCTACTTATAATTGGCTACTCAATTGCATAAGAGTGACTCCACATTAGGGGGACGGGTAAATCCAACTAAAATTTAGGTAGTGTCGTTAGGGTCAATAAAGGGGGATCTTGTGGGACTCAATCGGGGTAGGGTATTTCTTCGCAATTTTTTATTTTTGTTTTTCATTGTTGCCGGGTCTTCTTGGTCGCCGCTAGCTCAAGCCGATGTGAATGAGGTTGAACGCTTGATGGCCTCGTTCCAATCAGGCGATGTGACTGATGAGATTGAATGCATTTTATACGCCGGCAACTTCCAATTTGAAGAAGTTGTTGAGGCCCTTCTTAATCGATACGAACTGGAAATCATTCGGGCCGAACATGATGGCGTGAACCCACAGATCCTGAAGGCTATCTTGCAAAGCCTTCAGAAAATGGCCACCCAAACCCATGAACCCGATGTCAAAGAACTCGAGACCATGACCCGTCTGTTTTTTGGGGCACATGACACTTACGAAAAAGATCTACGGCACAGGTTTAGTAAACTCATAAAAGGCCTTGAAAACCGAGATAAAAAACTACCTTCCATACACGATATTCCTGGTAAAAAGCGACAGTTAAAACTGGCTCCAGCCAGTGGTTCAAAGCTGTTAGTGCCAGTTAAAGGCATTTCTAAACCCCTATCTGAATTTGAAGTCTATGATCGAATTAGCAAAATTCAACAATGGATGAATAAATCCGTGATCGGACAGGCCGATATTATTGAGAAAGTGCTGAACCTCGAATATCGAAAGGCCCTGTATGGCCTAAGAGAGGATCCTGAAGTGCTGTTGCTGATGGGTCTGCCTGGCACCGGAAAAGACACTACTGCCCGCAATTATGTGGATGCCATGCATGAACAAAAAGGGGCATGGCGCGAGCACATGTACACGCTGCCTGTTACTAAAACAGAAGCTGACCTTTGGAAACTACTGGGATCAGCCACTGGCTATGTGGGATCCGATAACTTTCCGCCTTTTTTACAGTTTCTCGTAGACCACTCGGGCGGCCGTTATCAAGTGAAAACCCGTGAGAGCATTCGAGGGGATGAATACTATGTTGCAGAAAACCCCAAGTGGCATCCCGGTGTAAATGAGAACGGAAGTTATTCTCCAGAAAATGCCGTTGTATACGTGGACGAATTTCATAACTGGTCGAAAGAAGCTAAAGACGCCATTTTAAAACAGGGACTTGAAAAGGGTAAATTTGAAATCAATAACCCAAATGGTGGTCTGGCTGAGATCTATGTGCCCATCACCTTTATTGTGGCCACCAATGACGGTATTGGTCTGGTCACGTCTCGAGAACCCAATGGCCAACGTTTCGGCCCACCTCTTGATTATGAGGAAATGGTGGAGAAGTGGGAAACAGTTAATGATGACGTCGCCGTTTTACGAAACGAACTTTCCAAAGCCAATGGCGAGACCAATTCTCGACATTCTGGCGGAACATCTCCAGGAATCTCAGAAGAACTACTTAACCGAATTCCCGACCGGGCCTTTGCTTTAATGCGCCCCCTTTCGCCCATTGAGCTGCAGGAGATCGTTAGAATCAAACTCCGAGAAATGGCTGTTCTTCTAAGCTCCGGTCAAGGCGCTTTTGGCACGATGAAAATTGAATGGACCGAAAAACTGGTGGAGTTTGTTCAAAGTTATAGGTATGTGGCGGAAGACAACGCACGCCCTATGGCCGATCGTTTGCTCAACCTCATTGAGAGAACCCTCATTGATGCTGTTCGGGAAAAAAAGTTTGAAAACTTAAAGCCCACCGACGCTCTGGTTTTAGATGTTGAGCAGCTGCCCGACCACACCTGGCAATTGAAGTTTATAATTAAGACCGCCGATGGCGTCACAGCAGAAATTGCTAAAATCAGCGACATTGCTGGGGTCACAGAAAAGGTCGAAGAAAAAGAAACCTTTAGCTTGCCTATCAAGGCCACTTTAGCCGACAGAGATAAGGGGCCAATCAGCGATGAGCGCGTGGATGAACTGCTCAAGATGCCTGAATTTCTCAACAGTCGAGTATTTAATATCGAACGGATTTCCGAGCGTTTGGGTACGGCCGTGTTAGATGCAGAAGAAGGACGCGCCGGCAAAAAAAGTATTGAAGACGCCACCGAGCCAGCACGATCATTTATGTTTTTGGGCCCATCCTCTACTGGTAAAACAGAAGCCGGGAAAGCTATTGATGCGTTTCTTAACAGTAAAAAATCTGACCTTGTAACCATTGATTTCAGTCAAGTGGTCAGCAAGCAAGATATAAAAACTAAGATTCTTGGCTCTCGTGACGCCCTTGGTAATTCGATACCCTCTGATTTTATGAAGCACTACGATAGAAAAAACGGTCGACTCACCGTCATTTTTGACGAAATCGCCAATGCACCACTTGAAGTGCTCAAAGCCCTCTATGACATTTTCAGAGAGCCCGTGGTCACTACCTTCTCTGATGGCAAGCCGCGAGTCATGAGTAACGTCACCATTATCCTTACCGGAAATGCGGGGGAAGAGTTGTTTGCGTCCATTCCTCGTCACGTTCCCGAGGTTGTCCAGCAAGAGGCCATGACAAGAATCCATCAAATGATGATGCAAAACCCAGATCGTCGACGAAAATTGCTTGAGAGTTACTTTAGCGAAGCTTTTATCAATCGAATTGGTGAACCCAATATCTTCTTTTTTGCACCATTGGGTTTCAAAGCCATCCGTCAGCTGACCCAGTTGAAAATCAGTCAAGCTGTAGGCCGCTTGGCCCCCCAAGATGGTCGACGGGGATGGAATTTGTCTTTCTATAACGAACAAGACTATGTGAACATTCTTTCAGCCATCGAAGACGCTGGATTTATTTTGCGTGAGCAAGGCGCTTCAATAGATAGATTCGTGCGCGAAGATTTTGAAGCGCGATTACGGCATCTGTTGCTTACACATAAAATCCCATCAAACACTGATATAGTTATTAAAATGGGTAACCCCGGAACCTCTTATGAAAATGTCGGCACCACTGAGGTCAATATGATTCACCTAGAGGTTCATGTGAAGGGCCATGTAGATCCCCTTCAGTTTGACCTTCGCGGCAAGCAACGGGTGACCCACCCTGATATTCTACCCACCGATCAAGTTTTGACCGCATTTCACGAAGCAGGTCATGAATTGGTGAGGCAGATCTATCTCGGCGACCTCTATGACCATGAGTTGATCACCATCGTACCAGGAGTAACAGAAATTGCCGGTGAGTGGATCTACTACGCAGGACTAGCCTCCCACCAGAAACAAACGCAGGCCAGTATGACTAGAGAAGTCGCCCTTCGAGAGATGGCCGTACTCTTTGGTGGCGAAGTGGCTCAAACCCTGGTAACGAAGGGGGCTCGCCATGATGCCGGCAAAAGTAACGATATGGAAAGAGCCACCAAGATGGCCTATGTGGCTATCTTAAACTGGGGCTTGTCCGAAGCCTGGGGACCAAGTGCTGTTCACCGAGACGTGATCGAAAAGGTTTTAGATCATTTCAAGGCCGGGCTTACTAGCCAACGACGAAAACTGCTCGATCGTGAAGTGGATAGAATGTTAAAAGAAGCTCGCGAATTGGCTCGTTTGGCCCTATTGACTAACATTGACAACGCGCTTATCCCCATGGGGCAAACTCTTGCTGAAAAAGGAACCTTAAACAAAGATGACCTCAATCAGTTCTACAAAGACCACTCTGTTGTTAAAGAAGGTGATGCCGGTTTTGGTGGTTTCTTGAAAACCCACACAGGCACGGCTTTAAAAGCACGTATGGCTCATCGGAACAAACGGTTTGGGCGTGATGGAGAGTTCCTTGATAGCATCCCCCAGCCAAGCTCCATTGCTAACATTGTGAAGTTAACTCAGGCAAAAAAGCAAAAGCAGGTGGATTCCGTAGAAATCTCGAACGATATCCCTTTTGCAAAAAGCCTCGAAGGATACCACTCGCTTAAGCCTGAAAAACCCCGATCATTGACTCACGATTGTCGAAGTCTCCTTTCGGCATAACTAAAAAGGGTTCTCTAAAAAGATCAATTCCCTCAACGGATTTGGTCTTTTGATTCCTAGCCCAAATGCGGCTGTGGAAGGCCTGGGAAATGTCGGGAAAGTATGTTCCTTATATTTTTATTCTGTCGTGTTTCTATTTGATATCTGAGAATCCAACTTTTTAAACAGGTCGGCCATCATCGATTGCCGATCTTGCTCCGTAACAGGACGAAACCCACCCTCATGAGCCAAATAGAGCTCTTCTGGTATTTCTAGTAAAAACCGCGATGGAGCCACGGGCCGCAATTTTCCAAAACGTTTACGTTGACGAGCGTGTGACAACACCAATCGTTCTTGAGCCCGCGTCACACCCACGTAAAACAACCGGCGCTCTTCTGAAATATCTGATCCTAGTGTGCGATGAGGTAGAATGTCTTCTTCAACACCAACTATAAATACCACGGGAAACTCTAGGCCCTTACACGCATGCAAGGTAAGCATCTGAACCTTTGGCTTATCTTTTTCAGCAGGCGACTCGTCCATACTGTCTCGAAGTTCCATGCTGTCTATAAACTCCTTAAGAGTCTTCAGTGTGCGTCCGCCACGGGTAAAAAAACCATCTAGTATTCGCCCTAAAATATCGACGAGCTGCCAACGATTTTGCGCTGTGGCTGTGTCTTTATAGCCCTTACTAACAAAATCATAATAACCATTGTTCACAAAAAACTCTGAAAGCCGTTGGCCACTGGTTTTATCGGCCAGTGGCTGTAGCAGTAAATCTGGAAGTTGCCGCAATTGTTCTAACAACTGATCAATGCTGTGGCCCGCTTTTTCGTTCACTCCAGCCTGCGACCAATTTTTTGCCGATTTAAACAGGCTGACAGAGTGGCTGTGAGAATACTCTTCTAAAGCTTTCACCGTTGTCTCGCCAATACCCCTTGGGGGCGTATTTAAAATGCGTCGAAAGGCGATTTCGTTGGGCGCCAATGCACACCTGATATAAGCAATCACATCGCGAACTTCACGCCGATCAAAAAAAGCCGTACCCCCGGTCAACGCGTAGGGAATTTGCCCGTGGCGCAAGCTACCTTCAATGAGACCACCTTGCGAGTTAGATCTATACAAAATGGCAATATCATTATACCCGTAGCCTTCGCGCACAAAGTGATGAATCTGCTGAACCACATCATCAGCCTCTTCTTCTTCTGTTTCGTAAACGAAGAGTTCTGGCTTATGATCTTGTTCTTTGGCAGCCTCTGCTTTAAGAATTTTTGCATGCCGCTCTGAATTCTTGTGAATCACCTCATTGGCCACCTTTAATATAGACGGCGTGGATCGATAATTTCTTTCCAAACGGACAACGTGGCAATCTTTGTATAACCTTGGAAAATTCAAAATGTTGCTGACACAAGCGCCCCGCCATCCATAAATTGACTGATCATCGTCGCCAACCACGGCTATATTGTGATGGTCTTCAACAAGCCGCTGAACAAGACGCAGCTGCACTAAGTTAGTGTCTTGAAACTCATCCACCATCAAATATTTTATTTGATCATTACATTCATCTCTCACATGGGGGTGCTCTGAAAAAATCTGAAGGGGCTTGAGCAATAGCCCGTCAAAGTCGGCAACCCCTAAAAGCTCAAGCCTTTTTAAGTATTTCGGCAGCAACATTTGCGTGAGCTCTTCGTACTCATCTTCACTTTTGGCCTTGGTTCGACCCTCTTGTCGCCAACTGGCCATTATGGACAACAGCTTTTCGGCATCAAATCCCTGCTTGCTGGAATGATGGAGGTCCTTGCCTAGTTCTCGAACCAGAGCCCTGGCGTCAGTCGCATCAAGAATTCCAAATTGTTTCGGTAGGCCTGCTAGTTTATGATATTTACGAAGGACATTGAGACCAAATGAGTGAAATGTCCCCGCCCAAATTCCCTTAGCGCTGGGCCCCAACTTTGCGGCCACACGATCTTTTAACTCACGGGCGGCCTTATTTGTAAAAGTCATCACAGTGATTTGCTCAGGCTTGGCTTTTTTTTCGGCAATGAGTCGCCCTGTGCGGGTCACCAAAACGGTCGTCTTACCTGATCCTGCCCCGGCCAGTATGAGCTGTGGGCCCTCATTATGTAAAACGGCTTCTCTTTGTTCTGGATTTAGTTGTTTAAGCCAATTGTCGATCATGCCGTTAAGATATCAACGGCTCTTTAAAAACTTAACGACAAATGCAGCGCAGATGAATTATTCGCCAGAGGCCGAGGATGTGGGAGTCCTTAGCAACACGCGACAGCTCGTTACAGACTTTTTCTCAAAAAGGTTGATCAGCTCCACCACCTCTTTGTTGTGCTCATGCACCCGGTGACCGTCTTTGAGTTTCTGCACGGCCTCTTCGGCCATTTCTACATCTTTGGCCAAAAGTCTCTGGAGATCGTTCACGTATTTTCCTGAACGAAGGTTCTTTACAAACCTCGTGATCGCCTGTTTCGGCCGGTCCCACACGGGGCGATCAAACCCCATCTTTTTAGCCGCCTTTGAATGGTACTTGTTCGCCCACCACTTTGTCACAATGTAGACGACTGGCAACAGCGAGAGCATAAAGGCCTTACTGATGGCGGCCTCCCCGTTTTCACTCACCGCAATACCAAGGGCATGAGAAAGTGCCAGGCCAGAAAATCCAATTCCCATCAGATCCGCCATGCGAATACCCATTAGAGACAGTTGGATTTTAATTTGGTAATTGATCATTCGATCCGTGATCGTCATAACCTTATCGGAAAATGGGATCTTTACTACGTGTTCTTTAAGATCTGTTCTCTCTTCTTCCAGAATTTTTGCCCACTGAGACATTTCCACTTTTAGTGGTTGGGTGAGTCCAACGTTCAGCCATATCCACAAATTATTCACAAAACCCGCGGGATCAAAAACATTTAAATTGGCATTCATGCCCCGAGCCGAAGCATAAATGAGATAAGCGTATAACAGACTCGGCACAGAGGCTTTCATAATTTGCTTAGCCCGACTGGGAGTTGAGAACACAATGTTTTTGTAGGTTCTATGAAACACGCCGATACCCGCACCAAAAACGAAATTAAAGAATGCCGGTAGCAAACTTACGTCTTGCCAGAAATCGGAATCCGCATTGGCCCACACCTGGGCGCAGGACATGCCAAGCCCCAAACCTGCCTGCAACACGCCACAAGTCAATCCAAAGGCCTTATCGTCAAAGGTTGGCGTCTTGTAATGAGCTTTCCAAAAGGACTTCCAACGCTCCATATAGCCACGGGGACGAGCCAACAAATCGGCGTTTTTTACCCGATCACGCTCCAACCAAACCACCACCACATCGCGGCCCATTTTGCCGTCCCCTCGCGAGTAGCCCGAAAGTAGGTGCTGCCGCGCAATGTATTTTTCAAAATGTTCAGAGTCATCCTGCACTTGTTCGGCACTGACAAACAGATAGGCTACATGATTCTTTTTGTAGACCACACGAACTATGGGAATATTGTCGATATGAGTGGCCTCGGCAGTGCCTAGTTTAGGGTGTTCAAACAGGATCTTGTTCTGGTCTACGGCTTGATCAAAGCCTTTTTCTCCCAACTCATCAAACCGTATGGAGATATATTCTCGCCCCATTTCATAAAGCTCAAACACGTCATGGACGGTTTCTTCGGCATTGGGAATGTCATAAATAGTCGTATCGGATATTTTTACTGGTCGATTTACAAGGTCCTCTGCCGCTTGATCGGCTCCCCCCACGGATGGCTGCAATATTGCCGCTATCAATAGTGAGACTGCCCCAATTTGCAGATTCTGATAAATCTTGCTGATGGAAACTATATTCATTTTTTTGCACCCTTCAGGGACGCTTTTAATTCATTCCCCCAGAGAAGCCAACTAGGATCCTGTTAGGCCTGTTTTCAATGAATAGATTACAGCTTGAACAAGGGCGATTTGACCTGCCGAAAAAGATACGAGAGATTGCGAAATTGCGCCCTAAAATCTCAAAATCGTCGTATTTCCCCTTCCAATGCCGGATTCCTCGACCCGAAATTGACTTCCCCTCCGTTAGGGACTCACAATGAGTTTATGTCAGATCCGTCGAAGAAATCCTGGCGTTACCTGCCGGTTAAGGGGAGCGATCCAGTCAAAATAGATGCTGAAGACTACGGCCGTTGCATGGCCCATAGCTGGCGGGTGCAGTCTACCGGCAAAGAGGGTAAACCCCGCGTGGTCACAAGTATTCGCTCGGGCGGAAAAGTGCGAACAATGTCTTTGGGCCAGTTTCTAATGGATCCTCCTCAGGGAAAAATGGTATTCCCCCGTCGGTGGCAAAATGGCCTGGATTACCGCAAGCAAAACCTCATCGTTTGTACCATGAAAGAGCGCCAGCGCATGTTGCCCAAACCCAAGTCGCCTCATAACACCTCGGCCTATAAGGGCGTGTCCTATATAGCGAGCAAGAACGTTTGGCGCGCGCGTATCGAAGTGGACGGAAAAGCGCAATTTTTAGGAGATTTCTCAACAGAAGAGGCTGCGGCTCGGGCTTACAATCGGGCAGCCATCAATTACTTTGGTGACGACGCCTACCAGAACCGAATTACTATCAATCGCGGTGAGCGGCGCAACTAACTGCCCTGGTTAAAATGAATTTCAATATCTATTTTACTGAGTTTTTGCATCACTCTGAGAGTACCCACGATCGGCCACCAAGAGTAGAGCATTATGTTAATGGGATGCCACATGGCCACCCAGCCCATGACGTTTAGCCCTTCATAGGCCAAGCGCCGCAACAAATCTTTTTCAGGCTCCCCAATAAGATGGGAGCCAAAAATAAATGTAAACATCACCGCAAGCCCAATGGCCAAAGCTATTTGCCCCTCGCTGAAGGTCTGTTGCAAGCGCCGTCGCACTAATATGGTCTCAAAATCAAAAAATGCGTGTATGGCATTGCGAATGGCCTCTTCACCAATACCTTGAGTCTCTGATTCGGCTACCGAGATCACCAGTTTTGCCGGGGTGCTCACCCCCAACTCGCGGAGCGAACCAACAATGTAGTCCACCGCATCGTCGTCTAAATCCCGCTCCCTAAAGGGGGCCGGATCTCGCACGTCAAACAATTGATCCGACCGACTGACCCGTAAATCCACACAAGCCAATCCGTTTTCAGTGCGATATCGCTTTCGTGAAGTCTTCTGTTGCCAAAACATATGTTAGGGTCTTTCCGCCACGCCACCGACGTTAAGAATTTTATGAAATACTCTCCAGCGAGAGCGCCGCGGCTCAGGCTTTTCATTGGCTGGATTTAATTTTTCTGTAGCTTGGACCACATCAGGCAGCGGCATGGCCTTTGTCTCAGCAAAAAAACTTTCAATGGCATTTCGAAAATCTTTGTGCGCCCAATAATGGTAAACATAGTCCTCGGCCGGCAACAACGAGCCTTCAGTTTGAAGTACAAAACTAAAGGCGAGCTGTTCCATGACGTGTTTCTCATATTGCGAATACATAAGATCCGTTAACTCCAACACGTCCTCCAGCAAAGATTTGTCTTGGCTGGAAAAACCGATCAGGCCCGCGTTCCACATCTCCACTGACACTGGCATTTTGACATTTCGGCCATCTTTTAGCGAAAAGATTCGCTTTTTTAAAAATCGATACATTTTTTTTAAAATGGGGTTTGATTTGCTGTCCACACGATCTTCCAGTAGATGCAAAAATCGCGTGCCCTTACCGATTTTTTCAAAAATGGGTGCAGGGTCTTTTAAAAAATAAGTGTCCGTGTCCACATAAATGATGGACCCGCTCACCCTCTTGGTAAAATCACGCAACATTTCTACCTTCACCCGATGAACAAAATCTATATCTCCTCGCCAGGCCTGAAATTGCCCGGCAGGCAACTCTATAAATTCAACGGACTCAGGTAATTTCCCCTGCATGGCCTGTTTGTTATCTGTATAGACAAAAATCTTAAACGGTGGTGGCCCCTCGTTATAAAACCGCAACAGAGACAAAATCGAGTAGACGCACTCTAGGTAAAACTCAGGTCGACCATACGCCTGATACACAAAAAATTGACTCACAAAAATCTCCTATTACACCAATTGCCTAAAATAATGAATGGTGCGTTCAAGGCCCTCGTCCACAGAGACCTTGGGCTCCCACCCCAATTTTTCACGGGCCCGAGTGATATCGGGACAACGTTGTTTTGGATCATCCTGGGGTAAGGGTTTAAAGATCAATTCAGACTTTGACCCTGTCATCTTCAAAATTCTCTGGGCCAACTCTCCAACCTGCATTTCGTGAGGGTTACCCAAATTGATCGGGCCCGGAAGATCCCCATCGTATTCCATAAATCGAACAAACCCTTCAATCAAATCATCCACGTAACAAAAAGCCCTTGTTTGTGTGCCGTCCCCATAGATGGTGATGGACTCACCTCGCAAGGCCTGCAAAATAAAATTGGAAACCACTCGGCCATCATCGGGATGCATGTGTGGGCCATAGGTATTAAAAATTCGAGCGACCCGAATAGGCAACTTGTGCTGATTGTAATAATCAAAAAACAGGGTTTCAGCGCAACGTTTTCCTTCATCGTAACAAGCACGAGGGCCTATGGGGTTGACGTTGCCTCTGTAGTCTTCGTTTTGGGGGCTGATATCTGGATCACCGTACACTTCGCTCGTTGAGGCCTGGAATATTTTTGCCCCCAACCGTTTAGCCAGGCCCAAAACATTGATGGACCCATGCACGCAGGTCTTTGTGGTTTGCACCGGATCTGTTTGGTAATGAATCGGCGATGCCGGACAGGCTAGGTTATAGATTTCATCCACCTCTATATACAGTGGAAAGGTGATGTCATGTCGAACCACTTCGAACAAGGGGTGGTCGAGCAAACCCAGAATATTGGCTTTTCTACCGGTAAAAAAATTATCCACACAAATCACTTCATGGCCCTCTTGAAGCAATCTTGCACACAGATGAGAACCAAGAAATCCCGCTCCACCAGTCACCAGAATTCGTTTTGCCGTGTAGTGAGACTTATTCATTGAAACCTCTTTATTTATTTTTATGGATGCTTGAACCGCTGTTTTTTGCCCATCGCCTTTGGCCAACTCTCGCTCGTTCAGTGAGCGCAGTAGGGTTTACCATAGGCGGAATGCCGGTAAACCTTATAATATAGTGCGTTAAAGAGGTTTGAATTCACCTTTGATTGCCGGCTGTATAAAGAAGCTCGGAAAAGCACTGACCACCACCGTGTATAACATCAGGCCAGCAAATATCTCCTTAGGCAATCCATAGTCAGTTTTCAAAATGTCAGCTACCACCAACCCAAAAACCAGTGTGGGCAACATGGACAGAGATATTTGCGTCATCTTTTGCCAGCGCTCTTCATGAAAATAACGGAGTGAGTAAATCAACGAAGAAAATCGAATGGGCACAAAAACAAGTAGAAGCACCACGCCCGTCAGCACACCCTTCCATGTCAACTGAGTGATGTCTATGGCGTGACCGGACTTGAAAAAGTAGAAGGGAATGAAAAACGAAAAAAACAAACGCAACGAGGACAAGGCACTTTCAGCTTGAAATGAAGGGGCCATAAATTCACAGCGCCTGGCAACCACTCCCACGACGAACGCGCCGACCAAATAGTACGCGCCCAACTCTCGAGTGAGTACTCCTGCCAGGAGTGCCATCAAAATAAGAAAAGCAAATTCTGATTGGGGAGCGTGAGGGCTGACCTTTTCCACAAACAGGCGAAATAGCGGAGGCAGAGCGAAAACCAGTCCAATGAGGAGGGTCATTGATAAAAACAGATTCAGCAGAGAGTCCGACTGCAAAGTGAAAAATAAAACCCCAAGAGCGAGGATTTCCATAGCTATGGCCTTTGATCGAATCCATTTGGTCTCGCGCTGGTCAAAGGCGTAAGTGTGTAGCGTGTCCAAGATAAATCCCGTGGAGGGAGTCAACAGGCCCAGCGATAGAAGTAGAGAGGCCCGCAACGATAGATCAAAAAAGTAACGCAGCAAAATGCCACCAATGAGGAGCAACACCAACCCGGCCAGGAGATGCTTGGCCAAAAATCGAAAATCCCGCTTAATTTCAGTGACGCTGACTTCTAACCCTGCAAACAAGAACAAAGTGGTGATACCGAGTGTGGCAAACAAACTCACTACCGCATCTGACTTATAAACACCCCAAAAGTAACCCGCAGCCACTCCCATGGCCAGAGCTGAAAGCCCACCTGGTATTCGATAACGTTGCAATACTTTTGGAACAATCAAAAGCACTGCAATCAAAATAAAATATTGAAAATCATAAAGCGCATCCATGTGGATTTTATTTAGCGGCACAAGATTCCTATGACTAGCTAAAATCGGGCAAGTGAAAGAATTCAAACTCAGTGTGTCGAAGACCCCTGATGATCATTGGGGTCATAGCTCTACAGAGGCACCCAACGGCTTGGTCGCGTAGAGAGCACCACTCCTTCGACACACTGAGTTTTGTTTGAAGTGAGTGACTAACTGGCTTTACGCTGAGTCTCAGCTTTTGTCTTATCCACCTTGCCAGTGTATTCATTTATGATCTTGTAAACACCAGCTTCTGCATCATTAAAGATGATACTTTTGTGTTTGTCTTGCAGCCGAAACTTAAATTGACTGATCAATCCCGTCACATCGGACTGCCCCACAGTAAGGGATGCGCAGTTACGTCCATTCTTTTTAGAATAATAAAGGGCCTTATCGGCGGATTGATAAAAGGCTTTTGGTGATTTCATGTGTTGCTGGATCACGGCTACCCCCATGCTCACAGACACACGAATTTCTTTATCTTCAAAGATGAATTTCTTACGACTCACCGTCTTTAGTATTTGCTCACAAAGTTTCACCGCTGCCCGCGCTGACCCATTGAGCATCAATATGGCAAACTCGTCTCCGCCTTGGCGCCCAAAAATATCACTTTCTCTTAAATTTTCCTCTTTAATGGCAGACACCATGGCACTGAGAACATAATCACCGGCAGCGTGTCCGTAGCTGTCATTGATCTGTTTAAAGTTGTCGACGTCAAACAAAATGAGGGCCAGTCGCGAATCCAACACTCGGGCACGCTTGACCTCAGCTTCGAGGGCCTCTGTGATATAATTTTGGTTATAAATACCGGTGAGTCGATCCATATGGGCCGCCTGCTGAAGTTCTCCCAGGTACATGATTTCTACTTCGCCGGCCGGAAGGTATTTAAAAATGCTCGTTCCAATAGAAATTAAATCTTCTTTTTTCAGAAGGGTTTTTTCTTCAATTTTTTTTCGGTTGATTCTCACACCATTGGTTGAGTGCAGGTCTTCAATGTAGTGCTGGCCTTCAACAGCAATAATGATCGCATGGCGTTTACTCACCGCTGGATCATCGAGCATGATATCGGCATCTTCAGAGCGTCCCAGCACCAAATGTCCCCCTTTTAGGGACACTTTTTTCCCTTGATGAGGACCACGAATGGTGATCAGCACGGCCTCCATGGAGCGGGCTAGCTTCATGTCCTGGTTATAGGAGCTCTCCAGCATATTAAAAGACGCTGTGTCTGCCTGAACGAGCTCTAGATTTTTTTTCTTTTTCTTTTTGCCAGCCATCGGCCCGTTTTCTCCCGAAGATTTACAGACATTTTAACCGCAATCTACGTCAGACTGATCGGCTAGGATCCAATTGAACTTAAGGGCTCGGCAAAAAGTTTGATGGTCTGTATCAATTTGACGCGGTTTCACTAAAACGACCCACCTTTTCTCGACCAAAGCCCATGGGGCCACTCTAAGAAACTTTGAAATCCTTATGGCCCGACACCTGCCTATGATTATTTAAGTGACCGCATTCAGTCTGCACAAAACTCAACAACTAGTTTTGTAAGGAATTCTCTATAAGTTGGTATTCACTCACATATATCAAAAATAATTGCATTAACGGGTTCATGGCGCTCGATGGTTGTGCCGTCCCCCACTTGTCCATTGTCATTGTCTCCCCAACATTTTACATGATTATCTTCCATAAGGGCGCATGTACCGTCTCCATTAATAACTACTTTTTTGACCCCAGAAGAAAGGCCAATCACATCCACGGGGATATTTGAATTGGTCGTCGTACCATTACCGAGTTGCCCATGGTTATTATTCCCCCAACATTTCAATCCACCAGCCGTGGTGATAGCACACACATGGCGCATGCCAGCCGTGATGGACAAAGCATCACCAATTCCGCTGACATCAACTGGAATATTTGAAGAGACATTGTTACCATTGCCCAATTGGCCCGAGTTGTTATCTCCCCAACATTTTACGTTTCCGGCTTCACTCAATGCACATGAAAAGAACTCTCCCGCCTGCCCCGTGGAGACGACCATGGAATACCCTGTAGATAAACCAAACACGTCAACTGGAATTTTCGAATCAATAGACCCATTATTTCCTAATTGCCCATCCTCATTGGCACCAAAACACATTACCTTGCCATCTACATCTACAGCACACCCGTGGAACGGCCCCTCATCAATTGCTTTGACGTTAGTATCCTCGACGGCTGGTGTCGGCGATGGATAGTCAGTAAGATCTATATTTGCGCCAAATTGCCCGTCGCCATTGTATCCCATGCATTCGACGCCAGTCGTGTCAAGCAGTACACACGTTGTTCGATAGGCCATTGCGATAGATATCGGTGTTCCACCTAAACCCGTAATTTGTTTTGGTGAGACCTCGTATTTCACACCCGGAATCGTCTCAGATCCAAGATTTCCCCGCTCATTATCACCCCAACACCAAAGAGTCCCATCAACCTTAAGTGCACAAGTCTGATGGTGAACGGCAAAAACACTATCCACGCCACTTTCCATTCCTGGCACTACCGCAGGGTCTGCCCGATCTGTCGTTGTGCCATCTCCAAGCTGGCCCTTAGAGTTATCGCCCCAGCATAAAACCTGTCCACTCCCCAACAAGGCGCACGCATGCTCCCGCCCCTGAGCGATATCCTTTACCGTACCGTCTATGCCGCCTGTGGCGGATTTAAAAATTGAAAAGTCCATGTGGCCAGGGTTGATCACCACACTTTTGGCGTTTGGATTATACTTTAGCTCACCGTGCACTTTGATCATAGGTGGGCTACATTCAGGACAAACAGTGTCCCATGTCAGCTCCATTCGAAATGGGCATTCATTACTGCCACTTCCCGCCGTACCATCAAAGGACACACAAGGCACATGGGAATATGTTACACCATTACTTTCTGAACTCACAGGGTCGAAGTAAAGCCTGTTAGATGCGTCGTAGAGAACTATTTTTCCTGAATTGCCAGATTCAGCAGAAGAACAGCGCAAGCTAGAGTTCTCTGGCGCATTCATGGTATTTTCCCAGGCCTTTGGAGACTGAATGACTGACATAAATGCGCTAGTTAGTCCATGAGCTGAAGATATTGAGTCGGTAAACTTTGCGGCGGCAGCCTGATATATCATTGTCACTCCTACAATGGAGTAAAGAAACACAAACATCCCCATTGAAACAATAAGTTCAATTAGGGACGCGCCAGAGGCTGAGCGCAAAGGACATTTATTCGGCAACGGGCAGTTCATAAATATATCCGACGGCTAGATTTTTCGTCTCACACTGTAAAAATCAGGTGAAACACATCTATCTATTCGGACTAAAGTACGAAAACTTTAGGGCAAAACATCTAATTATTTAGGCTTCGGTTGATTTTGTCAGTGAAATGGCGGGAAACGTTGATTTTACTTGAAAAACTCCAAGTCTTCTTGGTGAAATTTAAAGTCTCAAATTAAGAAACACCAAGAAGAACAAGGAGTTAGCAATGCGTCTTAATTTAGATAAACTGCGAAGAGAAGCCAAGAAATTTCGAAAAAAAGATAAGATTCTCACTTTGAGACTACTTGCGTTGATAGAGCTAGCTAAAAGGGAACATTCTGGCAACCTTTCGGACTTAGACTATGAACTTGTGGGTCTGGAAATCGGTAAATCTGGCCGTACTGTTTATCGCTGGAGAAAGAGTTACCTCGAGGGTGGACACAGAAAACTAACGCCAAGAAAGGCACCAGGGCGACAAGCACAGGACATCACTGGCTGGACGGCTTATCACATCAGGCGATGGCGCAAACTCTGTGGTTGGGGCGCTGAGGTGATACAAGCCCACCTCAAACGTTACCTTGGAGTGGAGCTGTCACTGTATCGTATCCATCGGTTTTTGAAGAACGCGGGCCTTGTGGGCTCTAAGAGGCGTGCAAAGCCGGCGTCTAGCCACACCACCGTTGTGAAGGTAGAGTTGCCAGGAGTGCACACGCAGATCGATGTTAATTGGCAAACAACGCTCCTTGAAAACGGCAAGAAGTGTTACGTCTATAACTTCGTTGATCACGCATCGAGGTGGGAGTTTAAGAGGGCCTATGAAGGTTATGGTCACTGGGAGACTGAACGCTTTATGATTGAACTACTAAGAGCAGTGCCTTTTTGGATAACCAGCACTCAGACAGACAATGGCGTGGAATTTACGAATAAATTTGTCTCACGAATCGACGATCCTTTGCCGCATATTTTGGATGAACTATGCGATGAACACGGCATCAGGCACAGACTCATACCTCCAGGAGAAAAAGAGCTTAACGGGCTTGTAGAGCGTTCACACCGCATGGACGATGAAGAGTTGTTCCATCGAGCAAGACCGCAAAACATCGAACAGCTTAATGAATACCTCGAACAGTATTGCCAATGGAAAAACTCTTGGCGGCTCCGAAAAGCTCTCGGATGGAAGTCTGCTAACGAGTACCTCTTGCAGTACCCTCAAGTGCTAAAACCCGGCGCTAAAGAAAAATTATTAGCTGCCGATACCCAAAGTGAGACAACCATGAAGGCAGCCTAAGTCACTGACACAATCAACCGCAGTCTACAAAAACATCTAATTAAATCAAACTGTGGACGTCCTGAGGGCCTCAAGGCAGAATTTCGCTGTCATTCCAATCAGTTACCATTTAGATTTAAGCCTTAAAAAAACGAACTCACCTAATGTTTGAATTATTAAATGACTCAATTTGAGATTTTAGTTTCAATGACCTCGAAACTGCTAGGGTCAGCGGCAGAATATTGACGTTGAAAACTCCTATTTGATATTATGCGGTGCTAATGAATCAGGGCTCCACATATTTATAGACAATCACACTCATTCGCCTTTTGTTGATAGGTAGCGAATAACTACCATCCACATCAAAGTCGGCATGTATTTGAATCAAATTATCAGTAATGGCGTTCCACCCAAGGTCGTAGGTGAATACGCAAGTACTACTTGGATAAGCGCATGCCTGCCCACTGACAGTAAACCCATTAACAGTTGAATCGGTAGGGTCAAAAAATGTATTGCCTGCACCATCTTTAACCACGAAGGCTCCACCAGAAAGACAAGTTGTGAGGTTTGGAGTGCAAGAAAACGACGCCGCTCCACTTGTATTGACTGGGTCCGCAATTGTGGCCGCCCACGAGGCCTCATCCAACAGAATAGTGGCAAGTTCGAGTCGCAGTTCAGCGGCCGTCATGACACCTTTTTCGTAGGCCAGGCGTTTTAGTCGGTATGAGTTAATAGTCATTGTAGCAGCAGTAGCTGCCATAACGACCAACCAGGCTATTAAAAACTCAGCAATGCCAAACCCTTTAGCATTGAAGTAGACACTCCATTTTGGAGAACTGGAGATGAATGACGATTGTTTCGCAGAATCGTTCATGGTGGAACACACTCCGAAAGGCTCGTCATTTGACCAGCATTACACGAATAATTGTACTCAGAAGCATTGAAAGTTGAAACCCCTGGTGGCAAATTCACAACCACCTCTGTTCGCATTTTGACAATACCAGTATTGCATGTGGCCACACCATTACAGTCTGCCGTCCAAAAAAGTTTAACTTGAAATGGGCAATCGGGATCCCCAAACACACTACCATTTTCGCAAGGCGCACCAGAGTTGGTAAAACCTGGGTTTGCCGTTTTGTCGATGATCATGGCATTGGTCGAATCCACCAACGAAATTTCAAAGTCATCACCATCATTACATTCAGTCGATAGACATGAAAATTCTGAAGTATTGTAGTTTACTGTCGCCACAATAGTGGCCGGATCCTTCAGAATTTGAATAATATTCTGCTGAACTACCGTAATCGAAGTCCGTAGTAGTGTGATTTTCGTATGAGGCCTAGGGATTTCATCCCGAGTAACTACAGTCAGAGATACTCCCACCGCAACAATACAAATCAACGCGATGATCAGTGCACCTTGTCCAGACTGATTGTGTAAAATCTGCCGATACCTATGACCCCTTGCCATTCCAAAATCGTATCAGAAAAATCCATACTGAAAAAGGGCCAGCCAGGAACAGGACCGGACTTTTGTGGCACCCTGGCCAAATACATTGCTGGCTGGTCGAGGTTGCTTACTAGCTGTCGGCTACATGAATCCATAGAGAAGATATATCAACAGTGAGATTTTAGCGTATTCCCCATCAACCTTGTGCTTCACCTGATGTGTATAGACACCTTATTTGACAATCGGCGATTAAACCCTCACGGGATATCACCTCAGTTGTTGACCTGCCATTACAACTAGACACTGGCCTGGTCACCAAAGGCGGTCAGTGTTGAATTTCAATTCATTCTTTGATGTTTGGTGGCGACAGATAGATTTCTGGGGATTCAGACACCTCGATCCATGATGGCACTAAATCAGAGGTGAACCCCGTGCCTCTTTTTAGATGAAGAGCAAGGTCGCCAGAATCCAATAGAAACTGGGCCCCACCTTTTCCCTTGCTCACAAGGTCTTCAAACTCTCTCCACCTCAGATTCCGCCCGTCACCCAAAGTCTCAGCCTCAGAGCTAAATACATAGTAGGTGCCTTTCACTTTCAACAAGAACCCGTCAACCCTCTGGTTGCCATACGTGATCCAGCCTTTTTCTAAATGCAAAGACGAGAAGTCACTGGCACTTTCTCCGATCGACAATGCCAACTGGCGGAACTCCTCATTGAATTCTTCATAAAACTCTTTCCACTCATCTCCAAGCCTCGGCAGTAGTTGTTCCAACTCCCCTCGCAAGTTTTGCCATATAGCTTCAGGATCTTGAAAGTGGTTTAGCTTTCCATTCACCATGGCAAGGGTTTCGCCATTGTCCAAAAGAAACTCGGCCGGCATCCCTTGGTGATAGCCCATCTTAGACTCCATCACCTGTCCCACTCGGCGGCCTTGGGTGAAGGGATATTTTTCTGGTTTATCTGTGAAGTAAAAATACTCGCCTCGCACAACGACCACGAAAAGGTCAGCCTGAGTTTTCTTTTTCTTTGTTTTTACGGCCATGATTTGCGCGGCTACAAAGTCGTCCTTTCCGACCACAACAGGGCGGCCACCAGAATCATACACAGTAGTTGACAGAATTTTGTAAATTTCGGTTTTAAACCTCTTATAGAATTTGAGTTGTGCTGGATTCAAGCCTTCCGTGCCTAACAGTGCTGCAACGCCATCTTCTCCCACATGCCGTTTTGCAATGAGAACCGGCGCAATTCCAGGAATCAACCTCAACACTTGCCCTGTGTGTAACACGATATCTTGAGGCACCAGGCAGGTGAATCGACCAGGGCCGGCGGCCTCTAAAAAACCCCAGCGCTGTGAATTTCCATCACCCAAGTCTCCTGGTTTTTGCGAGAAGTAGAGAAACTCATGGCGCACTTTTACAATAAAAAATGGTGCCCGACTAAAAGAGCTTTCACCTATAAACATATTCTCAGGCCCCACGTCAGCCCGATTCAACAAACCCTTTTGAGAAAGAATAGCTAGTTCTTGACGAAAGTTTTTTAAAAACCGCGCCAAAATGGGGTTTCCAATTTGCTCGTCCAAGCTAATTTTTGAAGTCAATACCGACTGACACGTTTTAGATTCTTCTGCTCTCGCTATTGATAGTCCCAATACAAGAACCAATAGAACAACTACCCCTCTCATAAGCCCCCCCGGGTTACAGGCCAATATGGCAATACGACACCGCCTGGTTTGCAATGAATTTCGCAAGAACCTATTTAATAAGAAGAAATTACTGTGTGCTGCGTGGGCAGATTTTGATTAATTTTCAGACCGTGATTGGGTTCCAGGTCCTAAACCTGATCACGGGGTGTCAAAGGACGCCGGTCAAGGAGAGCCGCGACGCCAACATCACGATGTGCATGGCGTATCCGGGTTGCAGCACGAAAGTGACGCAATCCGAAGACGACATGCGGCCACTCGTGCCGTTGGCGTCGCGGCTCTCCTTGACCGGCGTCCTTTGACACCCCGTGATCAGGTTTAGGACCTGGAACCCACTACTGCTCCATTAACTCGTTGAGGTATTTATTTCTGTCTTTCATATTTTCTTGCGTTTTTTTGAGCTGCTGCATGGTCTTTTCTAGATTTGCCGGATTGTAGGCTCCAAGTAGGCTATCCACTTTCAAATCTGCAGAGGAACTCGGCGGCTTGATGGTGGCTACCATCCCTATTTTGTCAGGCTTTTTATTGGCGTCGGCGTACCAATTGCGCCCACGATCCACGTAAAAGATCTTTTCGCCGTTCACCCAGTAAATGTTTTTTGGATTGTAAGGAAAAGTCTGCCCCTTGATGGTCACTGTCTTTGGAGGGATATAATCGTCATCCTCAGTCTTGCCACAACTCAAGCAACCGATATTCGTGGTTCCCACACTGGGTTGCGACTCTTCACCTGTGGCAGCCGCATTGGCACCGTGAGACTCTTCCACCATTTGACTCATTTCAGGAGCCACTTTTGAAAATTGATAGGCCATCCACAGCCCACTAATCACCGATAGAAGAAAAAAACCTCTTGCCCACGTCCGCACAGCATTCACTCCAAAGATGTTGTTTACTCTAGACCTTAATGTAGCATAGACTTTTTCGGAAGATACTAGGTACAACTTGAGGGGGATTGCCATGAATAACAAAACAGCTCTGGAAGCCGCTGCCGAGCAAGTGAAAGCCCGATCTTTGGCCCATCTCATTGATGACTTAGTTCGCATCTCCAATGAAGCCAAAACCAATGAAGATTGTATGAACCCCCTGCTGTCGCTTTATTTGAACAGCGGACAGATCATTCAGGGTTGGGTCACTGACCGAAGTCCCGATGGGTCCACGTTGCTGCTGCGAATGTACACAGATCCATCTAACCATCCCGCCTCAGCCGCTGACGATATCTGCTTTTTACCTGTCAGCCAAATCATCTCTATTGCGATATTGGCCGGCCATCGATCCCTCACATAGGGTTTAAATTTATGAATGCTGTATTTATTTTTCTTATTTTCTCATCTTTTATTTTTGCAGCCTTAAGGCAATGGACTTGGGTGGCGGCCTCCGCCGCAGACACCTCAAGTCCTATGAACGCACTGACTCTTGCCATTATTGAGTCCTCTAAGTCGGCGGTGACATTGGCCTTAGGTCTCGTTGGCGTAATGGCCTTTTTCTTAGGTTTAATGAAGATCGCCGAAAAAGGGGGGTTGCTGCTGATCATCGCCAAATTGCTACGTCCCTTGATGGTCCGATTGTTTCCCGATGTGCCCAGTGATCATCCCGCCATGGGCGCAATGATTATGAATATTGCGGCCAATGTTTTGGGATTAGGTAACGCGGCCACTCCGTTTGGCATAAAGGCCATGCAGCAACTGAATACTTTAAACGAAGATAAAACCACAGCGTCAAATGCCATGGTTTTGTTTTTGGCTATTAACACTTCCAGTGTGACATTGCTACCCACCGGCGTGATTGCTTTGCGAGCTTCAGCTGGCTCTACTGATCCTGCCGGTATTCTGCCGTCGACCCTTTTTGCCACTTTGATATCGACAACGGTGGCCATTCTTGCTGCCAAGTTTTTTCAGAAGTTTTACGCCCAAGAATCACCTACAAAATCTTCGACCATGGCACCTGATTCTTCTGCCGGCGAAACACCCTGGATGAGCTATCTGAGTGTCGGAGCCGTGATCGGCTTTATTCCACTAGCCATTTTATGGGGTGACGTGATGGCACCTTGGATGATTCCCGTTCTTGTTTTAGGTATCGTCGGTTTTGGGTGGCGAAAGAATGTGCCCATATACGAAACCTTTGTGGAGGGTGCAAAAGATGGGTTTGAAGTGGCTCTTAAAATCATACCCTATCTTGTTGCAATCATGGCAGCGGTAGCCATGTTCAGAGATAGCGGAGCTCTCGATTTTATAATCGGACCACTTGCCTTTCTCACAGAACCTTTGGGGTTGCCCACAGATGCCTTGCCCATGGCCCTACTTCGTCCCTTGTCGGGATCAGGAGCTTATGGCGTATTGGCGTCTACAATTGAAAATCCAGCCATTGGGCCGGACAGTTATGTAGGGTACCTTGTTAGCACTTTGCAAGGCTCCACTGAGACTACTTTTTATGTACTTGCCGTGTACTTTGGAGCCGTAGGTATTCGCCGCCTTCGGCATGGACTTATTACGGCCCTTAGTGCTGATCTAGCGGGGATAGTTGCTGCTGTGGTTATCTGCAAAATGTTGTTCACTTGATAATTGAATCGATACGACCAAAGTAGCGTGAAGAACCTCAATGATAGTCCTAACTGATCATACTCTACTTCTCACCGCGTTGTAGTTTCTGTAATATATGAAAGAGCCAATTAGCACAAAAAGGGGACATCATGTTTCAGCACCTTCGCATTTTATTCACCGTATTTGCCCTATCGACCATTCTTATCCAACCGGCTTTTTCAAAAGAGAACTCTGAAAAACCCAATTCGACAAACGAAGAGAGCTCAAGCGACAGCTCTGACGAGCCCTCTATTGATAAAAGCTTAGATCTTCTCAAAGCCCTAGATTATCCTGAGCTGCAAGTGGTTCCACGAGCCAGCCAACGGCTCAAAGTGGAAGCAGCAAGAGAAACCAGCGGCTGGTACACAGATTATTGGGCCTTTCAAGTTTCAGGGTTAGCCACGGCCTATGTGGGCTCAATGGGCAGCTCCATGTTTCGCGCAAGCCTGACGGCAGATCAACAAACGGATGCCGATGCCGCTGTTCTTGGCGCTCAGGTTACTGGTGCTGGGTGGATTTTGGGTACAGTCCTTCTGGGACTTGGCAAACCCTACGAAACCGGCTACCGCGAAGTGCGCGCGGTAAAAGGCAAAGACAAACGAGCCCAACTGTTGCGAGAGAGAATGGCTGAAGAGACTCTTGAGTCTTCGTCAAAACTAATGACTAAGCTCACTTATGGGGCCTTAATCACCAACGCCATGGCTTCCATATATTTAGCCACCTTTATGAATCGCGAAGGCACAATCTATGCTGCAGCATCTGCCATGTTTTCTTTTCTGCCAATGATTTTCCCCCACCAGCATATTGTTTCATGGGGAAAACATCAGGAGTACAAAAGGAAGATCTATGTGCCATTTACTTCTATGCGACTTCACTATGATAGCAAAACTCAAAAAACAATGCCTCTGCTTGCTATGAATTGGACGTTCTGATGCTAAAGGTTATCACTCTTTGCCTGCTGTTTGCGGCCACAGCCCAATCCGCTACCCCAAAGAAAATTCAAGAAAGTGAAGCTGAGCTTTGCGAATCCACCGATGAGTATGTGAAAACCCTTAAGTTTCTAAGGGAAGTGGACGAGGTGTATATTCGGGAAGCCTCGGCACGAGTGGTGGCCGAGCGAGTGGCCTCGGCGTGCAACGGAGCTTCCGCACGATTTGCGAAAACACTTTTATTGTTAAAAAAAATCGGCCTTGATCACGGCCGAGCCCTAGAAATTGCCGTTGAATTTTCTCACGAAAGTGATGACACCCAACAAAGCTTCCAAGAAATTTTTGAACGCGTGTATCTCACTGAATTTTTTGACTTCGACTTTGTGGCCGCATTTAAAATTGCCTATGAGCTCTCAAAAGACTACCGCGGAGATCGCAAGCAGGTGCGCGAAGATTTCATCAAGATCGCGGATTTCTGCACTAAAGACAAACACCTTGGATTACCCATTGCCGTGTGTGCCCAATATGCCATTGATCTAGCGCGAATGAGTCAGTACTACCCCAAAGGAGTTGTGGAACCATTCAAGGCTATCTATACCGTATTGCGTGAGAAAAAACCCTTTGGCCTGCCAGTAAAAGACGCTCTTGAAGTTACAATGCGAGTGCTCCGATTCGGTCCAAAGGCCCCAGACAATTTTCTTCGTGGCTATCGATTTGCCCTTGATGAAAAGGGCCACGATGCCACTGCCAAAGCAGCCCTTGGCTTTGCCATTTCCATGGCCGAGAAGTCGATCACAGAACTGCCCCCACCAATTATCGACACGTCCAAAAAGGACAAATAACTATGCCCCTCTGGCTGAGTGTTTTTTTTATCGCGATCAGTCTGACCTCTCACATAGCCTGGAGTCAATCGCCCCCGCCGAGTCCCATGTCAAAAATTGAATTGGATTGGGAGAGCGTGCCGGGGGCCAGTCACTATGACCTTGAGTTCACTTTTAATGAAGCCGATGCGAAGCCACAGGTTTACAAATCTGAAACCACGAAGTTTTCATCAGACATGTTAGCTGGAACTTACAAATTTAGAATTCGCTCAGTGACTGCCAAAGAAGGTCCTGGTGAATGGAGTTCACCGGTAGAACTTGTGGTTTTGCCGCTGGAAGTACTTCCTCTGGAGCCGCCAGATAAATCTGTGGTCGTGGCAAAAGGTAATCAGAAAAAACAAAAAATCCTATTTAAGTGGCAACCGGCTCAAGATGCCAAGGGCTATCGCCTGCGGGTTTGGTCTGAAAACATGAAGCGCCCTTTCGAGGTAAAAACCAAAAACACAGAACGGAGTCTTGAGCTTCGCATGGGGCGAATTTACCAGTGGGAAGTCTATGCCGTTGGGCAAAATAAAGTACAATACGAAGTGAAGCGACCCAAGTTTACATTTAAGCTTGTGGGAAATAAACTAAAGACCCCCATCGTGGATGAGGTGAAAGACAAGGTCAAAATCCCACCACTCACATGGAAAAAAGTGCGGCATGCTCAAACCTATCAAGCTCGACTGTTACGGGCGGACATTCTCGGCGATGACTGGAAAGTGGTGGCCACGAGCGAAAAGGTGCCGGACACCCTATGGAAAGCACCCGATAATTTAACGCCCGGCAAGTACCGCATTGAGGTGATCGCTGATGCCGACACCCATATGCCGTCTGACCCAGGCATCACTGAATTCTTGGTTAAGCCCCAATTTACTGATCTGGCCACGGTGGAAAAGTTAGGCGATCTGGGCCTGTCCTCAGATGATCAGGCCATCTTGGATAAACCATTTGATTGATGGCACTTACAGCGGCGACAGGACGAACACCAAACAAATTTTGTTCATTTCTGTACTAATTTGAAACGAATCAAAATGAGAATACTTGTGACCCAAGCTGAAGTCACCTACAATTTCAAATGGAAACGTGTATTTGTAGTGGTACGTGAAGGAAAGGGGCCCGTATGCGAAAACCGCAGGCTTTTAAATTAATCAATGGCCGAGGCCGTGACCGGGGGATCTCTCTCCTTGAAGTCATGATTGCTCTGGGCATTTCAGGTGTTGTGATGATGTCTGTGATGTCAATGACCCAAATGATGTACTTTAACAACAGTAAAATGACCCTTGTCTCAGCTCGAGGCGAAATTTTGAGCCGAATTCGCAGCATAGCCGTGGATATTTCTAACATGAATTACTCCGCAGAGCTCACTAAAGCCATGGGTGCCCAGGGCTACGCCGCCGGCGGAGCCAGCCTACAACACAATCAATATGAAATGTTAGCAAACTGTCTGCCCGAACAGACCAGCTCGGATGAGTGCGATAAAAACACCTTCGATGTGGCGGATAAGGGCTTGCACTTTTATTTGACCAATGTGCCATTGGCCGGCGGAGCGCCTGACCCCTTGAACTATGTGGCTGGAGAAAACGTCTATTATACATCTGATGGAGCTCGCTGTATCGAAGAGTCTGATATCAATGACCCTATTCGCTGCCCCCTTTATGCAGATATTTGGTATGAACCTTACTGTCTAAACTTTGCAGGCAGCTGTTTTAAAGCCAACTCCATCACCGTTCGATATGAAGTGGGTGTGAGAGAACAACCCTCTGGCACGGCCGGCACATCTATCAAATCTCTCACTGGTGAAATTTATATTCCCCTACAAAAAGGCATTACATTAAGTACTCTCTACACAGAGAATTTGGCGGCCCTTAACAACAATCCGGCCTCAGGGGTGTATGCCATCGAAAAAAATATTGGATTGCCAGGCCAGATGGGCATTAAAGGACTTCGCTTTCAAGTTCTAGTAGGAAACCCCTCTGGACTTGAAAATATGAAGTTGCAGTATAGAAAAGTGGTGGGCCCCGCAGCCAAGGGGATCAGTGATGACACCGTCCCCGCCTCGCTGCAAAATCAACCCTGGGAAGACGTGAAAGATCCCGCCACCAATACGGCCCCATGGGCTTTTTCACTGGTGGGCGCCCAGGCGAATCAGGCTTTTATTTTTGGGACCAATACTTATTATTTTCGTACATCTTCTAAAGCGGCTAATGATTCGCAATTTATGTGGACAGTGCAAGGCGGAAACCCTGTGGCCCCGCAATTTAAGTCTGGGTTTTACCAGTTTCGGGTACTGGCAAAAGACGTGCTCAGCAACAATGTGCCTTCAAGTAATATGATGACGGTTCGTATTTATAGCCGTCCACAAGTTCTCTCTGTGGGGGCCGGTGCTCAGTCGGGACTTTGGCGCGATTGCCAAGGGGCAACCACAAACTTTTCTTACTACGTGGTGGATGACGAAGCTGTGGTGGAAGATAGTATCTCGCTAAGTGGTGCAACATTGTCGACTAATACCCCTGATGCTGAAACAGACTATTTAACTCACGCCTTTGATCGTTCAAAAATTAAAGGTAACTACAATGTTACCGTTAAAGGCGATAATGCGTTCACTCTAGCTAATCGAGTGATTCAACCGTCAAATGGTGGACTGACTGCAACCATGCAGCAGGTTTCAGCAAGTACGGGAATCAATTTAATTGAAGTGCCTATATGGCTTTTCATGTACTCAAGCACTTCACAGATTCGGATGAATTCTACGGGCGACGTATCACTGTATTATTACACGGGTAACTGCTGTACGACTGTCCCCAACGTGTCGTGGGCTTATCCCACAACACCGTCCAGTCACTTGAGTGGTGACGCCACAAGCTCTTTAAATTGTAACATTTCTGGCTCTTATCGCATTTGTACAACTTCCGTAACGGCCACAGGGATACAAGATGGTAGTCCTGTAGACACCAACAACGTCAATGCCACATTAGGGTTAGCTGGCGCACCAGCTGCTTGCACGACCTCTGGTGACATGCAGATCGGAAAATACATTCCAGTTGTGAACATCCCTGCCATCAGCTTTTTTAACGAAGAATCCTTATGGATTGATATTGCCGGCAACAATGGCCCGACACAACCCACACCCGCAGGTGCCCCAGTTGTGAAACTGAAAGCGGAGTTCCAACCCCTTTACGACGTGGTCGTTGATGTCGTGGACCAAAGTGATGGTACACCTTTATGCTCAAATGTTCTTTTCAGCGGATGCGGTGGCGTCTCTGCAGCCTGTTCCAATAAACCACAATACGCTAGCTGCACACTCCCTGCTAATTTTTCGGGACAACTGTTGATTCAAGAAAATTCCGTCAATGTGAAGGGTGTGGCTGAAGCGGTTACTAATGATCACCAGGCCTCATTGGATCCTGGAGGCCTATCCCATACCGTCTGCAATACCAACGTCACCACGTCGGCCAATTTCCCCGCCACCAAAAATTACTCCACAGTTTACCCCATGCTGAACTCGCCATGGGGATATTACGGAAACTTGCTTCAGTACCCAGAAAATGATGCAAGCCATTGGGACAACGGCGGTAGCAATTATAGTAAGACACTTAGATGCTACGATTCATGGACCGGATTTAACGCGGTATCATCTAATAACATACAAGATGGCCTGTTTCACGTAACCACCTATCATATGCAAGTGCCAAATCCAAATCCCTATTATCACAAGAATTCTTCTATTTCATATGAGCCATTTTTCTTTCCCTATAACGGCTCTCCCATTCCCGACTGGTCAGCGCCCAATGTGCCCGAACTTTTTATTGTAGCGCGTGGATCAGGATCACCCGTAACCTGGGCCTTCACCAACGAAAATAACGAAACGTCAACGACGGCTCCTCAGGCCTGGACGGATCGAACGGGCGAAGTCTGCACAGGCAATTCGGCACTAAGCCAAGTAAAACTTTGGAGTTCACCGATGATGGGGTTTGATAACCCCACGGGCACAATGAAAACTACGGATTCAGCCCGCATGGTGTTTAACGGTGGCTGGGGTTATGCTTTTATTTGCACATATGGACGCTACAACCCTTCAGGAAGAACTTATGCGGCACCCATCAACTAAGTCACTCTTGGCCTCAAACAAAGGCACCGCACTTTTGGTGATGCTAATGTTAATTTTGGTTGTGGTTCTTGGAGGCATGGAAACTGTGTTTTTTCATCACCTCAAGCAAACTAAGGATTCTTTACGCCAGGGAGTCAAAGAAGGTCGCATATGGCTGCTCCAATCTATGGAGCTTGCTGGCAGCACAGATCTTAGCCTTCGTAACTCGCGTTTTGCCATTAACAGCTACCTTCGTCGCTGTCTGACAGCGGACCCCTCCCCTTGTGATGAGCGCGAATACTATGACTTAGCACTTTTTCCTGCGGCTCCTGTGGTCACCTATTTTGGCGGCCCCTACCCCGACGCCCCTACGGCTTTACAGCCTTTGGCGGGAGCTCTCACCCCCGATAACGGAATGCCTATGGTCTTTTATACAGCCTCTGGCCGTCGTTGCACTGAGGCCTCATTGCGAGAACCCACCCTGCTCTGCCCTCTACAGGGCGTCGCCCGATTTAAACCACTTTGCGGCGGCGACCTGACTGTCCCTGATGTGCTGGCTCCTGGCGGCGCCGCTTGCGCTGGCCCCGCCACGGGTTTTGAGATCCACGTAGGCGTAGGAGCCCTGATTAATAATAATTTTGTTTATAAAGCTGATAGCAGCAGTGGTGGTGACACCCGAGTTTTTAGATACAGCGCCAGTGAACTTTATAACTAAGGAGCCGTACGTTGGTTAAAGGAATCAATCCACTTCGCAAAAGAATTGTTGTTAACAAAAAACTCCAATACCTTATTACTGGTTTTTTTGTGGGCATCGTGGTGGTGCATGCCATCTTTGCCTTAGTTATTTTTCAGCTGTTCACCCAAGGCGTGCTGGCAGAAGTGAGTCAGCTCTCCGCTGGGCCAAAAATAGCTATGACAAAAGGCATACTGGATCAGTCGCAAGTGGCCATTTTGTGGGTGGTGGCGTTTAGTGTGTTTTTGGTTCTGTTTGCTTGGCTTGCTGGCGTAATCATTCTTCATCGCGTGGCCGGCCCAGCAGAAGCCATAAAAAACTATCTGAATCAAGTCAAAGAGGGACAAAGACCGGCTCGCCATCCCCTGAAGTTTCGTGATGGTGATTTTATGCAGGAGACGGCCGATGGTCTTTCTGTGCTCGCTGAGGATTATTTGGCGTTGCGCGAAAAAAACAAATAAATAGTGCGGCGAATCTAAGAGGTTTCCTGGCGCCAACAGATGGTGATATAGTCCCGCCATGGGTCATTTAGATTACGGGGACTTGCCAGAATACCTCAAACAACATGTCACGCTTCAACACTATGATTTGTACACCGCCATAGATCATGCAGCTTGGCGCTACATCATGAGAATTTCCCGAGATTTTTTTTCCCAGCACGCTCACCCCATTTACGTGGATGGCCTAAAAGCCACAGGGATCAGCATAAATAGCATCCCCCGCATTGAAGAAATGGATGAAAAGCTCCAACAGTTCGGTTGGCGGGCCGTACCGATCACAGGATTTATTCCGCCGGCAGAATTTTTAGAGTTTTTGAGTTTAAGTATTCTTCCCATTGCGTGCGATATGCGACAACTTGAAAATTTAGATTACACTCCCACTCCCGATATTGTGCATGAAGCCGCCGGCCATGCCCCCATTATAGCTGACCCCACCTATGCTTCTTATTTGCACAAATTTGGCGAAATCGCCCGCAATGCGATATTTGCCAAAGAAGATCTTGAAGTCTACGAAGCCGTAAGAAACCTTTCTGAAGTGAAAGAGTCGCCAAAAGCTAAAGAAGAAGATATCGTCGCGGCACAAAATCAGTTGGATCAGGCCCTCGACCGAGTGACCTATGTCAGTGAGGCAAGCCAACTTTCTCGCCTCGGGTGGTGGTCCACAGAGTACGGACTGCTTAAACAACAAAATGAGTTTTTCATTTACGGCGCGGGCCTTCTCTCATCCGTCGGCGAAAGCTATAATTGTTTGAGTGAATCCGTTCCTAAAATCCCCCTCACCTTAGATTGTATTGGGCAAGATTTTGATATCACAAAACCACAACCGCAGCTTTTTTACAGCGAAAGCTTTCAAGAACTTGAAAATGTCATTGATGAGTTAGCCGACTCCATGGCTTTTAGAAAAGGGGGCCTGTACGGCCTTTCTGTAGCAAAAAAGGCCCAAACGGTGACCACATGTGAGTTGGATTCAGGCTTGCAAATAAGTGGAGTCTTGAGCGCATTCCACCATAAAGATGATCAACCCTACTACTTACAATTCACTGGCCCCACGCAGCTATCAAGAGAGCATAAGCAAATCCCATCGCAAGGACCCTCGTACCATATTCACGGGTATGGCACCCCTTTAGGCCCCATCGAACAGCTTCAAGTAAAACCGCAAGACCTTACACCCATTCAACTGCACGATCAGTTGGGCTTTCGCCCCGGTCAAAAAGGGACATTGCGGTTTTCTTCAGGCGTTGAAGTCCGAGGTGAGCTAATCGGCACCATGCAAGAGGGCGAAAAAATGCTGGTGCTCACATTTAAAGATTGCACCGTTCAACGAGGAGACCAAGTTTTCTTTCAGCCAGAATGGGGATTGTTCGATATGGGATGTGGCACTGACGTGGTCTCCGTGTTTGGCGGTGCTGCAGATAGAAGCGCTTATTTCAAAGAAACCACCCCTTATTTGAGAAAGCCCACTCCCCACCGCTCCAATGCTGTGGCCCAAGACTCCCTGCTTGTTGAACTGTACCAAAGCCTCCGCGATCTTCGAGAAGCTCCTCAGGCCTCAAAAGATTGGGCGACCAGGGTCATTGAACTCGCTCACTCTCTGCAAACCAAATTTCCGGCAGATTGGTTGTTGCGCCTAGAGGTCATAGATCTACTGAAAAACCAAAAGGCTCTCCCTGAACTCGAACAGTCACTATTGAACGAGCTTTTAGAAATTGGCCGAGGCTCGAAAAAGATTCAGACTTTGATCGAGCGGGGTCTTAAAATTCTATAAAGTGTTCCAGACAAAAATGGAGTTTTCACTCCTCGCCTCCTCTGGACTGTCGTCACACCGCATTTGGTGGCACACTTAAAGCATGGTCTACCTTCGTAAAAGTGCGGATTTGATTGGTTTTTTTCTGTTTGCGGGAGCCGTGCTCAGTTTTTGCAATAACAGTTGGGGCGGCCAAATTGAACCTATCCCGCAACCCTTTTGTACACCCAAGCGTGTGGTTAACTGCGAACGTTCAACCTACGGTATAAAATATGGCGACGGCACACGCCAACCCTCGTTACAGGATTTTCTTTCTGCCGGAACTCATTGGAATGAAGAACTTAAAACTTATAAAAAACAAAAACCCCGTCTAGAAAAACTCCTGGCCTTTGCGAAAAAATCTCACTCACAAGAGCTGGGCACAAGCTCCCCTTCGGCTCGCGCCCTTTCAAACCTCTTGCAACAAACACACCTCTCTAGTGAAGACTCTGAAGAGTACCGACAAATTTGCGGGGCAGGCACCCTTTCAGCCTATGATGAAAACAGCAACACCGTCACCGTCTGCCCGATTGCCTCAGTTCTGCCCAGTGGTGCGCTTTTATTTTTAGTGGCCCATGAGTCAGGCAATGCCATAAACGATTGTGCTCATCCGCAACCGGCAGAACCCGAACTGCGGGGTCCAAGCTCAGTCAACGATATAGACCACCCTCTTGCCGCCATTAAAGAATGTTTGTCGCAAGGAAAACCCGGCACCCTAGAGAGCTATTCAAGACAACCAGTAAGCCGGCAAGCGGGAGTATTTGCCTTTTCTGAATCAAATAAAAAACCACATGGAGATTCAGCAGTCCCCCGCTGCCAATCTCCCATAAACCCTGAGTCCAAAGCCCTTTCTGACTGGTTGGCCTTGCAGGCCTTGGAGCGGTATTTAAAAGAAAATCCTTCAGCCACCAAAGGAGCTCTGGCCCTGCATTCTGCGCTTTATTGTTTGGAGCGGCCCCTATCAAGCCTCAATCGACAGGCTTTTTCTTCCATTGACTCCAGCGTGCATTGGGGGGCCCGACTCAACCTCTTGCTCAAAAAGCCAGCACTTGCCAAGGCCGCCAGCTGCCAAAGTCCTGTGGATAAAAGTTGCCAACGTTCACCGGCCAGCCAAGAGGTGAATCAGTGAAGTTTCTTCGTAGATTTTTTTGGATATTACCAATCTGCGGGATCACTCCGATATTGTCACTAGCTGCCAATCCCGTTTTTTCCCTGACCAAGCCTGGAACTTCTCTTGAAGCCTGCTATGGCCACCACCTTAAGCGATGCGTTAAATTTCAATATGCCAAAGACTACCAAGTGAAATATTACTTGGGTGAGAAGTTTGTGGAACACAAAGATGTTTCACAGTCGGAGTTTTCTCACCACATCAGTCAGCTTCAGAGTTTTTATGAACTGGATATGAAATCTTCAAACACCAACAAATGGTGCCGAGATGCCCTATCTATCGTTCGTAGAGAGGACTATGTGCAAATCACCGGTCAGACCTGGATTTGCCTAGATCGACTTTCAAAAACGGAGCGCGACAGGTTCTCAAGGTGGATGGCCAATCTCCGCCAGATTTCCACCCCATCAACGCAATAAACGCTACAGACGCATCGCTTAAAGGGTCACGATCCACGCATAGTTTTGACCCCCGACCATTTTTAGACCATACATAATCATCATGAAAGTCGATACTATGCGCAAGGTGGACTTCTATGCAGGAGTGCCCCTTTGTTTTTTAGCCACCTGGATTCGAAAAGCCCTTGATCTCTTTGCAAGTGGACCCTCAGTGTCTGCTCCGCGCAAGGTCCTCTTGATTGAACTGTCTGAAATGGGCAGTGCTATTCTTGTTGACCCGGCCATGCGCAAACTAAAACGCGCCGGCTGCGAGTTATATTTTGTCATATTCAAGAAAAATAAGCCTAGTTTGGATCTGTTAAAAACCGTTGCCGAGGAAAATATATTTACGATCCGCGAAGACAGCTTTGGTGTGCTGGTAAAAGACACCCTTCGTTTTTTGTTATGGTGTCGAAAAAACCAAATTGATACGATCATTGACCTTGAACTGTTCTCTCGTTTCACCGCCCTACTCACTGGGTTTAGTGGTGCCACTCGACGTGTGGGTTACTACAAATATCACAACGAAGGCGTATACCGCGGCGACATGCTCACTCATAAGGTTTGGTACAACCCGCACATGCATATTGCGAAAAATTTTATTTCTTTAGTGAATGCTTGCTTGGCGAAAACTGTTGAAGTGCCATTCACTAAGTCGGTGATCACAGACGAAGAAATCGGGCTGGCTCGCGCTGAAATTTCACCCGCCCATCGCGAGTCGGTGCAATCTAAGCTCGATAGCATTGAACCCAACCTCGCCTCCAAATCTTTGGTTTTGATCAATGCCAATGCCAGCGACATGTTGCCACAAAGGCGATGGCCGAAAGAGTTTTTTGCAGCTCTTATAGTGAAGATCCTTCAGCAGTATCCGAAAAGCTATGTGTTATTGACGGGGGCTCCCCAAGAGCGAACAGAGCTTGATCAAATTGTGCAAATGGTAGGGCACAAGCAATGCATTAATTTTGCTGGAGCCGTGAAGTTTGCAGAACTGCCTGCCCTCTATGACTTAGCTAAGGTGATGATCAGTAATGATTCAGGACCACCTCACTTTGCCAGCGTCACTGAACTGCCCACGTTTGTTTTGTTTGGACCTGAAACGCCAAGTCTTTATGGAGCTCTCGGTAACTCCACACCCATCACATTAGAACTTTCTTGCTCCCCTTGTGTGAGCGCTTGGAACCACAGAAAAACGCCCTGCTCGGACAACCAATGCATGAAGCAACTCTCGCCCGAGTTGGTGTTCCAGAAAGTCTCTTCAAAACTCAACCAAGTACTCTCGACCCCGATGACCCACAGCCTTGAATCGCAAGCCCTACATGATCTTCAGTAATAAAGACAAATTCACAACGCCTCCACCTGTTTGGGCCTGGGCTCTTGCGATCCTTATACCACTGGCCAGCTACTTGGTTGGCTTGAATTATAACCAGATTCCCACAATAGGCGACGAAGGTGTGTACATCCAAATGAGCCGTGCCACCAGTGAAACCGGTCGATGGCTACCCTTGGTTTGGGATCAGGGTGTTTTCAATACAAAACCCCCCTTGTTATTTTGGCAAGGCATGGTGACCGCAGATTTTGAGAGTTCTCCAAGCCTCTGGTCTCTGCGATGGCCTTCGGTGATCTACAGTTTTTTATCGGCGTTGCTGATTTTCTGGCTTGTCTTTCGCCACACGAATGAACTTTGGCGAGGCTTTCTCTCGGGTGTGATTTTCTTAAGCTTTATTTCAACCTATAAACATGGCCGCCCCTTTCTTATGCAAAGTGCAGAAATGTTTTTGGTGTTTTTCCCCACAGCCCTTTATTTACTTCGGCGAAAACTGGATTTCATTTGGACACTTTCAGCAGCCATTGCCCTTGGACTGGCCGCTCTTTATAAATCTTTTTTTCTGATTGCAGTGGGAGCCCTGGCGGCCGCCGTTGTCATCTTTCACCAAAACCGTTGGAATAAAAAATGGTTCACTAGCAACGCCTTACCACAAGGTGTGGCTGTTGTGTCGGGGGCTCTCGCGTTGTTTTCAGTGTGGCTGATGGTAGATCCTGACCCCAAAGGGGTGCTCGCCGAATTTTTCATGAAGGAAAATGCTGGAAAATTTCAAGCCCATCAATTTTGGAGTGGTTTTTTTAGCGGCCCCTACAATGTGTTTCGAATTTGGCTGGGAGCCTTTGCCAATGCCGGCTTTTTAGCGCTGCCTCTGTTGGGACTTGTGATTTTTACGGTTAAAAATTTGCGACGCCTGTCGCGGCTTGAAGTGTCGTTGTGGCTATTTGTATTTACGGTGCTCGCCATTTACACTCTCCCCACACAACGGCAAGAAAATTACATTTTGCCAGCCATGCTGCCCGTAGCCCTGCTGCTAGGCCTTCGGTGGCAGTCCATCTCGTACTTTTGGTTTCGGGCATCGTTTTTACTCATTACCATATTTAGTGCATTGGCCTTTTACGTGGTTCATGGCATCAACAACAGCCTGCATTCAGCACTGTTTGCCTGGCCCCTCACCACAACCTTGGCCACAACCGCTGTTCTTGGACTATCTGGGCTTTTTTTGAAGAGAGATTTAAGAAGCGCTCTTCCTTTTGCCACCTTGCTTTTTCTAATGGGAGTGAGTCTCTTTGGTGCCCCCTTTAGCGCCCCCTACGATCCCGCGGTACAAAACCAACTGAAGGACAAAGAGGTGTTTTTCCCCAGCACTTTTAACGCGGATTACGAGTATTATTTTTTTAAAGCTCCCGGCGCCCGAGTGAAGGGATATCGAAGTCAGCCGGGACAAAGTCTAAAGGATGTGGGCCGCGAACTCATCATGCAAGGTCGAGTTGTCGCCTTTCGAGAAGATCTAGTCGACGAAAATCCGGGCACAGTCATCGCCAAAACGCCCTACCTAAAGCAACGCCTCAAAGAAAATGAAATCTCTGAAATTCTTTACCACGGAAAATTTGAAAACCTCGTGGGTCACTTAACGATCAGAAAAAAGTAATTGATGAAAAACTTATTTTCGGGCGCAAGTGAGGCCCAATGTGGGTGACTCTTTGTTGGCCTCAGAGTCTTGCGGATACAAATAGGTGATGCCCATTTTATCGTCGATCTGAAGCCTGATCATATCTTCGCTTCGAAAATAAGACATGATTGCGTTATTAGATTCTTGCGGGTGATCTAGACCTAAACAGTGACCAATTTCGTGGGTCATAATCGCAACAAACTCTTTTGCAGAGTCAAGAATGCTTGACCTTGCCGTGATCGTACAGCCCACAATGCTGTCACCATCCCAAGTGGGCCGGGCTTCTCCTGTTGAGTTTCCAAATGAATTACCAAATTGAATGGTTAGGGTTCTGTTTTCAGCATTAGCCACCGAGTAATCACTGTCGGACGTATCAACAAGGGTCAAAAAAGATCCACCAATACTGTTGTAATCTGTAAATACCGAATCCATGATTTGACTCACTGTCAGTGTACCCGCCCCCAAAGTGTCATCGGTGGGCAAATCATTGGTCACAGTGTCAGCGGCATTGGTGTATACAACAAACACCTTGCTGTTGGCTGAAGAAGAATTGTCCACAGGATAGCTGTGTGCCCCGGGATATGGCCGAAACCCCAAGGTGGTCCAACCCACAATCACTAACCAAATTAAACTTCTGTGACCGGTGCTCAAAACGCCCCCTCCCCTAAATATCTTTTCTCTCTAAAACTTAAGATTTACACCCAACAACAAGCCACCATTGGAGTAACCATTGAGTCCCTGCAAGGCATAAATTTCGCCGCGCAAACCCAATAGCGCCACTAATCGAAAATCAAACCCCATGGAAGCCCAAAACCCACCTGATACCTCGGCCACCTGAGTGACCATCAACCCAAAACTGGAGTAATAATTGCCGCCAAAGCGAAACCGTTTATCAAATCCAATGATGCCGGACGTGAGTTGCCCAAACTCCCAATCACCCACGCCCACACGGATGGTTGCAGGAAAACTGTAAAGACTGCCCGCCCCCAGATAAATCTCTACTTGACGTCCGCCCTCTTGAGCTTGAGCCGATACTCCCAACAGCGTCGCAATAAAAAAGGTCAGGATCCACTGGCGAATGCCCATCACCACAACCTCCAGCCCAGAGCAAAGCTCACAACGTCTTGTGCGCTCAGCTGCAATATTGCCGTTGGAGAGCGAAGACCAAATGTGGCCTCAAGATTAAAATACAAGGGGTCTAGAAAAAGCCACTGCACACGAAATGCTGGCCCCAAGGTGAAATCGGCGGCCGTTTCCTCAGTACTAGAAAGCGAGTCCTGATAGGCCGACACAGCATAGTAGAGACCCAGCCCAAAGCCACTTTGAACTGGCCCCCCAAAAAAATCTCCCGAAGACCAAATACTTAAAATGTTAAGCCCATAAGCTGATTGATAATAGGTCGCCGTTTGAACTCCCGTGGCAAAACCCGACACCCCCCAGCTGGCCCCATAGTTGGCCACAGCCAATGAAGGCACCAACCGCCCACTTGTCACCGAGGTTGTACCCACACCCAGCTCAAAACTGGCCTGGCTATGCAACCCAAAACACAGAATCACAAAAAGTAAGGATAAACGAAAAAATGGAGGCATTCAAAAAGGCTACCGCCCCCAAATAAAAAAAGGAAGCCGCATGGCTTCCTTTTTTTGCATCACCTTGTTAACCGAAATTACAGGTTGATGGTTGCAGAGATCGCTACGTTGGTTTTGTCTGTAGCCAAATCTTCTGGCAAGAATTGAACGTTAGGATAAAGGTAAACGTCTCGAGTCACTGCCATTCCCAAACCGATCGATTGATAGCTCGGTGTTTTGTCCATGTTTAATAGCGATTTGTCTGTACGACCTCGTTTATGGCGAAAGTTCATGTAGCCAAAAACGGTACGCAAAGAGTACTTATCAGTGAATGCATATTCCGCATAAGGATAGATGCCCATTCTATAGGCACTTCTGTTATCCACACCTTTAGCTGTGGGAGCCTGCACGCCGTCCTCGTAAAAATAGTAGGTAAAATCTACTGACGTACCCAGCGTTAACTTGTTGTCAGCAAACGTCGTCAGCATGTTCTGGCCCAGTGATGTACCAGCAGCCATCTTGTTTTCTTTCCATTTTTGGGTCGTCGCTATGGTCAAGTCGGCAGAAGATACGGTCTGAAACTCACCTAACTTGTAAACTCTGGAATAACCGATATTAGGATTGCTCAACTGCGCTTGGCTTTTATTCGGATCGCCGTCGATGTCACCTTGTAGCGGCGTTAGGATTCCAAAGCCCACTCCCACAGTCATACTGTCGTTCTTATTGAAACGATAACGAACGCCTAGGTCTCCGCCAATTTCTGGTCTCTCATCATTCTCAGGATTCCCGTAAATATCAGGCCGAGTGGCACCAAATGGATCTTCCACAGATCCCATGGAAAAACCTAAGGACGTGCTTACACTCAACTTATCTTTTGAACCACTTTCCGCACGCATACGAGCGTTTGTGATCTCGCTATCAATATCGTTTTTTTCTTTTTTTACATCTTCGATTTTCACTTTGGACTCTGATGCGGAAGATTCTTCGGTTGCCGCCCATAGGGGGGATGCAAATCCGACGCTGATCAGAGAAAAAATTGTCACTAGTCGTTTAGAAGCCAACATGGCGCCTCCTGTTTGTAATTTTTAGACTTTTACCCACTACCCCAAAACCTTGAAAGCTCAAACCTAAATCAAACGAACGCTTGAAATAGAGGCGTTGGGCCAAAACACTCCCCGGCACCATACGCCATGCGTCACCATAGATCAATAGGAAAAATCTACTTAAAATGGGGCTTTCAGGCCATTTCGTCCGCCGTCCGGACGATTAAAAGACCGGGCAAAGGCCGATTCTCTGGGGGCAATCCCAGCTGAGGGTCCGCAATAACTTTGTGTATTCTTTTGCTTATTTAAAAATTCGACATTCAGGTGGATCAACAAGTGGGCCCAAGGCGATTCCGCCTGGGGCACCAATAATTTTTTTGATTCCAATTAAGCGACGGGATCAACGCCCTGATCGCCATCTTTGTCTTTGTCATCACAAGACCCGTCTTTTTTCTTTGGGTCCGAGGCTTGCTGGGAATCATCGTCGCTGTCACAGGCTCCGAGGTGATCAAATTCTCCGTTAGCCCCATGGCGATGTAAGTGAGCTGAAAGGGCCGATTGACTAATACAAAGAGTGTGGCGAGCATCTGGGTTGCCCGATGGAATATGGCAGATTTCTACTTTGTCCCCGTTATTGCCACAGGCCTGGCTGTGTTTTTCCACTTGGTCGCCTAAATCAGGGTTAATATGACCCTCTTCATCCACTACATCTGGAAGGGGGATATGGTCACCCGCTTTTTCAGAAACCACTTCGCCTGTTTCTAGAAATTGAACTTCACTACAGTTTTGAAAGAAAATTGTAATAGAACCTATTGCGATAAAAGCCAGTAATATTCTCATTTGAGCCCCCCGGTTTAATTGAATATCCGTGCAATCCCGGCGCCACATGAAGGCCCCTTGTGTTAGAGACTGAGGCCTCCGCGTCGAAAGTTTAGACAATTTTGATTAGATTTTGAACAGGGGGCATGTGGCCTTAAAGAAGCGGGCGTCATTTAAAACCAGACGCTATATTGTTTGGAGTGGATACCTACTCAACCGCCGCAAGGGCCTTGATCCGGCGGCAGAGATGATTGGTGTCTACGGGCTTTATGAAATACTCGTTGCAACCGGCATCTAGGCATTTGTTTCGATGTTCCACCTCTTCGTGGCCGGTGAGGGCAATGATTGGTGTGTTTACACCTTCTTTTCGGAGTCGAGTGACCACATCGAGCCCACTGAGGCGAGGCAACTGAATGTCCATAATCATTACATCCACTTGGGCCGTCAGCCCTCGCACCAGAGCTAATTGGCCATCTTCTGCAGAGTTTACCGTGGCGCCCCGGGTTTCCAATGCTTTTTTTAAAACCAATAGGGTTTCAGGCGAGTCTTCCGCAATAAGAACGTTTATTCCGTCAAGGTTACAACTTTCACTCATGATTTTGATGCTATCAAAACCCCAGTTCTTTGAATATGCCTTAAATAAAAAAGATGCGCTGCAACTGGAGGTCAATAAAGAAAATGGGCCATGCCCGCCAAAGGCAGCGGCCATTGCAACCAAAAAACTCCCTAAAGACCGTTGTCACTGCAATCAGAGGTCCTCTTTTGAAAACATGAGCGGCTCATTAGAGGATTCCAAAATTTGGAAATCAGAATGCGTATCCACCCCTGCCACTTTCTTGATCTCACAGCTTTCTACTACAGAACGAGGTGGTCCCTCTTTGATTTTCATTTTGAACTGTGAGAATACCGATTCCGAACACGTGGCCAATACCTCCACTCGCCCGTCAGAGAGATTTCTCACCCAACCGACGATGTGCAAATTCTCGGCTTGTTTGTGCGTGAAAAATCGAAATCCCACACCCTGTACGCGACCGGTAACTAGTATGTGATAGTTGTTTTTGGTCATATTGGACTATCCTCGCAACGCCTAACTTTTAATGAACCATGGTCCGATTTGATGACACTCGATACAACAACTCATGGGATGAAACAATGCCTCCGTAATAGAATCCAATGTGATTTCATCAAATGGGTTTTTGCAGGAACACCTCGCTCGGCGGACTAAGCACTTTTCGATACAACGCCTCAACGGGCCACCAGCTGATCTATTTTATTGGATGGGGTCGGATCGATTCCAGCTTCAGCCGCTCTCAAGTTTCGGGCTCTTTATCCATGAAAATCTATTTCTTGTGGCATTCAGAAAGACAGCAAGAACCACTCGAAGGCTTTTTAAGATCATGACAGATTCACAAGCCCTGGTGACCTTTCGAGCCCCTTTTTTGATGCGAACACAACGCCTCTGGCTTGGTGGCTCCTTGACGACATTTTCGCAAGCCTTTTTGACACCAGTTACCCTGGCACTGCTTTTGCTAAATCTTGCTGTGCTAGTGCTCTTTGACACCCCCAAGGGGGATCAAACAACATTTTTAAGGGGGAACCTCATGAATCAATCCATTAGCAAAGCTCTACTCAGTATGACATTGGCCTCAAGTATGACACTTGGACTCACAGCCTGTGACGAACGCGATGTGGCCGTTGGCGCTGGCCTTATAGGGATCGGCGCCGGAATTATTGCCATCGACAAAGCCACCGATAATAACCACAGAGATCGCGATCACTATCGTCGCCCCCCGAAACGGGATCGACAATGTCGACCTAGTTATGAACGCAAATGCACCTCCTACCGGGATCGATGGGGGAACAATAAAAGAGATTGTCGCACAGTGGAGCGCCGCAATTGCACTGGATTTTACTCCATGTCGATGTATGCCAAAAGCGATGCTGTTTCCGAAGTCTCACCTTTGGTGGAACAGTGGGCTGAAGCCTACAAACTTAGCTATGAAGGGGCCGAAAAAGTTTTAAGTGCGCTTGAACGAAGTCATGATGGTGACCCGAAGGCCCTCAAAGAACTGGGGCTCAACTCTTTTGACCTTATGGCTATGGGCAAACTTGAAATGATCAGCGATGAAGGTCTCACCGCGATGTCAGAAAATCTTGATCAATATGTCGATGACACTCAATCAATGGTTGAGGCCATTCTCACAGAAGGAAAAGCCCAGGCCTCTGACTCGTCAAGCTACCTTTGGAAAACCTGCATTCAATCGGGGCACTGGAAGACTCCCGAAAACAGAAGCTGCAAAAGCACTTCATGGACAGGTTGCGGTGTAGATACCGGCGCCACACTGTGCATACCTAAGTGATCGCATCATTCAATATCAATTTAGCAGAATACGGGGGAGGACCTAGGCCTCCCCTTTATTTTAATGAACGGCCTTACGCTTTTTTCAATTTATCGCTTCTCGTGTAAGCCTGAATAAACAAAAATATCAGGGTGGCAAGAACTCCGGCCAACATCACAAAAAATTCTATACCTGGGGTCCTGGGGCTTTGCGCCACATCCACCACCCACAATCCTACTATGATAGGCGCAATGTACTGGTTTAAAAACAAGAGAACAAAAGTCACGCGATTACGAAACGACTCCACTAGAAATCTCCACAAAAACAAATGCTGATTCGAAATCACTGCCACGACGGCATAAGTTCCCATAAACAACATCTCCATGGGGCCGATACCTGCGCGGGGATCTACAAAAGAACTTTTGTAGGTCGGAATATCCAAGACATGCCCGAGCAAGCTCAATCCTCCCGGAAAGAGGGCCAAATGCAAGAGCACGTCATCCATAATAAATGCAGATTTCGGAGTGGGCCGAATGATCACTAAAATTTCATAAAAACAAAAAAGCACCAGGCCAATGGAGGTCATTATACTAGTGGGGACAACGCCGGGCATGGCTTGTAGAAATAGCCTAGGTACTGCCATTAACATGGCGATAGAAGAAATATTACCACAGGCGACGATTCCCAATATGGCCAACGTCATGGGCTTTGACCAAGTTTCTACAACTTTTTCGGCAAAACGACTGGCGGCCATTAACATTAGTGACAGCGATGTAAATGGCGACATCACCGGCGAAGTTTCTGAGTAAAAAAAACCCTTACCCCAAAACCAAACTACAAAAGTCAAAAGACCTGCCAAAACCAAAAAAACATCTAAAAAAAACGACCACCGATCTAAAGTGCGCTGCGAGAACATACCGTGCCTACTGATTTAAAAAGTGGCTTAACGCTTGAATGGCTTGACCCGTGGCTCCAGGCTCTGAGATAGCGCCTGTGGCATAATCAGACCACGCATAGATATCCAGATGCGCCCATTTTTTATTGCCTACGAAAGTCTGTAAAAACAAAGATGCCGTGACCGCACCACCAAACCCATCGGTTGAATTTAGTAAATCGGCCACTACAGAGTTCATTCGAGGTCGCATGTACTGGTATAGAGGCATGCGCCAAAGCAAATCACCCCTTTGATGAGCCCCCTTTAGAATTTTCTCGCCTAAAGCATCGTTGTTGGCAAATAGCCCTCCCAACTCTGAGCCTAAACCATATTTTATGGCGCCTGTCAGAGTGCAAACATCAATCACTGTATCGGGCTCATCGTTGCCTTTTTGCGTGACCGCCACATTGAGAACATCGGCCACGGCCAATCGTCCTTCGGCATCTGTATTGTGTATCTCAACTGTTTTTCCAAGTCTTGAAGTCAGAATATCGCTGGGCCGCATGGCATCTCTCGATACGGCGTTTTCAGCCAATGCTAAATAAAAATCGCAGTTCCGCTTCAGGCCGGAATGCACAGCCCAAAATGCCAACCCCAGAACAGCCGCCGAACCGCCCATGTCTTTTTTCATAATTCGCATGCCGTGGGCGGGCTTTATGTTAAGACCTCCGGTATCAAAGGTGATGCCCTTTCCCACAAAGGCCACAAGCTTTTTCTTTTGGGCTCCTCTTGGGCGATACTTAAGACGAACCATGTAGGGACCTGTGGCTGCGCCCTTTCCCACTCCTAACAAGAGGCCCATATTTTCTTGCTCTAGTTTTTGAGTGTCCCATACTTCTACCTGCATTTGACTCTGCTGTTTAAACAACCTTTGCACAAGATCCACAAACGTCTTTGGAGTGAGGGTGTCGGCTGGCACATTCACCACGTGCCGCCCCAAATTGATGGCCGAGCCAAGGTGGGCCGCCTCTTTCAAATCTTTTATCGACAATTGGCCCTGGCCCACGCTGAAGATTAACGACGGTAGCGGTTTGTCTTCATACCAGGATCGAAACCGGTAGGCTGACATTTCGGCCCCCACCAGGGCACCAAGGCGTTGTTCTTTATTGAGGTCATGTAAATGAACTTGAATGGATTCTACGCCAGAAAGCAAAAAAGTTCTCATGGCCTCGCCGACACTATTTCTTGCCAACGCATAATCCGAGGCGGCTAATAGCCCCTTCATATCAGATTCAGGTTCGTCATAGGCCCACAGGCGAACAAACACCACTTTACCTTTTGGCCCGTCCATCTCAACGGATACACCTGTCGATTGATCTAGCTTTTCAATTTGCCATGGATGCAAACCTTGCGTGGCCCATACCGGAAGCCGCATTTTTTTACTCTGAACAACTATTGTGGGATTTGATCGCAGCTCGTTTACTTTTTCAATTTTAGCCGAACCAATCCACGGATTTTCAAAATGCTGAAACGAATGAACATGACTGTTTTTTTCGGATTTTTTTTCGGACTTTCTTTTGGATTTCTTTTTGGCCATAATACATCTCCTGCAAAAATGAAATGCTCAAGCAACAATACCCACCACTATCTGAGGCATTGTATTTATCTTTTCATTGACGACAACACCTGGCCATGGTCATAGTGAACTCTATGGGGGATGTCGAAAGCCAATCTCTAAGAGTGGTCCAGTTTAACCTAGAAAATCTTTTTGTCTATCTCGACCAATATAGCCAGCAAGATTTGACTCAATTGTCCGAAGATCAGTGGCAAAAGATGTCTATTTCTCTGCATCCCAACAAGCCGCTTAAAAAATTATGGAGCCTGGCTAAAATCATTCATGATTTAGACCCTGACATTTTAATGCTCAACGAGGTCGGAGGCCCAGAATCACTTCATAATTTCAATAAGTATTTTTTGCATGACGCCTTTCACCGCCATATCACCGAAGGCAACTCGGATCGCGGAATTGATATTGGGTATTTAACAAGGCGCACACTGCCTTTCGAATTTCGCCTCGAAACCCATCGAGAGAGGGATATTGATTTTAACTATCCCCATGAGCTTTTGCTTAATCCCCCTCCCCCTTCACACAAGTTTTCTCGAGATGTGTCAGAGCTGCATATGCTCACCCCCAATAGCGAAGAGCTTCAATTGATTTTTTTATTGGTGCATTTAAAATCAAAATTGGACTCTGACGGCATCGATCCCAGTGGCACCCTCCGGCGCTCCGCCGAGGTCACGGCTCTTGCAAAGATCTACAATGAAAGGCGGGCTCTCCATCCTCAGTGTCCCTTTGTGGTGGCCGGTGACTTTAACGGACAGGCGGGTCCTGAAACCCCTGGACCTGAATTCTCTGACTTACATAACCTCACTGACCTTACAGAACTGTGGTCTCATCTTGGAGTTAAACAATCTGAACGGCAAACACTAGTTCAACTGGCGCCTGAGGCCAAATCGAACCCCCAACAACTGGATTATTTTTTCTTATCACCGGAAGCTTTGGCGAGCGTGGTGGCCACAGGCTGTGGCGTCTATCGCTTTAAAGATGTTTGGGGGCAAGATCTCCCGCCCCCAAGAAGTATGGCCGAAAAGTATTCTCTGCCCTCCGACCACTTTCCCATTGTGCTTACAATAAACCAAAATTAATGGCCGTGGCCATCGCCGCCAGCATTAATTCCGAGTAGCTCCACGTCAAAAATCAATGCCGAGTTAGCTGGAATATCGCCCATCTCTCTTTCGCCGTAAGCTAACTTTGCGGGAATAAAAAGCTTCCACTTTGATCCCACTTTCATTTTTTGCAAAGCCTCAACCCAGCCAGGAATAACACCGTTAACTGGGAACTTCGCTGGCTGACCTCGCTCAACAGAACTGTCAAAGACTTTGCCGTCGATTAATGTGCCATGGTAGTGAACTTCGACGTTGTCGGTTTCTTTGGGCATGGGGCCATCACCTTCTTTGACCACCGTATACTGTAAGCCAGACTCAGTGACTTTCACGCCTTCTTTCTTTTTGTTTTCAGCTAAGAACTCATCGCCCTTTTTTAAATTATCTTCTTTTTGCTTTTTCGCCTCAGGGCTTTCAGCAGCGGCCATGGCCTTTTCACGCAACTTGCGCATGGCTTCGCGAGCTTCGTTGTCGTTGAGTTTAAGTTCTTTGTCTTCCAGCACATCGTTGATTCCCAAAGAAAGGGCATCTGTGTTGATATCTATCTTTTGCATTTTAAGCATTCGGCCTGTTTGCACGCCGATAGCATAGCTTGCGCGATTCATGTCATCTTTCATGTCCACGGACTTCTTTTTGTCGCAACCGCTTGTGGCCAGGACAGCACCCAGCCCTACAATCACAACTGCCTTTATTCTGGCCAACCGCATTAAGGATCTCCTTGTTGAATAGTAAATACCCAAGACTAAACGGGCGACCACCCTCGGTCAACCAGGGTTTGACCTAAGCTAGGGGCATGATTAGAGTAAGAAACAATTCAAGGAGCACTTCAATGTTTCAGATTTTTACGGCCATTTTGTTGAGCCTTTGTCTTTTTTCTCCATTTAGCTTTGCAACCAGCTACGGCAAAGGTGTTCAAGGTGAACCCACACACAACATCACTGATCTCGCAAAAAACGGCAAAAGCCTTTCTGGCACCTATGTCAGAGTGAAGGGCAAGATCACCGATGTGTGCCCCATGACCGGCTGCTGGATGGAGCTTGAAGATACTGCCACTGGCCAAAAAGTACGGGTGCAAGTTGAAGAAGGCGTGATTCAGTTTCCCACCGAAGCCAAAGGTAAAATGGGAGTCGTGGAGGGCAAACTGGTAGCCAAGCAGCTCAGCCACAAAAAATCCATCCGATATTTTCGTCATTTGGCTAAAGACAAAGGCCAACCCTTTGACCCCAAATCCGTCACTGGCCCGGTTACACTCTATGAAATCGAAGCTGTCGGCGCTGAGCTATAGAGGGCACAAAATGGAATTTATTTCTGGTTGAATTTGGTCGACCTGAAAAAGCGCGTGGTGACAAATTGCGGCCCTTGAGTGGACAAAGCGGCCTGTCTCTTCTAATTAAATTGGAACTGCCGAGATCTTAAATTGCACACCTCACCCACTAGGACACGATGTCCGAAAGGTGTTACGTTTTATGTGTTTAAATTGGAGATGGAACCGTATTTTAAAGTTTTGTTTTTTCCTTTTTATAGGGGGCTTCCCATTTTTGTCGCTGGCTTCCAGTGGCCAAAATCGAAAGATCGCGAGAGAGCGGCCCGTTTCAATAGTAGTAAATGGACAATCCATCAATGACCTAGAAGCCCTATATATAGGATCCGGCGGATTTGCCGATATTTACAGTTACCCAGTTAGTAAATACAACAAGAAGCCCGCAGTGATTAAACTCATCACAGGCGTCGATAAAAACGATCGTCCGGACTTTTTCAAAAATCTTGAAGAGTCCAGTCAGGCCGCCATTCAATTGCAAACTAAATATCGAGACGTGTTTTTAAACATTCACGAAATCCTACCCGTTCAGCTCACTTATGCTGACGGCTCGAGTAAAGAATCCGTCGGCATAGTCTCTGATCGAATGGTGCATGACGTTCTTGATGAAGTGACACAAAATCGAGATCAAAATCGTAGCCGTGCCCTTTTCGAAGTTTCACTGACCGCTAAAGTGTTTTTAACCTATATCAAAGGACTTCGCGCCCTGTACGAAGAGGGCCTTGTGCATGGAGATATCACCCCGCAAAACATGTTGATTTCACCAGCAAATGAATTTGTGATCAGTGATTTAGATACGTTGGCCGAACCCGGCACCTCACCGCAAGTCACCAGTAAGGGTACTGGCTCACCAGAAGTGTTAAAAAGAGGCGGTGCCCTCTCGTATCTGTCAGACCTTTACGCACTTGCGGAAACCTTGAGTGTTCTTATCACTTATAAACAAACCGACTTTTTCTATAAGGGACTAGATGATAGCGAATCAAAAAAACTTCACGCCCAAGCCGTGATGAAAATGACAGAGGCGCTCTCTAAGAAAATAACCAAACTCAAAGCGTTGTTGAACAAAAAACGTGACGAAACGTGGTTAAAATTTCTCGATTTCTTAGAAGATTTCATTGCCATTGGTCACAATTATTATCCAGAAAATCGGCAAAAACAGCTGGCCACCTTGCTTGGGCTCTCAAAGGGTGCGCGACTAAATAAGATCTATGAACAAATTGAATCCTATCTAGAAACTCTTCCTAAGTATCAGCCCCGCACAACAAAAGTCATGCGCGATGTGAACGACGATTTGGGGGCCGTCGCCGACAGCCTCTGCGCTGCCATGTTGAGCTCATGGAGCCAACTCCCTGATGCCAAGGGCCTAAGTGAATACGAAAGGGGCTCCGTAGACCTGGGCTTGTAGACATCTCCAAAAGGTATCGGATTACTTTTGGTAGCAATAGTGCGTCACCAGAGTGACGCGCCATTGCTACCAAAAGTAATCCGATACCTTTTGGATGTGACGAATTTGGGCTTTGTTTTTTGAGGTTTTACACCCCGGCTGCCACTTGGTGGATTCATTTTTTCTTTTATTTTCAATGGGTTAGGAGATTTTTGCCACTGGCATGAGGCTTGTACTTCCATGAGTTGAAATGAAAAATTTTCAGGCTTGGGAGGACAGGCACATGAAACAGACAATTCTAATTTTATCGGCATTGGTTGGCGGTGGACTTATTTTGAGTGCTCCGGCTTGGGCTGAGACGTCAAACAAGGCCACTGAAGATGAAATCATCTCTGAGCTTGAAACTTTAGTGGTGCCCCGTAACGGGTCGCCAAATGTAGACGAAGATGATTCTGCTGAAAGCCTCACGCCTCTTCGCCCTACCTCTTCCTTTTCACGGTCCTCCCAACCGTCTAGTCGTCGGCTTTGGGGTATAAACGTATTTGGTTATTTTAGCGGAGCAAGCCACATCCAAACAGACGGTGCTAGCAGCACCGATGGATATAGCTCTAGCTATTCGGCACAAACGGCTTCTCGTATCACTGGTGAGTATCGATCAAATATTTCTGGTGGACTTGGAGTGGAGCATTCTAAAAAACGACTATTTAAAACTGGTCCCGTGAGTTTCGGCTATGATGCCGGAGCTGCCTACGAATTTGGACGCACCATTTTTCGCGATCAAATTCAAAGTTACAGCAGCTCCACTCAAGCCGCCACGGCTGACCCTTCAATTGCGTTTTTTCTACCCTACGCTCATGCCAATGTATCTTACGGTCGTACCTATCTCTTTGGTGGTATCAATTATTCCATTCCCCAAGCCACCAACGCCGCTGATGAGGACTTCGACGGCAATGTAGGTTACCAAGTGGGTTTTGGCAGTCGCATCACTTCATGGGTGGCTGTGGAAATGATCTATCGGCACGTGAATTTTGCGGCCCGATCAAGGCTTCAAAACAACACCTACGGAACAAGCTACTACGGCTCAACTTACCAGGGCCTAGGCATTTACGACCAAGAGCAATTAAGCATCAGCGGCTTCAACCTCGCTCTTAAGGTGATGTTTTAACCAACCAAAAATAGGTCAAAATTAGGCTCGCTATTGGCCATACCATTCTTTAAGCTGGCGAGCCCTTTCCATATCTTTATTTAAAAATGTCGCTAGCACATCGAGGTCCACATCAGGCATATGTACGCGAATAAGAGCATCCACAGTGTGAAACTCTTCATCGCGATCGAGATGAATGACACGGGCCCCTAGCTGTTGAATGTAAGAATACATCAATGGCGGAATTCGCTGAAACTCTAGAGGCTTACCCTGCTCTACCACAGCCACAAGACGATCTAGGTCTGACAGGTCTTTCAGTGTCGCCAATAAATTACCCGCATCCTCTGTATTTAAAAACTCTGGCGCTTCGTAGGGATGCGCTGGAGAAACGGTTTGGGTAATCTCGGGGGAATCAGCCACATGCGCCAGTAAAAACTGAATCATCAGATAGATTCCCAGATCACTATAAGACTCGCTCATGCTCAATGGGCCGATGAGATTTCTGTATTCTGGTCGACGGTAGAGGAACTCTGCAATCCCCCGCCAAAGCAAGAACAAAGCCGGCGAACGGCCGTTATACCCCTCGGCCACAAACGTTCTGCCCATTTCGGCCGTCTTTAATCCGACTTTTTCAAAAAATTCAGTTTGGTATCTAAACTGCTGGTGACTGTACAGACCTGCTAGGCCTTTTTCTGCCACAATTTCATCCACTAATCCCATTCTGTAGCCACCGGCCAATCGAAGATTCTTTTTATCCCACGCAATGATCTGGAAATAATCTTCGTCAAAGCTATCAATGTCTACATCGCCGTTGCCTTCTCCCACTCGAGCAAAGGCATGCGTTCGACCAATACCAATTTTTCGCATCAACCGAGAATCAATCTCGCTGCCGTGTACAGCAAGAACCTGCAGATTCTGGCGCTCCGTCAAAAGCTCAATGCTCCCTGTGCTCAAGCCTCGCTCAACAATGTCGTCGATAATTTCGCCCGGCACATCGTCAAAAACCAGCCCTACGCCATTGGCAGACATCGATGGTTCCAGCGGCTGATTTGGGAACGGCCCTGGTGGTCCAGCCAATGACCTCATACGATTTCCCAATTGCTCTTTGGCCATTTGAAGGAGCGGCTTAACCAACAAATGCTTTTCCCCACCCAGTACGCGAGTGAGAGTCTGCAATCGCCTCGTGATTAATGAAACTTCGCTTTTGCCATTCACTTCGCTAGAAAAGATTTTTTCATATTCCACCCCATTGCCCATCTTGATTTGAATTCGAGCATCTCGCTTTTTCAAAATCTCTCGGGGTATGAGGGTTTCTTCAAGGTGTAGGTTCACTTTGAAACCATCGTAGATTTTCTTATTCAACCAGGCAAAAAATTGAAAGGTCCAACTATTTTGGCTATCAAAATTTACAGGCAAAACCCTGGCCTTCGTGGCCTTGATCAGGCGAGCGGCCGTGTTCTTCCATAGCCCTTCTGTGGCGGTTACATTTTTTAATCCGGCCCGAGCCACCTCGCTGCCCGGAAACACTATTAACGCCCCTCCATTTTTCAGATGATCCAAGGCCTGCTTATAACTGCTTTTTTTCATTTTAGAGGTTTTTGATTTAAAGCTCACAGGGATAATTGAAGTCTTAAGCTCCGGAATTGTGACAAAAGCCTCGTTCATGATAATTCGAACATCGTCTCGCCGTTCAGACAATAAGGACATTAAAATCAATCCGTCGAGTCCGCCAAATACATGATTGGCCACAACCACCAGAGAACCCGAATCGGGAATACGCGACAATACTTTGTCAAACTCAGCCGGATCTTCACTATCTTGGTGGACTCCATTAACCACAAGTCGAACACCTAACTCTCGCAGAAACTGAGCACTGATATGGCGACCCTCAGCCGGGTTTAAAACAGCCTGACGATAAAAGCCATCAATGCGCTTTAAAACCTTGTTTCGCAAAAGAGAATTCCAAGGTTGTACCAATGTGGGTTGATTACTGAGGATGACTCCACACTCGCTTTGAGCGGATTGAGGTGGAGATTGATCTTTTTTTCCTGCCGCAGCTACCCCTGGCAGCATCTGAAAACAAATAAATAAGACCCACCACCCCAAAAGCTTCATATGGAACTCCCCAAACTGAGCCAACGTCCAAACACCTTAACTGAAAGGTAATGTTAGGGTTTAACCACATCCCCATTTTGAGGTAAACGGGCACATCGATTTCGTGAAAATATTCACCATTTTCGGGAGGCCTTAAATGGTCACCCTTGTGTGAACGATGCCTTTCGTGGAGCACTGGCCCTGCCTGAGTCAACCCGCTAAACCGCTTGAGCGACCCGCGACGCCCCGGGTGACGTCGCTCCGAAACGGCCGCTGCGAGAAATCCTGGATTGTAGGCTTTAGTTTGTGCTGAGGTCCACTGGACCAAGATGGCTGGGGCTCCCAGCAAATCTCATCAACTGGCGATAGGATCTAATAAACCGTAAAGCTCGCTTCGAAGTTCAGGGTAAACCTTCACGGCCTTAACGATCATCCCCTCTGCCGTCGTGCGCTTACCAATTTTCACAAGGAGCTTTACCAAAATGCGATAGACTTCGGCATTGGCATGTCCCTCTGCCACAATTTTTTTGCCGCGTTCTGCGGCCTCATGAGCTGGCAAGATATGTCGATCAATCAAGAACCCATAAATAGCATGGTCTTTTGATCCATACATTTCTCGGGGGTACATCTTATAAAACTTTGATGCGCCTTTGACGGCTTTCGCCGCGAGCATTGTATCGATCACTTGATGTAGATAAATGAGGTCACGAGCCGAAACCATCACACCCATCTCGAAACACTCAATGGCGCGATCAATTTTATCATCAGCCACAAAGTGTTTTCCGGCCACCATAAGGGCTGCCGACATAATTTGCACCAGTTTTTGTGGGCGGTGATCTAAGGCTAGGAACAATTCATAGTATTCTGGGATTTCGTTAAAATGATGGGTGTACACGGCACAAATAAACACGTTGCCGAGGCGCCTCGGCGTGAGCGGAAAATACTTTCTAATGGTTGGAACCAGGGCATAGGCTTCTTTGTGCTTTTTCTCAATAAAGAGGCTATCAAACTCACCGAGTAAACACTTGTAGTGAAGTGGTTGATACTTAAGACCCTCTCTATACTCAGCAATGGCTTGGATATATTTTTTTTGTGCATAATACGTGAAGCCCGAATAGTAACAAGCAAGAGCGGGTTTCTCATCTAGAAATTTGGCCTCAGCGAATTCTTTAACGGCCTTATCAAATTCTTTCATTCGTAGCAGATCTTTGCCTTTTCGGATTTTTTTCACATAGTCACTGGGATTTATTTTTTGCTTAATCGTGCTCAATAGCCGCTCTCTGAACTCACCGGCCGAAAACGGTTTAAGCACGTAAGAATCCACTTGTTCTTCAGCGGCTTCCGCGACAGCCGCATCGCTGGCATTGCGGGTGACGACCATACTGACCCGAATGGATTCATCGCAATAGGCCAGTTGCTTTTCAAGCAAAGTAATCCCGTGTTTTTCACCAATCATATATTCGCTGATGATGATTGTGGGCTTTTCTTGAGTGATTAACTTCACAGCATCTTCATATTTCCAAGCCATGAAAATTTGAGTATTAGGTAACCCCAACTCACGTAACTCGCCCACAATGGTCTGCCTAAAAGCTGACGACGGCTCTACAACTAAACAGGTCTGTTTTTGTAGGTATTGTTTTACCATTTGTAGGTCACGAGCATTCATGAGATTTCTCAATCCTCCTCGCGAATAGAGTAAAATACTTCATCCGCATGTTTTTGTCGGCCCCGCTGCAAACTGATAAAACTCCACCAAAGGTCTTTATTGAAACTATGAAATTCAATTTTAATTTTTGCCCGCGAATCAGCCAGCTCCACTTTCTCTGTGATTTTACCAGATGCAGAAAAACCAGACGCTGTGGGGCCCATAAATACGGTGCCATCTAGTGTGATCAAATGCCCGCTGGCACAGGTTTTCGTGTCGACTTCAAGGCCCACATGATTGTCGTCAAACTCAATCGCCTCAATCTTAGGCATCACCCCTGATTTATTGGGCTTCAACATACTCATTTCAGTGGTGAGGTTTGTAAGCTCTGACACCTCAAAATAGGCTACGTGATCCACTTGTTTTGGCTGTCCCATGCTGGTCTCCCGATTTCGATCATTCGTCTCTTATTTATCGGTCTCACCTGCCCATTTATTGAGCCTTTCTGGGGGCTTCCTGGTCCCAATGGCGTTTTTAGACTTTTCGCCAGGCCAAGAAGAAAGCAAAAATCCAAACGATACGCCCCAGCCCGCCTATCGCAGTTGACATTACCTGGACCTTATGGAGACATATCTGATCGTGCAAATCAGGCCTCGACCTCGGGTGGGGCTCGTATCGAGCATGGTCTTGGGGGTATAAATGACTATTGATTCGTTTTTTGGAAAAACTGTTGAAACCTCGAATCCCACTGTGAAGCTACCTGATGGCGTTATCACAGCGCCCCTCTCAGGTGTATTGATTCCACTTTCTGAAATTCCTGACCCCGTATTTTCAAAGGGCCTTTTAGGAGATGGCGTGGGCATTGATCCCACCGATGGAAAGGTGTTTTCGCCAGTGCATGGCCAGGTGAGCATGATTCACCGGGCCCTGCATGCCATCACACTCGACACCATTGAGGGGGCACAAATCCTTATCCACATAGGTATCGACACGGTCGCGCTGAAAGGCCAAGGCATTGACTTGTTTATTAAACGCGGCGAATGGGTACAGCAAGGACAATTACTCGCCCAATTTGACCTTGATTTTTTAGCTGTTAGCGCTTCAAGCCTGGTGACGCCGATTATTGTGCTAGATTCAAAACCCGGCGACTTAACCCTATCGGAAAGTCTTTCATCAGAAGTGGTTGCCGGAAGCCCCTTGTTGTCGTTCTCACAAGGTCTACAGAGTGCGGGTGATCTCGCTCAGCCTCCTAAAACAGAAGTGTTTTCGCGTTGGCTCGTGGTGAATGACCCGACCGGACTGCACGCAAGGCCTGCAGCTATGATTGCGGCGTCGGCAAAAAATTTTGAAAGTGATATACGTTTGTGTCGCGACAGTGATGCGGCAAACGCCAAAAGTGTTATGGCCATAATGGGACTGGAAGTGTCTGGCAACGACCGCATTCGCTTTTCAGCAGCTGGCCCTGACGCCGAAATAGCAATTGATGCCATGGAAGTGGACTTCAATTTTTTAACCACACCAGAAACATCTTCTGACGTTCAGGCCTTTACACCGCCAGCTTCAAAAAATGTTGTACCTCCTGTGGAACGAAAGAAACTCAAAGGGGCTGTGACCCTCAAAGGTGTTTCGGCCTCACCGGGGGTGGCCGTCGGACAAGTGGTGGTCGTAAAACCTGAAGACCTATCCATACCCACCGCTTTTGAAGGATCTGAACAAGAACTAAATAAACTAAGCCGTGCTCTTGAGCAGGCAAAGGCGGATTTACAGACTCTTGCAGAAAACATCCGCAAAGAGGCCAGCAGCAGCCAAGCCGCTATTTTTTCGGCCCATGAAGAACTCATGTTTGACCCTGATCTTCTGGCACTTTCCTATGATGGCATCAATGCTGGAAAAAATGCAGCCGTTAGCTGGAACCATGCCATTAACACCCATGCCACTCGCCTATCAAAATTGAGCAATGAACTATTAGCCTCACGCGCCAATGATCTACGTGATGTGGGCGAGCGAGTCCTAAGGCATCTATTGGGCGTAGAAAAAAAGGCCTTGGCTAGGTTTCCAAATACAGTTCTTGTGGCTGAAAATCTAACGCCATCGGAAACAGCGAGTTTAGACCGCCAACAGATACGGGGATTTTGCACCCTAAGTGGCGGCACAACATCTCATGTGGCAATTCTTGCTCGATCTCTAGGGATCCCAGCTATTGCGGGCATTGATCCCATGGCTCTTCTCATACCCGACGGATCAGAAGCCATTCTTGACGGCGAACATGGTCTATTGCAGTTGAACCCATCAAAAAAAGAAATTCGACATACTGAAAGTCGGCAGCAAAAGATTTTAGAACGCCGAAAAACAGAGCTCGAACACGCTCTGAAGCCAGCGGTAACCACTGACGGTCATCGCATTGAGGTGATGGCAAATATTGGCGGAATCAGTGATGCCAAAGAAAGTCTTCCCCTGGGCGGAGAGGGCGTCGGGTTATTACGGTCAGAGTTTTTATTTTTAGAGCGGGACATCGCTCCTGGTGAAGCTGAACAGCAAAAAATTTATCAAACTATTATTGATGAGCTTGGAGAAAGTCGACCTCTCACTGTGCGTACGTTGGATGTGGGGGGTGATAAGCCCCTAGCTTACCTTCCACTTCCAAAAGAAGAAAATCCCTTCCTAGGAATTCGGGGAATACGTCTGAGCTTAAAACATCAAGATATTTTTCGTTCTCAACTTCGCGCACTTCTAAAAACAAAATCAAAGAATCCACTTCGGATCATGTTTCCAATGATCTCTGGATGGGAAGAATTGCAAAAAGCTAAATCCATTTTGCAAGAAGAAATAGCTCAAGTGGGCGATGTTCAAAAAGTCTCTGTGGGGATTATGATTGAGGTGCCCTCGTCGGCGATCATGGCTGAATCTTTGGCTCAAGAGGTGGACTTTTTTTCCATTGGAACAAATGATTTAACTCAATACGTACTCGCCATGGACCGTGGACATGCCGAACTGGCCAAAGACGTCGATGGGTTGCACCCCGCCGTTTTGCGCCTGATCGAACAAACAGTGAACGGGGCCCACGCCCACTCTAAGTGGGTGGGTGTGTGTGGCGGTATTGCAAGCGACCCTGTGGCCGCGCCGATCTTAATTGGGCTCGGCGTGGATGAGTTAAGCGTCAGTGTGCCTTCTCTGCCGGCCGTAAAGGCCAGTGTGAGGCAATGGAGTTTATCAACCTGTAAAGAGTTGGCCCGCAAGGCCCTTCAACTCAAATCTTCCCATGAGGTGAGGGCTTTGGTGTTAGAGTACCTAGCAACAATTGAGGGGGTGGAGTCATGAGCTGGAAAAAATCTTCGTTTGCATTTCTACAAAAGGTAGGAAAAGCATTAATGCTTCCCGTCTCCGTGCTACCAGTAGCTGGGCTATTGCTCGGAGTTGGAAGCGCACAATTTTCTTGGATGCCAGAACTTTTATCGAACATTATGGCACAATCAGGAGGCGTCGTCTTTGGCAACCTTCCTTTGATTTTTGCCATCGGGGTGGCCATAGGGTTGTCAAAGAATGATGGTGTATCGGCACTGGCATCTGTGGTGGGTTATGTGGTTTTACTGGCCACCTTGGGCGTGATGGCAAAAACTATGGGTGTCACCACAAAATCCATAATGGGTATCGATGCCATTGATACCGGTGTGTTTGGTGGCATCGTTATTGGTGGCGTAGCGGCTTGGCTATTTAATAAATACTACCGCATTCAACTGCCGCCTTATCTTGGTTTTTTTTCTGGAAAACGTTTTGTACCCATCGTAACGGCCTTTGCCGCTGTTTTTGTGGGGTTGATCTTAAGTGTGGTTTGGCCTCCGCTTGGGCAAGGAATAAACGCATTCTCTCATTGGGCAGCTAGCGAAAACCCCGTCGTGGCTTTTTCAATTTATGGATTTGTGGAACGATTACTTATTCCCTTTGGGCTGCACCATATCTGGAATGTTCCGTTCTTTTTCGAAGTGGGCCAGTATATCGACCCAACAACTGGCAAAACCATTACCGGTGAAATCGCACGATACATCAGCAGTGATCCCACTGCTGGAAATCTCGCCGGTGGCTATTTATTTAAAATGTTCGGTTTGCCATTTGCGGCTTTTGCCATTTGGCACACGGCCCGACCTGAAAACAAAAAAAAGGTGGCCGGCATTATGCTCTCGGCGGCCCTCACCTCTTTTCTCACAGGCATTACGGAGCCCATTGAATTTACTTTTTTATTTATCGCGCCCATTTTGTATTTGGCCCACGCTGTTTTGTCTGGGGCGGCCTATGCCCTTTGCATTGCTCTTGGCGTAAAACACGGAATGACATTCTCTCATGGCCTTATTGACTATGTGGTGCTTTTTGCTCAATCAAAAAATGCACTGTGGCTTTTGGTGCTCGGACCCATTTGGGGCATTGTTTACTATGGGTTGTTTCGATTTAGCATTTCTTGGTTCAACATTAAAACTCCAGGACGAGAGATCGAGGGCCCTGATGCCATCGCCGCAGCAGGTGTCACATCGGATTTCTCAAGAGACCTTGTTGTCGCCTTTGGTGGCCCATCAAACATCAAAACTCTCGATGCCTGCATCACCCGCCTTCGCGTTGAGGTGATTGAAGTTTCAAAGATCAATGAACGGCAACTAAAAGACCTAGGAGCTGCGGGAGTGGTCGTGGTCGGTCATGGTGTGCAGGCCATATTTGGCACGTCTTCTGAAAATATCAAAACTGACCTCGAACAATATTTGCGGCAATCCCCGGGTGCTGGCTCTATGCCTGCGGGTTCGAGCGAAACTAAATGCTCATCGGGACAGTGGATGGAATACGGCGATTTAAAGTCCAGACTTGAAGGTTGGAAAGACGCCTTGGGTGGAGAGGAGAATATATCTGAGGTGACCAGTTGTGCGAAAACCCGAATTCGTCTAGTGCTTCGAGACGTTCAGCTTGCAAACATGGCCCAGCTTCGAAAAATGGGTCTAAAGGCGGTGGTGAATTTGCCAGGTGGAGTGATTCACCTTATTCCGTGATGGTTTTATGTAGAAATCGCATAGCGGTTGATGTCGGTACACCGTAGTATATCATTATGGCATCGACGACACCCCAAACTAGATTTAAGCAAATCGACCAAAAGCTCCATAGCATAGAACAGGAGCTTTTGTTTCAAAAAGACACAGTGGACTTTGACGTGATGGCCTCGTGTTGGTTTATGCTATTTTGTTCGCCCCACGAGGGCCAGCTTCAAATTTGGAACAAAGACCATTGGATGAAAATCGAGGGGCCATCCGCACTAGTTTTGCCTTCTTTTGCAATTATCCGTTACAAAATCAGCCCTGGTCGTTTTAATTGGATTGGATTTGGATCGGAAAGCCCATTGTACGGCCTACCGAATCACCCCATTTTTTTGCCAAAGGCACCTTCGGTTCGCATTCAGTGCTTTGCCGAAGCGGAGGCCTTTTTTGCCACATCCATAAATCCGATACCAATAGAAAGTCGAATTCGATCCAGCGCTCTGTCGAATACTGTAAAAAATTATTTATGCAAGAATTTTCGCGGTAGCATTTCAATGGCGAACATGTGCGACGATCTTGGTATCTCTTACTCCACAATGACCCAAGATTTTAAACGATGCTTCGGCCTGGCTCCGAGTTTATTTCTTAAAAAAATTCGTATGATGGATGCCCTTCACTCGATCAAGGTAAAAAATCAAAGCGTCACTGAGAGCTGCTTGGGATCTGGGTTTACTGACGTCTCTCGGTTCGGACAGGGTTTTAAAGACACTTTTGGACTGTTGCCTTCAAAATATGACAACTCACTCAAATAAAAAACCCATTCTACTCACCGGGGCAGCCGGATACATAGGTTCACACCTACCCTGTGACATTCGACTTTCGCGGTCTGATGGTGACCTTCGCGACCCTCTTGCCGTAAAAAAATTATTTTTTAAACATCGACCGCGCACAGTTATCCATTCGGCACCTGGAGGGATCTTTTCAAGCCACACATCTACGCCGTTGACCCAGCACTTGATTGAAGAAATTCGCATCCACTGCAATGTTGTTGAAAACACCTACCGGGTCGGATGCAACAGACTGTATGCACTATCGTCGGTTTCTGCATTTCCTGGATCTGAGGAATGCCCCAATGAAGAAACCCTGTTTCAAGGAGATCCTCACCCCGCTGTTTTTCAGTATGGCTATGCGAAGCGATTTCTTGATGTGCTTTTACAAAGCTTAAAGAGAGAGTTTAATCTCCCCTTCACAGGATTGTTTTTGTCAAATGTCTACGGACCGGGCCCCAACTATGAAGCCCATCCCAGCTTAGTGGCCCACCTAATGCGATCTTGCCTGTCAGCTAAACTTCAAAATCAAGAATGGGTGATTCAAGGTGACCCCAATGCCGTTAGAGACTTTGTATTTGTTGAAGATGTGAGAGATGTCATTCAAGCACTCATTCACCTGCCCATGTCCCCAGACCGGCTCATCGTCGCATCCGGCCAGCAAAAAACTGTGGCTGAAGTGGCCCAGCAGGTGGCGCTAGCTCTTGATTTTTCAAAAGCCATACGGTGGCAACCCTATTCGCAGAAGGGACAAAATCGAAAAGTAGCCGACAATAAAAAACTCAAATCGCTGTTGCCGACGTTTAAATTCACACCCTTCGAGGCTGGGATTAAAAAAACAGCTCTTTATTTTCTCAATCGCGAAGCACAAAGCCAGGCCATCTAGCCCTAGTGATTAATTGGCAAAGCCTCAAAAAACCTAATATCCCATTAAGATTGCCGCTAAGAGAACAACTCTGAATGCTCTCATTGGAATGGTGGCACATCAGGCTATTTCGGCTCAAAAACTGCCCGCTATAGCCTCTATCCACGTGCTCTTTTTTTTACTTACTCAAATATCTCGTGCTGTACGATTGAGTGGATAACACATTACGAACTGCGCGCAATCTTTCATACTGCTCTCCAAGAATAGCGCCCCGTTCAACGCCAAAAGTTCGATCAATCACCTGCTCGCCTTCAGCCCGCATATTTAGCCGAAAAGAAATGACTCGTTCCAGATCCTCTCCGCGCAAACCAACCTCACCCACTGACGGCTCTGCCAGAAGGCGCATCAGGAGACCTGGGCCAATCTGTTGAAATAGCGGATCTTTTCGTAGATCAACAAACGCCTGCCAGCGGTCTTGATTTGAAATGCCGGTTCCGCCGACAGTCTTTCCTGAAAATGCCTCGTAAAGCGAGTCTGTGATATTGTTTATCTCTACAAAAAATCGAACCACTGCCGACTCCGGCTCTGCAGATTCCGGATCTGGATGGACATAACGTCCACCTATCAAATCACGGACTCGATCAATCGAATCCACGTGTTTTTCGATGACAGCTTTCAAGGACTCTCTACTTGAAACTTGAGACTCAAGAAAACTCAGTGCATCACCCGAAAGCACCAAGGAGGCCGAAACGTCGACTCCGCCGGATCTAAAAAATCTGTTCTCTTTCCATGCACCAAAATCTATTTTTTCATAAAGTTCTGGCGTAAGCGCGCTGCGAAGGCGGGATTTAAATTTTTCTATCTCTCTTTGGGTTTGAGTTTTTTCATGTCGCTCAAAACTAAATCCCAAATGCAAAAGTTCCGACACGTTTTTGTCGTCGTCTAATTTAAGTAAGGCATCTGCATAAGTGGGTCGGTCTAATTTTAAGACAATGACTCCGAGATCAAGGCCTTTTTCTTTCGAATCCAAGTAGGTGGCAAAAATATAGTTCTGAGGCCTATCTGTTTCATCTAAAAAGGTGATCTGCTGTGATGTGAAATTTTTTGATCTACTCCACTCGCCTACATGCAACTTAAATTTCGTGGTTCGCACCTCTCCCATAAAGTCACTTTGTGCCTGAGTGAGTTTTGATACCGCACGTTCAGCTTCGGGCCGAATTTTCTCAGCATTGAGTATATCTTGAATGTCATCAAGGTTAGACAGCATCTGGTCGCGGAGGTCATCTCCATCTTTAACTACGATTTTATAATCGCGAAGATTTTTTCGGGATGTCCCCATAAGCTTATTGTAAGCCTCAATGCCGACTTCTTCATCCAGATTAAAGTTGTACTCAATCATAAAAAGCTGACCTTTGTACTTTGAAATATCAAAAGCCACCGGAGTGAGTTTCAGATATTTCTCAGAAAGATCATTGGCCTTACCTATAGAAAAAATCTCAATTTGCGGACGCAGATCAATGCGAGCCCCGCCCCCTAATGTTCTGCGCTTTTCAGCAAAGGCCCGAAGCATCACCTGCTTATTTGATTTCTTATAGACCTGGACCTTAAATTGTCCACGAATCACATAGTGGCCACTCGCGCTTATAGTGGCTATGCCGAAGCTCTTTGCCACTCCACCAGAGGCCGAAAGGGTCAGGTCGGCACCCAAACTGACAAAATCGCCCTCATTGAGGTGACCTCTCACGATATCAGCGCTGATGGGAAGGCGTTTAAATGTATAGGGTAGCTGCTTTAATGCCTCTTTTTTACTTGGAAATTGCCGAATAAATTCTACCTCTGTGCCCTGGCTGATCCCGAACCCCAAGCTAAGTCCTTCACTGATCTGAAACCGTGGTCCCAAGCCGGTTCGAAGGGTCCAAATATCCGAACGGGGAAAGGACTGAAGAACGCCGTCTTCCTTACCCACCCCGTATTCGTATTTTCCTCTTAAATTTAAGACATCAGCGAGGTCCAAATCCACTGGAGTCAGGTCAAAATTCACTCGGAGGTCAGCAAAAGCCTCCTCTGCCCGGCCTTTCATGTCAGCTCCTGCAGATACAGATAGGCAAAACACAGCCATAAAGGCACTCCATAACATCGGCGCAACCCCGTTTTTAGTCAAAATCAACCTCCAAGACAAAATTTCTCTTCTGCCGATTCGTGCAGGTATCATGCCACCCCACCCTCTTTTTACGCGGAAATTCGGACTGATGGCTGGTCCCGGACTGTTCGGTGAACAAATTTTTTACCGGTTAGACCACCATTTTGACAGAGCCTAGACGGGGCGTCTCCAACTGAAAGAGTTGCTAATGGAACGCGGCTTTGGAATAATTGGATTGAGCTGGTAGCTTGATACCACAAAGCCTGTAGGGAGAGGGAACTCCATTGACTAAAGAAAAGAACAGCCCAAGGCAAAAAACTGAAGTTCACCGAATCAATGGATACCTAAAAGAAGTCGTCACTTTTTTTGATTCTACAGGGAAGCCTATTTCAAACATAATCAACCCTTTAATGGTTGAGCTTAAACCACGAGATGTCTTGCAGCTTTTTGTGGGTGCATTTCTTATTGCTGCCCCATTGTGTTTTACCGAAGAGGTCTGGAATCTCAGCGTGTCACTAAAAAACATGAAAGTTTACTATTTGGCTTTAGTTTCATTTGTGGTAACGACGCTTTTTATTTATTTCAATTTTTATAGATCCCGACTACGCGGAAACATCATCAATTTTATCAAGAGAATTATTGCTACTTACGTCATCACAGCTAGCAGCGTGGTGTTGCTTCTTTTTCTAATTGATAAATTTCCTATCCGGGAAGCTCCCATCATCACCATCAAACGGGTAATAATTATCAGTTTCCCAGCCTTATTTGGCGCGGTCTTGAGCGACTATTTAAAGTAAGTCTTTTAATTCTTCCTTCGAACCACATAGTGATAGTTGTGAAAGCCGAAGTTACCTGAAATAGTGACGACGATGGCGATTGTTCCCGTTTCGCTGTTCAAGTCCATGTCGTAACTAGACACTATGGGCGACACAAACCGACCGAAGAGTTCTTTAAAAAAATCCAAAACCATTTCCGGGTCACCTTGATACCGCAAGCGCTTGCCATTTAAATGGTGCAATTGAAATTGACCAACATCAGTGATCTGTATGTATTGATCCTTGTTTTGTTCCACTTCTATAACGTTTAAATCAGCGGCCCACGTTAAGTCAGCCCAAACAAACAGGCCCAAAATCGCCATTAAAATCTTCATATCCCCTCCCCAGTAAAACTATTTGAGCCAAAATAGTAAAATTACCCCGAAAAAGGTATCCAAAAGGTATCGGATTACTTTTGGTAGCAATAGTGCGTCACCAAAGTGACGCGCCATTGCTACCAAAAGTAATCCGATACCTTTTGGAGAATATTCTCACCCTGTAGATAACATGCCGCAGGCTATGCCCACTAGGGTTTCTCGCAATAGTTTTTCATTGTTGTTTTTCATGGCTATGATCTGAAGTAGATTAAGTATATGGATGTGGGGTGACCTTAACCTGATACTTTCTTCGAGCCAGGGCCTGTGCCAAATAAGGCCGTTTTCGCCACTCATGGCATGGACAAAATCTTTAGCCGCATTAAATTCGCTCTCAAAGGATTTTACAATTTCACGTTTTTGAGACGACTTGCCCAAATACAACTCCCATACCGGCAACTCTACTTTGGCTAGTGAATACCCCAGAGTTTTCACAAAAGAGCTGAAAAACGGGCTGGTTTTAAAAAACAATTTAAGTCGATCCTTTTCAGCATCATTTAACTGATTCCACGCACTCCCCACACCCCACCAAGTGGGCCACAACACTCTCGACTGTGTCCAACAAAGGACCCACGGTATGGCTCGCAATGACTCTATACTAGCTAATTTCTCAGGGCGCTTTGAGGGTCTTGATCCCAGCTTTAGAGCATCCAGATACTTAAAAGGTGTGGCCGTGATAAGTGCGTCAAGGAGTTCACCGTTTTCAACGATACCTCGATAGGACTTTTCAACCAAATCCACAAATTTGTCTAAATCCGCTGAGGTCTCTAATTTCGTCTTTCTGACTTTTCGAAGTTGTGACTCGTTAGCTAGGTGCACACATTGCGAATTTAAAATTTCAGGAGTCGAGAAAATTCTTTGTACCATCTCGCCCTGAATAGTTTGCTTAGGCCTTTGCACCGCCGATTTGGGCCACCACGACACTTGCTCTTTAATACTCCCACCGCCACGGGCCACACTGCCGCCAGAGCCATGAAAGAACACTGGCGTGATCGAATAATTTTTAAGAACTTTTTCGATTTGGAACATGGTCTTTTGGATCAACCGCCGGCTTGGCAACACCCCAAATTGTTTTGAAGAATCTGAATAACCCAACATTATTTCAAATAAGTTCTGCCAATGAGCCCGCACAGTCTCTTTGTTGCGTCGATCCGACAACCAGCTTTCAATTATTTTTTTTGAATTAACTAAGGCCTCTCGACTCTCAAACAAAGGTATCACGGGCAGCTTCTTTGACTTGCACAATCCACCCACCAACGCCGAAGCATTTGCAATATCGTTATGACTTTCACAGTGTGAAATCACCAGACCACGAGCATAACCCGAGATATCGATGGGCCCGGCAATTGACATCAGGCCCTCAAGCATCTTTCGAATAGGGGCATTCTTATCGTTTAAAGCAGTGGCAATTTTGCCGGCATCTTCTCTAAGCTCAATGGGCAAAACAAGCGCCGGGAAGGCTTCAAACAGTCGATTGATTAGAGCGACCTCATGATGCTTCTGAATAAATGGATGCGCATTTTTCAAGAAATTATTGTAAAGCATCTTCCATTTGCGCACGCGCATCCCATCGCCGGGCTTTATTTCTTCGATTTTTTCTAATTCACTGTCAAGGCGAGTTAGTTGATCTAGCTTGATACTTTTAATCACCCCTGACTGAACCAGCTTTTCTACGTCGTGTTGTAAATACTCAATTTTTAAATATAGAGTCTCTAGGATATACTCTCTAGATAGAGACAAACACTCTCGCATCACATTTTGATCAACACCAGGGTGACCGTCTTTATCACCGCCAACCCACGTGCGAAGGTGTAAATCATATGAAGGCTTTTCTTCTAAAATTGAGTCAAATAGTTCTTCATCAAAAATATTTGAGAACAGGTATTCCGCCTCGTCCCGCACGGTGGGAGTCTTATCTTTTGACAGTGGATGCAACCACAAAAAACGAACCTGGCTTGAGAATTCAGTATCACGAAAAATAAAATTGTTTTGAATGCCTTCAAGCAAAAGATCTACGATTCGGTTGAGAGTACCAATAATTTCTTTTGACCGAGATTCGGTGGGGTGAGCGGTCAACACAAAATTAAGTCTCACTTTTGACTTTAAACCTTGAATCACTGGGCGTTGCCGCAAGCGCCAAGTTCTGTATGCTGATTCGCAGGCGTTGACGATTTCAAGCTGCAAGGCAAAAGCGTGGGCAATCTTGAGTTGGTCCGCCGGGGTCTCGCCTTCGAGCCGGTTTAAAATTCGGTGAAGCACTTTTTTATCTTGGCCTCGCGCTTTTTTTAGCTGTTTTCGATAGTATTCAATTTTTCGATACAGGTCTTGGCCTTCTCGTTCTTTGATAATTTGCCCTAATACAAGAGTTGACCGCCGAACCAGTCGACGCAACTCCCTGGGTAAAAACTCAGGCACAAACTTCTGACCCTTCATAAAGGCATCGACACTACTAGCCTGTCGTTTTTTATCTCGGCCTGTGGCCAACTTTGGATTGAGCCACTCGATCACTGCCGCGTAGCCGAGACTTTCGGGGTCATCCACTAAGTAATTTTTGGCAACATCTATGACTACAAAACCCTGTTTCAATTGAAAACTCAACGTCGGGTCAGACAGCTCACCATTTACCACGTTTCGAGCGTATTCATCAGCCGACATTTTGCGCTCAAATTTTGAGTATCCCCGAAGTCGAGCTCCCGCACGAATTCTTTTTAGATTGTATTTATCGCAAATCTTTCTGCGGCCCTCATAAAGCATTTTGCCAATACCACGCCCTCGGTAATCAGGGTCAACCATGACTTCTGCGCCGTAGAGGGTTCCGCCTTTCTTAGGGTCATGGTTGTGAAAATAGCCACCCGATGTGAAATCACCCCAATTATCTTGAGGCGAGTAATCATCCCAAGGGATAATCAAACTAAAGGCCGAACCGATCACCTTTTGTTTTTCATGATCATATACAATCAGCTGTCCGTCGGGAAAATAGGAGTTATGAGACTCGAGCTGGCGAATCGCCCAAGGCAAGTGAAATGGATAGACTCTTCGACAAAGTTCTCTGATTTGCTCAAAGTGCTCTGGACGAGGGTTTAACAGTTCAATTTGATCGTTGTTAAATGGGTCTGACATACTTTCCTAACTGTTGCTGTGACTGCGAAGGACAGACTACCACAAAATGTAATTCGGGTACGCCGAAATGCGGGATCTTTCTTGTCAGCATCTATTCTCTGCGCCCCATGACCTGAAATGTGATTGCATGTTGAAAACGACATACCGTCTTCGACGCAGAGTGATCAGGTTTAGGACCTGGAACCCTAACTATGCCAAAAGGGCTCAAGGCCCCTCTTTTTCAATTGGTCATTCAAAAATGCCATATCAAGCTGATCTTTCACTTGTGGCAATATATTAGAAATATCTTGAAGATGTTTGCTGGATTTTCCTTCGCGGTAAAACTCAAGCTTTCGGATGATCAAGTATTCGGGTGGCGCCAGAAACAAACCCCTCCCCTCAGATACAACGATGCGCTTGGTTCTTTCAAAGGCCCACTTGTGTAGCTCATCTCCCCCTTCAAGATAAATATCAGCCTTGAAGCCCGTTGAATGATGAATAAGGCTGAAGTGCCCGTAGGGCCTACGGCGCATTTCAATGAGAATCACTTCTTCAGGGGGGCAGTAATATTCGGCCAATGGGAAGAGTCGTTCAAACTTTTTTACGTCGTCTGCATCAAGATGGATTACTATGTCTATATCGTGAGTTAACCGGGGCTCGCCATAAAATATGGCTGCAACTGACCCCGTAGTCATATACTTGAACCCTGCGGATTCTAATTTTTCCACGAATATCCAAATAGGGTCAGGTGCTAGCATACAGAAATATCTTTCTTAACTCAGCGTTGAGCTCGGCCTCGGTCCAATGAGGATGCCTTTGCTGCAAAAAGGATCGCTTCATAGACCAAGCCACTTCCCTAAGATGAAGAGCCTGCTGCCATTTCTCGGCAAACGACATTTTTGAGAGCGCAGCTTTGCGATGTTCTTCAGCTTGGGTCAAATGATCGGAAATGTGTGGTGCCGATTTTTTCAAAACCGCTTCCCTAAAATGGGGCGACCGATGGGGCTCGAACCCACGACAACCGGAATCACAATCCGGGGCTCTACCAACTGAGCTACGGCCGCCACATGCGTGATTTGAGCCTTCCCTTATATTGAAAACCGTCAAAAATCGCAATGGAAGAACTCGGTGTGCGGCGCATTATTGGCTTCGGGCTTCCGTTGGATTATCTAGTGGCTGGTTTCACTACATTTTGGAGGCCTTGATGAAAAATTTAATTCGCATTGGTTTTATACTTATTTTACTAATTGGCGCAGCCATCGCATTTAATTGGTTCGGACTTGGCCATAAGGAGTCGACCACTCACCCTGATGACACCGTCTCAGAGACGGAGTCCACTTTGGACACAGACTCTGAATCTGACATGAACTCTGATATGGGTTCTGGCGTAGACTCAGGCATGGGCTCTGACATAGATTCAGGCATGGGCTCTGACATGGATTCAGGCATGGGCTCTGACATGGACTCAGGCATGGGTTCTGACATGGATTCAGGCATGGGTTCTGACATGGATTCAGGCATGGGTTCTGACATGGACTCAGGCATGGGTTCTGACATGGATTCAGGCATGGGTTCTGATATGGATTCAGACATGGGTTCTGACATTGGCTCAGGCATGGACTCTGACGTTGAATCAGACACTGACCCTGAATACGAGAATCAATAGTCGCCGGTGTCCACTTTCACTTTGTTGCCAATACACTTGTCGGCTTGAATCGCCGGCAAGTGGATCTCGTCCGCCCACATGCCGTTGGCGTTGACTGCCTTTGGGCACAACCGAATTTTTCACCCCCCCGCAGGTGGCCACAAGTTCGGTCAGAACCAGTTGCCAATAACATATGATTGCCCAAGCGCTTCTGCGGCGAGTGCAGCAAGTAATGAAATTTGCATTCGTGCTGCGGCGGAGACCTAGTCTGATCCAGTTCGGTGGCTTCACGACATGAACGACATAGTAACATCAAAAAATTCGTAAGAAATTTGTCAAATAAATTCAAACTGGTGAACACATGACTAACCCCTATATTTTCTTGATCTATCTGAGAATACGAATTTAATCTGCCGTCGCATTGGCAATGACCGCGATCATTCAGGCAAATCTGCTATAGGTTGCTTCCACGATAAGACCTGTGTATTTTTAAAAATTTGGTTCTTGTTGCCGCCATATACACATGCACTTGGTAAGTTTTCAGCGGACTGTAAATCATTAAAGTAGTCAATCGCCTTTATCCATTCACTTTGAAATGTAACGCCACTTTTGATTTCAATAGGAAATAGCTTGGAGCCTCGATCAATAATTAAATCGACTTCTTTGCCTTTTTGCGAGCGCCAGAAATACAACGAGGGCTCTTCGCCCCGATTATAATAGTGCTTAAGATACTCGCTTACCACCCAATTTTCAAAAATCGGTCCTCTTAGTGGGTGAGACTTTAGATCGTTCGCGTTTTTTATGTTTAATAACCAACACAATAATCCTGTGTCGTAAAAGTACAGCTTAGGCGTTTTTATAATTCTTTTCGAAAAATTCTTAAAATGTGGTGGGAGAAAAGTCGTAATAAAACTTACGTTCAAGGTCGAAAGCCATGACTTTGCAGTGGGTTGAGTTACGCCCGCATCATTGCCCAAAGACTCATAGTTAATCAGTTGGCCCACTCGGCCGGCACATAACCGAATAAATCTCTCAAACGCAACCAGGTCTCCAATTTGCAAAACTTCTCTAACATCTCGTTCAACATACGTTTGGAAATACTGAGAATGCCATTCGCCAGGATTTAGATTTTTATCGTGTATCCTTGGGTAACCACCTTGAACAATAACTTCTTCCAATTCGGCGTCATGGGCATACTCCGACCAGCTTAGAGGCAAAAGTTTTAAAATTCTTGTTCTTCCGGCGAGTGTTTGGGCCACTTTTTCCATTAATAAAAATTGCTGTGAACCCGTTAATATAAATTTTTGTGTGCAATTGGGCTCGTCAATAATGCCCTGTATGTACGACAAAAGCTCGGGGACCCGTTGGACTTCGTCGATAATAAGGTTCCCGTGGTGATTTTTAAAAAAAGCGAGTGGATCTTCCAACGCGATTTTTCGAATGTCAGGCTGCTCTAATGAGACGTAGTTAAACTCGGGAAACAAGGCCCTTGAAAGGGTTGTTTTTCCCGATTGCCGCGGGCCCATCAATACAACTACAGGGTATTTTTCTAAGGCCGCAATAAAATTTTTAGAAATATCACGAGCGTACATCATTGAAAATGCTATTCTTTTCTGGCCTGGGTGTCAATCCAAATTCCAACTTTGGATTAGAACCAGTCGGCGAATTGATGTCGCAGGGCCCATAAAGTCTATTCCAGCGGTTCCAGAAACGTCTATGTTGATAACGGCCATGCCACTCAGGTCAACGCCTTGCCGAAAATGAAGGATCGGCCTAACGGCCTTTCACGTTCGTGATTGTCCGAAACAAAGGTAGAAACGCCCAGTAAAGCCATGGAAACATGGGTTCTGACATGGATTCGGGCATGGGATCTGACGTTGAATCAGAAACTGACCCTGAATACGAGAATCAATAGTCGCAGGTGTCCACTTTCACTTTGTTGCCAATACACTTGTCGGCTTGAATCGCCGGCAAGGGGATCTCGTCGGCCCACATGCCGTTGGCGTTGCAGCGTCGGCGCACACACCGCACTTGTGGCAACTCACCCCGACAGGCCTTGCTGCCCTTGGGATTGCCCACACACTCCCATGAGCACTGATTGAACGAAGCCGTGGGTTGACTGCAAATGAAATTTTCTGGCGCCGCTGGAGACTTGGTTTTCTTAAAACCCGCAGATGTACTGGCCAGGCCACGCTCTAACCTCGCCGAGCCTGAATCAACAAAGCCCTGTTTTTTAAGTTGATCCAATTCTTTGGCCTTCATTTTGTAAATGGGAGTCATATATCCTTGGGCCACAAATTCGCTCAGCTCATCCTCTGTAAACACACTGGCTGGAGATTTGGTCACAACAAAGCTTGAGCTTTCTCCGTTTTTCACTTCAATTTTTTGCTCGCCATCCCGACTGGATAGTTCCACCTGGCCTTTCAGGGTTTGGACCTTCGTAACGGCACGATCACCTTCTGTGTGATTAACAAAAAAGTCGGCTCCGGCTCCACCGACCACGGCATGCTTGGTGCGCACCTGAAATTTGTTTTGCCCATCAGCAGTTTGGTTGCGCACTTTACCTTGGAATAAATCCAAAAGCTGATTCCAAATATTTGATTTTTGTTTTTCAACAATGCTCAGTCGAATCACGCTATTTTCAAAAATCAAGATTCGACTACCATCATTAAAATCCACCTGAACTTGACCACCTATTTCGGTCTCGATCTGGTCAAGTGTGTGAATGGGCATATTTAGTTGAACGCTTGATTTTTTCCCCTCCCCGACACTCACCCAGCTCTGTCCCGAGACCGCCGTCACCGTGCCGGCTATGTCACCTTGTAGGGGCAAATGTTCTAACTTTTTCAATGATGCGGGCATTCGGTCCGAAGACTTCGTAGACTTTTTGCTTTCTTGTTTCTTGCTTGAAGCCGCCACCCGGCAATGCATCGGCAGGGGTTTTTTCGGCACACATTTGGCCTTTGCACAACTTTTCAGCTGCTCACCTTGTTCGCATTTTTGAGTGTAAAATTGTACGCTCTCTTGCTGTTCACAAGGGTCACATTCTACAGGGGGGCACAAACACTCACCCTGAGCAGATGCAAAAACTGGCCACAACATCCCGGAGAATGCCACACCCATCAGGGTTTTAAAAACTAGACCTTTTCGAGTAGTGAATCTTGCCATAGCAATTCTTTTAACGGCATTTTTCATTGAAAAGTTAAGGCTGTGGTGAAAATTCTCAAACACTTGCCACAAAAAAGTCGGCATACTGCCAAGTGGCCGTGACTCGCGACTTGTCAAAGCGGGACTCAAGGGACTAAGATCAGGCCGCCCACTTCTAAGGAGTTCTTAAATGCGGCATTCATTTCAGTTTGGATTACTGGGCCTATTGATAGGTCTTATTGGCCTTCCCCCTTCGGCTCAGGCTTTTTATTCTCATTTAACTACAGGCGATATTACTCCCACCGGAAAATTTGAAGGACTGGCCGAGACCCAAATCCTCACATCCAATCAAACCGGAATTAACATCACGGGTCGAATTGACTATGGCCTGGGCGATAGTTCGACGTTGCGAGGCCTGCTTGGGTTTGGATACACCGACTATCAACTAGGTGGCTTCTACAAGTGGGTGCCCTTTCCAGACACAGAAACTCAACCAGCTGTGGGGATTCTCGCCGGAGTTTTAGTGGCAAAACAAGATGATGTCACCGAGGTGTCGCTTAGGGCTCACCCTATGGCGAGTAAAGTTTTTCCAAGCGAAGTGGGGCGATTTAACGCTTACCTGGCGCTGCCACTTGGTATTCGCAACAGCAACGGCGGCACGGATGCCACAATGCAAATGGCCATTGGCACTAAGTTTAACAATCCAGAGTGGAATAAATATTTTTGGTATGTGGAAGCCGGAATTAATATCGTAAACGCGTCTTCTTATATTAGCTTTGGGCTTAAAACATCACTTGATGATGATTTAGGCTTTAAAGGGGAATAAAAAAACCCGACGCTATCTGCGTCGGGTTTTCGTCGTAGCCTCTAACTTGGCTTACGTTTTTCGATTAATCTGTTTCTTTATAGTCGGCATCAATAACGTCTTCGTCGTTACTATCAGCAGACGCCTGAGCTCCACCGCCTTGACCCGCACCGCCTGAGTTCTTCTGTTTTTCATAAAGCGAACTGCTGAGCGAATGGCTTATTGAAGTCAATTCACTTTCTAGGTCTTTCAGTTCAGCAAGAGCCGCATTGGCCTCAATGGCTTTTCTAGCTTTAGCCACCAAGTCCTCAGCCTTCTTCTTGTCTTCAGCAGAAATGTCTTTCTCGTTATCTCGAACGAGTTTTTCTGTCTGATAGGCCAAGTTATCAAGGTTGTTGCGAGCCATCACTTCGTCACGACGTTTTTTGTCGTCTTCAGCATGAGACTCTGCATCTTTCACCATTTGGTTGATTTCGTCCTCAGAAAGACCTGACTTCGCAGTGATCTTAATGGCTTGTTCTTTACCAGAGCCAAGGTCTTTGGCCGACACATTCAAGATACCGTTGGCATCAATGTCAAAAGTCACTTCGACCTGAGGCACACCACGAGGTGCTGGCGGAATACCCATAAGCTCAAATCGACCCAATGATTTATTGTCGCTAGCCATTTCACGCTCACCTTGCAGCACATGTACATCCACACTAGGTTGATTGTCTTGCGCTGTTGAAAACACCTGTGATTTTCGAGTGGGGATTGTGGTGTTACGATCAATAAGCTTGGTCATCACTCCGCCTAAGGTTTCAATACCCAACGATAGAGGAGTCACATCTAAGAGCAGAACATCTTTTACATCACCGGCTAACACACCACCTTGAACCGCAGCACCAATGGCCACAACTTCATCGGGGTTCACTGAACGGTTCGGCTCTTTCTTAAAAAACGCTTTCACTGCTTCTTGAATTTTTGGAATTCGAGTTGAACCACCAACCAAGACCACTTCATCAATGTCGGCTGAAGTCATACCGGCATCTTTAAGTGCTTTTCGGCAAGGCTCCATGGCACGTTCCACTAATTTTTCTGTCATTTGCTCAAACTTCGAACGAGACAATTTTAAGTTGAGATGCTTAGGACCGGATTGATCGGCTGTGATAAATGGCAAATTGATGTCTGTGTCTTGACGTGAGCTCAATTCAATTTTTGCCTTTTCAGCAGCTTCTTTTAAACGCTGAAGGGCCATTTTATCTTTTGTCAGATCAATGCCTTGATCTTTTTTAAACTCATCAACAATCCACTCTAAGATGGTCGTATCAAAGTTGTCTCCACCCAAATGGGTATCACCATTTGTGGCTTTCACCTCGACAACATTGTCACCCACTTCGAGAATGGAAATATCAAAAGTACCACCGCCAAAATCGAAGATGGCAATTTTTTCGTCTTTCTTTTTATCTAATCCGTACGCCAAAGCGGCTGCCGTGGGCTCGTTGATGATCCGCTTCACATCAAGACCAGCAATACGACCCGCATCTTTGGTCGCCTGCCGTTGGGCATCGTTAAAATAAGCCGGCACAGTGATCACTGCCTCAGTCACTTCATGACCCAGGTAATCTTCAGCTACCTTTTTAAGCTTACCCAAAATAGCGGCTGAAATTTCTTCTGGGGTGACTGTTTTGCCCTGAACATCAAAGGCACAGTCATCTCCTTTTTGCACCACTTTATAAGGTACAAGTCTAAGCTCTTCACCCGCTTCACCAAATCGACGACCGATAAATCGTTTGGCCGAATAAATTGTATTTTCAGGGTTAGTCACCGCCTGCCGCTTGGCCGTTTGACCAACAAGTTTTTCTCCGTCCTTGGTATATGCCACAACCGAGGGGGTTGTTCGCCCACCTTCTTCGTTGACCAATACTTTAGGCTCTCCGCCTTCCATAATCGCCACACACGAGTTTGTGGTCCCAAGGTCAATTCCTATGATTTTTCCCATGGATATTCTCCCATTTAGTTATCCTTAGATTACAAAACCAAGATGGGTCCTATAATTGTGAGGTCAAGGTGAGAAAAAAAAGTACCTGCTTCCCTTTGTGGCGACAGTGCGTCAGGCGAGCCGCCCCCTCCCTCCAAGCACGGGCCATCGGCGCCGGCAAGTGGCCCGTGCTTGGAGGGAGAAAACAAGTCTATCTTTTACTACTAAAACATGAGGGTTTCTTGCTTCAGGGTCTTTCTCAGCGCTCGAAACTTTTTGGGGCCCAAAAGTGTGTTGAGGTCTTGATCCAGCACCCTCTGCGTGATTTTTTTAGCCACAAAATCTCTGAGTTCTTTAAAAAATGTCGCTAGATCACTCCCACGTCGCTCAAGAATGACCGCGTCCAGATATCGATGACCTGCCAAAAAGTAATGATGGACATCATACAAATCTCTTCCCGCGATTAAATTGTACTTCTCGTATCGCTCAAGTAGAGCCACCAACTTATTGGCAAACATGGTTTCGATGGTCTGGCAGTAAAATACCCGATCAATATCAATGAGCTGCCTCGGCTCGTATTCATTCGATTTTGGTGGAGGATAGGACATATCAATCTTAATAGTGTTTCGCTTTCTTTCATCAGCCGGGTATCGCAAAAAATATTGGGGTATGGTTTGACTCTTTGACTTGATGGTGAGGTCAAGTCTTTTGAAAATAGCCTGCAGATAATGATCTATTTTTTTGAACTCTCCCTTTTTGACTTGACCTGAAATATCAAAATCCAAGTCAACGGAGAATCTATCCAAATACCCGAGCATAGCGGCACACGTGCCTCCCTTAAACCGCAAGACATCGGCAAGATATGCGTCGTCTGCAATTTCAGTGAGTAGGCGATATAGCCAAGCTTTGTGAATGGCATCTTCAGGTTTAGGCAGAAACACGATATCCCATCTCCTTTTGCAAGGCCTTAACCTTTAACCGCTTTATGGCCTGAATATCGTCCAAATAAACTTGTGGATTAAAATAAAGTAAGTCAGACAGTGCTCTTTGAGGTGTTGCCACGTTGACTCCATTACGTGCTTCAATACCAACGGACTGATAAAGGTACCGGTCCTGCAGCTGACGACATTTATAATGATGACCCGCGATTTCGAATTCCGTCGAGAGAGAACTCACGATGGTGATATACGGCTGTATCTGGGTTATGACACCGGCCTCAACTAAAACGGTTTCTGTGCTTACATAGGCGTACCGATGAAGGGCTTTGACCCCTATGAGCCAAGGGTCCAACTGATGAAGGGGCTTTATCGAGTACATGCCCTTTTGGATCCGGTGCAAAACACCTTTTTGGCAATAGCGTTTAATCGTTGTGTACAACGTATTTTCATTGGTGACGCCCCACAAATTGGCCAAGTCGCCCGTATGGTAAACCAAACCTCCGTGGGAGTAGAGTGCCTCAATTTTATCAATTCGCCCAGTTTTCATGCTCAATTATCCTGTACAATTATGTACAGGATACCATGACATTATCATAAAAAGTACCTGCTTCCCTTTGTGGCGACAGTGCGTCAGGCGAGTCGCCCCTCCCCCCCCCAAGCACGGGCCATCGGCGCCGGCCCGAGTGGCCGCATGTCGTCTTCGGATTGCGTCACTGCGTGCCGCAACCCGGATACGCCATGCACATCGGGAGGACGCCTATGGCCCGTGCTTGGGGGGGGGAGGGGCGACTCGCCTGACGCACTGTCGCCACAAAGGGAAGCAGGTACTTTTTATTTAAACCGGCCGAATAGACCTTTTTCGTCGGCGACTTCTTCGCCCTTTAGTTTTGCGATCTCTCGTAGGAGGGCTTCTTCTTTTTTTGATAGCTTTTTTGGTATCTCTACTTCTACTTCAATCAATATATCTCCCCGGCGGCTGGAGCGAAGACCCGGTAGGCCTTCTCCCGTGAGTCGCAATACATCGCCAGAAGCTGTGCCGGCGGGAATTTCTACCCTGGCTGCGTCTTCCAGTGTGGGGATTTCGATTTCAGCACCAAGCAATCCTTTAAGATAAGATATTTTCTGATGCACAACCAAGTGCTGCCCTTCGCGCTCAAAGCGCTTGTCTTTTTTAACTCGCACTTCAACATAAAGATCACCAGCTGGACCACCTAGCTCGCCGGCCTCTCCCTTGCCGGTAAGTCGAAGCTGCGTGCCAGTTTCAACACCTGCAGGGACTTTCACTGAAAGTTTACGGTGAGCTCGTACACGACCGCGACCATGACAGTCATCACAGGGGTCTTTAATGATTTGTCCCTCTCCGGCACAATTTGGACACGTGGTAGCTACAGAGAAAAAACCCTGTTGCCGCACCACCTGACCAGTGCCTCCACATGTGGCACAGTATTCAGGTTTAGTGCCGGGTTTAGCTCCCGTTCCTGTACAAGTTTGGCAAGGGGCTTCGGCATCAAATTCAATTTCTTTTTCGGCGCCATTGAGCACATCTACTAAGGTCACTTCAAGAAAGTAACGTAAGTCTGCACCTCGACGGGCCCGGTGCCGTCCACCACCGCCGCGAGTGCGACCGCCCCCAAAGAAGTCTCCAAAAATATCGCCAAAGGCTCCGAAAATATCGTTAAGATCTTCAAAGTGAGGCCCCGCACCACCGGCACCGCCAAGGCCCGCCTCGCCGAAGCGGTCATAGCGCGCCCTTTTATCGGCATTTCCTAGTACTTCATAGGCCCTGGCCGCCTCCTTGAATTTTTCTTCTGCGGCTTTGTCCCCTGGATTTTTATCGGGATGATACTGCATCGCAAGCTTGCGATAGGCTTTCTTAATAGTATCCTGATCCGCGTCACGATTGACGCCCAATACGTTGTAATAATCGGTGCTCATTAAAAATCCTGAAAGTTTAAGGCCTTAGCGCAAAACTCGGCCCCAATGTTGAGGCAAAATCGTACACACCCTTAATATGAGACGCTCACGGCAATTGGCAAGGTAGAAAGTGGGGGTAGGAATATCCAACAAAATTTCACGGCTCACACCCAAGTAACCAGGCCCAGCAAGGTCAGTTCTGCTCCGGCGGAGAGGTTTGCTGATGGGACTTTTGTTTTTCTTCGGCCAGTACCTTTTCCACTTCGGCGAGGCGTTCTTTGGCCCTGTCAAGAAATCGATTATCGGGATTTTTGTTTATAAAATCTGTTAAAACGGCTTTCGCCACCAAGGCTTGCCCGGTCTGCGTATAGATACGGCCCACAAGTGAATAAACCCAGTTAGGTGCGCCGTTCTCGACGGCCATCAGATACAAACTGGCTGCTCTTTGAGCATTGCCTTCTTCGATCAGAAGATGTGTTGCCGCACGAAACAACAGCCGCCATTTAGTAGGAAACTGTTTAACACCTTTTTCATAGATACCAGTGGCTCCCTTTACATCATCAGAAAGAACACTCAAACTCACGCCGCCAAGCTCATATAGTTCGTAAAACTTTGGTGTAAGGTCTGTCATCACATCTAACATTTGATAGGCCCACCCTTTTTCACAATCGGGAGTACGATTTAGACCCGTTCGAGGTTCGCCTGGCTTAGCTCTGTTTTGCTGACAAATCCCAAGATCTTGCACTAATCGCAACCAAAGAGAATCAACGATCATGTCATTGTAACCAAATGTAAAATAGACCAATTGAGGATCAGGCGCGACCAGTTTTGGCTGGGTCGGTAGCGCGATCATTTCTTTGTTCAAATTCATCCATATGGCGATGCCTCCCCAAATAGGTATCAAAAACAGTAATATGGTTCGTTCCCGCAATTTTTTCATAGAATCAATCGTATAAAATAAAAAAAAGAGGCACACTAATGGTGCCTCTTTTCTTATTACGTATTCAAGTAAAAATTAGATCAATCTGGAATACCATCTTGTGGGTTTGCTATCACTTTTTGATCATTAATAGACCAAACATCAGTTACAGCTCCACCAATCGACCCTTCGGCACCCGCCAAGAAACTATTTGCAGCGGTAGCGGTCACTACAGTACCAATTGCCGCACCACCACCAGTACATTTCGTACCATATGTTGCATCGGCGCAAAGTCCCAAACTGTCAAATAGGCCTGTAGCTGTACCAGTTACAGGTGGTATTGCCGGCGGAAGGTGATCTGCCGTAAAGCCTACGTTGTAAATCAAAGTACCAGCAGGAGAGTAACCTTGAATGCCCATGTCACTTGTGTACGTGTCCCACTCAGCAGAAAAAGCTTCCATAGTGGTGTACAAGCCACCCAAGTTAGCTTTAGCTTCAGACTGGCGCGCCTTTCTTTGAAAACGCTGATACTGCGGAATGGCCACAGCACTTAAGATACCAATGATCGCCACAACGACCATTAACTCGATTAACGAGAAACCCTTATTATTTTTCATTCTTCCCCCTTACGGTCTTGTTAATTAAACTAATAAACATGTTAATTAGTTAAATAAGTTTTTATACGAACAATTAAAGTCTACATGACAATACTGCGGGGTCAAAGCCCGATTGATTGGTCAAAAGACCAGAATCATTGATGTTTACCTTGAAATTTTCGTGAATGTTTCGTGACAAATCGAGATCAAATCAATCTTGTGCCGAGATTCACCCTCCCCTATAGGGGGCATTGTCTCAGTCTGAAACACGGCTCTTACGAATGAAAAATTCAATTATTTTTAAAATATGAAAAATCTGTGAAACTACTGTCCCATTGTGAGACTGGCTCTATTCGATTTGAACCCCTGTAGTCCTCTGGCAATGGGCCTCAAGCCTCGACTATGGTCGAGATCCGGGGCCCATTGTCGATGTTGCCAATCGACTCTCTCACCGGATTTTCTAGCTCGTGCCATTTTCCCGCCCCCCCCCCTTCACTGGGTCCGGATCTATGCGGCCACTCCTCCTTGACCATTGGAGCGTCCGATTTTTCTGGCTCAATGCTCAGAACCTACTCTCCCCGGTGGTTTGGTGATATGCTGTTTTCATGAAATTGATGTCAAAAAATCTTATTCCTTTGGGTGCCGACAATAACCACGCCAGCGGCTCTGATGATGGCTTTGGCACGGGCACGCAGACACTCACCCGCCCGAAGACGCGCAGCAGAGAACCTTCTTTATATAAAGTGGTGATATTGAACGATGACTTTACGCCTATGGACTTTGTCGTACACGTGTTAGAAAAGTTTTTTCGAAAGACCCCGCCTGAGGCCACAGAAATCATGTTGGCCGTGCATAACAAAGGGGCCGGGGTTGCTGGCGTGTTTAGTTACGAACTGGCCGAAACGAAAGTTTACCAAGTGAATGATTATTCCAGACGTAACCAACACCCGCTTAAGTGTATAATGGAAAAGGCATAAGCTGACGGCTGAAGGAGGCTTACGATGCTCAATCCAAAACTTGAAGAATCTCTAAATACCGCCGTTCAACTGGCAACAGATGGTCGACATGAATATGTCAGCCTTGAGCATGTCCTGTTGGCCCTTCTTGAAAACAAAGAGGCGCAACAGATTTTGCGGGCGTGCGGGGCCAATATCAAGCGCCTTCGCTCGCGCCTTGAAGAGTTTCTCACAGACAAGTGCCCCCATCTTGAAAAGGAAGTGGTGGCCCGCACCCCCGACTGGAAACCTGACTTGACCTTGGCCTTTCACAGGCTTTTGCAACGAGCGGCCATTCAAGTACAAAGTGCCGGCAAACAAGAAGTCTCAAGTGGCCACCTGCTTGTGGCGTTATTTAGCGAACCCAATGCCTTTGCCACCTTCTATTTATCTGACGAGGGTGTCACCCAATTTGATATTATAAACTATATCTCGCATGGATCGGGTGAATGGCAAACCGACGACTTGATCGATGAAGAGTTCGACGAGGACAGCGACGATGACCTAGCCGCCGATGGCTTACCCAAACAACTGCCGCCGGGCACGCAAGGCTCACCCCTTAAGACGTTCACGCAAAATCTCAACGACAAAGCCTTGGCTGGCAAAACGGACCCCCTCATTGGACGAGAAGATGTGATTGAGCGATGTGTTCACGTGCTTGCAAGGCGAACAAAAAACAATCCTCTCCTTATTGGGGAAGCCGGTGTGGGAAAAACGGCCATTGCCGATGGCCTCGCCTCACGTATCGTTGAAGGCAACGTGCCTGACAGTTTAAAAAATGCGGTCATCTACTCTCTTGACATGGGCGCCCTATTGGCAGGCACGAAGTATCGGGGTGATTTCGAAGAACGCCTTAAAGCTGTTGTGACTGAACTTAAAAAACAGCCCCATGCCGTGTTGTTTATTGATGAAATTCACACCATTGTGGGAGCCGGCAGCACCTCGGGTGGATCAATGGATGCTTCAAATTTATTAAAACCAGCACTGGCTGATGGCAGCCTCAGCTGTATTGGCTCCACCACCTACAAAGAGTATCGCAATCATTTTGAAAAAGACCGCGCTTTGGCCAGACGATTTCAAAAAATTGACGTGCGCGAGCCCAGTACCGAAGACTCCGTTCAAATTTTGTTGGGCCTAAAAAGCCGCTATGAAAAACACCACCGTGTGCAATACACGGACGGTGCTGTAAGGGCCTGCGCGGAGCTTGCGGCAAAATACATTCATGGTCGACAGCTTCCCGATAAAGCCATTGATGTGCTCGACGAGGTAGGTGCCGCAAAGAGAATTAAGTCGGGATCTAAAGCGAAGGTGATTGTTCGCGTCAGCGACGTGGAGAAAGTGGTCTCTGCCATTGCCCAGGTGCCGGCACAAACGGTGTCCGCGTCAGATAAAACTAAATTGCAATCGTTAGAATCTGACTTAAAACAAGTGGTGTTCGGACAAGATGCTGCCATTGATAAACTCACCACAGCCATTAAGCTTGCGCGCACGGGCCTTGGCAGATCAGACAAACCCATTGGCTCCTACCTATTTGCTGGCCCCACCGGTGTGGGAAAAACCGAAGTGGCAAAACAACTGGCCCACCAACTGGGTGTGCAGTTTTTGCGATTTGATATGAGTGAGTACATGGAAAAACACGCCGTCTCAAGGCTTGTGGGTGCTCCTCCAGGATATGTGGGCTATGAAGAAGGTGGCCTTCTCACTGATGCCATCACGAAAACACCTTATGCCGTTGTCTTGATGGATGAGATTGAAAAAGCCCATCCAGATCTTATTAACATCTTACTGCAAGTCATGGACAGCGGCCGACTCACTGACTCGAACGGAAAAACCGCCGATTTCTCAAATGCCATTTTGATCATGACTAGCAACGCCGGGGCCTATGAAGCCTCAAAAGGGTCGATGGGTGTGCTTAAAGAGCCCAGTTCGTCAAAATCCTTGGAAGCCATTAAAAAATCCTTTCGCCCGGAGTTTCTAAATCGCCTTGACGCCATCGTTGAATTTAAAGAACTTCAACAAGACATGTTAATCCAGGTCATTAAAAAATTCATTAGCGAGCTGGCAGATCAACTGAAGCAAAAAAGAATTGAACTTAAAGTGTCTGATAGTGCCGTGGAGTGGCTATTTAACAAAGGCCACGACCCCGCTTTTGGCGCCAGACCCTTTGCGCGCACAGTGGACGAGCACATTAAAAAGCCCTTGGTGGACGATATTTTGTTTGGCCGGTTGCAAAAAGGGGGGCTTGTCAAAGTTTCGACTAAGAACGGGTCACTCCATTTTGACTTTTAACCGGCGTTTTCATAACAATAGACCTTGACTTAAAAAATCCCCAACTCATATTGGCGGAGATCGTATTTGTTAGCGAAAACAAAAACGATGGTTTTTAACCCATCCTCAAGGAGGATTTAACATGTGGGCTAAATCGAAAACTGTGTTCTTGTTTCTGGTTGTGAATATTTTGGTGGTCACGACCATCAGTATCACTTGGAGCTTTATTAGCGCTGCACTCGGCCTGCAAAATGACTACTACACTTACATTTTAGGGTTTTCATTAATTCTAGGCATGGGTGGTGCCTTCTTCTCACTTTTTGCCTCTAAGTTTATGGCAAAAACTATGATGGGCGTGCAAGTGGTCGACCCGCACGTAAGCGATGTGCGCTTACAAGGGTTGGTCCAGAGCGTTCACAACTTGGCAAAGGGAGCTGGCCTTCCTAAAATGCCAGAGGTGGGCGTGTATGATAGCCCTGAGGTGAACGCTTTTGCCACGGGCCCATCCAAATCCAACTCTTTGGTAGCTGTTTCCACAGGATTATTGCACAAAATGGATCGAGATGAGCTTGAAGGTGTATTGGCGCACGAAGTGGCCCATATTGCCAATGGCGACATGGTGACGATGACACTGATTCAAGGAGTCATTAACGCCGTTGTGATGTTTGCAGCTCGTGCTTTAGCTAATGTGGTCGCTGGGCAAATGGATCGCGATGCCGGCCCCTGGGTTCACTTTGGCCTTGTGTTTTTATTCCAAATCGCTTTTGGAATTTTAGGTGCCGTGGTGGTGAACTACTTCTCAAGACACCGCGAATACCGAGCCGACCGCGGGGGCGCACAGCTTGCCGGTACAGACAAAATGGTTTCAGCTCTGCGCTCGTTGATGGATACACAAACTCTCATCGAGCCTGATCAACAGGCCATTGCCAGTTTAAAAATTTCTGGGCGCAGTCGAAGTGCGTTGGCCTTCCTATTTTCGACTCACCCTCCTCTTGAAGAACGAATTGCTCGCCTGCAGCAATACCGATAGAAATTGAGATTAAAAGGCCAGCGCCAGCTGGCCTTTTGTCCATTATTTATTTTCAAAAAAGACCAGGTACAGTTCTCTTCGCGCCCTCCTTGAGGTCCACCTAAAGCGCAGCGTACAATGTATGGATGCGCTTATTACTTTCCACAGCCTTGGCGTTTTCTATTGTACTTGGGTGTGCCACTTCCCCGAAAGTGGTGATGCCGCCGGCACCGAAAAATCTGCCTCCAGAATTTGAAATCACAGAACGCAGAAGTCCTGATCAAATGGATGTACTTTTACTTGATCTTGAGCGCCAGTCTAAAGATAAACCCACAAAATGGTGGAGCCGCTACCGAAGAGCCCAACTTTGGCAAAAAGACCAGCCCCAAATATCATGCGGGTTATACAGTTTGCTGTCAGAAGAAAGTGAGTTTCCGCTAAGAAAGATGGCAGCCCTACGCGCCTACCAGGTTTGTGAGAAGCTCTCCCCTGCCGTGACCGAGGTGGCCGGATTATCCAGTAGTGATCCTGAACCCTGGATGAAAGATCTCGTGCTCGATATTGAACTTGACCATGCCCGCCTGCAAAAAAACTCAGCTCGTGAAATGGAATTACTCATTGAAAAATCAAAACTCAACCTGCCCCGCGAACTAAAAGTGGACTACACTAAAGAGGCTCTAGCCATTGCAACGCACCTCAAAAAATCAGACCTTGTCAATGAGTACACTGAGCGACTCCACAAATTGGCTCCGCGATTAAAGCCAAACCCCGATCGTAGTGATTTTCTAGAAGTGGCCTATGATTTTCGCCGAATCAGAAATTTCCCAGCAGCTCGGAAGTACTATTTTAAAGTGATCACCTCAAAACGGTTTCCCGCTGTGGACAAAATCAAAGCCCTCAAAGGTGTGCGCGCCACCTACAAGATCGAACGCAACGACAAAAAGTATTTGGAGGCCACAAAAAAATTGGCCAAATACACACAAGCCCTCTTTGCAAAAAAGAAATCGCAAACTCATACCCGACTCTATGTGGATGCCTACTTGTTATGGGCCCGAACTCTATGGACAAAAGATCAAATCAAAGGCTCCCAACAGGTTCTAAAGACATTGGCCAAAACAGTCCAGGGCCGTCACTCGCTAATGGAGGCCTACTGGATACGCGGAAGAATGCTTGAAGAGAAACAAGATTTTGCAAATGCGCTTTGGTGGTTTAATAAAGCCCTTAAAGAACCAAAGACAGACGCAGAACTCTTTGAAAAGTTACAGTGGCTAAAGGCATGGAATTTAAGAAAGATAAAAAGTTTTGACGCCGCTGTGGATCAGTACAAAGAGTTAATCGCCACCACCGAGAGCGATTTTAACCGCTATCGCTATATGTTCTGGCTCGGCCGCACCTATAAAGACATGAACCAGTGGGAATTATCCAAGGTTGTATTGACCCAACTGCAATCTGAAGACCCCATTGGCTACTACGGAATTGTGGCTCGTCGAGAGCTTGACCAACCCCTTTCTGTGCTGTCGCCAAACGCCATCGATGGCCCTCGTACACCGGCCTCACTTCACACATTACCGTCTCCGCTTAACGAAATGCCGGATTCCCAGTTCATCGCTTGGCTGACGGCTGTCAACGAAGACGAAGTGGCGCGCTCTTATCTAGATGAAATTGCCAGTGGGTACAGAAAAGTCGACCCACAAGATGCTAAAGTTTGGGAATCACTTTTTAAACACTATGCTCTTTCAGGTAACTACCTCGGACTTTTTTATCAATTGGGCCAAATGCCCGCAGCAGAACGCCAACAGCTTCTTGTGCAGCACCCAGAAATCGTATTTCCCACACCGTTTGATGGTTACGTGAATGCGGCAGCCAATAAATATGGCATTAGTGCAGAGTTCATCTATGCGATTATGCGCCAGGAATCCGCTTTTAATCCACGCGCTCGAAGCCCCATGGACGCCTTTGGATTGATGCAACTTTTACCCGAGGTAGCAGCCCAATCGGCCAAAGGCACTGATGTGGAATTCACACAAGCTGAAGACCTCTATATTCCGGCCGTCAATATTCCCTTAGGTTCAAGATTCTTAAGGCAACTTTGGGATAAGTATAATGGCCAATTTATACCCGCTGTGGCCTCTTATAATGCCAGCGAAGATGCCATTGCGGGTTGGCTTAAAACCCGTTACCGGGGTGATTCACTGGAATTTATTGAAGACATTCCCTATGAAGAAACCAAAAGCTACGTGAAGCTTGTTATGAGAAACATGATTTTTTATAAAATGCAAAGCGCCCAAAACCAGTCTATCCAGTTTCCTGAATGGGCGCTCGAACTTTAACCAACAAGAATTTCTCGGTTAAGTCTCTGGTCAGCTTCATTTAAGCCAGAGATTTTTCAAAATAATCCAGGCGGTACTTTAACAACATCGGGCCAAGAATAGTGGAGAACAGCACCACCAACACTAAAACCGAATAAGCGGAAGCCGTAAATACCTTATGCTGTAAAGCATAGGATGCGAAAATAAGACCCACCTCACCCCTTGGCACCATGCCCAAGCCAATGCCCCACCGATCAAACTGAGGCCCCTTCACTAATGCTCCGGTGGCGGTCTTTGATATCACGGCAATAACTAGCAGTCCGAGAACAACCATTAGCACGTGCATATCGCCTAATACGGAAAGGTCCACTTGTGCACCAATGGCCACAAAAAATATGGGCAAAAGAATTTCAGCAATGGGCGAGAGCAAGTGTTCAATGGTGTCTTTTTGCAATTTATGACCCACTTCAAAATGCACATCTTCAAGTAAAAGCCCCGCAAAGAAAGCACCAATAATGGGCGCCATGCCCGCCATTGCAGCCACCTGGGCAAACACCAAGGCTAAAATTAAAGAAAAGGCCACCCAAAAACTTTTGCTATCATTTTTTCCAGTCAGGCGAATCATCCTTGGAAACAACAAACGACCTGCAAAGTAGCTTCCCACAAAAAAGCCACCCGCCTTTAGCAAGATCACTCCCAAATCAATAAATGAAACTTCACCACCCATGGCCACACCGGCCAACACCGTCAAAAGCAGAATGCCCATGATGTCGTCGATAACAGCCGCACCCAAAATGACCTGCGACGATGGGGCCATTAACAGTTTTCGATCACCCAACACCTTGGCTGTGATACCCACCGAAGTGGCTGCCAACGTGGCTCCAACAAACCATGCCGCCACACCGACGCCTAACCCTACTGCGGACGAGTAAAAATACCCGCCGATCACCGGCAAAATCACACCAACGGCGGCCACCACAAACGCATTCTTGCCCACCTTTAAAAGTTGGGTGAGATTGGACTCAAGGCCGACCAAGAACAATAAAAGCACCACGCCAAGGTCAGCGGCATATTTAATAAATTCACTGGATAAGAAATTATGGGTGAACTCCACATGCCACCCGAAAAGACCAAGGTTACCCAAAACTAACCCGGCTCCCAGCTCGCCCACTAACTCAGGTATCCCCACCTTCTTGCACATAAACCCAATCCACTTTGCCAGCGTGAGAGTCACCACAAGAAATAGTGTGTTTTGTTCAAAGGTCGCAGATCCGCCCGAGGCGTAGGCCACCACCGGCACCAATAATATTAAGAGCATCCATTTTTTCATAAGAGGCACCATACTCCATAGTCGGGCCAAACCGCACGCCCGAAACCATGGAAGCGACGCATCTTTAAAATTTTCTAGGGTCACGGCGAAAATCAGGGGTGCATAGAAAACAAGTGACCCGGCGGACTCGGCCAACTAACATCTAAAAGTAGAGTTTTTCTCAGGCACTGAAGCTAAACCACATGATCGAAATCATTTCACATCCATCAAATCGCATCACTTGGGCGCTATTGGCCTTTCAAGGTGGGTACGTCAATGCCGGTGGCCTTTTGTGCCTTCATCTTTTCGTCTCCCACGTCACTGGTTTTTCAACACTATTTAGCCAGGAAATTGCCGCCCAGAACTATATGAAGAGTTTTTATTTTTTATTAGTTCCGGTGTTTTTTCTGCTCGGTGCTTTTTTTAGCTCTATCTTTACGGAGGTTCGAAAAAGCAGAAAACAACCTCCCGTTTACATTCACATTTTGTTGTTGTTGGCTTTTATCTTTAGTTTGGTGGCCACCTTTGGCACTTACGGTTTTTTTGGACAGTTTGGAGAACCCTTTGGCGACCTCCATGACTTTTTGCTGTTATCGCTACTAGCGCTATCGTGTGGCGCTCAAAACGCCATCATCACCCACTATTCAGGAACCATCGTCCGAACCACTCACCTCACCGGAATCACCACAGATCTAGGAATAGGTCTTGCGAAATACTTTGTATCTAACGACAAAAAAGAAGGCCGCCTGAATCGAATGCGCATCGATTTGATCGTCGCCTTTATTGTGGGCAGTCTTGTGGGCGTTTTTGCTTTTCCTAAATTGCAGTTTTCAGGGTTTTTCGTGTCAGCTGCATTGAGCCTGCTTGTGGGTATCAAACTGTACAGCTCAAGGAAAAGTCTAATTCCTCAACCCAAGATCCCTTAGCGAAAATCATCGAAGTTCAGGCAAGCTGTAGAATTGTTTGACAGCCCACTATTCATTGGCCGAAAAGGGCCTGTCTCAGTCTGGTATTTTCCTTTAAAATCAATGACTTAAACCCGCCCCGCAACGGCACCAAGATTGCTCTTATTTAACCTTGAGAGGTCTTGGAGGCTGAATATGACAACCTATAGAAAAAAGCTTTTATTAGTGAGTTCACTGATTGCTGTGGCAGTTATTGGTATTGCATTTCAACAACAACACGAAACCCACGTTGATAAGGCTCCGGCTGCGGTTACAGAGCTGGCCAGTCGATCTACAGAACTGGGTACGGCCTTAGTTAAACCTCTTAAGTCCGATTCAGAAATGGATATTAAACTCACCGACCCTGCCATGACAAAAAAATGGGGGCTTGAACTCACCGATTCATACAAAGCATGGAGCGGCGATGTGAAAGCCACTGGCAGTCGCGATATCGTGGTGGCCGTCATTGATACAGGTATTGATATTCATCATGTGGACTTGCAAAAAAACCTCTGGGTGAACAAAGGCGAAGTGGGAATGGACGCTGAGGGTAGAGATAAGGCGACCAATGGCGTCGATGACGATAATAACGGATTTATTGATGACGTCCACGGGGTGAATTTTGTGGGGCAAACCACAGATCTCTCAGACAACCACGGACACGGCACTCACATTGCCGGCATTATCGGCGCTGAAGGCGGCAATGGTGTGGGTATTAGTGGCGTGGCTCCTCGCGTGAGTTTAATGATTCTTAAGTATTACGACCCCCATGCCTATGGCGGCAACAATCTCAACAACACGGTACGCGCCATTGACTATGCCACGCGCATGGGTGCCCATATTATTAATTATTCGGGCGGAGGCCTACAGCCCAGCGAGAGTGAAAAACAAGCCATTGCCCGTGCCCAGAAAAAGGGCGTGCTGTTTGTGGCCGCAGCGGGAAATGAAAAGTCTAATTCTGATGTGAATGGCTACTACCCGGCAGACTACGAGCTGGACAATATCATTTCTGTAACAGCTATCGACCGTGGAAAAAACGTATTACCTAGCAGCAATTACGGAGAGCAAACCGTAGATATCGCAGCACCTGGTAACGATATTTTCTCCACTCTCCCCAGTGGTCAATACGGCCAAATGACCGGCACTTCGCAGGCCACGGCGTTTGTCTCTGGCGTGGCTGCACTCATTAAAGCCAAATACCCTGACTTCGAGGCCAAAAAGGTTATTCGCCACATTCTTGAAAATGGAACTGAAGATGAAAAATTAGTGGGAAAAACCCGTTACCGAAAACGTCTTAATACTTACCGGGCCCTGGCTAACCTTGACCAAGATGTCACCGTCAATGGAACGGTGGCGAAAAACACTCAAAACCTTTCTCCTACGGCATTTGCCGCCACCGCCGATCCTGTCCTAGAACCCAATGAAGATCTCACGGGAAGCGGCCTCCTGGCCATTACCACCGGACGAGAGATCAATGCGTTTTTGAGAGCCACTCAAAAAGTGATTGTTGCGGAAGAGGCCAACAAACGAGCCCAAAAAACTCGCGAGCTGCAAAGCGAGTCCGAGGCACCACCTCAGGAATAAGTGTGTTCGGTCTAAAAGTGGGACTTAAAAAATCTTAAAGTAATACTTTAGGGCTACCACAAAAAACAAAGTGGCAGCACCCAATCCGGTAAGGTTTCTCAGTTCAGGCACAAAGTATCCAATCACAATCACCATGGTACTTAGAACAATCACAAAATGACTGAGGCGAGTGCCCAAAGTTTTTCGGCGCCGCTCAAGATCTTGTCGAGCCGGCGCATGACTCTCCACTTTTGCCACTGATAGCGCCATAACCTCACTGTGAAGTTTTTTAGCCGTGTCATCTAAAGGGTTGAGCTTGAGCATCTTTTGATAACGATCAGCAGCATACTCTAGATTTTCACCTTTTAAGCAAGATCGCAAAAACTCTTGATGAACATTTTCATCCGTATAGTTATCCACGACCAGTTGCCATCGATTTTTCTGCTCTTTACTGGCCGAGACATCGCCTTCCGACTCTTGCAGGCGAAATTTAGAAAAAATCAGACCGCATTTCTTGCAGTCTTTTTGCTCCGCATAATAGGGCTCGTTGCACTTGGGACAACTGAAGGGGGCTTGGGCCGGAGCCACGGGCGCCTCAACATTGTTCTCTAACTTTGGCTCTGGGGCGGATGGGGTGGACTCTAGATTGCTCGCCGCACCAAGGGGCGTGCTCTTTAACCATGAGACCGGAAATCCAATCATGGCCTCCTGCTCGAGACACTCCGGAAAGGGCACCCAAAACTGCGTGTTGCAACTGGTGCAAGCAAATCTCGGGCGCGATTCAGAGATCTCAGCCGCCTTGACGCCGAAGAGTTTAAAACACTCCGGACAACGCACCTTCACAGAAACTTTTGAATGGGAATTTTCTTTTGTTGTGCTCTCAAGATTTTCCAACTGGCTCCCCCGCGCCGTTTAGTGATACAAAAGATTATGCATCACCAGACATTGTCTCGACGTACCGCCGTCATACTTAGTATCGTAACAGGAATTTTCACGGGCACAAGTTTTATTCCCTTTCCGCCATGGGCCCTGCTGTTCTGCTTGGTACCGCTCTGGATGGTCTGGTTGAACGAGTCGTCATACAAACGATTGTTTTTTTATGGATGGCTGGCTCAATTCACCACCACAATCATTGGTTTTAATTGGGTGGCCTATGTCTCACTCGAATTTGGCCACATGCCATGGCCCGTGGCTTTATTAGTACTCATTATTTATTCGAGTGTGGCAAATCTCTTTATGCCTTTCGCCGCCGTTACCTTTGGATTTTTGCGGGATAAATTAGACCTTAAACTTTCTAGCCAATTGCTGTTGATGGTTTTGCTGACACATCTTTTTCATGAATACACGCCCACTGTGTTTCCTTGGAATTTAGGTTACCCCTTGTTGTGGGCGAAGGCCCCAGCCTATCACCTGGCAGAGTGGATCGGTTTTGTGGGCCTTAGCCTTTTGGTTTTATTTCTCAATGCCTTGGTACTTTGGGTTTGGCTGCACCGAAAACAACAATTCAAAAATATGGCCCTATATACTATTTTGGCCACCGTCACTGTGAGCAATGGCCTTGGGTTTTATATTAGTATAAATCAGCCCGCTCCTGATGCAGAAATTAAGGTGTTGATCGTACAGGCCAACGTGGGCAATCTTGAAAAGGTCTATGCCGAACAAGGTTGGGGTTTTCGCGACACCATTGCAAAAAAATACATGAATCTCACAAAGTCGGCGCTGTCTGATCTTTCTGAAAAGCCGGACTTTGTGATCTGGCCTGAATCCGCTTATCCACGAACACTCGACGAACAGACGATATTTCGAACATCACAAAGTGAACTTCTGCGATTTTTTGCCACTCTCGATTTGAGTTTAATCACCGGCGCCTACGGAATTGGCAGTCAACAGGGAAAGCCAACAAACTCGGTGTTTGTCATTCGCTCTGGAAAATTACAGGAGATTCACTATAGCAAATTACATCTGCTGATTTTTGGCGAGTACATCCCTTTTTCTGATCGCTGGCCTCAGCTTAAGAAAATGATTCCTGCTGGTGATTTTGAACCTGGTACTCAGCCCCACGTACTGCCCTTTGACGAAACGCTCCTGGGCCCGCAAATTTGTTATGAGAGTTTGTTTCCAAAGTACACCAAGAACGTGGTTGACCTCGGCGCCGAGATACTTGTTAATGTCACTAATGACTCGTGGTATGGCACTTGGCAGGAGCCTTGGCAGCATTTGTATATGACAGTGGGTCGAGCCGTTGAGTTCAGACGGCCTCTTGTACGCTCCACCAACACCGGAATATCGACAGTGGCCTTGGCCACAGGCGAAGTTCAACAGCTGTCACCGATGCTTGAAGAGTGGACGGGTTTTTACAAGGTCCCCTATGTTAAAAACCCACCTGCCACGATTTATAAAAAATTGTTTTGGTTTATTCCTGCCTTGGTTTGGCTACTTACGGTGGGACTGATCGTAAGGGCATGGCGTGAACGAATTAAAATCTCTTGATTGGCAGTCGCTTTTAGAAACACTTAAAGGACATGCAACCAGCGAAGAAGGACGCACAAAACTAGCGTCCACGGCCCCATTGAGCTCTGAAGCCCAGGCCATAGAAAGCTTTAATGAAATTGACGAAGCGCGATCTGTGTTGGCGCACGGGCGACGTCCATTTATGGAAAGCTTGGATCTGTTTCCCACATGGCATCAACGCCTTGAAAGAAATGCCACGCTTAAACCCATGGAGCTTCGCGATGTTAGGCATTTTTGCCTAGAGGCCATTGCTTTACATGAAACGCTAAAGCCCTTTTCATCACCCTGGGTGACTCAGGTTTTTAAACAGCTGATGAAAGCCGATGAACCCCTTTCAGCCATTGATCAAATCATGACTCCTGATGGCGATATCCGAAAAGATGCCAGTGAAACCCTTTTTAATTTGTCGAAGGAAAAAGAAAACCACATTCGAAACATTCAAAATACCTTAGATAAATTGGTCAAGAGCCATGACATGGATCACGTCCTTCAAGACAAGTACGTGACCAACCGTGAAGGCCGATGGGTTTTACCTATAAAAAGTGGCATGCAACACAGCTTTGAGGGGATCATCCATGCCTCAAGCCAAAGCAAACAAACGGTTTTCATGGAGCCTAAAGAAATCGTGCCCGTAAATAACCGTCTGCGACAGGTCGATGCTGAAATCGAAGCGGAAGTGGAACGATTATTGGTTCAGCTTTCGGGGTTTTTAAGCTCACTGCAAACGGATTTCAAAAAAACCAAAGAGTTAATGGTGCAATCCGATGTGCGATTAGCCCAGGGTCAATTAGCCTCTCGCCTCAACGCTAGTGCCTGTGAGTTTTCAAAAGATACCATTGAACTGCACGGCGTGCGCCACCCGCTTTTGGTCTTACAAAATGAAGCGGTCATTCCTAATAGCGTGGTCGTTGATCGCAAAAACCACGTATTGCTTCTCTCAGGGCCCAACGCTGGTGGTAAAACTGTACTTCTTAAATCTATTGGTCTTGCTGCCCAAATGGCTCGCTGCGGACTCCCCATTTGCACGGATGAACCTTCAACCCTGCCGTTTTTTCATCGGCTGTTTGTGGCCGTGGGTGATTCGCAAAGTGTTGACGCTCATCTTAGCACGTTTGCAGCCCACCTAAGGCTTCTTGATGAGGCCACACAAGTGGCGGGAGATCAGGATCTGATTTTAGTGGATGAGATTTGTGGGGCCACCGATCCCGAAGAAGGTGCGGCTCTAGCCAGAAGTTTTATTCAAGCCTTTTCTCGCGCCGGAGCCTTTGCCGTGATCACCTCCCATTTGGGCGCACTTAAATCGGGGTGGGAAGACACTTCGGGCGTGGTGAATGGCAGCCTTGAGTTTGACAATGAGCGGGGTCCCACTTATCGATTCTTAATGGGTGTGCCGGGGCAATCACTGGCCATTCAAACGGCAAAGAGAGTGGGCGTAAAACCAGAAATTATTGAAGCTGCGCTTGAGCACCTAAGCCCTGAGAGAAAAAAATATCACGAGAGTGTTAAAGAAATTGAAAAAATGAAGCAACAGCTCAGTCAGTTGCAAGACCAATTTCTTGAAAAATCCCGGCAGGCAGAAAAAGAACGCCTCCAATACGAGCGATTGCGAAAGCAGTTTGAACATGACCGGGAGCAAATGCTCGGCCGCACCATAGAGCGGGCCGAGAAAAAAGTCGAAACCATGATTCAACATGCAAAAGTGGACGAAGTTTTTAAAAGGCACGGTGAGCTACAAAAAGTGAAAGCTGATCTTCCAGAAGTAGTGAAAACTCCAACTAGCCAGCAACAAAAAATTGAATCCGCAGAAGACTTCACAAGGGCCTTTCCGCCAGGCACGAAGGTCTTTGCACCGAGTATTGCAAAAGACGCTGTGGTGCAAAGCCGGCCAAACAGCAAGGGCGAAGTGGTCATTCTCGCAGGTCCCATGCGAGTCACTGTTCTTTGGAATCAATTGAAGCCCCCGCACCATGCGACGAATCCCACGCAAGAGATTTTGCGACACACAAAACACTATTCCGTTTCTCCAGCTGAAGGCGATCGCGTCGTGGACCTTCGCGGACTTTCAGTGGAAGAGGCCATTTCACAACTTGAAATTCAGCTGGATAAAGCAGCTCTCGGCCAAGAAGATCGCATTAAAATTGTGCACGGACACGGCACAGAGTCGCTCAAAAAAGGCATTCGCACCTATTTATCAAGAAGTGTTTATGTTAAAAAATGGTATGCGGGAAATAGCGAATCTGGTGGCGGTGACGGGTTGACCTGGGCCGAGTTGGCCTAAATTCCCGGCACCTGGGCAGGGGCTGGAGCCTTAGGATCACACTCTAAACTTTGAGCTTTTTTTATGCCTTCTGCGGCAGGTTCCTTCAAAAATGAAACCATGCAACTCCAAATATCTTTGCGACCGGATTTGGTCAAAAATTGTTCTTCCGAGTGAACCTTTGACCACAGTACAGATCCTTTTTCGTAGGCATACAAATAGCGCCCCCACAACTCGCTGTTAAATCGGGCCTTACTTTCATCAAGAGTAGGAAACACCACGTGACCTGAAATTTCAACCTCAACACATCGACCTACCGGCCCACAATTGTAAATACCTTTAAGAATGGACGCTATTTCCACACGAGTGAGGGCTCCACTTTTTGCTCCGATCCACGATTTTGAAAATTCCCAAGTATCGCCCACAGACACCGGCTCCTGCGGCAATGAAATGGGTGGAACATAGAACACACTGGTGGGAGGATAGTCGCCGGCGCGAAGCACTTCCCCTGTTGAGCTATATATCACCTCTAAAACTTCGTTGAGCTCTGGAAAAGCCAAGTCATGCAGGTCCACAAGACCATCTTTACTTGTGGTCGCAATCTCTACCACGATGGATTTGTCTTTGGGATCGACTCCCTTAACCATCGAGCGAATCGTGAAATCAACGATTTCATGCTTTTCGCGCACCAACTGACCCTCTTCAAAATCTTCGTAGTAACTACTTGAACGATATTGATTGATTTCTTCTCGACCGGACACAGCTTTAAACTGTAAATTCACTGGCCCCTCTGACTCTATAGACTTTAATCCAGTGGCGCAGCCAGCTGCCGATAACAGGACAAAAAACCAAAAAATGCGGGTCATTTTCAATCTCCAGCTTTGCATGGCCCCAAGCCTACTTGAAGAACCCTAAACAAGCCAGCCCTAAGCCGAACAATTCAACTGTACAAGTGCGCAAAGCAGCAAAGCTGATAAAATAGAAGGCATGATCTACGAAAAATTATTTATAACAAAGTTTAGTCCCTTTATATTTTTTTGGCTCTTAATCAGCGGGTGCGGCCCCACTGGAGTGGTGAGAGACACTGACACCCTCACCAGCCGCGGCGGCAGTGATACGACCACTGGAACCGTGCGCGTGGATGGCGGTCTTCTTGCCGAGTGTAACGCCTTTAGCGATCAAGTCACTGAGCTCAATGGACAAATCAGCACATACTATGATCCCCTTACCGGACAATATGCTCCCACCATTATTCGCCTCCACCTAGAGAGTTATCCCGAGGCCATCGTTAATTCTGATAACTACTATGTGCAATTCTTCCGCTGGGCGGAAGACATTCCTGGCAACCGCGTGACCAATAGCCGACCGGTGAGCTTTTATTTTGTTCAAGAAGGTTCGGGCATGACCATTTCGGCACAGACTCCGGTTAATAAAATTAGCAAGGCCACCATTAATAATTTGATTCAAGAATTCAGTCTCAACATTAGCGGCACAACCACCGACAACTTTCTAGATCGATTCCTGATCATCATGACCGATATGTCCATGCAATATGACGCCGTTAAAATGGCCGTCTATGATGACAGCCAAGGCTCCTCGGCCATTGCCTATTACGACGTACTTTTACCACCGTTTTCAGCCAATCCAGCCAACTATAATGCCCTTCACAAAGCCACCGCTTTACAGGCCTTGCACCCCCTTCAACACCTGATCAACAGTGGGGCTACCGATGTTGAGTTTTACAACTATTCAAAAGAAATGTGTGCCGGCTTTTTTCAAAAACTAGATACCAGAAACCCAGCTTCGATAAAGCCTGTGTCCGGATTGTGGACCCGCATTTGGACATGGATTAAAAATACATTGTCGGTGATTTTCTAATTAGTGACTGGCTTCTTGCACCACTTCATCGGCCTGCAGATTCTCGCCATGGCGATAGCGGTCAAGAAGCCCCTCATCAGTGGTCGGAAAAGAAAACAACAATGCGTGACTATTTGAAGGTGTGTCTTCCAAAGTCACCACCACATAATAAATAGCGCCTGGCCCCTCTTCATGGAATTCTTTAATAAACGTCACCAACACGTTGCCCATTGAGTCATTGTTTCGCCAAATCTCATCGGCCTCCTCAATGGCTTCTTCACGCAAATGGGCAAACTCTCTAAATTCTTCTTCTCTAATATCGTGATCACTGCGCACCTTCAACATGGCCTCATAAAGGCCACTGGCCAATGGCTCACCCTCAAGGAGAGCGTCACCATCCAATGCCCCAGGCGACGCATTTTCAAGAATGCGGTCATAGACAATCTCACCGCGCTGATAATGTTCGGCTAATCGAATATCTCTCGTTGGAAAATGCAAATAAATGAAGCTTGGCATATCACCCGCCATATAGGCTACCGCCACATGAAAAAGAGCCTCGTCTTCATTAGGGCTGTCAAATTCGCGAAGATAGATGAATACCTTTTTGTCTGGCAACGAGGACTCATCCTCCCAAACCTCATCTGGGTCTTCAAGTAGGCGAACGAGATTCTTTTCGTAGCGGGCAAAGTCTTTATCATCTAGATCGTTGCTGGAGCGAAGCTGAAAATATTCTTCTTCCAGCTTCACCACGTCCTTTTCGAAATAACCAAAGAGCTCTTCTTCCGTAGAGAACTTCAGGTCTTTTTCTTCATCAACAACAATCATATCTTCACTCTTCTTGGCTCGTTTCTCACTCGCCATAACATCTCCATATCTAAAAGCTATGTCATTGAGCAATTTGAGTCGACGAAAATCGTGTCTCATTTTGAAACACCGAGCTGAAAATTCTTAATGACTAATGACTCATCGGGATTTGCACAAAAAAACATCACCTCACATTAAATTTTAGGACCAATGTCTGGGTATGTCAAATTTCCTAGATTTCAGGCTTGATACTGCGGGGATTTCTTTCTCATAATTGATATAAGAGATCCGTAGGATTCTCAACAGGGCAGATGATGGTCCAGATTGAGGAAAACAAATTACAAAAAATCGAAGTCCTGCTCGCGCAATCTATGCGTGGCATTCACGTATTGTTCGAAAATGAGACAATCGCGCAAATACTTCGAATCCCCACTGAAGAAATTGATTTCTTCAGCTTCGACAATATGGATCGAATTCAGTCTCTTTTTACCGGACTCATCAATAAGACCACCTTTGAAGAAAAACGGTGCTTCCTAGAAAGCCTTGATGGCGACTCCTATGAAACCCTAGTGCGGGCCTATTTTCACATTGTTGATAACACCGTACTTGCGGCCACCCTCGAAAAACACTGAACTTCGTTGCGTAAATTGGGGCCTCAGTTGTAAATGATTACATTTTAGACTATTGTGCCGTTATGGGACTTTTGAAACTTCAAAAAATTGACGTGGACACCGAAGGTTTGGTGCTTCAAATTCGCAAAGAACTTGAACGCTCAGGCATTGGGGAGTTCGCCAAGTCTGCATACCTCGTAGGCTCGTCTGTTGATGGAGAGATGACAGCAGAATCAGACTTAGATGTGGTGGTCGTGTTTGATAAGATATCCCAATTGAAATTGGCTCAAGAGCGCACGATAACGCCGCCCAATCTTGAGTGGCCCATCGAATGGATTCTTCTTTTAGCTAACTCGTTCGACCGAGATTCTCAAGTTGGTGGAATAGCTTACATTGCAAAAAACCATGGAATAAAAATTCTATGAGGTCGTCGACTGGGCCAAACGAGAGGTGGCTGGGCCACCTCTGAAACCTCGCGGCGAGTAAGTGGCCTCTCCTGAAACCACTTTGCCACGTAGAGCTCCAATCTGGCCGATCGTGGGCTCTGCGACACCTTGACAGCTACCCATCTTCATAAGGCCACCGCAATTTAGCAAAATATCGAGAATGCCTTAAGTAGCATTCTTTTTTTGCCGACGAGAGATGCATGAAATCTCTGGGCAGAGTCACAGTCTTGATTTTTATTTCACTGACAGGGGGGCTGGCTGGCGCTGAATACCGGGCCTTTCGGTTGCGCATATTTAACCCCACCCTTGAGACAGAGCGCTTTGTCTTATCGACCTTAGACCATGTTCAATACCCCCAGTATCACCCACTCAATCGGGGTGAACTCATTGAATACGCCGAGTCGTGGATGTGCTGGGAAAACACCGCGCCAGCCCGGTACACCCCCATCTGCGAAAAACCCACAGCCACCGCTGACAATAGCAGTTCTGGACCACAAACCGAACCATAGTCGCATGGGTCCTGACCCAAAATATTGATACAATAATGATATAGGGAGAGGGAAGTCTCGCGTTGCACAGTTATCAACTCCGAGCAAGATACCATCAACTCATAGGATGTGAGTTGAGAAAAAAGGAACCCAGGAAGGCTCCAAGATGGCCAACGAAGTTTCAAAATTTCGAATCAGCCAAGATGATCAAATAAAGCAGATCAACGATCGCTATCGCCAACGAAAAAAAGATCTCATAGAAACTAGTGAAGACAAGTTGAAACAGCTTCGCGAAAAATACAATTCTGAAGAGCAAAACCTCCGCCGTCATGGTGAAGCCACCGTTAATCACATTAGAAAATCCAACGATGAGCGAATTGACAACATCAAAGCCACCTACAGCGATGAGATTCAACAAAAGCGCCAGGTAAACAACCAGCAGCTTCTGAACCTACAAAACCAAGCCAAGGCCCAAAAGACTGAGATGCAAAAAGAATTGGGCCGAATTGAACAGCAGTTTGATGATCAAATTAATCAAACCAAAATTCACAAAAATCAAGTGCTTGATCAGGAGTATAAGACCACTCAAGACCTTCAGAAACAACAAGAAGTGAGACGAAAGGTCATTGGCGAAGAGTCTAATAAACAACTACAAGATCTTCGTGAAAACACTAAAAAGGCAGAAACAGAAATTCGGGAACAACATCGAGATGAACTTAGAAAAAAAGGTGAAGAGCATCGCAAGATGGTGCAGCATGCTCAGAAGGCACAAATTAACGAATTCAATCACACGAGGGACACTCACCGCCAACGCCTTGACCAACTCAAAAACGACAACACCGAAACCTACAACGAAGAGCGCGATCGCCACAATGACTCTCTCCACTCCATGAAAGACGAAAAAAAACACCAGTACGACCTTGAGTACTCTGAAGCCGACAAAAAGATCGCTGATTTAAAAAAACAAAACCAGCGGCAGTTGGCAACTGAGCGCACTAAAGGCAGTGCTCAAATTGGCAAGGTAAGAACGGAATACGATGCCGAAGTGGCCCGAGTGCACAAAGATGGCGACCGAGAACTCTCTTACCAAAAACAAACCTACGACCAAAGAACCCAGCAGCAAAAGGCCTCGTACCAAGACAAACTTGAGCAAATGCACAAACAGCACGAACATGAGATAGCCAATGCCACTGAGGGCCACCAAAAGAGAATGGAAGAAAATCAACGCGTTCAGCGAAAAGACCTTGCCAAGCAAAAATCTGAATTTGAAAAAAGCTTCCATCAAAATCAATCTCTTAACCGGGAAGCCATTGAAAATCAACGCGAGCGCCTCATTGATTCGCTACAAAAAGAAAAACAAGAAGTCATGGAAAGCTACGGCAAATATTCTGACAAAAATCATGACCCGTTTTATCGCCTGCAGAATCCGAAAACAGAATTCGCTGACAGAGCCTCTCACTATGAAATTCGAGCCTGGGTACCCGAACACGAAGCCCACAACGTTGATATACGAGTCAAAAAAGATCATGTGGTCGTCAGCGGCAGCCGGGGGTTTAACGACACTGTGAAAAAGGACGGGCATCGATTTATAACAAATAACTTTCAGAGTTTTCGTGAGGAGATCCCACTCGATCAGCCCGTGGCTGAAAAGCTCATTCAACGAACCTACGAAGACGGTGTGCTCACCGTAAAAATCCCTAAAATCGGTAGCGTTTAAAGAAAAATTGCCTTCGGGCTAGATGCGGCGACGCTTAATTAGCGAACTGACTTCGTTCACCATGAAATGCAATCGAGAATGAAGATCTTGCAATTGACTGATGTTGGCCCGCAACTGCTGAATGCCATCACGATGATAAACAGAAGATTCTTGGGTGGGTAATTCCACATAAGATTGATGGATAGGAGTCACTTCCGTGGCGGGCTCCACTTTCATTTCAGAAACCATCTGACGCTGAATCTCTACAGATTGGTTATTTAATGCCATTAAAAACTCCCTTTCCTTTGCCTGACCCGGGTTTTGAACAATATCCTTACTGCATGACCTACCGATTTCTTATCTTAGGCCCAGGTTAACAAAAACAGAAACTTAAATTACCTTACATTTCTAAAATCCACTTTAAGACATGCACAGCAGGTATTATTTACACACCGCTCAATTGTACTCACAGCGAACCGAGCTTAAATCCACAAAGCTCAAGTCTGTTCGCACAAGGCCATTGAGCAAAGTGGGATACATGACGCTTGATTTTTCTTCGATATGACCAAGCCCCAGCACATGACCAAACTCGTGTACCATTAAGCTTTTCATATGAACTTTAGAAAAATCCGGTTCCTCATCGCCCACGTAGAAATCAAAATTTTTGTTATTAATTCGAATATCCGCTTCGTAAACCTGAGACCCCGTCCAATAAACTGTGGTTCGAGCCTGTTCGTTGGATTTATTCTCTTCCCAGGTATCTAAATAGTTAATGGTGGAGTATCCATCGCGGGTGGGGGCCACCGGGCCGGTGGCTCCAATACTCACTTCAAGAACGCGCTCACCGAGTTTGTCGTTCCAAACGTCAGCAGCCTCTCTAATGGCGTCTCTATATATGGCAGGTACAGAGTCATGCACGAACATTCGAATAGTCTGCCCGCCCCAAGATACACGCTGCCCCTTTTGGTTCACCACAAAGTGACATGGGTCTTCTTCGGGCACAGGACGACCGCAGGCCTGGATCAACAGGATACTATTCAATAACAATACGAGCATGAGCAGTCGTTTCATCACGGCTAGAGCGCCTCCTTCTACCTTCAAACAAGGCAAGGGTTGTGCCGCGAGACCAGCTTGTAATGCCTTGATATGATTGATTTTTTTTGATGAGCCCAAAAATGGCCGTTGCGACAGGGGGTTAGCTCGAAGCCGCAGAGCCTCCACCGCCTCAGCCACAACATTCTAAGTAATTGATTTTATTGATTATTTCTGGTGTCTAGATTTCCAACAGGAAAAACGCGCAGAAATGTCACTTTTTGAAGGGCATTTTGGCCGCATCAAGAAAAAGTGTCGTTTTGACCCCAACACCCTCTTATACCTCACCAAAGGTCTGTGTATTCGGGCCTTATATTTGATTTGGACACAGTGCCTGACCCCAATTTTTTGGTCCAGCAATTGCGATAGGGATAGTTCACCATCCAGGCTCTGACCCGTATCCGGGTGACCGATGAGCCGAAAGTTCCTACAAAGTCCTATCACTGCCAGGGGGGAGCGAACGCTCCCCACCTCCAGCCTTTTTTCTGGAATGCTCCTAACAGGTTATCTGCTGCTGTGCGCCGCCAAACCAGGCCATGCACCAAACGCTGTTGCCCACTGACCCTGCCCTATGACATTAAATAGCTCACAATTACAGGACGATGCCGCTCAGCATATGAGGGAGGTTTGGGCATGGATCTAACGCCATCAACCACGGGGAGTCTCACGCCTATGTCTAACAATCACATGTCATCACCAGAACACACTCATTTATTTGAAAGTAAGGTCCTTGAAAAAGGCCAACTGATTTTTTCAAAAATGGGCGAGCAATCAGGGCCCTCCATATTCAATAGCGACTGGTGGTACGGCCGCATTATGGATTGGTCCATGAAGAATGTGGAATTTAAGACCAACATGTTTCGATTTGTCGATGTGTTTCCCTACCTCAATTCAGGCGCCGAGGTCACAAGACATTTAAAAGAATACTTTGCCGAAAATGGCGGAGAACTTCCACCCGTGTTTAATTTTGGAATGGGCGTCAGCTCACTGGCCCCAGGGTTACTATCAAGGGCCATCAAAAAGAACATTGTCCAAATGGCAAAAATGTTTATCACTGGAGAAACTCCTGAAGAAGCCTTGCCTAAATTAAAAAAGGCCCGAAAACAAAACTTATGTTTCACAGCCGATCTCTTGGGAGAAGCGACTCTTTCTGAAAAAGAAGCTCTTGAATATCAAACGCGCTATCGGGAGCTACTTGTTGGCTTGGTCAAAGATGCGAAAAGCTGGTCGCATCACTCACTTCTTGACGAAGATGATCGCGGCCCCATACCAAAAGTGAATGTGTCAGTGAAGCTGACTTCGTTGTATTCACAAATCAACGCCAAGGCCTGGGATGAAACTGTTAACACTCTCGCTGATCGCCTGCGCCCGTTGCTCCTTTTGGCCAAAGAGAATTTTGTTTTCGTCAATGTGGACATGGAACAATATGATCATAAAGACCTGACCCTTGCCGTATTCAAGAAATTGCTCCTTGAACCTGAACTTCGAGACTACCCGCATTTTGGAATTGTTATTCAAGCCTACCTACGAGACTCCCTTGCCGACCTGCATGAGCTTGCCACATTTGCTAAAGAGCGCGGCACAGCAGTAACTGTACGCCTAGTTAAAGGCGCCTACTGGGATTTTGAGACTATCCACGCCGAACAACAGGGTTGGCCCATTCCTGTTTACACAAATAAAAAAGAATCTGATAAAAATTTTGAAGATTGTGCGCAGTTTGCTATCAACAATATTCAACATGTGCGGCTGGCCATTGGTTCACATAATGTTCGCTCTATTTCTGCCGCTTTAATTATGGCCGAAGAAGCGGGCCTTTCGAAAAATGCCATTGAGGTTCAAATGCTCTATGGTATGGCCGATTCCATTAAAAAAACTTTAGCCAATGAAGGATATCGAGTTCGCGAATATGCCACTATTGGCGAGCTGATTCCTGGAATGGCTTACTTAGTCAGGCGACTTCTAGAAAATACGTCGAACGAATCATTTTTGCGCTCTAAGTTTTCTGAAAACATTCCCACAGAAAAGCTTATGCAAAACCCGGGGCTAGGTCTTGAGCCTTCAAGTAACCAACCAAAAACTCTAAGCCGCGCTTTTCACAATAATCCATTTACTGATTTTGCGATTCACAGTGAGCGGCAAAAGATGGAAACGGCGTTGAGGGATGTGCAATCCACCATGGGTCAAACCCACCCCCTTGTTATTGATCACAAAAATATCAATACCGAGAGAACCATTGATCGCTATAATCCTTCTCATCCCGATCAATTGGTGGGACGAATTTGTCTGGCCTCTAATGAACACGCCGACCTCTCTGTAACGTCAGCGCGAACAGCCTTTACCGCATGGAAAAAGGCGTCGGTGAATACACGCACGCAGGTGCTAAAAAACCTGGCTGATATTTTAGAGCGAGATCGCTACACTTTAGCGGCCACTCAAGTGATTGAGTGCGGAAAACCATGGTCAGAGGCTGATGGTGACATTGCTGAAGCCATTGATTTTTGCCGCTACTACGCAGCAGAAATGCTTCGAATCGCTAAAGGCGACCGTACGGGCTCAGTGCCCGGTGAGAGCAACTGGCTTCACTATCAACCCATTGGCGTGACTCTAGTTATTGCGCCATGGAATTTCCCTCTGGCGATTTTAACCGGAATGGTCACAGCGGCGGTGGTTACAGGCAATACCGTGATCATGAAGCCGGCGGAACAAAGCTCTGTGACGGCATCGCTGCTGATGAGTGCTTTAAAAGAAGCCGGCTGTCCTGCCGGCGTCGTTAATTATTTGCCAGGTATTGGCGAAGAGGTGGGTGAATACCTCACTGGGCACAAAGATGTGGATCTCATCGCTTTTACCGGCAGTAAGGCCGTAGGACTGCACATTGTGAATAAGGCCGGACAGATTGTTTTAGGCCAGCGACACGTCAAAAGATGCATTATTGAAATGGGCGGAAAAAATGCCATCATCCTAGATAGTGATGCTGACCTCGACGAAGCCATACACGGTGTGGTCTATTCGGCCTTTGGTTTTCAGGGTCAAAAGTGTTCTGCCTGCAGTCGTGTGATTGTACTTGAAAGCATTTATGATCGGTTTGTTGAACGGCTGGTCGAGGCGGTGAAAAGTATTCGCGTGCTACCAGCTGATAATCCCGCAGCCTTTATGGGACCGGTGATCGACGAAGAAGCCCAACGAAAGATTTTAGGCATTATTGAGGAGAGCAAAGCCACGGCGACCCTTGCCTATCAAGGTGACGTACCGAAAGAAGGGTTTTTTGTACCTCCCACGGTGTTTACGGACGTGGATCCCCATTCGTCCTTGGCACAAGAAGAAATCTTTGGCCCTGTGCTTGCCGTGATCAAGGTGAAAGACTTAGAGACTGCCCTGCAAGTGGCTAATGATGTTGAATACGGCCTCACCGGTGGTGTGTATTCTAGAAGTCCTGCAAACATTGAGCTGGTAAAAGAGGAGTTCAATGTGGGCAACCTCTACATCAACAGAGGCATTACGGGAGCTCTCGTGCAACGACACCCCTTCGGAGGGTTTAAAATGTCTGGCCTTGGCAGCAAAACGGGGTCTCCCGACTATTTGTTGCATTTCATGCATCCCAGAAATATTTGCGAAAACACCATGCGCCGAGGCTTCGCCCCCGACGCGTAAACCGTCTCATAGTGAAACACGACGCCCAAAAATATCGACATTTTCTGCCAAAAATGTCGATATTTTATGACCTAGGGCTGTTCCGACAAAGTTAAAGTGTCCGCTTTTTTCACAAAGTAGAAATGTCCGCTTTTCTACATTGAGTCATTACAGTGACTTAGTGGTGATTTATTAAGCTCTCTCACCATGAGGGGGCTTAAATGGGTGCTAAACGGCTTAGATTAACGGGGGCAGAGGTGAAAAAATTCAGAGTGATAAAAGACGTGATGGATAAACGCATGCGTCAGAAAGAAGCCGCAGAGGTATTGGGGTTGTCAACAAGGCAGGTACGACGCCTTGAAGACCTCGTACGTCTTCAAGGCGCCAAAGGTGTTGTGCACGGTCTTGTCGGTCGTACAAGCAACAACGCTATATCTCCAGAGAAGGTGGAGAGGGTCAAGTCTTTGTGGGTAAATCAGTACCAGAAAGCAAATCTTAACTTCACTCACTTTACTGAGAAGCTCAATGAAGTGGAGGGAATAAAGATCAGCGTTGAGTCGGTGCGAAAAATACTGCGCAGTGGAAACCTCACTGACAAGAAAATGCATCGTCCCAGGAAGCACCGCAAAGAGCGCCCGAGACGTGAGAGTGCCGGCGAGCTTTTGCAACAAGACACATCACCGCACGACTGGCTGGGCACAGGGCAGGAGCTACAACTAATCGTGATTGTCGATGATGCCACCTCAGACCCGCTCTATGCACAGTTCTTTGAGCATGACGGGACTATGCCTAACTTCAAGGCCCTCGAACATGTGTTTAGAACTTATGGCCTTCCTATGGCCATCTACACGGACAAGGCCAGTTGGTTCCACTACTCAGGACAAGGAGTGAAGGTAGGTACTCACAAGTCGTACTTCGAAGATCCAAAGGAAGACAAAAAAGTCCTCACCCAAATCGGCAGAGCCCTTGATGAGCTGGGAGTCGAGTTCATAGCAGCACACTCGGCCCCCGCTAAGGGTCGCGTTGAGAGAATGAACAGGACTTTTCAAGATCGACTGATCTCAGAGCTCAGGCTTCGAAAAATAAAAAACATCGACGTTGCAAACGTATTTATCGAAGACGTGTTTTTACCTGACTTCAGGAAGCGCTTCAGGAAGGCGCCTAAAAGCCCCAGGAAAGCCTTTGTAGAGCTCTTTGACCCCAAGTGCTTACGGAACATCCTCTGCGCTAAATACACAAGTACAGTACGGCCAGATAACATCATTGCTCGAAAGGGCCTTTATAAAATCCAACTCCTGCCAGCCGCTCACAGAGCCAACTGGGCAAAGGCAAAAGTGGAGGTCAGCATCCACACCGATGGCACCTTGAGCGTGGTTCACGAAAAAACCAGAGAGGCAATCCCACATGAGGTGATTGAGTGTAAAAAACTAACAGAATTTAAGAATGGCTCAAAACGAAACACGCACAATGTGTCAGACTGAGAAAAGGGGACATTTCAACTTGGGAAAAGGCCAAAAAAACCGGACATTCATATTGACCCATTTACTTGAGTTACTTTCCTGCATTCTGTCATTTCGTCTGGTCATGATGCGTTCCTTATGGGTTTGAAGTTCACTAGCTTGAAGAAACGATTGACCTTTCTGTCGAGAGCTTCCTTTAACGCAAAGGGATTGAGGTTGTCGTATTGCCGCTTTAGACGAGCTTTCACTTCTGAGGATATGGTTGGTTCAGCCATGATTCGGTCATAGGGTGTCATTGGTTTTGAGTATTCTCGCTTGTACTTTGAACCTATTCTTGTCTTTCTGATTAACTTCATCTGCGGCATAAAATAGTTTTGCAACTGTGACCACTCATTAGCGTAAATGTCGTTCATTAACTCTATGAGTTCTTTTTGGTCTATTCTATGGTAACCAAAAAGCTGCCGTACATGAGTGTAGTTCTTCTGCTCAACATGGCACTGATCGTTCTTGCGGTATGGACGACCACGCTTTATCTTGTGTGCCTGGCCAAGTTGAGACATATAGTTGAGCAGCTGGTGATTCAAGAACTCAGAACCATTGTCGCAGCAAAATTCTTTAATTTTGAACGGAAGATTTTCTTCGATATTTGTAATACCGTTGACCACTCCTATGCCTGACTTACCCCATTGGGCTCGCACTTCTGTCCAACCCGTCTTAACATCTGTTAAGGTCAGACTCCAGGCAAAGACTCCACTTAACGAGTCGCCACAATGAGCGACTGTATCCGCCTCAACGACCCCAGCTTCATGGACGTTGTGATCCAGCGGCTTAATCGGGATCCTGTTTTTAAAGTAGTCACTGCCAGGCCTCGTGCCAGTATTGTTTTTTCGCTTAAGTTGAGCTTTGTAGCTTCGCAAGTAGCGGTCTATCGTACTTGCCCCCATGCTCATCAATTCTTCCTTTATCGCATCGCTGCAGTGGTTATAATCTTTTAACCACCGTGGCAGTGCCGCCCGCATCCGTTTAGAACACATTTGATCCATCTTCAGCCATACCTTTTTCAGATGGATTATGGCTCCCGCTGAGTACTTCCGCTTTCGACCAGGGTGGCTCTTTCGTTCACTATCAGGCCGATTCAAAGCCCTAATCACAGATTTTCTATGCCAACCAAAATTAAGACCAACCACATCAATAATTTTTTGCTTTTCTTGGTAAGAAGTAACTTGGTAACTCTGTCTCAAAAGTGTTAAATATTGATTTACAGCTCCGCGATCCATCGGTGGTTTCCTCCGTTGTTTCAATGCCTTAGCAATCACAGTTGTGGTAACCGTTATTATGAGGCAGCGGAGCTGTTTTTCACAATACCAAAGTCTCGATAGTAACCCCTTAAAATAACTAGTAACTCTCATTTTGAGGCAATTCGCATTTCTAAAATTTTTTAACATTTTATGACCTAGGGCTAAAGTTTCTTTGATTTTTTCCGATACATTTATTGAAGGGATGAATCAAGGAATATGGGCGGACGTATATCTTCTATTTCAGGATTTAGCTTAACCGAGCTCACGGTGACGATAGCCATCACGTCGATGATGCTATCCATGGCTTTTGGTCTTCCCACCTATATGGGTCAGCACGTTTCTCATATGGAAGGGCAAATGGAACACAGTGAATTACAACTCACGCTTTTGAATGCCCTTTCGCAAAAAAGGTCCTGCACCCGCCTATTTAGTAACGTCGAACTTGACCCCGAAGAGACAGCCTCTGTGCCCCTTAACCTACAGCTGCCTGGTTTCGGCTCTTTAACCACGGGCAGCCATTACGGCATGCTTGAAATCACATCTCTTAAAACCACGGGTTTAAAAAAATTGTCCGAGACGAGTGCGGTCACAGCTGTGTCGGTAAAATTTGAAGTGAAAGCGAAAAGTCGAAAATCACAACTTCGCCCTTTTAAAACAATTGATTTTTACAAGGGCCTTGTTGTTAATAACTCCACACATTTGATTGAAGACTGTCTTGATGACGGTCAAATCAACGATGGCGAGATCTGCACAGACCCCTCTTGTGCCGAAGAAAGTGCCGAACTTGGTCCGGTCAAAAACATATTTAATACCGGCTACTGTAAAAGTGATGATGGTTTGCGAGAGTACTTTTTGCGTTCTGTCACCATGGAGGGCGACCCCCTTCACAACTTGAATGGCCATTTTAGAATCGTCTTCCGAAATGCTCGTGATCCCAATATTATCGCGTGCGACAGCGGCTGGTACCAGGATTATACCAATCGTAAAACATTTTGTGGTGACTTCAAGGCTAAGATTGATCCGTCTACGCTGGCAGCTTCTTATACGCCATTGGGGCAGGTCAGTACATCAGATTGTCAAATTGAGGTTGAATTAGGCAATGAAATGCCGTGGACACAGATGATTTTAAGCTCAATCTCAATGCCCATGCACCAGAAAACAGGCACGCAAGCGTCCAGCAACTGTGTTCTTTCTGATCATGCCGGCGTGTCACCTACATTTGATTTTTATGTTGAAGATCTCGCATCCTGCATCGCATTCTGTAAACACAAACGGGTCTACGACGGACGCGTTGATGTTTGCACATACAATGGAACGCGAATCAGCATTCCAGGTGGGGCTTGGATACAATGATAAATTCCTACGACCTCATCGATCAGACTAAGAAATCTCGTGGCAGCGTATTGACAGTTGTTTTGTTTGTCATGTTTTTATTGTCACTTACTATGGTGGGGCTTTCTGCGCACGTCAACTACTTGACTCATTCGGCCTTTGTTGCCGACTTGAAGTTAGAGCGAAGCAATCTTCAACATCAGCTGAGTTTTGCGCTCACCGATGTTGCTCGATGCAATGGCTCTGTACGAGACATTATCGTGCCAGCCACCGATGCTGACAGCGCTGTCGTTGAACTACCAAATCCGTTGAGCCCCGATATGATTCAGGAAGGCGATTCCTTTGGCCGTCTTTCCCTGGGAGCCGCCTCACTAAAAAGAGGAAAGTTGTTATTTGAAGACCCAGCAAAAGAGATTCGCGAAATTTCGATATTTTTACCCGTAAGAAATCAAGTTGGCCGAGCTATCTCATTGAGGCCCCTTGAAATCGAACAGATCGTTGAAATAGACAAAATGACAAATAAGATGACCAAGTGTCTCAGTTACTCTTCTGCCGTCTCGTATTGCGCAGCCATTAACAAAGACTTTGATCCTTCGGCAGCGACGGCGTGTGTAGATGCCACCAGTGAACCCACGCCTCTGCCTCCGGCGACGCCGCCGCAAGGCCTAGATCCTGGCAAAGTGTATGCTTATTGCCAACTCAGAAACTACATGGCAAATGTCAGCATGGATTTCATTGCTGAAAAGACTCCTGGCGGTGGACTTGTCCGGTACTATGCCTCTGGTTTTGTTGGCGGATCGGCCTGTGAATCTGGCTGGATTACATCCCCTGGGGCGGCTCAGCCGGCCTGCTACACCCACGATGCAGCCAATGCCTATATCCTCCCCCAAGGCGATGGGATAAAAGGCGAAGTACACGTGAATTCACTTATAATGAACTGCACAGGAAAATATCAATCGGACCGATTTATTGGTGAAAATGAGATCCGCGAACTCTCCCGCCATAGTATTATTGATCGCAACTATAGAGATGGGCCCATACAATGGATGAGTAGAAATTTGATCGAAGGCGAATCCTGTGAAATTTTTGGCAATGGAACCTCCTCCCAGTGGGATCTTTATACTGGAGGAACAGTTGAAGACGATCATAATAATTGTATTGCAAACTGCAACGACTATGCGGCAGCGCACTCACTTACCAGCTTTAAATGCTTTGCTTCAGGAGTATTAGTCCGTGAAATTTAAACCTACCCAATTGGGATACAGTCTTATGGAAGTGATCGTGGGAGTCGCGCTCCTGTCAATTTTGGTAGGTTCCGCCTCCGCCATGATCAGTATGTATCAAAAACAAAGTTATATAGTCAGTCAAAAAATCAGTTCGACCAATTTGTCATCGAGAATAGAACAGGTCCTCTCTAGCCCGTCCCTGTGTTCGTCGGGGTTGATCGGTCAAACTTTGGATCTTTCTGAGATCCCTGAAGAGGGGCTACCCATTGAACTGACTTTACAAAATTCTGAAAGGCAAGTGGCCAAGGCCGGTGCATCTCTTGATGGAGTGAAAATTGGCCATTTATCTATTGTCGATGCCGCGAACGTGAATTCATATGATGGTCATACAGCCTACCGAGTTCGCATCGATTATTCGCCAAAATTAACTGGAAACGAAAACCTCAGCACCCGATCCCTGCAGTTTTCGACCTATGTGGTGAGCAATGATTCATCAGATGAAATCACGGCATGTGCGGGAAACCATGCTCAAGAGGACATTTGCAAAGCCCTAGGAGCTGACTACAACGGAGCCAATGACAGTTGTGTGCCACCGGCCGCAGAAGCGCCCCAACCGGCACCCGGCGCAGGCTCGGGGACTGGCCTATCACCCACAGCCGCTCAGCAAGGCAAGAGTGAACGCTACCTCGCTAACTGTGAGAGCGCCGATAAAACTCAAGAGTTCTACGCTCAGAGATGGGTGGATGGCGAATCGGGTCCACAACAATTTTACTTCTACATCGAAGGAAAGAATAAATTGACCAAGCAGGTGGTCTGCGCCACTGGCTCTAATGTACTACCATTTTCAAAGTCCGATCGATGCCACCCCTTTAAAGACGGCGTAGGTATGCGCGAGTCTGCATCTGGTGACGTCGAGGGATTGGTGGGCAACAATGTTGTTTGTACAGCCCAATGGAAACCCGATCACACTGGCGATGGCGGCATTTACGGCAAGAACACCTCGCAAGGGGAACGAACTAATTGCTGCATGGGCGGCCGCTCGCCAAACGTGGTGGATTACTGCGAAGCGGCCTGGCGTAGCTACAATTGGAACGACCCTGAAGAGTGGCAACAACCCAACTGGCACGCCTGCAGAAATGTTTGCCGAAATTCACCTTGCTATTACTATGGTCAGAGAATTGACTAAAATAGAATTGTCCGGTTAAATCACCCGTGTACCAATGGGCTTAGTGGGCGGTATTTTATCGAGCGGCAGCAGTTTTTCATTTTTAAAATACCGCACCACAAACACAGTAGCCCCAACGACCACCCCAGCGGCTTGCCCCCCTAAGTGGGCTGTATAGGCAATGCCGCCCATCTCGTCCAGCGTCCCTAAGTAACCTGCCAAATCAGATAAAAACCAGGTCACTAGTGTGATCCACGCAGGCAAATAAATAAATCCCACATAGCCTTTTACTGGCACAAATAGCATGTAAACATAGCGAACCGGTCGATTCCAAAACATAAAACAAAATAGTGACATTAATCCACTCACAGAACCGCTGGCACCGATTAGGGGAATCGACGATGCCCCCGACAATAAAATAAAGACGCCTGCAGCTAACGTGCCCGCCCCCAAATACAATACAAGTAGTCCAAGTGCACCAATGATGGGCTCAAGCATAGCGCCAAAAATCATTAAGAAAATCATGTTCACAGCCAAATGCACAAAACTGCCGTGAATGAATTGATAGCTAATCCAGCGAAGCCCGTCGAGCTGGCCTGATCGAAGACCAAAGTTGTAACTGGGCATCCGCTCTTGGGCGTCTAAAAGCTGCGCCAGTTTTGCGCGCCACCAAGTGACCTTCACCTGATCTCCTTTAAACGGATAGCTTGCCACCTCATTAACAAATTCGGTGTGCCGCAAGGCCAGGCCCCCTAATACCATCAGCGTGCTTTCGTCCCCCGCCAAGCCTCGCCTGGCCATCTCCAACATTGTAGGAGAGTACCTAATGTTGTGATCACCAATGTATTGAGCAAAAAATTGGCCTTGAGCGATGATGAATGTGTCGTCCCTCAGAGATTTCGACAGCACCTCTCTTACATCGTCGTCGCCTTGAAAATGTAAAAACACAAGGAGATTCATAAATACAAGAACCCAGGTGACCCAGCAACTTCGACACGGCAGTAGACCCCGAAGAAATGGAAAAATCATTGGCCCATACCTTTACTTCTGAGAACTTGCCTTTTGACCTGCTCATAAGCCTTCACACTGGCCAGTGACCGGCTCACCTTCTCGCCTCGGACTTCGTTTTCTAAATGCTCGACAAGTTGAGTGGCCAATTTCACGTGGCCCGCGCTATGAGCGGCCACGGCCAGCCATTGAGACTGATCTTCAGACAGAGCGCCCATTGAGAAGAGGCGTTCCCCTACCAGAATTATAGGGTCAATTAATTGTTTTTTCCGCAAGTCTTCAAAAAGTCGAAGCCCTGACCATTCCCACTCGACCCCTGGCTCTAAATGAGTCCACTGCCGAGATAGCTTTTCTAAAGATTCCCGATCTGTAGCCAAGGGCAAAAGCCTAATCACAGCCTCTGCCTTTACGGCCACATCGGTGCGATCGTTGACAATAAGATCTTGCAACTCTGAAGTGGCCAGTTTCTTATCAATCGCTTTGAGAGATTCGGCAAACGCAAGCCTTCTTACCTCGACATTGGGAATGCTTAAAGCTAACCCTTGATAGTCCACATCTTTTTGGTCATGGCACTCAAGAACCTTGAGATGGGCCAGATTGGCGACCACATCTGAAGAATCATACCCACGACTCTGCCCAGAGGCCTCCATGTTTGAACAAGCTAACGGAAACTCCCCGTCACAAGAAGACCCCAAGCTTTGCAAACACAACCAACTGGCCATTTGACTCACATGGGGATTAGACTCTCCTTGAAGTAGGGCCTCTGCTGCAGCCTTGGCTTCAAGGGTTCGCTTTTGCCCCCAATAGGCCATCACTCGATGACTGCTCAGAAAATTGGAAAGCGATGATTGTTGACCCAATTTATCAAGAATCTTCACCGCTTCGTCATACCGACCAAACCGAATCATTTGGCGCGTGGCCCAAACACCTAAATATTCAGAACCTGTACCCACCCGATCTTCTAGATCGGTCGACAGGTCAAAATCACCCGCAGCAGCCCATTGAGAAATCATGTGACTCATGACACAGTGAACTGACTTTTCATCCAATTCACACACTTTTTTCAAATAAGAATCTGAAAGTTCTCGTTCGCCGGAGTGAACAAAAGATTTAGCCAAGTAGGCCAGGGGTGTTTCGTATCCCGAGTTAAAAATCCACTGTGCCTCTTGATCCAAACAACTCTCATCAATCTCGCCGGCTGCAAATAAGGCCATCGCTACTTCAAGGCGACCTGCTTCGTTGTCATCGTGAGATTGCCAATCTGAAAACGCTTGGCCCACAGAAGGGCAAAGAGTCCCCTCGTTTTCTAGCAAGTGAGCCAACCGGCTTTGCGACTCGACTTCTTTGTAGACCTGCATCACATAGACAACAAAAAGCACTGAAAAAGTTCCGGCGGCCAAAGCCAATAAGCCCTTTGCAAACGACACTTCAACAAAATTCGGCGCGCCCACATGTTGGCCCCGCTTAGTTGTCACCACAATTGTGTCACACACGCGGTCATGCAACACTCGCCGTTTTTCGTTAATTAATGCGGCCAAGAAGGGCACGCCAACGGCCAGAACCTCAAGCTGCCAAATGATAGATCGCAAAAATGAATCCAAAAGTGTCGGATGCTCTGCAGACCAAATTTTTCTCACACGCAGACCGAATAAAATTTTCCCTAAAGTGCCACCAAATAACCATGTCATCACCGTCTGATAAAGCAACACAACAACAAACACCAACACCAACATAGCTACGGCAGCCATTATCGTGGCAAAGTTATCTCCAATTAAACTCTGTCGAGTGAGTTCCTTTCGAAAGGGGGCGATGACCACTAAAATAAAAGGTGATAAAACAACAAAAATATCTAAAACAGCCGCGGCCGCCCGATCCAAGGGATTGGCCAACTGGTAGGGGCTTTGCGAAGAGTCTACAGCGGCCTGTTCGTGTTTTGTTTGAACAGCGGCAGTTTTATGATTGTCCTGTGAAAAAGGATCTTTAATGACCATACGGGCTTATCGGCACCAATGCCGAAAAACCTAACTTTTATGGCCATTTATTTTAATTGAAATTACTCAGAATCTTCTGATGTCTGGACTTTCATCGCAAGCAGTCTTCCGTGGCGATCTAACGTAAACCGAACCTCGGCCACGGGTTGATGGGTGCTTGAAACCAGGTCATAGGTTTCTACTACTGATCCATCAACATTTTCAGTACTTACTGGATGCACTTCCGTAAATTGGTCTGGCAATAGGTCGCGGTAGGCTTTTAAAAAGGCCACTCGGTCGTTTACATACTTGGGACTATCCGCACGAGTCTGATCGTTTGAAAAAGCCAAACCATTGATTTTACCATCAGCAAATTGGACAGCGTACTTTCCTTCAAGTAGGCCAAACCGAAGATGATCTTCTGGTGATGGGCGATGACCAATACTGGCAATTCCACGTTGTGGAGTCGCAGCTAATTCTTTGGCCATTTGTTTTTCAAATTCTAAGTTTCTCTCGGGAAGACTGGAGCTAAGTGAAGTGCTTTGAATTTGACGTGAATCATCAACAAACGCCGTTTGAATCAGGCTGCTATTCATAATGGTCGCCACAAAAAGCACTGACAGTAATGAGCCACCCCAAATCACCTTTTTTGAGCGGTGTTCAACCGGCGGATTTATTACATTGCCTTTTGGCAAATTTGTTGGGGCTTCGACTTCTTTTAACTTTCGTCCCGGAAACAAAATAACATTGTTATCATGGTCTTTATCTGTCATGGCTCTTTCTCCCTCGATACCCCTATCAATTGCGAACCGTGTGCCGACTCAAATGCAAAACTCGGCGTTCTTTTTGTCTACGCTTTGTTCACTCAACTCCCGCAAATTGTCTCCGTCTCAAAATGAGACAACCGACTAACAAGTGGGCATTTATGATTTCTTAGAAACCTGTCGGCACAACATTCTGGCAACTTTAGGTCTGGACGGGGATTGCGACTTAGGCCAAAGCCACTTACAATATTTAAATGAGACATTTTAATTTGAGACACACCTTAGCGATCATCACAGTCCTTTTGTCGATTTCTCTTTCTGCTTATGCCCAGTCAAAGGGCCTGGCACCGAACGCCGTAGCCAGGGAACGCAAGGCCAAGGTCTATGCCCAAAAAGAACAATGGGATAAGGTGATTGAAACGCTTTCTAGCTATACAGATGTTTTGACCTACAACGGGCTCATGGACTTAGCCACCGCCTACAGAAACAAAGGCGACTTCAAGAATGAAATTCGCACGCTCGACATTGCTATTGCTGAAAACCCTACCAATTATGTGACCTACTTTTTGGAGGGACGCGCTCTGAAGTCAGATGGACAAATGGAACAGGCGATCATTCGATTTCGAAAAGTTTTAAAAATGCAGCCCAAACACGAGCCCAGCTATCAAGCGATTTTAGATATTTTTCTAGAACAAAAAAACAACTATGAAAGCCGCAATATTGTTAATGACATGATCAATAACCTCGGGGAAAAACCGCTTTATTACAGTCATCTCTGCCATCTCTTCACCTTAGACGCATTTTTAAACCAAGCCGAAGAAAACTGCAAAAAAGCTGTGAAGATGGCGCCCGACACCGAACAAAATTATATAGATTTGGGACGCGTGCAAACGGATCTTCAGGACATCGATGCCGCTCGTAAAACCTACTCAGATGCAGTTAAGAGATTTTCCAGATCAGAGCCTGTGCTCTGGGCTGCTGGGGATTTCTTTTTTAAACAAAAATCCTACAGAACAGCGGCGAGATATTTAAAAAAAGCCATCTCTATCAATACCGAATCGGCGCGCAGTCATTTAAGTCTCGCCCAAACCACTTTTGCCTTAGGGCAGTTCGATGTGGCACTTAAACAATTTGAGACCGCCTGTCGCGGCAACAAAGAAGCGAGCAAGCTTTTTAGACAAGCCTATGGCCAACTCGAAGCTGATGGCAATGGAACGTGGGCGCGAAAATTCAGTGAACGCCTCTATGTTTGCCAATAGCTCGAAGTATCCAACTGTCTTGGCCTTGCAAGGCTTCATTGAAATCATAAGTGAGCCACTCCTCGGGCCAAACGCCAGTCCCCTCCAGAGCATCTCCATGAATATTGGTGATGCGGGCCTCGGGAATCGATAATCGATAGCCCCTTCCAAGCAGAGGCAAATCATACCAAACGGCAAGCACAACATCTCCGGCAGTGGATTGACCCAATACGCGGCCTCGACCGCTTTGCCGAATGGCCTCTGCGAACACCTCCGTAACCGAAGCTGAATCTGCATCGATCAGAACTGTTGTTTTGCCTTGATAGCAACCGTATTCTGAAAATGTTTTCATCTCTATTTTTTGGGCGGATTGCAACTGCTCTAGTTGCTGTATATCGTCTAAGTCATCGGACAATTGCGGCAGACCCGTTTGACTTTTTCGCGGCTGCTCAATAGCGCCCACGCTTGTCGGAGTGCAAAAAAACGGAGATAGTGCCCTTAACATGGCCACAAAGTTGCCGCCGCTGTTGCCCCGCAGGTCCACGACGATATGTCGATAGTCTCGCATCTGAGCGACGATCTCCTGCCAAGATGATTTTCTGAAATACTCTGAACGAAAACTATCAATAGTCAAACGCCCGACTCTGTCCGCTATGGTTTTAAGCTCTGGCCGATGATCGATCTTTAGGGTGAACGGCATAATTTCAATAAGCAATTCTTGATCACCTCTTGTTATTTGGAAGACCCCTTTTTGCGATTGCACTTGCCATTCATTTTCTACCCACTTTCCATTAATGGATACGACAATATCTCCGAGCCGCAATCCTGCCTGCTCTCCTGCACTTTCAGCGATAACCTTTGAAACTATAAACTGACCATTAATACCTACCACCCTCAACCCGGTGTCCACGTCCTGACCTTGCCACATCCTTCGATCTTCCGAAGGTGAGTAAATGTCCAGATGTGATATTTCCATCAAAGTCAGTTGGCTGTGGATTCGCTCAATGTATTTGTTTTTTGATTCAAAGAAGAAACTCTGTCGCGCCTTACTCCTACAGGACTTGGCCCATTCCTGTAGCTTTTCAGATGCATCCATGTAGCGTGACTCGACTAAATCACAGATCGATTGAAAAGCGTGTACACGGCTAGACACACTCACGCAGCGACTGGCTACGATAAGAGAACTTAGAAATAATACTGTTGCCAATATCCAGGGTCGTCGACTCATAGCGGTTTATCTTCAAAAAAAAGCCGAGCCATGGCAAGCTCGGCCTTGTGATATTTTTTATTGTATAGAGCTCAGCGTATTACGCGGCTTTCTTTCTGCGACCACGACTTGTGTCGATGCCGTATTGTTTTACTTTTCTATAAAGTGTAGCACGCCCGATACTAAGGGCTTTTGCCGCTTCAGTGAGATTGCCGTTGTATTCTTTAATGGCATTCTCAATAGCAATGCTCTCAAGCTCGTTCATGGTGTGAACGCGCTTTTTGTTATCGTAATTCCGCGTGCGAGCACCAGGAAATGGTAAAATTTTAGCGCCGCTGCTTTCTTTGCTGTCCATAACCTTAAGTTGCGAAACAAAGGGTCGGCTATCAAGAAGACGGTCCCATTCTTCAGGTGAATAAACTTCCACTGAAGATTCTGAGCGAGCGCCTAGCTCTTTAGCTTCACTAATGACCTTGTTGTCATCACTAACGACTATAAACATTGTACGTCCCATTTTAATACCTCCATAAGGTTTCAAAAAACTTGTCATTGGCTCATTTCAATAAACCTATCGGCAGGTCTAGCCGAAAAGATTAGGAAAAAATTGCCTATTTTTCTCATTTTTAGATAAGTACTCGAAATCAGTACCAAAATGGGATTTGGCAACACTTCCTTTAAATCCAGGGCTTTAGCCGCTAGTTTTCTCAAAAAGATACAGATTACAGAGGCTTAGCCGGAGGCGGCTCTTGTTGGGCCAAAAAGCAAAAAGCCGGCAACTATTGCCGGCTTTTATCTAAGAATCTAAAAAATTTTTGGTGGTCTAAATGCTATCGACGACCTGATTTAATCTTCACCTGCATCTTAGCAATTAGATGCACGGCCATTTTCTCGTGAACTTTACACATTTTCAGTTCGTCACGACGATAAGATCTCTGGCTGGGAGTGAGTGTTCCCGTCTCAAGCTCCATTTCATAATCGAGCTTGTTGCTACGAATGCCTTCTAGTTCTTTTGATTGCTGCTTAAACAACTTGTTCACACCACTGAGTGGGGCCACATCCAACCAAGTTTCTTTATTTTTATACCATGCTAACATTCGCAAAAACCGAGCTTTGTTTTTTGCCAACGTAAAATTGGGATAATCGTTTTCTTCAAGATTTAAAATATTATCGATCTCATCAATGTAACGGAGATCATCGTCCATTCCATCAATGCCCAAAAATCCAGCGGCCTCAGGATTAATATTTGCGTCCATCGCTATGTCATTGTTCATTAGATCAGAGTCTACCACTCACATTCCTCCTCAAATTTGGGCAACACCCCTGGTGCCGAAAGGCTGAGGGCGCGCTTTGTTATACTCGAAATCGCTTCATTTATCAAATTTTGACCGTGCCGCTAAATGACCCTGACATGTGATTTTTTCAGGGTTGTAAACGCACAGGTCAGCTTCAAATTCGGCATCAACGGCTCAAACCCTCGTCCAATGGATCTGAGCGCCATCGTCACTTCACTGACTATCTATAGCAAATTTCAGACACAAAACTGGTCAGTGTTTGGACACGAGCTGTTCGCCACGATTCTCAACTACGAACTCACCAACATTTTTCCTATAAACAAGCCCGCAGCACACAAGAGTAAACCGGCCAGGTTCTGGCCCACTACGTTGGTTAGGGCCATTCCATACGCCCCCCTCTCCAAAAGACGCATGGTGTCCAATGCAAAGCTTGAAAAGGTGGTAAGGCCGCCCAAAAACCCAATCACTAGGGCCGTCTTCACGGCACCGGGCACCAAAACCGTGGGTTGGCCTCGAAAATACGCAAACAACACTCCGGCCAAAAAACATCCCAAAAGGTTCACCACCACAGTGGCCCAAAAATGAGACACTGAGGACATCCACGAGTTCACGCCAAATCGCAACGCGACTCCAAGCGCCCCAAATAAACTGACCAAAAATACAATCACGCCATCCCCCTTTGCATTAACAATCACAAGTATTGTGAGTCTAGAGTCAGACAATCACGACTCATCATGCAAAGACTTTTGTATCAAATTGGTCAAAGCTATAAAGTTTTTTTTGAAGTTGGCCGACGCAGTCCGTATCCTGAGAGTCTTGGCTGCAATTTCAGAATTTGTGTTGGCCAAGTTCTGTTGATACCGAAAATAAGACTTGCCCCATAAGGACGAAGGGACCCATGAGATACCCCTTGAAAATTTTAATTCCCATTGTGACGCTGGCTATTTTGGCCGCAGGCCTAGTTTATGCCTACCCCATTTCTGCATTAACGGCTCTTTTTCAGGCGCAACTGCAACTTAAGCAAGTTCACTCAGAGACCTATCGAGATGTGCATGTGTATAGAAAGAACTATTGTTCTCACCCTGAAGAGTGCCAATGCGTATTACTTATTCATGGGCTGGGTGATGAAGGCCTCACTTGGAAGCGCGTTTTGATGGGTGAGGGGCTCACGAGTCCTCCTCCTTCGGTTCACCTATTTGCTGTGGATTTACCCGGCTCCGGCGACACGCCAGCTCTTAAAGACTCTCATGATTACCGCATCTCCCATTTGGCTCGCGTGGTTAAAGATAGCGTGATGGATCAGTGTGAGAGCTGGGTGGTCGTGGGGAATAGTTTTGGCGGATGGATCGCTGCGGAAATAGCGTTGAGTTACCCGACACTATTAAGTGGCCTGATGCTTGAAAACGCCGCGGGATTAGATCGAGATTACAGTGATATTTTGCCGGCATTTGTGGATCCGAGCCCCGAAAGCTTGCGCGAATTTCGGGCTAAAGCCTACTACAATAGCTTTCCAGTTCCCGATTTTATTGCTCAAAGTGCGATTCGAAAATTTGAGAAAATGCCCATTATCCAAATGCTAAAATCCCAGCAAGGTGGCACGGAGTTTCTCGACCACCGGATTAAACAAATTCGCATGCCCACGGCCCTTTTGTGGGGGGACTCCGATAGAATCATCCCCCTTGACCATGGTATTGAATTTGCCAATGCCATTCCACAAGCCTCTCTTCGGGTGGCCAAAAATTGTGGTCACCTCCCCCACAAGGAGTGCCCCCAAGACTTCTGGACCAGTTTTCAACGCCTTTTAGACCAAGTACAATAAGTCGAGACCTATGAGTTGCGGAGGCCAAATGGCAGAGTCATCGCCCATTGACGAGGGTTTATTAGATTATCTTTTTCGAGACCAGCTGGCTGGGGATCTGGGAACGCTCACTCACCTTATTGACATATTTTTTGACCACACCCCCGCGCGTATTCAGGCCATGGGTGAGGCCCTTTCGCGAGGTGATCTCAATACTTTAGAGCGAATGGCTCACGATGTGAAATCCAACGCCGGCACCCTGGGCGCAAAATCCCTGCAAGATCACGCCCGAGACATTGAAAAACACGCACAAGCCCACGCTGCTAGTGCCATATTGGCAACTCTTTTGTCGAACCTTCAGGCCTGTTATGATTCAACAGCGGCAGCCCTTACCGAGAAGCTTCGCAAATATGAAGAGGCCGTGTAATCTTGTTCACAAGCCCGCCCCTTGCTTGACTCATACCCGAATGAGTCGATATCAAGAGCTCCCGATAAACTAAAAATAAAATTAGGTTTGTTTTTTTCGGTTTGGTGGTCCGTATGTTGAAATCAATATGTTTACTTTTTTCGGCCGTACTTGCCGCTGGTGCATCAGAGTCCGTGGCTGGCGGCCTTTCTGAAAAGCGAGTGCGATTCTCTCCCCTCCCTCTGCCTCTGACTGAGCCTGCTGCAAAAGAATGGGTCACCGCTTTTAAAAACCAGGCCAATGCCTATATGATGAGATCAAACTCTGATTTTGGTAAAGCGCTCAACTGGTATCGAAATTTTTCAGACTATGATCGGCATCTTTATAACTACCATGTTCAAGTTCGGCCAGTGGAAGGCTTGAATAACGTCTATGTGGCTTTATTTTACTCACGTCTGCACATGAATAAATCTTTGATACGTCCGTCACTGTTTCAAGACGGCGGCCCCGGAGTGGAAGTGGGGCATGTAGCAAAAGGCAATGAACTGTTTTATCACGAATCTATCGAAGCCGCTCGCGGCTTGAATCTTCGAAGGCGCGATCTTATTCAGTTTGCAAAAGCCACAGGTGGGAACCTGCTGCCTGAAGAACAGATGATCTATAATCACATTTTACCCATCTTAAATGGCCGACATCGTGGCGGCGATTATTTTCTGATTGGGCTCAATGTTGTGGGCTTTGCTCTAGATACCTTGGGTCACGAGATAGCCCACGCCCTTTTTGACAGCTACCCAGCTTACAAGAACACTATCAAAGATTTTTGGCAAAACACTCTGACAGAATCAGACCGCGAAGAGATTCGCAATAGGTTAGCTTTTGCCTACGAGGGTGAGGATGTCATCATTGACGAGTTTCAAGCTTACTTGTTGCAACCCAAAGTACCCGTCGCCCAATCGGAAGTTCTCGAGGATTTTGCTGAAAAATACAGCCATGCATTGGTTGAAAAACTCAATAGTCTCGGCCTGCCCAATCCAACATTTGGTTTAGAGCCTAAGAATCGATGCGGCGATCTTTTAAAGACCGAGCAGTAGCTCATTGATACAACGGCTGTTGTTCGAAACCCCGCTATTGTCTGGATTCGCTGCCCACATCGAGACTTCCGAGGCCCTGTGCTGATTTAACGCGACCAAGCGCACCCATAGATTGAATCCAACCGACGAATGCCTGAAAAGTGGACTTGTAGTGAAAGTCATACAATAGTACGATTATAAACTCAGTGGGGGCGTCTATGACCGACAGAGATCAAGTTGCCAGTTTACTCGCAAGCCACAAAGGTGAGTTGCGAAACCTAAAAGTTGAATCAGTACATCTCTTTGGATCTGTTGCCCGTAACGAGGGCAAAGAAAACAGTGACCTTGATGTTTTGGTGGCGTTTTCTGAACCCGTCGGAATGTTTCAATTTTTAGAAGTTAAATATTTTCTCGAAGGATTGTTTGGGTGCAAAGTAGACTTGGCAACAGAACAAGCTTTACACCCTCATCTCAAAGAACAAATTCTTAAAGAGGCCATTCGTGTCGCCTAGAAAATGGGACTTGAGAGTTTCGGATATACTCACCAGTATTGAAGACATAGAAAACTTCACGCACGGGATGACTCTTGACTCGTTCCGTATGGATCGAAAAACGGTCCTTGCAGTTATTCGCTGCCTAGAGGTCATTGGAGAAGCCAGTCACAAGATTCCTGTGGATATTCAAGTAAGAAACCCTGAAATCCCGTGGCGAAAAATAAAAGATTTCCGTAATTTGCTTATTCACGAATATTTTGGTGTAGACCTATCGATCGTATGGAATACCATCCACACCGACCTACTCCCGCTTAAACCTGCGTTTGAGAAAATAGCACCTAAATAGTGAAGCTGACTTGATACGAGATTCCATTAAAGCCATTTTAGCCATTTTATGTATCACCATCAATAGTCATGTCTCTGCCAGCACTTCACTATCCATAATTCTGGCCGCTACATTTATCTAGATACCATTGCTAGGGTATGTATACATCGTGACGCCCGAAACGGTGCCGTTTTGAAAGGTGCAGGTGCCGTTGGCCTTGTAGTCGCCGTGACCCTGATAGACGCCGAAGTTGGGTGAGTAGATACAGGCCTCACTTGACTCACACAGACCGTCGTCGTCGCCGATTTTATCGTTCATTATTTCTACGGCGTTTCTCAGATAGGTGTTGGCCCCATTTGCATTAGAGTCGGTCAACGTTAAGTTGCCATCTACGGCTGCGGGACAGGCGCTTCCACTGATGAAGGGGTCATTTTGATTGAGGCCGTCTAGGGACGTGTTTCTGAACACAGTGTCGGTGGATTTCAACCTCCAGTCGTACACAGCGCACATTGTACCTCCCGTCGCACATGCCCCCCGTGCAGCACTGTCGCGCCAATTTGTAGAACTCCGGCCCCAGGCTCTCAACGGATGCTCAAAGTCAATAACGGTATCAAAATCGTTTAAATTTGAAATGGCTCCGATATTGGTAAAGTCCACATCACTTGAAATATCAAACTGAGTTATGCTGTCGTCGAAAACCCTGCCAACAAAGGTGTCGCTAAAATCCAGACCAGTTCGATGAACGGCATCACTTGTTCCAACATTGGCGCAAGTGCCATTTTGTAGTCCATAATTTGTACCGGCACCTGAGTAACTGCAAGTGACCGATGGGGTTAACAACAAGTTCCCGGTAAACTTCCAGTTATCGCCGTCGTATCCATTAAAAGGCAAATCCATGGCCAAATTTGAAAACACAAAATTGTTAGATGACGTATGTCCAATTTGCCATCCATCATTGTTCGCCGTTACAAGATTGTGAAATACGTTGTCGTGAACTCTATAAAAGTAGTGCCCTTGGGAAGCCGATTGCGAAGCAATCACCGTATTTAAAAACGAAGAATGATGAGTGTACAGAGTAAACCTGGCCTGGTTACAGTTGACCAATAAAGTATTAACAAATGTCATCGAGCCGCCAGTCATATAGACGCAATAAGGGGAGTTAGAAACCACAGTATTATAAAACACGTTATTCGTTAGATCTCCGGTAATGGCCCGATTTGAGTAAGCCACCTGGGTGTTTACAAAAATATTGTTTCCGGTACCCGAAAGGCCAATGCCATCATCAGAGTGCCCCAATATTTTGAGATTATTAAATCTTGAATTCGAATTAAACCCTGAAGAGAACCCAATTTGACATCCATACGTTGCCACGTATGAAGCCTCAAGCCACGATCCTAGCGTAAGGGAAACACACTTGTAGACTGAAGCGGTGCCTTTTATGCGAAGATTTTGGATTTTCAAATATTCTGATGACTGGGCCAAAAATGCCTGGATCGCATCACCCTCCTCAATGGAAACATTTCTGATTTGGCTGTACTTTGACCGAATATCTAGAACGCTGGTGCCTACCGTCTCGCCAAAGCTCCCTTCTATCCATAAAAACTTGGCAGATGAGTCGGCAATGAGTGATTTGTTAAGATCACTTTCTAGAGTGGCCCCTGATTTTACTACAAAGCCCACTTTGTCAGCCGTGACCGTAAATCCGTTGGCCGTGAGGTCTTGTTCCAAAACATAAATTGTTCCTGCATTTGATAACGTGAGGTTACCCGCAGTGATCGGTGCAATAGAATTGCTCCACCAGGTGGCGAGCGATGACGAGTGAGTGGCACTACCTGATTTTTCAATCACAACACGAAGAGGTAAGAACTCTGTGACACCGACCAGATCGGCGAGGCCTTTGCCATTTTTCAATCCCGTAGAGTAAACCACTACTGGATCTACTGTATCATCACATTGCCAATCAAAGACTCCTGCTGAATCATAAGCACTTACGCCGGTGCAATCGGAGCCCAGGTCTGGGGCCGCAAATTTATTGACCTCGGCAACGTGAATACACAATTCGGAGAGATAGTCGCCCGTTTCCGTGCCATCACAAGGTGTGTTGTCGGCATCAAGTAGATATGTTCCGTTATTTCGAACATAGTCATTCCAATTGCTGTTGCCTGGATAGACCACTTCTTTTGTTAATTCTTTGAGTGTCAGGACAGTGAATTCGCCCTCAAAAGACACCCCCAAAGCACAAATACGCAATGAGTAATTCGTGCCGGGGCTTAAATTTAACAAAGTTAACGTTGTTCCTGACATATTTTGGGCCGGCACCTGTAGACCTTCATCGCAGCTTGCGGGAGCCGTATCCCCCATTTGATAGCTGGCCAGGTAGCCTGTCGCACCCACGACCACTGGCCATGAAATTTGCCCATGATCATTGAGGACGTTAGACGAACTAATCCCCGTAATTTCGCCTGGGCCCGCGCCACTACCAGACAATGCTATTGCGCCCTTTATGCGGTTGTCCGCCAGCTGGCAGCCAACAAGCATTAAAGTCATCAAGAAGCCGCCAAGCCACGCAGACAACCAAGGTAACGTTCCATTTTTGTAGGGCGACATTTTGCCTCCATATTAAGCACTCCATTAAAATTGATATACTTAGTATCGTCTGATGCGGTGAATAACTTTAGTTATTTTTGCTGTACTGCTCGTTTTTTATGCATCAATTTGAGAATAGCTGCGCCATTGTTGTGGGTCGAAGCTTAAGCCCAATTGGGCGTCTCAAACAGCGACAGTTTTTATGAATTCACCGTAACTGTTGAATAGTGCTAGAGTATTTTTGAGTTTTACACCTTATTGTCTGGATTGAAGTGATGACTAAGACAGCCCGTCTAAAACAACTACGTGAGTTGCGAAGAATAGCAAGAACTCGCGGTGGTCGGTTATTAACAAAAGAGTATGCAAACGGTCGAACAAAGATGTTATGGCGGTGCGAGGCTCGTCATGAGTGGTTGGCGACACCAGAGAACATTAAGCAAGGCAGTTGGTGTAGGCGATGTTATTTTAAGCGTCGTGGTGAGGAGCTTCGAGGCGACATTACAATACAAAGGGCTCGGGCCAAGGCACATAAAGGGCTTTGTTTATCTAGAATCTACATCGATGCCCATACGATGCTTAAGTGGAAGTGTTTATGGGGTCACATGTTTTTTATGACCCCAGCCAATGTTAGCCAAGGCAAGTGGTGTCCCATCTGTCGAAGGCGAGAGGGGGCTTTAAAAAGAAAGGCCACAGTCAAGGAGATCAGAAAGCTTGCCAAAGATCACAATGCCAAGCTTTTATCAAAGTCCTACGAGCATATAGACGCGCCACTTGATTGGCAGTGTTTAAAGTGTAAGTGCAAGTGGCAAAGAAGTCTTCACAATGCCAAGCGAACGAAATGGTGTCCTCGGTGTTTAAAAGAACACCAAGCTCAGTTGAAAGCTCCATCGAGTCGTCGAAGAAAGGTTGTTCGCAAGAGTGATAAGTGGTGGCGTTGAGAAGATAAAAATGATCTCCTTGTTGATGCTCGACTAAAAACAAACAACAAGGAGACCACCAAATGATTGAGCAAATATTGTCTTTAAAAGTGGGCGCAAGTCTATCAGAAAATGAATTTACTTTAGACGAGCTACTCTTAGCGTCAAAAGAGTTATTTGAGCGCGAGGGTATACCCGGGTTTTTGCAGGTGTTGTTAAGGCTACTTGACGACATGGTCTACAAGAAAGTGCTGGGGGTGGGTCGCCACGACTGTTGCAAGAAGTCACATCTTGTTGTCACAAGACGAGAAGAAAAAAAGACGGTTCGAACGGGTGTGGGTACAGTGACGGTGCTATGGACCCGGCTCAAATGCAAAAGCTGCCATAAGACGACGATCCCACTGAGAACTTTTTTAGGACTCGATCGGTATCAGAAAAAATCCGTAGAGTTAGAGAAGACTGTTGTGGAGCTTCTCAGTGAGCAGAGCTATCGTCGAGGTGAGGTTCACTTAAAAAGCATTGGATCGATTGAGATCCCCCACACGACTCTTCATCGGTGGGTTATGGCAAGTTGTTGTGACGAAATCCCTCTTAAGGGCCGCTGTGATACGTTAGTTGCCGATGGCACTGGTTATAAGAAAAAGCCAGAGTACGAGTCGAATCGCGGAGAGGTGAAGGTTGTAGTTGGTGTGGATCGAGATGGAGGCGTCCGTCCATATGGCGCTTGGACAGATGAGAGTTGGCAAAGCATTGGGCAAATGATCAAAGCCGCTAACCATCCTAATGAGCGAGTAAAATTTAAAGCCATAGCTAATGTGCTGGTCTCAGATGGCGAGGCCGGACTGATACATGGTCTTAAGAAGTTGACGCTCGATCATCAACGATGTCACTGGCACATCGTAAAGGATATCTATCAGCCTTTACGCATAGAAGGAGGTGCTTCAATAGAAGAAACAAGATCGTTCCAGGGTGAATTAGCTGCAGCGATTGAATTACATATACCTGAAGAAGACTTCGATCAGGTCAGCGCAGAGGAAAAGCTAGGTCTTGAGAAAAAAATTTGGATGGCAGAAAAAGGCGTTCAAGACTTAATCGATGAATTAATTACGAAGGGTTACGGAGATGCCGCGAGGTACTTGATACGAGCCAAAAAAGGGATGTTTGCTTACTTACGCACGTGGCTTCATATGGGATTAAAGAATCCCCGAGTGAGTTCAATGATAGAGAGAATGATGCGCGAAATCGGCCGCCGCATAAAAAAGATCGGGTTCGGTTGGAGTAAAAAAGGCGCCGAAAAGATGACAAAAATCATCATAAAACGCATAACAAGTGCCGGCGAGTGGGAAGAATATTGGAAAAACCGACTTAATATTACAGGAAATGTCAGACTAACGTTTTTGGGCTGCGAAATAATGGAACCGTCCTAAGGAAATGGAACGTTACCACAACCAAGAACTTCGTGGCCGGCAATTCCACAACTGTATGAAAAATGGGTTCCTCATCGAGCCCCCTCCAATATCTTTTCCATACTTAAGTATCGGTATTTTACAAAATGGCTTGAGTGAAATCTTCGAAAATCTGCGAAAATCTTGGTTTTTTCCGTTGTGGCAATCCCTGCCAATGTCAAAAAAACCCAGCCAACAAGTCGCCACTGTCACAAAATGAGACCTCATCGAATTGCTGGGCAACAGGTCATGGCACCAACCCAGGGTTTTTGAAGATACTTGATATTGTACGCAAAAAAACGCTTCTACCTGGGCTTAAAAGGCGTCTAACTGTTGACCCAGGACATTGCCCACTCTAAACCCTGTAATGATTGTCCACTCCGCTCTTCGGCTGGAGTTTCAAAGCCCTAGCTGGTATTAAGATCTCCTTCAGTACGTCGCCTGAACCTGAGGTTAACTTGATGATAAAATTTCTATTTGGCTCATTAGTTGTATGGACGGTGTTTTTGTCTGCTGCCCACGGCCAGCCTCGAAATTGTAAAGAAATTCTTTGGGGCCACTCCTCCTTGGATACCCTCCAAAGCATCCCCTATCAGAAAAAAACAATCTCTCTGGATCACCTCTTTGAAAAACGCGGTTTTGTGACAGTCCCGCTGGACTACGACCGCCCGCAAGGCCCACAAATTGAGGTTTTTTACCGCGTATTTCCCACCTTTGACGAAGTCAAAACTGGGGTTCGCAACAGTGAAGCCCCCTTACTTGTGGCGATCAATGGCGGCCCCGGCATGCCTTCAAAAACCTTCCGCAGCTATGATTTTAATTATAGCAATATTGAAAACTTTGACCCCTTCACTAATCGCATCGGGTATCTTTCAAAATATTTTCGTATCATAGCCATTGATCAACGGGGTACCGATGGGTATTCCGCGCCGCTTGATATGAGCCACCCAAATATTCGACCTGAAATAGTGGCTCAATACTTTAAGGCCGAAGAGGTGGCCTTGGATCATGCCCAAGTGATCTCGAAATTGATACCCGAAGGCGTTGAATTTTATATGTTGGGGCAAAGTTACGGGGGTGCTCCATTGATGCGCTACCTGATGGACGATCGCGTTTTGCGTAAACCAAAGCGCGCCATTTTTGCCAGCGCCGTCATCCCCGGTCTGGACACCATGAACTCCAGTGTGGCTCGCAGGGAAGAGCAACGCCAACTCAATCTTCAGCTGAAAGAAGCTTACCCCGACATTGACCAGCTCTTAGGTCAACTCAAAGAAAAATTTGTGGCATTGGCTCTGAATGAATCAAACATCCATAGTCTGTGGTACTATTTGGGTCGAGGTAAGAAAGGCGATTGGGAGAAAAATTTCTTAAAAACAGTTCATGAAATGCTAGAGATGGATCGCCCGCAGATGGAAAAGTTTCTCTCTACTGGCCATGGCGAAGTCGAGCTACTTAACTACATTCTTTCCAGTTCAATGCTAACGCCGGGGTTTACTGATCGAAGCATGGTCCCTGAATTAATGCAGCGGGTACCCTATGAGCCTTGGATGATCGATGAGTTTCAAGCCATCACTCAGCTCTCAGCGGATACCCCTCAGTGGCTGCATGAAATGGTCGACGAGATTGACCAAAATCCACCTCCCGGCGGCAGAGTGGACGACACGGAGCTGGCCAAACGAGTGTTTTCTGATCTCGGCCGTGTGTTTTTTAGTTTTGGTGAAAACGACAACGCCGTGCCCGCGGAAGAATCCATGGCCGTAGCTCGAAGAATGAACGTTCCCGGAGTCACTCAATTTGGTTATTTCCCCGGCGGCCACTCAGCCGCGTTTGGCGAAGAGGGCTCATTAGGGATTTACAATTGGACTCAAAACCTAGAAACTTTTCCCGATGTAGATCAAGTGCCTGTACCGTAGGTACCTGCTTCCATTTGTGGCTACAGGGCGTTGCAACTTTGGTTACGTAGTGTCACCCATTGATACGTCTTCGTAACCCAGGTCTAATCTTCAACCTATTCACCTTCAAAGCATGCGGAATATTAGTTGCAACATCAACAGTTTGAGGTGCTGTACATGAGAGTTTTAATATCCGGAGCCACGGGAATGGTGGGTACGCATTTAGTGGCTGAACTGTCTCGGCGCGGGCATGAAATTTGGGCCCTAGCTCGAGATGTAGAACAAGCCTACACGCGCATCCCTCAAGCCCGACGTATCCTTCAATGGGAGGCATCAAAATCCCTTGATCCGAAGGCGTTGTCAGGTGTGAATGCCGTTGTGCATTTAGCGGGAGCTCCTCTTGTTCCCAATGTTTTTACGAAAAAGGGGCGTCAAAAAATCTATGGCTCGCGGGTGTTGGGATTAAGAAAAATCGTCGACACCATCGTAAGTAAGCCCAATCATTCTGTAGACGTCGTGGTCAGTGCGTCTGCTGTGGGATACTATGGCGATTGCGGCGATGATTTGATAAGTGAAGAGGCTAAAGCCGGCCAGGACTTTCTGGCCAATGTGTGCGTGAACTGGGAGCGTGAGCTTTTGCAACGAAAGGATCTATCTTCGCGAACAGTGTCGCTGCGCTGTGGCCTCATCCTCAACAAAGGACAAGGTCTATTGAAATTTTTGGAACCCATATTTAAAACCGGGCTCGGTAGCATCCTCGGGTCTGGTGAGCAGTGGATCAGCTGGATTCACATCGAAGATGCGATTCGCGCCTATGTATTTGCCCTTGAAAATCCGGTGGTCACAGGACCAGTAAATGCCTGCTCACAAAAACCAGTGCATAATATGGATTTCTCAGTACTCCTTGGTGATGCTCTTCATCGCCCGGTGTTGATTAAAACCCCGCCGTGGCTATTGCGAAGTTTGCCCGGCCCCACCGAAGAACTCTTTCTTTTTAGCCAACGAGCGATGCCCGGGGTGCTGCTTGCCAACAGATTCAAGTTTCATTACCCCTCGCTGTATGAGGCCTTCACAGATCTCTATGGGAAAGATACTACCCCTAAAAAGAAAACACATGCTTTGCCCGATCTGGTCAGCGCCAATGAAGACCGTGAAGAGCACTATGATTTGGATGGCACGTCACATAGCCACGGTCAAATTTACATTGCCTCCGGAATCTATTAAGATCGCATAGTTCATCCAAAATATGCGGTAAAGGATTCGATTGAGATATTTCAGGAGACCAAAGGGCAGGTAACCTTTTATTCTCACTTAACTCCGAGCAATAACCGGACATTTATTCTCAAGCTCCGTATTTAGCCATGGTAACTATTCTTGGGGGTTTTATGGCCAATCGAGAATGGCTGCCTCATCGGCTTCACAACAGATATTGATTTAATAGCCGTCGGTGCCATTGTCAGATTCACCTACAACATCTCAATTGCCAAGGCGGTTGGCCCAAGATTCTGTGTCCAAAAAAATGGCGCAAAGGTTTTGCGCGAAGTAATTAGACTCAATTGCATAACATCCCCCTTAAATATTTGACGCTATCAGGCCCAAACCTAGTTGTGAACTATTGCTTTTATGGGGCGTAACAAATTCAGCTGATCCCATGGCCGCTAGCAGGCATGGTGCCGCGGCCTTGGAGGGTGCGCAAAAGCTTTTTCTCATAAAGGCTAAGCAGTTGCTGTTTCACATTCGCCCCCTCAATAGTGCCAAGGGCATAGGCAATGGCTTGCAGTGTGGCCATGCCATTTTCAGTGGTCTCTTTTCGCATCAGTGCGAGATCGGCATTTATAGTGACAACTTTTACTCTCGGTACATTGGCCAGTTCTTTGTGGCGAGTGTTCACTTTGCTGGCCTGTCTCCAGTTGCCATCGGGCACGATGAGCTGAATAGGTTTGCTAAAATTTGCAACATAGTCTTTCGTGAGAGGCGTGGCATCCTCAGTGGGGTAGAGCAATAGGGTTTGGTAATCATTTGTGAGCAAGTCGCTAAGTTCTAATGGGCTACAGTGTTCGCCGCGAGTCCGCATTTCAGAGTTAGTAAGTGCCTCAATAGCTAGGCGGCCAGTATTTGAAGTTCGCTTGAGCTCACGTTTGTGAATTATTAGGCTGATTTTGGTTCGCAGCGACAACGACGGAATGGAAGAGCACAAACAGAAATCCTTGTGCAAGAAGCACCTTTTGCAAGGGTCTTTAGGTTTCCGTTTTCGATCGAAATTCATGGTCCGCCCAATATTGTCATAGGGTTCACTTGCTAACTTGCGCTAGGTACAATATCAAGCTGAAAAGCAGGTCTTTTTGGGGTTTTTCGCTCTTAGGCGGCACACATCCTCTATCGCAGAAAGATCCGCTCATAATAGGCGCCGCCGCCGCTGGGATGGCCCCAAAGTTTTGTTTCCACATATTGATCGCGATTGCCAAACAAGGAGTTTGCGTTGTAGTTGGCATTCCCATTGTGACAATAACCATAATTGCCGAAGTAGGTTACGCCTGCGGGAGAATACCCAGTGTTGCAGCGGGCACTAGAAAAGTAACCATCACCGGCCCACAAAAACTCCACCCCGGCCGAGTCGCAGTTGGAGTTGTTGATATCGCAAACTTTTGTAACCGCAGTTCGGTTCAGCACTCCTGTGGAAGTAAAGAACAAGTCGCTGCCATGGTGGATAATAAAGGCGTCATCAGAGTCTTCCACATCGGATCCATCGAACTGAACAAATAGCCATTCACCACTACTGAGAATGTTTTCGCGTACACTGGTGTTGCCCAGGCTATAGCTATCAGCACTGGTAATAAGGTCAGGGCTGCCGCAGGCGTTTTGAAAAAAGGAATTGAGCCCGGTTTGACAACTTTCAATATTGCTACCGTGAATTCTTCGATTGGAAAAAAGCGTCCAACCTCCGCCATCTCGAGTCATATCACAATGGGCTTTAAGCTCCGAATTGCCACCAGCACCGTCGGGATCAAGCCAATACAGACCATCGCCTTCAGAGTTATAGCTGATGGAATTAAGGTACTCCAAACAGCTCACTGCAAAGGTGGTATCCGGGTACTGAAAGGCGCCGTTGCTTGTAGCAAGTCCGGGGCTATAAAAGGAGGCTGAAACAGCTTCGCCAATATTGCCGGCCTCGTCCTTAGCTCTAACAGAAATGAAAAAAGCCGTAGCAGTGGTTAGTGCCGGAGATAGGCTGGAGAATTGATAGCTATTGGTAATACCCAAATCGGAATAAGGTTGAACCTCTTCACCACCTTGACTGGTCCCTAAGGCCACTTCATATCCTGTGACACCACTGTCATCTGTACTATCACCCCAAGTGGCAGTGGGGGTCATGGTGGTGGAGGCCACGCCGGAGAGGACGATGGATGCAGGGGCTGTGGGCGCCTGAGTGTCAAAGCTAGTGCCGGGGCTGAAAGATGAGTCTTGGGAGTCGTCACCCAGTGGATTTTTGTTGCAGCCCAAGTTTAAAAAGACAAATGCAGCCACTGCAGTAACTATAATTTTAAAAGACAATCTCATCCACAAATTATAGCAAAGAACTGCTGTTGGACCTACCAAAACCGCCCTAGCCCATGGTCTGTGGGTGGCCGGCGAGATTCGTGAGCAAAGTCCGAGCCCTACAAAAGTACAGGTCGTTGTGGTTTTCTTAAGTCCAGACCATAATCAGCCGATGTCTTATCATGAGGCAGTTTTTTCTGGCAATAGTGGCCATCATGCTCTTTTGTCAAAACAGTATTGGCGGCGATGCCACCCAGTATTTGTTGTGGCAAGAGTACGAAATGAAGTCCGGTGAGTGGATCTATCAGGTGGTGCGCCGGTCTCCCTTTGTAAAAAGTGGTCTATTGAGCCCCAAGCAATTGGTTGCCGAAATACTCTCAAAAAACCCGCAGCTAAAAGACCCAAATTTGGTGAGCCCTGGGGTGAAGCTGCTGATGCCCATTGCGGCTATGCCAGAGTTCGCAACCTCTACGGATGGTCGCGTTGTGAACTACAATTTTTATATTGGTTCGCAGATCTACTATGGCAACTCTGCTGCCAAGCCAAATCATCAAAATTTGAGCCCAAGCCAAAGTGAATCAGCCAGGGCTATTCCTCGGTCGGTGGCAAATAAGGCCCAGCAGATGGTGAGCGAGGTAAGGGCTAAACCTGAAAGTGGTGGAGACTGGGGTTTTCACTCAGTGATGGGTTTGGGATTTTATTACAATTTTATTAAAACCAAGGACTTGTTGTCGGGAAGCGGCGCTTCGAGGGCCTCCGGTCTCAATCAATCTATTGATCTTAATGTGGAATACGGATTTTGGGATAAATTCCTCTTTGAATCTAGGTTTTTGGTGGGCAATGAAAACTATAGTGTTGGGGGCCTTCAAACTCTGGATTTTACCGCTGGCTTCGGGTGGAAGCTCCAACCCAATTGGATCGCCGGGATTGCCGCAGGCTACACTCAAGTACCCGTGATAACCACAAATTCAGGCGCATTGGCTTTAGTGAACATTGGAGTGCCAAAGCTGGGTCCCAATTTAAGATTTCTCACCAAGGCTCCCTGGGAAGTTGGTTTAGAGCTCGGGATCTCCTATGATAGTTTGCTTGCCGGCCGCAAGGACCTAGTTGAAGTTGAAGGCGGTGCCGGATATCGAATTGACATCACGGGTTCAAAAACAGTGCTGGGCTATGAGCTTGCTCTACAAACCTGGTATGGCTCCAAGGCCATCAAAACTAACATTACAGAGCAGACCACAACGGGCACCGGCATGGCCCTGAGTTGGTCAGGGGATTTTTAACAGAAAATCTCAGATTTAAATTTGAAAACGCGAGCAAAAAAAATATTTTAACTGGAATCTTAATTGGCGGTGCCGCTGGGGGCTTGATCTCTTCCCAAGCTGGATGAATCAAACATTCATAGTCTGTGGTACTATTTGGGTCCAGGTAAGAAAGGCGATTGGGAGAAAAATTTCTTAAAAACAGTTCATGAAATGCTAGAGATGGATCGCCCGCAGATGGAAAAGTTTCTCTCTACTGGCCATAGCGAAGTCGAGCTACTTAACTACATTCTTTCAAGTTCAATGCTAACTCCGGGATTTACTGATCGAAGCATGGTCCCTGAATTAATGCAGAGGGTACCCTATGAACCTTGGATGATCGATGAGTTTCAAGCCATCACTCAGCTCTCAGCGGATACTCCTCAGTGGCTGCATGAAATGGTCGACGAGATTGACCAAAATCCACCTCCCGGCGACAGAGTGGACGACACGGAGCTGGCCAAACGAGTGTTTTCTGATCTCGGCCGTGTGTTTTTTAGTTTTGGTGAAAACGACAACGCCGTGCCCGCGGAAGAATCCATGGCCGTAGCTCGAAAAATGAACGTTCCCTGAGTCACTCAGTTTGGTTATTTCCCCGGCGGCCACTCAGCCGCGTTTGGCGAAGAGAGCTCATTAGGGATTTACAATTGGACTCAAAACCTAGTAACCTTTCCCGATGTAGATCAGGTACCGGTACCGTAGGTGTCTGTTTCTTTGGAGGCGATAGGGCGTCGAGCTAGTTGATGAATATAGATACAATTCTTTCAAAAGCAAAATCCAATGACTCTTCGGCTCTCATTCTAGTTAGTAATGGCAACACTGTTGGTGAATATTTATCCGCAGATGGAAACCAAAAAACGGAACTCATGTCCGTAACTAAATCAATTGTTATTAGGTGGGCTTCCATCGTCTCATTTCCTAGCTTTTCTATAGCAAATCGTTGATTACAAGACCGGCAAGTTAGCCGCAAATTAGACACATCATTGCGGCCACCTAAACAAATAGGCTGAATGTGATCATACTGCAGGGCACGTGTGGATCCACAGCGAACACAATGTCCGTGATCGCGATGATACACGACCCGTTTCACCGAATGAGGAATGGCAGTTCGTCGATGCTATTGACGCAAACATACTTGTTGCGCCGTAGTTTTGTCGACATTTTGCAGATCCTTTTGACTTGGTTTTTTAGGCTTAAGGTCTTCAATAGCGATATCACAAATTGCATGCAGCAATTCGCAGTGAGAGAGTTGAGAGGTCTTGTGTGCAAGAAGTCCGCGAATTTTCTCCAGTTTTTCTATAAGCTCTTGGTCAGCAATGATTTTCAGATCTGTCAGTTCTGGTGTGATTATGCGAGCGGATTCTTTTGCTTTCACAGGATTTGAACTCAGCGCAAGAAGGGTTCGCTCGCTTTGCGAGCTCTGCGAGGATTTTCAAATTGCGGGCGGGGCCGCAATTTGACTTGATTTTCAGTCGCATACGCGGCGTGCGGTTAGCACGCGCGCTCATGCTCCTTCAGCTTCTTCACCAATTTTTCGTTCGCTCGCCTTGCGAGCTCTGCGAAAAATTGGTGCAGCCGGGAAGACTCGAACTCCCAACCCCTTGGTCCGAAGCCAAGTGCTCTATCCAATTGAGCTACGGCTGCATGCTGGGTTTTGCAAGGCCTCGTAGTATGCCTCAATTTTTCTGGGCATCAAGCTTTTTTCTTGCTGCGGTGGGTGCGCCGTGGAGCCTTTTCTTCGTCTTTGACCAAATATTCTGTGGTCAAGGGATAGTAGGCATCTGCGGCCGCTTGAACTTCTGGTGAGGTGCTCTCTGGCCAAGACCAGATTTCCGTGCGGCAGCCGCGGGAGCGTAAATACCAGACTAGGGGCAGAAAGTCCTTATCGCCTCCCAATATAATAGCCACATCCAGCTTATCGGCCATGGTCACGGCATCAATGGTTAAAAAGGTGTCGGCATTCTTGTCGGGGCGCTTGATCTCGCCACCTAGGCTACCCCAAAATTTTTCAAAGTCTTTCGATATGTCTTTGTAGATCGGCTTGTAATATAAAATGCGAACAATCTCTCGATCCCCCACCTCTTCGATGATTTTTCGATAATTGGTTCGCCCCTCGTGGTGCTTGAGGCCCGAGAGCTCTATGTTTTCGGCGTCGATAAAAAGAGCCACCTTTTGAAACAGTAGCTTTTTCGTGGGAACCATGTCGCTAGGAGCCATTGAGATGTCCTTACCTGAGATCGTGTTCTGACCCTTCCATTATGGGCGCGACACCATGCTCCTGGCAACGCGACTTCAGACTGAAACAACGCGCTCCCGCAATTTTAGAAAACGTCAATGTCATCGACAATGTCAAAGGCCTAGACCATAAAATGGGGAGAGCTATGCTTCCCGGGCCAAAGGGTTGGCACAAGATGTGAAATACATAAAGACCTAGGTCATATTGAATGACCCTGGGCCTTGCAACGCAAACTCCTTGAGAGCCAGGTGTACAATTTTTTTGTGCCTGGCTCTTTTTTTTATGCCTTTGAGTGACGAGCCTTCACCACTGTCTTGATATTGCCACGCACATTAAAATCGCCCACCACTTCGATTTCGTGAGGATCGAGTAAGGTGACCAAATCATCGAGAATATTATTAGTCACATCTTCGTGAAAAACTTTTTTATTGCGAAAACTATTAATGTAAAGCTTTAGAGACTTTAACTCTACACACCACTGATCTGGCACATATCGAATTTGAATGGTTGCAAAATCCGGAAAGCCACTGCGAGGACAGATGCAGGTAAACTCGGGGCAGTTAAAATCCACTTCATAACGTCGAACCTGCGTGCGGTTTTCAAAACGCTCCAGCTCGTTGTTTTCAATGGCTATCTCACCATACAATTTTTCCTCACTCATAACTCTCCTCTTGGTCAGCGGGACGACCCTTGCTATACTTTCCCAGGGAGACTTAGGCAAGCTCATGAAATCTTTAGTGTTATTTATATCTTTACTGATCCTCATTGGCACCACAGGCTGTGGATCAACCCCTCTATCGGCGAATTGCCAAGAGCCAGATTGGTACGAGTTGGGTCGGCGCCAGGGATTTCGTGGCCTTGAGCCCAAATGGACAGAGGTTACAGCGAGCTGCCCGCAATCTTCCAGTGAGACCATCTCCCGCCTCTATGAAAACGGATATAACGCTGGCCTAGCCAAGTTTTGCACCCCTGAAAATGGCTTTAACCGGGGCCGCACAGGCCAACCCCTTGTGAATATTTGCCCCTCTGTACAATCCCTCGCCTTTCAAAGAGCTTATGAACGAGGCGAAAGGGTCCTCCGCCTAGAGGCGACCCAAAGGCAACTGGGGCAAAACATAAATTTGGTGTTGAGTAAACTCAATGATCGCTCGCTCAGCGACCAGGAAAAGCAGGCTCTCTTTCAACAAAAAACGGAGCTTGAAAACACCTTGGCTGGTAACGAAAAACAAATCCAGCGGCTCCGGATCATCAATTAAAGGCCTTGATACACACCCCACAATGTGTTTTGCAATCTGATGCCACTCATGAATGTCAATTTTGGAATAGAGTTTTTAAATAAACTCGGCTCCCCTGAGGCCTTATCGCAGGGCCGATCTCGGCACACTCTTTTGTATGTACCTAGCAAAAAGAATTTGTTGATCCTGCTCACTGAGGTCGCCGCTTTTCCCTAAAGCGGCAGTTCTAGCTTGGTAGACATGATAGAAGGTGATGGCTGCGGCCACTGAAATATTAAAACTCTGTGCAAAACCATGCATCGGCAAAATGATTCGCCCATCACAGGCACTCAGCATTTCATCACTTACGCCATCTTTTTCATTTCCGAACACAACGGCTGTGGGCTGGCTGAAATCCACTTCGTCAATGGGCACAGAGGCCTCAAGGTGAGTGGCATATATTTTATAACCATAGCCTCTCAATTGCGACACACACGCTGATGTCGATGCATGTTTTTTAATATCGAGCCACTTATCTGTGCCTTGAGTTACTCGATTGGCCGCTTTAAATCGAGCGTCGGGTTGTTCAACAATATGAAAATTCATAAACCCAAAGGCCTCTGCACTTCGCATCACTGCACTTACATTGCCTCTGTCGTAAATATTTTCAAGCACTGACGCAAAACTGTAGGTGCGCTCAGCCACCACTTCTTTCATGCGCGCCAGTCGTCGAGCCGTGATTTGCGGAGATAGGGCTTCTATCACCTGGTCTGAAGAATAAATCTGGCCCTCTGAACCTGAAAAGGAATCCTCTAATAAACTCATTCTTTGATCAAACCTTCCAAATTTTTTTGCATAAAAGTAGGCAAACAAAAACAGGCCCGGTGAAGATCTGCATTGTAATATTGAAAATCCAGTGGCGACCTTTCCACTTGAGAGGGGTTGAAGTCTTTTATGGGGTGATATTTTTTGCTACCAAAGGTGAACGACCATAGGCCACCAGGATAAGTGAGGTTGTTGAAATTATAAATGGTGGCCACCGGAAAAAACTCACCAATAATCGACAATAATTTTTGCTGCATGGTCACGTCAAAAAACGGTGACTCCCCTTGTGAAACCACTATGCCATCGTCAGCCAAAATTCGATGAATGTTTTTATAAAACTCCGAGCCAAACAAAGGCTGTGCGGGCCCAATGGGGTCTGTAGAATCCACAATCACCACGTCATATGTTTTGTCCGTTTCGGCCACATACTTCACCCCATCTTCGATCATAAGATTTAACTTGGGGTTACCAAATACCACTGAAGTTTGGGGAATAAATTTCTTGCAGGCCTCAACAACTAATTCATCAATTTCTACCATGTCGCAGACTTCAACAGAGCCATGGCGAAGCACCTCACGAGCCGTTCCACCATCACCACCTCCAATTACCAACACCCGCTTGGGGTTGGGATGCACAAAAAGCGGCACATGGGTAATCATGTCATGGTAAATAAACTCATCTCGCTCTGAAATCATAGCCAAGTGATCATTAAACAACATGCGGCCATGCCCTTCAGTTTCAACAACATCTACTTGCTGAAACTCACTTTTTTGCGAAAAAAGCGAGGCGGCCACTCGATACCCCATGCGGTATCCGTTGCGGTGAACCTCAGTGGCCCAACCACCTTCAATGAACTGGGACTCACTAGACATATTAAATCTCCAAAGAAACGGCTTTTGTCGAAACAAAGCCCGGTTGATCAAAGTGGCAAAAACTCACGTTGTACCCACTGCTCAAATTTTGCTGAACGAAACTTTTGTTATGATAACCTCTGATGGTCATCGGCTCTGTCATCGGCTTGTTGTTTTTCGGGATAAACTCCACAACGTCGAAGGCCTGCGGCTGAAAGACCTCCACCACCCGCCGTACCAAAGGCGCATAGGAATCACCCTTTGTCACATTGGTTTCAAAGCTGACATAGGGGCTATCTTCTTGGGGTGTGACATGGATGGTGAAATACTGATCGCCATTAATGGCATTCAATGAGTAACCGCAGGGGGAAAACACATAATCATCAATCAAAAAACCCGGCAATAAATCTGCAATACCCGTGTTTCTTCGAATGGCCTCCCTGCCGGTGGCCGCATTGGCAAATAATTCATACGCGTGATCCCTGAGTCCATACATCAAAACCTCAAGTGTGGTGTCACTGGGTTCTGGGTGGTACGACTTACCCATATCGAACAAAAATAGGTGGTGGGTGTCAGCATGACCAAAGCGAAAGGCTTGGCCGCCCACAAGTGCCTTTAGGCGTTTGGAGTCTTGGTAGAAATCCGTCGACTGCCGGTGGGGAAAGTACTCGTTTTTTCTCTCATAAATCACGGCTTCCACGCTGTCAGGGTCAAGCTTTGACAACACATACTCTAGTGCATTGATCAATCGCGTTTGCCCGCAGGTGATCATGGTGATGTGATGTTTCCAGACAAAAAGGCTTGATTCTGAAAGCAGATAGGCTCGGACTCGCTCGTTGCTCAACTCAGATAAAATTTGAGCTTGAGACATTTCGACGACCTTGGCCCATTCTTTTGTGGACCAATCAAAAAACGATGGCCCGCCGGGCTTCACAATCAATTCAAATTTCTTTTCAGAGCCTTCAAAAAACAATGATCGCCTCGCGTGGTAAGGCTCTGGCGTATAGCGTTAAATTGGATGGAAATCAACTTCTCAAAGGGCCATTGCCATGGCGTGTTTCTGTGATATGTCCACTTGCTTATGGTGCAACCAAGCAGAGGCCCGAAAATCTCGGTGATCATCCCCACGTACAATCGAAGGCACACCCTAGAGCGGGCGCTCGCCTCTGTTTGGAACCAATCCTATTCTCCCTACGAGGTGATCGTGGTGGATGATGGGTCCACAGACGATACCGATCTGTGGCTTTCACAATGGGATCCTGAAAAAGTCCTGTCTTTTCGCACCCCGAACCAGGGGGTCAGTGCAGCTCGAAACCGGGCCATACGGGCCTCAAAGGGTGAATGGTTGGCCTTTTTAGACTCAGACGATGAGTGGCACCCTGAAAAACTGGAAAAGCAAGTGGAGGTGCTGCTTTCAAAAGCGATGCGACCTCTCATTCATACGAATGAAAACTGGATTAGAAATGGCACCCCACTCGCCCAGAAATCAAAGCACAAAAAAAGTGGGGGACGGATCTACACCCAATGCCTCCCCCTATGCTGTATTAGCCCCTCCACGGCGCTGATCCACCGAACCGTATTTGACGATGTGGGCTTGTTTGATGAACAGTTTCGGGTGTGTGAGGACTACGAGCTGTGGTTACGTATTTGCTCAAAATACGAAGTGGCATACATTGAAGAGCCTCTTATCACCAAGTACGGGGGACATGCGGATCAACTCTCTCACCTTTATGTGGCCATGGACTATTGGAGACTTCGCGCCCTTGAAAAGCATCTCAACTCCCCGTTTCTCAGCCAAGACGAGCAACGAGAAACTTGGAAGACCTACATAAAAAAACACCGCATTCTTTTGGCCGGGTATCGAAAACACGGCACCGGCAGCTGCCACGCCCTTCAAAGTGGTAATTTGAGAGCCACCACCCCAAGACCTGACTTCATACATAAATCTACCTTATAGGCCGCATTGCAAAAATCAAATGGCATGATGCGCAAGAGTTTGCTATAAAACCGGGTTTTGGGAATTCCGGAGGGATAGGAATTGTTTAAAAAAGCTGTGATTATTGGGACACTTCTTGTTGTTTCCACTCAAGCCTATGCGGTCATGCGGCCCGATCTCTGGGCCGAAGAGGGTATGCAACACCGGTTATTGCCCACTCCATTGCACCAGAGAATGAGTGAAGCGATCGAATTAGTTGCCAACCTCAACATTCCGGCCCTCAGTCACAGTGGCCAGATCCCTGGCCTCCCCAAAGAATTTCGACGTTCTACCGCGGCACAATCTCCCGCGAGCCAATTGGATGCCCTTTTTGTTGAGTTTTTAGGTCAGATCCCATTGCATCGGCAAGAGAGTTACTATCAAGCCTACTTTCACGACGAAAATGTTTTATGGGACGTAAAAGGGTATCGTTCCACAGATTTTCCGGAGGAACAGGGCTTTCATGTGATTCCTGCTCGAGAGCGTTTTATCATCCACCTGCCTGCGTTTGCTGAAGATTACCCGCTTTTTTCACGGCTTTTAAAGTTTCATGCTTTGGTCCGCATTAGCCAACAACACGAATACCTTGAAGGACACAATTTTGAAGAGCTGCGACACAGTCGAGAGCTTTTACATCTTATTGGCGAGATGAGTTTACGAATGATGGACTATCAAACCATTCACACCCTGGGATTAGCTGCATTGAGGAGTGACCTTGAAACAATCCCTCTTTCTGAAGTCTTAAAAATGCAGATTACTCAATACTACGAGCAGGCGCTTAAAAAAGACTTCGTTTATTTTGTCGGTGCCCTGGGTGATCTACCTCAGTTTGATGATATTCCTCCACCTGATTTAATTGAGTTTTTACAATTGGGCATTGAGCGCCACTTGCAACAATTTGAATTCCTTGAAACTCGCGGCGTACAATTGGGTCACCTCATGGACCAAATCAAAGAAAATGTGCTCAAGGCTCACGATCAGGCTACGGACGCCCAACAGCAATGGCGCCTTATGCGGGAAGCCAAGGCCCGTGGGGACCAGGCCCAGCTTTCGGCGCTCAGTTCCAAACATGTCTTGAGGTTTTCAGATCGCGATTGTGGTCGCCTTCTCAAGTAAATAGACGCAAGGAGCTCGCTGTAGCCTATTTTCTATTGGCTCTCAACTTACTGTCTGTCACCTCCTGCGGCGAATAACCACCACGTCCAGTTTCGCCAACGCCACTGGTCAGGGCGAGTGTTTTTGTAATCTGTTTTGACCACTCCCCCGTGCGGTCGCTAGACTCCCTTCGTTGTATTGAAAATTTTCAAGTCTGCTTCGCCTTTGGAGGTAAAAAATGAGTCAGCTCGACAAGGTTCGCGATTACTACGGTAAAGTTTTAAAAACAAAAAATGATCTTAAAACCACAGCCTGTTGCAGTGTGGAGTCCATGCCGGCTCATTTGATTGCGCTGACAAAAAATATTGATGCAGAAATTCAAGATAAATTTTACGGTTGCGGAGCCCCTTTTCCCAGTGAGCTTAAGGGATTGACGGTGCTAGATCTTGGCTGCGGCACTGGGCGCGATGTTTACTTACTTTCGCAATTGGTTGGCGAAACGGGAAAGGTCATTGGCATAGACATGACCGACGAGCAGTTGGAAGTGGCCAATCGACATGTTGATTCACAAATGAAAAAGTTTGGATACACGCAATCCAACGTGCAATTCGTGAAGGGTTACATCGAAGACCTTGAGTCTGCCGGCATTGCCAACGAGTCAGTGGATTTGGTGGTGTCTAATTGCGTGATTAATCTGTCTCCTGAAAAAGAGCGCGTTTTTCGAGAAATTTTTCGCGTTTTAAAACCTGGTGGAGAGTTGTATTTTTCTGATGTTTATTGTGACCGACGCCTACCTCAGGCTTGTCGTGAAGATCAAACACTGCTTGGCGAATGCCTCGGCGGCGCCCTTTACACCGAAGACTTTCGCCGCTTGCTTTTTGAAGTGGGTTGCAAAGATTCAAGGCAAATGTACGCCTCTGAGATTTCGATCACTGATTCGGAAATATCCAAAAAAGTAAACGGCGCTCGCTTTTATTCAATCACTATGCGCGCTTTTAAGCTTCCGCTGGAAGATCGCTGCGAAGATTACGGTCAGGTGGCCTACTATAAGGGGACGCTTGATAATAATTCTACCTATTTTGCCTTAGACGACCATCACCTGTTTGAAAAGGGCAAGCCCATGTTGGTGTGCTCAAACACAGCCATGATGCTTGCAGACACTCGGTTTAAAAATCATTTTCGCATAGAGGGTGATTTGTCCACCCACTATGGATTGTTTGACTGCGGACCTAGCCCCGTGGCGGGCAACTCAGCTGCTGAGGTTTGCGCACCTGGAGGTGGCTGTTGTTAGACAAACTTATTAACACACCTGGTGAGCACCAAGTGTGGCAACGTTACTTTGCTGAGTTTATCGGCACGTTCGCACTGGTGTTTGTGGGTTGCGGGGCCGTGATTGCCAATCACTACAGCCAAGGGGCCGTCACCCATGTAGGCATTTCTGTGGCCTTTGGTGCCGTTGTGGCAGCAATGATTTTTTCATTGGGACCCGTGTCTGCCGCTCACTTTAACCCCGCCGTCACTTTGGGTTTTGCCGTGGCGGGCCGCTTTGGGTGGCGATTTGTGATTCCGTACTGGATCATGCAGACTCTTGGTGCCATAGCTGCCAGTGGGGCGCATGCCTTGCTTATGCCCGCAACCTCTACGGATGCTGTTCACTTTGGCGCCACAAGTTCATTACTTTTGCCGTTTCAAGCTTTAGGGCTTGAAGTAGTGTTTACGGTTTTTTTAATGCTGGTGATTATGGCCGTCGCCACTGATCGGCGAGTGCCTGGAGTGGTGCCGGCTCTTGCCATTGGCATGGCAGTGACCATGGGCGCCCTGGCCGGTGGACCGTTTACGGGAGCATCAATGAATCCAGCGCGCAGCCTTGGACCCGCTTTATGGGCAGGAGGTTTGCCCTATGACCAACTTTGGATTTACTTCGTTGGGCCCATGCTAGGATCGTCGTCAGCGGCCTTGATATTTGAACTGCTCCGTGATGATAACAAATCGGCTTGTTGTGCCCCTGAAATTTCAGCCGCTCAAAAAACATTCTTTTTTGCTCGGGTGTTTCGACGGCCAGGCTAGTCCTGGCTATCAGTGGGATTTACCAACTTTCGCCAAAAGTTTTTTCTTCTAAGCTTCCGTCGTTATTAAGTTTAAATATTTTAGCTGAACCCGTCTGCCCAGCAACACCGCTGCCACAGGATGTTCCGCCGGTCACATTTGCCGAGAGCCCTCCGCTATAAGACTTGGCGGCAATCCAAACGACACCACCACCGCCACCTCCGCCACAAACATCACCAAAAGATCGCATTCCACCATTGCCACCTTTGGCATTTACAGCACCCGTACCGATAATGTTGTTAGCTATGATCACCACAAGGCCTCCGCCACCGCCTCCGCCACCAGCTCCACCAGTGGAACAACAGATACCTTCGCCACCGCCACCGCCACCACCGGCCGATGGCGTGCCCGCACCACCAACGCCTGCGTTTGTACCATCACCCTTACCACCGTTTCCACCCATACCGTAGTCAAATGTGTCATCAAGATATGACTCTTCAAAGTAGGCGGGAAATCTTAATGCTGGCTTACCGGGATTACGCCCCGAAACCCCTTGCCCCACTTTGGCTGAAATCGTTAACGAACCACCCTTACCTCCGTTGGTACCAGGGTCCCCACCACCCATTTTACCTGCACCGCCACCACCGCCGTTGGAGCCGCCGCCACCGCCATCGGCCCCGTCACCACCTGGCCCAGAGTTATCAGCCCCATTTTCACCATTAGCAGAAAGAGTGGTGCCTGCACCAAAATCCACTTGGTCCGCATACAGATAAATACGAGCGATATTGTTTGACCCGTACGAAACTGTCGAATTTGAAAAAGTTAAATTGCGAGCCACAAAGGGATTGGCGTGACTGTAATTATTTGTCGAAATGGATGCCCCCACACTTTGGTCACTCACAGCTCCACCCAGAGTTGTCACGTCCGGAAGCTCACTGATCACCATGGGCAGCCCTTTTTCACTGGCAACGGAATCGTCAGTCCAAGTATCTTGAACTCGTCGAAGCGTTAAGCTTCCATCACCATTCACCTGATAAATCTTAGCTTGGCCCGAGCCACCGCGGTTATAGTAATCGCCCTGGCCACCTAAAGTGTTCGTTGCCAAATTTCCAGAATATTCTTTAGCTGCAAGCCAAATGACACCTCCGCCACCGCCGCCGCTTGTGCGAATACCTGTATAAGTATGAATTCCGCCATTTCCACCAGCTACATTAAGCCGTGCGGTCCCAGATATGCGATTGGCCGCAGCCACGATTAATCCTCCGCTGCCGCCGGAGCCGGGTCCACCACCGTACCCACAACACGTTCCGTCCCATGCAGCACCAGCACCACCCATTCCACTAACACCAATGCCACCAGTAAAACCGCTAAATGACTGACCGTCGCCGCCGTTTCCGTAGTTATATCCATCGCTAATAGCACCATACCCCGCTCCTCCGGAACCGCCGCCTCCAGTGCTGCCACCTGAGCCCGAAGTACCGCTGGCTCCATTGGTGCCTGGCGTACCCCTTGTGCCCCCCGGACTGCCACCACCGCCGCCACCGGCACCTCCAGATGCACCAGCACCTCCGGCGCCGCCCGCGGATCCTCCAACCGAGGTCCCCGGCGAGCCGCTGGCATTAACTTTACTTCCATAACTAAAATCCAAGACGTCGGCATAAAAGAACAGCGACATGGGACCTGCGCTTCGACCAATGGTATTGTTCACTGTTAAGGTTTTTCCAGAGTAAGGAGCAGCTCTATTATAAGTGAGCGAACTGATATTTCCAGACACCGAGTTGTCCGACAATGTGGTTGGATCACTCAAACCCTGACCGTCATAAACACTTATCACTTGTTGTGTTAACCATTGTGCCGAAGATAGTGGACTGGATTCGTTGCCTGCCGCATCGACAACGCGGACCTTCACCAAATAATTGGTTGCATCGACAAGACTTAACCCGCTGACTCGAAAGGGAGCCAAACTTGCAATTGAGGTCCAACCCTGAACTACGCCACCAACAGCTTCTTCTATTTGGTATTCGTAGTGGTCAACACCGGTGCCAACATCGCTACCGCTGAACGCCAATGTGATGTCAGGTGTGTAACTGAGAGTTGAGGAGATACTACCTGTCAGATCACTATATAGCGTGATCGAATCCATAGCGTCTGGAGCCACAGTGTCTTTGACAAGACTTACGGAGGATTGTGGCGCCACATTGGCTGCTGCGTCCTGGTGATCTGCAACAATTGTGATCGTACCATCATCTAAAGACGATAAATTAATTGATACACTAAAACTACCACCAGCACATGTGGGTTGAACTCCCGGAGCCACTGCAGACGTTGCTCCATTGGCATCATAAGCTCCAATGGTGACCTCCTGGCCGTTAGCACTACATGTGCCACTTACCGTGAAAGTTGACTCGTTACTGATGGCTATATAGTCCGAAGCCAATGGGGATGTAATTGCCACAGAAGGTGGTGATGTCAACTTCAATAGGCTCACACTAGCCTGTGTGGCTGAGTCATGATCGGCTGTGATCGTAATCGTGTCATCATCGAGGCTTGATACATCTAAAGTGGTTGAATACTCACCACTTGTGCATGTGGGTTGCGTTGTGGGAGTGACAGCTGCGGTGCCGCCGTTGGTATCATTGGCACTGATCGTTACTGTGAGACCGCTTTCTGTACAGTAGCCTTGAACAGGCAGAGCTGCTTGGTTACCAGCAACTATAAAATCGGTGTTAAGTGGAGAGGCTATGTTCACCATGGCAGGGCCCGCTGCGCCATCATCATCCACAATGGTGCCCGTGCCTTGCGCCACCGTGATGGTTCCGTGTGAGTTTGAAGATAAGTTCACATAGAGTTTTTCATTAAACTCTTTGGTGCCATCTGATATTGTCGCGATCGAAACCGTACCGGTTGAAACACCTGAAGCCAAAGTTAATGTGCCATCACTAGGGGCGCCATCGCTGTCAGTCGGTGTGCCACTATAGTCGGAATCAGCCAGAGTGGCCGTACCGTCCACGACGGCGTAGTTCACTGTAAAATTACCGCCGCACACGGCCTCTGACAAGTTTACATCAAACACCAACGCACCACCTTCAGTCACCGACTCATTTGATATAGTGACGTTGGGATTAGAGCCTGACACTACGATTTCTCCATCTGTGGGGCTCACGTTTTGTGTGCCGGCCGTGATCGTACTACAGCCTTTTAAAATTCGGGCCGTGCTCGCTGCTCCAATGCCGTCGCCCACATCCACCGTTCCTGTGGTTGTGAAATCAAAATTGTTCATTTCCCAATCACCATTCACGATGGTTAGATTTTTTGCACCAATTGAAACAGCAGTTTGCTGAACCACCTCGCCGCCGAGTTTATCCACTATGATGTGATCGAATCCTCCACCGTTTATTTGCGTGAAATTTTGGTCCCCACCGCCGTTGAGTGTGATCGTGCCCGTGCCTGAAGTTGAAACACCATCGATATTGATGTGGCCCTGTACGTAGAGGTTGCCGTTAATGGCTTCTTTATCCAACGCTGACGACGTGATATTCAGCTGATTTGTCACGTTGAATTTCCCGACGCCAGAGAATGTGTGAAATGTAGTTCTCGTCCCACCTGATGCGTCGATACCGGTTATATTTAATGTCGGTATGTAAACATCTTCGGCAATTGAAATTGAATTTGTTTTATTGCTCCCATTTGAAGCACCAACCAAATTAAATTCGTTCACTGCCGTTTCATCAAAATCACCTGTCGCTGAAATCTGGAATGGCACTTCTCCATAAAAGTTGGTTTTACCCAAACTGATCGTATTCGGTCCCACGAAATTTCCATTTTGAATATCTAGAGAAATGGCATTGAGTTCTGTCGTTCCAACCTCAGGCGACAAGCTGTTACCAGGACTATCATATTGAAGGCGAGGAAAGTATCCGTTGTTTAACGTCTCAAATTTCTGATTTGACGATCCCGCTATTTTTACTAGGCCATCGCCATGACCAATTTGGTACGCATAATCGGCGCGATCGGAGATAATTTTTGGCCCCTCGTGAACAATTGTTCCCGTATCAAAAGTCGCACCCACGTTTCCGGCAGTTGTAGAAAACTTTAGATTATTCAAAACCCGGATTTGCCCGCCGCCAATGATTCTAAAATATCCAATCCTATTATAAGTATTATCGAGAGTGAAATTGTAGAATGCCTGATCGAAGGGAACATCCATGTTATAAGCAAAGTTTGTGCCGTTCTTCTTGCCATCCGCATATAATGTACCTGAGTTATGATTAAAAACGCCACCCGTGATTTTAAGAGGTGTCGCACTACCAATACCACCAGGAGCCTGATTATAAGTGAGCCTCAATTGACCTTGAGTAGAAGTAAACACTCCACCGAGAATTTCTAAATTCGAGTCACCAACTGCAATTTGCGAGTTACCACCATCAAACGTCCCGCCCTCCATCGTCCAACCGGAGGTGCCCACGGTGATTGAGTGTCCGAGATCTTGAGTGATAGTGCCTGCGTAATTTGATGCCATCAATATACCGGCCACACTAAAATTTGACGTGGTCACTGCGTCGCAATTAACTGGCACATCACTACATGTGTCATTAAACATCACAACCACACCTGGACCAGGGGCCGTGGAGCCGTTACTCCAGTTTGCACCATCAGATAGACTACCGTTACCAGTGTCGCCTGTCCAAATATAGCCGTTGTCATCGTCATTTTCGATCACCCCTACTGCGCTGCTATCGGTGATACTGCCGTGAGAGGCACTGTTGATCGAAACATTGATGGTTTCGTCAAGCTCCATTGTAGCATCGGCCGTGGTCGCCACGGTGATTGTGCCAGAAGTACCACCACCTGAAATCGTTAAAATACCATCATTGGGTGTGGCATCAGAGTCAGTGGCCGGCGTTGAGTAATCCAAATTCGCAGTGGTAGCGGTACCGTCAGCAACGGAATAGTTTACTGTGAAGTCTGTGGCGCAGACCCCTTCGCTTAATGCCACATTAAAGACAAGGTTGCCGCCTTCTAACACGGAGGCATCAGAAATGGTTATATTTGGATTCGAGCTTGAACCCTCAATAACACCGTCAGTGGGATTTACATTTTGTGCACCTGCGGTGATAGTGTTGCAATCTTTTAAAATTCGCGCACTATTTGCAGCACCCACACCATCGCCTACGTTGAGCTGGTCGTTCACTGTCAAATCATAACCATTGAGTAGGAAATCACCATTTAAAATACTCAAATCTTGCCCGGTGCCACCTAAATTCAAAGCAGATCCAAGCAGAACTGAGCCGCTGAATTTATTTATAGTAAAGGTTCCCTGTGGCAATGATCCACTAATAACACTCGCTGTTTGATCGCCCGGCCCATCAAATTCAATTTGTGTTGAGCCTCCGGAATACGGTGTTTCCACAGTCATATCGCCACCCACAAAGATTTTTCCGCCATTCAGCTTGAAAGGGCCGGTACCGGTGTGGGCGGTTAACAACAAGTCATCGATTAAATGGATATTTCCACCGCTTATTTGAATAGTCTGAGAGCCTGTACCGGAGTTGCCTCTTGAAACTTGCATGTCGTAAAGATTTAAATCCGAAGCTAAGTTTACTGTACCGGTTGACCCGCCGGCCCCCTCAAAACGTAAGCGGAGATTTCCGTTATTGTGATTAAATGTTGTGCCCGCATCGATTTGAATCTGATTTCCATCGCGAGAGAAGATACTCAATGTGCCCGTAGGTGCGGTAAAGGTACCCTGAAGTAACCGAAGACTCGTGACCTCAAGGGCTGTGGTACCGACCTCTGGCAAAACGCTCCCTGAAACTTTCTCTATATTAAGGCGAGGAAATACGCCACTTGTATAATTATAGTATTGGTCTGCTGTGCCGTTTAATTTTACTACCGTAGTTATTTTAGGGGCCCCCGAATGATACCCTCCACCGGCAAATATGTCGCCCTTAACCTCAATGGAACTTCCCGTTAGTGACAGCCCCCCAGCTAATGTTCGAGTGTAGTACAAATCGTTTGTTACATTAAAAACACCTGTGCTATTAAAATTCCAATGAGTATAGGAACCACCAGAGCTTGTCCGGATAAACTCCAAGTCATATAAGTCAATATTCCTATTTAATGTAATCACATTGTCGGACGTGGAGTTGTTTGTATAAAATCGTAATTTTCCATTGTTATGAGTAAAATTGGCCGTATTTCCAAATATGTGAGTCCGATTTGTACCGTAGTCTACCGCAAGCGTTGCAGAGGTGCTGGTAAAGCTTCCGTTTAACAACTGGAAACTACTTTGAACGGTGACATTAGAATCTCCGCCCACAAAGGTTCCACCATCTTGCAGCCAACGATTAATCGTAGATATCTGGTGGCCACTGTTTTGCGTAAACGTACCAGGGTAGTCATTGTTAAACATTATTCCCGTAATAGACACACTAGCCGTAGTTTCCACATCGCAGTTTGCCGGCACATCACTGCAAATATCATCAAATAAAACAATATCGCCCGGCCCAGGTGCGAGTGTTCCATTACTCCAGTTGGCGCCGTTGCTAAAGTTCGAATCGCCAGCATCGCCCGTCCAAATATATCCGTTGTCATCATCGTTTTCTATAACTCCCACGCCAGTGTTGTCAGTAAGTGCGCCATGCGATGGAGTGTCCAATACCACAGTCATGTTTTCATCAATCTCCATCGTCGCATCTGCAGTAGACGCCACAGTGATCGTGCCCGATGTGGCACCACCCGATAGAGTTAATACACCGTCGTTCGGAGCAGCATCAGAATCTGTTGCCGGAACAGCATAATCAGAGTTCGCTGTGGTCGCAGTACCGTCATTGATAGAGTAATTCACCGAAAAGTCGGTTGCACAAACGCCTTCACTTAAGGATACATTAAATACTAGGTTGCCACCCTCTAGCACAGAGGCGTCAGAGATGGTGATATCTGGATTATTTCCGGAACCTACAATTTCACCGTCAGTGGGATTCACTGTTTGGGTGCCAGCCGTGATGGTATTGCAATCTTTTAAAATGCGGGCACTACTTGCGGCGCCAACACCATCGCCCACGTTGAGTTGATCATTAACAGTGAGGTCATATCCTGCCATGTTCCAATCGCCATCGTAGATCAGAAGATCTTGGCCAGCAGCACTTAAATTTACGGAACTCAATTGAACAACATCACCAGAAGATTTTGAAACCGTAAAAACACCTCCGGGAGCAGTGGCATTCGAAGCAATACTAATATTCTGATCACCAGGTCCTGTAAAATGTAGTTCGGTCGTACCTCCTTGGGCGCAAAGATTTCCTGAAGGACCATCATCACAATTTATTTGTAGATTGCCCTTTAAATCGATGACTCCATCTTTCAAATAACCATTTTCAATGGTCAAGTCACCGTTGACTACAATCGTGTCACCAGCAGTGATATCTACAGAAACGTCGTCAAAATCACCAGATGTATCTGCAACGTTGACAATTAAATTATAAACATCCAATGAACTTGCCACATCAATTGTAGTGACACTCGCCATCGAACTTCCCGACCACTCGTTACCCAAAAATTCCAAGGTTCCTGAACTGTGATTAAAAGTGCCACCTAAAACAGTAAAACCGTCTGCATTTGAAGCATTATTGCTCATCCTGTAACCGACTTGCATTGTCCCCGCAGGAGCGCTGAAAGTCCCACTCTGAAGAACAAACTTCCACACGCCTAGTGATGTTATGCCCAAAGCAGGAGAAACTGTCGAAGTTGAATTGATATGTAATGTTGGCACAAAACCACCCGGCTCATGTGTGTATTCCTGCGGTGATGCACCAGTCATTAAAATGATTGTGGTGCCACCCTCTGCACAAGAATTACCATCAAAGCCGTCGGCACAATTAATGATGAGATTTCCTTTTAGATCAATAGTCTGTCCTATCAGTTGCCCATCATTTATGGTCAAGTCGCCTTGAACAACTAAAGTGTCACCTGCTGCAATTTCAACTGAAACATTGCTGTTTGCGCCCGATGTGTCTTTAATGTCGACCACTAAATCATTTAATGTGAGTGATCCTGGGACATCGACAACTGTAACTGGACGCACCGTTGACCCCGCATTCCACATCTCACCTAAAAACTCTAGCGTGCCGCCGTTATGATTGTAGGTTCCACCAGAAACTGTAAATCCATTTGTATTTGCAGTTGTATTCGGCATCTTATAGCCGACTTCCATCAGGCCTGTTGGAGCTGTAAAGCCGCCAGACTGAAGCGTAAACTCAAAAACGCCAAGAGTCGAAGTTCCGGCGGAAGGGCCTACTGTGGAACTAGAATTGATGACCAGAAATGGAGCAAAAGCGCCTACTTGGTGTGTATATTCTTGAGGTGAGCCACCGGTCATTGTAATGACCGTGGTCCCCCCTTCAGCACACAAATTGACACCAGGACCACTTGCACAGTTCAGTATCAAATCGCCTTTTAAGTCAATTTGACCTTCACGCAAATATCCATTGTGGATTGTAAGATCACCGTTGACTACAAGAGTATTCCCCACCGCAATGTCGACAGAAGCGTGAGAAAATTGGCCAACCGAATTATTTATATCTACCACGACATCGTTTAGCTCCAGGCTGCCTGAAACATCTACAACTACCTGAGGACGCCAAGTGGCATCATTAATGAGGGCCTGATTTTTGAATTCGAGCGTTCCTGAATTATGATTGAAAGTACCACCTGAAACGGTGAATCCGTCTGCGTTGCTGGTATTAAGCGGCAGGTCATAACCCACCGTCAAAGAGCCCGAGGTGCTTGTAAATACACCACCACTCAAGACATACTCGGCGATTTGGATGGGGCTGCTACCACCGCTAAATATTCCCGAGTTTTGGATCCACCGATCCGTACCCACATCAACAGTATTTCCAGGACTTTGCGTGATAGTGCCGACGTAAGAACCATAAAGCCACATGCCTTTCACATCCACATTGCCAGCTGTCACCGCATTGCAAGTTGCTTCAGCCTGACAGGCACCGGTGAAGGCCACCACCACACTGCCGTCGGTGGGAGGCACGGCGCTGCCTGACCAGTTGGCGCCCGTATTCCAGTCACTATCAGTACGACCCATCCAAATGTAGCCGTTGTCGTCCTCATTGAGAATCGTACCAATCCCTTGGCTGTCAGTAATTGCACCTTGGTCTGTGCCCGTGAGGTTAATATAAAGAGTCTCATCAAACTCCATTGTACCAGCCACGCCAGTGCCATCGTCGGCGGTAACCACTGTAATGGTGCCACTGGTATCGCCGGCAGCGATGACGAGTGTGCTGTCATTATCCGTGTAGTCGCTGCCAGCCACTGCCGTGCCATTATCGGTGGTGAAGGTGATATTTGTTGCACTTCCGCACACACCTTCAGAGAGTGTGACGTTAAATACGAGGTTGCCACCTTCTAACACTGTGGCATCCGAGATGGTGATATTCGGATTGCTTCCTGAACCTACAATTTCACCGTCAGTGGGATTCACTGTTTGGGTGCCAGCCGTGATGGTATTGCAATCTTTTAAAATGCGGGCACTACTTGCGGCGCCAACACCATCGCCCACATTGAGTTGGTCGTTGACTGTTAGGTTGTGACCATTGATATCCAATGTGCCTGAATCCAAATTGAGATCCAAACCCGCGCTACTCAGGTTAATATCGCTCAGCATTGTTGTAGTACTCGTACTATCTTTTTCAACATTTAATGATGTACTAAAACCGGAAGCGCCCAACTGAACTTCGATGGCTGCATCTGATGCACCGTTAAATGTGAGTCCCGCAGAAAACCCTTCAGCGTGGATTTGCGCATTTGTATAGTTTAAACGCACATCTCGACCGACTATGAAACTGCCGCCGGCCTTTACTACGCCATCAGTAACGATAAGATCATTAAGGACCGTCAATGGGGAAGCTGCACTCCAGTCGAATTCAGCGCCATTGTAGCCGCTGTCGGAGGCATAATCCCTCACCGCTATGTGAAGATTGTAAAACGTAGTCCCACTTGGTGAGTTCACAGTGCAGCCATTTCGGGGATTATTGAAGTATCCATTTGAATCAAATTTAATGGTCCCAAAATTATGATCGAAAATACCTCCCGTATGGGTCCAACCACTGAGCATATCTGCATCTGAACTGGTGTTGTACCCCAACTTCATCGTTCCTGATGGAGCCTGAAATGAACCACTCAAAAGGGCAAAGGATGAGAAACCAACGTCCGTTGTCCCTGCAGCAGGTGTTACCACTGACCCATTTGTCACCGTGATTCGTGGACCCCGAGTATTTGACGTTCCTGAATATTCTTGCGACCCACCGCTATCAAAGTAAACAATGGGTGGAACTATATCATAACCCAGTTGAACAACTTCAGACCGTATACTGGAACTAACGTCCAATTGATAAAAATTTCCCTTTAAATAGATGTTGCCAGGGTAAATGCCCATATTGACGCCCCCAATGAATCCATCGCGAATTGTGAGGTCGCCATCAACATGAATTGTTGTGCCATTCGCAATTACGACGTAGGCATCATCCGCCCCGCTGCCAGTCTCCGTATCATGAGCATCAATAATAAGATTGTTGAGTGTTAAACCAGACGGTGCAGTCAATTCACCAACCCGAACTGGGTTCACATCCCAAATTTGACCATCCATTCGAACGGTTCCAGAGTTGTTGTCAAAGGCGCCACCGGTGACACTTAACTGCCCGCCGCCAGCGACGCTCACTTGCCCCACTCGAAGCTCACCAGTGGTACTGATAAATGTACCGGCTTTCATGTAAAACCGATCCACATCAATAGTGGAATCACCCCCCACGAAAGTGCCGCCTCTTTGTTCAAAATAAGAATTTCCCACTTTTATCGTGCGACCTGCTCCTTGGGTGATCGTGCCCGCGTAAGATTCGTTGATCCAAAAACCCTGGACATCCACATTGCCATTTGAAACTAGCACATCACAATTGCTTGGCACATCGGCACAGACATCATCAAATAATACCACATTGGTATTTCCAGGCGCGGTGACTCCGTTACTCCAGTTAGCCCCATTATGGAAATCGCCATCACCCGCATCACCGGTCCAAATGTACCCATTGTCATCGTCGTTTTCGATAACACCGCGGCCAGTGTCATCCACGAAGGTTCCATGGGAATTGACAGAAAGCACGACAATGAGGTACTCATCCATCTCCATATTGGCATCTGTTGTTGTCGCAATCGTTACGGTGCCGCTTGTTGCTCCAGATGAAAGCGTTAATATGCCATCGGCAGGAGTCGCATCCGAATCGTTGGCAGGTGTCGCATAGTCGGCCGCGGTCGTCGTCCCATTACTTATAGAATAGTTCACAGTGAAGTCGGTAGCGCAAACACCTTCGCTTAATGCCACGTTAAATACGAGGTTACCGCCTTCGGCCACTGTCGCATCTGAAATGGTGATGTTTGGATTTGAACTTGAGCCCACAATTTCTCCATCTGTGGGATTTACGGTTTGTGTGCCAGCAGTGATGGTACTACAGGCTTTTAGTATTCGAGCGCTACTTGCGGCGCCGGAACCATCACCAACATTCAGTTGATCGTTGACGGTGAGATCAAAGCCGTTGAGGTCGAGGTCGCCATCTAGGATATTGAGGTCTTGGCCTGCACCGTTGAGGCTAATGGCGTTTGCAAGCACGACAGTGCCCGAAGCTTTGTCTATCTTGAATGCACTAGTGGGTAGCTCTGAGACGGCACTGGAGGTAATTGTTTGTAGGCCTGCACCATTGAAAGTCATTGCGCTCGTACCTTGCGACCAAGAGCTGGAGGTGACATTTCCAGCGACCAAGACTTCTCCAGCATTTAATGCGTAGCTGCCGTTTAATGTCAAATCTCCATCAATATTGAGGAAGCCTGTTATGGTTGTGTTTTCAGAAAACTTAACGCTGTCGAAGTGAGCCGATCCCGCGTTCATACTGACGCCGCCTACGCATGTAAAATCAATGGTCGACCCCGTGGCATTTAGTATCCCTGACGTATAGGTAAATCCACCACAGGCGCTAAAGTCACCAGCAACAGTTAAGGTCTGAGCCGCCCCCATAGCAAGTTCTAGTTTGTTGATCTTTTCGCCGTTTGCAACTGTTAAGGTGGAGTTCGATGTCCCAACAAACTTCAATAATGAAGTTCCACCATTTTGGTTTGTCACATTGACATTTCCAGCCACTTCAATGGTCCCGCCATTAATGACAGCTGTGCCACTGGCGTTTATCAGTAAGTCACCATTAACCTTTAGCGTGCCAGTCAATATTATCGCCTCTAAAAATTCAACATCGTTAAGCTCGCTCGCCCCAATATTTATTATGCCGCCACCGAGCCCACCGAGGTGAGTGGTCGGACTTGCTGTGAAGGAACCTCCACTAATACTAAACCCATTGAGTGGTTTAAATAAGGCGTTGGGGCCAGTGAATGACCCTCCAGATAGAGAAAAGTTACCACCTGGTGCATCACTAAGCACAAAATCGCTATCACCACCAACAAATGTTCCCACCTGCTGGGTCCAGCCCGATGCGCCAATTGTTATCGATGCACCAGAGGCCTGTGTGATGGTGCCGGTATAGCCTGTTTTCATTTCGGCTCCGGCAATACTTATGGAAGCATTGACCGTTGCATTGCAGTTTGTGCAATATTGATCAAACACCGCCACATCAGAAACACCTGGAGCACTGCCCCCGAGCCAGTTACCGGCTGTGGCCCAATTGCTGTCAACCCCTAGACCCGTCCACGTAAAAGGACTTGCACCCACACCCGCAATGTCGCGAGTCACTTGAGACATTCCCGTACCAGAGTCATAATCCACCACTAGCTGCTCTGGGTATGCGCCACTGGCCGATGGCGAAAATGAAATGACGAGAGTACAAGTAGCTCCGCCCGCAAGCGTAGCACCACAATCACCACCCGTGCCCGGAAACACGCTGTCTTTATAATCATAAGGAGCTGCCAAACCTGAATAAGCAATACTTGAAGCCGGGCTGCCCCCAGTATTTGTGATAGTAAAACTGTGATCTTTTGTTGTGCTATTTTCAGTCAAGCCGTAGTCATAAGTGGCGGCATCGCTGATTGTAAGAACCGCGCCGGATGCGCCATTTCCCTGAACGCCGTGAACGATGGACTGCGAATCCATACCGTCAAAGTAAGAAAGTTCAATGTCATCAGAAAAACTACCTGTGGCTGTGGGGGCAAACTCCACCACTAAAACGCACGATCCACCTGCGGCAAGTGCTCCTCCGCAGTTACCCCCATTACCAGGATAGGTTCCATCTAAAAATTCAAATGGCGCTGAAAGACCCAGAGAATCGGCAAGTGCAGTTGCTGCACCAGCTCCCGCGTTGCTCAAAGTAAAACTGTATGTGGAGCTTCCATTCACGCTCACGTTGCCAAAATCATAGGGATTGGAGTCCGTTATGCTAAGAATGGCATTTTCGTTATCTACTATGGTCAATGCGTGAGCGTTGGGAGCCGCCAATGTCGCGACTATGGAGCCGTCCACCAAGGCTCCAGTCAAGTTAATGACGATAGTTTCATCAGTTTCATCTGTGGCATCATCAACAAGATCGATGTTAAAGTTGGCCGTGGCATTACCCGCGGCAATATTCAAATTGCCAGCCACAAAGTTGTCATAATCATCACCGGCGCCAAGAGCTGACCCGCCAACCGTGTACGAAATATCAACGGGAAAAGCACTTGGAGGGTTTACAATAACACCAACCGTAACACTCCCATCAGCTTCGTTAAACTGACTGGAACCACTAGAAAGAGATAGGGTTGGAACGGGCTCGTTATCGATAATAGTAAAATTATATTGTTCTATATCAACGGTGAGATGCTCACTGTAGCTGATAAAAACCCAACGAAATATTTCGTTGCCTTCATACAAATTGTCGTCATTGATCGGAAGAGCCACTGAGTATGAAATCTCACCCTTCGGAATGGTTGAAGTGCCCGAGATCGCCGTAAAATCACTGCTGGCATCGCCGCCACCATCAGGAAAAATCACCCAATCCACTCGTGTGTCTTTGTCGACGGGGTCAGAAAGCTTCATTACAAACTGAGTCTGAGCATCTTCTGGAATTTGAAAGTGGAGATTGTTTTCAAGGCTGAGGGCGGCCGTGGATTTAAGCGCCCCCATAAAGTTACCCGTCAACGTCGTATCGCCAATGCTGCAACCAACTGCAAAAATAAGTTGAACGATGGCCCCGACTTGCAAAAATATCTTTGCACGCCCAAATACGATATCGATGATTTTATAAAAAAGCTTTTCCAATCTCTTCTAACCCTTTTTAACGTTCAACATCTATCAAATAGGTCTTCGAATATAGATCGGACGAAAGTCGACAAACCTTGAGGGATTTTTTGGTTTTTTTAGTCTCGAATTGATACAGGAGTTATTGTGGGATGACGTGAATTAATACGTGAATCAATTGCGACTAGGGCTCCCCCTGGGATCAATAAAGCCACCTTGACCCAAGACGGAAACACTCACCTGGCGCCATAGTCTACTTGAAGACGCTATAGGCCAAAATGGACAAAACCTGCTCAAAAGCCTTGCTCTTTTCAAGGCACCGCCAGCGGCTCCGAACAAGTTATAACTTTGCTAGAAATATTATCTCGACAGGACCCACCTATAGAATTGACAATCTGTGCTCGCAAAACTTCATCGCTACCAGTTTTATCAACCCATGAGCAAACTTGATATTTTGTACTGGTGGGTTCACTTGTGCCACTTTCGCTGATCCAACAATCCCAGGTGATCACCCCACTCGACTCGGTTTCCCACGGCGACGATGCATTACCCGAACTGCACTCCACACTAAAACCCGTCGGCAAGCCAGGATCAGGGGTTTTCCACTTCCCGTACAGTTTACCTACATAAAAGGAAGAACCGTACCCTCCTCCTGGCGGCTGATGTTTTTCAACTTTAGCGTCAATAATGAAGTTTGACGTTTCGTAGTGGCATGCGGCACGGGAATCCAAAGAACTTTGATCTGTCCCTGAATCCCAACCATCACCACTTTGGTTGTCAGCAACAACGGTTAAGTCCCTGGTATTAGATGAACAGCTTGTGATTTTACCGCTGGACACGGTGACCTTTAACAATACAGCTGGCGGATTAAAGTTATAAGGCGAATCAATTTCTACATATGCGCGGGCCAAATAGTCGGTGCCCGCCGGTCCAACAACTTGAATTGGCAAATCATTCAACTTTGCCACACCTAGCTGATATTTACCCAGGGTAGTGTGGCCGAGATTTCGATTTTTAATGTCTGAAGCCCTTTGCCTTAATTTCTCTGCCACTGACTCCGCAGTCACGTCAAGCTCTTGACCCTGGAATACCTCCGTACACACAGCTGAATCCCAAAACAGTGCAGCGAGTTCATCCCTAAGCAACAAAGAATCCATTTTTGTTTGAACTCGTGACTGAGCCCTTGTTAAATTATTGATCAAAGTCAACAAACTCAACATTACTGTCATTGATACGCCTAAAAACACCAACACGCTCACTAGACCAGCGCCATTGTCGTTTTTTGTCATTACATCTTGCAAAGAGCCATCCTCCGGCAATAGAAAATACAATTCATTACTTTGAGGATATCACACAACTGAACATACTCTAAAAAGAAAACCACCCCTGTCCCAGGTTGAGACGATTGCACAAAAATGTGCATCAAAATGAACCAAAATTATGAAAAAGTGAGGCTGCTCCAGGTCCGGCCTCCTTCGAAGCGGGGCACCGCAATCCTATACCCCCAGACTACGTGGTTCTTTAAATTTGGCACTAAAGCTTTGCCAGGACCGGACCCACAAATCCATAACAGTGACCAAAAACAAACCAGGCACCCTACAAGGCTGCCGCCACTAAGCCGGCAAACATGAAAAAGTAGACACCCACGGCGGCTACGGCTAACCAACCCCAGCGGGATAGGCGATAGGCTGCCCAGGCAGTGAACAGCCCATGAAGAATCAATGATATCCCCACCGTAAAACTGGCATTTGTTAAAATTTTCACAAGCATGGGTTGAGCTAAAACTTCTTGCTGCTCTGGCGGAAATAACTGTGCGTATTTCGTTACACCTTCTAGCAACACGGAATGCCCCATCATATGCGCACCAACTAAAAAGGCGCCGAGGGCAAAACTTAAAATGGCCGGCTTCAAATAAAAAATCTGTCGAGATTCTTTTAAGTACGCCACGCCCCCCATTAAAAACACTAAAAACACCGAGGCCATGGAGAACGAATCTATCTCGCCAAGATAAAAATAGGAAAAAGCCACTTCTCCTAAAGCGGCCACTGCTGCTGCAATCAGTGCCACCTTCAGTGATGCAAAAGTGTCGACAACGGCAAACACAAGTAGAGGAATAAGAACCACTAAAAACAATGATGTTGATCCCATTACAGATGCTCCCGCCAAACTTTAGCTAAATCACGGGTGATATTTTTTTGATGAGCTTCAATGGTGCCACCACCGATTTCAAGAAGCTTTGCATCTCGCCACAAGCGCTCAACCGTGTACTCTCCCACATAACCATAACCACCCAAAACCTGCATGGCTCGATCGGCGACATTTTTTCCCATAGTGGAAGCGACTAATTTAACACCATCAGAATCAATTCGATTCCCGGACTGGGCAAGATCCAATCGCCGAGCCGTATCGTAAACATAAGCGCGACTCGCCATATATTCAGCATAGCTCTCACCAATGTGTCTTTGAATCTGCCCAAACTTCGACAAGGGTTGACCAAAAGCTTCGCGCTCATTGGCATAACGAACCATCACTTGCAGGGAACGCTTCGCAATTCCCAAGCTCATAGCAGCCAAAGTGAGGCGTTCGAGTTCTAAATTTCGCATCATGTGTTCCATCGAATCACCTTCAGCACCAATCAACGCCGACATCGGCACCTGGCAATTTGTGAACACCAACTCCGCCGTGTTTGAAGCGCGCATACCGGCTTTGTCTTTAATTTTTTGCCCCACCGAATAGCCCGGATGATCTTTTTCAACCAAAAACGTAGAAATTAAAGCCCGCCCCTTGGTCTCTCCTGTTTTTGCATACAACAAAACACAATCAGCGGCCGTGTTCTCTTCATCGATGGTGCCGTTAGTGATCCACATTTTTCGGCCGTTAATCACATACCCTTCACCTTTTTTTTCAGCCACCGTGGTAAGACCCAGTACATCCGTACCCACCTGTGGCTCAGACATGGCCATACATCCCACCCATTCACCCGAACACAGCTTTGGTAACACGCGAGCTTTTTGTTCATCACTGGCATTCACAGCAAAGTTGTTAGCCGTGAGCATGGAATGGGCCAGATAAGCTAAACAAAAACCAGGATCAGATGCTGACAATTCTTCATGTACGATGACGGCGGCCACGGCATCCATCTCCGCCCCACCGTACTCTTCGGGTACGGTGATACCCAAAAGCCCCATCTCGCCTAACTTTCGAAAAAGCGGCAAATTGAATTTCTCTTTACTGTCATACTCAAGGGCCTGTGGCTCCACTTCTTGCACAACAAACTCACGAACGGCATCGCGAAGCATTTGGTGTTCTTCGGAAGGGTTGTAAAGATCAAATTGGGGCAACTGCACATCGGACATGGGCTCTCCTTCATCTGGTAAAATCCAAAATCAATATACAGACCCCATAGGAGTTGGGCCACTGTGAATTTTTTTACCTCTATCACCGAGTGAAAACTCTCATGAACTCGTGATCACCCCCACACCTTTTGCGGCCACGGGATTGCGGACCGAAGGGTTCGTCACGAAGCCCCTCAATGAGTCGCTGCAGCATGGATTTGCCGTAAATTTTGTAGGGTCCCTCGTTGCAAATTATCAATTTTTTACTAAACTCCCCCTCATTAACCGTCGCAAAGCAGCAATTTACCAGGGGGATTTTTGTGGCCAACGTGACCGAACCGACATTTGATTCGACCCACACATCTCCCCACCTTCATAGTTATTTTGACTACAACGCCACAACTCCCATGGATACTCGCGTTTTAGAGGCCATGCTCCCCTACTTTTGTAAAGAATTTGGAAATGCCTCAAGCGATAACCATCGCTTTGGATGGCAGGCGCGATCCGCCGTCGAAAGAGCTCGCAGCCATGTGGCCCGACTGATCGATGCCTCCCCAGAGGAAGTGTTTTTCACAAGTGGCGCTACTGAAAGCATCAACATGGTTCTGCAAGGGGTTGTGGAAGAATTTATGGATAGCGATGATCCCATCCATATCATCACCACAAATGCGGAACACAAAGCCACTATAAACACGTGCCAAGCCTTGAGTGGGCGCGGAATTGAAATCACCTACCTGCCGGTGAACCGCTACGGTCAAGTGCAACCCGACCAGGTGAGTGCGGCCCTCAGACCCCACACGCGATTGGTTAGCATTATTATGGCCAACAATGAAATAGGATCTATCAATCCCGTGGATGAAATCGGGAAGGTAGTTAAAAATTGTAATGTCTTGTACCACCTGGATGCCGCACAAGCTGTTGGCAAAATGCCACTTCGCGTTTCTGATCTAGACGTGGATTTTATGTCCATCTCTGGACACAAAATCTACGGCCCCAAGGGCATTGGCGCTCTCTACAAAAAATCAGACGCGCCACTGAAACCCATTATTTTTGGCGGCACTCAAGAATTCGGATTGCGCCCAGGCACATTGAATGTGCCCGCCATTGTAGGCCTCGGCCAAGCCTGTGAAATTTATCAACACGAACAACATCAAGAATCCAGCCGCATCACTCAGCTTCGAGATCGGCTGATTCAAAAAATTCTTTCTGAAGTGCCGAAGGCTCGTTTAAATGGGCACCCCACACTGCGACTTTGCAATAACGCGAGTTTTGCCTTTCAAGGCGTTTCACCTGAGATTATTTCTCAGCACCTCAGAAACTTTGCAATCAGCTCTAGCTCAGCCTGTAATTCGGCCTGCACCGAACCGAGCCATGTGCTTCAAGCCATTGGGCTGCCTGAAGATCTGGCCCGATCCACCATTCGCATCGGGCTGGGACGCGAAACCTCAGTGCAAGATGTGGACGCCCTGGCCGCAGCCATTGTGCAAATGCCTCACCCACAGTAGCGAAACTCTTAAAAGATTTCGCATAGTTAGACACTCTCTCGGGCCATCTCGCCAGAAATTGACGGTTGTGCTATACTATTTTCGACGTTTGTGCGAAACCACAGGTGTTTTTAAATGGAGACCCTATGATTCAAATCAGTGAAACTGCTGCAAAAAAAATTACTTCGTTAAAAGCCGAAGAAGGAGCTCAACCTGAAGCCTTCTTGCGAGTGAAGGTGAAGCGCGGGGGCTGCTCTGGTTTTTCGTATAAAATGGAATTCGACACGCAAACAGGCGATAAAGACAAAACCTTTGAGTCAAGCGGCGAAAAAGTTGTCGTAGACAGCGAAAGCCTACTTTATCTTTTAGGTATGACTTTAGATTATGAAGGCGGCTTAAACGGTCAGGGGTTTGTGTTTTCAAACCCCAATGCCACTAAAACCTGTGGTTGTGGATCTTCATTTGCCGTTTGAAGCGGGCAAACGATTCTTTTCTACCGTTTTATAATCAGCTAGACCTTGAATGTTCATTCCGTACATTCCGCGAGCACTGGCTTCTTTGATTCCAAAAGGAAGCTCCGTACCGATGGCCACTATGGCGCCACGCACATTGGCGGTGTCCATGGGCGAATTAATTTTAGTTCCCGCAAGATTTGCATGACTCATTTGCGCCCCATGCATTTGCGCATGAATAACTACGGCACCGCTGAGATCGGCGTTATCTAGATAAGCGCCATTGAGTTCTGTGCGATCAAGGACTGCACCGCTCACATCAGCAGAATAAAGTTTTGCGCCGTTGAGATAGGCTTTTGAAAAATCAGTACCTCTAGCTTTTACACCAACCAGAATGGCCCCATTGAGTTGGGCATTTCTTAAATCAAGACCATCAAGGATAGCGCCTGAAAGATCGGCGCCATTTAATTTCACTCGACCCAACTTCATACCCCGCATATCGCCACATGGCCCTACGAAGTGTGGATTATAACCCTCTTCCCCGCGGTCATTTTTGCACACGCCAGTTTTGCTGGGTTCATCCCATTGAAACCGAAAACCCAAATCATTTTTTGATTTAGCCTCTGCTGGGGTCTTTCCCATGGCGTTGCCTGGATACATCAGCGCTACGCCGAGTGTGATCAAAATTAGACGAAGTGTTTTTTCTAGAACTATTCGTAGCATTTCATTCCTCCAAAAGCTCAATAGACAATGTCACCATCGGCCAACCCCGGCATTGACTTGAGGCCAGATCCGAAAATAAAATCGAGGTGTTCTGGATTTTTGTCTTAGTTGCATCGCATTACACAGAAGGAGTCTCCCTTGTTACGTTTCATCGTTGGTCTCTTCATCGTCTCCGCCACCATGCAGGCCCATGGTATTGCTGAAAACGATTTTCGGTTCGGGGTTTTAGCTGGAAACTTTATGCCTCAAGGAGCACTGGCTGCTGGTGGCAATGGGATTGGATATGGTCTGCATTTTGCCTATATGTTTAGCGATGACCTCGTGTATGAGATGGATTTTCTGTCCAGCAGTGCCGGCGACCTCACTCATACGGGTTTAGGAATTAATATCTCAAACTACTATGAGGCCTTTCGAAATATTTATTTAAGCTACACAGGTGGTATGACGCTGATCTTGAATTCTTTAACATCAGGCACAGACACGGCCGCAGCTAACGGCGTGGGTCTTGGCGGAGGTGCCGGAATCGATTTCGACCTGAGTAGCCAGTTTGTGGCGGGGTTTCAAGTTCGCTATTATTACGGTTTACCCGTTAAAAAGCAGCTTTCTGGCAGTGATGTGACTGTGGTGGATAGCTTTGTGACCATTTTGTCGCGCATAGCTTACGTTTATTAACGATCGCACTGAAAAACAGTAACTATCTGAAATAGTTAATCAAATTAGATTTTTGACATATTCAAAAACGGCCCCACATTTAATAGCGGAGGTTAAGGTTTTATGAATGTAGTTATAGATCAAGCTATGGCAAAGCGACTTGAAGAGTTCGTTCACCGTCTGCAAAGCCGTACGCCTCAAACCGCTATATTGCTTGAGGTCAGACAATGGCCAGACAAAGATAACAGCAATCACAAGCTCGTGCTCCAGGTTAAAAATGATGCTTTTTTCTTTGATGTGCAGGCCGATGGCGAAGACCTCACCAATGTACTACACTCCCTTGAGCGGTCTTTTGCAGATGAAATCGGTCAACGAAAAGCAGTGGCGTTGATGCTTACAGAAGACATCAATGCAGACTCTCCGTTTTACAGTCGCTATTTACACTAATCTTTGCGCCGACGCGGGCGACGACGGTTTCGTCGCTTTCGCGAGTCTTGGCGGTCGTTGCCTCTGGACGGACCTGATTTTCCGTCACCAGAGGGGGCTGATCGTTGAGCCGCGACAGTTTCTTCTTTTACCAAATTTTCTGATTGAGCCATTAGATCGGCATCTTCTTCTATAAGGCTTCCTTGCACGGCGTAGGACTCTTCGGTGTCCGATTTGGCCACTCCGCCCTGAGGCCGGCGCTTACCCACATCTTGGACTTTATTCATCTGTTCACTTAAATCCACAGTGATATCACCGAAGACCTGCAACTGGCAGGAAAGCCGTCTTTGATCCAAAAAGTAGCCACTGCCAATAAGACTTAACTCTTTATTCGATGGCGGCAACACATTGTGATCACCCTCTACGATCTTCACGCGACATTCAGCACACGAGGGCACTCCATTACAAACCGATTTGATCGGCAATCCGTTTTCATGGGCCAGGTCCATCACCGACTGATTTGGAGCGATCTCAAATTCTACGTTTTGGGGAACAAACTTCACCTTCACGTCAGCTCACCTTCACCTTTGCAAATCTCTTCTTGCCCGCCTTCAACACAAATTCTTCACCCGATGACAAACTCATAAACATTTTTGGGTCCAAAAGTTTTTCTCCGTCCCGCTCTATGGCACGCCCCTCAACCAACCGACGGGCTTCACCGTTGGACTTAGCCAGTCCGGCCGCCACAATCAATTGACATAACCCCATGGAGTCTTGGGCCGAAAGAACCACCTCAGGCATTTCATCGGGCAGCCCTTTTTGTTGAAACATTCGATTAAATTCTTCTTCGGCCTTTGTCGCGGCTTCTGACGAATGAAAGCGCGCGACAAAACTTTTGGCCAGATCTGCTTTCGCATCGCGGGGATGCTTTTTTCCAATAGATAGATCTTTTTTAAACTGTGCCAAGGAGTCTGCAGTCATGTCGCCTAAAAGTTCGTAATAGCGAACCATTAGTTCATCTGAAAGCCGCATGGTTTTACCAAACATCTCAGTTGGGGAATCTTCTACTGCGATATAATTATTAAGGCTCTTTGACATTTTTTGAACGCCATCTAGGCCTTCAAGAATGGGCATTGTTAATATACATTGCTGTGAAACGCCGTAAGCTTTTTGTATGTCACGCCCCACCAACAAATTAAACCGTTGATCTGTGCCACCCAGCTCAAGATCGGCCTTCATCGCCACAGAGTCATAACCTTGAACCAATGGATATAAGAACTCGTGAATAGCAATGGACTCGCCACCTTTAAAGCGTTTGTTAAAATCATCTCTCTCAAGCATTCGAGCCACATTGTATTGAGCCACTAGCCGAATAAAATCCGTGGCCGTCAATTGGCCCATCCACTGCGAATTGTACAAGACCTCGGTTCTCTCTGGATCTAATACCTTAAACACTTGTCGAGCATAGGTTTTGGCGTTCTCCTGCACTTCTTCTTCGGTGAGAGCTGGGCGAGTTTCATTTTTACCGGTGGGGTCACCTATTAACCCGGTAAAATCACCAATAAGAAACATGACGTGGTGACCAAGATTTTGCAGCTGCCGCATTTTATTGATTAAAACCACATGCCCTAAATGTAAATCCGGACGAGAGGGATCAAAGCCGGCCTTCACCCGTAGTGGCGTTTTTGTCTCATAGCTCTTTTTCAATTTGGCCAACAGTTCAGCCTCAGAAACCAAATCAACGGATCCCAGTTTAATTTCTCGAAGTTGTTCTTCAGGTTTTAACGGAAACAATTCAAATACCACCTTACGATCTTATCGAGCGTGCTCCACCATTCGTGTCTCTCGCACAACATTCACTTTAATTTGCCCAGGATAGTTCAACTCACGCTCAATCTTTCTAGCAATATCTCGGCTTAACATCACAGATTGGTCATCCGTGATCTTACCGCTATCCACAAGCACTCGAATTTCTTTACCCGATTGAATAGCAAACGTGCGCTCTACGCCATCAAAACTATTGCCAATAGATTCTAAGTCTTCCAATCGACGAATGAAATTTTGCATCGAAGACCGTCGAGCCCCAGGTCGGGCTTTTGAAAACTCATTGGCCGCTTGCACGATGTGAGCTGTCACTGACTGTGGCTCTTCTTCACCATGGTGAGCCCGAATGGCATGCACAACCTGATCGGTTTCACCATGTCGACGCGCAAAATCAGCGCCGACAATGGCATGACTGCCTTCAACAGTATGGTCAATGGATTTGCCAATGTCGTGCAACAATCCCGCTCGCCTTGCCAACTTCACATCAGCCCCGATTTCAGCGGCCATTAAACCCGCCACATATCCCACTTCTAAACTGTGTTCATATAGATTTTGCGTAGCCGAACTGCGGTATTTAAGACTTCCAAGCAGGTTCAAAATCTCTGGGTGCACATTGGGGATACCCAAATCAAAACAAGCCTTTTCGCCATCCTCTTTGATATCCCGAAGCAGTTCTTTTTTAACCTTATCCACCACCTCTTCAATGCGTGCAGGATGTACACGCCCGTCGTCCATAAGCTTAAGCAAAGTCCGGCGTCCCACTTCGCGGCGAACCGGGTCAAAACTAGAAACCATCACTGAGTCCGGCGTTTCATCAATAATAATATCGACACCACAAGCCGCTTCGAGGGCCCGAATATTTCGCCCCTCACGGCCGATGATCTTTCCCTTCATCTCATCGCCCGAAAGCGGAAGGCTCGTCACCGTTCGCTCGGTAGTGACTTCACTGGCATAGCGAGCCAGGGCTGTTGAAAGAATCTGGCGGGCTTTTTTATTGGCCTCTTTGAGGGCCTCTTCTTCAATATGGGAAAGCTTTTGAGAAGCTTCTCGGCGCGCGTCCTCTTCAAGGGCCGTCTTTAACTCGTGCCGGGCTTGGTCCGTGCTCATGTTGGCCACGGCCTCTAGTTTTTCTTGCAACTCATTGATCTTGCCCGTGGTTTGTTTTTCGAGGTCTTTTATTCGCTGCTCAGCAATTTCTAGGCGCTGTTCTCGCTCATCTGTTTCACCCAGCTTTGACTGCAAGGTCTCAGCTTTTTTCTGATACTCTTTTTCTAGCCGGGACTCTTTGTTCTTCAACTGCCCTTCGACCTGCTGGATCTTTTGCTTCTCTTTACGAATGTCGTTTTCGGCATTACGTCGAGCTCTCACCTCAAAGTCTTTGGCTTTTTTCTGAGCATCTCTTTCTAAACGATTGGCGTTAGATTTGGCCTTACTCATAATGCGGTCTGCTTCCACTTTTGCAAAATCGCGGACTTTTTCATCGAGCATTTGTCGATAAATATAGAGACCTAAAACGCCAAAAACCGCTCCCGCTAACAGGCCAATCACGCCCGTTAAAACCATTGAGCTATCCATTTTTAAACCATCCTTTCAACACCTGCCGCCGGCTGTGTTTGAATCGTTCGCTTTTCAGTGACAATCCAATCCATAACCACATCGTGGCTATCTGCCGGCAACGGCTTTTCATCAATTTGAACTTCAAAAGCCACACCCACTTTTAAACCCGAATATTTGGCCAACGCCCGATCATAGAAACCCCTTCCATGCCCCAGTCGATGTCCAAAAATATCAAAGGCCACACCCGGCACCAAAACCACTTGGCACTGGGACAAATCCACAGCCTGCGACCCCTCTGGGCGCGGCTCTCGAATTCCCCAACGATTGACCGGCATATCGGCCTCAGAATCGAACAGGAAAAAATCCAGATCATCACCATCGACCCGAGGCACTGCCAACTGCCAACCCTCAGGCTGACGGTGAAAGTCCTCCAAGCTGGCCTCACCGCTCTTATTCAGGTAGCTCGCACAAAGGCCTGCCTTGTTTGGTAACACTTTTCTAAGATGGGTCACCAGTTGCGCACACGCCGCTTTGGCCTCAGGAGTGGCCGCAAAATCGTTGCGCACTCTCTGATAGTGTTTTCGCAAAACACTCTTGTCTCGCAATGGAGTTAAGGATCTGTCTTCTGTCAAAATTCAAACTCTTCCTAGAATTAGTTATCTAATCTAATTCGTGCTACAGGAGAGTCTTCCAGATCAGTGAGGAGTTGTTGGGTTCGTGATTCAATGCGATCTAACTCGCCCAGAGCTGTTCTTTTTAATATGATCAGCTCCTCGGCAATATGTAGGGAGGCCAATAAAAGTGCGTTTTGGAAAGATACGTTTTTTCCAATATCCAGGGCTTCTTTCACTTTTTCATCAACCATAGCGGCCAGTTGCTTCACTGTTTCTTCGTCATGCGACGAGCGCAACTTCATTGGCAAGCCGGCGATTTCAACCATATATAGGTTTTTCGATGACTCTTCCACAATTCCTCAAAATCCGAAAAATTCTCAAAGAATATTAATAACCTATGGGAACCCAAGGAGCTAGGACTTCTCCACCTGCAGAAACACCGCATCAGTGATAAGGAGGGTTGGGGGTGCTGGTTCGAACGGAATGGAGAGAGAGGGAGGGCGGCTGAGGGGGGCCGGGAGCCATGGGATCGGCCGGCACGAGTGGCCGCATTGCGTCTTCGGATTGCGTCACTTGCGTGCCGCAACCCGGATACGCAATGCACATCGTGATGGCCGATCCCATGGCTCCCGGCCCCCCTCAGCCGCCCTCCCTCCCTCTCTCTCCACTCCTGCCCTGTGTCTACAACGACTAACTTCCGTCTTGGTTCTGGGTGTTCGGATTTTTTTTGACGTGTCTCCAGCCCTGCTGGTTCAGAGTTTTGGCTAATCACTCTCAGGTTGATCCGCCCAACCCAATATCTGATATCGGATGATCGCCACCTTCCTGATGCGCCCCTTTTACTTGATTTAGAACTTTTTTAACTTATTTGGCGAACCCCTCACCTCCCCCTTTAGGTTTGGTTGGGTTCCCTACGAGGCATAATGTTGTATGGATCGTTGTCTTTAAGGACACCGTACACGTGGTTGGCCGCTAGTCCGGCTATTCGGCGATATTCGTGCAATACATCAAGGTGGATGGAGCTAGTATTTATGGATTCGCGGCGGCCCTCTATGAGTCTTGAAAAGTGCCCCTCTCGCAGGGCTTTTTCCACTTTCCTTACCTCGCGCTTGAGGTAAATAACTTTTGAGGCCAGCTCGGTGTCCCTTCGCTGAAAGGCGCTGAGTGAAAGCTCCACTTCTTCAACCACCAGTTTATGCAGGTGGCGCAAGCCCTCCCAGGCTTCTTTTGTGAACTCAAGCTTTAAGGCGTGCTTTTTGTTGGCCAGTTCAATCAAGCTATTGTCTACCACGTCCGCGGCACTCTCTAGGTCGGCGGCAAAGGATACTATTTGAATCACCTGGCCCTGCAACAGGCTCTCCGAATTTTCTATGAAAGAGGTGAGATACAGACTTATCTCTTTGTTTAAAAGGTCCACGCGGTTGTCGCGTTTTTTGATTTTTTCAAACAGGTCCGGATCTTCCCTTTCAAAGAGTTTAAGTGAATCTCGAACCATCGAATACACAATGTCACCCATGCGAAGGACTTCGCGCTCGGCGTGGGCCATGACCACCGACGGACTTTCATAGGTGCCGCGTTCTAGGAATTTTGTTGAAAATTCTTTTTCTGAATCTAAGGGCGGAAACATTTTTTCTACTACGCGGGCACCGATATGGATAAATGGAAAAAACAAAATTGCTGAAATAATATTGTAGGCCGTGTGGGCATTGGCTACGTTTCGTTGAATGCTATCTAAATCAATAAGGTGAGCAAAAAAATCAGTGGCAAAGTAGAAAATACCTACACTTATAATTTTAAATAAAAAATGCGCCCAGGCCACTTGGCGACCCACATAGTTGCCACCTGTTGAAGCCATCAGGGCTGTGGCCGTAGTTCCAATATTGGCCCCATAAACCCAATAGATGGCGTCAGACAATGAGATTAAACCCGTTGTCGCCAGAGACATTGAAAATCCAATAGTGGCCGCACTACTGTGAACCACAGCGGTAAACACTGAAGTCACTAACACCGTAACCAGAGGATTGGCCTTTAAGTAATCTAAAAAATCGACAAAAAACCGAGCGTCCCGCAAATCGCTAGTGGCCACTCCGATAAGATCTAGCCCCCAAAACAGCAGACCAAATCCCATGAACACGCTCATCACACGCCTAACCACGCGCTTTTTACTGATAAAATAGACAATAAAAGAAAACGCAAACAGGGGTAGACCGTATTTTGAAATATTTAAACTTAATAGTTGAACTGTAAAAGTCGTCCCAATAGCGGCACCAATGATAATCCCCATCACCTGCCTTAAGGTCACCACTCCGGCCGACCCCAGGCCCACCAATAAGCTCATCACCGCCCCGGAGCTTTGAATGACCACTGTCATTAAAATCCCCACCACCACACCCCAAAGTGGGCGATCACCCAGCGTGGTCAGCAAATCACGAATACGGTTGGCCGCCAATTTTTGCAGATTGTCACTGGCAAAACCCATTCCAAATAGAAAAAATGCGATACCGGCGATGGCTAAAACTAAAGATGAGTGCCCCATAACGAAATTCTAACACAAAATTCTTGGATTGCACGCACCGTCATAGTGAAATAAGTAAACCTGTATTGATATATCCCATTGAGGAGGGGTCTTTGCCTAACGCTCATTCTTTGCAAAATTATGGCTGGCTTTTAGTTAAAGGTTTTTTTGGCTTGGCTTTTACGCTCTTACTAGCCCGCTGCTCGGACCCATTAAATACGGCCGGAGATGTGGAGCCCACGTTTTCTTCGCTGTATTCGAAGTTGTTTTCTACTGAATGCGCCAGCTGTCACCAACCTGGCGGATCGGGGTACGTGGCAGGCGCCCCGCTGGATTTTTCTTCCACCAGCACTGGCTATTTCAGTTTATTTCAATCCGTGGGCGGGGCATCGAATTCAGGCACTTGTGGTTCGTTGTCTAATGTGGCCGCCGGCAGCCCAAGCCAATCGTATTTAATGGGTGTTGTAAGCAGTCAGTACTATGAGGACAACTTTGGGGGCGTCAGCGGTTGCACTCCGATCAACACCCACATCAATGGCGTTGTAAATCTCAGCACCAGTGAGCAAGCCGCGCTTGAACAGTGGATTCAAAGTGGAGCCGCTAACAACTGAGATAATTCTTTGAGCTCTTGCCAACGCTCAGGGCTTTGTTGCTTTAAAAACACCGCAGAAGGAGATCGAAACAAGCAAGAAACGCTTAAGGAGATCGCTCGATGAAATTAAGTAAGAAAGCCAAAACCCTAGCTGAACGCTCCCACGGGTAGAGTTGAGAGCTGCCACGATAAGTCTAGAACAAAAGTGTTAAGTCCCGAATAAGATAAGTCGGGCCGAAGGCATTAGCCAGCCTTTGTTTTCAAGGCCTTTTCAAGTTTTTCAAGCCGCCGTTCAAGAGAATGATCCAGTCCTTCTTTAAGCTTAATTTGCATCAAAGTCTGATAACCAATTCCAAGCTTTTCGGCCTCTTTGCGGTAAGCGTTTAACAACTCACCAGAAATGCGAATGGTGATGTTGGCTTTCACATTTTCAGGCTTCATGTCTTTATCTGTTAAAAGACTTTTAGATTCTTTATTCTTCTTCATGGTAATGCCTCCATTCGTTCATCAAGACATCCTTGTTTCCTTCAATAAACAATTGCAGCCGTTTAATATCCTTTGGAGAAACCCCTTTATTACGAATCACTTCTTGGGTCACAATTTCAACAATCACAAAAACACCTGGTCCAACACAGTGCACATGGGCTGGCCGGTGATCTTTTGTATTTATGATGATCTTAAATGGGCCAATAACAAAGATCGTCGGCATTATTACATTATACATACATTGCACATATATGTCAACTTCGAGCTAGAGAACAGGCTCGGAAACGCCAAAAGATGTCCTCCAGTAAATAGAAATATTAAAATAATTTAAACTACTTGGCTTTTTAAAATAACCCATAATAGCGGAACGAAGATCGCCCGCCAGGGGGCACCACGGCACCTGGTTTCCTTTTGCGGCGACAGTGCGGTGCCAAGCTGTTTAAAAAGTCAGTCGTGGATCTACTCAGCGTATTCAAACGCACCAATGTCGCATGCGCCTCCCATCGGACGAGGTTCGCCTCTTTGATCAACCGACAAGTTGCAATTACTAGCTGGAATGGCATTGCGAGCCGGGCTAGTGGCACTGATGGCCATGGTGGACGTGGGTCCGCCGTTATTGGCAATGACTCCCACTTCAGGATCAATATTTTCCACATCGCCAACACTAGAAAAGTTGCAGGTCAAATCGTTAATAATGTTATAACCTGTAGACGTGACTCTTGAAGCATTGCCACAACTGTCCCCTGAAATAGCATGTACAATGGAATGGCCCAGTGTATGTGTACCAGAACCTGTCCCAGAGGTGTTTAGTGCAACGCTCACATCGGTAACCAATGTGCTGTGAAGTATTTGAAAATGGGCATCATCAGAAATTATGGCAAAGGGCGTATTGTTTGAAAAAACGGTGGAGTTATTGACCTCGATGGTTCCATCGACCCCGTAAATTTCAGCATCGCCACCAAAATTATCATAGACAGCACTATTTTTTACGGCGCCACTCCCTAATCGTATGCCAGCCCCAAACACGATGCCACTGCCGCCATTGAGAAAAACTTGCGAATTAATCAAAGTTAAACTAGAGGCATTAATCCCAGCGCCATGTAGTCTTGCCCGATTACCAAATATCTGGGAGTCCTCAATTGTTGCCGCATCTAACCATAAACCTCCCCCTGTCGAGTCGTTGGCATTGAGCATGGTGTTGTTCGAGATCACAGAGTTTCTGATGTGGGTGATTCCGAAATGAGCAATGCCTGCTCCTCCATTTGCGAACCCGACTCCTGCGGACAACGACGACACATTGTCGTCAATTGTGCAGTTATCAACGTTAAGATATGATCCAGCAGAATAAATTCCTAAGCCCATGGTTGTCGTTAGAGTACCTGGCGTGTCACGATGTCCAGAGACATCGCAGTTTTCTAAATTCAGAGTGTCGGCTTGACTATAGATGCCCCCTCCATATCCCAAATATAATATTCCTAAGAAGTTAGTGCCATTGACTATATTGGCATTGACCGCGGCAAAACCTCTAAGGGTGGCTTCCGCCACGGCATCAATAATGAAGACATGTTCAATGGGAGACGCATCAGGGTTGGCGTCGAAGATCGTTTGGCTGGGTCCGGCACCATTCATTATCACTCGAGAGCTAATGGTGAGAGGATTGGATGGCAAGTCGTAGTTGCCCGCGGGAACATCGACCACAACCAAAATATCAGAAAGCGCCGCCCCCTCCTCAAATGCTGCACGGACGGAACAGTCACCAGAAAAATCACCGCAAATTTCGTCGCCTGGGTTAATGTCGCTGGTATCGTTGACAGTATTGACTAAAAATAAAAGGCCTGCTTCCAACTCGATAGAGTCAGTTACTGTTTGTCCATCGTGAGTCAATGTGAGAGAGAATGTTGTTGGCGAAAATGCATTCGTTGGAGCGCCTGAGATTGCACCGGAGACTTCATTTAATACTAGGCCTGCAGGCAATGGCGGGGAAACACTATAGATCCCTCCGCTAACAACGTTTGTTGTTGGTGTTAAAGATGCAATATTTTGACCTGCAACAAAGTAATCAGGTACCCCGGAGTAGCTTAATTGAGGAACAACTGGACTTGGGCTTCCGGGGGTCTGAGGCGGGGACTTAATGCTGCCATTGATTTCGTTGTTAGCAAGTTGACAGCCAAACAGCAGAGGGAGAGCTGTCAGGCCGGTCAATGCCCGCAAGGTCGCCTGTATCAATGTGGTTGTAGCTGCTCGCATTCTATTGTCCTCTAAAATGGAAAAAGCCTTCACTATCTATCGGATCGTCTAGCAAAATCTTGAGGATGATGGCGCAAAGGTTTTAGGCTTCGGTTGATTTTGTCAGTGAAATGGCGGGAAACGTTGATTTTACTTGAAAAACTCCAAGTCTTCTTGGTGAAATTTAAAGTCTCAAATTAAGAAACACCAAGAAGAACAAGGAGTTAGCAATGCGTCTTAATTTAGATAAACTGCGAAGAGAAGCCAAGAAATTTCGAAAAAAAGATAAGATTCTCACTTTGAGACTACTTGCGTTGATAGAGCTAGCTAAAAGGGAACATTCTGGCAACCTTTCGGACTTAGACTATGAACTTGTGGGTCTGGAAATCGGTAAATCTGGCCGTACTGTTTATCGCTGGAGAAAGAGTTACCTCGAGGGTGGACACAGAAAACTAACGCCAAGAAAGGCACCAGGGCGACAAGCACAGGACATCACTGGCTGGACGGCTTATCACATCAGGCGATGGCGCAAACTCTGTGGTTGGGGCGCTGAGGTGATACAAGCCCACCTCAAACGTTACCTTGGAGTGGAGCTGTCACTGTATCGTATCCATCGGTTTTTGAAGAACGCGGGCCTTGTGGGCTCTAAGAGGCGTGCAAAGCCGGCGTCTAGCCACACCACCGTTGTGAAGGTAGAGTTGCCAGGAGTGCACACGCAGATCGATGTTAATTGGCAAACAACGCTCCTTGAAAACGGCAAGAAGTGTTACGTCTATAACTTCGTTGATCACGCATCGAGGTGGGAGTTTAAGAGGGCCTATGAAGGTTATGGTCACTGGGAGACTGAACGCTTTATGATTGAACTACTAAGAGCAGTGCCTTTTTGGATAACCAGCACTCAGACAGACAATGGCGTGGAATTTACGAATAAATTTGTCTCACGAATCGACGATCCTTTGCCGCATATTTTGGATGAACTATGCGATGAACACGGCATCAGGCACAGACTCATACCTCCAGGAGAAAAAGAGCTTAACGGGCTTGTAGAGCGTTCACACCGCATGGACGATGAAGAGTTGTTCCATCGAGCAAGACCGCAAAACATCGAACAGCTTAATGAATACCTCGAACAGTATTGCCAATGGAAAAACTCTTGGCGGCTCCGAAAAGCTCTCGGATGGAAGTCTGCTAACGAGTACCTCTTGCAGTACCCTCAAGTGCTAAAACCCGGGGCTAAAGAAAAATTATTGGCTGCCGATACCCAAAGTGAGACAACCATGAAGGCAGCCTAAGTCACTGACACCATCAACCGCAGTCTACAGATGGCGCAAAGGTTATTAGAATTGTTTGCAACCAAAAAAAAAACACAAACGATAACGGGGAGTTAAGTAGACCGACCGGTTGACTTAACAGTTGAGTGTGAACCTCTCTGAACAAATATATCAAATTCTTAGATCAAGCCAGGCCAAAAGACCCGAGCTGAACGCTCCCAACAGCAGAGTCGAAAGGTGCTTTCATAAACCAAGAGCAAAATTGTTAACTCCAGAATCAGAAAAGTCGGACCGAAACAGTTCATGGCCATTTAGATTTTGGCAATTCCTGCGAGTATATTTCGCTTCAACACCCCCATCAATGGCGTTGTAAATCTCAGCACCAGTGAGCAAGCCGCGCTTGAACAGTGGATTCAAAGTGGAGCCGCTAACAACTGAGATAATTCTTTGAGCTGTTGCCAACGTTCAGGGCTTTGTTGCTTTAAAAACACCGCCTGCGGCAATGTCAGCTCTTGGTCTAAATTGCGCCCTTCGTATTTTGCCCACAACAAAGCCAGCTTCGTTTGCCTAAAGGCCCAAATGGGCTGCTGTTGAGTTTTTTGCACCTTCACTAACGCCTCCTGAATCGTCGACGTTAATTGGCCTGCCAACTTGTGACCGTCGCCCGACCTTTCATAATTTTTCGTAGCAGCAAGCAACAAATAGGCTTCAACAGCATTCAATGCCACCACACTGAGCGGCTGCTCTAAATCCCCAACAAGACGCCAAGAATCGCGCAGGGCCAAAACCAAATACCTGTTGGCACCTTCGTTGCGCCCGCTTTCGAGCCTTTTTTCAGCAAGCTGAAGGTTGTTTTTTACTTTGAAACCCAAAAGGGATTCTTCTTTCATAGCAAATGAGTTGATTTGATCACCCACTAAGTCCAACAACTGAGCTCGCTCTTCCAGGTAACCTGCACTTTCAGCGCCCTGACTCAATTGGGCCAAATATCCTAAAGCCAACAACTGTTGGCGCTCTGGCCTAAATGGCAAGGGTCGATCGCCTGTGGGCTTCTCACTCACCAATGTTTTTGAGATCTCAACTACCTTTAAGAAATCTTCTTTTGCAGGCTTTTTCTTTTCTTCACGAAAATAACAAACTCCACGCCCTAGGTGCATCTTCATTTCGTGTTGATCATCGGCTAACTTTAAGAGTTTTGCAAAAGCCTTGTCATAGTTGGCAATGGACTGTTTGCATTGTTCGCTGGCTTGTTGATAAAAAGCCAGACGCTCAAACAAATAACCATCGCCCTCCGCCTTTGGCTGGGTAGACAACAATTCCGCAAGCTCTGCAGCGGCTCCACTGGCATTGTTCGATAAATAAAGGGTCCGACTGTATAGCCATGAAAACGCAAGCCTCTCCTCGTCACTTGTAAATCCAAATTTTTTTCGATCTGCAAAAAATCGGGCCGACAAAGAATAATTTCGCACCCTCTGATGCAATAAACCGAGGTCTATCAAAGCCGAAGCTCGAAGTCGTTGATTGTTTCTTCCCAAATCAAAGGCCAACATCAAATGCTTATGAGCCTTGTCCAGATCTTCTTGCGAGAAATCTAGGCCTTTACTTTCGCTGTCTAAAAGCCAAACATAAAGGGCGCCGATGGTCAGGTGTAATACGGGCGAGAAGTTTTCAACAGTTAAACCATTGAGCCTATCAACGGCCCGCCTGACTTCCTTGGATTCTAAAGTGCCCCGCTCCTCACCATCAAGTAGCTCTAAGAGCGTTTCTACATAAGTTATGTTGTCGCCGATGAACGACCGCTTTTTTAAATTATCATATTGTTTGTCAATTTCTTGTCGTTTTTTTAGCTTCAAAAGCGATTGAATATACCCGAAATGAGCCTCTAAGTCATCGGTTAGGCGAAGCCCTGCCAAGAAGTGATTGGAGGCCAAAAGATAATTCTGACTTCCATAGCTTGAATAGGCTTCGTCAAAAACTGAATAGATGTATTGGGTCTTTGCGTAGCTAAATTCTGTATCCACTGGCTTTGTGTACTTCAACCAATTGGTGGCGACGTAACCGGCAATATCATACTCGTCCGCTTCAACCAATGTGGCTATAGCTCTTACATATAAAGCTTTTCGTAAGTAATAGTTGTCCCGGGTTTGGCTCATCAACTTGTCTAGGTCGTTGTACACTTTTCGCTTATCTTGTAAGCCCAAAGTCAAAACAATATTTAACGAAACCACTTCGGCCTGCATCAGAGTCTCGACCGAGGATCCAGGCTCACACTTTTTTTGAAAGCGCGCCACTAAGGTCTTTCGTTTTTTAAGATCAGGCTCACTTTTTTGGATGTACGTCAAAAGTCGGTGGGCATAGAAGAGCTGGCTCTCTTCTGGTAAATCTGATGTGGTGATGAGCGCTAAATATCCTGAGTCGACCCCTCGTGCGACCGCACCACGGCGGCCAGAGTAAGTTTCAATAAGTTGAAACAACAAGTACCCGTCAATAGTGCTAGAGACTTTTAAAGTCTCTTGATCTTTCAACACGGCTGCGGCCCGCGTCCCATTGCCGCTCCATAGGTCAAATACGGCATGCACTAATTTTTTCTGTTTATTCACCCCTTTTATTGCACCCAGTTTTGTTAAGAATTGGCTCACTTCTCGCGAGAAGGCCCGAGAAAGTGGGTCCACAGTTTCTTTCTTTTTAAACTGCAGCCCTTGAACATAGACATCAAGAAGAGCGTAAAGAGACGAAGTCTTTGGATATAACTCGATCAATCGTTTTAGATAATATCGCGTGGCCGATCCATCCTCTGCAAGCAAGTGATTGCTCATCAACTGCTGAAGACTCTTCTCTGCAGAAAAAGTCCCATTTCGAAATATTAACGATTGAGTTAAAAATAGCCGTTCGGCATAGGTGCGACTAGTCTTTCTGGCATTCTCAAGAATTTGGTGGTCCCAACTTGATGGCACCATTCCCGCATGGGGAAGTTCATAGATATCGAGAGTTCCCTCAAACGCACAGGTCACCAGCAAAGACTGCCGTGCCGCTTGCGGAAAACTGCAGTTGTACTCGACTGATGTCAATGGCTCCGGAAACACCAACCGAGATCCACCTTTGGCCTCAACCAAAGGCAGTCTGAATACGACGGCATTGTCGTTGGCGTCAACAATTTGATCGTTATTGGTGTCACTGAGGTAGTGACTGAAGTAAACATATCCGTCCTCGCCCGCAGAGAGAAAACCGGGCATTCCTGGCAAATCCAACTTGAGATCATATTTTGACACACCCGAAACATCAGAAACCACTATCCCTTCATCCGATGTGTAAAGGATTTTTTGTTGAGATTCAGACCAGGTCAAAGATGAAATATGGCCCTGGGCCACCACCCTTGAATTTTGCGCCTTTAAATCCCAGAGCACCACTTCGCTTTTTCGCTTTGCCAGATCACGAAGAATAAAGGCCACCTGATGTTCACCCACCCATACAGGGAATGCGGGCTCTTTGGTGCTGTGATCTAAACAAGATTCAGCATCTGCGGAATCAATCGACTTGACGCAGACCTGACCCCTCGCTCGATTTTTAAAATACACAAAAACAATCTTGTCGCCCGTGCTACTGACGTGAGGATCTTTAGAGTCAAAAGCTAAATCAAGAAGAGGCGTCTCTTTACCTGTGTTTAAATCCAATTTGTATATTCGCGGTGCCAGATCGACCTTTCGAGAAAAAAGGAGCTGTTGGCCACCTTTCACAAACGAGCCTTGGTAGTTGTCATAGGGGCCCACAGTGATCTTATTGAGGGGCAAAAGACGAAGCAACAAGCGAGTGTGGCGCTCGGCTTCTGTTTCAGCAGAAGCTGAACAATTTAGGGCTACAGTTGCCAAAACAAAGACGAGAAACAATCCAAGCTGTTTTTGAAATCGAAACATTGGCTATTACTCCTGATTTTTTGAGGTAAGGTCGCCATTGAGTATGTTATAAACGCGGGCTTTTTTGTTGTTCTCTTTTTCTTTTGGAAAAAACGTGGGCCCCTTGCTCAACGCGTTTTTCTTTAGGTCTTTGGTGAAATTAGGCCAGGATCCTGACGCTTCTTCCTCCATCACAGTGGGGCGATCCATCACATAGATTTTAGGGGCACATGCTGACAGCACAGTCATGCCAATGATTATTGCTATAGATATTGAAGTCTTCAAACACCTCATGGCGTCTCCTTTTTATTGTTTTTGTCACCAAAGGCTATCTGCGAAAACAATGTTCCCATGGGAATGCCTCTAAATTTAAAACGGTGGTTAAGGGCCCCTGACAGTTGAACATCCATATTCATATAGCCTTGGCGAAAATCCGTCATGACTAAACTTGGATACGCTAAAGACAAAGCGTATCTGGCTTTATTAAATTGTTCATCCTCAAACTCGGGGTCTAACACGTTCATCATTGTGACTAAAGGGGGGGCGCCAATTTGAGTGATGTCAGCTCGACCCTCTAAGTTTTTTTGGGCAATATCGACGACCAATCCCGCACGTCCACTAATTTGATTGTCGTTTTGATTTTTTGCGGTGGCAAAGCGAGGAAATAGACGGTTCAAATCAATTTCAATGGCTCTTGTTAAAAGGCCAATCTGCTGCTGGTTGGACCTGCCATCAAAGTAAAACTCGCCCACCAATTCTCCATCACCCACTTCGAGGTCAAACTCGTGTATAGCAAACAAGTTCTGCACTAAAGAAAAGTAGCCAATAAATGGGCCAAACTCATGCTTCTGCCAACGCACTCGATCAATCACAATGGGCACAACATTTTCAATAAGCGGCTCAACACGCCCATACTCCACTCGAGAAAAGGGGTTCGGCACCACCGTGGAGGCCAGCTCCACGCCTGATGGTTTTATTTTTAAATGTTCGCTCACTCGAACCACGCCATTCAGTCCATCGATGCCGTAGTCTTTACTTTGCAACTGCAAACCACCTAAAACCACTTGCGTTTCTAAAAATAATTCGTGTTTCGATTCGAGCCGAACCGTCCACGGGATATGAACTCCACCTTTGATTTTGTGGCCATCCATCACTTCATAAAACTCGGGGAAAGCTAAGGTGAGGTCACCTTGCCCCTGCAGATCCCCACGCTCCCAAACAACAAGACCTTTTGCAATTAATGCCGTTTCTTTGTGAGCCACGGTGGAATCAAAGTTGAAAAGCTTTGGCGAACCATCCTTTGAAAACTCCGCATCTCCTTGAAATGACCACTTCACATCGGTGACCAAGCCCTTTTGCGGGACCACCACTTTTGAAAACTGAGCCCCTCCGACAACACCCAAAGTTGATGTCACTGCATTCTGCTGCACACTTAACTGTAGTTCCACCGGCGTAGGCAAAACCTTATCCACAGAGAGGGGTAAATCGTGTGTGGGCTGAAATCGCCGAACCCAGTCATCCTTGAGATAAACACTCATCGAGGCACTGGCATTAAAAGTTTTTGTACTTAAATCAGCCTTAAGGTTGAGATTTTCAATGGCGGTGTGACCATCAACAAAAAGGCTTCCCTGAGCATCTAGTTTTTTAGCCAAGGGTGCCCAAGTCATTTTCATATCGGTTGAAAAATCAATTTCGCCCACCAAATGAGGTCCGCGAACAGACCTGGCCGCCACCTTGGCCTCAGCTGGCCAAGTTTCATCGAGAAGGACCTGCCCCGAAGCCGAAACATCATTGAGCCCATACCCAAAGGAATGAACATCGTTTAAAGCCACATCAAAAGAAACCCGATGTGTGTCTTCCACAGAGATGATTTCTAGATTTACTTGTCGAGGCCGAAATTGAATCAATGACGATGCAATGCCGTCGGCAGCAAACAAGAGTGTTCCCGACCAGCCTTGGGTGACTGGTCTTTGACCTAAAAAAGTAAGAGATCCATTGACCTTGGCATTCTTGATCTCCCAATGAGATTGCGGATCATCCACATTGAGTGTTGCCGTAATATTCATACGATTTAAATCTAAATTTTTGAGGACAACGGCCAAGGGAAATGGCTCACCGCCAGGCGCTTCATCAGCAGCCGTTTTTTCTGAGGAAAAGAGCGAAACATCTAAAGTGAGAGCATCGGCTTCCAGAGATTCCACAACCACCGAAGATCGAAACACCGAAAGGGGCTGAATACGCAAATAAAGGCGCTCAGCAAAAGCCTCCAACTTCATTTGCCCCGAAACCTCGTGGGTGACGGCGAAGTTGTTCACTTCAATCCCACCAAACAAACTCAGCCGCGGCCGCTGAGACTTAATATGAACACCCGTTTTTTGCTGAACAACAGAGACCAACTCGGCAAACAGTCTCTCAGACCCCGCCTCACTACTAATGTAAAGAGCCAGACCAACAATGCCAGTGATCAGAAGAACAAAAAATCCAACCACTACCCAAAGAATCAACCGCCTCATATTTCCCTTCATTCGATAGCTAGTAGGGATCCCGACTTCCCCCTGGAGGAATGCTACACGAGTTAGCTTAGCCAAACAACTCCAACAATGCTTCATATTTCACTTTGAGCACCTTTGGATTGCCAATCACATGACTCATCTCATTTTTGATTCGCTCTTTGAGAATATCCTTTGATACTTTGTTGAGCGCAATCATCTCTTCAATTACTTCAAAATCATGCTCATACCCTCTGACAGTTTTCATTAGGATCAGATCATGGATTTCGGGGACCTTAAGGACTAAGTTTTGAAATTTAAATTCCTTTATCAGCATCAGACGGCCTTCATATTCGAAAGGAGCATCATGAACGGTCACGACTTCAATGGGAATTTTCAAACCCGTTTTTTCTTGAGCGATTTTATACGAATCGAGGGCCCCATCAATGTGGCTTATGACATCAATATCTCTCGTGGCTCGACTGACGTTATAAGCTAGCGCCGCAGCTGTCCCACCAATGAGAATCATTTCAAATGGACTCGCCAACGTCACATCTAAGACTCGCAAGAAATTAATGAGATCCTCACGGGCAAAAGTTTTCATCGCTATACCGCCTTAAATTTTTCAAAAAATGATTCAAAGCTATCCATCCCCACATTCATAGTAAACAACCACTTTCTGGCAAGCCTGGGGGTATTAAGCTCTTCCAAAGTCGTCTGCGCGCCAGTTATTCTTGCTTTCTGAAAAAAGCTTTCCGACTTCCTATGTCTACCGTCTACAAATTTTCCTGCTTCTTTTGAAAACTTACGATACTTAGACAACTTTCCCGTTAAATCCAGCACAAACCCCACTTCCCTTTTTATGTCATACTTTAAGGCAAAATGCATAAGCCTATCAAAACTCACTTCTTTACGATGCCGCCACAAAACCAAAGGAAGTGTTCGCAATAGATAGGACTCCTGTTTTGAGTAAAGAACACCCAACACTAATGTTTCTTCAAGAGAAAGTTCCGCTACACTTTTGCCCTTTTCCTGAAGTGGAGCGCCATAAAACACTAGGCTAGCTTTGACAGATTCTTTATCCCAATCTCGCGACACCTTTGTTGCCTTTTCAGCATCAAAGAGTTTTTTAAGCAAATCGAGCTCGCAATAATCTTCATTCAATGAAAAGATCTTCGCCCGCCCCCTTTGAACCTCCTTTACAAGCTCGGCCGCCTTCATGGACATAAGCTCATCATAGGTGACGGCATAGGAAGCACTGGCGATTTTTGATAGACTATGCACCGATCCTTCAAGACCTTCATTAAGAAAAAGTCCCAACAATCGTTTGCGGGTCTCTGATTTCACCAAATAGTCCAACAGCATCAACACCTCCAAAACTTCATCATACTAAATTTCCCGGTGCGATGCAATATATTATTATCGTATTTTACGATAATAATATCTAATGCCAGCCCAACATCTGGCAAGGCGCGCCCCCTTGACCCAACAAACAAGGACCCAAGCCCTAACCAAGTTCCCGCTTGCAACTCATGGCGTTAGTTGAGTCCGAGAGCGACGAAGTGGAGGGCGGCGGGCCATCGTCGCAGGCCCGAGTGGCCGCATGTCGTCTTCGGATTGCATCACTGCGTGCTGCAACCCGGATACGCCATGCACATCGGGATGACGACGATGGCCCGCCGCCCTCCACTTCGTCGCTCTCGGACTCAACTAACGCCATGAGTTGCAAACGGGAATTCCCTGGAGCTGTCAGCCTTCAGTAATTTTCACCCGTGTCTGTTTGTTTTTCACGCAACAAACCATGCAGATTTTGGAAAATCCCTCCCATCCCACCAACGCCCTATTGCTAACCAAACCCAATTGCTATGTTTGAAAAAGGCAAGGGGGGCCAGGGGTGGGGCGTTTAATTGCATTGATAATTTTGTTAGTTTCATTTCAAACATACACAAAAAAAGCCGAGGCAAAACTCAGTTTCTGGCAAGAAACGGCACTGAGCTTTGACGATTATCTGCGTGATACGATTCAACCGGCCGCTCAAAAAATGTACGAAGACTACTACGATCGATGGGGCAAGGACATAGGCAATCAATTTTTGGCTACCATCCGTTCGGTATCTTCTTTTGTTAAAGAAACCTCATCCTACAGCTACAAATACTGGTCCAATCGATACCCTGAAACATTTAGCGATTTAGAGCGAGTTCCCACGCCGATAAAAAGGTCTTACGAAAAGTTTATACTGACACTATGGAGAAGCCTTAACACAGTGGAACAAGCCACCGCTCATCTCCCCAACGAGTACAAAGATGCTTCTGAATTTGCTGTTTTGGTTATTAACGCCATCAAAAATGCAAAACAACACCCCCAACAACCCCAGCTCGATGCTTTGCTGCGCCAACTTCGCCCCCACGCCGCCGACCCTGAAATGCGCGACTGCTATCAAGTGCAGGTGATCGAGTTGGGTTTTAACAATGCCTTTAATATTGGGTGCAATATTTTTGTAACAGAAAAAATGGTTAAGGAGCTGCCTGACGAACAACTGCTAGCGGTATTGGCTCATGAAATCAGCCATGGCGATCAAGGCCACTCTGTGGAATCTATTTTCTCTTTGGCGACCAGCACAGGAGCCCATGTGAGCCAGCTAATCATGGACGAACTTCTCTGGATGTTTACCGGGGATCAAACCCAAAGATTGCAGCGAGTTCTTGGCAGCGGGAATATGCCCGTCATACTGGATGCATTTGGCGAAAAAGCGCCAGCCCAGGAAATGGAAGCCGATCACTTTGGAGCCTGTCTATTAAAACGCGCAGGGTTTCCCCAAGAATGGATGCAAGATGCGCTGCTGGCTCTGCACAAAGTCTCACGGGAAACGTACGACCAGATGAGTAGCGACTTCGACGACGACGTGAACGGAGAGAATGTTCGCAAATACCCCTCACTAAAAAAGCGCATGGATGCAGCGGTCTGTCTCTAACTAGGCGGTGTCGTGAAAGCGACCCGCCTAACTATGCTTGAGGTAACTGAGACAAACAATACCAAATTGCCGACGGTAACCCCTTAAAACAACTAGTAACTCTCATTTTGAGGCAATTCGTTCGCCGACAATTCGTTCGCCGAAGCCCGCATATACTCCATTTTTTAGCTTAAGTCTTTTGACTAGGCTGCCGATACGAGTCTTGTACTGGCTGATGGAGGTAGTCATGCCATCTCGGATCAAGGATCCAATCATTTTTATTTCGCCTTACCGAGGACTTTTGCTGGTCTTTTTGGTGCTGCAAACAATTACTCTTGTTTCTTGTCAGCTCGGAGACAATCGACTTCATGGGCGAGTTGTTGCCGGCAGTGATGCCCTTATCTTTACAACCGTGACAAACAGTCTGCATCCAGGCCAGCGACTTAACCTCGATGTGGTTGGAGGAGTGCCGCCGTACAGCTTCCAGGTGATTTCGGGACCAGGGAGTGTGGATGAATCATCATTGGAGTTTATCGCCGGTGATCGCCTAGGCACTTCGGAGATACTCGTCACAGATAGTCGCGGAGTAGTGGCTAGCCTTACCGTTTTCACTGACCCGGCAACTTCTTGGAGTGGGGTACCATCGGAATGGTATGGCGGCGGCGTTGTGGAAGGTGAACTGGATGACTATATTGTATTGGCTATGAATATTGACCAAAGCGGTCCTAAAGAGTTGGTGACAGTTAACAAGAGCACCGGACAAGCTACCGTGGTTGGCAGCTGGGACTACATCAATGTGTTCAGTCATATTTCCCATGGATCATTTGTCATAGCGAAGTTGGGGCCCTCATATAGCGACTCCAATATGCACCTCTTAGACGCGGCAACAGGACAACTTACAGATCTTGAGGGGCATTTGGCCAATGAGGATGAAGTGTTTTTCAATAGGATTGAGTTAAGTGGAGATGGCACCCACGTCGTTTACGAGGCTGATATCGACGCCACATCAGAGAACCGGCTTTACAGTCAGCCAACCGATCTAAGTACAGGCCCTGTGTTGCTGAGCCCGGCTCCGTCCAACAATAGCCGTGTTTCTGAATTCAAGATTTCACCCAACAGCCAAAAGGTGGTCTACCAATACTATAGTTCTGGGTCTTTCAAAATTTACTCGTCTGCCATAGGGACAGGCGCCAGCTCCATAGAGTTAGCGACGTCCACTGCGCAAATATACGAGAGGCATTTTGCGATCACGCCCAACAGCCAGACCTTGATATTTTGTGATGATAGTTCTTTTTACGACCTATTTTCCATTGACCTCGATGGTAATAACCTTACGAACCTGAGTATGAGTGGCGGCAACGGAAATTCAATTGAGAATATTTCCTTTACGTCTGATTCATCGCAAGTCGTTTTTTTATCAGACTTTGAACTTATTAATCGCGAAGACCTTTATACAGCTCAAGTCGGTGTGGCCAATAGTTTGGTGCGGCTGAATCCTACGTCCTTAGATGCCAACGGGTATTTAGAGTTTCATGAGACTTATCCGATTCTGAAAGTGGGGCTCCAAGCTTACACGTTTACTGTGGGTGTATTCGAGTCGATTTCGCAGGTGTCGAATTTAGCCAGCCCTAACTTGACTTCTATATATTCTGGAGATGGTGGGAGTAAGATTGCCTATGTGGCTCGGGATGGTTCAGGCCCTCAAGAGGTGTTTGTGACCGACTATGGCACGCCAGGCTCTTTAAAGGCATCTTTGAATCACTTTGCCTATACATCAGTATCGCAGTTTATGTGGCTGAACGACGGCACGGGTTTTCTATACGTTGCAGATGTTGAAATTGATCAAAACGAACAGCTGTTTTTTGCAAAAGCCGATGGCAGTGGGGCGATTGACCTCAGTGCGGGTGTGCTAAATGGAGGTGAAGTTTTTAGATATGTGGTCTTAAGCGATGGTCGAGTTGTATTTGTTGTGCGAAATGTCGATGGTGTCAGCGATCAAGTGTATATCAGAAATGTAGACGGCACAGGGCTTCAAGAGTTGACCGGTCGCAGCCTTCACAACGAAATGCAAATTCAAAGTATTGACCTAAGTGACGATGAGTCCAGTGTACGAATTAAAGCTGATTTCTTTATTGATGAGATTTGGGAGTATCTAAACATTCCAATCCCCGCCTCATGACGCGGTCTATTCACGGCACCCGGTTAAATTTAAGCTCGATCATCTATCGTGGGTGCCTATTCGAGTTGGTGGAGGGACATGAGGTCACGAGTGTTTTATTTGTGAGGCAACGATAATGTGGAACTGGCCGTGTGAATTCAACGGGGCTAAGAATACCAAAGTCAACGCACTGCAAATCAAAATTGAACCGGGTACCTTTAGATAATCGAATCTACAAACTCTTGGTGATGAAAGGGCCGAAGATCTTCTACGCCCTCGCCCACTCCAATAAGTCGGATGGGCAATCCCAACTCATAGGCTAACCCCACGGCCACACCGCCTTTAGCTGTACCGTCAAGCTTTGTGAGCACCACACCGGTGACGTCGAGGGCTTCGCTAAATGTTTTGGCTTGTACCATCGCATTTTGTCCTGAATTAGCATCAAGAACCAACATCACTTCATGCGGCGTACCCTCTGCGACTTTTTCCATTACCCGCTTCATTTTTTTTAGTTCTTCCATCAAGTTAGTCTGTGTGTGCAGCCGCCCCGCCGTATCGATAATCACAAAATCATAGTCTTTGGACTTTGCCATGGCTAAGCCATCAAACACCACCGCGCTGGGGTCTTTGACTCCTTCAGGGCTAAATGTATCTGCACCGGCCCGCTCGCTCCAAATCTTTAACTGGTCTTCAGCGGCGGCTCTAAAAGTGTCTCCGGCCACCACCAAAGTTTTTAGCCCAATGCTTTGAGCGCGGCTTGCCAGTTTGCCTATTGAAGTGGTCTTTCCAGCCCCATTAACTCCCACCACCATCCAAACCAGCGGTTTATGCTTAACCGCTGATTGCTTGATGAACTTATCGACGGCGTCCATTTCTTTAAATTCAGGATCACCCGCATGCTCTTCATTTAATTCGGAGAAAATGGTCAGCATTTCATTTTTTAGCGCCAGCCTTACTTTTTCAAGATCCGCGCGATCTTCAGCAGAAAGCCGATTTCCAATGGCTTCTACCAATCTCTGCACCGTGTGCGGCCCCAGATCACTGGTATAAAGAACCTCTTCTAGGTACTCAAAATCATCCTCTGACAACCGGGGCTTATTGAGTAGGGCTTCTTTAAATCGACCGAACATACTTGATCGAGTATTTGCCAGTGCGGAGCGCAGATCTTTTACGGGTGCCGGTTTTTCTTCACGCGGTTTTTCTAGGGGCTTTACGGGAGCAGATTCTGCGATGGGTGCTTTGGGTTCAACACGGTCTTCGGCGGTGTGTTTTTCTTCTTTAACCAACTCTAAAGTGGCGGTTTCACGAACCAAATCTTTTTGCAGCGCCGGCGCTTCTTCTCGCAGCTTTGGCACCACCTCTTGGTCCTTATCATGGGTGCGAAAATAATATCGAGCAAAGTAATAAACAGCTGTGGCTAGCATCCCAAAAACAAAGATCACAACAAATAAGACAACTTGAGTATTTTCATCCATAACTGTTCCAACAATTCTTTACGAAGCCCATATCTTTGAACCACCACACCGCTTCGAACTAAGTACGATGGCCCTACTTGGTTTTACACATACCGACTGAGGAAGCTTTTGATGAGAAAGTTACCTTCCCTTGAATCATTCCGTCTTCACAAAAACAGGTTAACAACCCGAATCTACCAAAGACAAAACGAAACCTATTGGGCAAAGCGCCTTTAACTTTTCAAGCACCCACCTACGGATACAGAGACGTTTTTTTTATTTTAACGCCTGTTACGCTTCAGCTACTTTTACAGCTTCAGCTAGACTGACTGAGACAAGTTTGGATACGCCCTTTTCTTGCATGGTCACACCGAAGAGCTTGTTGTTCACTCTCATCGTGTGTTTGTTGTGGGTCACAACAATAATTTGGCTTCGTTTTGACATTTCTTTCACCAAATCATTGAAGCGGAACACGTTGGCATCATCAAGCGGAGCGTCCACCTCGTCCAGTAGACAGTATGGCGACGGTTTAACGAGGAAGATGGCGAAAATCAAGGACACAGCGGTCAATGCTTTCTCACCACCGGACAAAAGACTCACATTCTGTAATTTTTTACCAGGAGGCCGAGAAACAATATCGATCCCCATCTCCCCTTTGAGCTCATCTTCCACAAGGATCAGGCGAGCCTCTCCACCGCCAAACAGAACGGGGAAGACTTTTGTAAACCGCTCATTGACCTGTTCAAAGGTCTCTTTGAACCGCCGAGAACAAATGCGATTGATTCGATCAATGACTTTACGCAATTGCTCCTTGGCCTCCATGAGATCTTTATGTTGCTGGCTGAGAAACTCATAGCGCTGCACAAGATCATCGTACTCTTCAATGGCTGAGAGATTCACTTCTCCAATTCGGCTCAACTTACCACGCAAGTCACTCAGCTCAGCTTCTGTGGCCGCTATGTCGCCCTCTTGATCTTTATACTGAGGCGCCACTTCGCGAAGGTCCAACATGTATCGTTCGTTGATTTGATCCAACAAATACTGCTCTTTCATGCGCAGCTGCTCTAGCTTGAGCTCAGCTTCACTCATGCGACTTCGGTACTCGTTGATTCCGCGCAAAGAAGAACCCACTTGCTCTTCTCGGCGCCGGAGGTGAGCCACTGCCTGCTCGTAAGCATCTTTAGCCTGAGCTAGTTTTTTCTCTTGCTCTTTGGCTTGGCGAATAAGGCTTTCAAGATCGACTTTTGAACGTTCTATGATGATTTGATTTGACGACAGCGATTCTGTATTGCGTTGAGACTCTTCTGACATCTCTCCCAACTGCGTCTCGACCTCATTTAAAGACTTCGTCACCATCTCCAACTGGTGCCTTAACCCTTCGGCCTCTTGACGACGAGAAGCGGATTCGACCTGAAGCCGTGTCACTTCTTGTTGCTTTTCGTCTATGCCTTGACGAATTTGCCGCAACTCTTCAGTCAGCGCCTCCACAGACCGTTCAAGACCCTGCTTTTTCTCTTTCACTTCAAGCAGAGTTTCGCGCAGCTCAACAATCTTTTCATTTAAAACCTGAAGCTGGCTGTCATGTCGACTGACCTCTTCTTGCTGGCGATTCAATGCAGTTTGTGCATTATTTAATTCGTTCTCAGCCCGTTCGAAGTCTTTTTTCAATCCTGTAATAAGAATTTCTTTTTCACTGCTTTGTTTTTTCGCTGTCTCAAGCTGCTCGGCCAAAGCTTTATGTTGCTTCTCCAGTTTTTGCAAAGACGCTTGGGCTAAGGATAACTTTCCGGCCGCCTCTTCTCGTTTTTGCGAAAGCTCTTTAATCTCACGACGCCGTTTTAACATTCCGGAGTCAGCGTTCTCTGACGCCCCACCCGTTAGCACGCCATCTTCAGACAGTGTGTCACCATCAACGGTCACAAATGTTTTTCCCGAATAGTTGGGACGCAACGCCAGTGCCGTACGAATAGAGTCAACAATGACGATATCTTTAATGATTTGCGCCACCTGTCGTTCGTGGCCCTCTGGCACACGCACCACATCAGAGAGCATGGCTTGAACACCGGATTCACCCTTGAGCTCGCTTTGTTGTGTCTCTGAGGATGACACCGCATTGCTTTCGGCCCCAGCAAAAAAGCTCGACCGACCATTTTTTTGTTCTTTTAAATAGTCCACACCAGATACTGCCGCGTCAGCATCTGAGCTGAGTAACATTTGTAGGCGATTTCCGAGGGCGGCTTCCATGGCCAACTCATATTCAGCGGGAACTTCCACAACCTCTGCGACGGGCCGATACTCCACAACCGGTTGTCCGCCTTGCAGTTGCACGGCTTCCATTTTTTGTCGCTGCCACAACATCACAGATTTAACGCCCTCTTGAAAACCTTCAAAGTTGTCTCGCAAGTTTTCAAGACCGTACAAACGGCTCGCCACTTCATTGAGCTCATCTTTAAAACGCGCCACTTCATCTTGCTTAGTTGTCACTTGTGATCCAAGGGACTCCACGTTAGCGGTGAGATTCTCTACGTCGCGGACTATGTCAAATTGCAGCTGTCGCTCTTTTTCGAGTTCACCAAAAATTTTATTACGCCGCTGTTCAAACTCTGTTTTCTTTTCTGTAAGCTCGAGTTCAATGGCGCGAGACTGTTCATACCGCTCTGAAAGATCTGCCAATTGAGCTTCTTGGCCTGAAAGCTTTGCCTCCATATGAGATTCACTTTGACTCACGGCCAACATCTCTCGACGCTTTTCAGTTAACTCATCATCGGCAGATTGAATACGTGATTGCACCTCCGCAAACCGTTCACGCTTCTCACTAAACTCTTGTTCTAATTGCCCGGCTTTGCTGGCCGCGGCCTGCTGCCTTTCGCTCAAGTCTTTTTGGTCTTTTTCAAGAGCTTCACGACGTACTGTATATTGCTCAAGGATGTTGCCGGTCATTTCTTTGTTACGACGGGCTTGCTCAATTTCAAACTGCAACTCTCGGATTTCGCTTTCAAGATTTTTCACTTTATCTTGAACAACTTGGTTTTCTGACTGCCCCTGTTGAACCTCAGACTCACGCTCAGAAACGTTAAGCTTTAATTGCTCAAGCTCTGATTCGATCTGGCTGATTTCAGCCGACATGCTGGCTTCTTGCTCTTTGGCTTCCGTAAAAATACTTTGAGCCTCGCTCGTTTCAGCGTGAAGAGAAAGATATTTTTTTGAACTGACCCAAAGCTCTTTTTCTTTAAGCTCGTCTTTAATTTTTCGATATCGTTCCGCCCGCTGCGCTTGCCTTTGCAAACTGTCTAGCTGGCGCTTTTGCTCACCAATAATATCTTGCAGACGCACTAGGTTTTGATCTGTTGACGTGAGCTTTCGCTGTGATTCACGCTTTCTCACTTTAAACTTGGTGATTCCAGCAGCTTCTTCAATCAACACGCGCCGCTCTTCTGGCTTAGCCGTAATGATCTTACCGATAGCCCCTTGCTCAATAATGGAAAATCCCTTTGAGCCGGCGCCGGTATCCATGAAAATTTCTTGAATATCACGAAGGCGAGCGGGTTCTTTATTAATCTGATACTCTGACTCGCCCGAGCGGTTCAGCCGCCGAGTGACCATGATTTCAGAATGTCTGGCATATTTTGCCGGAAACGGGCCACCGTCATTCTCAAGGGTCAGCGACACTTCGGCCATACCCATGGGGGCATAGCCTTCGGCTCCCGCAAAGATAACGTCTTCCATGGATGAGCCCCGCAAGTGTTTGGCTGACATTTCGCCCATCACCCAAACTAGAGCATCCACAATATTGGATTTTCCACATCCGTTTGGTCCAACGATACCAGTGATGCCAGCATCAAAATGAACCACGGTGCGGTCCTTAAACGACTTAAAACCAAAAAGTTCCAGCTTTTTGATTCTCAATGTTCGACCTTTCGTTGAATTATCGCCGCACGAGCTGCCGCCAAACGAGCTATAGGCACTCGATAGGGCGAACAACTCACATAGTCGAGACCCACTCCATTGAAAAATTCAATGCTCGCTGGATCTCCACCGTGCTCTCCACAAATTCCTAACTTAATATCAGGCTTTGTTTTACGTCCTAATTCAACACCTTTTTGCACTAAATATCCAACGCCCTCTTGATCTAAACTGGCAAATGGATCGGCCGGCAGCAGCCCTTCATTCACATAGCTGCCCAAAAATCGCCCCGCGTCATCACGGGAAATCCCAAGCGTGGTCTGCGTTAGGTCGTTTGTTCCAAAACTAAAAAAATCAGCAAATGCAGCAATTTTGTCTGCTGTCACGGCCGCTCGCGGGAGCTCAATCATGGTGCCCACTAAATAATCAAATTGCACGTTGCGTTCATTTTTTACCATGCTCACTGTGCGCTCCACCCGTTGTCGAAGCTGCTCTAGCTCGCCGGCCATTCCCACAAGCGGAATCATGATTTCAGGAGTCAAACTCTGACCCGAGTTCACCATTTCGGCGGCGGCCTCAGCAATCGCACGGGCTTGCATTTCATAGATTTCGGGATAAGTGATCGCCAATCGACAGCCCCGATGCCCTAACATGGGATTAAATTCATGTAAGGCTCGAACTTTTGTTCGAAGCGATGAAGGATCTATGCCCAACCGATTGGCTAAATCCAAAAGGTCTTTTTCGTCTTGGGGTAAAAATTCATGTAACGGCGGATCTAAAAGTCGAATGGTCACTGGCAATCCCGACATGGCTTTAAACAAAGCCACAAAGTCTTCACGTTGCATGGGAAGCAGCTTTTCCAGTGCCGATATCCGTTGCTCTTTGTTTTCAGCCAAAATCATTTGCCGAACCACATCGATGCGCTCTGGAGCAAAAAACATATGCTCAGTACGGCACAAGCCAATGCCCTCGGCCCCAAACTCTCGAGCCACCGTGGCGTCTTTGGCCGTGTCCGCGTTGGTGCGAATACCCAAATTTCGATACTTGTCTGCAAGCTTCATCACTCGCTCAAAGTATTCATCAAGTCTTGGCTCGACCGTCTTCACTTCTCCGAGCAGCACTTCTCCGGTAGAGCCGTCCAGAGTGATGATATCTCCGGGCTTGATCACATAGCCACGCATGCGCAGCTCGGCTTTTTGATAATCCACATCGGCTTCCTCACAGCCAGCCACACAACACTTGCCCATACCTCTGGCCACCACAGCGGCGTGAGAAGTCATTCCTCCGCGACTAGTAAGCACGCCTTGAGCTTTGACCATACCCTCAATATCTTCAGGCGAAGTTTCAACGCGAACAAGTATCACTTTCTTACCCTTGTTCACAGCCTCAACAGCAGCCTCTGATGAAAAAACCACTTCTCCTGTGGCTCCACCCGGACTTGCCGGCAGACCTTTACCTAACAGCGTTTTTTCGGCGTTCGGATCGAGCGTGGGATGGAGCAGCTGATCAAGACTGTTCGGATTTATTCGCAGCAGTGCTTCTTCTTCGTTGATGAGCTTTTCATCAATCATGTCACAGGCAATCTTGAGGGCCGCACGAGCTGTTCGTTTACCCGTGCGTGTCTGCAACATCCACAGCCGACCCTGTTCTATGGTGAACTCAATGTCTTGCATGTCTCGATAATGGGTTTCTAGTTTTTTGTACACATCCACAAGCTGGCTGTAACTTTCAGGCATCGCTTGCTCTAATGAAACTTGCCCTGAGGCTTCACCATCTAATTTTGTAATTGGTTGGGGCGTTCGAATTCCTGCCACCACATCTTCACCCTGCGCATTGATCAAAAATTCTCCGTAGAATTTTTTTTCGCCAGTAGATGGGTCTCTTGTAAACGCCACACCCGTTGCCGAGTCGTCGCCCATATTTCCAAAGACCATACTCTGAACATTCACGGCCGTTCCCCAATTGTGAGGGTAACCGTGCAGCTCTCTGTATGTTACCGCTCGAGCCGTGTTCCAACTTTTAAATACGGCTTTAATGGCTCCCCACAATTGATCTTTGGGTTTTTCAGGAAAGGCTTTACCCGTATCCTGTAGAATTTGTCTGCGAAATTGATCCACTAATTTTTTTAAATCATCGACAGTCAGCTCTGTGTCTGACTTGTATCCCTTATCAAATTTTAGATCTTCTAGGGTCACTTCTAAGAGCGAACCATTCATGCCCATAACCACATCAGAATACATTTGCAGAAATCTTCGATAGGAGTCCCAAGCAAAACGTTCGTTGCCCGAAACCTGAGCTAAGCCTTGCACGGTTTTATCATTAAGACCCAGATTTAAAATGGTGTCCATCATCCCGGGCATGCTCACCCGCGCACCAGAGCGAACACTCACCAGCAATGGGTTTTCAGCTGAACCAAACTGTTTGCCCATCACGCCTTCTACTCGGGACAAGGCCTTTTCCACCGCCGCCACAACTTCATCGGGCAGGTGCTCGTCATTATCATAAAAGGCCTGGCAAACATCTGTGGAAATGGTGAACCCTGGAGGCACCGGCAAACCCAGGCTTGTCATTTCCGCTAAATTGGCCCCCTTGCCGCCAAGGGTATCGCGCATTCCCGTGTGGCCGTCGGTCTCTCCTTTAGAGAAAAAGTAGACCGATTGTTGGGGAACTTTCTTCTTTGACTGGCTGCTTTGTGGTTCTGTTGACAAGCTCATTCCCCCTCCTCAGGGTTAATCAAAATTAAAACGATAAAATCATTCTGCAAGTTTATTGGCCACATAGGTTTTCAGTTGCGCCAACTCCACGCGGTCCTGTTCCATGCTGTCTCTGTGGCGTACAGTGACTTTTTGATCTTCAGACGTATCGAAATCAACGGTGATACAAAGAGGCGTGCCTATCTCGTCTTGTCGTCGATACCGTTTTCCGATACTGCCAGCATCGTCATAGTCAATTTCCCAATCGAGGCTTAGGTCGTCGAATATTTTTTGTGAAATCTCAGTTAAGGGCGATTTCTTAGAAAGCGGTAAGACGGCGGCTTTCACTGGGGCCACCGATGGTTTTAAACCCAACACCACCCTTGTGTCTTCTTTACCATTGGCATCTGTTGTGACCTCTTCTCGATAAGCATCACAAAGAAGTGCCAAACAAAGACGGTCACAACCCACGGCCGTTTCAATCACATAGGGCAGATACTTTTCTTTTGTCGTGTCGTCGAAATATTCTAGTTTTTTACCACTAAATTTCTGATGCTGAGACAAATCAAAATCACTGCGATTGTGAATGCCTTCGAGTTCCTGCCAACCAAAGGGGAATTCGTAGTGAACGTCAAATGCCGCTTTCGCATAGTGAGCTAACTCACCTTCGCCGTGCTGATGAAATCGCAATTTTCGCTCATCAAGACCGAGATGCAAATAGAAGTTCCAACGGGTCTCTTTCCAAGTTTCAAACCATTGCTCATCTTCGCCTGGCTTTACAAAATACTGCATTTCCATTTGCTCAAATTCACGAGTTCTGAAAATGAAGTTGCCCGGAGTGATTTCATTTCTGAATGACTTTCCTATTTGGGCAATCCCAAATGGAATCTTCTTTCTCGCACTGGTGGCCACATTTTCAAAGTTAACATAAATTCCCTGCGCCGTTTCGGGACGCAAAAAAACCACCGCCGCGTCTTCTTCCACCGGCCCCATAAATGTTTTAAACATGAGATTAAAATTACGGGCTTCTGTGATATTTGAAGAACCACACTCGGGGCACACCACTTGCCCGTCTTTTTTCGGTGCCGTATCTAAACGAAAGCGGGCTTTGCAGTTGCGACAGTCCACAAGCGGATCGGTAAAGCCTTCCACATGGCCCGAGGCATGCCAAACCTTTGGATGCATCAATATAGCAGCATCAAGGCCTACAATATCCCGCCGGCGAGTCATCGCCTTCCACCACGCTTGTTTCACGTTATACTTAAATTGGGATCCTAAAGGGCCATAATCCCAGCAGGAATTTAACCCTCCGTAAATTTCGCTACTTTGAAAAATAATACCCCGTCGCTTTGCCAGCGACACGAGCGTTTGGAGGTCCTTAAGACGATTAACCTGCATGTTGGGCTCCTCAATAAAAAGCGGGCAAGTTCTACTTGGTTTGGCCATCAAACCTTTTAAGCTTTTCGGGTACCATTTGCGGTCGATTTCAGTCAACCAAATCGCACCCATCTCGGGCGGCTAACGCTATGAAAATCTTTAAAATTTTATGGATGAGGGCGGGGCGAAAACCACACCCCAAAAGGGGATTCTAATGACCGGAGCCCGTTTTTCGGCAAATGGACTCGTAGGCTTTATCAATAAACTCCCTTGAATCCGCATTCACTTTTTTTACAGAGTCTTCGTAGGCCCGCTTCACTGCGGGCATGGGACTACCCGCCGGCAAACCCAAGGCCTCATAGGCATCAAAGGGATGGCCATTAAAAACAAAGATCACATTGAGATCACGACCCTTGGGCCTCTCCCCATTCAAAATCGCCTCCTGGGGCTCCGGAACTGATTGGGACACCGCAGCCACTTTCGAACCTGCAGATTTTTTCATCTTCAAAACGGTAGGTTGGTTATTGCGCCGCTTTAGAAAATAGAACACCAGCGCCAACACCACGATGCCGTTTACGATCAGAAAATTCTTTACATTAGGGTCCATTTAATAATTATAGTGACGCGGCGTTGATTTTCAACTCTTGCCATTAAAGGAGATGCCATGAACCCATTTGATCAACAAACTCCCATTGCTGGTATCAAGCGCATTATTGCCGTTGGCTCAGGCAAGGGTGGCGTGGGCAAAAGCACTGTGGCCGCCAATTTGGCCCTGGGATTAAAAAAATTAGGACAAAAGGTGGGGCTGCTGGATGCTGATCTTTATGGTCCTAGCATGCCGCGGCTATTTGGGGCCCTTCATCAACGTCCCGTGGTGGATGAGAATCAAAAAATCCAGCCTTTGGTAAGGCATGGAGTGAAGCTGATGAGCATGGGCTTTCTGGTAGATGAAGACTCCGCTGTGATTTGGCGGGGACCCATGCTGTTTAAAGCCATGGACCAGTTTTTTCGCGATGTGGACTGGGGGGATTTGGACATTCTCATCATTGATTTGCCTCCAGGCACCGGCGACATCGCTCTCACTGTGGCCCAAAAAGTTCCGGTGGATGGAGCTGTCACCGTCTGCACACCGCAAAATATCGCACTCATCGATGCTAAAAAATCCATCGATATGTTTGAAAAAACAAATGTAAAAAATCTCGGCGTGGTAGAGAACATGGCCTATTTTCAACCCCCCGGCGGTGGCGACCCCATAGCCTTGTTTCCAAAAGGTGAACTCGATCAATACCTTGATAGCAAAGGCATTGAGAAGTTGGCGCAAATTCCATTTAACCCCAACATTGGACTCACCGGCGAAGCCGGCATGCCCGTGGTAGAAAGTTACCCCGAAAGCATAGAGGCCCAGGCTTTCATGAAACTAGCTCGCCAGGTATTGGGTTCCAGGTCCTAAATCGGCTAGTTTTCAGCGCCCACCCTTTTGTAGACATAGAGCTGTTCGCCCATACTCACAAGGCCGTCTGTATTTTGCTGATCGCCAAATGAAACCTTAAATTCTATAGGGTTCATCTCTTGAATAACAAAACGATTTACTTTTTTGATCAAGGTGTCGTTACCTACGGGTTCCTCCGTAAGCACTATTTTATTAAAAGAGAGGTTCTCTCCAGTCGCCTGCGAGAAGATAAGTGCAGCTTTGGATTCAGATAAGATGGAGTTATTGCTTTGCAACTTCAAAACAACATTGGCTGGCTTCCACCCTCCTGGATTCATTGATCCCGTCGCTTTTACACAAAGTTCATAGGACGGCGTCTGACGACCTAACTCCATTAGGTTAAAGCATTCAGCAGCATTTGCACTTGTTACAATCAACGGCAGCCAGAAAGAAAACAGTTTTGCGGTTTTGATGAATGACCCCATGGCATCCTCCCTTGTTTTATCTGTTTGATTCAGATACCTATGCCACATGTCTGTCGAAAATAACATCGACCCCCGGGGTGGAAATTTCCAAGAAACAGAATGTTCCTTAGATAAATCAACATCCATTGGTCTGTGCATGAAAGCCCCCGGTGGTCCAGTGAAATTCCAAAACCCGGCCTGTGTTGCAATTTGTAATGATCAGCTTGGAGTCTCTTGCAATGAAGATTGCCTTTCAAAATTTTCCGGCTCCTGTAGCAACAATTATGGCCGCAATATTCAAATGCATGGTCAATGGTGTGACGTCCTGATGATCAATCGTGACGATCAATATGTAATTGTGTTGACTCCTCAAGATGAGATCTTAGAGGCCCGCCTTGAAGCCCTTAAAAGCTTTTTGATCACACCGAGAGAGTTCGAAATCTCAGCGATGATCCTCAAAGGCTTTTCGAACCGGGAAATTGGCGAACACCTGAATATCGCGCCATCTACTGTAAAAACTCACTTAAACAACATTTACAGAAAAATCCCAAAACACCTGTTAACTCGGTAAAACATTGCAGGCCGGATCCCATTATGATTATCTCAATTCACCGTTCAAAGCGCTTTTGATGTCGCAGCCACTGTTTTGTGCGATGAACGTGAATGTCGATGTGATGATCTGTGACCGAGACCAAGGTCTGGATGCGTCTGGTCTTAGTTCACTGGATTTGGAGGCCGGTCCCATTGGCTCTAAATAGCAAAATTTGACTCTAAAGACATTCCACTAGTAGATTGGAAATTTAAAGGGGGGTAACAAGTTATGAAGAATATCGTAATATATGCCATACTACTCTTGTCCAAACCAGTATTGGCCAACGTTGATTATGTAGAAGCTCAACTTAACATAGCAAAAGATGCGGAAGGTAGATTTACACGAGAAATTACGTACTCCGAAGCAAATAATTCTCTCTACATACGGTTCGAGCTAGAATGGGTTAATTATGATTCCGAATGGCACCAAACTGGATTTCACCTTTCTCGGTCGTATCGTGGCTATGTTGACGAACCCTATTTATACGACTGTGCAGTGGACGACTATGGTGGAATTCTCTACGATCCTGAAGCGGGCAAAAAGAGTTATGTTTACTTTCACCTCCGCGGAGAGGGGTGCAATGCGTCCATCCCCCTGTTTGAGACGACCCTACCGTCATTCTCATTTTATGGCGTACCTTTTTTACATCCAGTTGGGGATTCAGCTAATGCTTTGAAACTCACGTTTTTTTGGTAGTTGGCGCAAATTCCATTTAACCCCAACATTGGACTCACCGGCGAAGCCGGCATTCCTGTGGTAGAAAGTTATCCCGAAAGCATAGAGGCCCAGACTTTCATGAAACTAGCTCGCCAGGTTTTGGGCTTGTAAGCACGGGGAACTTTTGGGTTCCAGGTCCTAAACCTGGTCACATAGCGTCGGAGTCCGCCCATTTAACCCCAAATAGATTGGCCTGGTTACCGGACCCTGTGGAATGTAATTCGGACACTACAAGTGCCAGATACACACACAGCTGACAGAAAAAAATGGCATGCATTTGCAGCAAGTTCCATCCATGCCCCGAGCAAGAGCTATTCTCCAGTCGAAGTATCCTTACAATATCAGTGGCCGCTGTATTAATCGCGAGTGGTTTAACTTGCCCATGCCACAGGTATGGGATGTTTTTAGTGAAGAGTTATACCTAACAGTGATTAATCATAATTTGCTAATCCACAGTTTTGTTCTTATGAATAACCATTTTCACCTGCTAGCGTCCACACCGGATGCCAACATCAGTCAGTGCATGTATCGGCTCCTAAAAAATGTGAGTTTGAGGCTAACTCAAGCAGGGAATCGTATTAATCAGACATTTGCCGGCCGACACTATAAGACGATTTTAGATCATCCCAGCTACTACCTCAATGCCTACAAGTATAACTATAGAAATCCGGTTCAGGCTTGTATGGCTGAAAGAGTTGAAGATTATCCTTACAGCACTCTTCATGGTCTGCTTGGTCGCTCCAAGTTGCTCATCCCACTAGCCTTCGACGACACACTTTTTGACAACATAGACGATACGTTGTCGTGGCTGAACCAAAAGCCCTCCGATCAACAAAATGAAGCCGTCCGGTGGGCGTTAAAACGGCAGTACTTTAAAAGCAAAAAAGACAAGCTAACAAACAGCTCCGTGCTATTCGACGGTGAAATAATTTAAAAATCAAAATGGCATCGGGTGGACATTGACGCTGTGTGATCAGGTTTAGGACCTGGAACCCAATCGTCGCCGAAGTGTTGCCAGGTTGTCTTATCTCGAGGCGAGTTTCGAACCGTAATGAGACAGAGCCTGGTTTTTTCTCATGGGGACCTCATAAACTCTTTGTCGCAAAGACACTTCGCGTTATTATGAAGGTATAGACGCTGACGTATTTTCGAAAGGAGTTGTTTCGATGACGGACCCCAAGAAGTGGCGCATTGATCCGCCGCCAAAGTAGCGTGAGACACGCGAGATTCTAAACTTCTCTTATATGAGAAGACCTTACTAACGAGATTAACATTCGCTAACAAGGAGGTCGTATTATGGACTTTCCTTCGAGTGTTCTTCCTTTGTAGGGGCAAACCGTGCGGAAACCACGGGACGCAAAGCTACAGGGGCTTCGGCTTATGCCATGCCAGCCAGCTGCCAAAGGTTCGAATGGGCTTTTGGGGATTTATTTGGGAAACCTCGAAGATCTTATCCCTGCAGCCCGCCTAGGAAACACCCTGGCGGGTTTTTTTTATTTAATGAGGAATATATAACTTTTTGCCCGCGAAAATGCGTGAGCGATTCTCAAGCGAGTTAACTTGCGCCAAAGCTCGTACCGATGTGCCGTACTTCTGAGCAATCAAAGACAGATTTTCACCCCGTCGAACCACGTGAACTCGCAGTGAGGATGAGCCTTCTCCTGAAACCTTCAATTTCTGCCCCACCCTAAGCATCGACCGGCGCCCTAAACCATTAAGGCTTCTTAATTCACTCACACTCATTCCATATTTTCTGGCAATCAACGTGAGATTCTCGCCTCGTCGCACCCGGTGAGTTCCGTCAGAGGAGGTTTCAATACTCGCGGCCCTTTGCGCCGTCTCCTTGACCGGTGCTTCATCACCAGAATCGTTCGCTGCCACCTGTACTCCACCGGCTACCGGCACCTTCAGCTTTTGTCCCACTCTAAGAAAGGAGCGCCGACCCAAATCGTTAAGCCGTCGAAGTGTGGATATCCTCGTACGATGGCGTTGGGCAATTTCAGAAAGGGTATCTCCGCGACGTACGCGATAGTAAAAATAATCACGAGATACATAAGACGGCTTTTTGCTGTAGCTGTTATCTATTTGCGCGAGAGCTAAATCTCGCTGCCCCGTAGGCACTCGAATCAGCTGCGGTCGAGATCCATAAATAGGAACATAATCTGTTCGAAAGCTCGGATTTAACGCCTTTAATGTTTTATAAGGAACATCGATATTTTTTGCCAACTTGATCAAGCTCACAGGCTTTGTCACTTCAAAGCGGTCATAGGCTAGGGGCTCTTGATAGTCGATATCAGTGAATCCATAGCGTTGCGGCTCTCTATGAATTAACGCCGCAGCGATAAACTTAGGCACATAATTGCGCGTTTCGCGGGGAAGCCTCCTTCCCTCTGCCAGCTCCCAGAAGTCTCGTGTGTGATAGCGCATGGTGGCTCGTTTAACGCGATTTTCACCAGTGTTATAGGCGGCCAGGGCCAAGTACCAATCTCCGAAAAGACTGTAAAGGGCTGAAAAATAATTGGCTGCGGCCTCGGTGGACATCACAAAATCCCGTCGCTCGTCCACATAGCCATCGATTCGAAGGTTGTATCGCTTGCCAGTACTTCTAATAAACTGCCAGTAACCCACGGCACTGGCGTGACTGTGTGCTACTGGGTTAAATCCCGATTCAATTAAAGGCACATAGACTAATTCCTCAGGAAGGCCCCGCTCTCGCAACACGGATTTCATTTTTGGCAAATAGCGACTGGAGCGCCTTAGGTACCGCTCCATATGAGGTCGACCTCGACCTTGAAAATAATTGATCCATTGGTTGACCTTTGGATTTACCACTAAGGGAATTGATGCGGCCTGCCCCGTGACTTCTTGCTCTTCGGCCTGCGGGTTTTGCTGATAAAACTCATGGCGAATTTCAACCTCTCGGTCATCATTGCCCGTTTTAGCTTGCCGAAAAGTTGAACAACCCGAAAGGCCCACTGACGCCGCCACCAACGGCGCCGCATACTTCAACCATACTGCCATTAAACTAACCCCAATCTTTTGAAAGATCCCAAATAAGCTGTGATACTCTCAAACTTCATCCTAACCTACCCCATAATCTAGAGCAATCATGCCGCAAGGCAATAGGGCTGAGGACGGGGGGCTCGACCGATCAAGGGCCAGGTTTTGGCTTTGCATCATTGGGGTGTGAGGCCTCAAGGGGAGTCTGCATCACCACGGGTGCCCAAAGAGGATCGGCAAGACCCACGCTGTTTTGCTCAAGCATTCTGTAGACAAGCAAGTTTCGCATGATGGCCTTCACATAAAAACTGGTTTCTTCCCAAGGCAACTCATCCACCCACACTTCGTGCAGGTAGTGAGAGGTTTGTTTTTTACCTAGCTCTGACAGTTCATCCCGGCCCCGTAAAAACCGTCGCATGTTTCCAATGCCCACATTGTAGGCGGCCAAAGCCAACGGAACATGTCCATCAAAGGCCCGAATCATGCGCTTTAAATAACTTGTCCCGAAATACACGTTTTTTTCAGGATCGAACATGTCATCTGGCAACTGCACAGACCCCGTACGATTGTAACGAGCCACATCACGCGCTGTGCCCGGCATGAGCTGCATTAATCCCATGGCCCGCGCAGGGCTTATCGCGTTGGTGCGAAACGAACTTTCTTGTTTTATCAAACCGTATACAAGCAGTGGCTCCACTTCGTATTTTTCAGATTGAGTTTCTACGAGATTTGAAAACTCCTTTGGAAACACCAGCGGTAAAAATCGCTTCACCCTCAACCCAGGATTGTCTTCCCAACTTTTCTGCGTCCACTGAATGGCTGTGAAATAGTCCATGGATGCGGCAAATAATCGAGCCCGTAAAAGCCTTTCTTCAGCAGACAAAGGATCTGGCAAACTTCTGAGCTCGGTCTGCGCGGCCTTTAGCCATCCGGCTTGCAGCAAAAGCTTAAACCGATCAAAGCTTTGTTGCTCACTGTCTGTGAGCCACATCTCGGCTTTGAGTGGAGCGTGAGTCTCATCAGACCACTCCAGCTGTCCCCCATTGAGTTCGGCACGAGCCCGCAATCCATAATAGGTGAGCGGATACTCTTTCACCAACTGCTGTGCCACCGTGGCTGCTTTTTCAGATTTCAGTTCTAATTCTGATCGCCAGAGCCAATGCATTGCACTCAAGCGAAATTCTTCGCGATTGGGATTTGCCAAATAGCCTTCAAACAACGGCTTGGCTTCGTCATATTTTTGTTGGCGAAACTTCACCAATCCTAGGCGGTAACGAGCTTCATGCGCCCAATCTTTGCCGGGGTAGTTGTCGCTTATTCTTGTGTAAATTTTTATGGCCTGATTGTACTCGCCTTCTGTTACAAATCCTTTGGCAATCAACAACAATGTTCTGGCGCCTTGGCCGGCTGTCTCTAGTTTTTCAGCACTGGCCTCTGCTAGTTTTTCAGCCAACTCATACTCACGTTGTGCAAACAGTCTTAAAGCCCAGCGATTGAGATTGTCACCGTCACACTTTTTTAATTCTCTTAAAACTTTCTCGATCTTGCTTTGCGCCCCACCTTTTACTACGACTTTCAGGCTTTCAGACACTTGATTGGATGCGATTTCAGCTTGGGGGCTGGCCGGGTATTGACGTAACAACCGAACGCCATCAACAATAGCAGCGACATGATCACCTTTGCGGCCCCATTTTTTCATTCGCTCTAATAGTTGGGCCAATTCTTTTTCTGCTGGTGTCGAAGCGTCTGCAGTCATTGAAGGCTGGCCGTCGCTCGAAGATGGCACCTCTGGGATCAACAATTTTTTTCGCAGGCTTTGAACTTTCACAGCCAGAGCCGTTTCATACTCTTGATCTAAACTGCGTTGGTAGTAGGCCAATGCGCCCCTTGGATTTTTCAATTGTTGGGCCACATCTCCAGCAAGCTTCAGTATCTTTGCCTTTTCGCTGGTGCTGAGGAATTCGAATAATGCCAATAAATTCTCCACTGCCGTCCACGCGCGTTCGGGTGTAGACTGCGCATATCCCTCGGCCACGCTCATTAACCCCTCTAAATACTCTTCTCTTAAAGAGGCACTGTAAGGGCTGCCCGTCAGCCACTGCGGATTTTGCCGGACCCACTCTGTGGTTTCCCAAAGATTCCGCAAAGATTCGGAGTCTTTCTTTACTTCTAGGCGACCACACTGAAGGCGCAGATGAGCTATCCAGGGTTGGATATTTTGAAATCGTTTTTCTGCTTTGCTGAGTTGGCTCAGACAGGTTTTGAATTTCTCTTCTGATTCTGCTTTTTTTGCCAAATATAGAATGCGCACGGGCCCCGTCACACTGGAGCTTCCGTCGTGCATCCATCGTGGCTGCGGCCACTGATCGGCCTCAGTGAGGGTCACTTTATGAGGCTGTGCCTCCGCCACCGATAAAATAAAAAAAATGACGCAAGCAAATGATCTAAACATTTTTCTCCGATTTGGCGGAAGAATCCATCTCCTCCGTACCTACACCTAAGCGTACGGCCTTAAATAAGACCTTGTCTACGGCTTGCACCAAATCTTTAAGTTTTTTAGGATCTTTTAACGGCCCCACGACAGACTCAGGAGCAAAGGCCAGCACTTCAAAGGACTGCATGAGTTTCTGTAAAGGCTCGGCCACTTCACGCCTAACACTGGGCGGGGCTTTTAAAAACATTTTTTCGATTTCTTCACTGGCGCCCTTTTCCCCAGAGACTTCGCCCAACACCATATACATTGTGTTCATTACACTCACACCCACCTGACGCCAATCACCTTTGTCTAGGTGTTGATGCACCACTTTCAGACGCAGTCTTAAAAGCTGTTCTAAATCTTGGCGCTTACGACCCCAACCTAACTCCATGCGACTTTGCCAACCCAAGAACAAGAGAATAAAAGAAAAAACAGCACTCCATAGCGTGGCCCGCTGAGTTTTTGTTAGTAGTGGCCCACTGGACCACGCAAGACTCAATGGCGGCTCCACAATGGCTGGCAATTTTTCGCCAGCTCCGGTCTCGGCAAGGGGCGCGTCTGAAATGGCCTTAGTTCCATCACCGGGCGCGACCTTTATCGGTAGGCTCGGTATGGTCTTCGTGTAGTAACTCTCTCTGTCTGGATCAAAAAAGCTCACACTAAACGACGGGATTTCATAATCTCCCTGCTGCCTCGGAATCAACAGCACTTTAAATTCTTTATGGCTCGACCCATCTTTTTCAAAATGACTTTCTTTTTGCGTGTCATAGACTTCAAAGTGTGAAGGAAAATCAATGGTGGGCAAATCAATCAACTTCGCATTGCCCTTGCCATCAAAACGAACCAACAGAGTCACAGGCTGATCGACCTTTGCGACCTCACTATCTAACTTTGCTGTGACTTCAAACTGTCCGACAGCACCGGTAAAATCCGCAGGCTGCCCCTCTTTGGGTAAGGGCAAAATCTCAACTTTCACCGGCTTGCTGCTTTTTGTATAATAATTAGCGCGCCTCAATCCAAAATTTGAAGGCGTGATCACTTGGCATCTGGCCTTGTAGGGGTCAATCATGCCCTGACCAGACTTAATCGGGAACAGGGCATAAGAAGCCAGCAACGCTTTTCTATAAACCACGCCATCATACATTTCATTTGTAAAATCGAGTCTTGTGGCCACTTCGATGTCTTCTTTCCAAAATCCATTGAGACTGGGATACTTCAGCGTATCGATGGTCAACACGTTACCTCTGGTATAAAGATACCAAGACGCTGTGACCTGTTCTCCTTCGTAAACCTTCGATTTATCCACATCCACTTGAATAAAAAATGCTTCATTGGGATTGACCGGCTGGGTCTTAAAACCTCCGGGAGGGTTGCCGCGTTGGAGTAACTGATCAAAGATATCGTCGGCAAAGGGGTCAAAGGACTGAGGTGCCCCGCCACCACCGGCAATCGGGGGCGCCGGTGCACCACCAGCCACCACTTCTACATTTACAGCTGCGGTCAGGTAACTTTTGCTATCGACCACAACTTCTGTGGTGCCGATTTGGTGTTTGCCCACTTGCTCGGCTTGCAACACATAGACATAGCGTAAGGTCTGCAAATACTCGAACTTACCATTAATGAAACTTGTGGAACTACTTGATGACTTAGAGGCATCTAGCAAACTCACTCCGGTTAGACTGGGCAACCTGGGTTCACCGACAGAAACGCTGTCAGTGGATTCAACAGTGATGATGTAATTAAAAGTCTCACCCTGGTTCACCTTTTGGCGATCCAGCTCGGCCGTCACCTTTACATCGGCAAAGGCAACAACACTCCACACAAAAACCAATACACCCAATAGGCTTCTACCAATCTTTGCCACGAGGTCTCTCCTTTGGTTGTTTGTCGTATTCTTTGGCTCTAATTTCTTGTTCCTGATCTAGAAGTTCATCCAAAATTTTTCGCACGTCGTTTTTTGTTAATTCTTTACTGTTAAACGGACGATTTTGTTGGGGTTGATTTGTGTATTGAGTATTTTCGTCAGGTTCTTTATTTTCAGAACCTTCGCCTTCTCCATCACCTTCCCCCTCTTTGGACTTACCACCGCCACCACCGCCGCCTTGATTTTGCCGCCACAGGAGTTCAATATTGGTCTTCACCTCGATTGACTCAGGGTTAATCGCAAGCGCTGCCTGAAAATGTTCAAGCGCAAGGTCTATTTTACCAGCCCGACTGGCCTCATTGCCGGCATTGAACCGGGCTAAAAACTTTAACTCTAGTTTTGTTTGGGGGTCATTTATGACCGTGTTGTACTCATTTAATGCCTTTTCACTTTCACCATTCACCGAATAGACTTGCGCCAAATTGAAATGCAGCAGTGGCATAAATGGCTCGTACATTAACGCCTCAATAAGTCTTTTATGGGCGTCGGCGGCGTAGATTTCGGCATTCCATTGTTCAGATTCAAGCAGGTTTTCATACTGCTCTATCAATCCATCAATCAGTTGAACTTGATCAGAGGACGCATCTTTCTCACCATCAGCGTCTTTTTGCAGTTGCTTGCTCTGAACCTCTTGCTTTACTTTCTTAAGTTGCTCTATCACCTTCAATAAATTTTCACGACTTAACCCAGCTTCCTCGCCAAGCATTTGTTTTATTGAAAGCTCAGCGTTCTTTACCAGAATCGCTTTCATCAAATCCACGAGGGCCCGATTGTTCTCTGGTACAACTCTTAAATCATAGGCACTCGCCGGAACCACCGCGAAGATCAACGTCAAACCGAATAGATATTTCAACAAGGCACTCATGAAACTGTTACCTCAAATCGGCCTTTCCAAATTCGACCCTCGGGTCGTCGCTCGCCCAAGAGCAATTCAATGAGCGCCAACACAATGGCAAGCCCAAGGGGCCATTGATAGTTTTCATCATATTGCGAGACTTCAGCACTATCAAATTCGCTTTTTTCTAACTGGTCCAGGTCCCGTCTCAGATTGGATATGGCGTTTCCACCAAATGTTAAGTGATAAAAACTACCTTTTCCGGCTTGCGCAATGGCCTTTAGTGCCTCACCTGAAGTTTGTGTCATGACCACCTGGCCCGACGAATCCTTTTTATAGCCTTTAAGTTGGCCATGTTGCCGAAGGGGAATGGCTCCGCCCTTTTCGGTCCCCACTGCAAGAGTGAAAATATGTACGCCTTCGCTGGCCATTTTTTCCGCAATCTCTATGGCTCCGGGATCGTGATTTTCTCCATCAGACACCATCACTACAGCTTGCGTCACCACTGATTTTTCATCTTCCTCAATGCCCCCGCGCTTAAATGCGTCGCTAGCCGCTTGCAGCGCTTCTTTAAAACTCGTTCCCTGTGTAGACACGGAGTTTGTGCCGAGAGAATCTAAATACATATTGATGGCCGATTTGTCAGGCGTCACCGGCGACAACAAAATAGCCGAACCCGCAAAGGCAATCACTCCCATGCGGTCGCCGCCACCCGAGTCAGAAAGTCGCACCAATTCGGTTTTTGCCAAATCCATACGACTGGGCTTCACATCTTCCGCCAACATACTTTCTGAAACATCCACGAGAAGCATCAACTCTACACCTTGGCTCTGAATTTTTTGGGTGCGCTCCCCTGACTGAGGCCTGGCAAGGGCCAATATAAAAAGCACCACAACAATAGATTCCAGGATAAGCTTTATTCGACGTTTATTTTGTGAAACCGACGACAGCAAAAAACCAGACAACTTACCACCAATGACTCTTTGAAATTTCTTTTGCTGCCATCGCTGTAACAAATAGGCCAAAATCACTATGACCGGCACCAACCAAAGCCATTTTAGAATATTGGGGTCAGCAAACCGATAGATCATCTACGGATTCCTCCTCAGCCAAGTGCGGGCCAATCCAAATGCCATTAGGTAAAAGACCACTGCCCACCATAAATAATGAGGAAACAACTCTGTGTATTTAGTAAAACTATTCACTTCAATTTTTGTGGTTTCAAGTTGATTGATTTCTTTGAAAACTTCGTCCAAAGCTTGTGACGTGGTGGCTCGAAAGTACTTACCACCGGTTTCAGCCGCCATTTTCTGCAACAGCTCTTCGTTCACTTTGCTGTGAATTGGCCGATACTGCTTTATTTTGTCGCGTCCGCGCTGGATGTAAATGGGCAACCTGGCTTCTCCATCGACTCCCATACCAATACTGTAAACACGAACACCATAGCCTTTGGCAATTTCAATGGCCGTCATCGGGTCAATAGTGCCACTGTTATTTTCTCCGTCAGTGAGAAATATCACAACGCGACTTTTCGCCGTCGAATCCTTCAGTCGCCCCACGGCATTGGCGAGGGCCACTCCGATAGCCGTACCCATTTTGATGTTTCTTGAGGTCTGTACTTCTGACAAACTCTTTTGAAAAAGCTCATAATCTAAGGTTAATGGAACACGCGTGTAGGACTCACCCGAAAATACGACTAACCCGACCCTATCCGACACTCGCTTCTCAACAAATTCTTTGATTGTTTTCTTGGAGGACTCAAGCCGATTTGCCGGCTGCATGTCTTCAATCAACATACTGTCTGACACGTCAAGGGCGAGCACGATGTCAATTCCCTCAACATTGCGCCGTATTTTTGTGTCTGACCTTTGTGGCCGCGCCAATGCAATGACTGCCAAAACAAGTGCGATAACTTTAAACGCCGTCGGTATGGGCGCTAAAAGTCCTCTAAGGGTTTTGGGCACATTTTTAAAAACACCCACTGCACTGAATTGCATGGCGCCTCGACGCCGGCCCTTTCGGTAGGCCAGATAAGCCACCACCAACAAAACGGGAATCAACACTAAAAAAGCCCAAGGAGTGTTCCATACGGTCATACGGGCTTCACTCTCGTCTGTAAATGGATTCTCGCAGCCGTATGCCGAACCATATTGGCAAGCTGCTCACAATCCACAATTTGAATGCGCTCGACATTTTTAGAGGCCTTGCTAAACTCCCGCAAAAGCCGCTCTATTTGGGGCCCCTGGTCTTTATATATTTTACGGTGGCGAGATTTAATCTCTTTCATCGTTAATCGTATGTTCCACTCTGTTGCTGGCACTAAGAGCTGTCGAACCAGATACATCTTAAATTCTCTTTCTAGATCGCGAAGATAGTTTCGTGCCAGTAAATTTTCTTCCTCGGCTGTCACTCGTTTGCCCGTGTATTTGCGCAGTAGAATTCGCAAATCTTTGTTTAACTGGTTGTAGGGGCCTAAAGCAGTACGTTGTTTCGCCATTCGTTCGTACAAGCGTTTTCGCTCAAAATATTTAATGACTGCACGGACCACGCTAGCCAAAATGACCACCGCAAAAACACCCAAACTCGTCCACACCCACACGGGAAAACCCAATGGCCTTGGTGGCGCCGAAGGATACGGCTGCGCCATCTGCCCCTCAATGACTGAAGTTACCGTCCACGATAAATCTTTCACTTCAACTCGTGCAGATCCATCACCAATCTCAAAAGACTTTTGTGAATACTCGCCAGGCTTGTAGCCGGTCACAACAAATGTCGCTTGTTGCTGATCCGACTGCTGCACGTTGAGGATACGCAATATGTATTCATCATTTTTCTCTTTGAACATGATCTGCGCAGTGGGCTTTAGCCCCACCTCAAGCACGTCACCCTTACACACTAAGTTGTATTTATCCCCCACTTGCCACGCATCTAATGCCGGCCCATCGGCGAGAGCCTGGAGATCACAGCTCCACTGAGGCAATGAAGCACCCGAATTTACAACTTCGGAGGGCTGCGGGTTTGAATTTGAAGGTTCTTTAGATTCACTCATCGCCGAGCCCGCTTCTTGAAAAAAACAATTAACGGATCTACAAAATCTTCATTGCTCTTAATATCAATTCGATCCACTTGAGCGCGCTTGAGCTCTTCTTCTGTAGCAGCTCGTTCTTTTCTTTTGTACTCTGAATAATCTCGGCGAAAAGCCCTAGAGCCCGTATCCACTGTAACCACTTCACCTGTCTCAGGATCCTGCAAATCAATCAGACCTAAATTAGGAATTTCAACTTCAGCCTGATCCTGCACCACCACAGCCACTGTATCGTGGCGTTTTCCCATCATCCGCAATGCCTGGTCAAAGCCCTGGTCCAAGAAATCACTTATGATAAAAACATGACTGCGTTTTTTCAAAACGCCCTGCAAAAACTCTAGCGCTGAAGCCACGCGGGTGCCGCGGGATTTTGGCTTAAAATAATACAGATCTCGTAAAATTCGCAAAACATGACCACGGCCTTTTTTGGGGGGCACATAGTGCTCCACCTGATCAGAAAAAAGAACCAAACCTGTGGGGTCATTGTTGCGTACAGCACTAAAACTCAAAAGCGCCGCAATATGCGCCATCACGTCGCCTTTGAAATACTCACCGGTCCCAAAATCAGAAGAGCCGCTCACATCCACGGCCAACATGAGGCAATTTTCCCGTTCTTCATCGAAGATTTTTATATATGGTTTACCAGTTCGGGCCGTGAGGGGCCACGAGATGGCCCGAATGTCGTCACCAGGCACATACTCACGAAACTCCGCAAAGGTCATACCCTGACCCTTGAAGGCCGAATGGTAGTCCCCGGCAAAACGGTTGTTAACTAATTTGCGGGTGGCCAGCTCAAGGAGTTTAACTTTCTTCAGTATCTCTGGCGGCAAACTCAAATTAAGGTACCTCTACTTGGCTAAGAATTTCTTTAATCACATCTTCGGTTGTTACTTCCTCAGCTTCGGCTTCGTAGGTCAGGATCAGCCGATGGCGAAGAACATGATAGACAATGGACTTTACATCTTCGGCTGTGACATAGCCTCGTCCCCGAATAAAGGCTTGGGCTTTTGCCGCCCGAGTTAAGCTGATCGTGGCTCGCGGCGACCCTCCGACGCTTATGAGGTTTTCAATATGACTTAAACCGTAGTTTCCGGGTTCACGACTCGCCATCACAATTTCAACAATGTAATTTTTGATTTTATCATCTAGATAGATCATATCGACGCGACTTTTTGCATGCATCAGTTCTTCTTTTGTGATCATCGGCTGAATCTGTGGAATATCTTCTTTAGCCATCCGCTCAAGAATTTCCATTTCTTCTGCTTTTTTTGGATAGGTTACATTTATCTTAAACATAAACCGATCCATCTGCGCTTCTGGCAAGGGGTAAGTGCCTTCTTGTTCCAAGGGGTTTTGTGTGGCCAACACTAAAAAGGGTTTTTCTAACTTGTAAGTATTGTCACCAATGGTCACTTGCTTTTCAGCCATGGCTTCAAGCAAGGCACTTTGAACTTTTGCTGGCGCCCGGTTGATTTCATCGGCTAGTACAATGTTTGTAAATATCGGCCCCTTTTTAGGTGTAAACTCTCCCGTTTTCAGATTGTAAATCATCGTCCCAATGAGGTCGGTGGGCAGCAAATCCGGTGTAAATTGAATGCGTTGAAAATTGAGCGAGATGGCCTGCGACACTGACGAAATAGTTAACGTCTTTGCTAACCCCGGCACCCCCTCTAAAAGCACATGGCCCCCCGTCAGCAATCCCATAATGATGCCTTCAACCATCTCTTGTTGTCCCACAACTACTTTAGAGATTTCAGCAAACGCCCTATCTACAAATTGGCTTTCTTTTTTGATGGCTTCATTGAGTGCGACGATATCTAGTTCCACGGACTCTCCTCCAATTTTGATGGCCTCGACAACAGAACTTTATTATATTATTCGCAAACTCAATGCTTGCAAAGCCAACCTGGAGGGAAATAGTGAAAAGTCCAACGCGTGCATGGATTTATCTCATCACCCTGGCATTGGTCTTGATTGTTCTGGGCCACTGGCTTGGCGGCCGCGACGGAGTGCTGTGGGGCGTGGCCATGGCGCTTAGCATCAACAGCGTGATGTACTTTTTCGGCGACGCTCGCATACTGCAGTCCGTCCAGGGCCATCATCTTGAAGGCCAAGACCCGTGGCGAGCTTTAGAAATTCTGTCTACTCTTAGCCGAAAGGCGCGCATTCCCGAGCCGAAACTTCTCGTGATGGATCAATCCTCGCCCCAGGCCTTTGCCGTGGGACGAAGCTGGAAAGAGGCCACCGTTGTTGTCACTCAGGGGCTATTGGACTCCTTTGATCGCGGGGAGCTGGAAGCCATTCTTGCCTATCAGGTGGCCTGCATTAAACGCTTAGACACGCTTTCGTTCGGAATTAGCAGCTTATTTGCCACTTTGTTTTTGTGGGTGACTCGAGGACTCGATGCCTTTTTGCGGTTGATCACTGGTGCAAAAAAAGATCCCTACGCTCCGCAAAGTCATATTGTGACTTACATTACGGCACCCGTGGTGGCCCTCTTGCTGCGCTCCAGTGTTGGGTCAAGCAGCTACTATCATATCGATCAATTGGCGGCTGAACTGACGGGACAACCAAAAACCCTGGCACAGGCACTTTGGAAACTAGATTCTCTGCGGGCCACTCAGCCGTTTTCCGTGTCTCCTGCCGCAGCCCATATGTTTATTGTTAACCCCTTGACTGGCAAAGGTTGGTCTCGATATTTTCAGGCGCAACCGCCCGTTAAAAAACGGATTCAAAACTTGTTGGGATATTATCCCATCTGAAAAATTTAAATAGGATTGATCACTATGGAAAATCGACTGGAAGCCAGCTTTTCAACATTAATTTTGTCTATTGCTTCATCGGCGGCCATGGCACTGGGGCTAGCCCCCAATCCCACCACCGACAAAATGGAAAAAGACCTGAACATGGCTCAGTTTAATATCGACTTGTTGGTGTTACTGAAAAAGAAAACTCAAAATAATCTTGAAAAAGACGAGCAAGAATTCCTTGAAACCATTTTAAATGATTTGCAGATGAAGTTTCTGCAAGCCAAGGGAAAGTAAGGAGAAGTTCTATGATGCTTCGATCAGTATTCCTATTTTTTGTGGCCCTCGTGGGCTTTTCATTTCCAAACACATCTGAAGCCAAACTGCCTAAAGTGGAAAAGGGGCAGCCAATGCCCTCTGATCTGTTTGTTGAGTTGGCTAAACTTGTGAATCCGGCGGTAGTGAACATTTCAACCACCCAACAAGTTCGTATGCGGCGACAGTTCGGCCCCACAGGCGACCCCTTTTTTGATCTGTTTCAACAGTTCATGGGGCCGCAAATGCAACAACCTATTCAGCCGGCTCAATCGCTGGGAACCGGCTTTATCATTCGTGAAGACGGATTGATTCTCACCAATAACCACGTGATTGCGCAGGCTGATATTATTCAAGTACAGCTTTCTGAAAACGATGATCAATTATACGACGCTAAAGTTGTAGGGCGCGACGGCCGTACCGATGTGGCATTGATCAAAATTAATGCGAAAAAGAAGCTGCCGGTAGCGATTCTAGGCACCAGTTCGACGCTCGAAGTGGGCGAGTGGGTTGCCGCTTTTGGGAACCCGTTTGGCCACGGACACACGATGACAAAAGGAATTATCTCCGCCAAAGGCCGCGAAATCGATGAACTAAATCGCTTTCCTTTTTTGCAAACAGACGCCAGCATTAACCCAGGCAACTCAGGGGGCCCCCTTGTCAACACGGCTGGTGAAGTGATCGGCGTTAACACGGCTGTCGATGCCCGGGCTCAAGGGATTGGCTTTGCGATTCCCATTGATGATGTGAAGTCCATTTTGGAATCCCTAGAAAAGTTTGGACATATCAAACGAGGGTATCTGGGCATTTACCTCACCAACGTAAATCCTTCCTCGGCCCAATCTCTGGGGCTGCCCTCCACAAAAGGCGCGTTGATCACTCAGGTGGAGCCGGGTGGGCCGGCGGACAAAGCCGGCCTTAAACCCTATGATTTTGTCCTTGAAGTGAACGGTAAAGAAGTAAAATCTTCTAACGACCTGGTCCGATCTGTGATGGACATCCCTGTGGGTGGCCAGGCCAAAATGAAGATCAACCGAAACGGCAAGGATCAAACTTTGATGATTGCCGTGGGGTCTCATCCTGAAGACACCAAACTTGCAGACGCTTCGCCCAAGCGACAAGAAAAAACTTCGGCCTCGGAGCTTGGGTTCAAAGTGGCCGACATGAGCGGAAGTTTGATCAAAGAGTATAATTTGCCACGTCTGCGCAAGCCTCGCCCAGTCGTTGTCGAAGTTATAGCGGGCTCAACCGCTGCTCAAGCGGGCCTTGCTCCGGGGGATGTGATTCTCGATGTAAACAAGAAAGCTGTGTATTCAGCAAAAGATGTGGTCCGCCACTTTAAAAAGAAACAACTCAATATTTTACGAGTGTTGCGACAAGATCAGGTGTTTTTGGCGTACCTTGAATATAAATGATCGCTATACTGGTTTTGTATTGAGACAACTTTAAGACTTTTTACGCCAAATTCGCAATATGTCGGTGAAGACGGTAATGACGTCTTTGGGTCGCAATTTACTGCCTGCCACATCCACCCATCTTGTTAGCGGATACTCAACGATGCGGGATTGATCAAGCCGCAGGAGAATTTCCACATCAAAAATCCAACGACTTACAAAGTGTTTAGAAAACGCCCTCTCTGCCACAGATTTCTTGAATAACTTCGCACCACATTGAGAGTCATAAGATCTTACCCCAAGCATTACACTCACTAGAGTGGCAAATACACGGGCCAGATAGTGGCGATAAGGCAATCGTTCAATCCGCGCACCGAGGCGAAAAACACGACTGCCGAAAACAGCATCCACCGGTTGTTTGCAAAAGTCGGCATAGGTAAACATGTTTGAGACTTCAAAGAGTGGTGTAGCTAAATCCGCATCCCAAAACCCAATCCAATCCAGGCGGCCATAGACTGGTAAATTTTTGGCGGTCAACACGCCCGATCGCACAGCCTCAGCTTTACCCAGATTTTTTACACCTTTTTCAAAATACATAAACGGGCGATTCTCGATGTACTGTGAAATCAGTGAAGCCGTCTCGTCCGTAGATCCATCGTCAAAAAATAAAAACTGCAGATCCTCGCTGGCCCACTTTTCGAATTCTGCAAAATTCAAACGCCGTTCTTCGTTGTAGCACGGCACCACTAATAAAGTTTTATTTGCCATCAGGAGCCACCCGAATTGAACCCAACCCATAGTATCCTGAGACACCAACGTTTCTCCAGTCAGCTGGGTCTTCTATGATATCGTCAAAAAATATCGTACGTGGGCGATTCACGATTGGAGGGACGATGAGTTGTGACCCCTTTGACGCTGACTTTACTACTATATCTCGCTCCACCATTTGCCGATGATAGGGATACGCCTGAGTCAGCAGGTCGTACCAAGCTCGTCCCGTGTTGCCCCAGACAAAAAGAACTATGACGATCACCCACTGTAAATAGTTAGGTTTTAACCATTTGAATCTATGAACGAGGGCTCTCACTTTGTCTGAATTTAAATGGACATATTGACCGACAAGAGCAAACCAAAATAACAGAAAAAAATAATAAGTCATATTATCAACCCGCTCTGGTGGTGGCCCACCCATGGCCCAAGCCGCCGGAAAAAAAGCCGCCAGAAAAAATGAGCCTAAAAGAACCCAAGTGATCTTGTACGTTTTTTTGTTAACATGAACTGAGTTCATGAGATGACTTCGGTCAAGTATCCATTGGGCGAAGACAATGCTCACAAGTATCAATGGAACACTTAAAAATCTAAAAAAATGCTCTAAGGAAAAGGCCACTGAATTGACCACAGACATCAATGGCTGGTGAGCGTTGGGAAAGTGACCGGTGCGGACAGCATTGCCGGGAGCCATTACCACGGCCACAGAAAAGGCCAAATTGAAGACAAACACTAAAACGACGGGCCACCAAATTTTGTGGTGCTTGAGATAATAAGCCACCAACGCTAAGACCAATACCCAATTAAAAATTAACATGATGGTCTCATTGGCGCCGGTAATGAAAAAAGCATAGATAACGAGCGACGGGACCCACAATATTGCTGACCGAGAATCCCAAAGTTTCAGGAGACCAATGACGGCTAGATTCAAAAAAACCAAGGGGACCATGTAGTTGACATAGCCTGCCAGCCAATAAAAGCCCGAGGCGGCCCGTGGCAAGTGGGCTAAATAAAGTGCAAAAAACCCCAGGCAAAAGGCATAAATATATTTTTTCTCAAGGTACCGTTCTAATGCTGTGTTGAACAACGCCCACAATGAAGTCAAAAACACCAGCAACATAGACAGAGACATCAACGGATAACTCCATTCATGCCCAAACACAAATGGGTTTAACGTTAAAAACAGGGTCGACATATACCGCCCCGACCAACCGAGGTAGTAATGAGCTTGCACTCGCCACAAGCCATGTTCAAGAGTCTTTACGGCATAGACAAAATCATCCGCGGAAGGGTGATTAAAAAAAGTTAAAAGAAAAAAAGGTGCTATTGATATGGCAATCCATAGAAATGCCGTTCGTCTCATTGAGTTGGCTCCTGACTTAATCTTCGAAGTTGGCGGCCCCCTAGCTACTAACAATGGCCGTGAAAAAATCAACTGCTATTTCAACCGATATTGTCACCAAAACCAATGTGAAAATATCCCTATCATCGACCCGCCCCATAAAACGGATTTTTACCTACGGAATTAGATACCAACTCGTTTTTTGCGGCCCATGACTTAGCCGAACGGACCTTCGCTGATCGCAAGGCGGACGTATAGAGAAAACCTCGGACGCGGCAAGCCAATATGAGGTGACCTAAAAAGACCAAAACGCAGGCATCACCTCCGCACCAAGGCTTGTTTGCGCGGCATCTGAAATTTCAACGGTCACTAGGTGCGCCCCAAATGACTTTGCATAAGTTCTTGCCCCAGTCTCTCTTTGGCAAACCGCTGATTGCAAGGTCTACACGTCAAGTGCAAGTTAGAAACATTATGGGACTTTCCCAAGCAGACCAGCCGAATGTGATCGTATTGAAGAGCTTGCCCATAGGCACAATGTACTTTGACCTTGTTTACGATAAGAACACCACACGCTTCACCGATTGTGGAATCGCAGTTCGATGATGCTATTGACGCAGACTTCCTTTCTGCGCCGTAGTTTTGTCGACGGTTGGGTGGTCGGCGTCTTTTTTCGTTTCTTGGACTCAACGCGGTTACTGGCAATATCGCAAAATCCATGTTGGCTCGCTCAACACAAACTTCCTTCGGGTGCCGTAGTTTTTCAACACCCGTAACTAATCTATTGTTGTAACAAATCCGTCTCAATCTGATACGAGAACTGACTGATTGGTGATTACACCTATCGCGATTCGGCAACTCCATTTATTTTGGCGTCGTCTTTTAGAAACTTATTTGATCGAAATTGGGATTTTCCCAAAAGCCTTTAGCAAAACGCCTGCCTTTCCGATAAAATAAAATGAATTCAATGTTTTTAACAGAGGTGGATTGACCGATGCTTGGTTGCCTGGCCACAAAACCATTCAATGCCCGTTTGCTAATGCTGCTGCCCCTCTTTTGCTTGGCTTTAGCCAATTGCCAACTGGCGGACAACTCTATCCAAGGTTCCATAAAATCGAGCCCGAGTGGCACGCCCGTGGCCCCTCCGTCCTCGCTAAGTTACTCTAGTGTGCCCACAGTGATCTATGCTGGTGACTCTTTTTTATTGGCAGCACCCAGCCTCGATGGCGTGGCTGACTCATTTTCGATTTCACCGAGTTTACCCCCAGGACTGCTTTTTAACACCCAGACTGGAGCCATAACGGGAACCCCATCAGAACCCATCGCCGAAACGACCTATACCATCACCGCATCTAACTCGGCGGGGTCTACAGAGACACAAATTCAAATTGGAGTCGGTCAAAAATTCAGCATCAATGCCAATGGGGACGGATCAGATTACAATCTTGGTGATAATAATTGCGACAATGGCTCGGGAGCCTGCACTCTCAGAGCCGCCGTGGAAGAGGCCAACAATGAACCCGGCGTTCCTGCAAAAATTGTAACTGCCACAAGCTACTCAATAAGTCTTTCAAGTACCCTTGTTATCAACAGTGATGTCCTTCTTGAAAATCCCCATGGCATAAAAACCGTATTGGATGCCTCTGGGCTTGAGCGCGGCGTGGACATTATCAGCGGTGATGTCACCATTGATGGTTTCACTATTGATGGGGCTTCAAGTGGCTCGTCCCTTGCCAATGGGGTTGGCCTTAAAGCAACCAACTCAAAATTGCACTTACTAAATTGTCAAATCAGCAATAACTCCAGCAGCTCGTTTCTTATGGGAACTGGGGCCTACATAGTAACATCCCAAGAGTTTTTGATGGACAACTGCACCGTGACCAACAACAGCAGCACCAATGGCAGCAGTGATGGCGCCGGCCTTTTTATACAATCTCCCTCTGGCGAGGTGGCCAACTCCATTTTCACAAACAATAATTCCGCTGGCGGTGGCGGGGCGATCACTAAACACAGCGGGTATTTTCTTGTACGAAATTCTCAATTTTCAAATAATCAATCTGAGTATGGAGGTGGCGCCATCAAAGCGTTGTTCGGAATTGAGATTCAATCAACTACGTTTACTTCAAATTCCAACAACAATATCCAGGGAGGCGGCGCAATTTACGCGCAAACAGGGGATGTGAAAATAATGGACTCCGAGTTTCAAGGCAACACCGCAGCTGGCGGAGCGAATTATGGCGCCCATATCTACGGCACCGGGTGGAGTAGCGGATCTTTGATTTCAGGTAGTACTTTTAGCAGCGGTAATTATTACTCTGTTTATTTGCACAGCCTGACGTCCGATTTTACAGTGGTCAACTCCACCTTTTCAAATAACCCCTTTCACCTGGTTATCAATGCGGACGCCGCGGCCTCTCTCACAACCCTTCAAAACGTGACCTTTTCAGGCGCCACCTCTCACAGCCTCGCCGTGTATGACTCGGATGTGGAAGTGGTGAACAGCATTTTCGCAGGAGCTTCGACGAACAATTGCACGATCTCGGGAGTTTCGACACTGGTTTCTCTTGGCGGAAACATCGATGATGACAACTCTTGCGGCTTTGCCCATGGCACTGACCTTTCGACGAACCCGCAATTCGATGTTGCAGGCCTTGCAAACAATGGCGGCAGCACACAGACTATCAGTCTCCAGGCTGGCAGCCCTGCTCTGGATAGCGGGCTGAATGCCTACTGCCCCACCACAGATCAAAGAGGGCTCCCACGACCGGCCGATGGCGGTGGGGGGTTAACCTGCGATCGTGGTGCCGTAGAAAAACAATAACGGCCACATTACCCACCCCATCTATGGTTCCGTGCGGAGAAGACCGAGGGCTTGTAGACCACGAAGAACATCATTCACCGATACTGATATTTGTCAGTTTGGATGGCACCTCGCTGTAGATGACCCCATTTTCGATAAGTGCGTGTCTCAAAATAACACGATCCCGACTTCCATAGCAAAAAATCTTCAATTTTCTAAAACGATCAACCCCCTGCAATCACTGGGAATTTCTGGCCCGACGTGTTTTTTTTAACAAAACCTCAACAAAGGGCTTAAGTCTTTGGGCCAGTCTGCCGACAGAGGAGCTGAAGCAATTGTAATCCCCTTCGACTACGGCCAGGGTTGATTCCTGGAAAGACATCGCGAAGGCAACAAGGAGAAACAAAAATGAAAATCACCGAGGTGAATGTTTTCCCTGTCAATGAAGAACGGCTTAAAGCCTATGTATCCATCACAATCGATGACTGCTTTGTTGTGCGAGACTTAAAAGTGATTCGCGGCAATACTGGCCTGTTTGTGGCCATGCCCAGCAAGAAGCGTCGAGATGGAGAATTCAAAGATATCGCCCATCCGCTAAACCAAGAAACTCGTGAAATGATCGAGCAAGCGGTTTTTGACGAGTATGAAAAACAAGTGCGCTCTATGGGTGACTCACTAAAAGAGCTCGATGAATCGGACGGCGAATAGCTCATTCGGCATTTGCTGCGATGAGTAATGGACTCGTGGGCCCCGATATCGTTGATCTTTCACTTGATTTTGCCGCCAAAGCTTCATAGAAACGAAGGCTCTGCGATTGGGGCGTCGGCAAGTTGGTAAGCCATCAGATTTTGATTCTGACATTCGCAGGTTCGAGTCCTGCCGCCCCATCCATT